>CAVWIM010000008.1:0-142976 GCA_963755065.1 uncultured beta proteobacterium
CCGGCGATCTTTTTCTTCGTCGCGCTGCATATCGTTGCCTTGGTCCGGGCGTTGATGGTCAAGGCAACCGGAATTTCCCCGCTGACGACGGTCTCGGTGGCCATCGCGGCCCTCATCCTCGGCAAGGCTGTGCTGATCGCCGACATGCTGCCATGGATCAATCGCTACCCGGAGAAGCCGCTGATCTACAACGTCGCGTGGAAGACCTTGATCTACACGCTGGTCTCCGCGGTGATTCACTATCTCGAACACCTCTATGACTTCGCGCGCGAGGCGGGTGGCATCGTCGCCGGCAATGAGAAGTTGCTCGCCACCATCATCTGGCCCCACTTCTGGGCAATCCAGATCATCCTGGTCACGCTGATTTTCGTCTATTGCATGATGCGCGAACTGGTGCGCGTGATCGGCAAGGAAAAGATCTCGCGTACCTTCTTCGGCCCGCTTCCACTTCCGGAGTACTAGATTTGAATCTCCGGGACCTATGCGCTCGCTGCTGCATCGCTTGCCAGCTAGTGCGATAGCCATCGCGGAACACGAGCTAGACTAATGTCCGAAAGGCATTCATTCAAGCCCGTTCTGTGTCCCTGCTGATGGTCGTAGCAGTCCTGCTCGTGGTCGTCCTGGCGCAGGCGGAAATCTTCCTCTCCATTTCGTTTGGCAGGCTCCAGCAGTATGTCCCGGCGTTCGGGCGGGACAAGATGTGGATCGGCTGGATTGTCTTGCGGGGCGCGCTCATCACCGCGTGTATCGGCCTGTGGCTGCTCAACCGCAGGGCCGCCCTGTTCCGGGCCATCGTGCTGACGAACGGGGTCCTGACCCTTGGCTTGATACTGAATGTCGTGGCATTGTCGGCGACACTGATGGGGTTTTCCGCTCGCGACGTGTCGACCTTGCTCGTTGACGTGGTCGACATGGCAGTATCGAACATCCTGATCTTCTCCATCTGGTATTGGGTCATCGACCCGCCCGGCGTCGACGAAAGGGCACGCACCAACGAGGCATGGGAATTCCTGTTTCCCCAAAGGGCGAGCAGCCTGCCGAACTACGAGTCGTGGATTCCCGGATATCTCGATTACGTCTATCTTTCGTTCACGACGACATTGGCGTTCAGCCCGACCGATGTGCTGCCGCTCACACAGCGAGCGAAAATGCTGATGCTCCTGCAAGCGACCGCCTCCGTCGTCACCTTGACATGCATTGTGGGCAGTGCGATTAACGTACTCGCGGGCGGTTCCAAATGAAGGGAAGTTCGCGTTGAGAACAAGCTGATTGACGACTGGCGACGATATGACCAAGCACATCCGCAGTCCGCATGCCGGCAAATCCCAGGTTCCGCCGGCGCCACGCGCGAGCCGCGCTGAACGCCTCGCGGCGGGCAAGCGGCTTCGCGACCGTTTGCCGCGGGAAGAACACGGCGCCTGGAAGCCGCTGCGAAACCGGCCCAGTCCGGTTGATCTCGTCATCGCGTCGAACAAGGGACGTATTCCCGAGCTGATTCCCATCCGCTACGGGCGCATGTCCGCATCGCCGTTCACGTTCTATCGCGGCACGGCGCTCAACATGGCGTCCGACCTGGCGGCCACGCCGAATACGGGCGTGCGCACGCACTTGTGCGGCGACTGCCATCTGATGAATTTCGGCGGCTTCGCGACGCCGGAGCGGCGAATCATCTTCGACATCAATGACTTTGACGAGACGTTGCATGGGCCGTGGGAATGGGACCTGAAGCGACTGGCGGCGAGCTTCGTGCTCGCGGCGCGGTCGAATGGATTTGCGGCTGCCGACCAGCGGAACGCCGCGATGGCGTGCGTACGCTCGTATCGCGAGCGGATGAGGGCCTACGCGAAGATGCCCAACCTCGACGTGTGGTATGCGCGAATCGACAAGAAGATCTTTCTCGCGTCGCTGTCGGATGCGGACACGCAAACGCGTCTGAGAAAGCGCATCGCGGAGGCGGAGACCCGAACGGTAGTGGAGACGGACTTTCCGAAGATGGTCGAGGGCAGCCCCGGGAAATTCGTCATCAAGGACAATCCACCACTCATCTACCATGATCGGGCCGTCAACCTCGATTCGGACCGAGACAACGTTCTGTCGACGCTTGGCCGCTATCGAAGCTCGCTTCAGGACGACCGCCGGTTACTCTTCGACCGTTATCGGGTGGCTGACATCGCGGTAAAGGTGGTCGGCGTCGGCAGCGTGGGCACGTTTTGCGCGGTTCTGCTGATGATGGCCGAAAACGACGACCCGCTGCTGTTGCAGGTGAAGGAAGCGCGGGCATCCGTGCTGGAGCGGTATCTTGGCAGGAGCGTCTACGCGAACCACGGGCAACGCATCGTGGTGGGACAGCGCTTGATGCAGTCGGCGAGCGACATCTTCCTGGGATGGGCGGAGGGCAAGCGAGGACGGCATTTCTATGTGCGCCAATTGCGCGACATGAAGTTGAAGCCGCTGGTGGAAATCTTCGAACCAACGACGATGCTGGATTACGGCGCGTTGTGCGGCTGGACGCTCGCACGCGCGCATGCGCGCTCTGGCGATGCCGCGATGATTGCCGGATACGTTGGCAAGAGCGAAGTGCTGGATATGGCAATCGCGCGCTTTTCCATGCGCTACGCCGACCAGGCCGAGCGCGACCATGCGGCTTTTATGGACGCCATTCGCAAGGGCCGGATAGAAGTGCAGACGGAAGGTTGACCGAGGGACCCCCATGAGCACGGCATCTGCGATGGCACCGGCACAGCGGACTGCTGGTCGATAGAGGCACGTGTGAGTCACCACCCCGTGTTCTGGGTGTTCGTCGCGGCCGTGGCGGGTCCCTTGCTTGGCCGGATTCCCATTGGTTTGAGAGTGCCGGTCGTCGTTCTCGAGGTCTTGCTAGGAATCCTGATCGGCCCGCACGTCATGGACCTTGTCCAGTACGACGGGTTTCTTTCGACGATGCACACGTTCGCGATGGCAGCGACGCTGTTCATGGCCGGCATGGAACTCGATTTCGGCGAGATCAAAGGTCGTCCGCTATGGCTGGCTATTGCGGGTTGGGGGATTTCGGTCGCGCTGGGAATCGCCGTGGTGGGTATCTTCCATGTCATTCCAGCCGTGGACGCTCCCATGATGGTCACGCTGGCCTTGTGCACCACCGGCCTCGGCACCCTGATCCCGATCTTTCGCGACAGCGGTCAGCTCGGGACCAAGTTCGGGCGACTGATGATAGCGGCGGGAACGATTGGCGAGGTCGGCCCCATCATCGGCATGTCGCTGCTGTTGTCCCAGCGTTACAGCACCTGGCAGGAAGTGGGCTTTCTGGCGGCGTTTCTGGCGATCGTCGGTGTCGCGGCCGCCGTCAGCGCGGGTGCGAGGCCGCCCAAGGTGATCGCATTCCTCGGCCGGGAGATGCATGCAAGCTCGCAACTGCCGGTGCGCATCTCGGTGCTGATGCTGGCGGCGCTATTCGTGCTGGCCGAGGAATTCGGATTCGAAAGCATCTTTGGCGCGTTTGCGGCGGGCATGATCATCGGACTCGCCACCCGCGGCGAGGACGGCAAGACGATGCGCGCGAAGATGGACGCCGTCTCCTTCGGATGGTTCTATCCTTTCTTCTTCGTCGGTACCGGCGTCAAGTTCGACATTACGGCACTGGGCAAAGATCTGACCACCATGCTGCTCGTACCGACTTTCGTCATCTTGCTCCTGGTCATACGCGGAGTCCCCGCATGGCTGTATCGAAATGAAATCACCAAGGCGGAGCGATTCAGTTTTGCGCTTTGTTCCGCCGTGCCATCGCTCTCGATCATTGTTGTGATTACCGAAGTTGGCCTTCGTTCGAAGACGATGAATCCGGACATCGCTGCCGCGCTGGTGGCCGCTGGGTTGCTATCCATCATGCTGTTTCCGACCATCGGCGGCGCGCTGCTTGCGCGAACGACCGTGCAGGCGGCCAGCGTGCCGTTGAGGCCGCCGGGTAACACGTAGGCCGCTGCGATAAGTGGTAAGAATGGTGGTAAGGGCGTGAGCGAGCCGCGGAAGTGGTGTCGTAGCCCGGAGAAACTACGCGGTTCAATTCCTACTGCCGGCACCAACGATTGCAAGGGATCGGAGACTTCTGCCGATCCCTTTTTTGCTTCCCCAACGTAGCATTTCTAGCCATCGGAGAGTCTGCCCGAGGTATTGGCGTTATCGCGCCGAGTTTGACGCTGCGCAAAGTTCAGCTCTATCGCTGGCGCGCGTGTCCAAAGATGTGAAGCCAATGTCTAGAAATGCGCAATCCGCTCCGAGCCCTGGGCCGATAGTGAATGTGCTTGTCAGCAAAAATCGTGCGAAGCGGTTTCGGCCGGCCAAGGTTGCACAACCGATTCTAGCTACCGTGTCACGGCATATCCAACCAAGAGGAGCACCATGAAACTCAAACCAGGCCCCACTCGTAGAGTCCATGCCAACAACACCCGCGGTGCGGCGTTCTGCGGGCTCGGCGCCTTTGTCGGCGTCGGCAAGACTCAGCGGGCGCATGTCTATACGGCGGCAACCCTTCCCGTGGGTCCCGACGACTACAAGAAGATCGATCCAGAGAAGCTGGCGCGCGAACTCGAAGTGGACAAGTGCGCGGTCAACAGCGGCCGGTTCTGGATGATGGACGAAGTCGAGTACGCCTCGGGCGACACGGTCGACTTTCACGGCGTCAAGATGAATTGGGCCGGCGACATGACCGGTGCCGAGATGATCGCCCAGTTCCAGAGCGCCTACGTGCCCTCATTGATCCAGCGCAACACCAACTGGATCTGGCACGCGGGCAAGCCGCTGCACCTGCTGCGCGAGCCGAACGGCACGGTATGGGTCCTGCAGGAGTACACCAAAGCGGTCGATCCGAGCTTGACCCCCGACAACCTCGACACGGTGGGCAGCAAGCTGAAAGGCCTTCCGCAAGGCTGGAAGTTCGAGACCAAGGTACTCACCGAGAACCTCTCGCTGGACACGGGTCGCACCGGCGGCTGGGCGGCCATCATTCGCGACAACCTCGGTAACACGTACCAAGGTTGCGGCTATGGCAAGGACACGAGCGCCAACTACATCCCGTAACACGCAGGCAAGGCTGCAGCAACCGATCACCGGGGGTGTGCATGGCCCTGCGCCGGTTCGCGCTCAGGCCAGGCTCGCCAAGTGGTCCGCGACAGAATGAAAGGTTGGACATGGCACTGAATCAAGAGTTGAAGCCCGCTGCCACGGTCGCGGGCGACAAGCTGCCGAAGATGAAGCACACGACCCTCGGTCTGTATGTAACGGCCGCGCAGGCCTACGAAATGTGGAAGGCCGCGCCCGACAAGGTGAAGATCATTGACGTCCGGACCCCCGAGGAATTCGCCTTCGTTGGCCATCCGGCGATGGCGTGGAACGTACCGGTTGCCTTTGTGACCTATCAGAGAAAGGGCGGCAAGTTCACCTACGGACCGCAGATGAACACGGCCTTCGTCGGTCAGGTCAGGGAGATCGCCCAGCCGGGCGACATCCTGCTGGTCACGTGCCGGTCAGGCGGCCGCGGCGCGATGGCGGTCAATGCCCTCGCCGCGACCGGGTTTACGAACGCGTACAACATCGTCGACGGAATCGAAGGAGACACGGTGGACGATCCCGAGAGTGTCTTTTACGGCAAGAGGATGAAGAACGGCTGGAAGAACTCGGCGCCCTGGGTTTACGACGTCGATCCCGAAAAAATCATCATCGAGGAAGGCGCCTCCCAAGGGATGCGGTGACGCCTCGGCGCCACGAGGGAAGCGCTCCGATGGCAACAACACGATCTCTGCAGCCGCAGGAAGACAGCGCAAACGCGCTGCCAACCCGCGCCAAGGCGTTCATGGAGATGCTGAAAAGCCGGGCAGTCGCACGGTAGTAAATGGCACGCATTGAGCCTCTGCCGCGAAGGTAACCAAGTTTGGCCAGGCGACCGGGTCTGGCTTTGAACAAATCGCCATGACCGCCGGTCCGGTGAGGCATCAAGAAGGATTAATCGTATGAGAAAGAAATTGACGGATATGCGCCCGGTAGACGACATCGTCACCCGGAACACCCCGGGCCTCAAAATTTGGGAGGAGAACTGGGGCGGCATGCAGTGCGCGTACCACATCTTTGCCCCGGGTACTGACTTCACAGACATTCTGAAGGGAAAGGGACTACCGCACGATCTGTGCGGGGTTGAACACTGGGCTTATGTCTTGAAGGGCACGTTGAGGGTCATTTACCTTGACGGGACTCAAGACATTTGCCACGCCGGGGAAGTGTGCTTCTGGCCAGCTCCGCACAACTTCATCTCGGAGGAAGGGGCCGAGATCCTCCAGTTCAGCACCGCTGGCGGGTTGGCTGCGCAAGCCAAGATAGTCGAGGAGCATTTCGCGAAAATGATGAAGAAGTAAGTGTTGATGCGCCGGGCCCGCCTCAAGACGCACCGCGGTTGTCACCGTTCGGCCGCATGACAAGGTGGGGCCCGCCCGAATTGGCAGGCCCCGCCATCGCCATGGAGAAAGGAATGGCACATGCGACTCGTCGTTGCGTTGGTGCCTGGCAGGATCGAGTACGGGCGGACGCGTGCAGCCAACCGGACCCGGGCAGACGTAGGATCATAATGGCTATGCTGAGGACACGAGACCGAAATGTCGTCTGACGTCAATGAAGCAGCCTTGAAGGAACTGAGCGATTTCTCGCTCGTGAGTGGCGGGGCGCTCTATCGGCTCTGGCGGCGCACCCGGCTTTCGGGAGACGCGCTGGAGTTCACGGGCCGGCGCGTGGTCGTCGCAATCCTCATCATGTGGGTGCCGTTGTTGCTCTTGTCGACGGCCGAAGGGCATGCTTGGGGAAGCAGCGTTGCGTTGCCGTTCCTGAAGGACGTGGAAACGCATCTGCGCCTGTTGATCGCGGCACCCCTGCTGCTGTTGGCAGAATTCAAGGTGCACCGTCAGGTGTCCCCGATCGTGCAGCGTTTCGTCACGAATGGCCTCATCGCCCCCGCGGCGCGCCCGCGATTCGACGCCGCCGTTGCTTCGGCCATGCGGCTGCGCAACTCGGTCGCGGCGGAGCTCCTGCTGATCGTGTTCGTGTACGCGGTAGGCATCCCGTTCGTATGGCGCGATCAGGTGGCTCTCGACGTGAACAGCTGGTATGCCACTGCGGCGAATGGGCAACTGCATCCGTGGCTCGCCGGCTGGTGGGCGGGGCTCGTCAGCATGCCCCTATTTCAATTCCTGTGCCTGCGCTGGTATTTCAGGTTCTTCATCTGGGCGCGCTTCCTCTGGCAGGTGTCGCGCATGGACTTGAAGCTGGAGCCGGCGCATCCGGACGGCACGGCCGGACTGCGCTTTCTGGTCATGGTCCAGCGCGCATACTCGCCAATCCTGCTGGCGCTGGGAACGGTGCTCGCCGGTATGATGGCCAACCGGATCTTCTACGCCGGTGCGAAGTTGCTCGATTTCAGGGTGGAAATCATTGGCACGGCGGCCGTGCTGGTACTCGCTGTGCTCGGCCCGTTGCTCTTGTTTACGCCGCAACTCCGCGCGGCCCGGCGCAAAGGACTGGCAGCCTATGGCAGCCTCGGACAACGCTATGCGCGGGAGTTCGACGGCAAATGGATTCGCGGCGGCGCACCGGCCGACGAACCGCTGCTCGGCAGCGCCGACATCCAGTCGCTGGCTGATCTGCGCAACAGCTTCCTGGTGATCGATGGCATGCAGATGGCGCCGTTCGCCATGAGAAACGTGCTGGATCTGGCGGTGATCACGCTGCTGCCGGTTGCGCCGCTCCTCCTGACGACGTTCTCGGTGGAGCAACTGTTCGATCGCGTGCTGAAGGTGCTCTTCTAGGATCCGCGGCCGTGTGCTGCTCGCCACTCGACCGGCGTCGTGCCGCTCCAGCGGCGAAACGCCCTCGTGAATACTCCAGGGGCTGCGTAGCCAAGCGCCTCGGAGACCTGACCTATCTCCGCCGCGGAATATTCCAGCATCTGCCGGGCGATCTCGAAGCGCGTCTCCTCCAGGAGTTGCTGGAAGCCGGTGCCGGACACATTGAGCCGGCGATTCAGCGTGCGGCTGTGCATCCCGAGGAGCGCGGCGACCTGATCGGCCTTGATCTGACCCGTCAGAATCGACGTGTGCAGCAGGCTGCGCACCTGCGCGGGGAAGTCGTTGCGGTAGCGGTGCTCGAGCGAATCGATCTGACTTTGCAGCATTCCGCGCAGCGCGTCATCGATGCCCTGCAAGCGGCGCTTCAGGAATCGCGCGGAGAACAGGAGGCTGTAGTCCTCGGCATCGAAACGCAGCGGGACCCGGAAGAACCTGCGAAAAGGCCCGACGTCCGCCGGCGCGCTGTGCGCGAACCAGACCTCGGTCGGCCGCCAGTCTGGACCGCACAGCTCATGCATGATGTTGTACAGAGTCGCAAGTGCGCCATCGCCGGTGTGATCGAGGGCCTCCATTCCCGGTTGGTGGACCCGCCATGTCAATTCCGCAGAGTCACCAGCCACCGACAGATTCACGGATGCGCCCTGCACGTGAAGATGCGCATAGCGAATAAAGCTGCGCATCGCCGCTTCGACGTCCGTCGCGTATTTCATCAGCGTCCCGACCAGACCGAAGGTATGCAATCCGTTGTGCTGACCGACCAGGAGTCCGAAATGCGGGCAGCCGGTCCGCGCTGCGCAATGGCCGAGGATGCGGTTGCGAACTGCGTAGGAGATCCGGGTCTCCGGGTCGGCGAACAATTTCAGGTCGTAACCCAGTTCGGCCAATATCTCGTGGGGATCCGCGCCAAGGCTCCGGATAATGTCCGGAAGGGCCATGACGCTGGCCATGCGGACAACCGAGTTCTGTGTTTTGCGGTGTGTCGCCGGCTTTCGCATCTCGATTCACCCATCCAACGCGTTTGTTGACCTCGGGCAAGGAAACGGCCCGAAAAATGTCCGAAATAGTGAATTGCCTGTTCGCATTTGCAAAGTCAAATCCGCACATCGTTTGACAATACGCAAACAAGACGGAAATGCCCGCGCCACCTGTTGGGCACCCATCCGGGCTACCCAAACATTTTGCGAGAGCGGAAAAATCATGTGGACCCGTCGCTTCGTTGTGATCCTGCTGGCAATTATCGTGCTTGCCGGCTGCGCCAGCCGGCCGATCAACGAGCGGCTGGCCCGGGCCGACCCGAATACGGGCTACCGGCCATCCCTGTTGATGCCAAAGCGCGTGAACAACGATCCGCACACGCTGTTCATTCTGGCGTTTTCCGGAGGCGGTACGCGCGCTGCGGCGCTGTCCTATGGTGTGCTGGAAGAACTCCGCCGGACCGACGTCGTCATCGACGGCCAGCGTCGCCGGCTGATCGACGAGGTGGACATCATCACCGGCGTGTCAGGAGGGAGCTTCACGGCGCTCGCCTACGCTCTTTACGGAGAGCGACTGTTTTCCGAGTACGACGAGCGCTTCCTGAAGCGCGACGTGCAGGGCGCCCTCGTCCAGCGCGCCCTCAACCCATTCAACTGGTGGAAGTATATCGGCGGCAGCGCGGGGCGCTCCGAGCTCGCCGCGGAGTACTACGACGAGATCCTGTTCGAAGGCGCGACGTACGCCGACCTTCTCACCAAGCAGGGACCGGTCGCCGTGGCCAACGGGACCGACATCTCGACGGGTTCCCGGCTTTCGTTTTACCAGAACGACTTCGACCTGCTGTGCTCGGACCTGAGCAAGGTCCGCCTCTCGCGGGCGGCGGCCACTTCGTCTGCCGTGCCGGTCGTGCTTTCGGCGGTGACGTTCGACAACTATGGCGGGACCTGCGGCTACGAGTATCCGGCGTGGGTCCGGGACGTCGCCAAGGCCGAGGGACGCGTTCGACCCTCTGCGCGCGCATTTCAGCGTTACCGCGAGATGCAGGACTTCCAGAACAGCAAGGATCGCCCTACATCCATCTCGTCGACGGCGGCGTCGCCGACAACATCGGGATGCGCAGCGTGCTGGAGGCCTTGGAGGCGCTTGGGGCGAGTGCGGGGTTTCGCGGCGAGGTCGGATTCGGCGCTATCCGCAGGATCGTGCTCATCGTAGTGAACTCACGCTCGGCGCCAAAGACCGACTGGGACCGTATGGAGGATCCTCCTGGCACTCTCGCCCAGCTCACGCAGTCCGCCGGCGTGCCCATCGACCGCTACTCGTTCGAGACCATCGAGATCATGAAGGATCGCGAGGAGATCTACGGTTGGCGTCGCGAGATATTGATTCTGCGGGCGCGCCTTGCCGGCAAATCCGAGGCGGAAGCCGAAACGAGCGTCGCGCTCCCGAAGCTCACTTTGCATACGATGGACGTCAGCTTCGACGCGATCAAGGACCGGAAAGAGCGCGAGCGTTTCATGAACATGCCGACGACCTTCGTGCTGCCGGCGGAGGACGTCGACGGGTTGCGCGACATTGGCGCGAGATTGCTGCGCGAATCCGCAGACTTCCAGGAGCTTTTGCGCGAATGGGGCGGCTCGCCAGCGCCTTAGTTGATCTCGCGCAAACAACATGTCGGCAGGCGAATCACATGTCCGGAAATGTGAATCCGCCGTCCTGAAATGCACAGAGCCGCATCGTCAGCTGCGAGAACCTGATCAATAGAGGCCGCCGCGACATTTCGCGCGCCGGCATTGGATATTGTCACCAGAGGAGGAGATCTCGATGCAAAGCATGAGAAACCGCACCAAAGTCCCCCTTGCCCTCGCGTTGATCGCGGCGGTCGTGAGCGCGGCCGCGTTCGCGCAGCAACCCGGCGCAACCGGCAGTGCGTCGATCAGCAGCCAGCCAGGCAAGGCGAGCGTCGTCCAGACGGTGGATGTCTCCGCCGAGATCATCGCCATCAACAAGGCCACGCGCACGATTACCCTGAAGGGGCCGCAGGGCAACAGCGTCGACGTCGTAGCGAGCAACGAGGTCAAGAAATTCGACCAGCTCAAGGTCGGCGACATCGTCTCCGCGCGCTACGTCGAAGCGCTTACGCTCGAGCTCAAGAAGACCACGGCGCCGAGCGCCGAGGCCGTCGTGCGCGAGGGAGTCGCGAGGTCGAAGCCCGGCGAGCAGCCGGCCGGCGCCGCCGCGCGGCAAGTCACCGCGATCGTCGATGTCACGGCCGTCGATCCAGTGAAGAGCACGATCACGATCAAGGGTCCGGCGGGCAACGTCAGGACGCTCAACGTGAAGAACCCCGACCAGTTCAAGGTTGTCAAGGTGGGCGATCACATCGAAGTGACGTACACCGAAGCCTTGGCGATCAACGTGGAGCCGGCAGGAGCGAAGAAGTAGCCGGCCGGCTTGGCGCCTTCGCGAGACCGCAAGAAAAAAAGGCGAAACATGAAGGTCATCATCGTTGGCGGCGTGGCGGGTGGCGCGTCGTGCGCGGCACGGCTGCGCAGGCTGGACGAAAAAGCCGAAATCATTATGGTGGAGCGCGGTCCGTACATGTCGTATGCGAACTGCGGCCTGCCCTATTACATCTCGGGCGTGATCGAGAACGAATCGGACCTGCTGGTGGCGAGCGAGGAGTTCTTCCGCACGCACTTCGCCATCGACGCGCGGACCAACTGCGAGGCGATCTCGATCTCGGCGAAGAAGAAGACCGTGGATCTGCGCAATGTCGCGACCGGCGAGGTGACGACGGAATCCTACGACAAGCTGGTGCTGTCCCCTGGCGCGCCCTCGGTCCGTCCACCGATTCCGGGCATCGAGCTGCCAGGAATCTTCCAGGTAAGGACAGTGCCCGACGTACGGGCGATCCGCGAATGGATCGAACGCGGCACGATGTTCCTCACCGGGATGTACAACTATTCCGGAATTCAGTTTGTCCGGCCGATGCGGCGAGCCGTCGTGATCGGTGGCGGCTTCATCGGCCTCGAGACGGCGGAGAACCTGATCCATGCCGGGTTCGACGTGACGCTGCTGGAGATGCTCGACCAAGTGCTCGCCCCACTCGACCGCGAGCTTGCCCTCCTCGTCGAGGAGCACGTGAAGCGGCACGGAATGCGACTGGCGCTCGGCGACGGCGTGGCGGGGTTCAAGCCGTTGGACGGCGGCGCGATCCAGGTCCAGACGAAGTCCGGCAAGAAGTATCCGGCCGACGTCGTGATCCTCGCGCTCGGCGTGCGGCCGGATACGACGCTTGCCAAGTCGGCCGGACTCGAGATCGGCGAGCGCGGGGGCATTCGCGTCGACGAGCACATGCGCACGAGCGACCCGGACATCTTCGCCGTCGGCGACGCGGTCGAAGTCCGGGATTTCGTGACCGGCGAGTGGAGCCTTGTCGCACTGGCGGGACCGGCGAACCGTCAGGGTCGGATCGCGGCGGACGTGATCGCCGGACGCGATTCACGTTTTCGCGGCACGCAGGGCACTTCCATCATCGGGTTGTTCGGCGCCGCCGCGGCCTGGACAGGCGTCAGCGAGAAGACGCTCAAGAGACAGGGCGACAAGGACTACGAAAAGATCTACCTCTTCCCCAATTCACACGCCGGCTACTATCCGGACGCCAAGCCCCTCGCACTGAAGTTCATCTTCCACAAGTCGGACGGGCGCGTACTCGGCGCACAGGCACTGGGCGAGGATGGCCCCGCGGTGGACAAGCGCATCAGTGCGATCGCCATCGCCATTCAGATGGGCGCGACCATCTACGACCTGGAGGAAGCCGAGCTGTGCTACGCGCCGCAGTTCGGAAGCGCCAAGGACGCGGTCAACTTCGCGGGCATGATCGCCGCCGATGTCCTGGACGGCGATATGCCGCTCGCTCACTGGGACGATACCAAGGACGCGTTCCTGCTCGACGTTCGCGAGCCGCAGGAGCTGGTGGTGGAACGCGTGCGCGGCGCAACGAACATTCCGCTTGCGGAACTTCGCGCCCGACTGCGCGAGCTTCCCAAGGACCGCGAGATCCTCGTCATCTGCCGCTCTGCGCAGCGCGCGTATTACGCGACGCGGATCCTGCTTCAAAACGGCTTCAAGGCCCGAGCCCTTTCCGGGGGAATGTTGTCGCGGGCGGTGCTCCGGCACGTCGAGAGGCAACGCAGCCCAGACCTGGAGCGGCAGCCTGGGTGAATGGACAGATAACGACCTTCGATCCCGGCCCGGAATGGGATTGGCGGTTCGGCATCGGCGCACAGAAGCAGGAGAGCAAGACCCTCTCCTGGGGCTCGCGGGCGAGTATGCTTACGGAGGAACTCTGCAGGTCAACAAGCAATCGGATGATCGCTAGACAAGGAGTAATGAATGAAACTGCGACACTATCTCTCACTCACGCTGGGCGCATTGAGCCTTGCGTTGGCCAGCGTGGCTGGCGGCCAGCAGTACGTTTATCCCGCCAAGGGCCAGTCGCCGCAGCAGCAGAAGAGCGACGAGGCGGCCTGCTACACGTGGGCGGTCCAGCAAACAGGATTCGATCCTGCGAAGCCGCCACCGGCGGCCTCGGCGCCGCCGACGACCGCCACAGGCGCGACCCCTGGGGCTGGCGCTCGTGGCGCGGCGCGAGGCGCAGTAGTGGGGGAGGTCGTTGGCGGAGATGCCGGAGCGGGTGCCGCCGCGGGTGCGGTTGCGGGGCGCAGCCAGAGCCGGCGGCAGAATACGGCCGCTGCAGGGCAGGCGCAGCAGCAACAGCAGGCCGCGGCGCAACAGCAACAGGCAGCGTTCGCCAAGGCGCGGGCTGCGTGCCTCGAGGGGCGTGGTTACACCGTCAAATGAGGGATCAAGAAATGCAAGCTCGGATCCCCGTAGATTGAATCCGTCCCCGATTGTAATAATTGCACGCTTGATCTCAACATCCGCCTTGGAGTAGGCTTTTCTGCTCTGCTGTTCGAGAGGATAATTCGTATCCAACGACGTCTCTCAACGAAGGAGCTCAAAAATGAAATCACTTTTGTTGGCGGCGGTAATGGCGGCGGTAATGGCGGCGGGGCCGGTTGCGGCGCAGACGGCAGGTGCGAAGGACGGTGCGGCGATTGCCCAGAAGAATGGTTGCCTGAACTGCCACGCGGTGGACACGAAGAAGGTCGGCCCGCCGCTCAAGGACGCCGCGGCCAAACTCAAGGGCAAGTCAGACGCCGAGGCCGTGGCGGCGATCAAGGGCTCGAAGGCGCATGGACAAGTCAAGGCATCGGACGAAGACCTGACCTCGATCAACACGTGGATGCAGTCGGGGTTCGCGCGCGCTGCAATGTAGTCCGCACCGTTGCTGTCGCAGAGTGCCCGAGCATTCGAGCTTCAATTTTTTCAGGAGGCGCAGATGAACAAGCTGCTAATTGGCCTCATTGCCGGCGCGATGGGCACGGCCGGCTCGGTCGCGCTGGCGCAGACGGGCCAGGACAAAGCCAAGGAAAGCATGGTTCAACAGTCGACGCAGGGCGCGGTCGACGCAACCGGCAGCCGCGCCACCGCCGCACAGGACGCCAAGGACACGGCCGCGTCGAAGAAGAAGGCCAAGCCCACGAAAGGGCAGCGCGAAGCCGATCTCAAGGCCATGGAGGGCACGGTGGACTCGAGCGGCGGCCGCGCGACCGCGAAGCAGGACGCGAAGAACACGGCCGTGTCGAAGGACATGTCGAAGCAGAGCGTCAAGATGAGCTCGCCGGGCATGGAGAAGGAAATGCAGAAAGCCGCTACCGACAAGTAGAAAGCACGTCTTTTTCCCAAGGGCGTGCGGAGGTGCCACGATGCATCGCCAATACCCACCGCTCCCCGCTTTTTCGCTGGCGCCCTACGCGGCCGCCACGCTGGTTCGGCCGGCGCCGAATCGCGTGACGCTGGACTCGCCGGCGATCGAGGTCATGACCGACCTGGCCATCGTCGCGGCAGTGACGATCGAAAGCTCGGCAACGCTCGTGTCGGCCAACGACTACATGAGCGCACGGGGCGTCCGTTCGCTGTTCGTGGCGACGCCCGAGGGCCGAGTGCACGGGCTCATCACCGCCGCCGATGTGCTGGGCGAGCGCCCGGTGCGCGTCAGTCATGCGCGTGGGATAAAACGCAATGAATTGCTGGTTGCGGATGTCATGACGCCCATCGACGCGGTCGCGGCCATGAGGCTCGAGGACGTCAGGGCCGCCAAGGTCGGTCACATCGTGGCCTCCCTCGTGCAGGCCGGACGGCATCACGGGCTCGTGGCGGATATCCGGAAGCCGTCCGAGGTCTACATTCGCGGCATCTTTTCCGCGACGCAGATCGCGCGGCAGCTTGGCATGCCGGTGCAAATCTCGGAGCTCGCGCAGACATTTGCTGAGGTCGAGCAGGTCCTGCACGAGTCGCACTAAAAGTCGCGTTCTAGTCCTCGCGCGGCGTCGGACCGAAGCGGCGCAGCGTCGGCGAATGGCGCGCGGGCACGCCGACCAGCTTTTCTCCCGTCTTCGCGGAACGCGTCACGACGCCGCCGCCGGCGACGATGACCCCCGGCCCCAACGTGGTGTTGTCGACGACGACGGCGCCGATTCCGAGCAGACCGTTCGCGCCGATGGTCGAGTGTCCCGCCACCGCCGCGGACGCCGACACCCATGCGTTTGCACCCAGCGTCGTACCATGGCTCAGGTAGACGAGACTTCCGATCTTCGCGAAATCGCCGATCGTCGTGTCCGATAGCATGCCGCGGCAGATACACGCGTTGGCGCCGATGTCGACCCAGTCGCCGATGCGCACGCTGCCTAAGTGCGGAAAGAATAGACGCGCGCCATCCTCGCCTTGATGGTACGCAAGGCCCACCCAGCCGATGACTGCGCCGGGGCCGATGCAGCAGTTCGCACCGATCGTGCAATCGGCATAGATCACCGCGCCGGGTCCGACGCGCGTTCCCGCGCCGATGGATGCGCCTTCGCCGATCGCTGCGGCGCTTGAGATCTGCGCGTCGGCATGGACGCGGGCGCGCGGGTGAACGCCGATCGCGGGCTCTTGCGGCCGACTCGTTCCGGGGAGCAGGAAGTCGACGGCACGTATGAACCACGCCCTGGGGTCGTCGACGATGATCAGCGTCTGGTCCTTGGCCGGTTTCAGCTCCGCACATACCGCAATCACGGAAGCGTTCGACGCAGCCAGCCGATCTTGCGCGTCGGCGGCATCACAAAACGCCAGCGCATCGGCGTGCCCCGGCGAGAGCGCTCCCAATCCGCGCACCGGACGGTCCGGATCGCCGACGATGCGCGCGATTCCGGCGATGCCGGCAATGAGCGTGCGCGCGGACGTCGCCTGATGCAATGGCCGAATGAACTCGCTCATCATCTCCCCTTAGCAACAGCCCGCTCTTCGGCAGCATCCACGGCCGCAAATTCGAGCCACGCCGCCTCTCCCGGTATAGACGCCGGCGGAAGGTATCGCGCGAGGTCCACGCCGGCACGATGAAAACGCCAAAGCAGATACGGAGGCAGGCCCGCAAGTATCTGCCTGTAGTAGACAGTGTGTTTGCCACTCGTTCCCCACGGCCGGTCGATCAGCCGGCGCAGGATCTGGCGGTCGCCTCCCGTGCCCCCCGCGAACCGCGTCATCGCCCATTCCGGAAACACGTCGTTGCATGCCAATTTATCGATGAAGAAACAATTGGTATCGACGAAGCCGCCTTGCGTTTTCGCGTATACGCCGCGGTGCGGCCCCACGGACTCCCAGGTGTCCGGGCACAGGAGATCGCCGCTGCGCGATTCAACGAAATGCCGCAGCGCAAATGCCCACACCTTCCCTTCCACCGCCGCCAGCATCGTTTCCAGATGATCTGGCGCGTACCAGTTGTCGTCGTCGAGATAGGTCACGTAACGGCTGTTCGCCGCATAGCTGAGGATGGTCTTGAGCGCGCCTCCGAAAAAGCTGGGATAGAGGCCGCCATGTCGCTGCGAGGTCGAGTAGCCCAGGTCGATTTCCGTCACGGCCACGTGCGACGGGCATTCGGCGATCAAGGCATGGAGGATGGCGCGTTCACCCTCCCAGCGGTCGATTCCGACGAGAATCTGGATGCGTCCTGCAAAGCGCTGTGCGTAGACCGAGCGGATCGCCTGCGCCAGCGACGGGCGCACGACGGTCGCCATGACTATCGCGACGTCGAATGGAGTTTGGATATCGGTAATCATGTGGCTGTTGGGTACAGCTCCATCGAGGCCCCGGACGGGCCGTGCGAGCAATTCGGATCGACGACGCCCACTGCCATTATGCGTCGCGCGGAGCGCCCGCGTGTAGAGTACGGCCACAATCTCCGCCGGTCGGCCGGGCGCAATCCCCCTCGCTCTCCTGTTTTAGAATCACGCTGGCGTCGTGACCTATTCACAGCCGGAAGAAGAAACGGATCCAGCGCATGCCGCTCGTGGGTTTCCGGCCAACCAAGGCGCGGCTCATCATCGAGGACAGCAAGGCCAGCGTCTTGGTGATGAGAGTCGTGGTCTATCCCGGCGAGACCATCAGGCTTGGGTCCGGCGAAATGCTCGAGGAACTCAGCGGCGTGCTGCGCATCCGCAGCAAGGACAACGGGACGACGCGCAACGGCGCAATCGATGTAGGTTCCCTCATCTACATCGCGGAGTCCGGCTTCGGCGCCGATCTCGCTCCTGCCAAGTTTCAGATCAACCTCACAATCGCCGGCGCCAAGTTCGATACGCTGGTCGGGGTCGCGCTTTCCGGGCGGTTGCCGACTAAGTTCTTCGTCGACGCCGGCGGGCGGATTTCCCGAACCGAAGCCCCAGGTATTGGCTACGAAACACGCTCAGGGAAGCGCGTCAAGGTCTGGGACAACGAGGCGCACCGCATGCTGATGGTCACTAATTTCTCGTTTATCCTGCCGATCGACGTGCCGGAGCCGCGCAGCGACGAAGCCGCGATGCACGAGATAGTCCCCGGTCCTTCGCTGGCGACCAACGCCCAGGTGGCGGAGCTCATCGACGATCTTCTGGTCTTTCATGGCGAGACGAAACATACGCTGTTCGCACTGATGGGCATTCTCGGCATAATTGCTGTTGCGGCGCTGATCATCGGGCTCGTGCTGTTCCAACGCGCGTAGCTACAAGTCTATGAACCAACTGGATTTCAAGGGCAGGACGGCGGCGATCACCGGCGGCGCCGCGGGCATCGGCCTCGCGGTCGCGCGGCGCCTGGCCGCGAGCGGCGCGCGCGTCGCGCTCTGGGACCGCGACGAGAAGACGCTGGCGGATGCCAAGGCCGCGATCGGAGGCAACACGCTGACGTTCGTGCTCGACGTGAGCGACGCGGGCGCCGTCGATCGTGTAACGCAGGCCACGGCGGCCGCAATGGACGGCATCGATGCACTGGTCTGCTCGGCGGGCATCACCGGACCCAACGCCACGTTGGCGGAGTACCCGGTCGCCGAATGGAAACAGGTCTTCGACGTCAACGTGCACGGCGTATTCCTCTGCAACCGCGCCGTCGTGCCGGTCATGCTGAAGAAGGATTACGGGCGCATCGTCAACATTGCGTCCGTGGCGGGGAAGGAAGGCAATCCGAATGCGTCGGCGTACAGCGCGTCGAAGGCTGCGGTGATCGGGCTCACCAAATCGCTGGGCAAGGAACTGGCGAAGACGGGCATCCGCGCCAACTGCGTGACGCCGGCGGCCGTGCGCACGGCGATCTTCGACCAGATGTCGCAGCAGCACATCGACTTCATGCTGTCGAAAATACCGCTGGGACGCTTCGGGACCGTCGACGAAATCGCGGCGCTGGTGTGCTGGCTCGCGAGCGAAGACTGCTCGTTCTCGACCGGGGCGGTGTTCGATCTTTCCGGGGGTCGCGCGACGTATTGATTGCTGCTACGCGGCAACCTTCAGGATCACCTTCCCGATCAGCCGGCCCGATTCCATCAGCGCGTGCGCATCGCGCGCCTGCACGAGTGGAATCGTTTCTTGGATCACGACCTGCAGCCGCCGCTGCGCAAAGAGCGGCCACACTTTTTCGCGCAGCGATTGGGCGAGCGCGACCTTGCGCGCGAGCGGGCTTGCGCGCAGCGTCGAGCCGGTGAACATCAAGCGCTTGAGCAGCAGGTGGTGCAGCTCCACGTTGACGCGGCTGCCGTTGAGAAATCCGATCTGCGTCAACCGGCCCTCGAGCGCGAGGCACTTCAGGTTTTTCTCGACGTACTCGCCGCCGACCATGTCGAGCACGACATTCACGCCCCGCTTGTTCGTGATGCGCGCCACTTCCGCGACGAAGTCCTGCGTCTTGTAGTCGATCGCGTGATCGGCGCCCATCGTGCTGCAGAACGCCACCTTCTCCGCGCTGCCGGCTGTCGCAAAGACCGTCGCGTCGAAGGCCTTCGCGAGCTGGATCGCCGCCAGGCCGATGCCGCTGGTGCCGCCGTGGATCAGGATCGATTCGCCGGCGGAAAGGTGCACGCGATCGAAGACGTTGTACCAGACGGTGAAATAATTTTCGGGAATGGCGGAGGCCTCGCGCAGCGTCATCCCGGCCGGGATGGGCAGGCAGAAGCCCTCGGGTGCGGCGCAATATTCCGCGTAGCCGCCGCCGGGCGTGAGCGCGCAGACTTCATCGCCGATCCGCCAGATCGTCGTACCCTCGCCCAATGCGGCGATCCGTCCCGCGACTTCGAGGCCGAGGATCGGAGAGGCATCGGGTGGCGGTGGATAGGCGCCCGCGCGCTGCAGGCAGTCGGGGCGGTTCACGCCCGCGTACGCGACCTCGATCAGCACCTCGCCTGATTTCAGTTGCGGTACCGGTCCGTCGGCCGCGTACATGACATCCGGCGGGCCTTTCTCGCGCATGGCGATGTAACGCATCGATGTCGGAAGCGGCATGGGGCAAATTCCGTGAGTGGCGTTTCGCGATTCTACTAGCGGAGAGTCAGCTAAGAGTTACGTAATAGTCAACTGAGCGTGCCTGACGGGCAATGTATTGCGGGCGGCAAGAAGCCAGAGGAACGCGGATGCGAACCCCGCCGCGAGTATCCAGAGCGTCGGACGCAGGCCGATGGCCTCGGCGAGCACCGCGCCCAGCAATGCGCCCGTGGGCGTCAACAATCCGGCAGCGACCTGCCAGGTTGCCGCCGCCCTTCCCAGCGCCTCGCGCGGCAACAGCCGCTGGCGCAGCGTCGTTTCGTTGACGAGATAGACGGTCATGGCGCCGTCGCCGAAGACTTGCGCGGCGATGAGGAACGTCATGGCGATCCACGGTACGGCGGGCGCCAGCGGAATGAAGACCTGCATCACCGCCGTGATGGCGAGCGAACCGAGCAGCGTGCGTCGCGTTCCCCAGCGCAACGCGGCGGGCGCGGCCAGCGCGGCGCCCACCAGGCCGCCGATGCCACCGCAACCGATCGCAATGCCCAGCTGTGCCGGCGAAAGCCCCAGGTCGCGCAGCGCATAAAGCGTGTACAGCGACGCCATGAAGCTTCCGCACAGCGTGAACAGCGTCATCGCGCAGAACAGTGTGCGCACCGCGGAAGTTCTCCAGACGACGCGAATGCCGGTGCGCACGTCGTCGATGAACGATGTCCCCGTGGCCGGCGCGCGGACTGTTTCCGTCTTGCGGATCTGTGCAATGAGAACGGCCGAGGCGACGAAGGTTGCGGCGTCCACCGCGATGGCGATCGGCGCCGTCAACAGCGCCACCAGGACGCCACCGATCGCCGGACCGGAGATTTCCGCGACCGCGTCCACTGCCTCCCGCTTGCCGTTGGCATCGAGCAGGCGCTTGCGCGACACGAGGTCGGTGATGAACACGTGGTCGGCGAGATTGAAGAGCACCGTACAGATTCCGGTGACGCCGGCGACCGCGTAGAGAATGGGGAGCGACAGCACGTGGCGCATCGCCGCGAGCGGAATGGCGAGCAGCACGGCGGCGCGGATCAGATCGGTCGCGATCAGCAGCGGGCGGCGGCGATGCCGGTCCACCCAGCCGCCGCCGAACCACGCCACCAGCACGCCGGGCAGCGACAGCGCGACGGCCAGGAAGCCCAACTCGTACGCGGACGCGTCGATGACGAGGATGGCCGCCATCGGCAGCGCGGTGCGCGTGATGCGCGAGCCGACGGCGGAGATCCCCTGCGCGCTCCACAGCAGCAGGAAATCGCGATGGAGCCAGAGGCCGCCGCGGAATCGTTTCTTCAGAGCGCGGTCCGCTGGCGGCAAAGGCTCAATCCGCCTTTGGGCGACTCAACACGCCCTTTGGGCGCCTCAATACACCACCTGTACGTTTTCCGGCTGCAGCCATTCGCGCAGGCGCGTGAGCAGCGCGTCGTCGAGATTCACCCGCCACGCTTCCGGCAACGCCACATCGCCGCCGACGCGCTCGATTGCGGTACGAGATCGTGATCGGTTTATCGCCCGGGCGGAACGGCTGCAGGATCTCCGCGAGCCGGGCGGCGGACGCGTTGCCGTTGCACGCGAGCTTCAATCCCTTGGCAAAGCGCTTGCGCAGCAGCGGGAGGTCGTAGACATTCTCGGCAATGATGCGCAGGCCCGCCATTTCGCCGTCGTCGGTCATGCGCTGGCTCACCTTGACCTCGGCGATGACCAGCTGGTCGTCGCGCAGCAGGTTGCGCACGCTGTCGAAGGTCTCGTTGTAGACCAGGATCTCCGTCGCGCCGCGGCCGTCGTCGAGCGTGACGAAAGCCATCTTGCCGCGCCGCCCGGCCTGCACGCGCATCTGCGTCACGATGCCCGCGACCAGCACGCGGTCGTTCCTGGGACCCAAGTCGGCGAGCGATGTGCGCACCAGCGGCGCCAGCTCCGCGGCATAGCCGTGGAACGGGTGCCCCGACAGGTAGAAGCCGACCGCGGATTTTTCGTTCCGCAGCCGCTCGGCGTCGGACCAGTCGCGGGTCGCCGCAAGCGCCGGCGCGTGTTGCGCGGAGTCCTCGCCGAAGAGCGACACCTGCGCGGCATTCGCGGACGCCTGCTCGGCCGCCTCGAGCGCGATGCCCACCGACGCCAAAAGCGCCGCGCGGCGCGGCTCCATCGCGTCGAACGCGCCGGCGCGCACGAGGGCCTCCACCGCGCGGCGATTGACGGCGCGCCGGTCGACGCGGCGACAGAAATCGAAGAGGTCGCGGAACGGACCGCCCGCCTCGCGTGCGGCGACGATGGCCTCGATCGCCGTTTGCCCGGTGCCCCTGACGCCACCCAAGCCGTAGCGAATCTGCTTTTCGTCCACCGGCTCAAAGCGGTAATTGGAAGCGTTCACGTCCGGCGGCAGCATCTTCAACCCGAGCGCGATCGCGTCGTCGCGGAAATGGCGGACCTTGTCGGTGTCGTCCATCACGAGCGACAAGTTGGCCGCCATGAACGCGGCCGGGTGATGCGCCTTGAACCACGCCGTCTGGTAGGCGATGAGCGCATAAGCCGCGGCATGCGAGCGGTTGAAGCCGTACCCGGCGAACTTCTCCATGTGGTCGAAGAGAAGTGTCGCGCGGCTTTCCTTCACGTTGTTGCGCACGGCGCCTTCGACGAAGATCGTCCGGTGCGTGGCCATTTCCTCGGGCTTCTTCTTGCCCATCGCGCGGCGGAGGAGGTCGGCGCCGCCTAACGTGTAGCCGCCGATCACCTGCGCAATCTGCATCACCTGTTCCTGGTACACCATCACGCCGTACGTGGGCTCGAGGATCGCTTCCAGGCGCGGGTCAGGATACGGCACGCGCTCGCGGCCCGACTTGCGCGCGACGTAATCGGGGATGAGCTCCATCGGCCCCGGCCGGTAGAGCGCGACCAGCGCGATGATGTCTTCGAAGCGCGTCGGCGGCGCCTGCTTCAGCAACTCGCGCATGCCGCGCGATTCGAATTGGAACACCGCTACTGTATTGCCGGTCTTGAAGATGTCGTATGTGGCGCGGTCATCGAGCGGCAGCGCGTCGAGCACGACGTCGGCTTTCGGATCGAGCTGCCGCAAATACTTGAGCGTCCAATCGAGAATGGTCAGCGTGGTCAGGCCCAGGAAGTCGAACTTCACCAGGCCGATGGCTTCGACATCGTCCTTGTCGAACTGGGAGAGGATCGCCTCGGCGCCGGACTGGACGTACAGCGGGCAGAAGTCGGTCAACTTGCCGGGCGCGATGAGCACGCCGCCGGCGTGCATTCCTACGTTGCGCGGAAGGCCTTCCAACTGTTCCGCAAGTTCGAGCAGCTCCCGCACTTCCTCTTCCGCCGCCTCGCGCTCGACCAGCAGCGGTTCGGCCTCGCGCGCGTAGACGACGTTGGCTTCGCGGTCTTCGCGGCGCGCGGGCGGCCGCTTCAGCAGGACCTGTTTGCCGGGCTGGAACGGAATCAGCTTGGCGATGCCGTCGACGAAAGGGTAGGGCATGTCCAGCACGCGGCCCACGTCGCGCACCGCCGCGCGCGCCGCCAGTGTGCCGAACGTCGCGATCTGCGACACGGAATCGGCGCCGTACTTGTTCTTGACGTAGTCGATGACGCGGTCGCGGCCGTTCTGGCAGAAGTCGATGTCGAAGTCGGGCAGCGACACCCGCTCCGGATTGAGAAAGCGCTCGAACAGGAGCACGTAGCGCAGCGGATCGAGGTCCGTGATGCCGAGCGAATAGGCCACGAGCGATCCCGCGCCCGAGCCGCGGCCGGGTCCCACCGGAACCTGGTTACGCTTCGCCCAGTTGATGAAATCGGCGACGATCAGGAAGTAACCGGCGTAGCCCATCTGCACGATGGTCCTGGTCTCGAACTCGAGCCGGGCTACGTATTCGCGACGTCTCCCGTCGCGCACCGCTGGATCGCGGTAGAGCTGCGCCAGGCGTCGCGCGAGTCCCGCCGCAGCCTCGTCGCGCAGGTGCTCGTCGATCGTCACGCCGGGTGGCGTCGGAAATTCCGGCAAATGATTCTCGCCGAGCGCGATCGTCAGGTTGCAGCGCTGCGCGATCGCTAACGAGTTGGCGAGCGCTTCCGGCAAATCCGAGAATTTCGCGGCCATCTCGGCCTGCGTCGTGAAGAACTGTTCGGGCGTGAAGTGCTTCGGCCGCCGCGTGTCGGACAGTATCGAGCCTTCCGCAATGCACACGCGGGCTTCGTGCGCGCGGAAGTCCTCGCGAGCGAGAAACTGGATCGGGTGCGTGGCGACGACCGGCAGCGCAAGCTCGCCGGCGAGCGCGACGGTGGCGGCGACCAGCGCGTCGTCCTCGGGACGCCCGGCGCGTTGTACTTCGAGGTAATAGCGCCGCGGAAACCAGGCCGACCATTCCTTCGCCGCGCGCGCCGCGCTGACCGGATTGCCCTGGAGCAGCGCGTGGCCGACGTCGCCATCGCGCGCGCCGGACAGCGCGATCAGTCCCTCGGTCCCTTCGGCAAACCATTCGCGTCGGATCTCGGCGTGTCCGCGATGCTGGTTGACGCGATACGCGCGCGACAACCAGTCGCACAACTTGAGGTAGCCTTCGCGCGAAGCTGCTAGCAGGATCACGCGAAATGGCCGGTCGCGCTCCGAGTCGTGCGTGATCCAGACGTCGCACCCGGCAATCGGCTTCAGGCCCGCGCTGCGCGCGGCTTTGTAGAACTTGATGAGGCCGAAGGCGTTGGCCAGGTCCGTGAGCGCCAGTGCGGGCATGCCGTCCTGCGCTGCCGCGGCCACCGCGGCATCGATCCTGACCGTGCTGTCGACGACCGAATATTCGCTGTGCAGCCGCAGGTGGACGAAGGACGGAGCGGTCATTTCGAGGGGATCGTGGATGCTAGAATTCTACTCCGTTCACACACCGTGATTTCATTCTCCGCGATGTCCTTGATTCGCTTCGCATGTGTGCTGCTGCTCGCCACACTGGCCGGCTGCGCGACCGTTCGGCCGTCGGCGCCGGGGGCGCCTGAGGCGCCCATACCGTCGCCTGAGCCGGCGCCTTTGCCCGCGCCCAAGCCATACGTCGAGCCACCACCGCCGCCGGTCAACCTGCAGGGATTCCCGCCGACGTATCGGCTGGGCTTCGGCGATGGGTGCGCGACGGCGCGCGGCAGCGACCAGAAGGATGCCGCGCGCTTCGCCAGCGACGGCAACTATCGCACCGGCTGGCAGGACGGCGTCGCCCAGTGCAAGAAAAAATGACGCCTCGATGAGAGCGCGCGGATGAGAGCCCGCGGTTGAGACCCTCAGCGTCGCGCTTCGTCGACGTCCGCGGCCTTCGCTATCACGTGCGCACGTGGGGCGATCCCGGCGCGCGCAAGCTGATACTGCTGCACGGCTGGATGGACGTGTCCGCGTCGTTCCAGTTTCTCGTCGACGCGCTCGCATCCGAATGGCACGTGCTGGCGCCGGACTGGCGCGGATTCGGCTTGAGCGAATGGCCGCACGACGGCTACTGGTTCGCCGACTACGTAGCCGACCTCGATGGCCTCGTGCGCGCGCTGGCGGGAAACGCGGACGTGGACATCGCGGGGCACAGTCTCGGCGGCAACGTCGCGCTGATGTACGCCGGCGTGCGGCCGGGACGGGTGCGCAACATCGTCTCGCTCGACGGTTTCGGCATTCCCGGCGAGGGGTCCGAAGTCGCGCCGGCGAAATTCACCGCCTGGCTGGACGCACTCGAAAAGCCTTTGTTGCTGGCGCCATACCAGAGCCTCGCTGCGGTGGCGGATCGATTGCAGAAGAACAATCGCCGCCTTTCGCGCGACAGGGCCGAATTCCTAGCCTCCCATTGGGCCGAGGTGATGCCGGATGGTACGGCACGGCTGCGCGCCGATCCGCGCCACAAGCTTCCGTTTCCGACCGTGTATCGGCTCGAAGAGGCCTATGCGATCTGGCGCAGCATCACGGCGCGCGTGTTGTGGGTTGCGGCGGACGATTCCTTCCTTCCACGGTGGCTTGCCGGCGGTGGAGATGCGGCGGCCGAAATGGCGCGCCGCATCGCGCAGATTCCAGACGCGACGATGGTGACGATCGGCGACGCCGGACACATGCTGCATCACGACCAGCCCGAAGCGGTCGCGCACGCGCTCGAGTCGTTCCTGCGCTGATGGCCCGCGGCCTTTCGGTAAAGTCGCGGCGCGGCGCGTATGCCGCCCTGGCGTTTCTCACGCTGATCTGGGGCAGCAACTGGGTCGTGATGAAACTGGCGCTGCAGTCGGCAAGCCCGGTCGTCCTCAACGTGCAACGGACGTGGGTCGCCACACTCATCCTGTTCGCGGTGCTGTTCTGGCGCCGCGGTCCGCTGCTGCCGGAGTCGTGGATCGCGGTGATCGTCACCGGCATCTTCCAGACGACGATCAATTTCGGCTCGACGACGATGGCGCTGGCCGGCGGCGGCGCCGGACGCACATCGGTGCTGGTGTTCACGATGCCGTTCTGGACGCTGCTGCTCGCATGGCCGGTGCTGCACGAGCGTGTGAAGGGCTACCAGTGGCTCGCGCTGGCCTGCGCGCTGGCTGGCATGGTGCTGGTGGTCGAGCCGTGGCAGTGGCAGGGCGACCTGGCGCCGAAACTGTGGGCCGTGACGTCCGGATTGGGATGGGCGGCGGGGACGATCGCGACCAAGTATTTCCAGCGCGATCGCCGCTTCGACGCGCTCAATTTCATCGCCTGGCAGATGCTGCTCGGCGTATTGCCGCTGTCGGTGCTGCCCTTCGTGTTCGACCTGCCGGCCACGCAATGGAGCGCGACCTACGCGCTGCTGTTGCTGCAGATCGGCGCCGTGTCCACAGCACTGGGCTTTATCTTATGGATTGCCGTCCTGCGCTGGCTGCCGGCGGGGACCGCCTCGCTCAACATGTTCGCCATCCCCGTCATTGCGCTGCTCTCGTCGATGGCCGTTTTCGGCGAGCGCTTGACCCGCAACGAATGGATCGGCATCGGCTGCATCGGCGCCGGGCTCGCCCTCATCTCCTTCGATGCCTGGCGCCTGGGCCGTCGCGGGGCGCCCGTGTTGACCGATCCGACGCCGCTCGAAGGCGGCTAGCGTGCACCGTTGCGCCTCTGTCCGGGAGCGACGTTTGCATGCGGAGCGCACGATCGGCTAATCTTCCGCGCTCACCACCCTTCCTCGACTGTTTCCCCAATGCGGCCTCAATTCCTTGCACGGGTAGCGCTTTGCGCATGCGTGCTGCTCGGCGCCGGTTGTGCGACAGTTGCCGGACCTCCGACCCGCGCGACATCTGGAACCGCCATGAAACCCGCTCCTCCGGTTGCGTCCATCCGCAGCCACGTGGTCAGTTCGCCCTTTGGCGATCGCGTCGACGAGTATTACTGGCTGCGTGACGATACGCGCAAGGACCCCGACGTCATCGGGTACCTCGAGGCGGAAAATGCCTACAGGAAGACGATGCTCGCGCATGTGGCGCCGCTCGAGGACAAGATCTACGACGAGATCATCGCGCGCATCAAGCAGGACGACGCCAGCGTGCCCTACCGCAAACGCGGGTTCTGGTACTTCAGCCGGTTCGAGACCGGCAAGGAATACCCGGTCTACGCGCGCAAGGCCGGGACGCTCGACGCGCCCGAGCAGATGATGCTCGATGTCAACGTGCTCGCCACGGGATTCGAATTCTTCCAGGTTGGCGCGTTGGAGATCAGCCCGGACGATCGCATCCTCGCCTACGCTGAGGACAACGTCGGCCGCCGCCAGTGGTCGATTCGCTTCAAGGATGTCGCGACCGGAACGACATTGCCGGACCGGATCGCCAATGTCGACTCGTCGATCGCCTGGGCGGCGGACAGCCGCACGATGTTTTACGTCGAGAAGCATCCCGAGACGCTGCTGGGCTACAAGGTCCGCAAGCATGTCCTGGGCACGGACCCCAAGGATGACGCCCTCGTCTACGAGCAGGAGGACAAGGGCTTCTACACGAGCGTTGGCAACACCAAGGACGGCAAGTATGTCCTCATCGAGGCGAGCAGCACGCTGGCGAGTGAGTTGCGCTATGCGGACGCTGCCAATCCGGCGCAATTCACGGTCTTCCTGGCGCGCGGACGCGACCATCTCTACGACGCCGCGCACCTCAACGGCCGCTGGATCATCCGCACGAACTGGAACGCGCCGAACTACCGCCTGATGGAGGTCAAGGTCGGGCAGGAATCCGACCGCGGAAACTGGCGTGAAATACTGGCGCATCGCGACGACGCCTTCATCCACCACGTGGAAGTCTTCAACGGCTTCCTCGCCATCAGTGAACGCTCGGGCGGCCTGCGCAAGATACGCATCCGGAACTTCGGCGGCGGCGAGGATTTCTTTATTTCGTCGGAGGAGGCCGCCTATACCGCCGGACTTGGGCAGAACGCGGAACTCGACACCGATCTCGTGCGCTACACGTACACATCGCTGACCACGCCCAACTCGACCTACGACTACAACGTCCGTACCGGCACCAAGACACTGCTGAAGCGCGAACCGGTGCTTGGCGGCTTTGCTTCCGCCGACTACGCCACGGAATTCGTCTGGGCGCCCGCACGCGACGGCCACAAGGTGCCGGTGTCCGTCGTCTATCGCAAGGGCGTCGCCGCGCGACGGTACGGCGCCGATGCTGCAAAGCGGCTACGGCGCATACGGATATTCGTCCGACCCGACGTTCTCGGTCGCGCGCTTGTCGCTACTCGATCGCGGCTTCGTGTATGCGATCGCCCATGTCCGCGGGGGACAGGAACTTGGGCGCCGCTGGTACGACGACGGCCGCCTGCTCAACAAGAAAAACACCTTCACGGATTTCGTCGACGCGACGCGGTACCTGGTGGCCGAACGCTACGCCGACCCGAAGCGCGTGTTCGCGACGGGCGGCAGCGCGGGCGGGCTGTTGATGGGCGCGGTCGCCAACATGGCGCCTGGCGACTACAAGGGCATCGTGGCGCAGGTGCCGTTTGTCGATGCGGTCACGACGATGCAGGACGAAAGCATCCCTCTGACTACGAACGAATTCGACGAGTGGGGCAATCCGAAGGAGAGGGTCTATTACGATTACCTGTTGTCGTATTCGCCGTACGACAACGTGCGCAAGCAGGACTATCCGGCGATGCTGGTCACGACGGGCCTGTGGGACAGTCAGGTGCAATACTTCGAGCCCGCGAAGTGGGTCGCGCGCCTGCGCGCACGCAAGACAGACATGAATCCGCTGCTGTTCCGCACGACGATGGAAGCGGGCCACGGCGGCAAGTCGGGGCGCTTCCAGCGGTACCGCGAAATCGCCGAGGAGTATTCGTTCGTGCTCGACCAGGCGGGGATCACGCGGTGAACGGGCCTCTGGAGCCTTGAGCTCCGCCGCGATCGTCGGAATGCGTCAGGACGGAGTTGCGTCGCCCATCTGCGACTGCAGATAGTTTTCGACGCCGACTTTCGCGATCAGCCCGATCTGCGTCTCGAGGAAGTCGATATGGTCCTCCTCGGACTCGAGGATGTCCTCGAACAACTCGCGGCTGACGAAGTCGCCCGCCTTCTCGCAGTAGGCGATCGCCGCCTTCAATACCGGGTGCGCGGCGCGCTCGAGCTGCAAGTCGCAGGCCAGCGCTTCGGGCACGCTCTCGCCGACTAGCAGCTTGTTCAAATCCTGGAGGTTGGGCAGACCCTCGAGGAAGAGGATGCGCTCGACCAGCTTGTCGGCATGCTTCATCTCGTCGACCGACTCGTGATACTCGTGCTCGCCCAGCTTCTCGAAGCCCCAGTTCCGGAACATGCGCGCATGCAGGAAATACTGGTTGATCGCGGTCAATTCGTTGGTGAGCACCGTGTTCAGGTGCCGCAGGACTTCTTTGTCACCTTTCATTGCCTGGTCCCCGGGAAAGATTAGGTATGCGCGTGCATCATGGACCGCCGTGCGCGGGCGCGCAACGGCGGGCAGGATCAGGGACAGAAAGACTGCAGGGGGCTAGTCGTCGCCTGCGCCGGCGTACGGGCAAGTAGCGGCCAGCGATTCGGCCAGCACGCCGCGCGCGCAATCGGAGCAGCGGCCGCAGCACGTTGCAACGCCCAGCGCGGCCGACAGGTCTGCGAGCGAGCGCACGCCGAGGTTGACGGCGCCGCGAATATCGCCATCGGTCACTGCATTGCAGACGCAGACGTACATCGTGTGACCCTTATGCCGCGCGCGCCGTCGGCGGCGGCGAACTGCGATCGCGCCACGAGGCGAGCGCCAGCCAGCCGGCGGGGATGAGCACCATGAAATAGGTCAGCCACTCGCCGTATTGGCCGTCCGGCCCGTAGGGCTCGGACAACTCGTGCCAGTACGCGTTGTCGATGCCCGGGACGGCGCCGATTTCGCTGAATTCGTGGAACGCATAAATGAAGAGCTGGATCGTGAACAGGACCAGGAAAACCGACGTCACCTGGAAGAAGCGCTTCAGGTTGACGCGCTGGCCATAGCGCGACCAGGCCCACGCGACGAGTGCGGCGAGGAGCACGCCAAGCGTCGCGCCCATCAGCAGGTCGCGCGACCCTTGTTCGAACAGCAGCGTGGTCAGGATGAGCGCGGTTTCCATGCCCTCGCGGACGATCATGACCAGCACGAAGGCGAACACTCCGAACCACGCGCCGGTGTTGGATTTGAGCGCGGCAGCCTCGACCTTGGACGCGATGTCGCTGCGCATCCGCTTGGCCGCGCGCAGCATGTAGACCACCATCGACAGAACCATGATGCCGGCGGCGAGCGCGAGGAAGCCTTCCCAAAGCGGCTTGTTTTCCGCCTGGCCGAAGAAATACCCTGCCAGCACCGAGAGCGCGACGCCGACGCCGGTGCCCCAGAGCACCGCGGAGCTGAGCGCGACGCGATTGGTCTTGCGCAGGTAGGCCAGCGTGATGGCCACGATGAGGAAGGCTTCGATGCCTTCGCGCAAGGTTACGAGCAGTGTCGCCAGCATGGTCGCTCTCTTGAGTGTTAATGCGAATGATTCGCATTATGTATGCGTTTTGGGCGAAATGCAAGGGGGGTGCCTTGACTTAAGTCAACCCTTGGGCAATCCGGCCCGCCGCGCTTCCGGGAGGGCGGCCAAGAGAGGTCCGGTCAAACGGGTAGAATGGCGCTCCGCCGGCACGCCCCCGGCGGTCATTTTTTCCGCCGCCGAAGCTCCTTCCGCATCATGAACGTGGGAACCCCTTTGCTGTTCCTCGTCCCGACGCTCATCTGGGGCTCGACCTGGCTCGCGATCACGTTCCAGTTGGGCGTCGTGGCGCCGGAGACATCGGTTGCCTACCGGTTCGCGCTCGCATCGCTGCTGCTGGCGACCTGGTGCGCGGGGACGGGGCGGTCACTGCGGTTTTCGCCGCGCGATCACGGTTTTCTCGCGGCGCTGGGCGTGACGTTCTTCGGCCTGAACTACATTTCGGTCTATCGGGCGGAGCAGTACCTTTCGTCGGGCTTGGTCGCCGTGCTCTTTTCGACGATGGTCTTCATGAGCCCGGTCGGAATGCGGCTTGCGTATCGGACGCCGCTGACGATTCGCGCGCTGGTCGCGGCGATCTTCGGCGTCGGCGGCGTCTGCCTCTTGTTTCTCCCCGAACTTAGCCTGGCCCAATACGGAGGGGCCGCGGCGCGGGGTATTGCGTACGCGCTGGCCGGAACGCTGATCGCCGTGGGCGGCAACTTGATCGCAGTGCGCAACCATCGCGCGGGCATTCCGACGTTTCCGGGAACCGCGTGGGGAATGGGCTACGGTGCGCTGACCGCGGCCGTCGCCGCGACGCTCGCGGGCACGCCCTGGACATTCGACATGAGCGCGCCGTATCTCCTTTCGCTCGCCTACCTGGCCGTGTTCGGCAGCGTGTTCGCGTTCGGCGCGTATCTCACGCTGCTGAAGCGCGTGGGCGCCGGGCCATCGGCATTCATCACGGTGTCGACACCAGTGATCGCGATGCTGCTGTCGACGCTCTTCGAGGGTTACCGCTGGACATGGACATCGGCGCTGGGTGTCGTGCTCGCGGTCTTCGGCACCTGGCTCGCATTGCGACCACCGAAGAAGGGTTAGAGCCCGTCGGATTCGTGGCGCTGTCCATTAAAGTCGCTTACTACACCAAGCGTGATCTTCGCCTCGACGATCAGCTTCTTCCATCCGGACAGATCCGCTTCGATCAGTGCGGCGAGCCGCTCCGGCGGACCGCTGATGATCTCGGCGCCTTCGCGCTCCAGCCGCTCGCGGACCTCCGGTTGCGCCAGCACCTTCTGCACTTCGGCATTGAGCTTGGCGATGATCGCAGGCGGCGTGCCGGCCGGCGCAACGATGCCCCAGTAATTGATTACGTTCGCGTTGGCCACCCCCGCTTCCTGCCAGCTGGGAATGTCGGGCAGCTGCGGAATGCGCTTCGCCCCGGTCACGGCGAGCACCTTCATTTTCTTCTCGGCCACTTGCGGGAGTGTGGCGGGAATCGATGCGGTCATCGCCTGGATGTTGCCCGCGAGGAGGTCCTTGGTCGCGTCGGCGATACCACGGTACGGAACATGCACGATAGTGATGCCGGCGCGCACGTCCAGCAGCTCGAGTGCCAAATGGTTGATGCTGCCGGTGCCTGCGGAGCCGTAGTTGAGCTTGCCCGGATTCGCCTTCGCGAGTGCGATGAATTCCACCATCGTGTTCGCGGGGACGGCGTTCCCCACGACGAACGCCAACGGACCCGCGGCGATGGGCGCCACGGCAACGAACTGCTTCACCGGATCGTAGCCGGGATTTTTCGCCGATGCGGCGACCGTCGTGAACGGTCCGGCGACGAACAGCAGCGTATAGCCGTCGGGGTCGGCGCGCGCGGCCTCGGTCGCGCCGATCGCGCCGCCCGCGCCGGTCCTGTTCTCGATGACGATCGACGCCTTCATCGACTCCGACATCTTTTGCGCGACAAAACGCGCGACGGTATCCGTGCCCGCGCCGGGCGGGAACGGGACGATCAGGCGAATGGGCTTGGCGGGATAGGGTTCCTGGGCGATGGCGACCCAGGGAAACAGTGCAGCAGCGACGATGGCGAGCAGGCGGGCGAGAATTTTCATGGCAGGGAGTGTACGCAAATGAGCCGCAAAGGAGCGCAGACGAGAAATCAATCACGCGCTTTGACCGAGGTTGAAGAATTCGCGGCGCGACCGCATGCTCGCGACGCGCGCCAGCAGCAGATCGAGGTGCGCGGGGACGTCGACGAAGTTGAGCCGCTCGCTGTTGATGATGAGGCACGGCGCCTCGTCGTACTGATAGAAGAAGCGGGAATAGGCGTCGGCCAGACGCGCCAGATATTCGTCGGAGATCGACTGCTCGTAATCGACGCCGCGTTGCCGCACGCGGTGGACCAGCGTGTCCACGGGCGCTTGCAGATAGATCACGAGGTCCGGTGTCGGGGTCTGCGGCTTGAGGTGCCCGTAGACTTTTTCGTACAGACTGTACTCATCGCCGGTGAGGTTGAGCCGGGCGAACAGCGGATCCTTGTCGAGCAGGAAGTCGGCCACCGTCGGCCGCCGGAACAAGTCGAGTTGCGACATCCCGCGCAACTGGTCGGCGCGCTGGAACAGGAACGTGAGCTGCGTGGGGAGCGCGAACCGCGGCATGTCGTCGTAGAAGCGCGAGAGGAACGGGTTGTCCTCCGGCTGCTCCAGCATCATCTCGGCGTCGAGGTGCATCGCGAGCTGGCGCGCGAGGCTCGTCTTGCCGGCGCCGATCGGCCCCTCGATGACGACGTAATGGCACTTCTCCAGATCCATGGGTCAGAGCGTGCCGAATGGAGCAATGCGGCTGCGCGTGCGCGCAATTCGCTGACCGCGCACCGCACGCCAGCCCAGCCGCGCCAGGCCGCGGCTGGGGATCGTGATCGCCGGCGCGATATCGAGTAGCGGTGTCAATACGAAAGCCCGCTCGTGCATTCGCGGGTGGGGAACCGTGAGTTGCGGCAGCCGAATCCTGCGGCGGCCGTATAGTAGCAAATCGAGATCGAGCGTCCGCGGCGAATTGCGCGGCGTTGCGGCATTGCGGTGGCGTCCCTGCCGGCGCTCGATCGCCTGCAGCCGGCGCAGCAGCGAGCGCGGCGTCAGCGACGTGCGCAAGGCAACGACGGCGTTTACGTAATCCGGCTGGCTTTCGTCGCACGCGATGGGCGCCGTCGCGTAATAGGGGGAAAGCGCCACGATGCGTGTCCGCGGCAGGCGGGCGATCGCATCGATGGCGGCGGTAATTTGCCTGCGCGGGTGAGCGAGGTTGCTGCCCAGCCCGACGAACGCCACGGTTGGCATTGTGCGTCAGGCCCCGTGTTCTATTCGCTGTCCGCCGGTCCCGCGTCGGGCGTGCCGCCCGCGGCAAGCGCATCCTCCCGGTGCTTGCGCCCACGGCCGCGCGAACGGCGGCGCTTCTTCGGCGCCTCGTCGGGCTTCAGCATCGCTTCGCGCTCGGCTCCGCCCGCGTCCTGGAATTTCGTCCACCAGTCGACGAGCGCGCGCGGCACCTCGCCTGAGAGGCCGCGGAGTTCGAGAAAGTCGTAGGCAGCGCGAAAACGCGGATGCTCGAGCAATCGATAAGGGCGCGAGCCGGCGCGCTGCTCGAAGCGCGGCTGCAGCGACCAGATCTCCTTGATCGTGGCCTCGAAGCGGCGCGGGATCGAGATCCGTTGCGCCTGCTGCTCCAGCACGCGATCCATCGCATCGAACAGCGCGGGGAGCGGCTTTTCACCGCGAGCCTTGGCCGCGTTCCACGTTTGCAGCACCTCGTGCCAGAGCAGCGTCGCGAACAAGAACGCCGGCGACACGGACTGGCCGTCGCGAACGCGGCGGTCGGTTCCGGCGAGCGCGGCATCGATGAATTTCGTGCCCAGCGGCTGCTCGAGGATGACGTCGAGGAGCGGCAGGAGCCCGTGCGAGAGTCCGTGCGCGCGCAGGCTCTTGAGCGTTTCCACGGCATGGCCCGACAACAGCAGCTTCTGCATTTCGTCGAAGAGGCGCGCCGGCGGCACGTTCTGCATGAGGCTGGCCAGCCGGGGGATGGGTGCGGCCGTCTTGGCGTCGATCGCCACGCCGACTTTCGCGGCGATCCGCACGGCGCGCAGCATCCGCACGGGGTCTTCGCGGAAGCGCGTGACCGGCGGACCGATGAGTCGCAAGCGCCGCGCGCGCACGTCGGCCACGCCGCCGACGTAGTCCCAGATCTCCTCGTTCACCGGATCGAAATACAACGCGTTGATCGTGAAATCGCGGCGCGCGGCGTCCTGCCCCTGCGAGCCGTAGACGTTGTCCGACAACAGTCGTCCGTGCTCGTCGGTGGCGTCGTCGCCGGTCTGCGCCGCGCGGAACGTCGAGACCTCCAGCACTTCCGCGCCGATGTGAACGTGGACGAGGCGAAAACGGCGGCCGATGATGAACGCGCGCCGGAAGAGCGGCTTCACCTGCTCCGGCGTGGCGTTGGTCGCAATGTCGAAGTCCTTCGGGGTCAGCCCCAGCAGCAGGTCGCGCACGGCGCCGCCGACCACGAAAGCCTTGAACCCGGCCGCGTGCAATTTTTCGGTGACCATGCGCGCGCCGCGCGGGACCTGTTCGCGGCGGACGGCATGCTGGTCGGCGCGATAAATCTTCGGTTCGCGCGTCGTCCGGCCGGGAATCAGGCGGGCGAGCAGGCGGCGGATCATCGCGGAGGTAACAGGATCACGGGCGGCGCGCGATCATAGCATGGGATCATCAAAGCGCTGGCGGCGCCACGCCCCGGGCGCGAGTCCGTCGAGCGTCCACGGACCGACGGCCCAGCGCACCAGCCGCAGCGTGGGCAAACCCACCGCCGCCGTCATCCTGCGCACTTGCCGATTGCGGCCCTCGTGGAGGATGAGTTCGAGCCACGCGGTTGGGATCAGCCGGCGCACGCGAATCGGCGGATCTCGCGGCCACAGTCCGGGCGGTTCCGCGATGACGCGCGCCTGCGCGGGCCGCGTCGGGACGGCGTCGAGCGCAACACCTCGCTCCAGGCTCGCGAGTTGCGCGGCCGACGGGCTGCCCTCCACCTGCACCCAATAAGTCTTCGCAAGCTGGTTGCCGGAGATGCGCGCCTGCAGCGCGCCATCCGCGGTAAGGACCACGAGGCCCTCGCTATCGGCATCCAGTCTTCCCGCCGGATAGACGTGCGGCACGTCGACATAATTCGAAAGCGTCGGCCGCGTGCCGTCGCCGCTGAACTGACAGATGACGCCGAACGGTTTGTTGAGGAGAATCACGCCCGAGTTTGATCCAGTCCAGAACGGCGAGCGTGGCTGCGTGGCAGGATTCGTCGGATTCACGGATAATTGGAAGACAAATCGAAGCGCAACTTCACGCAGGAGTACCCATGCCCAATTTTCAGCACGTCAAGGTCCCGGCTGGCGGTGCAAAAATCACCGTCAACAAGGACGGGAGCCTCACGGTTCCGGACAACCCGATCATCCCCTACATCGAGGGCGACGGCACGGGATTCGACATCACGCCGGTCATGATCAAGGTCGTTGACGCGGCGGTGGCCAAGGCCTATGGCGGCAAGCGCAGGATCCACTGGATGGAAATCTACGCCGGCGAAAAGTCGACCAAGGTGTACGGCCCGGACGTGTGGCTGCCCGACGAGACATTGGACATCCTCAAGGAATACGTGGTCTCGATCAAGGGACCGCTGACCACGCCGGTGGGCGGGGGAATCCGTTCGCTCAACGTCGCGCTGCGCCAGCAGCTCGACCTCTATGTGTGCCTGCGCCCGGTCCGCTATTTCAAAGGTGTGCCGTCGCCGGTGAAGGAGCCCGAGAAGACCGACATGGTGATCTTCCGCGAGAATTCCGAGGACATTTACGCCGGTATCGAATGGGCCGCCGAATCGGCTGCCGCGAAAAAAGTCGTCGACTTCCTGATCAACGAGATGGGCGTCAAGAAGATCCGCTTTCCCGCGACGTCGGGCATCGGTATCAAGCCGGTTTCTCGCGAGGGCACGGAGCGGCTCATGCGCAAGGCGATCCAGTATGCGATCGCCAACGACCGCAAGTCGGTGTCGATCGTGCACAAGGGCAACATCATGAAATTCACGGAAGGCGGCTTCCGCGACTGGGCCTATGCGCTGGCCGAGAAGGAATTCGGCGCGAAGCCGATCGACGGCGGGCCGTGGTGCTCGTTCAAGAACCCCGCGACGGGCCGCGAAATCATCGTCAAGGACGTGATCGCCGACGCCTTCCTGCAGCAGATCCTGCTCCGTCCCGCGGAGTACGACGTGATCGCTACGCTAAACCTGAACGGAGACTATGTTTCCGACGCGCTCGCCGCGCAGGTCGGCGGCATCGGCATCGCGCCGGGCGCCAACATGTCCGACACGGTGGCGATGTTCGAGGCCACGCACGGGACCGCGCCCAAGTACGCCGGCAAGGATTACGTCAATCCGGGCTCGGAAATATTGTCGGCGCAGATGATGCTGGTGCACATGGGCTGGAAAGAGGCGGCCGCCTTGATCGAGACGAGCCTCGAGAAGTCCATTCTCGATCAGGTCGTGACCTATGACTTTGCGCGCTTGATGCCCGGTGCCACACAGGTGTCGTGTTCAGGCTTCGGCCAGGCAATGATCGAGCGGATGTAGCGCCTGGCCGACGATCGGCGCCCGCGATCGTTGGGTGACGCTACTGGTACCGCGACGACCCACGCACGTAGCGCGGGTATTGGACGCTTTGCGCCATGCTAAGCGTCGGTATCGGAACGTTCGAGGCGCGCAGGAATTGCTTTTGGCGCTGCGCCGAACGGACCATTTCGGTGCCAATGCCCGCCGCTATGGCGATGACTCCCAGGCCGATCATCAACGTAAACATTGCTCGCTCCTGCGTTTCCCCAACTTGGGTATGCCTGCAATGCAGCAAGCCGCGTGCCAACGAGGATCAGCGGCAACCCGTACCCACGCGTGCATGAACGCGAAAATCGCGTTTCAACTTGATCACCACAGGTCGTCGCGTCGCGGGCGCCCGCAGAACGAGCGTCATGCCGGCAAAGGCGGGTGAAGGCGGGATTCCTCGAGCGACCTTAAGGAAACCTTAAGGCCCGGCGAGGACGAGCGGACAGGCGCGGCGGGCTGACGGACGGTCGGTGGCGCGGCTTGCAACATCCGCGCGCCGTGTGGGGTCAAAGAGTTGAATTTTCGGCGCTGGTTCACGCAGCGTCAAGCAAGTCGCCGCTCGTCCGCGGCCCTCTTGTTAAAACTGTTGCAATCATCAAACATTGACCCCACTTATTGACCTCATTTCGATCCGGAGTATCGTTACAGGGAACATGTCGAACCAGGAACAGCACGGCACCGTACTCGAGGCGCTCAATGTCAAGGTCAAGCCGCCGCCGCTGTACAAGGTACTGTTGCTGAACGACGACTACACACCGATGGACTTCGTGGTCGTGGTCCTGCAAACTGTGTTTGCCATGAGCCGGGAAAAGGCCACGCAGGTTATGCTTCAGGTACACCGGGAAGGCATGGGCGTCTGCGGCACCTACACGCGCGAGGTTGCCACGGCAAAGGTAGAACAGGTCATAAACATCGCGCGCAAGCACCAGCATCCATTACAGTGCACGATGGAGGAGACGTAAGCGTTATAGCCGAATAGCCGTTCGAGGCCGGGAATCTTCCCGGCCGGGCGGACAGGCGTGAAGGAAGGTCGATGATTGCGCAGGAACTGGAAGTCTCCCTCCACATGGCCTTTGTCGAGGCCAGGCAGAAGCAACACGAGTTCATCACCGTCGAGCACCTGCTGCTCGCGATGCTGGACAACCCGTCTGCGGCCGAAGTCCTCAAGGCGTGCGGCGTGGACCTGGACGAGTTGCGCGGCGTCCTTTCCGACTTCATCCAGGAGCACACGCCGAGGCTCGCACCGCACTCGGATGCCGACACGCAACCCACGCAGGGCTTCCAGCGCGTCATCCAGCGCGCGATCCTGCACGTCCAGTCGTCGGGCAAGAAGGAAGTCACCGGCGCCAATGTGCTGGTCGCCATTTTCGGGGAAAAGGAATCGCACGCCGTCTATTTCCTCAATCAGCGCGGCGTGACGCGGCTCGACGTTGTCAACTACATCGCCCACGGCATCACCAAGACGCCGCAACAGAAGCAGGAAAAGCAGGAAGCGAAGAACGACGACGAGAACGGCAGCGAATCGCAGGGCGCGCTCGATGCCTACACGATTAACCTGATCGCGCTCGCCAAGTCCGGCAAGATCGATCCGCTGATCGGCCGCGAGCACGAGTTGGAGCGGGTCATCCAGGTGTTGTGCCGCCGGCGCAAGAACAATCCGCTGCTGGTCGGCGAGGCCGGCGTGGGTAAGACCGCGATTGCCGAAGGCCTGGCCCGGCGCATCAACGAAGGCGACGTGCCGGAGCTGCTTGAAGGAGTACCAGGTGTACTCGCTCGACATGGGCGCGCTGCTCGCCGGGACCAAGTACCGCGGCGATTTCGAACAGCGGCTGAAGGCCGTGCTGAAGCAGCTTGCGGATAATCCCAAGTCGATTTTGTTTATCGATGAGATCCACACGATTATCGGCGCCGGCGCCGCCTCGGGTGGAACCCTCGACGCGTCCAACCTGCTGAAGCCGGCGCTGTCGACGGGCGCCTTGAAGTGCATCGGCGCCACCACGTACAACGAATACCGGCAGATCTTCGAAAAAGACCACGCGCTGTCGCGGCGGTTCCAGAAAGTCGACGTGCCCGAGCCTTCGATCGCCGAAACGATCGAAATCCTGAAGGGCTTGAAGACGCGCTTCGAGCAGCACCACGGCGTCAAGTACGCGCCGGCGGCGCTGACCAGCGCGGCTGAGCTTGCCGCGCGTTTCATCAACGACCGGCACTTGCCCGACAAGGCGATCGACGTGATCGATGAAGCGGGCGCGGCGCAGAAGATCCTGCCCAAGTCGAAGCAAAAGAAGGTGATCGGCAAGTCCGAGGTCGAAGAGATCGTGGCCAAGATCGCGCGCATCCCGGCCAAGAGCGTGTCGTCGGACGACCGCAACGCGCTGAAGACGCTCGACCGCGACTTGAAGAACGTCGTGTTCGGCCAGAACAAGGCAATCGACGCGCTGGTGTCGGCGATCCGCATGGCGCGCTCCGGACTCGGCAATCCGCGTAAGCCAATCGGCAATTTCCTGTTCAGCGGCCCGACGGGCGTGGGCAAGACGGAAGTCGCGCGCCAGCTGGCCTATTGCCTGGGTGTCGAACTGCTGCGCTACGACATGTCGGAATACATGGAGCGCCACGCAGTGTCACGGCTGATCGGCGCGCCGCCGGGTTACATCGGATTCGATCAAGGCGGCCAGCTCACCGAAGCCGTCACCAAGCATCCCTACAGCGTCGTGCTGCTGGACGAGATCGAAAAGGCGCACCCGGACGTCTTCAACATCCTGCTGCAGGTCATGGACCACGGCACGCTGACCGACAACAACGGGCGCAAGGCTGATTTCCGCAACGTGATCGTCATCATGACCACGAACGCAGGCGCGAGTGAACTGGCCAAGGGTTCGATCGGCTTCACGCAGACCAAGCAGGCCGGAGACGAGTCGGCGGAGATCAAGCGCATGTTCACGCCGGAGTTCCGCAACCGGCTGGACGCGACCATTTCGTTCGGTTCGCTCGACCACGACATCATCCTGCGCGTCGTCGACAAGTTCCTGCTCGAACTCGAGGCCCAGTTGCACGAAAAGAAGGTCGATCCGTCGTTCACGCCCGCGCTGAAGGAGTACCTGGCGAAGAAGGGCTTCGATCCGCACATGGGCGCGCGGCCGATGGCGCGGCTCATCCAGGACACGATCCGCAAGGCGCTGGCCGAGGAGTTGCTGTTCGGTCGCCTCACGGGCGGCGGCAAGGTGACGATCGACTTGGGTGCCGACGAGAAGGTCAAGCTCGTGTTCGAGGAAACGCCGGAAGAGGCCCCCGTCGCATAGGCACAGGTATCAGTCAGCGCGGGCGCCCGTTTCAATGGCGCCGTGAGACTAAAAACGGCGATCTTCGGATCGCCGTTTTCGCATTTCGGTTCTTACTGAAAGTGTATCCGCCCATATGTTGCGTGCCCACGCGAACGCATAGTCACCTTCCAGCGCGTTCATCGCCGGCGACAGTCCGCCTTACTTCCGGGGACCGGCAAAAGGGTCTTTTTTTCCCGATCGTACTGATGCACCGACGCGATGTGCACGGCGTCGCGATCGGTGATGAAGGAATAGCACGTATTGATGAGCACCGGCGCGGGATTGACCGGCTGCCCCGACAGCGCGGCAAGGACGGCCGCCGCGGCGACCTTGCCGTGCTGATTCGCCATGTGGCCGGACTTGGGCATTAGCGGCGCGACCTGGATCGCGTCGCCCAGGACATGGACATCCTTCACCTTGATCGATTCGAAGGTGAGGAAGTCCACTTCGCACCAGCTGTCGTTCGCGGTGATGACACCCGCTTGCGCGGCGATGTTGCCGGCGCGCTGCGGCGGGATCACGTTCAGGACGTCGGCCTTCACATCGTCGGCCGTCTCGAATCTCGCGGTCAGCGTGCGCGCGTCGACGTCGGTCAACACGCAATTCGGCAAGTACTCGACGATGCCTTTGTATTCGTCGGTCCATGCGCGCAGGAACAGCGCCTTCTTCGACTGCACGTCCTCGTTGCCGTCGAGCACCAGCACCTTGGCGCGTGGTTTGGCGCGCTTGAAATACCACGCGACCTGGCACGCGCGTTCGTAAGGTCCGGGAGGGCAGCGGTACGGCGCGCGCGGAATGGAAATGGCGAAGACGCCGCCATCCGGCATCGCCTCGAGCTGACGCCTCAGCGCAACGGTCTGCGGCCCGGCCTTCCACGCGTGCAGGACCTTCGACTGCGCTTCGGGATTGTCGAGTCCGTGCACCTGGTCGTAGACGAAGTCGATGCCGGGCGAGAGGATCAGCCGGTCGTAGCGAAGTTGGCCGCCGCGCGCCAGTTTCACGACGCGTTTTTGCGCATCCACGCCGATGGCCGTGTCGTGCACGACCTTGATGCCGCGCCGCTCGAGCCCCTCGTAGCTCACCGTGATGTCCGCGAGCTGCTTGCTTCCGCCCAGAACGAGATTGGACAACGGGCACGAGACGAAATCGGCGCCGGCTTCGACGAGCGTCACGTCGACCACGCCCTTGCTCCAGAGATTGAGATACTTGGCCGCGGTGGCGCCGCCATATCCGCCACCGACAACGACAACGCTGCCGGCGCTTCCGGCGCGAGGAATCGTGGCGCAACCGCCCGAGGCTGCCGCAAGTCCCATGGCGCCCACCGCGCGCAGGAATTCGCGCCGCGGCATGCCGCTCGCGCACTGGCTCACTTTGCAATTCCTCCGGCAGGCTTCTGCGTGGCGAACCATTCTGCGACAACGTCGATCTGCGCGTCCGTATAGCCTTTCGCGAGTTGCGGCATGACCGTTCCGCTGCGCTTGCCCGATTTGAACTCCTGGATGCGCGCGACGAGATCTTCCCGTGACTGTCCGGCGAGGGATGCGAAGGTACCGGCACTCACGCCGCCCGTTCCGTGACATCCGGCGCATGCCGCCGCGAGGTCGCGGGCCGTATCTGCGCCGGGTCCTTGTGCCGCGAGCGGTGCGGACACGGCGACCGACAGCGCCGCCAGCGCATTCCGGGCGGCGATCGCTCTGCGACGAGAGACGCCGCGCAGTTTGGTCATCGCGCCAGACTAATCGCGGACCTTGGAGGCGTCCACCGCCACCTCGCGCAGGCCATGACCACGGTCCGTTCGGTCGACGTGTCGCTTTCGCGCAACATTCCGGCGAACCGGAAATGCCGGTCCAAAGTGGAAACCGCTTCCAGGAAACGAACGGACCGCAGCCGGACCATCATCGGCCTCAACTTAACAAAAAATATTTGTTTTCATGTAGTTAGAGTCTTAGCCGTCTCACGGATCGTCGAGACCGGAAGCGATGAAGCATGCGCCGCAGCACCATTCTGGTCATTCACAGCCAAAATTATTCCGTCAGGCGGAAACTGTTTTTAAGTCAATGATTATTTGCGATAAATCCTACATTGCACTGCGCCAATTTGGCCTTGTAATCCGACGGTCACCTTGCTAACGTGAGTTTGTCATGGTCGTGTCCGCACCATCCTGCGGAGCGCGCCAATAGGGCGTGGTTCACCCATCCACCCCCGCGAAGACCGGCGCTGACCAACGTGCCGTCGCAGCTTGCGGCGGCTTGGCCAAACAAGATGGGAGCAACAGATGAATTACGACCTCGAAGCGGCAAGACTCAAGAAGGACTGGGCCGAAAATCCGCGCTGGAAGGGCATCGAGCGGGGGTATTCGGCGGAAGACGTCGTGCGCCTGCGCGGTTCGGTGCATATCGAGCACACGCTCGCGCGCCGCGGCGCCGAGAAGCTCTGGAAGCTCGTCAACGAGGAGCCATTCGTCAACGCGCTCGGCGCAATGACGGGCAATCAGGCGATGCAACAGGTCAAGGCCGGGCTGAAGGCGATCTATCTGTCAGGCTGGCAGGTTGCTGCGGACGCGAACATCGCCGGTGAAATGTACCCCGACCAGTCGCTCTATCCAGTCAATTCCGTCCCGGCCGTCGTCAAGAAGATCAACAACACGTTCATCCGCGCCGATCAGATCCAGCACATGGAAGGCACGGGGGAAATGGATTTCTTCGCGCCCATCGTTGCCGACGCCGAAGCCGGCTTCGGTGGCGTGCTGAACGCGTTCGAACTTATGAAGGCCATGATCGAGGCGGGTGCGGCCGGCGTCCACTTCGAGGACCAGCTGGCGTCGGTGAAGAAATGCGGCCACATGGGCGGCAAGGTGCTGGTGCCCACGCGCGAAGCGGTCGACAAGCTGATCGCGGCGCGGCTCGCCGCCGATGCGATGGGCGTGCCCACGCTCATCCTCGCCCGCACCGATGCCGAAGCCGCCGACCTCGTCACATCGGATATCGACGACAACGACAAGCCGTTCTTCACGGGCGAGCGGACGATCGAAGGATTCTACAAGACGCGCAACGGCTTGGACCAGGCTGTCTCGCGCGGCCTCGCCTACGCGCCCTATGCGGACATGATCTGGTGCGAGACCGGCAAGCCGGACCTCGACTTCGCGAAGGCATTCGCCGACGCGATTCACGCCCGGTTCCCGGGCAAGATGCTCGCCTACAACTGCTCGCCGTCGTTCAACTGGAAGAAGAACCTTGACGATGCGACGGTAGCGAGGTTCCAGCGCGAGCTGGGCGCGATGGGCTACAAGTTCCAGTTCATCACGCTGGCCGGATTCCACAGCCTCAATTACTCGATGTTCAACCTGGCGCACGGCTACGCGCATAACCAGATGACGGCCTTCGTCGAATTGCAGGAAGCCGAATTCGCAGCCGTGTCCAAGGGCTTCACGGCCATCAAGCACCAGCGCGAAGTGGGCACTAGCTACTTCGATGCGGTAACCCAGACGGTGCAGGGCAGCCAGGCCTCGACCACCGCGCTCAAGGGCTCGACGGAAGACGAACAGTTCTTCGAGAAGCCCAAGAGCGAGTTGCACGTGGCCAACGGCTAGCATCGGCGAGCGTGCGCGGCGGGAGGGCCGCGCCTGCGCTGCGCTCCATTACCCCAGTCGCGCTGCGCAGGCGCGGCCCTCCCGCCGCTGCAACGCTGTGCCATCCGCAAGGGGTGGCGCGGCACTTTGCATTTGCCCGCCGTCATGTGCCCGTCGCCATTTGCACCGCCGACCGAACCGCGGACGCGGAAAGTGGTCGGATAGGACATGGCCGACACCGCATCCTTGCCAACTCGGACGCCGGAGAGCACGGAAGCTTCCCGGGCCGTCCGCGCATTCTTCGCACTGTCGCCCGACGCGACAGTCAGGGAAGGCCTGGCCACGCTGGGGCGCGACGTCGCCCGGCGATCTCGCGGCCGCGCGGTCTCACCGGAAAATGCCCACCTGACACTTGCGTTCATCGGCGACGTGGCGAAGTCCGCGTTGCCGATCCTGCAAGGAGTCGGCGACCGGATGCCGACGAAGGGCTTCGTGCTGAGCTTCGATTCGCTCGGGGCCTGGCGCGCATCCGGCGTGGCCTGGATCGCGCCCTCGGCGTTGCCACCGACATTGCTCACGCTGCACTCGACGTTGGCGGACGCGCTCGTCGCGGCGGGATTCGAACTCGAGACGCGGCCATTTCGGCCGCACGTCACGCTCGCGCGCCGGTGCCTGCAACCGCTGCCGCGTGCGCGCTGCACGCCGATACTTTGGCGCGCGGATCAGTTGTTTTTGATCGGTTCCGAGTTGCGGCCGGAAGGCCCTATCTACCGCAACCTTGCGTCCTGGGATCTTGCGATCGGCTCACCGGCAGGCTCCTAAGGCCCGCGCTCGATGGGCCGGCCGGGATCGGCGCTCCACTCGCTCCACGACCCCGGATAAAGACGCGTGCCGGGCAATCCGGCGACTTCCATGGCGAGGATGTTGTGGCAGGCGCTCACGCCGGAGCCGCATTGATGGACGACGGTTTCGTGCGACGCGCCATCGAGCAGTGCCATGAATTCCGCGCGCAGGAACGCTGGTGGCTTGAAGGTACCGTCCGCGTCGAGGTTCTGCGTGAATGGCCGGTTGTGTGCGCCGGGAATGTGGCCGGCGACCGGATCGATCGGCTCGACTTCGCCACGAAACCGCTCGGGCGCGCGGGCATCGACCAGGAACAGCGTGCGGCGATTGAGGCTCGCGCGAACGCCGGTTGCATTGACGGTCGGCGTGACGCTGCGAATCCCGAACGAAGCGGGCCGCGCCGTCGGGACCGCGGTCGTCACCGCGCGGCCCTCGCCCAGCCACTTGGCAAGGCCTCCGTCCAGGACTGCCGCTGCATCGTGGCCCAGCCAATGCAGCATCCACCACAGCCTCGCGGCGTACATCCCGTTGCCCTGGTCGTAGGCAACCACCTGCTTGTGGTCGTCGATGCCGAGGCGGGAAAAAAGTGCGGCGGCAACCTCAGGCGTGGGCAGCGGATGGCGGCCGTTCTTGCCGGTCTTAGGCGCAGAAAGGTCGCGGTCGACATGCACGAACTGCGCGCCGGGAATGTGCGCCTTCGCGTACTCGCCTTGGCCCCAGTCGGGGCTGGCGAGATCATGGCGCACGTCGCAAATCACGACGTCCGGCCGGCCGAGCGCTTTGCCTAGCTCGTCGGTCGAAATGAGAGTGGTGAACATCCGGTACCTCGAGGTTGGTCACCAGTACTGCGCGTTACGGATGGGCGACATCCAGATGCGCGACATGCGCTTCCATTTCGCGCCGGTAGAACTCATGGAAATGCTGCATGCCGTCTTCCATCGGCGACTGGTAGGGGCCGATCTCGCTTCGTCCCACACGGTACAGCGCGCGCCGCCCGGCGTCCATCCGTTCAGCGATTTCATCGTCCTCCTTCGCCGTCTCCATGTACGCCGCCTGTTCGGCCTCGACGAAATCCCGCTCGAACAGCGCGATTTCCTCCGGGTAGTAGAACTCGACGACGTTGAGCGTCTTGTCGACGCCTTCCGGAACAAGCGTGCTGATGACGAGCACGTGCGGGTACCACTCGAGCATGACGTTCGGGTAGTAGGTGAGCCATACGGCGCCGTGCTGCGGCATCTCGCCACGGTAGAAATCGAGCACGGCCTTGTGCCAGCGCTCGTAGGTGCGCGAGCCGGGCTTCGAGAGCCTGCCGTTGATCCCGACCGACTGCACCGAATACCAGTCGCCGAACTCCCACTTGAGATCGTCGCACGTCACGAACTGGCCCAGCCCCGGATGGAACGGTCCGATGTGGTAGTCCTCGAGATACACCTCGACGAAGGACTTCCAGTTGTAGTTGCAGTGGTGCATCTCGACCCGGTCGAGCATGTAGCCTTCGAAATCGAAGTGCTTGACGCCCAATGCGGCAAGGTCGCGGCCCACATTGCGCGGACCGTCGAAGAGGAGGCCGTTCCAGTGCTGCAGCGGCGTGCGGCCGAGGTTCAGGCAGGGCTTGTCCGCGAAATGCGGCGCACCCAGCAACTCGCCTTTGAGGTCGTAGGTCCAGCGATGCACGGGGCACACGATATTGCGCGTGTTGCCTCGCCCGCGGTACATGAGCGCCTGGCGGTGCCGACAGACGTTCGACAGCAGTTCGATGCCGTTTGCGTTGCGGACGAGTATCTGCGACTCGCCGCGCGCGGCGAGCGCGTGATAATCGCCGACTTCGGGCACCATGAATTCGTGACCCACGTAGCCCGGCCCGCGGGCGAGCAGCAAGCGTTGCTCCGCTTCGAGCACCCGGGGATCGCAATACCAGGAAACCGGGAACTGCGTATTTGCCTGCCGCAGGCGCCCGGCCGTTGCGAGGTCCGACATAACGGCCAACCCTTTCGCGAAATTCGGTTGCTAGCAACCAACCCAACCCAACAACCCGGAACGCGCTTTTGCAAACTGCGGACTTCACGCGAAAGCGCCCCGGACCGCTTTGCTAAGTCGGCCGCGCGAAAGGAAATTTCGCTCTGGCCGCGTCGTCAAAAGATGGTAGTATATTCAACTTTACGCAAACAGGTCAAGACCTTAGCGCAGTTTTCGCCCACCGATGGCCGAGACTTCCAACACTCCGAAGACCTTCGAAGCCGCCCTCGCGGAGTTGGAGCAGATCGTCGTGACAATGGAAGGCGGCCAGCTTCCGCTCAAGGACGCGCTCGCCGCGTACAAGCGGGGCGCCGAATTGCTCACCTATTGCCAGGCCTCGCTCAAAGACGCGCAACAACAAATCGAAGTCCTCGAGCTGGGCGTGCTGAAAGCTTTCAAACCGGATGGCGCTGTCGACCCGGAAGACCTGGCCGATGCATCCTGACCTCGCCTTCGCGGTATGGTCGGAAGAGCGGCAGCGCCGGATCGAAGGCGTGCTCGAAGCCGCACTGCCGCGCGTCGCTTCCCCTGCGGCTCGTTTGCACGAGGCGATGCGCTATGCGGTCCTGGGCGGTGGCAAGCGAGTCCGTCCGTTGCTCGCCTACGCGGCCGGAGAATTCGCGGATGCCGATCCCGCGCATGTCGACGCATCGGCCGCGGCGGTGGAATTGATCCACGCCTATTCGCTCGTGCACGACGATTTGCCCTGCATGGACAACGACACGCTGCGGCGCGGCAAGCCGACGTGCCACGTCGCCTTCGGTGAAGCCGTGGCCTTGCTCGCCGGCGACGCGCTGCAGTCGCTCGCTTTCGGCCTGTTGGGCGGCAGTGCGATGCGCGCTTCGGGCAGCGCGTGCGCGATGCTTGCGGCGGCCGCCGGCGCGCCGGGCATGGCCGGAGGCCAGGCTGTCGACCTTGCTAGCGCCGGCAGCACGCTGTCGCTGCCCGAACTCCAAACGATGCATCGGATGAAGACCGGTGCGCTCATCAGCGCGTCCGTGCAACTGGGTGCCGCGTGCGGGCGTCCGCTCGAGCGCGAGGAATCCGCCGCGCTGGACGTCTACGCAGGCGCGGCAGGCCTTGCGTTTCAGGTTGTCGACGATGTGCTCGATGTCGAGGGCACGCAAGCCGCACTCGGCAAGACGGCGGGCAAGGATGCCGCGCAGCAGAAGCCGACCTACGTTTCGCTGCTGGGCTTGCCCGAAGCCAAGCGTCACGCGGAAGCGCTGCGTGCCGAGGCCTGCGCCGCGCTGGCGCCGTTTCGCGGCGCCGCCCGCCGGCTCGTCGAGCTGGCCGACTGGATCGTGCTGCGCAAACACTGATGCCTGCATCCATGTATCCGTTGCTCGACCGTATCCACGCGCCTGCCGACCTGCGCGCGCTGGACCGCGGCGATTTGCGCGAGGTCGCGCGCGAGCTGCGCGCGTTCCTCTTGGCCTCGGTATCGCAAACGGGCGGGCATCTGTCCTCGAACCTGGGCACGGTCGAACTCACGGTGGCGCTGCATTACGTTTTCGACACGCCGCACGATCGCATCGTGTGGGACGTCGGCCACCAGACCTACGGCCACAAAGTCCTGACCGGCCGGCGCGAAGCGATGGCGAAGCTCCGGCAATTCGGCGGCCCGTCGGGATTCCCGCGGCGCGGCGAGAGCGAGTACGACACGTTCGGCACCGCGCACTCGTCCACGTCGATCTCCGCGGCTCTCGGCATGGCGCTTGCGGCGAGGCTCAAGCACGAGGAGCGGCGCGTCGTTGCGGTCATCGGCGATGGCGCGATGAGCGCGGGCATGGCGTTCGAGGCGTTGAACAACGCGGGCATCAGCGGCGCGGATCTCCTGGTGATCCTGAACGACAACGACATGTCGATCAGCGAGCCGGTCGGCGCGCTCGACCAGTACCTGGCGAAAGTACTTTCGTCGCGCTTTTACAACTCGGTGCGCCGCAGCGGCAAGGAAATGCTCGCGAAGCTGCCGCCCATGCAGGAAATCGCCCGCCGCGCCGAGGAGCACGTCAAGGGCATGGTGCTGCCCGGCACACTGTTCGAGGAATTCGGCTTCAACTACATCGGCCCGATCGACGGCCACGACGTCGACGCGCTGGTGAAAACGCTCGCCAATATCCGCGAGCTGAAGGGGCCGCAATTCCTCCACATCATCACCAAGAAAGGTTACGGCTATCCGCAAGGCCGAGGAAGACCCGATCCTCTACCACGGCGTGACCAAGTTCGATCCGGCCGTCGGCATCGTTCCCAAGGCGAGCGGAAAGCCCAGTTACACGCAGGTATTCGGCGACTGGCTGTGCGACATGGCGGCGCAAGGATCCGCGCATCGTGGGCATCACGCCGGCGATGCGCGAGGGCTCCGGCCTCGTGCGCTTTTCGCAGGAATTTCCGGAGCGCTATTTCGACGTCGGCATAGCCGAACAGCATGCGGTGACGTTCGCGGGCGGCATGGCGTGCGAAGGCATGAAGCCCGTCGTCGCCATCTACTCCACGTTCCTCCAGCGCGCGTATGACCAGGCGATCCACGACATCGCACTACAGAACCTGCCGGTGGTGTTTGCGATCGACCGGGCAGGCGTCGTCGGCGCCGACGGCGCGACGCATCTCGGCGCCTTCGACTTGTCCTACCTTCGGTGCCTGCCCAACATGACGGTGATGGCGCCCGCCGACGAAAACGAGTGCCGGCAGATGCTCTACACGGGATGCACGCTCGATTCGCCTTCCGCCATTCGCTATCCGCGCGGGAGCGGGCCGGGCGTCGCGCAGGAAGCGGAGATGCGCGCGCTGCCGATCGGCAAGGGCGAGCTTCGCCGCGAGGGCAAGCGCCGTCCGCACCGCGTTGCGATCCTCGCGTTTGGCTCGATGCTGCATCCGGCGCTCGCGGCCGCCGAGGAACTCGATGCCACGGTCGCCAACATGCGCTTCGTCAAGCCGCTCGACGCCGAACTGATCCTCAAACTGGCGGACGAGCATGACGCGCTCGTCACCGTCGAGGAAAACGTGATTGCCGGCGGCGCCGGCAGTGCGGTCGCCGAATTGCTCGCGGCGGAAGGGCTCACCGTGCCGATCTTCCACCTGGGCCTGCCGGACCGGTTCATCGACCACGGGGACCCCGCGTTTCTGCTGGCCCAGGCCGGGCTCGACGCCAAGGGCATCGCGGCGTCGATCATCGCGCATTTCGGCCCGAATCTCAGTCAATACAAGGCGAAGCCCCGGGTCAAACCGGCTGCATGAGCTGCGGGATGAGCGGCGAGGGGCTGCGTGATCCAACCGGATACAATGAAGAAATCATGAACCGACCCGAACAACCCGGCCGCCTGATGCCCATTGCCGACGTGCAATCGGGAACGGACGAGCGCAACCTCGCGATCGACCAGGTCGGCATCAAGGGGATCCGATTCCCGCTCGCGTTTTCCGACCGCGACGGCGTGGCGCAGCCGACCATTGCGTCGTGCAACGTCTATGTCGCGCTGGCCGGGGACCGCAAGGGCACGCACATGTCGCGGCTGGTGATGTTGCTCGAGGAGCGAGCGGGTGCCGGCGCCGCCCCGCTGTCGATTGCGAGCCTGCGCGCGCTGCTCGACGACCTCGTCGTGCGCCTCGATGCGCCGGCCGGGCGGATCGAGTTGGCCTTTCCGTACTTCGTGCGCAAGATCGCGCCGGTCTCCGGGGTCGCGAGCTTGCTGGACTACGACGTGCGGCTGACCGCCGAATTGAAGGATGGGCGTTACTCGACGACCGTTGCGGTGGCGGCTCCCGTGATGTCGCTGTGCCCGGCGTCGAAGGAAATCTCGGACTACGGCGCGCACAACCAGCGCTCGACGGTGACCATCACCGTGCGACCCACGCAGCCGGTATTCGTCCACGAATTGCTGCGCATCGCCGAGGAAGAGGCGTCCTGCGAGCTGTACGGCGTCTTGAAGCGGGCCGACGAAAAATACGTCACGGAACGCGCGTACGACAACCCGCGCTTTGTCGAGGACCTGGTGCGCGGCGTGGCGGCGCGGCTGGCGGCTGATCCGCGCTTCGATGCCTTCCGCGTCGAGGCGGAGAACTTCGAGTCGATCCACAATCACAGCGCCTATGCGCGGATCGCGCGCGGGCTGTAGTGGCATGTGACATTCGGCTGTAACGCCAGCCGTCGCGCCGAACGGCCACGACGGCATGCTCGTCATTGCATGACTCGATCGCTGAAAAACCGCTACGACGCGTTCGCCGAACGCCTCCTCGCCTCGCTGAGCGAAATCGAGCGGCGCGACATGCGGTCGTTCGACCAGTGGTTCTATCACGGCGGTGGCTGGTATTGGCTGGTTGGCGCCTTCCTGGGGGCGACCGCCGCGGCGTGGATCGCCTCGCGCCTGCCGTGGAACATGAGCTTCCTCGAGGCGGCGATCTTGTTCAACGCCTTTGTCGTGGTGATGCTGTGGGCGGGACTGTCCGCGTGGTTCGGCTACCGCAAATTCCGCGGCAAGGCGTTCCGGCTGGCCGTGGTCGGACCTCTGCTGGCGTTGCTCGGAGCCTTCGTAGGCGCCAGCCTTGCCGGGCTCATCAAGGGCGTCAATCCGTTCACCTGGCTCTACGACAGCGCGCTGCTGCGCCACATCGTGACCGGCGCGCTGGTATTCGGCTTCGTCTACACGTTCATCGTCGCGCTCATCGCCAACCTGCGCAATCGCGAATACCGCGCGCTCGCCGCCAACCTCGAGACCGAGGCGCGCCAGAGCGACCTGTCGCGCCAGCTGGCGGAGTCGAAGCTCATGCTCCTGCAGCTGCAGATCGAACCCCACTTCCTGTTCAATACGCTGGGCAGCGCGCAACAGCTTGCGGAAAAGGGCGCGCCCGAGGCTGCGCGCCTGATCGGCGACCTGATCCGGTTCCTGCGCGCGACTACGCCCACGCTGCGTGACGAGGCGAATACGTTGAAGCAGGACGCAGCGATGATTCGCGCGTACCTGCGCATCATGCAGACGCGCCTTGGAACTCGGTTGCGCTGGTCGGTCGCCATTCCGGAGGACCTCGAGGACGCCGCCGTGCCGCCGGGCATGCTGATCACGCTCGTGGAGAATGCGATCAAGCACGGCATCGAGCCTCTGCCGGAAGGCGGCGACGTCGACGTGACCGCGGCGCGCGAGGCGCATCCGGACGGCGCGCGCATCGTCTTGTCGGTGACAGATACCGGCGCCGGTCTCGCCGGCGCACCGGGCGTGAGCGGCATCGGTCTCGCCAACATCCGCGAGCGCCTGGCGCTGCTGTTCGGCGATCGCGCTGCGCTCGAAACCGAAGCCAACGAGCCGCGCGGATTCATTGCGCGGCTCGTGCTGCCGCTCGAGCCGCTCTCCGCGCGTGCGCGCGCCGCGCCATTCCCGGAAAGCGCTGCCCGATGACCCACGCCACCGCGCTGATCGCCGAGGACGAACCGCTGATGCGCGAGCGGCTGAAGGAAAAGCTGGCCGAAGTCTGGCCCGAGCTCGACATCGTCGCCGAAGCGGCGGATGGCGATACGGCGCTTGCGCTCTTCGACGAACGCCGACCGCAGATCGCCTTTCTCGACATCCGGATGCCGGGCAAGACCGGGCTCGACGTCGCGGCGGCGATCGGCGGCGATTGCCACGTGGTGTTCATCACCGCCTACGACCAATACGCGCTCAAGGCCTTCGATGCCGGCGCCGTCGACTATCTGCTGAAGCCGGTGGAGAGCGACCGGCTGGCGGCAACGGTGTTTCGCCTGCGCAAGAAAATCAAGTCGCCGCCGACCGATCTCTCGGCGCTCGTCGCGGAATTGCGGGCGACGATCAAGTCCGACGTGCCGCGCATGAAATGGATCAAGGCTGCGGTCGGCAAGCAGGTGAAGCTGATCGCGGTCGCCGACGTCGTCTATTTCCAGGCCGACACCAAGTACACGCGCGTGGTGCTGGACAACGGCGAGGCGCTGATCCGCACGCCGTTGAAGGAGTTGCTGGCCGGAGCTCGACCCGGAGAAGTTCTGGCAGGTGCATCGCGGCACGATCGTCAATCTCGACGCCGTGTCCGGCGTGTTGCGCGAGGATGCCGAGCGCCAGTTCGTCCTGCTCAAGAACCGGCCAGGAGAGGCTGCCGATCTCGCGGCAATTCACCCACCTCTTCAAGCAGATGTAGACGCGCGCGGTGCGAGCGCTGGCTGGTAAAATCGCGGTCAGGGTGTCGGGTTTCCGCCGCCCGAAACGAGTCCGCCATGCGCCCTGTCGCCATCTTCCGCTTCTCGCCCACCGAGGGACCCGGCCACTTCGGCGAGTGGCTGTCGGAGCACGCGATCCCGATCGAACTCGTCCTGCTCGACGAGGGCGCGGCCGTGCCGCAGGACCCGGCGCGTATTCCGGCATCGGCATGATGGGTGGACCGATGAGCGTCAATGACCGGCTGCCCTGGGTGGTGCCGCTGTGCAGTCTCCTGCGCGACGCGATCGGCGATGGCGTTCCGGTGATCGGCCATTGCCTCGGCGGACAATTGATGGCGAAGGCGCTGGGCGCGCGCGTGGTTCGCGCGGCAGACGCCGGAAATCGGCTGGCTGCACGTGGACGTCTGCGATCGCGGCGCGCGCCGCGAGTGGTTCGGCGGCCTGCCGCGCTTCGCCGCGTTCCAATGGCACTACGACGCCTTCGACCTGCCGCCGATGGCGACGCGCGTGCTGACCAACGCGTTCAACGTGGACCAGGGCTACATCATCGACGACCGGCACATCGGACTTCCAGTGCCACGTCGAAATGACGCGCGAGCTGGTGGAAACCTGGTGCCGCACCGGCGCCAACGAACTGCCGACGCGGTCGAACGCGCACCTGCAAAGCGCCGCCGACCTGCATTCCGACCTGCCTGCGCGGCTTGCGGCGCTCAACCAGGTCGCCGACAGCGTCTACGCGCGCTGGTCGCAGGGACTCATGCGCTGATGAGCGCCATCCGGGCGCTGCCCGACCTGCTGATCAACCAGATCGCCGCGGGCGAGGTGATCGAGCGGCCGGCGGCGGCGCTGAAGGAACTGCTCGAGAACGCGCTGGACGCCGGCGCAACGCAGGTCGACGTCGAACTCGCGGCGGGCGGCGTCAAGCGCATCCGCGTGGTCGACAACGGCAGCGGCATCGAGCGCGAGGACCTGGCGCTCGCGGTTGCGCGCCACGCCACGTCGAAGATTCGCTCGGTGCTCGACCTCGAGGCGATCGCGTCGCTGGGATTCCGCGGCGAGGCGCTGGCGTCGATCGCCTCGGTGTCGCGCCTGGGACTGGCGTCGCGCGCTAGGAGTAAGCCGCACGCATGGCGCATCGAGGTCGACGGCGGCACGGTAAGCCCGATCGCGCCCGCGGCGCTGGCGGCCGGGACGAGCATCACCGTCGAGGAGCTCTTCTTCAATACGCCGGCGCGGCGCAAATTCCTGCGCACCGAGGCCACCGAGTGGGCGCACTGCGACGAGGCGTTCCGCCGCGTCGCGCTCGCGCATCCGGCGACGGGCTTCACGCTGCAGCACAACGCGCGCGTCGTGCATCGGCTGGTCGCCGCGGGCCGGCGCGTGCGCGTCGAGCAGCTGCTGGGCGACGACTTCGTCCTGCATGCGGCCACGGTCGACGCCGACGCCGGGGGCGTGAAGCTCGCGGGATTCGCCGTGCGCCCCGCCTACGCGGCGCAGGGAGGCGGCCAATATCTCTTCGTCAACGGCCGCTATCGTCCGCGACCGCGTGCTGCAGCATGCATTGCGCGAGGCCTATCGCGACGTGCTGCACCACGACCGGCAGCCCGCGTACGCGTTGTGGCTCGAGCTCGATCCGCGGCGCGTCGACGTCAATGTGCATCCGCAGAAGACCGAGGTGCGCTTTCGCGATTCCGGCGCAATCCACCAATTCGTCCGGCATGCGGTCGAACGCGCGCTGGCGGCCAGCGCCGCGGAACAGCCCGCGGTTTCCGCGGCGGAGCGACTGGGCGTCGCGGCCGCGCACTTGCCGCCGCTTACGCCACAGTACCCAAATGCGCGCGACGGATTCGGTGCGCGGCAATCCGCCATGAGCGCCGGGGCGCCGTGGCGCCGCACCGCAATCGCCGCTCGGCGCTCACGACGGGCGAGCCGTCGGCGTTCTATGCGCGGCTCTTCGGGCCGCGCGACGATGGCGCCGCACCGCCGCGCTGGCCGCCGACGATCCGCATCCGCTGGGCTTCGCGCTGGCGCAACTGCACGGCGTGTACATCCTCGCGCAGAACCGCGCCGGGCTCGTGCTGGTCGACATGCACGCCGCGCACGAGCGCATCGTCTACGAACGCCTGAAGGCGGCATTCGACGCGCATCTGCCGGTGCAGCCGCTGCTGGTGCCCGCGACGTTCGCGGCCGAACCGCTCGAAGTCGCCACCGTGGAAGAGAATGGCGCGGCGCTGGAAGCGCTCGGCTTCGCGATGTCGGCGCTCGGCCCGGCCACGCTCGCGGTGCGCGGCGTGCCGGCGCCGCTGGCCGACGCCGATCCGGCCGCGCTCGCACGCGCGGTGCTGCACGAGATCCGCGAATTCGGCGGCACGCAGGTGCTGGCCGCGCACCGCGACGAATTGCTGTCGACGATGGCCTGCCACGGCTCGGTGCGCGCGAACCGCATGCTCGCGGTTCCGGAGATGAACGCGCTGCTGCGCGAGATGGAAGCGACCGAGCGATCGGGGCAGTGCAACCACGGCCGTCCGACGTGGTACCAGCTGTCGATGCCCGACCTCGACCGCCTCTTCATGCGCGGGCGGTGACGCCGTCGCCTGAAGCGTCCGCCGAATTGCCGGTGCTTCCCGCCATCCTGCTGATGGGCCCGACGGCGTCGGGCAAGAGCGCGCTCGCGCTGGCGCTGGCCGAGCGCCTGGACGGTGAAATCGTCTCCGTCGATTCGGCGCAGGTCTATCGCGGCATGGACATCGGCACCGCGAAGCCTGCCGCCGCCGATCGCGCGCGCGTTCCGCACCACCTCATCGACATCATCGACCCGACGGAGCCGTATTCGGCTGCGGCGTTCGTGCGCGATGCGCGGGCGCTGCGTGGCGACGATCCGCGCGCGCCGGCGCACGCCGATCCTCTGCGGCGGCACGATGCTCTATTTCAAGGCGCTGACCGAGGGCCTGTCGGCGTTGCCGCGCGCGGATGCCGGCGTGCGCGCCGAACTCGACCGCGCGCCGCGCGCGACGGCTGGCCCGCGCTGCATGCCGAACTCGCGCGCGTCGATCCGGCGACCGCGGCGCGGCTGCTCGCCCACCGATGCGCAGCGCATCCAGCGCGCGCTCGAGGTCCACCGCTTGAGCGGGCGGCCGCTCTCGGCATTGCAGGGCAGGCGCGAGGCAACGGCCGGGATGCCGGGTCCCACCGCTCGCGATTGCGCTCGTGCCCTCCGATCGCGCGGTGCTGCATGCGGCAATCGCGCACGCGCTTCGACGCGATGCTCGATGCCGGGCTCGTCGATGAACTTGCGCGGGCTGCAGCGAACGCTACGCACTCGACCCGGCGCTGCCGTCGATGCGCTGCGTCGGTTACCGGCAGGCGTGGCAATTCCTGGAGGGCGCCATCGACGCGACGCAACTGCGCGACAGGGAATCGCCGCCACGCGCCAGCTGGCAAAGCGGCAGCTGACGTGGCTGCGCTCGACGCCGGCCGCGAGCTTCGACGCCGCACGGCCGGACCTGGCCGATGCCGTGGCCGCGCTTGTCGAGGCGTACGAACCCGGCGCGCGCGCGTCGCGGTCATAGCTTCACCTGACAGCGCCATGCTGCTATGCAATAATGACAATCCGCCCCATGACCCCTTCCGCGTCATCCGGGCGGAACGACATGACGGCGCGCACGCTCTACGACAAGTTGTGGGACAGCCACGTGGTCCGCGAGGAGGCGGACGGCACGGCGCTGCTCTACATCGACCGTCACCTGGTCCATGAGGTGACCAGCCCGCAGGCGTTCGAAGGACTGAAGCTCGCCGGCCGCAAGCCCTGGCGCATGCAGTCGGTGGTCGCGACGGCCGACCACAACACGCCGACCAAGGACTGGAACCGCGGCATCCAGGACCCGATCTCGCGCACGCAGGTCGAAACGCTCGACGACAACATCCGCGAGCACGGCGCCAAGGCGTACTTTCCGTTCCTCGACCGCCGGCAGGGCATCGTCCACGTCATCGGGCCCGAGCAGGGCGCGACGCTGCCCGGCATGACCGTCGTCTGCGGCGATTCGCACACGAGCACGCACGGCGCGTTCGCGGCGCTGGCGTTCGGCATCGGCACGTCCGAGGTCGAGCACGTGCTGGCCACGCAATGCCTGCTGATCAAGAAGGCGAAGTCGATGCTGGTCCGCGTCGACGGCCGCCTGCCGCCCGGCGTGACGTCGAAGGACCTCGTGCTGTCGGTCATCGGCCGCATCGGCACCGCGGGCGGCAGCGGCTACGCGATCGAGTTCGCGGGCGAGGCCGTGCGCGCGCTGTCGATGGAAGCGCGGATGACGATGTGCAACATGGCGATCGAGGCCGGCGCGCGCGCGGGCATGATCGCCGTCGACGAGCGCACGCTCGATTACATCAAGGGCCGCGCGTTCGCGCCGACCGGCGCAGATGTGGGACCGCGCGGTCGCGCAATGGCGCACGCTTGAACAGCGACGACGGCGCGCGGTTCGACACCACGCACGTGTTCGATGCGGCGGCGATGCGCCCGCAGGTCACGTGGGGCACGTCGCCCGAGATGGTCGTCAGCATCGAGGACCGCGTGCCGGACCCGGACCGGGAGCGCGACGCGACGCGGCGCGAAGGCATCGAGCGCGCGCTGTACTACATGGGACTCGCAGCCGAACACGCCGATGACCCACATCGCCATCGACAAGGTGTTCATCGGCTCGTGCACCAACTCGCGCATCGAGGACCTGCGCCAGGCCGCGGCGGTCGCGCGCGGCCGCCACGTCGCGAACAACGTCAAGCTCGCGATGGTCGTGCCCGGCTCGGGCCTCGTGAAGGCGCAGGCGGAAGCCGAGGGCCTCGACCGCATCTTCCGCGACGCCGGCTTCGAATGGCGCGAGCCGGGATGCTCGATGTGCCTCGCGATGAACGACGACAGGCTCGAGCCGGGCGAGCGCTGCGCGTCGACGTCGAACCGCAATTTCGAAGGCCGGCAGGGCAGCGGCGGCCGCACGCACCTGGTGAGCCCGGCGATGGCGGCGGCCGCCGCGATCGCCGGCCATTTCGTCGACGTGCGTCGGCTTGCCTAGGTGTATCCATGCATCCCTTCCGCGTCCACACGGGTCTCGTCGCGCCGCTCGACCGCGCGAACGTCGACACGGACGCCATCATCCCGAAGCAGTTCCTGAAGTCGATCAAGCGGTCGGGCTTCGGCCCGAACCTGTTCGACGAATGGCGCTACCTCGACCACGGCGAGCCCGGCATGGACAATGCGAAGCGGCCGCGCAATCCGCAGTTCGTGCTGAACGACCCGCGCTACCAGGGCGCGTCGATCCTGCTCGCGCGCCGCAATTTCGGCTGCGGCAGCTCGCGCGAGCATGCGCCGTGGGCGCTGGCCGACTACGGCTTCCGCGCGCTGATCGCGCCGTCGTATCGCCGACATCTTCAACAACAACTGCTACAAGAACGGCCTGTTGCCGATCGTGCTGCCCGAGTCGCAGGTCGACCGGCTGTTTGCCGACACGTTCGGCCTTTCCCGGCTTCAAGCTGACGCATCGACCTCGAGCGGCAGGTCGTGTCCACGCCGGACGGCTCGCTGGTGTTCGCGTTCGACGTCGAGCCGTTCCGCAAGCATTGCCTGCTGAACGGGCTGGACGACATCGGCCTGACGCTGCAGCATGCCGAGGCGATTCGCGCGTTCGAAACGAAACGGCTGACCGATCAACCCTGGCTAGGTAGAGAACTTCTCCACGAGAAGCGGCGCCAGGGTAAATCGGCGCCGCTTTTTGTTTATGGATACGGGAAACGCATGAAGATCGCAATCCTGCCGGGTGACGGCATCGGCCCCGAGATCGTCGGGCAGGCGCAGCGCGTGCTCGACGTGCTGCGCGCGGAGGGCCTGCCGATCGACGACCGAAACGGCGCCGATCGGCGGCGCGGGCTACGACGCCGCCGGGCATCCGCTGCCGCCGGCGACGCTGCGCTCGCGCAGGAGCGCGGACGCCATGCTGATGGGCGCCGTCGGCGGCCCGCAATTACGACACGCTGCCGCGCGAAATGCGGCCCGAGCAGGGCATCCTCGGCATCCGCAAGGCGCTGCGCCTGTTCGCCAACCTGCGCCCGGCGCTGCCTGTATCCGGAGCTCGCGGCCGCGTCGACGCTGAAGCCCGAGGTGGTCGCGGGGCTCGACATCATGATCGTGCGCGAATTGACCGGCGACATCTATTTCGGCCAGCCGCGCGGCCGGCGCAAGAACGCCGCCGGCGACGACGAAGGCTTCGACACGATGCACTACAGCGTGCCGGAGATCGAGCGCATCGCGCGCGTGGGCTTCGAGACGGCGCGCAAGCGCAGCAAGCGGCTGTGCTCGGTCGACAAGGCCAACGTGCTCGACACCAGCATCCTGTGGCGCGAAGTGGTGAGCGCGATGGCGGCGGACTATCCGGACGTCGCGCTGTCGCACATGTACGTCGACAACGCCGCGATGCAGCTCGTCAGGAACCCGAAGCAGTTCGACGTGATCGTCACCGGCAACATCTTCGGCGACATCCTGTCCGACGAGGCGTCGATGCTCGCCGGCTCGATCGGCATGCTGCCGTCGGCGTCGCTCGACGCGAACCAAAAGGGCCTGTACGAGCCGATCCACGGCTCGGCGCCGGACATCGCGGGCCAGGACAAGGCCAATCCGCTGGCGACGATCCTGTCGCTGGCGATGATGTTCCGCTACACGTTCGCGCGACGCCGACGTCGCGCGAGCGCATCGAGCGCGCCGTGCGCCGCGTGCTGCAGCAGGGCCATCGCACCGGCGACATCGCGCTGCCGGGCGAGAAGGTCATCGGCACGCGGGCGATGGGCGACGCCGTGGTCGCCGCGTTGCGGGGGCATGATGGCGCCGCGACGCCCCGCGATCACGATCCGCCGCGCCGAAGTCGAGCGACGCGGAGGCGATCCAGGCGACGTTCGCGACGCCGAAGGCGCTGGCCGGCACGCTGCAGATGCCGTTTCCCTCGGTCGAGATGTGGCGCAAGTGGCTCGTCGACGCGCCGGCGGACGATTACATCCTGGTGGCCGAAGTCGCGGGCGAGGTGGTGGGCAACCTGGGCCTGCACGCGGCCGTCGAAGTCGCCGCGCCGCCGGCACGCGGGCGCCATCGGCATGTCGGTGCGCGACGACTGGCACGGCCGTGGCGTGGGCACGGCGCTGCTGGCGGCCGCGCTCGACATGGCCGACAACTGGCTCAACTACACGCGCCTCGAACTGACCGTCTACACGGACAATGCCGCGGCGCTCGCGCTGTACCGCAAGTTCGGATTCGAGATCGAAGGCACGCTCAAGGCGTACGCGTTTCGCGACGGGCGCTACATCGACGCGTACACGATGGCGCGGCTTTGCACCGTCGCGCGCGGAAAGGCGTTGGCGCAAAGAAAGGCAACGTCACGAAGAACAAGCGAAAACGCCGGACATGACCGGGCGTGGACGAATTTTTTGTGGCGAAACCTTCTGAACGGGAAAATGATCATGCGAGTAGGAATTGTGGGTTGGCGGGGAATGGTGGGTTCGGTCCTCATGCAGCGAATGCGCGAGGAGCGCGACTTCGAGCTCATCGAGCCGGTGTTCTTTTCGACATCGAAGGCGGGCGGGCGCGGGCCGGCAATTGACCGAAACGAGGGCCGGGACACCGGTCCGCTCAGGACGCGAACGACGCGAGCCTTTGCCGGACTGGACACGATCATCACCTGCCAGGGCGGCGACTGGACGACGGCGATGTACCCGAAGCTGCGCGACGCCGGCTGGAACGGCTACTTGATCGACGCCGCCAAGACGCTGCGCATGAAGGACGACGCGGTGATCATCCTCGACCCGGTCAACCGGCCGGTCATCGACGCCGCGCTCGCGAAGGGCGTCCGCAACTACATCGGCGGCAACTGCACGGTCAGCCTGATGATGATGGCGCTGGCGGGACTGTTCCAGCGCGACCTCATCGAGTGGATGACGTGCATGACCTACCAGGCCGCCTCGGGCGCCGGCGCGCAGAACATGCGCGAACTGCTGCAGCAGATGGGCGAGGCGCATCTCGCCGCGAAGGACCTGCTGGACGATCCGCACTCGGCGATCCTCGACATCGACCGCGAAGTCGCCGGCATCCTGCGCGACGAGCGCTTCCCGACCGAGCACTTCGGCGTGCCGCTGGCGGGCTCGCTCATACCGTGGATCGACAAGGACATGGGCAACGGGATGAGCCTCGAGGAGTGGAAGGGCGGCGCCGAGACGAACAAGATCCTCGGGCGCGACGAGGCCCGGTCGATTCCGGTGGATTCGCTGTGCGTGCGCATCGGCGCGATGCGCTGCCACAGCCAGGCGCTGACGATCAAGCTGCGGCGCGACTGTGCCGCTGGCCGAGATCGAGGCGATGATGGGCGGCGCCAACGAATGGGTGAAGGTCGTCCCCAACCGGCGCGACGACAGCGTGCGCGAACTGACGCCGGCCGCCGTCACCGGCAAGCTTGCGATCCCGATCGGCCGCCTGCGCAAGCTCGCGATGGGGCCGGAATACCTCGGCGCATTCACCGTCGGCGACCAGTTGCTGTGGGGCGCGGCGGAGCCGTTGCGCCGGATGCTGCGAATCTTGCTCACGCCGTTAAGCCGGATAGCGCCGTCCGGCGCTGGAACGCGGCGCGTGGCTTGCTGCAATCGGGCAAGCTACGTCGTAGCCTGCGCCGGTCGCGCCTCGTTTCGTAAAGTTTTATGCGCGAGTCGCGCAAGGCTGGGCACGGCAGCGGTCGCATGTCCTGGCGGCAGGAACGCAACACGCAGGCGGTGCCGACGCTGCTACTAGATGTTGTAGCGGCGGCAAATCGGTACGCTAGCGCTAGCGCTCGCCGATAGCACAGCGGCATGAATCTCGTGCGAATCCGCAGACGCGCGAAAGGAAAAAACCAAGCTAATACCGAGGTTTAGCTTGCACCGCTAAACCCATGATGTTATGTTAGCTTGAGCCAAACAGCGTTTCCGAAGGGGTCGGTATGCGCGTAAAACCATCCTCAAATACGGCCTCGTCGCGGGCGCGCTTGCGCTGCCCGTGTCGGCGTACCCGCTCGGGCTCGGCAGGCTGACCGTCGAGTCCTTCGTCGGCCAGCCGCTGGTCGCGCGCATCGAACTGCTTCCGCGTCCAAGGAAGAACTGGATTCGCTGTCGGCGAAGGTCGCCGACCCTCGCTGTACCGGCAAAACAACCTGCAATACCAAGGCGTGCTGTCGCGCGCGCGCGTCACGCTCGAGCGCGGCGCCGAATGGCGACAGCATATCTGCGCGTGACGTCGCCGACGCCGGTCACCGAGCCGTATCTCGATCTGCTGGTCGAAGTGAACTGGTCTTCGGGCCGCGTCGTGCGCGACTACACGTTCCTGCTCGATCCGCCGGGCTCGCGCCTGACGTCGCGCCGGTCGAACCGGTGGCGCCGCCGCGCGCCGGGCACGCGCCGCCGCGCGCGCGCAGCCGTCCGCGGCCGCTGGCCGCGCCGCCGACGCGCCGCCGCGCCGCGCGGCGAAGGCGATACGTACGAGGTGAAGCGCGGCGACACGCTGTCGAAGATCGCCAAGGAGTACAAGCCCGAAACGGTCACGCTCGACCAGATGCTGGTCGCGCTGTTCAAGAGCAACCAGAGCGCGTTCGACGGCGCCAACATGAACCGGCTGCGTTCGGGCGCGATCATCACGATCCCGAACGCGGTGGAAGCGTCGGCGGCGCCAGCCCGCCGAGGCGACGCAAGGTCGTGCGGGTGCAGGCCGCCGATTGGCGCGCCTATCGCGATCGCGTCGCGGGCGCGGCGCCGATGGCCGACGAGGCGGCCGGCCGCGCCGCCGGCGGCCGGATCGGCACGGCGGTCGAGGAGAAGACGCCGGCCGTGCGTCCGGGCAGCGACCAGTTGCGCGTGTCGAAGGACGCCGGCACGGGCAAGGGCGCGGGCGCCGCGGAATCCATGCGGTGGCGCAGACGCGGCGACTGCAGCGAAGCGCAAAGCCGCATCGCCGATCTCGAAAAGACGCTGAAGGACCTGCAGCGCGCGGTCGAGCTCAAGAACCAGACGATGGCGCAGCTGCAAACGCAGACCGACGCGGCCAAGGGCAAGGCGCCGCCGGCGCGCCGACCGATACCGCGCCCACCACGCCGCCGCCCAAGGCTGCCGACGACGCTGCGGCGAAAGCGGCCGCGGACGCGAAGGCTGCGGCGGACGCCAAGTCGGCAGCGGATGCGAAAGCCGGACGCGGATGCGAAGGCGGCGGCGGATGCGAAGGCCGCCAGCGGATGCGAAGGCGGCCGCGGATGCGAAAGCGGCCGCGGACGCCAAGGCTGAAGCGGACGCCGAAGCCGGCGCCGCGCCGCACCCCCACCGACGGACGTGAAGCCGCCGAGAAAGGCACCGCCGCCGAAGGCCGCTGCCGAAGGCGCGCCGAAGGAACCGCCGGGATTCTTCGACGACTCCTCGCCAACACGCCGGCGTGGGCGATCGGCGTCGGGCGCGCTCGCGATCCTCGGCTGCGCTCGCCTTCTTGATCGCCGCGCGCCGGCGCAAGACGACCAAGTTCGAGGACAGCATCATCTCGGGCACCGACATCAAGACCAACACGGTGTTCGGCTCGACCGGCGGCGGCGTCGTCAACACCGGCGACAACTCGCTCGCCAGCGACTTCAGCCGCGAGGGTCTGGGCAACATCGACACCGACGAAGTCGATCCGATCGCCGAAGCCGAGGTCTATCTCGCCTACGGCCGCGATGCGCAGGCCGAGGAAATCCTGAAGGACGCGCTGAAGAAGGATCCGCAGCGGCAGGAAATCTATCTCAAGCTGCTGGAGATCCACGCGCAGCACAACAAGCCGTCGGCGTTCGAGACGGTCGCGTCCGAACTCTATGCGGTCTGCAACGGCCAGGGCGAGGTGTGGCACAAGGCGGTGGCGCTCGGCCGCCAGCTCGACCCGAACAATCCGATGTTCGCCGAAGGCTGGCGCTCCGCGATGTGCATCCGCTCGAGGCGGCCGCGCGGCGGCCAGCGCCGCGAAAACGGCCGCCCAGCGGCGATCAAGGCCTCGAATTCCAGATGGACGAGGAAATTTCGATCTCGCCGACGTCCGGCGCCGCGCCCAAGACGCCTGCCGCACATCCTGGCCGGCGCGGAAAGCGAACTCGAGAAGACCGCCAAGCACGCAGCGACGCGATGCCGCAGCGCTGCTGCCGACCGCCGCGCTGGCCGGCGCGATGGCTGCGGGCAAGGCTGCCATGGAAACGCGTCCGGCGAGCGTTGCCGACAAGGTCGAAGCCGGCGGACTCGGCGAGCGAAGTTCGACCTCGATTTCAAGCTCGACGAGGCCGAGAAGCCGGCGCCGATGGGCAAGCCGCGTGCCGAGCCCGCATTGGCGACCACCGCAGCGGAGGGCCGACGAGCGACATGGCGCCGCAATTGACGCGGCCCGCCGCGGCGCTGGAACTCGACAAGCTCGATCTGTCGTTCGATCCCGATCGCTCGACGTTCGAGGACCCGACGCCGTCGGTGCTGGACGGCCAGTGGCACGACGCCGCAACCAAGCTCGACCTGGCCAAGGCGTACCAGGAAATGGGCGACGTCGAAGGCGCGCGCGAAATCCTGCAGGAAGTGCTGCACGAGGGCGACGACCAGCAGAAGACGGAAGCGAAGTCGCTGCTCGCCAAGCTGGCCTGACCCGACAACCGCAAGCAACATCCACGGGCGGCGGGTCGTTTGATCCGCCGCCCGATGTTTTTCCGATTCCTAAAGCACTCGATCGCCGAAAATGCGCTTCGCGCTCGCCGTCGAATATTCCGGCCACGCGTTCTGCGGCTTCCAGTCGCAGCCGTCGGGTTGCGGCGTGCAGGATGCGCTGGAGCGTGCGATCGGCGAAATCGCCGGACACCCGGTCACGGTGATCGCCGCCGGGCGCACCGACGCGGGCGTGCACGCCGTCTCGCAGATCGTTCATTTCGACACCGATGTCGACGCGCCCGGACTCGGCCTGGGTCCGCGGCGTCAACACGCACCTGCCGCTTGCCGCGGCCGTCTTGTGGGCGCGCCCGGTGTCGGACGACTTTCATGCGCGCTTTGCCGCGACCGCCCGCCATTACACGTACCTGCTGCTCACGCGCGCCGAGCGGCCGGGCCTGCTTGCCGGGACGCGTCGGCTGGTACCATCACCCGCTCGACGTCGCGGCGATGCATGCGGCCGCGGCGCACTCTGCTGGGCACGCACGATTTCTCGACGTTTCGCGCGGCCGAGTGCCAGGCGAAATCGCCGGTCAAGACACTGACGCGCGCCGAGGCGACGCAACAGGGGCCGTTCATCCGCTTCGATTTTTCCGCCAACGCATTCCTCCATCACATGGTCCGCAACATCGTCGGCGCGCTGGTCTACGTTGGCGCCGGCAGGCAGGAGCCCGCGTGGATCGCCGAATTGCTCGGCTTGCGCGACCGCACGCGCGCGGCGCCCACGTTCGCCGCCGACGGCCTCTATCTCGCGGGCGCCACTTACGACGCGCGGTTCGGCTTGCCGCCGACGGTGCGGCGCGGTCACGCTCGCGGGCGCATGAACACCGTGCGCACCCGGGTCAAGATCTGCGGCATTACGCGCATCGCCGACGCGCTCGCGGCGGCGCAGGCGGGGGCGGACGCGATCGGCCTGGTGTTCTGGCCCGGCACGCCGCGCTGCGTGGACGTCGGCCGCGCGCGCGAGATTGCCGAAGCGCTGCCGCCGTTCGTCACCAAGGTGGCGTTGTTCGTCGATCCGGTTGCGGAGCACGTCCGCGCGGTGCTCGCATGCGGTTCCCATCGACGTGCTGCAATTCCATGGTGACGAGCCGCGCGGGCTGTGCAGCGCGTTCCTTCGTCCCTACATCAAGGCCGTGCACATGAAGGAAGGTGTCGATTTGCTAGAATACGCGGCCGCGTTACGGTGACGCGCGGGTTTTCTGTTCGACACGTTTCGTATCGGGGATTTGCCCGGCGGTACCGGCCACGCGTTCGACTGGTCGCGGCTCTCGCCACCGTTGCGCGCCGGCCTGTCCGCGCCGTTGATCTTGTCGGGAGGACTCGATCCTTCCAATGTCGGCGAGGCGATTCGCGCGGTGCGGCCGTGGGCCGTCGATGTGTCGAGCGGCGTCGAAGAGCGCGGCACCGACGGCAAACCGCGCAAGGGGCGGAAAGATCCTGCGCGCATTGCGGCGTTCGTCAAGGGAGTTCGTGATGCAGATGTATGACCTTCCCGATGCGCGCGGTCACTTCGGACCGTATGGAGGCGTCTTCGTCGCCGAAACGCTGATCCGTGCGCTCGACGAGCTCGAAGCGAGCAGTACGCGCGCTACCGGAACGACCCGGCATTCCGCGCCGAATTCGCCCGCGAACTCAAGCACTACGTCGGCCGTCCTTCGCCCGTGTATCACGCCGAGCGCTGGTCGCGGGAGCTCGGAGGTGCGCAGATCTGGCTGAAGCGCGAGGACCTGAACCACACCGGCGCGCACAAGATCAACAACACGATCGGGCAGGCGCTGCTCGCCCGGCGGATGGGCAAGCCGCGCGTCATCGCCGAAACCGGCGCGGGCCAGCATGGCGTCGCCACGGCGACCATCGCCGCGCGCTACGGCATGGAATGCGTCGTGTACATGGGTTCGGAGGACATGAGGCGCCAGGAGCAGAACGTGTTCCGGATGAATCTGCTGGGCGCCAAGGTGGTCGCGGTCGAATCCGGCTCGAAGACGCTGAAGGATGCACTGAACGAAGCCATGCGCGACTGGGTGACCAACATCGAGAACACGTATCTACATCATCGGCACCGTCGCTGGTCCCGCATCCGTATCCGATGCTGGTGCGCGACTTCCAGCGCGTGATCGGCGACGAGTGCGTCGTGCAGATGCCGGAGTACGCAGGCCGACAGCCCGATTGCGTGATCGCCTGCGTCGGCGGCGGCAGCAACGCGATGGGCATTTTCTATCCCTATATCCCGTTCGACGATGTGCGCTTGATCGGCGTGGAGGCCGGAGGCGAGGGCATCGCATCCGGCAAGCACGCCGCCTCGCTTAATGCGGGCCGCCCCGGTGTCCTGCACGGCAACCGCACGTATCTGTTGCAGGACGCCAACGGGCAGATCACCGAAACGCATTCGGTGTCCGCGGGCCTTGATTATCCGGGCGTTGGCCCCGAGCACGCGTGGCTCAAGGATTCGGGCCGGGCGCAATATGAGGTCGTCGACGACGATGAGGCGCTCGCGGCGTTCCACCAGTGCTGCCGCATCGAAGGCATCATTCCCGCGCTCGAGTCCGCGCACGCCCTGGCCTATGCGACGCGGCTCGCGCCAACGCTAGCGAAGGACAAGATCCTGCTTGTCAACCTGTCCGGCCGCGGAGACAAGGACATGAACACCGTAGCCGAGCGCTCCGGCCTCCTTGGTGCAGGCGCGAGCGCGACCAAAACGGCGCCCTGACTTGAATCGCATCGACGCCGCGTTTGCGCCGCTGAAATCCCGCGGTCGCACCGCGCTCATTCCGTACGTCACCGCCGGCGACCCGTCCTTGCGAGCGACGCGCGCGATCATGGATTCGCTCGTCGCGGCCGGCGCGGACGTGATCGAGTTGGGAGTGCCGTTCTCCGATCCCATGGCCGACGGCCCGGTGATCCAGCGCGCGGGCGAACGCGCGCTTGCGCAAGGTGTGGGCCTCCACAACGTTCTCGACATCGTCCGCGACTTTCGCCTCACCAACACCGCGACGCCGATCGTGCTCATGGGATACGCCAATCCGATCGAGGCGATGGGTACCCTTCAGTTTGCAGATCGCGCGAAGGAATCGGGTGTGGATGGCGTCCTGGTCATCGATTACCCGCCGGAAGAGGGCGCGGATTTTGCGCAACTCCTCGCCGCGCGCGATATCGCGGCGATTTTCTTGCTGGCGCCGACGACGACGGACGCGCGAATTGCCGCGGTCGCCACAATGGCGCGGGGCTACGTCTACTACGTTTCGCTGAAGGGTGTGACGGGCGCCGGGCACCTCGACACGGGCGACGTCGCGCGCAAGCTGGCGGAGATCCGCAAGCAAGTGACGTTGCCCGTCGGCGTCGGCTTCGGCATTCGCGATGCAGCCAGTGCCCAGGCGATCGCGGCGCATGCGGATGCCGTAGTCATCGGCTCGCGTATCATCGAGGAAATCGAAGGCGGGCCGCCCGCGGAAGCGGCGGCGCGCGCGGGGGCGTGGCTTTCGGGAATACGGCAGGCGCTCGACGCCATGGCCGACAAGCGTGCGGCGTGAGGCAGCGAATCGCCAGACCGCACCGGCCGCAGTACACTTTTAGCAGGACTTTGGGGGCACGACGATGAGCTGGTTGCAGAAGCTGCTACCACCGCGTATCAAGAGCACGCCGGGCGAGCGCCGGACGCCGGTGCCGGAAGGGCTGTGGGTCAAATGCCCGTCGTGCGAGGCCGTGCTGTATCGCACCGATCTCGAAAACAATCTCTACGTGTGTCCCAAGTGCGCGCACCACTCGCGCGTCGGCGCGCGCGAGCGCATCGAGCAATTGCTCGACCCGGAAGGCCGTTTCGAAATCGGCCTCGAGGTCGTGCCGGTCGACAGCCTCAAGTTCAAGGATCAGAAAAAATATTCGGAGCGACTCGCTGACGCGCTCGAGGAAACTGGCGAGACCGACGCGCTCGTGGTCATGCAGGGCAGCATCAAGAGCGTGCCGCTGGTGCTGGCCGCGTTCGAGTTCGGATTCATGGGCGGTTCGATGGGTTCGGTGGTCGGCGAACGCTTCGTTCGCGGCGTGCGCGTCGCCTACGAAAATCGCATTCCTTTCGTGTGTATCTCCGCGTCGGGCGGTGCTCGCATGCAGGAAGGTGTGAGCTCGCTGTTCCAGATGGCCAAGACCACGGCAGTGCTGCAGGAGTTGACCAAAGCGCGGCTGCCGTTTGTCTCGCTCCTTACCGATCCGACGATGGGTGGCGTTTCGGCATCGTTCGCCTTCGTCGCCGATCTCGTGATTGCGGAACCGGGCGCGCTGATCGGCTTCGCCGGTCCGCGCGTGATCGAGCAAACGGTGCGCGAGAAACTGCCGGAGGGATTCCAGCGCGCCGAGTTCCTGGTGGAAAAAGGCGCACTGGACCTCATCATCGATCGCCGTCAGTTGCGCGATGAGCTCGCGAACCTGCTGGCGCTCCTGTCCCGCCAGCCCGCACCGGCGAACTGACCCGACCACGTTCCCAGGTGCGCGACGCGCCTGACATCATGAGCCGCCCGGCCACTGTCGACGCCTGGCTCGCGTATCTCGAGACGCTGCATCCGAAGGCCATCGCGATGGGCTTGGATCGCGTGCGCGCGGTGTGCACTAACCTCGACGCGCCCATCGGGTGTCCGGTGGTGACCGTTACCGGCACCAACGGCAAGGGCTCGACGTGCGCGATGCTCGAATCGGTGCTGCGCTGCGCGGGCTATTCCGTGGGCCTTTACACATCGCCCCACCTCATGCGCTACAACGAGCGCGTGCGCATCAAAGGACAGGATGTGACCGACGCCGAATTGCTCGCGGCGTTCGCGGCCGTGGAGAATGCGCGCGTCGCAACCAGAGGGCACGAAGGCGCGCCGACGCCGCTCACGTATTTCGAATTCGGCACGCTCGCCGCGTTGTGGCTCTTTGCCCGCGCCGAACTCGATGCGCTGGTCCTCGAAGTCGGGCTGGGTGGCCGCCTCGACGCGGTGAATGTCGTCGATGCCACAGTAGCAGTACTCACCAGCGTCGCCATCGACCACACGGATTACCTTGGCCCGACGCGCGAGGACATCGGCCGCGAAAAGGCCGGCATCTTTCGCGCTGGACGCCCCGCTGTCTGCGCGGATCCGCATCCGCCTGTGAGCGTAGTCGCGCGCGCGGAGGAAATCGGGGCGAAGCTCTTGCGCATCGGCCGCGACTACGGCTTCGTGAACGAAGGGACACAATGGAAGTATTGGGGTCCGGGTGGCGAGCGCTTCGGCTTGCCGTTTCCGGCATTGCGCGGCGCTTACCAGCTGGGCAATGCGGCGACGGTATTCGCGGTGCTCGACCTCGTGCGCGATACATTGCCCGTGCGCAGCGGCGCACTCCGCGACGGCCTGCTGGCGGTCGAGCTTCCGGGGCGCTTTCAAGTATTGCCCGGCCGCCCGACGGTCGTGCTCGATGTCGCGCACAATCCGCACGCGGCAAAGATTCTGGCCGATGAACTCGGGGCGATGGGCTATCACCCGCAGACATTCGCGGTGTTCGGCATGTACGCCGACAAGGACATCGCGGGCGTTGCGGGTGCCATGATCTCGCGCATCGACCGCTGGTTCGTGGCGTCGCTTCCCGGCCCGCGCGGCGCCGGCGCCGGCGTGGTGCGCGATCAACTGATCGCGGCCGGCGCGGAGGTGTCTGCCGTGGAGGATTTTCCCGACGTTGCATCGGCCTTCGCCGCAGCGCGGGACAAGGCGGGCGAGACTGATAGAATCGTAGTTTTCGGCTCGTTCATCACGGTTGCCGCGGCGCTCGCGGCGACACGGCGCTGAACGAGCCCGGGTCCTACCCATGGCCGAAACCCCTGACATCAACGTCGACGAATTGCGCCGCCGCGCGCGCCGCCGCTTGCTGGGTGCAATCGTCCTGGCGCTCGCCGCTGCGGTGATCGTGCCGATGCTGCTCGAGAGCGATCCCAAGCCGCTCGGAGACGACGTGTCGGTCAGGATTCCGCCGGAGGACAACGCCAAGTTCGTCAATCGCCTCTCGGACAAGGGCGCGAAAACGAGCACCAAGGAGGCCGCTGCCAAGAGCGAGACAGCGAAGGAGCCTGCGCCGCCTGCGGAACCTGCGCCCGCCGCGCCCACGTCCACGCCCGCCCCCGTCGCGTCCCCATCCACGCCCGCGGAAGATGCAACGGCGTCTACGATGCCCGCACCGAAGAAATCGATCGCGCAGGCCGAGCAGAAAGTGTTGGGTGCGCCGGCGAAACCGGCGGCCACCACCAGTGCGACGTCCGCACCGGCGCCGGCTCCGGCACCAGCACCGGCACCCGCGCTGGTACCCGCACCCGTCGCGGCGCCCGCGGTCGCGACATCGACGCCGGCGCAGGCTGAGCCAAACAGGGATGTGCCAAGGGATGGCTTTTCGGTGCAACTCGCGGCCTTTGCGGACGACAAAGGCGCGAACGCGCTGGCCAACAAGTTGAAAAGGGCCGCTTACCCCGCATATACGGAGCCCCTGACGACAAGCAGGGGCACGTTGTGGCGCGTGCGCGTCGGCCCCTATCCATCGCGCGACGCGGCAATCGAAGTTCGCGACCGGCTCAAAGGCGAGGGTTACAGCGGCATTGTCGCAGCGGCAAAGTAAGGCGCGCACCCCGCCATGAATGCCTTCGACTGGACCATCATCGGCGTGGTCGGCGTGTCCATGCTGCTGGCGTTCTTCCGCGGCGTGACGCGGGAACTGATTGCGTTGGCCGCCTGGGTGCTGGGATTCGTGGCCGCGGTCGCGCTGTCGCCGCTGCTGGGTGGAATGCTGCCGGAAATCGGCGACAACCCGGTGGTCAAGTATCTGATCGCGTTCGCGGTGATTTTTTTGGGATCGCTGGTCCTGGGAGCGCTGATCGCGTGGCCGCTCTCGAGTGTCATTCGCAAGGCGGGCCTGGGATTCGTCGACCGGTTCTTAGGCGCCATATTCGGCATCGCGCGCGGCGCAGTGCTGGTCACGGCGTTTGTGCTCGTCGCGGGCCTTACGACCCTGCCGCGCCTCGATTGGTGGCAGAATGCCGCCCTTGCCCCGCCTTTCGCGGCCGCCGCGCTGGCCCTCAAGCCCTGGCTGCCACCGGAGTGGGCCCAGCGACTCGATTACTCCCGCGAGGGCCGCGCGCCAGCGGCCCCCGCAGACAGAAAGGCCTAGAAGCTCTCATGTGCGGAATCGTCGGCGTCGTCGCACACACGGCCGTCAACCAGCTCTTGTACGACGGGCTGCTGCTCCTGCAGCATCGCGGGCAGGACGCCGCGGGCATCGTCACGAGCGAAGGCCCCATCTTCCACATGTACAAGGGCCCGGGGCTGGTGCAGAACGTGTTCCGCACGCGCAACATGCGCGACCTGGTGGGCTATGCGGGCATCGGGCATTGCCGCTATCCGACCGCCGGCTCGGCGTTCTCCGACCTCGAGTCGCAGCCTTTCTACGTGAACTCGCCGTTCGGCGTGACGCTGGGGCACAACGGCAACCTGACCAACAGCGAGGAATTGAAGCGCGAACTGTTCCAGCTCGACTTTCGCCATGTCAACACGAATTCCGACAGCGAAGTGTTGCTCAACGTGCTGGCCCTCGAGCTCGAACGCGCGGCGCAGCACCACCGACTCGATCCGGACGCGATCTTCCGCGCCGTTGCCGGCGTGCACAAACGCTGCAAGGGCGCCTACGCCGTCATCGCGATGATCGCCGGCTACGGCATGCTGGCGTTTCGCGATCCCTACGGCATCCGCCCGCTCATCATCGGCAAGAACGAGCAGATGGGCGGATCGGAATACATCGTCGCCTCGGAGTCGGTCGCCATCGAGCCGCTGGGCTTCCACGTCCTGCGCGACGTCGCGCCGGGCGAGGCGATCTTCGTCGACAATGCCGGTGTGTTCCACGCGCGGCAGTGTGCGGACAATCCGTCGCTCAACCCGTGCATCTTCGAATTCGTCTATCTCGCGCGGCCGGACTCCATGATCGACGGCACGTCCGTCTACGAGACGCGTCTTAACATGGGCGGCGCGCTGGCCGAGAAGATCCGCGGCATGCCCGAGGCGCAGGACATCGACGTGGTGATCCCGATTCCCGATTCGAGCCGGCCGTCGGCGCTGGAGCTTGCCAACCGGCTCGGCATCAAATATCGCGAAGGCTTCGTCAAGAACCGCTACATCGGCCGCACGTTCATCATGCCCGGCCAGGCGCTGCGCAAGAAGAGCGTGCGCCAGAAGCTCAACCCCGTCGGCATCGAATTCCGGGACAAGGTCGTGCTGCTGGTCGACGACTCGATCGTGCGCGGGACCACGTCGCGCGAAATCGTAATGATGGCGCGCGAAGCCGGGGCGCGTAAGGTCTACTTCGCGTCAGCGAGCCCTCCGGTTCGCTATCCCAATGTCTACGGGATCGACATGCCGAATCAGCACGAGCTCGTCGCCACCGGCCGCACCGAGGCCGAGATCGCGCGCGAGATCGGCGCCGACCTTCTCATCTACCAGGACCTCGACGCGTTGAAAGAAGCGGTACGCGCCGCCAATCCGAAGCTCAAGAATTTCGAAGCGTCGTGTTTCGACGGCAAGTACATCACCGGCGACATCACCGCCGACTACCTGTCGCAGCTTGCCGTCGATCGCGACGAGCTGCGCGGGCAGATGGAAGCCGACCTGCTGGAAGAGGAGAAGCTGGCCGGTTGAACGCGGATTGACAGCCGGCTCCCGGAAAGGTAAGATTTGCGACTGCGCCGATTTGAGGCTTCAGCTTGCGGGCGCGTAATAAATTCCGCTAAAGCGAGGTTCGCCTCAGCCAAGAGATACTTGGCGGGGCACACAAAACCCGTTCGGCGGCCCGCCTGACGGGTTTTTTGTTTGCCGGACGAAAATCGACGATTACACGATGAGCGACAAGAAACCACAACGAGGCTTCACCACCGCGATCCTCCATTCCGATCGCGATTCGCCGATCGAACACGGGTCGCTGCACAAGCCGCTGCACGTGTCTGTCGCTTACGGCTACCGCGATGCGCGCGAACTCGCGGCGGTGTTCCAGGGCCGCGCGCCGGGCTATACCTACGGACGCCAGGGCAATCCGACCTCCACGGCACTGGAAACCAAGGTCAACGGCATGGAAGAGGGCGTGGGAACGGTTGCGTTCGCCACGGGGATGGCGGCGATCGGCGCGATCCTGCTCGCCTTGCTCAAGGGCGGCGACCACGTCGTCGCGAGCCAGTTCGTGTTCGGCAACACCACCAGCGCGTTGCTGACGCTGGAGTCGCACGGACACCCGGTTTCGTTTGTCGACGCGACGGACGTGCGCAACGTCGAAGCGGCGTTGACGCCCGGCACGCGGATCGTGTTCGTCGAGACGATCGCCAACCCGCGCACCCAGGTGGCGGACCTGAAGAAGATCGGCGACTTGTGCCGTTCACGAAATCTTCTCTACATCGTCGACAACACGATGACGTCGCCCTGGCTGTTCCGGCCCAAGCACGTCGGCGCGGGCCTTATCGTCAACGCGCTGACCAAGTACATCGGCGGGCATGGCAACGCGCTCGCCGGCAGCGTCACCGATACCGGGCTTTTCGACTGGACGAAATTCGCGAACATCCTGGACACGTACAAGTCACAGCCGCCGCACTTGTGGGGGCTGCAGCAGTTGCGCAAGAAGGGCCTGCGCGACTGGGGTGGCACGCTCGCCGCGGAGCAGGCGCATCACATTGCCGTCGGCGCGGAAACGCTGGCGCTTCGCATGGAGCGGCTTTGCGCCAACGCCCAGGCGCTCGCTTCGTGGCTCATCGACCAGCCGCAGGTGCGCGCCGTCTACTATCCGGGACTTGCCGGCCACCCGCAGCACGAGCTCGCCGGCGAATTGTTTCGCGCGCTATGGCGGGCTATTTTCGTTCGAGTTGCGCGATGGCATCGACCCGTTCGATTTCCTCAACCGGCTGCGTACCATCGTCCTGTCGTCGAACCTGGGCGACAACCGCACGCTCGCCATTCCGGTGGCGCACACGATCTTCCACGAGATGGGAGCGGCGCGTCGCGCGAGCATGGGCATCGCGGATTCGCTGATTCGCGTGTCCGTCGGCATCGAGGACGGCGCAGACCTGATCGCCGATTTCCGCCAGGCGCTCGCCTGATCGGTACTGGCTAGCCGCGGATATGTTTTTTTTCCGCTTCGGCAGCGGGAGCCTGCGCGAGCACGCGCCGTCGTAACCAAAGTGTGACGGGAATCCAACCCACCCAGCGCACGATGTCGATGAGATCGTCGTCCCAATGCCAATCGGCGATGAGATCGAAATGCGTGCCGAAGCGCTGCTCGATCTCGCCCAGGATCGCGATCCAGGGCAGCGCGACCGCCGGCAGCACGATCCACCCGCGATGGCGCGGCGGCAGCGAGCGCCAGAGTGGGACCGCGACCAGCCCGCCGACGATGGCGATCTGAAGTGCCAGGCGCACCGATGGATGCGATCCCAGCCAGGGCACCAGTAGCGGCTCGGTGACGATCATCTTTACCGCGGTCCAGCCGAGTACCCCTGCGCCCAACCAGATGATGGCGGGAAACCGTTCGACCCAGCGCAGGACCAGCGTCGAGCCCCACACCACGATCGGAATGGACACCGCAAGGCCCAGGACGACCAGCAGCATCGAACCTTGGGCGGCACCACCGACGGCCAGGACGTTGTCGACGCCCATCACCGCGTCGGCAACGATGATCGTCTGCACGGCGCCACGCACCGACGTGGCCGGTTGGATTTCATGGCCGCCGCCGCTGTCCTGCGTCAGCTTCCAGGCAATGTAGATGAGCGCGATGCCACCGATCACCAGAAACCCCGGTATCTTGAGCAGGTACACGACACCCGCCGTGAGTGCGGCGCGAATTGCAATGGCCCCGAACGTGCCCCACAGCACGACCTTCTTTTGCATGGCGACCGGTACGTTGCGCGCGGCAAGGCCGATCACCAGCGCGTTATCGCCCGCCAGTACGAGATCGATGAGGACGATCGCACCCAGTGCTGTGAACCAGCCCGGGGAGAAGAGCTCGGGCGTCATCTAGGCGATCTCGCGCTCGTGGACGCCGCGGTCGTCCACCGCGAGATAGTGGCCGCGGTCGTGCCAGTCGGCCATCACCCAGCGTTCGCGCGGCGTCCCGTCGACCTCATGCTCGTGGCGGGCGGGCCGGTGCGTGTGGCCGTGGATCATGCGCTGCGCGCGATGCACGCGAAGCGCCTGCGCGACCGCCTCCGCATTCACGTCCATGATGTATTCCGGCTTGAGCGACTTGTCGTTGCGGCTCTTGCGGCGCAGCCATGCGGCCATCAGCCGGCGAACGAAGTAGGGGAGCCGCAGCAGGCGCGCTTGCGTCCCGGGCTCGCGAACGCGGGCCCGGTACACCTGGTATTGCGCATCGTCGGTGCACAATTCGTCGCCGTGGCAGATGAGTGTGGGCACGCCGTGAAGATCGAGCAGCAGCTGCTCGGGCAGCAACGTGGAGCCCGTCGCGCGCGCGAAGGCCTCGCCCAGCATGAAATCGCGGTTGCCGTGGGCCACGAACAACGGCACGCCGGCATCGGAGATCGACCGCAGCGACTTCACGATCGGCGCGATGAATGACTCGCGCATCTGGTCGTCGCCGACCCACCAGTCGAAGAGGTCTCCCAGAATATAGACCGCGGCGGCGGCTCGGCCCGGTCCCGACGCGAAGGCGTGGAACGCCGCGACCGCCAGCGGCCGGTCGGGGGACAGGTGAAGGTCGGACAGGAAGAGCGTCGGGGGAGAGGCCACTGTTGCGATCCATTGCGCCCGGCGTCCCCGAACGCCGTCAGCCGGCGACTTCCTCGGCCTTCCGGATTATCACGTCCTCTTTCGGCACATTCTGGTGCGAGCCCGCGGTGGCCGTCGGCACGGCCTTGATCTTGTCCACGACGTCCTTGCCCGCGACGACCTTGCCGAATACACAGTAACCCCAGCCGTTGGTACTGGGGGACGTGTAGTCGAGGAAGTCGTTGTCGGCGACGTTGATGAAAAACTGCGCCGTGGCGGAATGCGGTTCGGACGTGCGCGCCATCGCCACCGTGTATTCCTTGTTCTTGACGCCGTTCGTGGCCTCGTTGGCCACCGGTGCGCGCGTGGGTTTCTGCTTCATCCCCGGCGACATGCCGCCGCCCTGGACCATGAATCCCGGAATCACGCGGTGGAATAGCGTGTTGTCGTAATGCCCTTCGCGGACGTATTGCAGGAAATTGGCGGTGCTGGCGGGCGCGTTCTCGGCATCGAGTTCGATCTTGATGTCACCGTGATTGGTGTGCAGGACTACGGACATGGAGCTGTCTCCCTCAGTTTTCCTAACTCGCGGGCGTGACCACCTTGGCCGACTTGATGATCACCTTCTCGACCGGAACGTCCTTGGGAAACGGGCCGCCGCCGCCGGTCGCGCCCTTGGCGATCTTGGTGACGACGTCCATGCCGCCGACCACCTTGCCGAACACCGTGTAGCCGGGATTGCCGGGCGCAAAGTTGAGCGATTTGTTGTCGTTGACGTTGATGAAGAACTGCGAGGTCGCGGAATTGGGGTCGCTGGTGCGCGCCATCGCGACGGTGCCGGGCACGTTGAGGAGCCCCGCCTTGCTCGACGATTCGGCTTCGATGGGAACAGGCGGGCGCGTCGGCTTTTGCGAAAATTCGGGCGTAAATCCGCCGCCCTGGATCATGAAGCCGTCGATCACGCGGTGGAACTGAGTGCCGTCATAGAACTTGGCGTTCACGTAGTCCAGGAAATTAGCGACGGTTTTCGGCGCGGCTTCGGGATAGAGCTCGATCTTGATGACGCCCGCGCTGGTGTCGAGTTCGACCTGCGGATTGGCGGCGAACACGCTCGTCGCGGCCAGGGCAAATGCTGCGGTGGCGAGGAACAGTCGAGGCAACATGGGGTGGGTCTCCTGGAGAGTGGGTTGAACGGAAGTGAACGGAAGTAAAGTGAGGGGATGACTACTTGGGCGCGTCGGTGGTTCCCGAAGGCATTGCGGGTGATGCTGTCGGAGGCGCGGCCTCCGCCGGCGCCGGCGGGGGGCGAAAGGCAAGGACATCGCGCACGAGTTTCAGCTTGGGCGGTACGGTGCTATTGCGCGGATCGCGGGCAATCGCCTTTTCGTAATTCATCCCGGCCAGGCGCGCATACACGTCGCCCAGGTTCTCGTAGGCGATGGCGTAGTCGGGTGCCGCCAGCAGCGCGGCGGCGAGTTCATCGCGCGCTCCCTCGTAGTTGCCCTTTTGCGCGTAGAGGACAGCGAGATTGTTGTGCGATTCGGGCAATTCGGGAAAGTCGGCCAAGAGGGCGACGTAGACGCCGATCGCATCGTCCGTCTTGCCCGAGTCTGCGAGCGCAACGCCTTTGAGGAATCGTGCCTGGGGTTCGCGCGGGCGCTCGGCGGACAACTTGTCGAGCACGGCGACGGCTTCCGCATATTTCTTGTCGGCGATCAGTCCCCGCGCCGACTTGAGGCCCTGGGCATACGCTTTCCGCGCCGCCTCGGACATTTCGCGTGGATCGGTCGTCGGCGGCGTCTGCGCCAACGCGAGTTGCGACCCCAGGGCCAGGGCGAGGGCGAACAGAATGGACGTGGGACGCATGCGATGGACGGGGCAGACTTAGAAGGCCGCAGAACGCGCGGCCAGACGCGGATTCTAACAGCCTCACTCTTGGGATTACTGCGGCGCGCCTGATCCGCGCAGCCGGGCGACCGTGGCGTCGATCAGGCGGCGGGCGATCGAGACATTCGGCGGGAGGGGCGGCAGCGCATCGAGCGCAAACCAGCGCGCGTCGGCGATTTCGGCATCTGCAAGAACGATGTCGCCGCCGGCGTACTCGGCGGTATAGGCGATCATCAGCGAATGCGGGAACGCCCACGACTGGCTGGCGAAATACGTGATGTCGTCGACCTCGATGCCGACTTCCTCGCGCACTTCGCGGCGCAGGCAGTCTTCGATCGTCTCGCCCGGCTCGACGAAGCCCGCGAGGGCGCTGTACACGCCGGTGACGAAGCGATGCGAACGCGCCAGCAGGATGTCGCGGCCGCGCGTGACCAGCGCCATCATCGCCGGCGAGACACGCGGCTAGGCGACGTAGCCGCACGCCGGACACTCCTTGGCGCGCTCGTCGCCCTTGTTGCGCGTCGGCGTGCCGCAGCGGCCGCAATAGCGATGGGTGCGGTCCCATTCGACGACCTGGAACGCGCGTCCAGCCAGGGCCAGCAAGGCTTCCGGGATGCGCAGGAAAAGCGTGCGCAGGCCGACATAGCGCATTCCGGCCGGTTCCGGCGCATCGTCCGCCAGCGTCAGCGCGATGCACGCGGCATCGCCAAGCGTTCCCAGAAAATGCGTTGAACCGGTCACGCCCGCGGCAACGAGCGCCGCGAAGGGAGGAATCGCGGGCGCGTCGTCGGTGCCTCCCACCAGGATCTTGCCGTCGCGATAGGCGAACGCGTACGTGGTCGTGCCGAGCGCATCGGGCATGACATGGCTGGGTGCAAATCCGGCGGGCGTATACATTTGCAGCGGCGCATGGACCGAAGGGCATTACAGACCGTCGCAGCGTCGGATTATCGCCGCTCGGGCGGCGCCGTGGGAAGGCGCCTGCGCGAGGTTGCTCCCGTCTTCAGCGCAGGTAGCGCTCGTCCTTGCCGATCACGGTCAACTCGACGAACCGCGATCCGCTGTGGTTGGTCGGCGTGAAAGTGATCGGGAAGCCACCGAAGTCGACATCACGCATGTTTTCCATCGCGGTGATGAATCGCTCGCGCGTAAGGTCGGGACCGGTGCGGCGCAGTCCTTCCACCAGCACCTTGGCCGCGATGAAGCCTTCGAGGCTCGAGAACGAGAAGTCGTCCTTCTTCGTCGAGGCGGTGTACAGCTGCTGGTACTCCTTGACGACCGGCGTGGCGATGTTCCATGGAAACGGCACGACCTGCGTGACGCCGACCCCGCGGCCCGCCGGGCCGGCTTCGGCCGCCAACGCCTTGCTGCCGACGAACGACACGTTCATGAACTGCGGGTTGTAACCTGCCGCGCGCATGGCCTTGATGAACGCGGCGCACGACTTGTAGGCGGAAATCATCACCACGCCTTGCGGGTCGGCCTTGCCGATCGCCGCCACGGCCGCCGCGACGTCGGTGGTGTTGCGCTCGACGGTGCCGGTCGCGACGATCTTAAGATTGCGCCTTTCCATGGCGCGCTCCACACCCAGCAGGCCCGCCTTGCCATAGTCGTCATTCTGGTAGAACACGGCGATGCGGTCGAGCGTCTGCCCGACCAGCTGCCCCACGATCTTCTCGGTTTCGTCGAAGTAGCTCGCACGGACATTGAAGATGTAACGGTTGAGTGGGTTGCGCAGCGACTCGGCGCCGGTGAAAGGCCCTACGAACGGCACGCGCGCGGCGGTGAAGATGGGCTTGGACGCATTGGATGTCGGGGTGCCGACGTACCCGAACAGCAGGAATACGCCGTCCTCGATGAATTTCCGGGTATTGGCGGCCGCGCGCTCGGGCTCGTAGCCGTCGTCCAGCGTGCGCAGCTCGATGCGCCGGCCATTGACGCCCCCCGACGCATTGATCGCCTGGAAGTAGGCCAGCGCGCCGGCGCGCATTTCATTCCCGAGCGCCTGCGCCGGACCTGAAAACGCCGCTGATTCCCCGATGACGATGGTCGTCGGAGTGACGCCCGGCTCGGCGTGCAGCGTCGTGGCGGTCATGGCCAGCACGAACAGGGTCAGGCTGGTGATCGTTGGGTTCATCGTGTCCCCCCTCATTTTCCCCGGCTGATGCTGCGAGGGCTTCAACCCCGCTGCCTGCCCGGCGCGCAAGATGGCACGCCGTGAGCGCCCGGCATGCTTATATCATGCGCCGAACACTTTCCAGCAGGGCAGCGCGCCCATATGCACGTGGAACGCGCGGAACCGGCGGCAGTGCATCGCGTATAATTCTCTGTTTCGTCAGAGGATTTCACCATGGAAGCCGAGCAGCTCAATGCCCTCGCCAACACGCTCGCCGATCTTTCCACCCGCACGCGTGAACTGCGGAGGTATCTTTGACTTCGACGTCAAGGCGGAGCGTCTAGGCGCGGTAGCGAAGGAACTCGAAGACCCGAAGATCTGGGACGACCCGCAACGCGCGCAGGAACTCGGGCGGGAAAAGAAGCAGCTCGAAGGCGTGGTCGATTCGCTGACGCGCCTGCAATCGGATTTAGCCGACAGTACCGAGCTTTTCGGCCTCGCGCGGGCCGAAGCCGACGACGCCACTGTACGCGCGGTGCAGGGCGATGTCGCGAAAATCGGCAAGGCGGTCGAAGACCTGGAATTCCGGCGGATGTTCAACCATCCGCTCGACTCCGCCAATTGCTTCATCGACATTCAGGCCGGGAGCGGCGGCACCGAGGCACAGGACTGGGCGTCGATGCTGATGCGCATGTACCTTCGCTACTGCGAGCGCAAGGGCTATGCGACCGAGGTGCTCGAAGAGTCCGACGGCGAGGTCGCGGGGATCAAGAGCGCGTCGATCAAGGTCGAAGGCGATTACGCCTACGGCTATCTGCGCACCGAGGTGGGCGTGCACCGGCTCGTGCGCAAGAGTCCGTTCGATTCGAATGCGCGGCGGCACACGTCGTTCGCCAGCGTATTCGTCTATCCGGAAGTCGACGATTCGATCGTCGTCGACATCAATCCGGCTGAGCTGCGCATCGACACCTATCGCGCATCCGGCGCGGGCGGCCAGCACGTCAACAAGACCGATTCGGCGGTGCGCATCACGCACCTGCCAACCAACATCGTCGTGCAGTGCCAGAACGACCGCTCGCAGCACCGCAACAGGGCGGAGGCGATGGCGATGCTCAAGTCGAAGCTCTACGAGCACGAGTTGCGCAAGCGCCAGGCCGAGCAGCAGAAGCTCGAGGATGCCAAGACAGACATCGGCTGGGGTCACCAGATCCGGTCGTACGTGCTCGACCAGGCGCGAATCAAGGACCTGCGCACCAATTACGAAGTCGGCAACACGCAGGCCGTTCTCGATGGCGATCTCGACGACTTCATCGCCGCGAGCCTGAAGCAGGGAGTATAGAAATGTCGAACGACAACAAGAAGGGACCGCCCGACGGGCCGGATACCCCGCCGGACGAGAACCAGATCATCAATGAGCGCCGCGGCAAGCTCGCCGCGCTGCGCACGCAGGGCAACGCCTACCCGAACGACTTCCGGCGCGATGCGCTGGCCGCCGAACTGCACGCGGAACATGGCGCCAAATCCAACGAGGACCTGGAGCCGCTGAATCGCCGCGTAAACGTTGCCGGCCGGATGATGCTGAAGCGGGTGATGGGCAAGGCCAGCTTCGCGACGATCCAGGACATGTCGGGACGCATCCAGCTCTACGTGACCGCAGACGCCATCGGCACCGATGCGCACGACGCGTTCAAGCATTGGGACCTGGGCGACATCGTGGGTGCCACCGGGCAGCTCTTCAAGACCAGGACGGGCGAGCTCTCGGTCAAGGTGTCGCAGATCCGGCTGCTGGCGAAGGCGTTGCGGCCGCTGCCGGAGAAGTTCCACGGCATGACCGACCAGGAGCAGCGCTATCGCCAGCGCTACGTGGACCTCATCACCAACGCGGGGACGCGCGACGTATTCATCAAGCGCTCGCAGATCGTGCAGGCCATCCGCGAGTTCTTCGTGCGCCGCGGCTACCTCGAGGTCGAGACGCCGATGATGCACCCGATCCCGGGCGGCGCGGCGGCGCGGCCGTTCATCACGCATCACAACGCGCTCGACACGCAGCTCTACCTGCGCGTCGCGCCGGAACTCTACCTCAAGCGCCTCGTCGTCGGCGGGCTCGAGCGGGTGTTCGAGATCAACCGCAATTTCCGCAACGAGGGCATCTCGACCCGCCACAATCCGGAGTTCACGATGCTCGAGTTCTACGAGGCCTACCGGGACTACCATTACCTGATGGACCTGACCGAGGAGCTTCTGCGCGACGTGGCGCAGAAGGTGCTCGGCACGACGACGGTCGAATACCAGGGCGCGGTCGTCGACTTGGGCAAGCCCTTCGACCGGCTGACGATGGCGCAGGCGATTCACCGCTACAACCCGCAGTTTCCGCTCTCGGAACTCGACCAGCGCGACTACCTGACACGTGCGTTGGCGCCGTTGAAAGTCGAAGTGCTGACTAGCGATGGCGTGGGTCTGCTGCAGCTGAAGCTCTTCGAGGAGACCACCGAGAGCAAGCTCATCGCGCCGACGTTCATCGTGCAGTACCTGACCGATGTGTCGCCGCTCGCGCGCGCGAACGATGCCAATCCCGCCGTCACGGACCGGTTCGAACTCTTCATCACAGGCCGCGAGATGGCGAACGGCTTCTCCGAATTGAACGACCCGGAAGACCAGGCGGCGCGCTTCCAGGCCCAGGCGGACGCGCGGGCCGCGGGAGACGAGGAGGCGATGTATTTCGACGCGGACTACCTGCGTGCGATGGAATACGGCTTGCCGCCGACCGCGGGGGAGGGCATCGGCATCGACCGGATCGTCATGCTGCTCACCGACTCGCCTTCGATCCGCGACGTGATTCTCTTTCCGCAACTCAAGCGTGAATCCTGACCTTCGCGCCATGGACAAGCGCTTCGCAAGCTTTGCCGAGTTCTATCCGTTCTATCTGTCGGAGCACGCGACCTCGGCATGCCGGCGACTGCATTTCGTCGGCCTCTCGCTCGTCATCGCGTGCATCGGCGCGGCGGTGGCGACCGGCAATGCCTGGTGGCTCGCCGCGGCGCCCATTGCCGGATACGGCTTGGCATGGGTCGGCCACGCGTTCTTCGAGCACAACCGGCCCGCGACCTTTACCTATCCGCTCTACAGCTTTTGCGGCGACTGGGTGATGTACAAGGACCTTCTCACCGGACGGATTCCGTTCTGATGTTGGCGCCGGCCGCCTCGCCTGCAGCCCCCGATCGGCTCGAACTCGGCCTGACGGGGATGACCTGCGCGGCGTGCGCGGCGCGCATCGAAAAAGCGCTCAACCGCGTCCCCGGCGTGCATGCGACGGTCAATTTCGCGACGGAGATCGCAGCCGTTGGATTCGACCCGGCGATCGCAACGTCCGACCAGATGATCGCCGCCGTCGCGCGCGCGGGCTATGGCGCGAGCATCCGGCGCGAATCGGAAACGGAACGCGCGAACGACAAGGCGCGCAAGCAGCGCGAATACCAATCGCTCAAGAGGGAGTTTTTCATCTCCGCGGCCTTGACGCTGCCGCTGCTGGCGCAGATGGTGCCGATGCTTTCATCCGGCGGGCTTCTCCATGCGGAGCACGCGGAGTTCCTTCCCCGCGGATGGCAACTCGCGCTCGCGACCCCGGTGCAATTCTGGATCGGCCGCCGGTTCTATGTCGGCGCCTGGCACGCGCTGCGTGGCGGCGGCGCGAACATGGACGTGCTGATCGTCCTCGGCACCACGATGGCCTGGGCGTTGAGCGCGGTGGTTACGCTGCTCGGCCTGCCCGAGCACGTGTATTTCGAGGCTGGCGCCGCCGTGATCACGCTCGTGCTTCTCGGCAAGCTGCTCGAGGCGCGCGCCAAGGCCGGCACGTCCGTGGCGATGGAGGGCCTCCTTCGCCTGCAGCCGAAAATCGCGCACGTATTGCGCGGCGGCCGTGCGGCGATCGATGTCCCGTTGGCGCAGGTAGTTGCCGGCGACCGCTTCGTCGTCCGGTCGGGTGAGAGCATTCCCGTCGACGGCGTCGTGCGCGATGGCAGTTCCAGTGCCGACGAGAGCATGCTGACCGGCGAAAGCCTCCCCGCGGCCAAGGTTGCCGGCGCCAAGGTCTACGCGGGCACCCTCAATCTGGACGGCATGCTCGAGTGCGAGGCCACCGGCGTGGGCAGCGCGACGTTGCTCGCCGGAATCGTCCGCCTCGTGGCGGAAGCGCAGGGTTCCAAGGCGCCGATCCAGCGCCTCGCCGATCAGGTCTCCGGGATCTTTGTCCCGGTCGTCATCGCGATCGCCGTGCTGACTTTCGCGCTGAGATGGTGGCTCGACGGGGATACGGCGCGCGCGTTGATCGACGCGGTTGCCGTCCTCGTCATCGCCTGTCCGTGCGCGCTGGGTTTGGCGACGCCGACGGCGATCATGGTGGGAACCGGCCGCGGCGCGCAGTCCGGCATCCTGATCCGCAACGCCTCCGCGCTGGAACAGGCAGGGCGGCTGCAGACGCTGATCGTCGACAAGACGGGCACGTTGACCTACGGGCAACCGGTCGTGACGGCGGTGGTTTCGTTCGCGGGCGCTTCGCGCGAGGACGTTTTGCGCGTGGCGGCGAGTGTCGAGCAGGGATCCACGCACCCGCTGGCGGGCGCCGTTCGCGCAGCGGCGCGCGCTTCGGCCATTGAACTGGCGACGATCTCCGGCTTCGCCGCAGTTCCCGGCAGGGGCGCTCACGCAACCCTTGCAGGCGAGGCGTTCCCGTCGCTCGTGGGATCGCTCGGCTACCTGGCTGAGCGTGGCGTGACCGTGCCGCAGGACGCGTCCGACTGGCTGCAAAGCGACGGCAGGACGCTGATTGGGGTTGCGACGGGTGAGCGCGCGCTGGGCGTCCTGGCGCTTGCCGACACGGTGCGTCCGACGTCGGCCGAAGCAGTCGCGCGGCTCAAGGCGGCCGGCATCGACGTGGTCATGCTCACCGGCGACAACGCCGCGACGGCGGAGACAGTGGCGGCCGCGGTTGGCGTCGGCGATTTTCGCGCGGGCGTGACGCCATCGGACAAGGCGGATGCCGTGCGCGCGCTGAAGGCGCGCGGCGTGGTGACGGGCATGGTCGGCGATGGCGTGAACGACGCGCCGGCGCTGGCGGCAGCGGACGTGAGCTTTGCGATCGGCGCCGGCTCCGCCGTCGCGATCGAGGCCGCCGATGTCACGCTCATTCGCAACGATCTCAATGCGGTGGTCGACGCGATCCTGCTTTCGCGCGCGACGCTCACCAAGATCCGCCAGAACCTGTTCTTCGCGTTCGCGTACAACGTCCTTGGCATCCCGCTGGCGGCGATCGGACTCCTCAACCCCGTCATCGCCGGCGCGGCGATGGCGGCGAGCTCGGTTTCGGTCGTCGGCAACGCCCTGCTGCTGCGGCGCTGGCGGCCGCCCGTGTGATTCCGTAGGAGGAGACGACGATGGAAACTGTTTCGCTCAACGTGCAAGGCATGACGTGCGGCGGGTGCGTGGCCAGTGTCACGCGCGTGCTGAAAGCCGTCCCTGGCGTTGCCGACGTCGCCGTGACATTGCAACCCGGCGTGGCCAAGGTAACGTTCGATCCCGGTCGCACGGGGCCGCCTGCGCTGCGCGCGGCCATTGAAGCCGCGGGCTATGACGTCGTCGCATAGGGTTGCAAATCAGCGCGGCGCGTTGCGCTCGATCCACTGCGCGAAGGCCTGTAGGAATTTCTGCATGAACTCGCGCGTCGAATTGTCGACCAGGGCGCCATTGTCGTCGAATAGCGTCGCCGCCTTGCCGATGTAAGCCTCGGGCTGTTGCATCGCGGGCACGTCGATGAACACCAGCGATTGGCGCAGCGCGTGGTTTGCGCCGAAGCCGCCGATCGCGCCCGTCGAGACGCTGATGACGGCGCCGGGCTTGCCGGTCCATGCGCTTTCGCCGTAGGGCCGCGATCCGACATCGATCGCGTTCTTCAGGACTCCAGGCACCCCACGGTTGTACTCGGGCGTGACGAATAGCACGGCGTCGGCGGCGGCCACGCGTTGCTTGAACTCGGTCACCGCTGCGGGCGGGTCTTTCTCGTAGTCCGCGTTGTAGAGGGGGAGTTGCCCGATTTCGTGGATGGCGAGCTTGAGCGGCGCGGGCGCCAGCGCGACGAGCGCATTGGCCATCTTGCGATTGAAGGACCCCTTGCGGAGACTGCCGACGAAGACGGCGACGTTGCGGGTGGTGCTCATAGCGTTCCTTTCATTGGGCTATTCATTGGGGTGGGGCGGCCCATGGCATAATCGCATCTCGGCGGGGTGTAGCGCAGCCCGGTAGCGCGCTTGCTTTGGGAGCAAGATGTCGGAGGTTCGAATCCTCTCACCCCGACCAGCACTTGCATGGACTTACGCCGACGCCAGGCAGCAGTGTGCCGCCGGACATTGGCCTGCAAGCGAATATTTCCTCTTCGGTAGTCTCAATCGCAAGTTGTACCTCCTTGTGCACGGTTTGTGACCTAGGTCACAGCCGCGGACCGTGCGCAGCAGTATCCTTTCATTATGGAGGTATGAGATGGCGAAGGACTACAGCGAAATTACGCGGTCGGTTACCACATCGTTGCGAACGCTACGGGCAGATACGCCGGATCTAATCGCAAGCTTCAATGCGCTGGCCGAGGCTGCAATGCGCGACGGCGTGCTGGACAAGAAGACCAAGGAATTGATCGCGCTGGCGCTCGGAGTAGCAGCACACTGCGACGCGTGCCTCGGCTTCCACGTCAAGGCGCTGGTGAAGCTGGGCGCGACTCGCCTGGAAATCGAGGAGGCGCTTGGTGTCGCGGTTTACATGGGTGGCGGTCCGTCGCTTATGTATGCCGCCGATGCACTCGGCGCGTTCGACCAGATCTCGACGAATTCATGAAGTGTAGCGCAGCCCGCTAGCGCGCTTGCTTTGGGAGCAAGATGTCGGGGTTCGAATCCTCTCACCCCGACCGGACGGAACGCTAACGCGATGCGTCCGGCACGCGAATCGACTCGAGGATCGTCTCGAGCGCTGCAGGATCGACCGGCTTGATCAGATGGTGCAGGAAGCCCGCATCGCGGGTGCGCCGCTGATCCTCTTCCTGGCCATACCCGGTCACCGCGATCAGCGAGATGCGTTGCGGGTCCGCGGACTCGCGCAATCGCCTGGCAACCTCATAGCCATTCATGCCCGGAAGCCCGATGTCCAGCAATACGACGTCCGGATGGTAGTCGGCGGCGGCTGCGATTGCGGAAGGGCCGTCATAGGCCACGTGGGCATCATGGCCCAGCGTGACCAGCACTGCAGCCAGCGTCTCCGCCGAGTCGCGGTTGTCGTCGACGACCAGCACGCGGCGCTTCGTGCGACGTGCGTTTACGCGCACGCCCGCGGCCGATTCCTTCGCCGCATAATCTTGCGCCAGCACCGGCAACAGCACGATGAATTCGCTGCCCTGGTTCGTCCCGTCGCTGCGCGCGACGACGGTGCCGCCATGCAACGCAACGAGTTGGCGGACGACGGTCAGGCCGATGCCCATGCCGCCTTCGGTGCGCGCCAACGATCGCTCGCCCTGGACGAAGAGGTCGAATACAGTCGGGAGCAGCTCTGGGGGAATCCCTATGCCCGTATCCTTGATTCGCATCATGGCCCAGGCCCCGTCGCGCACGACGCTTACGTCGACGCGGCCGCCTTCGGGCGTGTATTTGATGGCATTGGTCAGCAAATTGGTGACGATCTGCGAAAGACGGACAGGATCGCCGTCGACGAACAGCGACTCGTTTGTGAATCGAGCCTCAAGGGTCTGATGGCGCACCTGGGCAGCGGAATGGCATGACTCCGTCGCGCGACGTACCACCGTATTCAACTCCACAGGCTCCTTTTTCAGCACGATCTTGCCGCTGGTGATCCGGCCGACATCCAGCAGGTCGTCCACCAGCCGCGTGAGTTGAGTGACCTGGCGATCGATGACGCTCCGCGACCATTCCTGCGAGGCGTCGTCCGCCGACGTGAGGCGCATGAGGTCGAGAGCGCTACGGATCGGCGCCAACGGATTTCTCAACTCGTGGGCCAGCATGGCAAGGAACTCGTTCGTCTTGCGCTGGTTGCCTTCGAGCGCCTCGATGCGTTTGCGTTCGGTCATGTCCCGCGTGACCTTGGCGAAGCCGCTCAGACTGCCGTCGGGATTGTAGAGCGCAGTGATGACGACGTTCGCCCAGAACTTCGTGCCATCCTTCCGCAGGCGCCACCCCTCATCCTCGAACCTGCCCTGGACCTTGGCCAGCGCCAATTCCTGCTGCGGCCAACGGCGGTCGATCGCGTCCTTCGGATAGAAACGCGAGACGTGCTGACCGATGATCTCGTTGGCCTTGTAGCCCTTGATCTTTTCCGCACCCTTGTTCCAGCTCGCGACGTTACCGTCGACGTCGAGCATGAAGATAGCGTAGTCCTGAATGCTTTCGACTAGCAGGCGAAATGATTCTTCGCTGCGCTGCGCCGCCAACACGGCGGTCTGCATCGCAGGCGGCAGCGATGTCGACACCGCGGGTCGAATCTCTTCATGTCCCATCATCGGCACCCCCCCGTCGGGACCCGAGCTGGACTACGGCTCGACGAGCGCGGCTGCGGCAGGAATAAGCGTCAAGCCGGTCCGCACTTCGCTCGGCGCATGCTAGCACCGCAGGGACTACAAGGGTTTCTCCATTTTCTGTAGGACGCGTCCCACACGGCTTTCCGGTACTCGCCTATGCGATACGTTACCCCTCCTGCCTACGATGATGCTTCCCCATCCGACATCTACGCATGGCGCTCTATGCTGATCGACAATTCATCGGCCACAATCATTACCCTTCCGTTCGTCGCGGGAACGCGCGCAGCGTCGGCGCCGGCCATGGGGCGGTTCGGCCCCCTCTTCGGCGGTTCGGCGGCGATGCTGGACGTGTACAGCCGCATCGAAAAGGTCGCGCCGACTTCCGCGACCGTGCTCATCACCGGCGAATCGGGAAGCGGCAAGGACCTGGTCGCGCAAACCATCCACGATCGCAGTGACCGCGCCCGCGCGCCGTTCATCGCGGTGAACTGCGGCGCGATTCCGGGGAATCTCATCGAGGCCGAGCTTTTCGGGCATGAAAAGGGCGCGTTCACCGGTGCGTCGCGGACGCATCGCGGCTGTTTCGAACGCGCGGATGGTGGAACGCTCTTCCTGGACGAAGTGACCGAGATGGCGCCGGAGATGCAGGTGCGCTTGCTGAACGTCCTCGAAACCGGTCGCTACAGCCGCGTAGGCGGAGAGGTGGATCTGCGTACCCGCGTACGCGTTCTTGCAGCCACCAATCGCGATCCGCGCCAGGCGCTGCAGGACGGGCAATTGCGCGAGGATCTCATGTACCGGCTCGCGGTGTTCCCGATTTCGCTGCCGCCGCTGCGCGAGCGCGACGGCGACGCCGAACTGCTGGCGGAACACTTCCTGCAACAGTTGAACGATGCCGAAGGTACCGACAAGTCGCTGTCGAGGCGGGCGATCATGACCATCCGCTCCCATCGCTGGCCGGGCAATGTGCGCGAACTCAAGAACGCCATTCAGCGCGCTTTCATCATGGCGGACGACGAGGTCGATCTCGACTTTTCGGCGCTGGCCTGCGCCGAGTCTTCGGGGAACTGTTTGCAGGTGCCGGTCGGCCGCCCGCTGGCCGAAATCGAACGGCAGGTAATCTACGCCACGCTCGACCATTGCGACGGCAACAAGCGGCGCTGCGCGGAAATGCTCGGCGTCAGCTTGAAGACGCTCTACAACCGCCTCACCGAGTATCAATCCGGCCGGGGTGAGATTGCCGCCCGATGACTTTGCTAGAATCCACTGATCTTCGCCAAGAGGCGGGAAGGGGTCGTCCCATGATCCGGATCCTCATCGCAGACGATCACGCCATCGTCCGGGCAGGCCTGAAGCAGTTCATCGCCGATCAGCCCGATATGGAGGTGGCGGGCGAGGCGGCCACGGGCAACGAGGCAATCGCCCTCGTGCGCGCCAACGAATTCGACGTCATGCTGCTCGACATCTCGATGCCCGACAAGAACGGCATCGACACGTTGAAGACGGTGAAGCAGGCGCGCCCTGACCTGCCGATCCTCATGCTGTCGGGCTACACCGAGGATCAATACGCGGTCAACCTCCTGCGTGCCGGGGCCGCGGGCTACATCAACAAGGAGTCCGCTTCGAACCAGCTCGTGGGCGCGATCCGCACGGTGGTTCGCGGGCGCAAATTCGTCAGTCCGGCGCTGGCGCAAATCCTGGCCGACGGCGTGTCCGGCGATGCGGACCGGCCGCTCCACGAGGAGCTTTCGCAACGCGAGTTCCAGATATTCTGCAAGCTTGCGGGCGGCGCCGCGGTCTCGAAGATCGCCGACGAACTGCATCTGTCGGTCAAGACGGTGAGCACCTACCGCACGCGGGTCCTGGAAAAAATGGGAATGAAATCGAATGCGGATCTCACCTATTACGCAATCAAGAACGGGCTGATCGATTAATTGTGGTGAACAACCGCCGAAAAGCCAGGATGCAGCGAGGTAAATGAGGGCAAATGTCGGACAAACGCCTACATCGGTGCGAGCGTACGAGTGTTATCGTTTTTTTGCGCTCGGCCGGAAACCGAATGCTGCGTGCCTGACCGCGACCCATGGATACTTCATCGGTCGAAAGCAGTCGCGCCGGAGTATCGAGCAGAAGCTTCGTGGATGCTACCAAACTGCGCGTGGTGATCGTCGAGGACTCGGCGATGATTCGCGCTCGCCTGGCGGAAACACTGACTGAAATTCCCAACGTCGAAATCATCGGCGAGGCGGAGACGGAAGCGGAGGCCGTTGCACTTCTGCGCCAAGGGGAGTGGGATGCGGCCGTGTTGGATCTGCAACTCAAGAAGGGGACCGGACTGGGCGTCCTGAAGGCGATTGCGGCGGACAAGCGGCCGGCTACGGCCAAGGTCATCGTATTTACCAATTTCGCATTTCCGCAATACAAGGATCGCAGCCTTCAGCTCGGAGCCGACTACTTTTCGACAAGTCGCGGGAATTCCACCGCGTGCGGGAAGTACTCACGGATCTTGCCACCGGCACTTCTCCCGTGGCGCATTGAGAGGCGCTTCGTAGCATTCATCGTCACGGCGCAGCAGTTGCACGCCGCGCCGGGCGCTCGTTCCGATATCGTTGACACAGTGGCGGAATGGCCTTGCCCATACCGTGCGCTATCGACTGGGGAATGAAGAGGGGCTCACGATGACCAAAGCCGCGATAAAGGCGCCGGACATTGCCGCGATCCGCCCGGTTGGCGACCCGCCATCCCCTTCGCAGGAGGCAGCCCGGGTCGTCGCGCCGCTGACTGCGATCGAGATCGCGGTAATCGTTCTCGCCGTCATCGCAGTGATCGCCGCGGCACGTATCGCGATGACGTTCCTGGTGCCGGTCGTGACCGGCATTCTGCTCAGTTATACGCTGCGTCCGCTGGTGTCGACGCTGGAACGGGTGCGTGTGCCGCGGATCGTGGGCGCAAGCCTCGTGATCGCAGTGCTCGTCGGTTCGGTCTCGGCATCCGTTTACGGCATTCGCGATGAGTTGAATGACGCGCTGGCAAAGCTGCCGGTCGCGGCGCGCAAGTTGCGGCTCGCGGCGAACGAGGCCGCGCGCGGCTCATCGGGACCAATGAGCAACGTCAAGGCCGTCGTCGCGGAACTCGATCGTGCGGCTGCCGAGGCCACGGGAAAGCCGCCCGCGGAGCCGCCCCGCGCCACGCAGGTGCAGACATTGATTGCCGAGCAATCCGGCAACGTGCTGATGGTGCTTGCGCAGATCGTCGTCGCGCTCCTTATCGCCTTTTTCCTCCTGGCGGCGGGCGACACATTTCGCCGCAAGGTAGCGAAACTGGCCGGCGAGCCGTTGGCGCGAAGACGCGTAACCATCGAGCTGCTGAACGAAATCGACGGGCAGGTTCAGCGGTACATGATGACGCTGCTGGTGACCAATGTCCTGATCGCGCTAATCACGTGGGGCGCACTCGCGCTGCTGCACCTGCCGAATGCAGGCATGTGGGGTGTGGTCACCGGGATACTGCACTTCATTCCTTATGCGGGGACGTTGCTTGCGGCTGCCGGAGTGGGCGTTGCGACGTTTGTCGAATCCGGCGGGATCGGCGACGCGATGGTCGCCATGGCGGTGGTGTTCTGCGTGGTCGAAGGAATTGGGGTGGGGCTCGCGACCTGGCTGCAGGGCCGCGCCGCGCGGATGAACGCGGTGGCGGTATTCATCGGCGTACTGTTTTTCGGCTGGCTGTGGGGTGGATGGGGCCTCCTCCTCGGGATGCCGATCCTGGCCGTGCTGAAGAGCGTCGCCGATCGCGTGGAGGCCATGCGTCCGGTGAGCGAGTTCCTGGGCGCCTGATTGATTAAGCAGAAACCGCAACGCGGTGTCAGCGCGATCCTACGCATTTCGCAAGTAGCCTCTCCGGTGTTGTAAACAATACGCAGGTTCGGCGAAGGCGGCTCACAACTCGTTGATTCGTCGTGCACGTACTTCGGCACGAAATCTGCATGATTGAACGCTGATCCTTGCCATCTGTGAGGGGCTCGCCTTGCTACCATCAAGAGGAATTGCCATGAGAACAACGAATCTGACGATGGCACTGCTGGCCACGGTTACCTTGTGCCTGGCGGGTGGCGTAGCGGCGCAAACGATGAGCAAGGAAGCGCACGAAATGGCCGTCAGCAACGCCGAATCGCAATACAAGGTGGATGCCGCGGCGTGCGACACGATGTCCGGCAACGCCAAGGACATCTGCATCGAACAGGCAAAGGGCAAGGCGAAGGTAGCCAAGGCGGATGCCGACGCGGCGGCCCAGAACACGCCGAAGGCGCGCGAAGCGGCGCGCATCGCCCAGGCCGATGCCACTTACGCGGTCGCCAAGCAGAAGTGCGACGACCTGGCAGGCAACCCGAAGGATGTCTGCCTGAAGGAAGCGAACGCAATCTACGTCAGGGCGAAGGCCGATGCGAAGGTCGATCGCGTCGCGGCCGACACGCGCAAGGAATCGACCGAGAAGACGAATGAAGCCCGCCGCGAAGCGGATGCCGACAAGGCCGATGCCGACTACAAGGTCGCCATCGAGAAGTGCGACGCGCTTGCCGGCGCGGCGAAGGACGCCTGCGTGCGCGACGTCCGCGCGCGCTATGGCAAGAGCTGAGATGACAACTGGACATGGTGACTGAGGGCTCCCCGCCCGGTCCCGAATAGAAACCGCCCTCGGGATCGGCATTCAAAGGCCGGGGTCCTCCAGGAGCCCCGGCCTCTTTCTGTCCGCGGAATGTAGGACCGGCTGCTACAACACAATAGGGAGCGCGCCGATCTGCCCGTCCAGGCGGGCCGGGCATAGTACGCACAGCCGGCGGATTGCGCCGGTGTTGTTTGAACCGGAATGTGAAAGGGGACTTGATGCCTGCTAGTCCGAATCTCCTGGGCAACGCGGAGTCCGGCCGCACTCAGTTGGCAAATGAGTTGGCAAATGAGTTGGCAAATGAGGTGGCCCATGAGGTAGTGAGTGAGCCGGCCCATGCGGTGATGCCCCGGGTGGCGGCGGCGGTGCCGGAAACGAGGCGAGCGGAAGAGGCAGCACTGCTTCGCCCCAAGATCACGGCGACGCCGTCGCAGGAAAGGCCGCACTGACGTGAGCCACAAATTTTCAACCCTAACTAGCCGAGGTTCGCCATGCTTCACTATGCCTTAGTCTTCTTCGTCGTTGCGCTCATTGCCGCGTTATTCGGCTTCGGCGGGATTGCAGCCGGTGCGGCCGAGATCGCCAAGGTCCTGTTCTTCATCTTCCTCATACTGTTCATCGTGTCGCTGGTGGCGGGTCTCTTCAGACGCACCCCATAAGCCCGCAACTTTGCGGCGAGCGTCGGGACCGGACGGCGTCCGGTCCCGGCGCCGCGATGAATGACGGAGCGCGATGACAATGACACCCAGTGGCGGCAACAGCGGGTCGTACGCGACGATGGGGCGGCTCGAATACGTGGTCGAGAGCACGCATAACGGGGACGTCGAGACGTGGTTCGTCCTGCGGCCCTATCGGGAGCTTGCGCGGCACTACGAGGCGCTGGGAGTGGAATTGTCGCCGGACTGTCGCGTCGTCGTGGAAGCAGGATCGCTGCGGCCGGTGGGCGTTCTCGCTGAAGACGTACCGGCGGCGCCCTCGCCAGCCGGCTTCAACCCCTACTTCGATCTTCCGCCCGTCTAGGGTAGAAGGCAACATCATGCATTTCAATCCTAGGGAGGTCGCCGGCAGCCGCGTGCGCCTTCGCTACAGCGTCGAGCTCGAATACGAAGCCTCAGGACCCTCCGACTTCCTGTTGAACGTGCATGCGGCGCGGACTCGCCGCCAGCGCGTGGTCGAAGAGTCCTTCGATACGAACCCGCGCCGGATTTTCGTGCTCGATCAGGATTCGACTACGGGGAACCGCATCGCGGCATTCGACGTTCCATCCGGCCACATCGTCGTCCGTTACGCGGCGCGAGTCGAGATTTCGCATCGGATCGTCGAGCCCGCGGACGTCGTCGCCGGGACGCCATCGCAACTTCCGGTGGAAACGTTGCCCTTTCTTTATCCGAGCCGGTATTGCCAGGCCGACCTTGTGCAGCAGCACGCGCGGGACATGTTTGGCTCCATGCCGCGGGGCTATGGACAGGTGCGCGCGGTGCGCGACTGGGTGCGGCGGCGCCTCAAGTTCCAGGTGGGCATGTCGCGCACGAGCACGTCGGCCATCGACACGCTCCGTGATGGCGCCGGCGCCTGCCGCGATTTCGCGCACACGATGATCGCCTATTGCCGGTCGCTCAATTATCCGACCCGCTTTGTCACCGGAGTCGACTACGGCGCCGACCCGGCGCTCGGACCCCAGGATTTCCACGCCTACGTCGAAGCTTTCATCGGCAGCGGATGGTATCTCTTCGACCCGACGGGAATTTCACCGATTACGGGATTGCTCCGGATCGGCACCGGCCGCGACGCCGCCGATGTATCGTTCGCGACCATCTTCGGACCGGTCCGAACCGCAGCACCGCGCATCGAAATCACAGCGGAAGAGGATCCGGCCAACGGACTTGCGCGACCGGTCCATACCGAATTGGCCGTGTCGACGGCCGCCTGACCCGAGCTCCGTCCTACATCGGACGCCTCGGCGTCCCGGGCCGGTGTCCTACATCGGATTCAGTCGGCCTCCCGCAGCCGGCGGCCGCTTTCGCGCCCCAAACTGTGCGCGCCACGGATTGTGGCTCTTCAAACACCGAAGGGAGAGAACCATGTCCAAATTGACGATCGCTCTGTTGGTGACTGCCGGTATGGCATTGGGCGGCTGCGCGGCGCAAACATCGACAACCGCCGCCAAGTCGTCCAGTCCGGCGCCGATGTCGAAGGCTGCCTACGATACGGCGATCGCGAACGCCGAGGCGCAGTACAAGATCGACAAGGATGCCTGTGCGTCGCGAACCGGCAACGCCAAGGATATCTGTCTCGCAGAAGCCAGCGGCAAGGAAAAGGTCGCCAAGGCGGATGCGGAAGCCGGCTACAAGAACACGCCGGACGCACGCGCGGATGCGCGTATCGCGCGCGCGGAAGCGAGCCATAGCGTCGCCAAGGAAAAATGCGACGACTTGGCCGGCAACACCAAGGACGTGTGCGTGAAGGAAGCGGACGCGGCGCTGGTGAAGGCGAAGGCCGACGCCAAGGTCGACCGCGTGGCCGCGGACACGAGGGACGATGCGGCGGCGAAACAAGCCGACGCGCGAGCGCAAGCAGCGGAAGAAAAACGCAATGCGGACTACAAGGTCGCCGTCGAGAAGTGCGACGCGTTGAGCGGAGCCGCGAAGAGCACGTGCGTCAGCGACGCCAAGCTTCGTTACGGCAAGTAGTCCTTACGACGTAGCGCGCGGGGCTTCCGCCTCCGCGACGGCCCCGGCCGGCACGACATCTTGTGCCGGCCGGACTTCGACTGGAATGCGGACCTTGACGGCGGTCCCGCCTTTGGCGCGCCTCGCGATCGAGAACTCGCCGTGCAGCGCCCGCACGCGCTGGCGCATGCCGCTGATGCCGTGCGAGAGGTGATTGTTGTGCGCATCGGCGGGGATGCCGACGCCGTCGTCCTCGATCACCAGCGTGACGGCATCGGCCGTCAAGCCGAGCTCGATGTTCACGTGCTTCGCCTGCGCGTACTTCACGATGTTGGTCAGCGCCTCCTGGAGGATCCGGTAGAGCGCAATCCCGGCGCCGGGCGGGATCAAACTGTCATCCTCGAGCGCAGCAATCTTGCAAGTGAGGCCGGCACGACTGCAGACTTCGCGCACTTGCCAGTCGAGGGCGGCCGACAGGCCGAGATTGTCCAGGAGCGTCGGCCGCAGGTCCTCGATGATGCGCCGCTTGATCTGCACGCTCTCGTCCAGCGCCTGCAGCGCGCGTTCCAGTTTCGCGGCGACCTCCGGGTCCCGCTTTCCTAGGCGCTTCTCGACCCACGCCACATCCATCTTCGCGCTGACCAGGATGCCGCCCAGCTCGTCGTGAAGGTCGCGCGCGAGCTTCGATTTTTCCTCCTCGCGTACGGTCTGCAAATAATTCGACAATTCCGACAGCGCAGCCGTCCGCTCCTCGACCAGCGTCTCCAGCCGCCGCTTGTCCTGCTGGACGCTGAGGCGGCGCGCCTCGCGCTGCGCGGCATCGCGGCGCGCGAGGACCCATACCACCAGCAACAACGCTACGGTCAGCGCCGTGACGAGTTGCATGCTGATGCGCGCGAACTCGATGTCCTTCGCCCAGCGTCCGGACGCTTCCACGACTCGCCCGTGCTGCAGTGCCGCGATGTCTTCCGCCGCCGCGCGAATCTCGTCCATCGCGCGCTTGCCGACTCCAGTAGTGGTCAGCAACTGCGCACTGCCGGGGCCGTCCTTGCGGTAAAGCGCGATGGTGGCTTCCATCTCACCCAGTTTCTTGCCCACGAGGCTGTTCAGGCGGCCCACGCTGTCGCGCTGGGCGGGAGTCCCATTCGTGACGAGCAGTTCACGCAGCTTGTTGAACTGCAGGTCGAGCTTGGGGAGGGCGTCCTGGTAGGGCGCGAGGTACTCCTCCTGGCCCGTGAGCAGGTACCCGCGCTGGCCCGTCTCCGCTTCGGTGATGAAGGCGAGCGCTGCGTGCACGGCCGCCTGCATTTCCAGCGCATCCGCCATTTGCCGGTTCGCCGATTCGAGGCGGCGGTAACCCAGCTCGGCATACACGGCGATCGCCAGCGTTGCGATGATGCCGAGCACGAGCGGCAGGACGATCTTGAGCGGAAGCACCGATTTCACGGGCTGATCCTGACGCGGGGATGCGGGCGGGAAGAGCCCACTATACGCACCGCGCAACCGGCCCTCAATGGGGATGCGCATGGTGCCCTATGCGCCTTTCGATGTCATTTCGTCGCTCATTGGGTCACCGATCGGGATCGTCATTTTGGTGTGCCGGGTTCGAGTGACAGTGCAGCGAATTTGTTCCCGCCCTGCCCAGACCGTGCAATCGCTGGGGTTCGCAAGGCTTGCTTTCCAAAGCGTAATATAAGTTACTGAATTATAAGGACTATCAAGAGTCGCAACAACCGGCCGGCGTCGGACGTCGCCGACACGCAAACAGTCGTGACGCCGATGCGCAGCCGCCGTCGTTTCAGCGAGACTTCTCATGCAGGCGCGCGTCTCGCGCGCCGGATTGCCACATTACCCAAGGAAGACAACCATGGCGCGCGCCCTGTGGAAAGGTGCGATCAGCTTCGGCCTCGTCCATATCCCGGTTGAACTGCACTCGGCCGAGGACCGCAAGTCCTTCGAGTTCTCGATGCTGGACAAGCGCGACCTGTCGCCCGTCGGCTATAAACGCTACAACAAAAAGTCGGGCAAGGAAGTCGAATGGGGCGACATCGTCAAGGGTTTCGAATACGAGAAGGAGAAGTATGTCGTGCTGTCGGACGAGGACTTCCGGCGCGCGAATGTAAAGGCCACGCAGACGATCGACATCAAGGCCTTCGTTGCCGCGGACGAAATCCCGCCGGAATATTTCGATTCTCCCTATTACCTTGCACCGAGCGGCCGGGGACAGAAGGTTTACGCATTGTTGCGCGAGACGCTGCGCAAGACGCGCCGCGTCGCCGTTGCCCAGGTTGTGATCCGCACAACGCAGCATCTGGCGGCGGTCGTCGTGGAGGGCCGGGCGCTCATGCTGATCACGCTGCGCTATGCCGACGAATTGCGCAAAGCCACCGACCTTGAGTTGCCGGCGGAAGGCCTGAAGGGCGCAGGCGTTACCGCCAAGGAGGTCGACCTCGCCATGCATTTGGTGGAGGACATGACCGAGCACTGGAATCCGGCCGCGTTCAAGGACACGTACCACAGTGATCTCATGGCGCGCGTCCGAGAAAAGATCAGGAAGGGCGAGACCAGGGTGATCACCCCTGCGGAGAAGGAGGCGAAGGGCGAGGCGCCCTCGGCGCAGGTCATCGACCTCGCCGAACTGTTGCGGCAAAGCCTGGGCAAGAGCGGGGGCCGGAAGCCGCCGCTTGCCGCCCGCAAGGCCGCCGCGGAGACGCGCGGCAAGCCCTCGCTGCGGCTGGTCCCTGCCCCGCGAAATGCCGCCAAGGCGCCGGCCAGGCGCAAGCGGGCTTGATTCGGCCTGTGGGACATCAGCGGACAAACGAATAAAAGGACCGCCGATGTCCCTATGCTGACGGTCCGTCTTAGATTGCAGTCATCAAAGTCAGCTACCGGAGACCCTCATGCGAAACGACAAATCGAAGTTGCACGGCGCTCGCAACATCGGCATTGGCACGCTGATCGCGTTGTCGTCGGCTACGCCGGCTTTCGCCGCGGATTGGCTCACCGATTGGGCCTCGACGTGGACGCCACCCACCGGTTATATGGGTTATCTGTTCTATGGTGCGCTGGGTGTGTTTGTCGTCGCGGTAATCCTGAAAGCGTTCGAGGCGTATGGCGCGTCGTCGGAAACCAGGCCGCTACCCTCGGAATCCGCAAACGAAGAACCAAGGGCCTACTCCATCGGCGAACACCGCAACAGCATGCTGAATCCGTACAACTAGCCAAGCAATTCATGAATAACCCAAGGAGACCCCATGAGCCACCTGTTCGATCCTGAAGTCTTGCATGACGACGTCGAATACGCGGCAGCGCTCGACGAATTGGAGCAGTTGCTGCTTGCCGACCCCGATACGCCTGCAGGGCGGCGCTTCGACGAATTGATCGCACTGATCGAGGACTTCGACGCGCGGCGCGGGGGGTATGACCTCTGGCAGGCGAAGCGCGCAGCGGCTTAAAGCGCGAAAAGGGGACTGCAATGCATCAGATGGTGGACGAGCGCGGGATGACTCTCGACGTTGCGGGCCCCGCCGAAACGGGCGCGGGACTGGGCGGCCTCCTCGGCGGTACGCTGGGATTGGCTGCCAGCCTGACGGGTTTCGCCGTTCCCGGCGCCGGGCCCATTGACGCGGCGAGTCCGATGGTGATGGCGCTCACGGGCGCATCGCTGGGAGCAATCGCCGGAGCGTTGATCGGGGCGCTGACGGAGGAGGGTGCCATTGAAGGTCACGCGCGCCGCGCCGCTGAATCGGTGCGGCGCGAGGCCGCGCGGATCGCGGGGCACGCGCAACGCGCCGCCGCGGTGATGCGCGATAACCGGTGCCGGCGACATCGACCAGCGTGTTTCGCGTTGGCGCGACAGCGGGTGGACCGCATGGAGCGAATCCGCGCTGCCCTACTCGCCCGACGAAGCGGAGCGCGAACGCCGGCAATTTGGAACGCACGCAGATCCGCTGACCGGTCTGCCGCTCACCGCGGATCCCGAACTCGACAACGTTCTCGAGACCTCGATCCGACGATAGCACCCGCGCACCGAGCGCGCTGCTCGGCTGCAGTTTCATTTCCCATGGCCAAACAGGAGGATCGAGTTATGGCGAACCCCTTCGTGCATGCCGAACTCAATACCAACAACCTTCCCAAGGCGAAGGCCTTCTACGGCGAACTCTTCGCTTGGAAACTCGAGGACATGCCAACGGGGAACGGCAGCTACACAATGATCGACGTAGGCGAGGGCACAGGCGGCGGCATGATGACGAATCCGGTGCCGGGAGCTCCGTCGGCATGGTTGCCCTATGTGCTGGTCGATGACGTCGCCGCCGCGACCAAGAAGGCGAAATCGCTCGGCGCGACCGTGATGAAGGATGTCACCGAAGTGAAGGACATGGGCTCGTTCAGCATTCTTGTCGATCCAACGGGTGCGACGATTGCCCTTTGGCAGGCCACGTCACGCTAGATTTGCCCCGTTCAATCTCAAGGAGGCGCCCATGCCGGACAAGATCACGATCCAACGTGCCAAGCGAGACGCCAGGCAGGGCAAGGCACTCTCGACCCAAGCTGGCGAATTCGTGCGCGAGGAGATTCATCACATTCGCGCGGGCAAGCACGGCGCGCGCTCTGCGAAACAGGCGATCGCCATCGGCTTGTCGAAAGCGCGTAAGGCCGGCGTGCCGTTGCCGCCGGCGCCGGGCGCCAAGAAGCCCGCTGCTCATGCCGCGATGCGAGCCCCAAGCAGCGAAACGCCGATGAAGCGCGCGCGCGTCGCGCTCGGAGTACTGAAGAAGGCGCCCAAGACTTCCGCGTCGCATGCGGCGCTGGCGCGGCAAGCACACCAGAGCGCGGTCAAGCGGGGGCCGGGCAGCTTACATGCCGCCGCGGTGAAGGCCGTCGCGACAAAGGGTCCGTCCGGGCTTCGCAAGGCCGCGCAGAAAGCCGCGGCGACGCGCCGGCGCGCGCATTGAATGGCGCCGCAGTGAGCGCGCGCCTTAAGTGCGCTCTGAACACGATGCGCGCGACATAGCGCGGTTGCGGGCAATTGGTTAGGCGGCTGTGCGGCTACGGGACCCTCGGACTTGTAAATTCCGGCTTCGCGCTGTGTGGCGCGCTCTTCTCTTTTCGACCCCGCAGCAGCACTGAGGGGTCTTCCTTGACTTCCTTTGTCACTCCGGCGACGTCGGACACCACTTTCGACGCCTTGTCCTCGAGTGCCGAGAATTTCGAAATTACTCGCGGCAGCTGATCGAGGATGTTGGTGAGGGCGCTCTTTTCATAAGGGATCTCGGGGATCTCGCCCGCCGCCGTCGCCGCCACCAGCGTCTGCGCGCCGGGGCTTCCGCCGTCCAGCTCGACGAAGACGACGCCGGTGATGCCCTTCAGCTTGAGACTGGCGCGGGTATCCGTCTTGACCGGCGTGTCCTTGCGCAGCCTGACATCCACCTGCACGAGTTGCGCGTTGCCCGGATCGAGGCCGATGGCGTTGACGGACCCGACGTCGACGCCGTGGAATTTCACCGGATCGCCCAGGGCCAACCCGCTGACGGATTCAGCGAAATGGATGCGGTAGATCACGTCGTCGCGGTGGCCGGTGTTCACCAGCCAGACGGCGAACAGTGCCGCGGCGATGGAAAACCCGATGATGAAGAGGCCCTCGATGAAGTAGCGCTTATCCGTTTCCATGGGTTTGCTTCCTCGCTGTCATCGCGCCTTGCGCCCGCGGGCCGTGGAGGAAATCGTGGATCCACGGATGGTCGGATCGCAACAGATGCTGCAGCGTATCGATGGTGATTTTCTTGTCGACCAGGATCGCCACGCGATCGCAGAGCGTAAACAGCGTCGTGAGATCATGCGTGACGATGACGAAGGTGACGCCCAGGCTCTTGTTGAGCTGCCCGATCATGGCGTCGATTCCGCTCGCGGTCAGCGGATCGAGATCGGACGTGGGCTCGTCTAAGAAAAGGATCTTCGGATCGAGTGCCAGCGCGCGCGCGAAGGCGGCGCGCTTGACCATGCCGCCGGAAAGCTCCGACGGAAGCTTGATCCCGCTGTCGGCAGGCATGCCGGCGAGTTCGAGTTTCATCGCCGCGATCCGTTCCTGCTGCGGGGCGGGCAGAGTCGTATGCTCGCGAACCGGAAGCATGATGTTCTGCGCCACCGACAGCGACGAGAACAACGCGCCCTGCTGGAACAGCACGCCGATGAGCGAGGCCCGCTCCGCAGCCCCGATCGTCTCGATGGGCTTGCCATTGACGAGCACCTTGCCGGCGTTCGGCTGATGCAGGCCGGTGAGCGTCTTGAGCAGCACCGACTTGCCGGATCCCGAACCGCCGGCGATCCCGAGCACCTCGCCACGCAGGATCTCCAGCCCGATCTTGTCGTGCACGACCTGCCTTCCGAAGCGGTTGACGATCCCTTGCGCGGAAAGGATGGTGTCGCGCTTCGCTGCGTTGCTGGCTGAGGCGCTCATAGCCCGAGCTTCTCGAACAGGACGGAGAAGAGCGCGTCCAACACGATCACCAGGAAGATCGCCTTGACGACCGCGCGCGTGGTCTCCCGGCCGACGCTTTCCGCCGAACCCCGGACGCGCAATCCGTGCATGCAGCTCACGACGCTGATCACGAACGCGAAAATGGGCGCCTTGAACAAGCCGACGAAAAGATCGCTGCCGTCGACCGCCGTGCGCGCATGTTCCAGGTACTGTTGCGGCGACGTCCCGAGCAGGACGTTGCCGACGACGGCCCCGCCCGCCAGGCCCATCATGTCGGCGTAGAACGTAAGCAAAGGCAAGCTGATCACCAGACCGACCAGCCTCGGCACGACGAGCAGCACCATGGGATCGAGTCCCATCACCTTGAGGGCGTCGATTTCCTCGCGCGCTTTCATGACGCCGATCTCCGCCGTGAAAGCAGAACCCGAGCGGCCGGCGACGAGGATCGCGGTGATCAGCACGCCCATCTCGCGCAACATCGACACCGCGACCAGATCGATCGTCAGGTCCTCGCCTCCGTAGGGACGCAGTTGCGCGACGCCCTGATAGGCGATGACGATGCTGATCATCACGGCCAGCAATCCGACGATGGGCAGCGCATCGACGCCGGTTTCGCGGACCTGGCGGGAAATGGCCGGAAGCCGGAATTCACGGGGATGGAAGATGGCGTGGCCGACCGCGCTTGCCGCGCGGCCGATGAATGCGATGACGTCCAGCAAGTCGCGCCAGCCGTCGTCGAAGCCCTTGCCCAACTGCGTGACGAATTCGCGCCAGCGCGGGACTACCGGCACCTTGGGCAGGGGTTTCAAATCCAGCCCGCAAACGAGTTCCAGGAGCGCCTTGTGCTCGGGCCGGACCCCGGTCAATTCCACATGGTCATTGCGCAGCCCGCATAGCAGCAGCGCGCCCGGCGTATCGAGACCGTCAAGGCCGCTCAAGTCGAGCGCGCGAGCCTTTCCTTTTCCTTGCCGGGTTTTCAGAAGGCCTTCCGCGCCGGCCAGCGCCTGTATATCGAGCACGCCCCGGAGCGCAATTCGGTCGCCCTTTTCTTCGATGGCGAAATGGCGATCGGAGGGCTCCGCTTCGTGCCTGTCCATGGTCAGGTCCGGCAGGCGGCCGCGCGACATACCATGCGGCCGCCATGCTGCGGCCGCAGCAAACGGGTATGCCGTTGCCGCTCGAGTTTAGGAGACCTCGCGGCCCACGGGCGGTAACGGGCTCGAGACCATCGCCGCGCATTCCGGATGGCCGCAGTGGCACTCGTTATCGTCGGACGCCGCCTTGTCGGCGTTGGCTTGCGCCGCACAGTAATCGCTGCAGTACTGCTCACCCGCCTCGACCGTGCAAATGCATCCGGGGTGGGCGCACTTCGCCAACTCGGCGAGCTTGTGAGGGGTTTCGATTTGCATGTTTTCCATTGGATCCCTCCGCATCGAGAGTAGATCGACCGACGACCGCGATGGCCCGAAGGCAACGCACTTGCAGATCCAACCCTAGCGTCAGCCGGTGGGCGATGTTGTCGACACCGCTCCTAATCCGCCGTCGGCGTCCGCCTACACGCCTTCCCTACATCAAGGGTCTGTTTGTCCGACAAAAGGATCGTCGCAATTCCGGATGTACCGCGTGCCGATCCCGCCCACAATCTAAACGCAGACCGATCCGGCCGCGCGCTGCATAGGCGGGGTGGCAGGGCGAATGGTCTGCGCGTTGACAACGTCGGCGACCAGCCTGCTCGAGAGGTTGGCGTGCCGGATCGCGAACAGAACTAGCTTGAAGCAAGGAGTGGCTATGAACACAACTTCCAGTGCAATCCCCGGAACCACCACCATGCCCGGAACCAACACCATGCCCGGAACCAACACCAACAGCATGACCAATACGGTCTCCGGCGCCGCCAGTCGCGCCCATCACATGGTCGACGACGTCGCCCAGAAGGCGACACCCGCGGTGCAAAGTGCGACTGCGGTGGCGCACCAGACCATCGACAAGGTGGCCACGGCGGGCACTTCGGCGGCCGAATGGGTCGCGGCAAACACCAAGCAGCTGGCGGACAAGTCGGCGGCGATTGCCGATGCGGCCTCGGGTCAAGTGCGCGCGCGCCCGCTGATCAGCGTCGCCGGCGCGCTGGTGCTCGGTTTCTTCATCGGGCGTGTCTTCCGTTAGAGCGAAACCTGCCGTCATGCAGCGCCAACGGAGTCCGCCGCGGCGGGTTGGCGCTGCGCCGGCGCGGCTCGCGATAACCATTGCGCTTGCCGCGTTGTTTGCGGGCTGCAGTGAAGTAGCGCACCTGCCGCTTTCCGCGGGCATCGGGCCCGAGCCACAACTGCCCGAACCCACGCGAACGCTTATCCCTACGGTGAATGTCGCGCCGGCGAAGGGCTGGACGGCAGGCGAGAAACCAGCGGCGATCGCAGGGACGCAGGTCGCGGCCTTTGCGACGGGGCTTGCGCATCCGCGATGGCTATATGTCCTGCCCAACGGCGACGTGCTGGTCGCCGAAACAAATGCCCCACCCAAGCCCGAGGACAACAAGGGCATCAAGGCCTGGTTCACGCGGGCGCTGATGAAGCGTGCCGGCGCGGGCGTGCCAAGCGCGGATCGCATCACGCTGTTGCGCGACGCCGATGGAGATGGCGTGCCCGAAGTCAGGACCACGTTCCTCGAAGGCCTGCATTCGCCGTTCGGGATGGCGCTCGTCGGCAATGATTTCTACGTCGCGAATTCCGACGCCGTCGTGCGCTTTCCCTACCGAACCGGCGACACCCATATCACCGTGCCGGGCACGCTGGTGACCAACCTGCCCGCGGGAACGATCAACCACCATTGGACCAAGAACCTTATCGCGAGTCCCGATGGATCCCGCCTCTACGTGACGGTCGGCTCGAACAGCAATGTCGCTGAACGGGGCATGGAGGTCGAAGCGGAGCGGGCAGCGATTTGGGAGGTCGATCCCAGGACGGGAACGCACCGCGTCTTCGCGTCCGGATTGCGCAATCCCAACGGCCTTGCGTGGGAGCCGGCGTCGGGCGTTCTGTGGACCGTCGTGAACGAGCGCGATGAACTGGGCAGCGATCTTGTTCCCGACTACCTGACGTCCGTCAAGGAGGGCGGATTCTACGGTTGGCCCTACAGCTATTTCGGCCGTCATGTCGACGAGAGGGTGCAGCCGCAACGGCCCGACCTGGTGGCGCGGGCCATCGTGCCCGACTACGCGCTCGGTTCGCACACGGCGTCGCTGGGCCTGACCTTTGCGGAGCGCAACGCGCTGTTGCCGCAATATGGCAGCGGCGTCTTCGTCGGCCAGCATGGCTCGTGGAACCGCAATCCACACAGCGGATATCGCGTGATTTTCGTGCAGTTCCGCAATGGCAAGCCCTCGGGCGACCCGGTCGAGGTGTTGACCGGCTTCTTGAGCGCCGACGGCGCCGCATTGGGCAGGCCTGTAGGCGTTGTGCTGGATCGCCGGGGCGCGCTGCTGATCGCCGATGACGTAGGCGACGTCGTATGGCGCGTGACCGCCGAAAGCGGCGTTCGCGCATCCGCCGAATAGCCCCATCTCGCGCGACGAAGTGCGCCTACACCCCGATCGAATGGGCTCCTACAGGAACTGTCGAGCCCGGCCGATACCCTGGCGATTGGCATATTCGCATCATGGGCCTATGCATCACCGATGCATCAGTGCCGAGTTCCAATCGGTCCCGCCGCTTGTCGTGGCGGGGATCGGACGTTGAGAAAGGAGTTTGCAATGGATGACCTCAAGCGAGGATCAATTTTCGTGGCAGCGCTTGTCCTCGGAACCGCGCTGGCCACCACGGGCTGCGAGCAGCGCAACTCATCGGAGACGGTCGGCCAGAAGGTCGATCGCGCGGCGGACAAGATCTCCGCCAAGACCGATCAGGCTGCGGACAAGTTGGCCGCCAAGACCAACGAAGCCGCGGACAAGATATCCGCCGCCACCAGTGACGCCGCGAACAAGACCGCAGGGGCCATGGACGACGCGACCCTCACCGCGAAGGTGAAAGCGGCGTTCCTGGCAGAGCCTGGATTGCGTTCGCTGCAGATCGGCGTCGCGACTAAGGATTCCGTCGTGACCCTGAGCGGCTCGGTCGACTCCGCACCGCTCAAGGATCGCGCGAAGCAACTCGCCTCGAACGTGGAGGGCGTGCGTGACGTCGTCGACAACCTGGTGACGTCCACGCAAAGCGGCTAGCGCAACGATCATTCGGGATGGCGCGCAGCTGGCGCGCCATCCCCTGGACAGGTTGTCGCGAAAGGCATCAGCGCCGGTTCCGATGCTCAGTGCTGAGAGCTGACGCGTCCGCCTTCGCCACAACCGCAATCGCAAATAAGGCAGGAGGCACACCATGACCACGACTTCATTTCAGAAGGCGGCAATGGCTGCCGCGATGTTCGCATCGGTTCAGCTCCTGACGGGCTGCAGTGGGATGTCGACGCGCGACAAGGACACCGTGATCGGTGCGGCGGTCGGCGGCGTTGGCGGCGCTGCGCTGACGCAAGGTAGCGCCCTCGGCACGGTCGGGGGCGCCGTCGTAGGCGGCGTCATCGGCAACCAGGTCGGCAAGGATGACGGAAAGTAAGGGGTGATTGGAGCTCGCCATGATCAGGAAACTCAAGACCGGGGAATTTCGTCTTTACTCCATAAAGAAGGACGCAAGCGGGCGAAGGCGCAACTTGGGCACATTCAGGACGCTCGAGGCAGCCAAGCAACATGAACGTGAAATCCAATTCTTCAAACACAAGCAGGCCTCTTGATGGAGGAAATCAAGATGGACAAGATTGATCGTTCCCGCCGTTTCGTTGCGCTACTGCTGGGTGTAGCCGTGTTTGCCTTCGCAGGTTGGGCGAACGCCGATCCACCGTCGCGGGTCGCCCGGTTGGGGTATATCCAGGGCGCGGTGAGCTTCTCCCCGGCCGGCGAGGACGACTGGGTGCTTGCAACGCTGAACCGACCCTTGGTGACCGGGGACCGTCTGTGGGCGGACGCCGGCGCACGTTCGGAATTGCAGGTTGGCAATGCCTTTATTCGCATGGGCAGCGCCACCAGCCTGACCGTGCTCAACCTCGATGACCGTGTCGCGCAGATGCAGTTGGCGCAGGGAACGCTCACCGTACGCGTGCGGCGTCTCGGGCCCGACGACGTCTTCGAGATCGATACGCCGAACCTCGCGTTCTCGGTGCGCCGCATCGGGGACTACCGGATCGACGTCGACCCCGCAGGTAATACGACGGCGGTGATCGTCCGTAGCGGGCAGGGTGACGTCTACGGCGAGGGCGCGTCCTATGTCGTCGACGCGCAGCACTCGTATCGCTTCGCCGGCACCGGTCTGCGCGACTACGAGCAGATCGGCGTCCCGCAGGCCGACGTCTTCGACCAATGGGCCAGCGAACGCGATCGGCGTGGCGAGACCGCGGTCTCCGCGCGCTACGTTTCGCCCGACGTGATCGGATATGAAGATCTCGACGCCAATGGCACATGGCGTGTCGAAGCGGACTACGGCAATGTCTGGGTTCCGAATCGTGTCGTTGCAGGTTGGTCGCCTTATTCCGATGGCCGTTGGGCGTGGGTCGATCCCTGGGGATGGACGTGGGTTGACAATGCCCCGTGGGGCTTTGCGGTTTCCCACTATGGCCGCTGGGCTCATCGTGAGCGGGTCGTGGTGCTGGGTGCCGGGGCCGCTGCAAGTACGTGCCGTCTATGCGCCCGCGCTGGTCGCCTTCGTCGGCGGCGCGAACTTCCAGATCGCCGTTTCCACGGGGAACATCGGCGGCGTAGCGTGGTTCCCGCTCGGGCCGCGTGAAGTCTACCGGCCGGCGTATGCCGTCAGCCGCACCTATTTCGAAAACGTCAATCGCAGCAATACGGTCGTCAATACGACCGTCATCAACAACTATTACAACAACACGAACGTGAGCAACGTCGTGTATGCGAACCAGCGCGTGCAAGGCGCTGTGGTCGCGGTGCCAACTACGGCCTTCGCCCAATCGCAACCGGTGGCGCGGGTCGCGATGCGCGTGTCGCCGGAGACCATCGTGAAGGTGCCGGTCGCGCATGTCGCGTCCGTTGCGCCCGTACAAGCCAGCGTGACGGGCGCCGCGGCGCCGGGACATAAGCCGCCGGCGCAAGATGCGGCGCGCCCGGTGGTCGTTCGCAACGCACCGCCCGCGCCCCCGCCGGCATTCGCGGCTCAGCAGCAGCAACTTGCGGCAAAACCTGGCGTTCCGCTCGATACCAACTCGCGCGCCGCGCTCAAGCCGGCCACGCCGGCCGCGGCGCCGCCTGCGCACGTCGTCGTCGCGAAACAGGCGCCGGCGCCCACGGCAGTGCCGCCGCCCGCTCCGGCAGGACGCGTGGCGCAGCCGGCGGACAAGGGGCAGCAGGACAAGGGACCGCCTCCAGAAAAGGGCAACGCGACGGCGAATGCCAATCAGCGCAACGAACCGCCGGCAACGGTGGCGCGTCCGCCAATCAATGCCGGCGCACCGCAAACGCCGAGCGTGGCGAACGCGAAGCAGGAGCAGCGTACCGAACGGATGACTTCGCCGCTGGGTTCGGCGCAGGACAATGCGCGGCCACCGGCGAATACCCCGCCGGAAACCCGTGGACTACCGGAATCGCGTACGCAATCTGCGATGGCACGACCGCAGAACGTCCCACGGCCGCCGACGGCAACGCAGCCGGAAACGCGCACATCACCGGAATCACGGACGCAATCCGCGATGGCTCCGCAGCAAACTGTGCCGCGGCCGCCGACCGTCACTCCACCGGAAACGCGCGGACAACCGGAAACGCGCGGACCACCGGAAACGCGGGGAGCACCGGAATCGCGCACGCAATCGGCGAACGCACGCCCGCAAAATGTCCCGCGGCCGCCGGAAACGCGAGGACCGCCACCGGAATCGCGTACGCAGTCCGCCATGGCGCCGCAATCGGTTGCGCGACCGCCGGCTACGGCGCAGCGCCGCGTGAATAGCCGCCTGCGCCACGCGCAACTCCGGAAAAGGCGAATGCTCCGAAACCGCCGACGGCTTCGCCACCGACGGCCAACGCGCCTCCGGAGCGGTCGGCTGACGCACGTCGCAACGCGCCGCCGGCACCTCAACCACCGGCCGCAGCGGAACGCAAGGGCGCCCCCGAAGGGAAATCCGCGGACAACAAGCGCGAAGGCAGAAACGCGAAAGAGCAGTCCAAGCAGGAGGAACGCAACTCCTAGCGCCGCATCTCCATGAGGGAAATTCCATGAACAAGACCGCCAACGTCGAAAAGACCGCGCCGCATGCGCTGCCACGATTGCCCTACGCAGAAGATGCGCTGGACCCCGTGATTTCCGCGAGGACGATCGGATTCCACTACGGCAAGCACCACAAGGGATACGTCGATACGCTGAACAAGCTGGTGGCCGGGACGGACCTGGCCAACCTGCCGCTCGAAAAGATCATCGCCACTACCGCCGGCAAGCCCGGCAAGGCGAAGATCTTCAACAATGCCGCACAGGCGTGGAACCACGCCTTCTATTGGCGGAGCCTGCGGCCCAAAGGCGGAGGAGCGCCCCCGGCGGAACTCAAGCAGCGGATCGAGGCGTCGTTCGGGGAGGTGGAGGCTTGCAAGAACGAGCTGGCGACGGCGGCGACGGACCACTTCGGTAGCGGCTGGGCATGGCTCGTGCTCGACAGCGACACGCTGAAAGTCATCACGACCGCCAATGCTGACACGCCGCTGACGCAGGGCATGCAACCGTTGCTTGCGCTCGATGTATGGGAGCATGCGTACTACCTCGATTATCAGAACGTGCGTGCGGATTACGTGAACGCGGTACTCGACAAGCTGATCAATTGGGGCTTCGCCGTCGAAAACCTGGACTCTTCGCTTGCGCCGCAACGCCTGGCGGAGTGGACATGATCAAGAAGGCATGGGCCGTCTGGAAAGGCGGCATCAAGGACGGCGGCGGCACCATTTCCACCGAGTCGGGCGTACTCAAGGAAGCGCCTTACGGTTTCAAGGCGCGCTTCGAGAACGGCCCCGGCACGAATCCGGAAGAGCTGATCGGCGCCGCGCATGCCGGATGCTTTTCGATGGCGCTTTCGCTGATGCTCGGCGAAGCGGGATTGACGGCGGAGAAGATCGAGACACATGCCGACGTCACGCTCGAGAAGGTCGGCGCCGGATTCGCAATCACGTCGAGCCGCTTGACGGTGTCCGCCCGGATCCCGGGAGCGGACAACGCGAAATTCCAGGAGATCGCGAACAAGGCCAAACTGGGATGCCCGGTTTCGAAGCTCTTCAATGCCGAGATCACGATGGATGCGAAGCTGGAGACGTGATTTCGGGAAATGAGGGCGATCAGAACGCATCCTCCCACGGCACCGAAAGCCGGATAGCGGCCTGGATCAGTCCCACCATGCTGTAGGTCTGGACGAAGTTGCCCCATGCTTCCCCGGTTCCCGGGTCGAGGTGCTCGGCGAGGAGCCCGTGGCGGTTTCGCAGCGTCAGCAGCTTTTCGAACCACCCGCGCGCGGCTTCGACCCGGCCGGTGGCGGCAAGCGCTCCGATCAGCCAGAACGTGCACACGACGAACGCATTCTGGGGCGTGCCGAAGTCATCCTTTTCCACGTAGCGAAAGACATAGTCGCCGCGCTTCAATTCGCGCTCGATGACATGGACGGTGGAGACGAAGCGCGGATCATCCGGCGCGGTGAAATTGAGCTCCGCCAGCAGCAGCAAGCTCGCGTCTATTTCCGTTCCGCCGACGGCGCCGACGTAGCTGCCGCGCTGCTCGTTCCAGCAATTCGTCGTGATGAAGTTGCGGATGGTGGAGGCCGCGGCGGCCCATTCCTGCGCGCGTTCCGGTAATCGCAGGCGCGCCGCTATGAGCGCAAGGCGGTCGCACGCGGCCCAGCACATGACGCTCGAGAATGTGTGCACGCGCGACCTGCCGCGCAGTTCCCAGATTCCGGAGTCGGGCTTGTCGTGAGCGGCAATCGCGCGGTGGCCCAGCGGTTCGAGACGTTCGAACAGCGCCTTGTCGCCCCATCGCGTCAAGCGCCGGTCGAAGAAGGTATGCGTCGCGGCCAGGATCGCCGAACCATAGACGTCGTGCTGCACCTGCCGGTAGGCATCGTTGCCGATGCGAACCGGTCCCATGCCGCGATAGCCGGGCAGGGCCGTTTCGTCCCGTTCCGTCAGTGCGGCGTCGCCGTTGATGCGATAGACGGGCTGCAGCGGCCCATCGCCGACGCCCGCGACGATGCCGACGATGTAACGCAGATAGTTCTCCATAGTTTCGGTGGCGCCCAGCCGATTCAATGCGTTCACCACGAAATAGCTGTCGCGCAGCCAGCAGTAGCGATAGTCCCAGTTGCGGCCGGAATCGGGCGCCTCGGGGATGGAGCTCGTCATGGCCGCAATGATCGCTCCGGTGTCGTCGAAGGTATTGAGCTGCAGCGTAATGGCGGCGCGAATGACGGCGTCCTGCCATTCGAAGGGGATGGCGAGATGGCGCACCCACGTCCGCCAATATCCGAGCGTTTCCTCGATGAAGCTGCGTCCCACCTGACGCACGTCGTGAGTGATGGCCTCGTCGGCGCCCAGCAGCAATGTCACGGAGTCTTCGAGCAGGAACGCTCGTTCCTCGAGGATGGCCGTGATCGGCGCGTCGGTCGTCACCCGCAGCGTGACGTCGTTGCTGACATAGCGCAGGTGATTGCTGCCCACCGTCCGCTGCGGCCGCGACTGGCCATAGCCGTCGCTGGGGCGCAGGCGGACGACGACGCGCGGACTGCCTGCGACGCGGCGTATCGAGCGGACGATCGTCATCGGCTGGAACAGGCGCCCATACTGGAAGAAGCGTGGCGCGCAATCCGTAATCTCGACCACTCCGCCCGTGCCGTCGAAGAGCCGTGTCAGCAGCACCGCCGTGTTCGTGACGTACGCCTGCTCCGTGCGCACGCCGTCGACCAGTTCGATGGACCACAGGCCGTCCGCCGTCGCGTCGGGTTCATCGTCCAGCAGCGCGCAGAACTTCGCGTCGCCATCGAAGCGCGGGAAGCAACTCCAGACGATTGTGCCGGATTCCGTCAACAGCGCGCCGACACGGCCGTTGCCAATCAGCGCGAGGTCGAGGTTGCGCAAGGCTCGCTGCCGCTGTCGGAGGTGCCCGGCTCGCCGGTCATGGGTGTCAGCAGCCAATCCAGGACGGCCGCAGTGTCTTTCAAGCGGTAGCTCGCGCGCGTGCGGCCCTGGCCTACCTTGATCGACCAGCCGCCGTGACTGTCGACGACGGCGAATCCGTATTCGTCGGCCTTGTCGTCGCCGGCAAATACCGGGCGCCGGCCGGCAAAGGGCGCCTCGCGCATGAAATCGGCGATGGCCGTTCCCTTGTCGCGACTGCCGGGGCGCACCTCCAGCATCCGCTTCCCCGGTTGCAGGTCGTACGTTCCTCCACCCAGCGCCTCTACCGTGGAGCGCAGCACGCGATGCACGTGGCCGGCCAATTGCGGCACTTCGCGATAATGCAATGCCAGCGTGTTGCCTTTGTCCTCGAGGTAGAGTCCGGGGTGCCGGCCCGCGAGGTCCTCGACCAGCTGCCGTATCTTGGAAAGAGTGATGGGGTCCGGCGCGTGCAGGTGAATCGTGCCCTCCGCATCACGGCGTTCGCATCCATGCTCGCCCGCCATGGGCAGGCGGAGCTGTGGAAAGAGGCGATCGACGCCGCTGATCGACCGGCCGGTGATCAGCGCCAGCGCGCCTCCCAGCTGCGCCGCGACGCGTGGCAGCGCCTTGATCAGCTTCGCGTCGATGCGCACGTCGTCGGGCGTCGCCGCGTCTTCCACCAGCGTTCCGTCGATGTCGAGGAAGAGCGCGCAGTTGCGCGTCAGCGGGTGCGGCGACGGCCGGGCGCGGCGGAACCACGGACTTCGCGGGATCAACATGCCGCGTTATCCGTCGACCAGCATCGCCTTGCTGCCGACATCGGCGTCGAAGCGGCGGCGCTGCCGCATCGTCGCGGCGTCGAGAAGCATGCGGCCGGCCCAGCGATACACGTTGAACTCGCGGACGATATTGCGCATCAGGCGCATCCGGTCGTGCTGTTCCTCCTTGGACATCGTCAGCGCCACGCGAAGGGCGGCGGCGCACTGATCGGCGTCGTAGGGATTGACGATCAGCGCTTCGGGCAACTCGCGCGAGGCGCCGGCGAATTGGGACAGGATCAGCACGCCCTGTTCGTCGTCACGCGCGGCAACGAACTCCTTGGCGACGAGGTTCATGCCGTCATGCAGGCTGCTCACGAAGCACAGGTCGGCGGCCCGATGATATTCGTACACGGCTTCGGGCTCGTGGTGCTGGGCGAGCAGAATGATCGGCGGACGCGCCGCACCGGCGAATTGGGCGTTGATTTCTTCGGCCACCTTGTGCACACGTCCGGTGTAGCCGCGATAGGCATCGATCGTCGACCGACTAGGCGCCGCAATCTGCACGAACGTGAAATTGCCCACCCACTTGGGGTCGAGCTCGAGCAGCCGCTGCACGGCGCGAAAGCGCTCGACGATCCCTTTGGTGTAATCCAGCCGCTCGATGCCGACGCCCAGCTTGTGGTCGCGCGGAAGGTTGAGGCGCACGCGGACCGCTTCGCGCGCCTCGGGGACGCTGGCGGCGGTCGCCAGCGCGACCGGCGGCCACTCGATCGAAATGGGGTACCGGTGGACCGCCGTGTCTTCGCCGCCGTGGGACACGGTGAAGGTCTCGCGGTCGACGCGCGCTTCCACCAGCCGGTCGACGGTGTCGAGGAAGTTGTTGCAATGGAACTGCGTATGGAAGCCCAGGATGCTGCTGCCCAAGAGGCCGTGGAGCAATTCGGTGCGCCAGGGGCAGATCGCGAAGGCCTCCGGGTTGGGCCAGGGGATGTGCCAGAAGGTGATGACCGTGGCATTCGGCCGCCGTTCCCGGATGAGTCGCGGAAGCAGCGCGAAGTGATAATCCTGCACCAGCACGACCGGGTCGTCGCCGTTGGCCTCCTTCACGACGGCATCGGCGAAGCGCGCGTTCACCAGCCGGTAGTAGTCCCAGTCGGCCCTGCGAAACGTCGGCCGGACGTACGCGTTGTGGCACAGCGGCCACAAGCCTTCATTGGCGAAGCCCGCGTAATAACCCGCCTCTTCGTCGGGCGTGAGCCAGATCCGGCGGACGCGATACGTCGGATTGTCCGGCGGGACGTCGACATGATCGTCGCGGTCGACCGTTTCGCGGTCGGCCGAGCCGCTGCCGTGCGCGATCCAGGTCCCGGAACAGGCGCGCATGACGGGCTCCAATGCCGTGACGAGCCCGCTGGCGGGATGCTGGATGCGAATGCCCGCCGGCGTGCGCACGTGAATGTACGGCTCCCGGTTCGAGACGACAATGATGTGGTTGCCCCGCAATTCCCCGCGCAGCGTCGCGCGCAGCATCTCCTGTGTCCAGCGTTGCTGGCTTTCGTCGACCGGGCGATAGACGCGCTCCAGATCGCGCAACAGCGCGCTCACGTCGCGCTCGATGGGTTTCAATTCGGGCGCGGTCGCCTTCTGCGAGCGCCGCAGGATTCCCTCGCCATGGAGGAGGGCGCGCAGCCCCGCCACCCAGCCGCGCCATGACAGCTGCGCGATCACGACCGTAATCAGCGCGACGCAGGCGCTCAAGGCCAGGAAGAAATAGAAAAGGTAACGCCGCGATTCCTCCGTGCGGCTGGCGAGGAAGGCCAGGTCGTGCACGAGGATTATCGTCGCGCCCGGCGTCGATTCCACGGGGACGGCCCGGACCGTCACGTGGAGCGGCCCGTGGGGAGTCGCGATCGTGCGTTCCCTCGCCGCATAGGACGCGACGTCGGGGCATTTGATTTCCGCCGGAAAGGCGGTGGAGGCGATTACGATGGCGTTGCCGCTGGTGCACAAGCCGACCGCATAGAGGCGCTCGTCGTCGGTCAGGTCATTGAAGTAGCTGGCGATTTTCGCGTTGGACCCTGAGCGCACCAGGTCGCCCAGCGGCTCCTGGACGGCCTTGGCGACGAAGGTGGAACGGGTGTCGAGGTCGCGGATATACCAGCGGGTCATCCACGCGTCGACGAGCGGCACCGCCGCCCACGCGAAGGCGCCCAGGGCGAGCAGCAGCGGAAGCACGAAGCGCAACGACAGGCGCATGGTCGCGGGAAAGTGCCATGGATCGGCACGCCGGGTGGGAACGCCATCATTCTTTCCTGCGGCGTCCTACGGGTTGAGAGGGCAATCGTCGAATCGCCGGTAGGAATTGTCCTACGGCCAGCATACCGCCAGAGCGGTTCCCCGTACAGTGCTCCCTATTGCGTAATCCGGGTGAGCAGCGACGCCATGTCCTCGGCATGTTCCTCTTCGACGGCGAGAATTCCCTCCAGCATCTTGCGCGTCGTCGAATCCCTGCCGCTCAGCCAGGTGATGATCTCGCGGTAGCTTTCGATGGCCACGCGCTCGGCGATCAAGTCCTCCTTGATCATGTCTCGCAACGTGGAACCTGCGACATATTCCGAATGGCTGCGGGTCGCGAGGCCCTCGGGATTGAGGTCGGGCTCCCCGCCGAGCTGGACGATCCGGTCGGCGATCGCGTCCGCGTGCGCCTGTTCCTCGTTTGCGTGCGCCAGAAATTCGGCCTTGACGGAGTCCGAGGAAATTCCCTTGGCCATGAAATAGTGCCGCTTGTAGCGCAGAACGCAAACGATTTCCGTTGCCAGCGCCTGATTGAGAACGCGGCAAACCTGGTCGGCATCGGCGCCATAGTTCGATGTGACCGCCCCCGCTTCGATATGTTGCCGCGCGCGCTTTCGCAGCGTCCGTACATCGGAAAGAAATGGCGTGGACGCTTTGCCCTTGGATGCAGTCATGATTTCGCTCCAAAAAGAGCCGGGATACCTTGCGGCATCCCGGCGCGGAAATTCCCGTCCCGGCCTGGAGAGCCCGGGACCGGCGAGGGAACGTTCAGCTCTTGCCGAAACGCGCCTTGGCGTCCTTGATGCAAGTGTCCTTGGCGGCGCCGGCCAGCGAATCGCACTTCTCGGCCGCGACCTTGTAGTCCGCGTCGCGCTTATCTTCGGCCGCGTCCTTCCGGGCGTCAGCCGTCTTCTCGGACGCGACCTTCTGCGTGTCGGCTGCTACGCGGTCCACCTTCGCGTCTGCCGTGGCCTTAACATGCGCTGCCTTGGCTTCCTTGACGCACACGTCCTTGGCATTGCCCGACAGGTCATCGCATTTTTCCTTGGCGACTGCAAAGGTCGCGTCGGCGTGAGCCTCGCGTGCCGCCTCGCGCGTCTTCGGCGTGTTCTGGTAGGCGGCTTCGGCTTCAGCCTTGGCGATCTTTTCCTTGCCCTTCGCGTCTTCGATGCAGATGTCCTTGGCGTTGCCGGACATTGCGTCACACGCCGCCTTGTCCGTCTTGTATTGCGCCTCGGCATTCTTGATGGCGGTGTCCCGCGCATCCTTATTCATCGGCTCCGCGGCGATGCCGCCTGCCATGCACAGGCCGGCAGCAGCCAGGATTGCCATTGTCAGGTTCGTTGCTTTCATGTCGTCTCCTTCTCGTCGTGGACTGCATTGCTCCAGCGATCCACCTGCTTTTCCGCTTCATCCTTGTTGATGCCGTACTGCTCCTGGATCTTGCCGACCAGTTGATCGCGCTTTCCCGCGATGACGTCAAGGTCGCTGTCGGTGAGCTTGCCCCACTGCTGTTTGACCTTGCCCGTGAACTGCTTCCAGTTGCCTTCGATGCGATCCCAGTTCATATGAGTAGCTCCTCTTCCCTAAATTGCCGGACGCCGATCGCCCGGGCACATGCATGCGAATTGGAGCATGCGCGCCAACTCCCATCACTCAGGCAAACGATGATCGTCGTGTAGGAATCCGGCGACGCCGCAACCTTTGCGGAAATGCCTATTGCAGCGATGGAATCTTGCTGGCGGTGACATCCAGATCGGCATGCAGGCGCCGAAGCATTGCGCCTTCCTCGTCCTTGGAGCCGCGCCCGTAGTAGACGTAGTAGTCGGCGACGGCAGTCTCGGCCACATGCGACAGGATCCAGATACCGGCTGCAAGGAGCGGCGTCAGGTCGGGAAATTCGCCGTACTCGGCAGGAAGGTAGCGGAACTGGTCGTCGCGAAGGTGTGGCGCGAATGTCTGGATGGTGCGTATCGCCTCGATGGGTGGGAACGGCAGCCCGCGGGCCAGCGCCTCCTGCAGCGCGTCCTGCAGCGAGTGGCCAACGCGGGCGCTCAAGTCTTTAGCCGCAACGCCGCTTGCGCGCAGGAACGACTTCAGCGCGAATTCGACACCCTGCGCCGCGAGATGGTAGAGCGCCTGCGATTCGTTCAACGTGACGCGGTTGTTCTCGCTGAGCGCCTGCGCCGCCTTCAGGTAGTCATGCCCGTAGCGCCACAGCGCCAGCGCCGCAGTACGCCGCGATTCTTCACGATCGGCCGGGTTGTCCATGAACGCTCCATGCTCCGAATGCGCCTCGCGCAGGTTTAGCCGGTGCGGCTCGGCCAGAATCTGCGCTTGCTTACAGGCAGCGCCTGCCGCCGCGTCGCGGCAGGCGAGTTGTACCTCCTAAGCGTTATGCGGACTTCACGACCAGGTTGTCAACCACCGAGCGCACGCCGCCAACGGCCTGGGCGATCTGTTCGGCGCGCTCCTTGGACATCGCATTGTCCACGGTGCCGTTCAACGTGACCACGGCGTTCTTCGTGTCGACGTCGATTTGCAGCGTGCTCAAACCCGGGTCGGCAACGATCGCGGCCTTGACCTTGGCGGAAATGGCGTCGTCCTCGGCGCTTTTCGCGGCTGTCGTGGTTGCCCTGTCCGTCGCGGACGCCATCTTGTCGGCGCTCGGGCCTGTTCTCTGGCCGACCGGTTGGGAGGTGCCTTGGTCGCCGCAACCCGCGCCGAGTAACGTCGCCCCGGCCACCGCGGCAACCAGCAATGCCATACGACTTTGCACGTTCATCATTCTGTCTCCTTCGATGGTGCGCCCGCCGGTCGCGAAGGAGCGATCCGGACTCATGGGAGGCGCATACTAGACAAGTGGGTTGGACGAATGAACATGGTCACTTCGTCGCCTCTATCATCCGCCGTGGAATCCGGCCGCGAATTCGGACGTTGGCGCAACCTCTCGTAGGATTTGGCGAAGTGCAGGATAGGACACATCGCAAGGTGTCCATGCGACGCATCAGGGAGGCCATCCCGCTTCGTGTGCTCGTTGCCGCGATGCTTGCCGCGTCCGTTGCGCCGGCCATCGCGCAGGACAAGTATCCGAGCCGGCCGGTGAAGATCATCGCACCGCAGGCACCCGGCGGCGGCGTCGACCTGGTCGCGCGCATCGTTGCCGACAGGCTGCGCGTCGCCATGGGCCAGGCCTTCGTCGTCGACAATCAGGCCGGCGCCGGCGGCGCGATCGCGGCACAGATGACGGCCCGCGCGCCGCCCGACGGCTACACGCTGATGATCGGTTACGTGGCAACGCACGCCACCAATCCCGCCGTGAAGAAGAATTTAGGCTACGACGCGGTCAGGGATTTCACGCCCATCGCCATGTTGGGCGGCACACCCAACCTGTTGGTCGTTGCGCGCGCGGTGCCGGTCGACACGCTGCAGGAATTCGTCGCCTACGCCAAGGCGAACCCGCGCAAGGTCGACTATGGCACTTCCGGCGTCGGCACGCTCAACCACCTGGTAATGGAGCAGTTCAAGCACGCCTCCGGCGTGCCCAGCATGGCCGTGCCTTATCGCAGCATCGGCCAGGCGTTCACCGATGCGATGGGCGGGCAGATCCAGGTCATCTTTCCGGGGCTCGCCGCCGCGCTGCCCCATGTGCGCTCGGGGGCGTTCAAGCCGCTCGCCGTGACCGGCGACAAGCGCCAGCCGCTCCTCCCCAACGTGCCGACGTTCAAGGAATTGGGTTACGACGGCTTCGACAGTCTTACCTGGTACGGAATTGTCGGGCCGGCGAAATTGCCCGACGCCATCACCCAAAGGCTCAACGAGGAAATCAACAAGATTCTCGCCTCGCCTGAGCTGCGGGCCAAGTTCAATGCCGAGGCGCTCGATGTAATGCCTATGTCCCCCACGCAGTTCGGCAAGTACATCGCCGACGAAATCGCGCACTACACCGCGGTCGCGCGCGCGAGCAGGATCGAGGCGGAATAAGTAATGGGCAACTGAGTATGACCCTTCCGCAAGTGTCCGTCTCGTAACGGCTGGCGGCCGCCTTCGGCGCCATGCCGCCGGCGCTTCCAGCCGCCGTCGTGCAAATGTGCGACGCGGTGCTGATGGATGTCGCGGGCCTGTGTGTCGCCGCCCGCGGCAGCGATTACGTGCAGGCCGCATTGCGCGCGACCGCGGAACCGGGTGCGTGCACGCTGATCGGCCATGGCGGCGGCTTCGATGTCGCCACCGCGGCGCTGTGCAACGGCACGGCGGCGCACGGCGAAGATTTCGACGACACGTTCGAAGGCGGCCCGGTGCACGCCGGCGCGGTGATCATCCCGGCGGTCGCCGCCGCCGCGGAGCGGCATGCGCTGGCGGGCAGCGATTTTGCGCGCGGTGTCGCCGTCGGTTGCGAAATGATGTGCCGGCTGTGTCTCCCGGCGCCGAAACGCGTGCACGAGGCCGGGTTTCATCCCACCGCGGTATTCGGCGCACTGGCGTGCGGCGGCGGGCGTTTCCTCCGCGCTGCGCCTGTCGGAAACGCAATGGTGGAACGCGCTGGGCATTGCGGGAAGCATGGCCTCGGGCATCATCGAATACCTGGCGGAGGGGGCTTCGACCAAGCGCATGCACCCCGGCTGGGCGGCGCAGGCGGGATACCGCGCGGCGCGCCTGGCCCAGGCGGGATTCAGCGGGCCGCGCACGCTGTTCGAGGGCGAACACGGGTTCTTCCACGCGTTCGCGCGCAGCGACGGCTGCGACTTTTCCGCCATGCTCGATGGCGCGGGAGCACGCTGGCTCTGCACCGACATCGCGTTCAAGCCCTACGCCTGCGGCACGATGGCGCACCCGTACATCGACTGCGCGCGCAAGCTCGTGGCCGAAGGCGTTGCGCCGACCGAGGTCGTCGCGATCGAATGCAAGACCGCGGAGGGCATCGTGCACCGGTTGTGGGAGCCGCTCGCCGCCAAGCAGAATCCGCCCAACGGTTATGCTGCCAAATTCAGCATTCCGTACGCCATCGCCGTTGGCATGCTGCGCGGCGACGCCGGCCTCCGCGAATACGAAGAAGCGGTCGTGCACGACGCGGCAGTGCGCGCGCTGGCAGGAAACGTGCGCTATGTCGTCGACCCCGCCAATCCCTATCCGCGAAAGTTCACCGGCCACATGCGCGTCACGCTGCGAAGTGGCGAAGTGCGCGAGGCAAGCCAGGGGCATTTTCGCGGCGGGCGCGACGAGCCCTTGTCGGCCGCGGCGCTCGAGGCGAAGTTCATCGCCAATTGCCGCTATGGCGGCTGGGATGCGGCTCGAGCGCGGAGCGCTCTCGCGGTGTTGCATGCGCTACGTACGGCGGCGCGGGTCGACCTTGCCGGGCTACGCGATCAACCGCAGGGCAGCGGTTAGGGAAGTGGAATCCACTCGTGCTCGCCGGCGATCGTGCCCATGCGCTGATTCGTCCAATCGTCCTTGGCCTGTTCGATGCGCTCCTTGCTGGAGGAGACAAAGTTCCACCAGATGATGCGCGGGCCGTCGAGCGGTTCACCGCCGATGACCGCGCAACGCGCGCCGAGCGGCGCGGAGATCGTCGCGTCCGTCCCCGGCGTCAGGACCGCCAGCGTGAATGCCGGGACGTTCGTGCCGTCGACCACCAGCGGATGATCGACGCTGTAGATCGCGCGTTCGAACCTGTCGCCCGGGGACGGCAACCGCAGCGTGGCGCCTGGCGTCATCGCGGCATCCAGATAGAGCGTCGGGGCGAATGTCTCGACCGGCGAGCTCTGTCCGAACGCATCGCCGATCAGCACCCGAATCTGCGTCCCCGGCTGCGCAACGGCGGGAATGGCATCAGCGGGTGTGTGGCGGAAGCCTGGCGTCGACTCCTCGAACGCCTTCGGCAGCGCGGCCCACAGCTGCAGGCCGTGCACGACGTGCGCAGTGTCGTACAGGTCGGGCGGCCTGCGCTCGGAGTGCACGATGCCGCGTCCCGCCGTCATCCAGTTGATCGCGCCCGGCTCGATGCGCTGCACCGAGCCCAGCGTGTCCCGGTGCAGCATCGCGCCTTCGAACAGGTAGGTGACGGTCGCGAGGCCGATGTGCGGGTGCGGTCTCACGTCATGATTGTCTTCGGGCCGCGTTACGACGGGCCCGAAATGATCGAAAAAGACAAAGGGCCCGACACCTTGCGTCTGCGAGGCGGGCAGCAGTCGCCGCACCATGAAGCCGCCGCCTAAGTCCCGGTCACGCGCGCGGAGTTGATTGTCGAGGGGCATGGTTGTCGGTCCTTTCCAAGCGTAATCTCGGCTAAAATTTCAAATTACGCGCCCGTAGCTCATTTGGATAGAGCACCGGCCTTCTAAGCCGGGGGTAACAGGTTCGAGTCCTGTCGGGCGTACCACCTCCTTGTGCAATCGCACGCCGCCGCGATGACCACTCCATCCCCCGATGCGCTGCAGCAGATTCCGGGTGCGCTCGAGCGCGGCGCGACGGACCTCGCGGACTTGCCGCTGTTTCAACACCTTGCCGCGTTCATGCCGGCTGCCGACCTGTTCTTCGGCGGCATCATGCTGGTTTTCATCATCCTCGTGCACGCGGCCGGCGTACGGGCCGTGACCACGCACGTCCTGCGCCGGTCGCAGGCGATCATGCAGCGCCCGGCGCGCTGGCGCGCGGACCTGCTGATGGGAAGCATCGTCTTCATGTTGCTGGCGCTGCATGTGGTGGAGATGTTCATCTGGACCGTGGCGCTGGTCTATGCGAACCTCATCCCGGATTGGCGGTCCGCCGGCTTTTTCGCGGGAAACACCTACACGACGGTCGGTTACGGCGCCTTCATCCTGCCGGACGGATGGCGCATGCTGGCCCCGATCATCGCGATGTCGGGACTATTCGCGTTCGGCTGGTCCGGCAGCGTACTCGTGGATTTCGTGCGGCGGATCAATTTGTTGCGGGACGCTGCAAACGCTGCGGAATTAGTGGCTTTGCGCGCGCATGTTCGCGACCATCGCGGAAGTCACGTTGGGCGCCGCGCTGTTGCCCCATCTCGTCCGGATGTAATTGGCGATCTCGGCCACCTGCTGGTCGGTCAACTGGTCCTTGAAGCTCGGCATTGCGATGTAACCGCCGCGCGCCTTGATGCCGGCGTCCACGACCTTGAGGATGTTGCCGGCATCGGGCGCGACGACCACACCGTTCCCCGCGAGCGGCGGAAACACGCCGGGAATGCCGCGGCCCGTCGCCTGGTGGCAGCCGCCGCAGTTGTCCATGTAGAGCGCGGCGCCGCGCGCACGCGTCGGATCGGGTGCCTTGCGCCCGGTGCGCAGCCTGGATTCAGGCGGAATCGACTTCAGGTATTCGGCCATCGCGGTGCGGTCCGCGTCGGTCAGGTAACTCAAGCTGTTGCGAACGACTTCGGCCATCGGGCCCAGCGTCGTCGTCTTGCCCCTGTAGGCGCCGGTCTTCAGGTAGGTCGCGATCTCTTCGTCCGTCCACGCGCCCAGCCCTGTCGTGATATCGGACGTCAAGTCGAGCGCGAACCAGCCATCGATGACCGCGCCGTCGAAATCCTTGCTCTTCTCGATGCCGCCGATCAGGTTCCGCGGCGAATGGCAATCGCTGCAATGGCCGAAGCCTTCGACCAGATAGGCGCCCCGATTCCAGGACGCGGTCCTGGCCGGGTCCGGTGTGTACGCGCCCGCCGTGAAATAGAGCTCGCGCCACGCGGCCATCGACCAGCGCTGGTCGAAAGGAAAGCGTAAATGGTTGACGGTCACCGCGTTGCGTACGGGCTTGACCGTTCGTAGGTACGCGTAGATCGCATCGATGTCGTCGCGCGTGGCCTTGGTGTAGAAGTCGTAGGGCATCGTCGGGTACATGTCCTGGCCGCGCTTGTTCACGCCGTCGTGCAACGCGCGGTAGAAGTCCGCGCTGGACCAGCGTCCGATGCCCGTCTCCGGATCGGGCGTGATGTTGGGCGCCAGCATGTAGCCGAACGGCGTGTCGAGGCGCAACCCCCCGGCGAACGGCGCGCCGCCGTCGGCGGTGTGGCAGGAAATGCAGTCGCCGGCGCGCGCCAGGTATTCGCCGCGCTGGACCTGCGTCTGCTGCGCGACCGCCGGCGCCACAACCGTCAGCGTGGCAAGGAGCAGAATCACGACGACGCCCGGCCGGGTGAATGCAGGCTGAGGTGCAAACTGAGCGTGCAAACCGAGGGGACTGTCTGGACACCGTTGGCTCTCCCTTGACCTTCAGGACAAGTTTACAACCGAAGGCGCACTGGCGCCGGCCGTGGCCTCGGAAGCGATTCCACCCCATCGCGGACATCTTCGCGGCGCGCTGTTACGCTATCGGATCGAACCGGACCTTGCCTTTCCCGTGAGCCACCTGGACCCCGCGCGCATGACACCCGATCGCCACGACACGGACGCCACCGTCGATCCGCGCACGGCCGCGCCCGCGCTCGGCACGGCCGAAGTCATGCGCGCCGCGATCCTCGGGAAGCTCACCTACATGGTGGGCAAGGATCGCGCGGTCGCGCGCTCGACCACGACTGGTTCATGGCGACGGCGCTCGCCGTGCGCGACCGCATCGTCGACCGCTGGCTCGAATCGGCGCCGCGCGACCGACCGCGAGGGCGGCAAGCGCGTCTACTATTTCTCGCTCGAATTCCTCATCGGCCGCCTGCTCGCCGACGCGATGTCGAACCTGGGTCTCACGTCGACCGTGCGCGAGGCGCTCGACCGCTGGGCGTCGATCTCGACCGGTTGTGCAAGCTCGAGCCCGATGCGGCGCTGGGCAACGGCGGCCTGGGCCGCCTTGCCGCGTGCTTCATGGAGAGCATGGCGTCGCTGGGCATTCCGGCGTACGGCTACGGCATCCGCTACGACCACGGCATTTTCCGGCAGGTCGTCAAGGACGGCTGGCAGCACGAGATGCCGGAGGAGTGGCTGTCGTTCGGCAATCCGTGGGAGTTCGAGCGGCCGGACGTCGTCGTACACGGTGGGCTTCGGCGGCACCGTGGAGGAGGTCGTCGCACCGCGACGGGGGCACCGGCCACGTCTGGATCCCGGCGGAATCGGTGACCGCGGTGGCGTTCGACACGCCGATCACCGGTTGGCGCGGGCAGCACGTCAACACGCTGCGCCTGTGGTCGGCGCGCGCCGCCGATCCGATCTCGCTCGAGGACTTCAACCGCGGCGACCACGTCGGCGCGCTGGCCGACCGCGTGCGCCTCGAGGCGATCTCGCGCGTCCTCTACCCCAGCGACGACACGCCGGCCGGCGCAGGACCTGCGGCTGCGCCAGGAATTCTTCTTCGCGTCCGCGTCGCTGCAGGACCTCGTGCGCCGGCACAAGCAGCAGCACGGCGAGCTGTCATCGCTCGCCGACCATGCCGCCATCCAGCTCAACGATACGCATCCGGCCATCGCGGTGCCGGAACTCATGCGGCTCCTGGTCGACCTGCACGGCATGCCGTGGGACCTCGCGTGGTCGATCACGACCGCCGTGTTCAATTACACCAACCACACGCTGCTGCCGGAGGCGCTCGAGACGTGGGCGGTGGCGTTGCTCGAGCAGATGCTGCCGCGGCACATGCAGATCATCCGCGAGATCAACGCGCGCCACCTCGACGCGCGGCGTGCCGAGGGTCACCTCGATCCCGCGCTTCCTGGCGTCGGTTTCGCTGGTCGAGGAGGGCGACAACGGCCACGTGCGGATGGGACATCTCGCCTTCGTCGGCTCGCGCCGCGTCAACGGCGTGTCGGCGCTGCATACCGAGCTGCATGCGCAGCACCGTGTTCCACGACCTGCACACGCTCTATCCCGACCGCATCGTCAACAAGACCAACGGCATCACGTTCCGGCGCTGGCTGCACCAGGCGAACCCGGGACTCACGCAGCTCATCGTCGACGCGATCGGGCCGCGGGTGCTGGACGATGCGGACGCGCTCGAAGCGCTGGCGCCGATGGCGCAGGATGCCGCGCTGCGCGAGCGCTTCGCCGCCGTGCGCCGCGACGAACAAGGTGGCGCTGGCACGCCTGGTCGCCGAGCGGCACGGGCGTGAGCCTCGACCCGGATGCGCTGTTCGACGTGCACATCAAGCGCATCCACGAGTACAAGCGGCAGTTGCTCAACATCCTGGAGACCGTCGCGCTCTACGAAGCGATCCGCGCGGACCCGACGCGCGAACTGGGTGCCACGCGTCAAGATCTTCGCGGGCAAGGCGGCGGCCGGCTACCGGCAGGCGAAGCTCATCATCAAGCTCATCAACGACGTCGCGCGGGTCATCAACGGCGACCCCGCGGTGCGCGGGCTGATCAAGGTGGTCTTCCTGCCGAACTACAACGTCAGCCTGGCCGAGGCGATCATCCCCGCCGCCGACCTGTCGGAGCAGATCTCCACCGCGGGCATGGAAGCCTCCGGCACCGGCAACATGAAACTGGCGTTGAACGGCGCGCTGACCATCGGCACGCTCGACGGCGCGAACATCGAGATTCGCGAGCGGGTGGGCGCGGATCATTTCTTCGTCTTCGGACTCACCGCGGGCGAGGTCGATCAGCGCGGCGCCATGAGGGACTCGATGCCGGTGCGGCCATCGCGGCCTCGCCGGCGCTCGCCGAGCGTGCTCGATGCCGTCGGTTCGGGCGCTTTTTCGCAGGACGATACCGCGCGCTTCCAGGGGCTCGTCGACGACGTCCGGCATCGCGACTACTTCATGGTCGCGGCCGACTTCGACGGATATCGCACCGCGCAGGCCGCCGTAGACGAGCGGTGGCGCGTTCCCGCGGACTGGTGGCGCAGCGCGATCGTCAACACAGCCCGCGTCGGCTGGTTTTCGTCGGACCGCGCGATCCGCGAATACGCCGAAGAAATCTGGCTCCTGGCGCCGAGGCCGCGATGAGCGCTACAACAAGGGCGCCGGCCGCGGCGACGTTCGGCGAAGTTCCGCACGCGCGTTTGTACGACGAGCTCGGCGCGCACGCGATGAGGCGCGACGGCGTGCCGGGCGTGCATTTCGCGGTCTGGGCGCCGAATGCGTCGCGCGTCTCGGTCGTGGGCGACTTCAATGGCTGGGACGGCCGCCGCCACCCGATGCGCAAGGGAGCCGACTCCGGCGTATGGGAGGCTTTCGTTGCGTCGGCTCGTCGAGGGCGCGCTGTACAAATACGAGATTCGCGGACGCGGACGGCGCAGTTGCTCCCGCTGAAGGCCGATCCGGTCGGCTTCGGCGCCGAGCTTCGGCCTTCGACGGCGTCGGTCGTGCGCGACACGGCACACTTCGCGTGGTCCGACGGCGCGTGGATGGCCGAGCGCGCGACGAAGGACCCGCGCCGCGTTCCGCTCGTCGATCTACGAAGTGCATCTCGCGTCCTGGCGCCGCGGCCCCGAAGGCCGTTCGCTCACCTACGACGAATTGGCGGACACGCTGATCCCCTATGTGGTGAGCTTGGGCTTCACGCACCTCGAGTTGATGCCGGTCAGCGAATATCCGCACGACCCGTCGTGGGGATACCAGCCGATCGGCCTCTTCGCGCCGACGTCGCGCTTCGGCGAGCCTTCCGAATTCGCGCGCTTCGTCGATCGCTGCCACCGCGCGGGCCTGGGCGTGCTCCTCGACTGGGTGCCCGCGCATTTTCCGGTCGACCCGCACGGCCTCGCGCTGGTTCGACGGCACCGCGCTGTACGAGCACGCCGATCCGCGGCTCGGCCTGCATCCGGACTGGACGACCGCGATCTTCGACTTCGGGCGTCCGCGAGGTCGTCAAGTACCTCGTCGCCAACGCGCTCTTCTGGCTCGATCGCTATCACATCGACGGCCTTCGCGTCGATGCCGTGGCGTCGATGCTGTATCTCGACTATTCGCGCAAACCAGGCGAGTGGCTTCCCAACCGCTTAGGCGGCAACCAGAACCTCGAGGCGGTCGCGTTCCTGCGCAAGCTGAACGAGGTCGTCTACGCGCAGCCATCCGGGCGTCATCACGATCGCCGAGGAGTCGACGACCTGGCCGGGTGTCTCGCACCCGACTTACGCCGGCGGACTGGGCTTCGGCTTCAAGTGGAACATGGGGTGGATGCACGACACGCTGGCCTACCTGCGGCAGCCGCCGGTCCACCGCCGCGGCCACCACAACAGCATGACGTTCGGCCTCACGTACGCGTTCGCCGAGAATTTCGTGCTTCCGCTGTCGCACGACGAGGTCGTGCACGGCAAGGGATCGCTGCTTGAGCCGGATGCCCGGCGACGCGTGGCAGCAATTCGCGACGCTGCGGGCGTACTATGGCTTCCTGTGGGCGTATCCCGGCAAGAAGCTCATCTTCATGGGGCAGGAGTTCGCGCAACGCCGCGAATGGAATTTCGAGGCGGGGCTCGACTGGGACTTGCTGGATGTCGCCTGCGCATCGTGGAGTCCAGGCGGTGGTGCGTGACTGCAACGACGCATATCGCAGCTATCCGGCGCTGCACGACCAGGACTGCATCGCCGCGGGTTTCCGCTGGATCGTCGTCGACGATGCGAGTGCACTCGGTCTTTGCCTGGCTGCGCACGGCCGGCGATGGCGCGCCGCCCGTCGCCGTCGTCACCAACTTCACCGAGGTGCCCGCACGCGGGCTATGTGATCGGCCTTCCCGTCGCCGGACGCTGGCGGGAGATTCTCAACACCGACTCCGCGTTTTACGGCGGATCGAACCAGGGCAACCTGGGCGGCGTCACCGCGCGCGCGAACCCCAGCCATGGTTACGCGTGCTCGGCGGAAATCGCGGTGCCGCCGCTGGCGACGGTCTGGTTCGTCCACGAGGGCAGGATCCGGGCAGGTCCTGGGAGGGTCCATGGGAACAGGCATGGAATGGGCAACGAAAAGGTAACGTATTCGACGCCGCTCGCGCGCTCGTCGATGGCGTACGTGCTTGCCGGCGGCCGCGGCAGCCGGTTGCACGAATTCACCAGAGCGCGCGCGAAGCCGGCCGTCTATTTCGGGGGCAAGGCGCGCATCGTCGACTTCGCGCTGTCGAATGCGATCAATTCCGGCATCCGGCGCATCGCCGTCGCGACGCAGTACAAGGCGCACAGCCTGATCCGGCACCTGCAGCGCGGCTGGAACTTCCTGCAGCCGATGCGCAACGAAAGCTTCGACATCCTGCCGGCGAGCCAGCGGGTCGTCGAAAACATGTGGTACGCGGGGACCGCCGACGCCGTGTACCAGAACATCGACATCATCGACAGCTACGCGCCGGAATACATCGTCGTGCTGGCGGGCGATCACGTCTACAAGATGGACTACGAGCGGATGCTGATCCAGCACGTCAACGAGGGCGCCGACGTCACGATCGCTTGCATCGAAGTGCCGGTCGCCGGCGCGTCGGGCTCTGGGCATCATGCACATCGACGAGGCCGATCGCGTCGGGCCTTCCTCGAGAAGCCCGCGCATCCGCCGGAGATGCCCAACCGTCCGGGCATTGCGCTGGCGAGCATGGGCATCTACGTGTTCCGGCGCGATTTCCTGAACGACCAGTTGCGGCGCGACGCGGCCGACCCGCATTCCAGCCACGACTTCGGCAAGGATCTGATTCCGTACATCGTCGAGCACGGCGTCGCGGTGGCCCACCACTTCGTGCAATCGTGCGTCCGGTCGCATTCGGAGACCGAATCCTACTGGCGCGACGTCGGCACGCTCGAAGCCTATTTCGACGCCAACATCGACCTGACCGACGTCGTGCCCGGACCTCGACGTCTACGATCGCGACTGGCCGATCTGGACCTACGGCAAGATCACGCCGCCGGCGAAATTCGTCCACGACATCGACGGCCGGCGCGGCATGGCCATTTCGTCGCTGGTCTCCGGCGGCTGCATCGTGTCCGGATCGACGCTGCGCAATTCGCTGCTCTGCGACAACGTCCACGTGCATTCCTATGGCGACATCGACCATGCGATCGTGCTGCCCGGCGTCGACATGGGCCGCGGCGTCCGGCTGCGCAACGTCATCATCGACAGCAACGTGCGCATCCCGGAAGGGCTGATCGTCGGTGAGGAGCCCGAGGCCGACGCCGCAGCGTTTCCGCCGCACCGAGACGGGCGTGTGCCTGATCACGCAGCCGATGCTGGACCGCATGCCGCAATGAGGGGCGGCGCGAACCTGCGCGTTCTTTCGGTCGCGTCCGAAGTCTTTCCGCTGGTCAAGACGGGCGGCCTGGCCGACGTCACCGGCGCGCTGCCACCCGCGCTGGCGCGCGAAGGTGTCGCGATGCGGACGATGGTGCCGGGCTATCCCGCCGTCGTCGACGCGCTGCGCGATGCGGAGGCCGTGCATTCGTTTGCGGCCATGCACGGCGGGCCGGCGCGGCTTCTCGCTGCGCAACGTCGCAGGCCTCGACGTCCTCGTCCTCGATGCGCCGCATCTCTATGCGCGCCCGGGCAATCCGTACGTCGGCGCGGACGGGCGCGAATGGCCCGACAACGCGTTGCGTTTCGCGGCGCTCGGCGCTGCTGCCGCTGCAAGTCGGGCGCGGTTGCGTCGCGAATTTCGTGCCCGACGTCGTGCACGCGCACGACTGGCAGGCGCGGCTTGGCTCCCGCCTATCTGCATTATGGCGGCGCGCCGCGTCCGCGCACCGTGATGACCGTGCACAACCTGGCGTTCCAGGGCCAATATCCGGCTTCGCTGCTCGCCACACTCGGTTTGCCGCCGCGCGCCTTGGCGTTGGACGGCGTCGAGTATTTCGGAACCATCGGCTATCTCAAGGCAGGCTTGGCGCTCGCCGACCGCATCACCACGGTGTCGCCGAACTACGCGGCGGAGATTCGCACGCCGGAGTTCGGCATGGGATTGGACGGCCTGCTGCGGCACCGGTCCGCGGTGTTGATCGGCATCCTGAACGGCATCGACACCGACCGGTGGAATCCCGCCACCGACCCGCATCTGCCGGCCCGCTTCGACGCCAAGCGTCTTGCACTGCGCGCCGATAACAAGAGCGGCGCTGCAGGCGCGGATGGGCCTCGAGCCGGATCCGGCTGCGCCGATCTTCGGCGTCGTCGGCCGCCTGACCTGGCAGAAGGGAATGGACGTGTTGCTGGGCGCGTTGCCGGGCCTCCTCGATCTGGGCGCGCAGTTCGTGCTGGTGGGTTCCGGTGACGGCTCGATCGAGGCCGGCTTTGTCGCTGCGGCAAAGCGTGATCCGCAGCGCGTGGCCGTGAGCATTGGCTGGGACGAGGCGCTCGCGCACCTCGTGCAGGGAGGCGCCGATGCGCTGGTGATGCCGTCGCGTTTCGAGCCCTGCGGCCTCACGCAACAGTGCGCGTTGCGTTACGGCACCATTCCGGTGGTCGCGCGCGTCGGTGGCCTTAGCTGACACGGTGGTCGACGCCAACGAGATGGCGCTCGCGGCCGGGGCCGGCACGGGCGTCATGTTCGCGCCGGTGACGCAGGACACGCTGGCGCTGGCGCTGGACCGGACCGTGCGACTGTGGCACCGGCGCGCGACGTGGCACCGGCTGCAACAGCACGCGATGGCCGTCGATGTCGGCTGGAGCCGGCCCGCGAAGCACTACGCGCAGATGTATCGCGAACTGATCGCGGGTCGTCCGCACTAAGCACTGAATTCATGCGTCGAGCCGATTCCGGCAATCCCGAACCTCTCGGCGTGACGCTCGTCCCCGGCGGCGTCAACGTCGCGGTATTTTCCGCCCACGCATCGGCCATCGAGCTCTGCCTCTTCGACGCGTCCGGGCAGGCCGAGCAGGAGCGCGTCGCATTGCCGGAGCGCACCGGCGACGTCTTCCATGGCTTCGTCGCCGACGTCGAATCGGGACGCCGCTACGGGTTGCGCGCCCACGGACCGTACGACCCTCGCGCCGGCCACCGCTTCAATCCGGCGAAGCTCCTGGTCGACCCCTATGCGAAATCGCTCGACCGCCGATTCGCCCTGCATCCATCGTTGTTCGGAGAATTGCCGGACGGCACGACGCGCAACGACAGCGACAGCGCGCTCTTCGTGCCAAAGGCGATCGTGCTGCCGGATTTTTCTCATTCGGTGACACGTCGACCGCGCACGCCCTGGGCGCGCTCCATCGTGTACGAACTGCACGTGCGGGGATTCACGAAGACGCATCCCGAAGTCCCGGAGGCCCTGCGCGGAACCTGCGCAGGCCTGGCCCATCCGGCCGCGCTCGCGCACCTCGTGCGGCTCGGTGTCACGACCATCGAGTTGATGCCGGTGGCGGCGGCGATTGACGAACGGCATCTGGGGCCGCTGCGCCTCACCAACTATTGGGGCTACAACCCCGTCGCGCTGATGGCCCCCGACTTGCGTCTCGCACCGGGAGGCTTGGCCGAACTCGCCAGTTGCGTGTCCGCGCTCCATGAGGCGGGCATCGAGGTCTTGCTCGACGTCGTCCTGAACCACACCGGTGAAGGCGATGAGTGCGGGCCCACGCTCAGCTTTCGCGGGCTCGACAACGCGACGTACTACCGTATCGACGACGCCGGACGCTACGTCGACGATGCGCGCTGCGGCAACACATTGGCGCTTGACCGGGCCCCCGCGCTGCGCTTGGCAATCGACGCGCTGCGCCACTACGCGTCGGCCGCGGGCGTCGACGGCTTCCGCTTCGATCTCGCTACCACGCTCGGCCGCACCGAGCGCGGGTTCGAGCCCACGGCGCCGCTGCTCGCGGCCATCGCCCAGGATCCTGTATTACGCGACCTGAAACTGGTCGCCGAGCCGTGGGACATGGGCGACGGCGGCTATCGCCTCGGCCAGTTCGGGGCGAACTTTCGCGAATGGAACGACCGCTACCGCGACACCGTGCGCCGGTTCTGGCGTGGCGACGCAGGCATGACGGGCGAGCTCGCAACACGCATCGCAGCCTCGGCGGACGCCTTTGCCGCGCGCAGGCGGCCGCCGTCGTGCTCGGTCAACTTTGTCGCCGCGCACGACGGTTTCACGCTTGCCGACCTCGTGGCCTTCGAGTGCAAGCACAACGAGGCCAACGGCGAGGACGACCGCGACGGCGCCGACGTCAATTTTTCATGGAACCACGGGGTCGAAGGCCCAACCACGGACCCGGCGATTGAGGCGCGCCGCCGGCGCGATGCGCGCAGCCTGCTCGCGACACTTTTCGTTTCGCGCGGGACACCGATGCTCGCGATGGGCGACGAATCGGGCCGCTCGCAGAAAGGCAACAACAATGCGTATGCGCAGGACGATGCCACGACATGGCTCGACTGGTCGACGATGGATACCCAACTGGCCGCGTTGGTCGCGACGCTGACCGCGCTGCGCCATGCCCATCCCGCGCTTCGCGACGATCGCTGGCTTCGCGGCGAGCCCGTCGACAGGAGCGGGATGCCCGACGTCGAATGGCGTCACTCGGACGGCAGCGCGATGACCGCCGAGGACTGGGAGCACCCCGAGGGACGCGTCATCGTCGTCGCGCTGTATTCTCCCGCGAGCGGCGGCACCGCGGCGGATCACGTCGCAATCGCGCTCAACGCAGCCGAAAGTGACGTCGCCATTCGCTGGCCCGATGCGCGCGACGGCTTCCGATGGCGGAGAGCGATCGATACGGCGCTGTCGGCCGGCGTTCCGGCTGGCCGCGGCGCCGTCGACGATGACGTGGTCTCGGCGCGGTCGGTGGTCGTCCTCGTCGAGGAAGCCGATGCGGGTTCGAAGAAACGCAGTGCCGGCATCGAGCCGGAAGTGCTCGACCAGCTCGCTCGCGCGGCGGGCATCGCGCCGGATTGGATGGATGTGGGAGGGCGCAGGCATGTCGTCCCGGACAACACCCGCCGCGCCCTGCTGGCGGCGATGGGGCTCGGCGCGGCAACGACGGGGCAGGCGCGGGAGCGGCTCGCAGAACTCGCAGCAAGGCACGAACGTCGCGTCCTGCCGCGAACGCTGCTGGTCCCGGAAGGCACGAAGGCCCGCATCCCGATAGCGATCGGCGACCGGCAGTGGCCGCGGCGCGGGGCGCTGCACGTTCGCAGCGAAAGCGATGAGGTAGCAAGCGTTTCGTTCATCGTTGACGACCTGCCCGGAGGTTCGATCGTCGCGGCCGATGGCGGAAGTGTCCTCCGGCGAATCGCGACACTGCCGTCCCTGTCGGTCGGAAGTTATACCGTCACTGTCGACGACAGACCTGGGTCGGCCTGCCGCCTCGTCGTGGCGCCGCGCTGCTGCTACCTTCCCGCCGTCCTGCGCGAGGGCGGGCGCCGTTTTGGACTCGCTGCCCATTTGTATGCGCTGCGTCGTCGTGGGGACCAGGGCATCGGCGATTTCACGACGTTGGGCGAGGCCGGCGCCGCGACCGCGAAGGCGGGCGGGGCCGTCGTCGCGCTTAATCCGCTGCACGCGTTGTTCGCCACGGACCGCGATCGAGCCAGCCCCTATCAACCCTCCGACCGGCGCTTTCTCGACCCGATCTATATCGATGTCGAACGCGTGCCCGACCTCGATGCGTCGCCGCAGGCGCGGCGGGTGCTCTCAGCGCACGCAGGGTCCATCGTGCAGCTCTCGGAGCGGCCTCTCGTCGACTACGCCGGCGTCTGGCACGTAAAGCACGCCGTGCTCGCCGAGTGCTTCCAGGCTTTCGAGCGGCGGGGGAGCGACGATGGTCTCGTCGCGGAGTTCGATCGCTTCGTCAGGGCAGGCGGTTCAGCGCTCGTCCGGTTCGCCACGTTCGAGGCGATCGCCGCCGCCCATGCCGGCACCGCGTGGCCGCGCTGGCCTCAAGGATTGCGGCAGCCGGAGGGACACGCGGTGGCAGATTTCGTGCAGCGCCATGCGAGCCGCGTTCGCTTCGCTCTCTATCTGCAATGGCTCGCCGATCGGCAATTGGGCGACGCGGCGGCCGCGTCCCGAGCTAGCGGTCTTGCCTTCGGTCTCTGCGGTGACTTGGCCGTCGGTGCGGCGCGGGACGGTGCGGAGGCCTGGTCGACGCAGGACACACTCGCGCGCGATGTTTCCATCGGCGCGCCGCCGGATCCTTTTTCGGCAGCCGGACAGATATGGGACTTGCCGCCGCCGATTCCGGGGGCGATGCGCGACGAAGGATACGACGGGTTTCGCACGCTCATCCGCGCCAATGTGCGCCACGCCGGTTTGCTGCGGATCGATCACGTGATGAGCCTCACGCGCCTGTTCTGGGTCCCCGACGGCGCGGCCGGCGCCGACGGCGCCTATGTCCGCTATCCGCTGGAGGATCTGCTGAGTGTGCTCGCGCTGGAGAGCCAGCGCGCGCGCTGCGCCATCGTCGGCGAGGATTTAGGCACAGTGCCTGAAGGCTTTCGCGAGCATCTTGCCGGCGCGGATGTGCTGTCGTCGCAACTGTTGTGGTTCCAGCGGGAGGGCGCGACGTTCCTTGCGCCGTCCCTCTATGCGAACAAGGCCGTCGCGTGCGTTTCGACGCACGACCTGCCCACCTTCGCCGGGTGGTGGAACGGGACGGACATCGAAGAGCGACAGGCGTTGCGACTCGTGGGCGACGAGGCGGCACGAAGTGCGGTGGACGAGCGACGGTCGGACAAGGAAGACCTCGCGACTGCGATCCGCGGCCACGACCCGTCCGCAAGTACGACATTCGATGTGGCACGCGCGCACGATGCTGCCGTCACACGGGACATTCACCGGTTTCTCGGCGCGACTCCCGCGATGCTGGTGCTGCTGCAGGCGGACGATCTCGCGGCGGAGGCCGTGGCGCAGAACCTTCCGGGCACCGATCGCGAGCGCGCGAACTGGCGAAGGAAAGTCAGCGTCGCCGCGGCAGAACTCTGGCGGACGGAATGTGGGGCGGCGGCAACCCGGGATCTCGCGGCGTCACGCGGCCGAACCGAGGATGACGCGATCGCTGAAACCCCTTCGGAACCAAAGCCGTAAGCCGTCTAGGCCGTTCGGTACTCCGCGCGGACCGAGGTAGCGCTGCCCGGATTACTTCGATCCGCGCGCGACTGCCGTTTGCCCGCGTTGTTGGCTCGCGAGATCGATGTCCAAGTACTTCCAATACGACGGGAAGTCGTGGGGATAGAAGCCCGAAACCCACGGGTGCACGAAAGTATTGTCGACCTCGGCCACATGCGGGATCAGCGGCATGTAGAGCTGTGCCAACTGCGACATTTGCCGCGAGAGTGCCGTCTGCTTTCGAATATCGGGCTCGCGCAGCATCTGCTCATTGAGTTGGTCATATTCGCGCATGCTGAATCGCGATGGATTCACCCTGGGGACTTGTGTCCCCTGTAGCTGCGCCAGCGCGAGATACCCGAGTGGCGAGCCACCCCAACCTCTGATAAGCATCTGGAAGTGGCCCGCCTCCATTTCCTTGAACTGATCCTGTGCCGGCAATTCACGGAACTCAACGCGCAGTCCCACCGCGGCGAGATTTTTCTTCCACAAGGTCTCCCATCCCCGCCACAAAGTTCCTGGTCGCGTGAGGATCGTGAGGGTGAGTGGTGCACCTTCCGGCGTGAGGCGGTAATTCTCCGCATCGCGCTTGTTATACCCCGCGCGATCGAGCAGCGCCTGCGACATGGCCGGATCGTACGGCATCTTTTGGGGTAATCCGGGGTCATGAGTAGTTACGCGCGGCGGGACGATCTGCGCCAACGGCACCGCTTGGCCCGCATAGGCGACTCGTACCAAGTCGTCCACGTTAAACGCCAGAGACCTTCGAAAATCGCGACGCCGACCCAGCCGGAAAAGAAATCGGTCCACTGCTGCGGGTCGAGACTATCGACGTCGCCTTGCGCAAGGCGCAACACCTTGTTGGGATCGGCGGCGCCTGCGGCGCACGCGTAGGCGATCCCGAGCACCCCCGCCAGACGCGTGATTATTCGAGACATCTCCCGCAGAGAATTCATGTTCGCCCTCCCATGTTGGTGTGCTCTGCCGGCCAATTCAACGTCTGAGGCGAGATAATCAATTTAGGTCATAGCGAGGGGTTGCGCCATCGAAACGTTCACACTCCGGCCGCACTTGAACTCCATGTGTCGAAATTCGCGATGACCTGATACGGGGCTCAGACTCGATCCGTCCGCACGTCGCGCGTGACGTAGTGCGACCATCGGGAATGCATCGTTGCAAGCCGGCTGAAGGCAATCCCCCGGCGAGGTGTCCAGGCCAGTTTGCCTATTCTGTCACCGGCGCTTGATCATTCGTAGGGGCAGGTTTTAGCGCATTCTTGGTGTCATCACCGACCTTCGGGACGATTGGCGTGTCCGTCTTTTTCTCTGGCTTGGCGAGGAGCGCCGGGGGCGCCGTCTGGTCCTCCGGCTTCGTCAGCACAGGGGGCGCCGTCTTTTCCTTCGGACTGGCCTGGGGGACCGATGTATTTGTCTTGAGCATTGGAATGCCGCGGGATTCTGGCTTGATGCTGGCGGCACGAGGCTGAACCACGAGCGCCGGAACCTGCGGTGCCCGAACCACGGGAGCAGGGGCGATCGGTACTTCGACGGATTTCATCGCAGGGACAGGCGTCAGCGGTGCAATGATCTCTAGCCTCTCTGTCGGCCGCGCAGGTCCTGCTGACGGGACGATTGCCGGCGCCGGCGGGCTTGCTTCGGTCGGCGTAAACAAATGCAGCGGATCCAGCCAGATGAACGCACCGATCGCCAAAACCACCGCCAGACCCATGCCGGAAAGGGTCAGTTTGGAAGTGGACGACGGCTCTTCTTCAATGGTGTCGTGCACGCGCAGATCGTTCAAGGTGAAAGGATGGGGAACGTCCCCGGGATAGGGGATGGCAGGGTTCGCGATCATGGTTACTCCTTTGATGACGGATGTCCGCGCTCGCTTACCCTCACTTGCTCATTGCACGAACAAATTGGCAAGAACCGGAGGGCGTTGCCGGACGACGATGCGTTGACGATAGCGCAAGGATCTCGATCAGTCGGTGCGGCGGGGCACATATAAGTTGATGGCGTTGATCTGGGCGAGCGACAGGTTCCCGCAACCTCCACCGCGCGCCGATGCACCGCGAAAATGAACGGCCGCGTCCCCGCCGGCGAACGTCAGCTTTTCGGAAGATCGACCGCCCGCACGGCGTCGATAGCGTCGGTTCGACTTGTTAGCCTGCCGACGTTCGATCAGCATTCGCCTTAGCCGGGGGCCCTCAATTCTTGCGGGTCCGCTTCGGAGATTTCCCCGCCGCGTTTGCCACGTCCCGCTACGTCTGCTGCTTCTTGGGACGGGTCATTCCCCAGCGTGAGTTTTGATGGGCCCGAACGGCTGGAACTGGCCGAAAGCAGCCAGTGGTCAACGACCGCTAGCGACCCATTGCGGACATCCCGGCCACTCCACTGCGGTCATTCGCCACCGCTTTACGGGCCTGATCGGACGATTGGTGTCTCATCGGCCACCATTTGCTCGGCATTCCGATTCGGGAGCACGTCGTCAAGGAGCCGGAACGGGTGCGGCAGGCTCGCGACGGCAGTACGAGGGTACCCAACTCGACGCGATCACATCCGGCGTTATCGTGCTGTAGTCGAACGCGATGGCCTCCTCAATCATCTTGTTCACATCGAGGAGATATTCGGACTCGGGGAGGTCACGGTAGAACATTCGAAACATGGGCACGACCAAGCGCCGGGAGACAGCTATGCCGATCGGACCGATGAAATTGCGGCGCTGCCCCATGGGCGAGTTCGTCGATCATGATCTCGCGCAGCATGTCCCGTATGTGGTCGCGCGCCTCCGGCTCGTCGCCGAGGATGTCGTCGAGCAGCCGATCAAGGTGCCGGTATAGCGTCAACCCCATGAGCTCGCTCACGAACGCTGGCGGCGACATGATCGGCTCCGGGAACTTCGGCAAGTACCGGTAGACGCGGCCCATCCACCTGCCCACGGAACCCACTCGATCTGGTCGAGCTGGAAAGTGCGGAACATCTCGTGGAACAGACGGATATGGCAAAACTCTTCGCACAGGTGATAGCGACTGATCTTCTGGGTTGTCGACGTTGAGCGAGCCATGGTCGGGATGCCGTCCCACACGGCGGAGATTCCGGCCCACTCGTGCCGGGCGAACTTGTAGAGGAAGGTGAGGAGCAGCGTCTTGCGGTCGAGGCTCCGGGGATTGTCCACCAGCCGGATGTAATTCCGGTAGAAGATTTCCGGATCGGCCAGCGGCTTACGGGTCCGGATCGACCGGGCCCGGAATCGCGCCAGCGCCTCCTTCTTACGAGTCAGGTTCTTATCGCCCTCGAGCATTTCGCCCGAATGAATCTGACTGTAGATCCAGTAGTCCTCGAAGTTGTCGCGCCGCTCCCGCGACGTAGTTGAAGCGGAAGATCGATCGGTACGAGCTCATCATCGCAAGATACCTGCAAACGCGCCGAGTTGCCCGTCTTTTGAAAGCCGTTTGCGAAGTACGAGCGAGTCACTCGCTATGTCATATGCACTTTGACGCGAATTGAGAACCAGGGGCGACCGTCGGCTTTGCTGTCCTGCCTGGTGCGCCAGCGAAAAGTCCGTAACGCCTTTAGCGTCCTCCCGCTCGGATGCCTCGCGGCAATTCCTCAGCAAGTTGTCACTAACCAAATCTGAAACGGGCCGCTATCGGTGCGGCAGCGCACAGCGCGACATGGACACCTAGGGCAGGATATGGATTATCCGCGTTACACAGGGACTTGACGAGAAAATCATGACGGAACCTAGGAACAATGAGCATCACACGAAGGTACAGCAGGAAAAAACGTACTACCGCGTAGCCCGCGCAAAAGGGGGCGCCGGGGCAGTGGCGGCGGCAGGACCGCGTACAGGGAAGAGTACCAGCGCGACTTCGGCCCGGACCTTGACGAGCCGTTAGACGGGACCGAATCCGGGCACGAATTCTGAGTACCCGCGATGCAGGTTGAGCCACGCCATAATGAGATTGGCTAATGACTTGCGCGTCACTGGGAGGAAAACCAAATGGTGCCGCTTGTCTTCCTCCTGGCTATTTGTGGTGCACTGTGCGTTTCCGCACAGAAAACGATGGAAACAGCGGGCAACATATAGCATCGCCGCCGTGGTTCACGAGGGCGAACATGAGGTACCAGAGGCAACGCCATGGCTAAGGGAAAGGGCGCACCGAGGACGAGGATCGCCGTCTCCGAGAGTGCGGGCGATGTGGCCTTGCGCAAGCAGGCCGCAGAGGCGCTGCTCAAGGCGGGGGCGCTGCAGAGCGCGATCTTCAACAGCGCCAACTTCTCGAGCATCGCCACCGACGCGAAGGGCGTCATTCAGATCTTCAACGTCGGCGCCGAGCGGATGCTGGGCTACACCGCCGCCGAAGTGATGAACAAGATCACGCCGGCCGACATTTCCGATCCGCAGGAACTGATCGCGCGCGCCAAGGCGCTGAGCGTCGAGCTCGGAACCCCGATCACGCCGGGCTTCGAGGCCCTGGTGTTCAAGGCCTCGCGCGGCATCGAGGACATCTACGAGCTGACCTACATCCGCAAGGACGGCAGCCGGTTCCCGGCGGTGGTGTCGGTCACGGCGCTGCGCGACGCGCAGGGCGCCATCATCGGCTATCTGTTGATCGGCACCGACAACACCGCGCGCAAGCAGGCGGAAGAGGCGCTGCTCAAGGCGGGGGCGCTGCAGAGCGCGATTTTCAACAGCGCCAACTTCTCGAGCATCGCCACCGACGCGAAGGGCGTCATCCAGATCTTCAACGTCGGCGCCGAGCGGATGCTGGGCTACACCGCCGCCGAAGTGATGAACAAGATCACGCCGGCCGACATTTCCGATCCGCAGGAAGTGATCGCGCGCGCCAAGGCGCTGAGCGTCGAGCTCGGAACCCCGATCACGCCGGGCTTCGAGGCGCTGGTGTTCAAGGCCTCGCGCGGGATCGAGGACATCTACGAGCTGACCTACATCCGCAAGGACGGCAGCCGCTTTCCGGCGGTGGTGTCGGTGACGGCGCTGCGCGACGCGCAGGACGCCATCATCGGCTATCTGTTGATCGGCACCGACAACACCGCGCGCAAGCTGGTCGAAGCCGAGCAAAAGAAGCTCGATCAGCGCCTGCGCGACCAGCAGTTCTACACGCGCTCGCTGATCGAATCCAACATCGACGCGCTGATGACCACCGACCCGTCCGGCATCATCACCGACGTCAACAAGCAGATGGAGGCGCTCACCGGCTGCACGCGCGACGAGCTGATCGGCGCGCCGTTCAAGGACTACTTCACCGATCCGGAGCGGGCCGAAGCGGGGATCAAGCTCGTGCTGAGCGAAAAGAAGGTCACCGACTACGAGCTGACGGCGCGCGCCCGCGACGGCAAGAAAACGGTGGTGTCCTACAACGCGACCACCTTTTACGACCGGGGCCGCACGCTGCAGGGCGTCTTCGCCGCGGCGCGCGACGTCACCGAGCGCAAGCGGGTGGAGGCGGAGCTGCAGCAGGCCAAGGCCGCGGCCGAGAGCGCGAGCCGGACCAAGTCGGATTTTCTGGCGAGCATGAGCCATGAAATCCGCACGCCGATGAATGCGATCATGGGCATCGCGGACCTGCTCGCGAAGACCCCGCTTTCCCCGGAGCAGGACAAGTATGTGCAGATCTTTCGCCGCGCCGGCGACAACCTGCTGAATCTCATCAACGACATCCTCGATCTCTCCAAGGTCGAAGCCTCGCAGCTCGAGCTGGAACGGACCGGGTTCTCGTTGAACGACCTCCTGGAGAAGGTGACGGAGATGGTGGCGGTGCGCGCCCATGAAAAAGGGCTGGCCCTGGTGTGCGAGATCGCGCCGAACGTGCCCACCGACCTGGTCGGCGACCCGACACGGCTGCGGCAGGTGCTGCTCAATCTGCTCGGCAACGCGATCAAGTTCACGGAGTCCGGCGAAGTGTCCCTGCGAGTCACGCCGGATGCGGACTCCTCCGTCCCGACCGCATTGCGGTTCACGATCTCGGACACCGGCATCGGCATTCCGGGCGAGAAATTGGGCCGGGTGTTCGAGCGATTCACGCAAGCCGACTCGTCCACCACGCGCAGGTTCGGGGGCTCGGGGCTGGGGCTCACGATTTCGAAGCGCCTGGTGGAGCTGATGGGCGGACGCATCTGGGTCGAAAGCGGCGTCGGGAAGGGCAGCGTGTTTTCTTTCGCCGTGCCGCTCGAGATCTGGGCCGGGGCCACGCGGCGGGCGGCCGTGCCGGTCGGCACGGGTCCGGAGCCGCCGCTGCCGGCGCTGCGCATTCTTCTGGCGGAGGACTCCCCCGACAACCGCACGATCACGGTGGCCTACCTGCAGGACACGCCGTACCGGGTCGAAATCGCCGAAAACGGCGCCATCGCCTATGAAATGTTTACCGCCGGGCACTACGACCTGGTCCTGATGGATCGGCAAATGCCGGTCATGGATGGCTTGACGGCGACGCGGACGATCCGAGCGTGGGAACAGGCGAACCCCGGCCGCCCACGCCGATCATCGCGCTGACGGCCTCTGCCTTGAAAGGGGACCGGGAGAAGTGCATGGCCGCAGGGTGCACGGCGTTTCTGACCAAGCCGATCAAGCAAGAGGTGCTGCTGCAAGCGATCAAGGAGCATTCCATGATCGCGCCTCCGTCATCGCAAGAGGAGAGCAACCGGAACGACACGACTGTGGTGCATGCGAATC
>CAVWIM010000009.1:0-80541 GCA_963755065.1 uncultured beta proteobacterium
GCGCGTGGAGCGGGGCATTGTGAAGGTAGGCGACAACCTGGAGATCGTGGGCTTGAAGCCGACCTTGGCCACGGTGTGCACGGGCGTGGAGATGTTCCGCAAGCTGCTGGACCAGGGCCAGGCCGGCGACAACGTGGGGGTGCTGCTGCGGGGCACCAAGCGGGAAGAGGTGGAGCGGGGGCAGGTGCTGGCCAAGCCGGGGAGCATCACGCCGCACACCAAGTTCACGTGCGAGGTGTACATCCTGAGCAAGGAAGAGGGCGGGCGGCATACGCCGTTTTTCCGGGGTATCGGCCGCAGTTTTATTTTCGGACCACGGACGTGACCGGGAGCTGCGAGCTGCCGGAGGGGACGGAGATGGTGATGCCTGGGGACAACATTGGGATGACGGTGACGCTGATCCAGCCGATCGCGATGGAAGAGGGGTTGCGCTTCGCGATTCGCGAGGGCGGCCGCACGGTCGGCGCCGGCGTGGTGGCGAAGATTATTGAATAGGGACGAGGGGCGGGGGACGAGGGGCGAGGGAACATGGTCCTGAATCTGATGCAACTTACTGACGGTAACCGATTGAAGGAAACGGGACGCGGATAGGCAGATACGAGCTGACGGATGCATCAAGACGATGCGCCCTTGCCCCTGGTCCCTCGCCCCCGCCCCTTAGGAATGATGAACAACCAACGCATCCGCATCCGCTTGAAGGCGTTCGATTACAAGCTGATCGATCAGTCGGCGCAGGAAATCGTCGAGACGGCGAAGCGCTCCGGCGCGGTCGTCAAGGGCCCGGTGCCGCTGCCGACCAGGATCGAGCGGTTCGACGTCCTGCGCTCGCCGCACGTCAACAAGACGTCGCGCGACCAGTTCGAGATTCGCACGCATCTGCGGCTGATGGACATCATCGACCCGACCGACAAGACGGTCGACCAGTTGATGAAGCTCGATCTGCCGGCGGGTGTGGACGTGGAAATCAAGCTGCAGTAGTCAGGAATCAGAAGCAGAATCAGGGATAGAAGCAGTGCAGGGAAGTGAAGCAGAACGGGCCCGGCATTGAGCCGGGGCAACGATGGTGTCCGGTCAATCGTAATCGGCGGCGTCGAAAGGAAAACGAAAATGAGTCTCGGACTTGTCGGTCGCAAGATGGGCATGACCCGCGTCTTCACCGACGATGGCGCCGCCATCCCGGTGACGGTGCTGGACGTCGCGAACAACCGCGTCACGCAGATCAAGACTCCGGAAACCGACGGCTATGCCGCCGTCCAGGTCACCTACGGCAAGCGCCGCGCGTCGCGCGTGACCAAGCCGCAGGCGGGCCATCTCGCGAAGGCGGGCGTGGAAGCCGGTGTCGTGCTGAAGGAATTCCAGATCACCGCGGATGAACTCGCCAAGTTCAAGCCGGGCGATGTCGTCGGCGTCGGACACGTTCGCGGTCGGCCAGCTGGTCGACGTGACCGGCACCTCGAAGGGCAAGGGCTTTTCGGGCGCGATCAAGCGCCACCACTTCAGCTCCAATCGCGCGTCGCACGGCAATTCGCGCTCGCATAACTCGCCGGGCTCGATCGGCATGGCGCAGGACCCGGGCCGCGTGTTTCCGGGCAAGCGCATGGCGGGCCAGCTGGGCAACGTCACGCGCACGACGCAGCTGCTCAAGGTCATTCGCGTCGATGCCGAGCGCGGGCTGCTGCTGATCAAGGGCTGCGTGCCCGGCGCCGACGGCGGTCACATCATCGTCCTTCCGTCCGTGAAGACGCCGGCGAAGAAGGGGGCCTGACCATGGACCTCAAACTGATCGACGGCAACGGCGAGAAGACCGCGACCTCGCGGCGTCCGATACGCTGTTCGGCCGCGAATACAACGAAGCACTGATCCACCAGGTCGTCGTCGCGTACCAGGCGAACGCGCGGCAGGGCACGCGCGCGCAGAAGGGCCGCAGCCGACATCAACAAGTCGCACAAGAAGCCCTGGGCGCAAAAGGGCACCGGCCGTGCGCGCGCCGGCCAGGCGAACAGCCCGTTGTGGCGCGGCGGCGGCAAGATCTTCCCGTCCTCGCCCGACGAGAATTTCTCGCACAAGGTGAACCGCAAGATGTATCGCGCGGGACTCGCGTCGATCCTGTCGCAGCTGGTGCGCGAGGACCGGCTGTCCGTGATCGAGAACCTGGCGCTCGACTCGCCGAAGACCAAGCAGTTCGCGCAGAAGATCAAGGCGTACGGCCTACCGGTACCGTGCTCGTCGTCACCGACAACCTCGACGACAACATGTACCTGTCGTCGCGCAACCTGCACGACGTGCTCGTGCTCGAGACGCGCGAAGTCGATCCGGTCAGCCTCGTTCGCTTCAAGAACGTGCTGGTGACCCAGGGCGCCGTGACCCAATTCGAGGAGATGCTGGGATGAGCGCCGCCGCCAGCAACGAAGAAATACAACACGGAGCGCCTGATGACGGTGCTGTTGGCCCCGATCATGTCGGAAAAGGCGCACGTACATCGCCGACAAGCACTCGCAGGTGATCTTCCGCGTGGCCCCGACGCGACCAAGCCCGAAGTGAAGGCGGCGGTCGAGCTCATGTGGAAGGTCGAGGTGGACACGCGTCCAGATCTCGATCGTCAAGGGCAAGGAAAAGCGGTTCGGCCGTTTCATCGGCCGGCGTCGTGGCTGGAAGAAGGCGTACGTCAGCCTGAAGCCCGGCCAGGAAATCAATTTCGCGACGGAGCCCTGACATGCCCCTCGTCAAAGTCAAGCCAACGTCGGCGGGCCGCCGCGCCATGGTGAAGGTCGTCAATCCCGACCTGCACAAGGGCGCGCCGGTCGCCGTCGCTCGTCGAAGCACCAGAAGCGTGGTTCGGGCCGCAACAACAACGGCCACATCACGATGCGGCACAAGGGCGGCGGCCACAAGCAGCACTACCGCATCGTCGACTTCAAGCGCAACAAGGACGGCATCCCGGCCAAGGTCGAGCGTCTCGAATACGACCCGAACCGCAGCGCCAACCTGGCGTTGCTGCTGTACACGGACGGCGAGCGCCGCTACATCATCGCGCCGCGCGGCGTCGCCGTCGGCACGCCGCTGATGTCGGGCATCGAGGCCGCCATCAAGCCGGGCAACTGCCTGCCGCTGCGCAACATCCCGGTCGGCACGACCGTGCATTGCGTCGAGATGCAGCAGGGCAAGGGCGCGCAGATCGCGCGTTCGGCCGGCACGTCGGCGCAGCTGCTGGCGCGCGAAGGCATCTACGCGCAGTTGCGGCTTCGCTCCGGCGAAATCCGCAAGGTGCACGTCGACTGCCGCGCCGTGATCGGCGAAGTCGGCAACGAAGAGCACAGCCTGCGCTCGATCGGCAAGGCGGGCGCCAACCGCTGGCGCGGCATCCGTCCGACGGTGCGCGGCATCTGCATGAATCCGGTCGACCACCCGCACGGCGGGCGCTCCAACGGCGGCGGCCATCCGGTCTCGCCGTGGGGCACGCCGACCAAGGGCTACAAGACGCGCAGCAACAAGCGCACGGACGTGATGATCGTCCGCCGCCGCCACGCGACGAAGGGATAACTAGAGGATATAGGAATGGCTCGTTCAATCAAGAAGGGCCCGTTCGTCGACGGCCACCTGCAGGCCAAGGTGGAAAAGGCGCGCGCGGTCAACGACAAGAAGCCGATCAAGACCTGGTCGCGCCGTTCGACGATCACGCCGGATTTCGTCGGCCTGACGGTCGCCGTGCACAACGGCAAGGCGCACATCCCGGTCTACGTGTCCGAAAACATGGTCGGCCACAAGCTGGGCGAATTCGCGCTGACGCGCACCTTCAAGGGCCATTCGTCCGACAAGAAGGTTGCCGCGCCCGTGCCGCCCAGGAAGAAGTAAGGAGCGATGACGATGCAAACCACTGCCACGCTGCGCGGCGTTCGCCTGTCGGCCCAGAAGGGTCGGCTGGTCGCCGACCAGATCCGCGGGTTGCCGGTCGACCGCGCGTTGAGCGTTCTCGCGTTCAGCCCGAAGAAGGGCGCCAAGATCATCAAGAAGGTGCTGGAGTCCGCGATCGCGAACGCCGAGCACAACGACGGCGCCGACATCGACGAGCTCAAGGTCAAGACGATCTACATCGACAGGGCCGAGACGCTGAAGCGCACCAGCGCGCGCGCCAAGGGCCGCGGCAACATCATCGGCAAGCAGAGCTGCCATATCCACGTCGTCGTTGGCGACGGAAACTAGAGGGATCATAAGGTCATGGGTCAGAAGATCAATCCGACCGGTTTCCGTCTTGCCGTCAACCGGAACTGGACGTCGAAGTGGTATGCGAACAGCAAGAACTACGGGCCGACGCTGGCGCAGGACATCCGCATCCGCGAATACCTGGGCAAGAAGCTGTCGCACGCGTCGGTGTCCAAGATCACCATCGAGCGCCCGGCCAAGAACGCCCGCATCACGATCCACAGCGCGCGTCCCGGCGTGGTCATCGGCAAGAAGGGCGAGGACATCGAGACGCTGCGAGCCGACCTGCGCAGGATGATGGGCGGCGACGTCGGCCTCAACATCGAGGAAATCCGCAAGCCGGAAATCGATGCGCAGCTCATCGCCGACTCGATCGCGCAACAGCTGGAAAAGCGGATCATGTTCCGCCGCGCGATGAAGCGCGCGATGCAAAACGCCATGCGCCTGGGCGCGCAGGGCATCAAGGTCATGTCGTCGGGACGCTTGAACGGCGCGGAAATCGCGCGCCGCGAGTGGTATCGCGAAGGCCGCGTGCCGCTGCACACGCTGCGCGCCGACATCGACTACGGCTTTGCCGAGGCGCGCACGACGTACGGCGTCATCGGCATCAAGGTCTGGGTATTCAGGGGCGAAGTGCATGCCGCACAACGGAGAACCCGCGCAGGCGCCGGCACCGGCTCCGGCGCCGACGCGTCCCCGTCGCGCAGGACCAGGAGCGAAGAATGCTGCAACCAGCTAGAAGGAAGTACCGCAAGGAACAGAAGGGCCGCAACAAGGGCGTGGCGACCGTCGGCAACAAGGTCAGCTTCGGCGAGTACGGCCTGAAGGCGGTCGGCCGCGGCCGGCTGACTGCGCGCCAGATCGAGGCGGCGCGGCGGGCGATGACGCGCCACATCAAGCGCGGCGGCCGCATCTGGATCCGCATTTTCCCGGACAAGCCGATGTCGAAGAAGCCCGCCGAAGTGCGGATGGGCAACGGCAAGGGCAACCCGGAGTTCTACGTGGCCGAGATCGTGCCGGGCAAGGTGCTGTACGAGATGGACGGCGTCGAGGAAGTGCTGGCGCGCGAAGCGTTCGCGCTGGCGTCGGCCAAGCTGCCGATCAAGACGACGTTCGTGCACCGGCTGATCGGCGGCTAGCAGGACGATGAAGAGACGACCATGAAAAAATCCGAATCCAAGAAGGCGCTGACGGGCAAGTCGCCCGCCGAGCTGCAAACCGAGCTGGAGGCGCTGCTGCGCGAGCAGTTCGGCCTGCGCATGCAAGCGGCCACGCAGCAACTCCAGGACACGTCGAAACTCCAGAACGTCCGTCGCGGGATTGCGCGCGTGCGCACGATGATGGGCAGCAGCACAAAGGCCAGGCATGAACGAGCAAACCACCAATCCCGCACCCGACGCGCAGCCGCCAAAAAGGCGCTGATACAGACCCTGACCGGCCGCGTGGTCAGCGACAAGATGAACAAGACGGTGACCGTGCTGGTCGAGCGCCGCGTCAAGCATCCGCTCTACGGCAAGATCGTCATGAAGTCGGCGAAATACCACGCGCACGACGAGGCCAACGAGTGCAAGGAAGGAGATCTCGTGGAGATCTCCGCGACGCGCAAATTGTCCAAGACAAAGGCATGGAGAGTCTCGAGCATCCTGGAAAAGGCGCAGCCGGTCTGACCAGAAACCGAAGGTGGTGTGTCCGAAAAGGACGGGAACTTGTGCAATGCGCAAATTCCTGCCATAATTACTGTTTTCGCCCGCCGCGGACACAGTTCAGGTCCCGCGGTGGAGTCTCCCCGTACGGGGTCCAAAACTGGCCGCTGACGACGCTGATCGATAGCGTCTTGAATGAAGGTCCGTCGAGCTTCCTGAAGTGCTGGAGGTTTCGGCGGACGGCGGGTCAAGTTGGAGAGTTTGCAATGATCCAGATGCAGTCGGTGCTGGACGTCGCCGATAACACCGGCGCACGTTCGGTGATGTGTATCAAGGTACTGGGCGGCAGCAAGCGCCGGTACGCGCACATCGGTGACGTGATCAAGGTCTCGGTCAAGGACGCAGCTCCCCGGGGGCGCGTGAAGAAGGGCGAGATCTACAACGCGGTCGTCGTGCGCACCCGCAAGGGCGTGCGCCGTCCGGACGGGGCGCTGATCCGCTTCGACACCAATGCCGCGGTGCTGCTCACGCCCAAGCTCGAGCCGATCGGCACGCGCATCTTCGGACCCGTCACGCGCGAACTGCGCAACGAGCGGTTCATGAAGATCGTGTCGCTCGCGCCGGAAGTGCTGTAAGCAAGCGAACTGCGCCGCAGGAGAACGAAGATGCGCAAGATCAAGAAAGGCGACAACGTCGTCGTCATCGCGGGCCGCGACAAGGGCAAGCGCGGCGACGTGGCGCAGATCGTGGACGACCGGCACGTGATCGTGAACGGCGTCAACACGGTGAAGAAGCACGCGAAGCCGAACCCGATGAAGAACCAGCCGGGCGGCATCGTCACCAAGGAACTGCCGATCGACGTTTCGAACGTCGCGATCTGGAATCCGGTGACGCAGAAGGCCGACCGCATCGGCCTGCGCGTGCTCGAGGACGGCCGCAAGGTCCGCTTCTTCAAGGGCAACGGCGAGCAGCTGGTCTAACGGATACGGGATACGAACATGGCCCGCCTCAAAGAGATCTACACCAAGGAAGTCGCTCCCGCGCTGATGAAGCAGTTCGGGTACAAGTCGCCGATGGAAGTGCCGCGGATCACCAAGATCGTCCTGAACATGGGCGTCGGCGAGGCGATCGGCGACAAGAAGATCCTGGACAACGCCGTGGGCGACATGCAGAAGATCGCCGGGCAGAAGCCGGTCGTCACCAAGGCGCGCAAGGCCATCGCCGGATTCAAGATCCGCGAAGGCTATCCGATCGGCTGCATGGTCACGCTGCGCCAGCACCGGATGTGGGAGTTCCTGGACCGCTTCGTCACGATCGCGCTGCCGCGCGTGCGCGACTTTCGCGGCATCTCGGGCCGCGCGTTCGACGGCCGCGGCAACTACAACATCGGCATCAAGGAACAGATCATCTTCCCGGAGATCGAGTACGACAAGATCGACGCCGTGCGGGGGATGAACATTTCGATCGCGACCACGGCGAAGACGGACGCCGAAGCCCGCGCGCTGCTGACCGCGTTCCGTTTCCCGTTCAGGAACTAGAAAAGGCCACCATGTCCAAACTGGCTCTGATCAACCGCAACGAGAAGCGCAAGAAGCTCGTCAAGAAGTTCGCGAAGAAGCACGCGGCGCTGCAGTCGATCGTCGACGACGCCAAGGCTTCCGAAGAAGTCCGCTTCCAGGCGCGCCTCAAGATCCAGGCGCTGCCCCGCAACGCCAATCCGACCCGCGTGCGCAACCGCTGCGCGCTGACCGGCCGCCCGCGCGGCGTGTTCAGCAAATTCGGCCTGGGCCGCAACAAGCTGCGCGAGTACGCGATGCGCGGCGAAATCCCCGGCATCGTCAAGGCCAGCTGGTAGCAGACGGCAACGGACAGCAAACTTAGGGCTCACCTAATGAACATGACAGATCCCATCGCCGACATGCTGACCCGCATCCGCAATGCGCAGATGACGGAAAAAGCCACGGTTGTGATGCCTTCGTCGAAGGTCAAGATCGCGATCGCCAAAGTCCTGAAGGACGAGGGCTACATCGACGGCTTCATCGTCGCCGGCGAGGAAGTGAAGCCGATGCTCGAGATCGCCCTCCGCTACTACGCCGGGCGCGCCGTCATCGAGAAGCTCGAGCGCGTATCGACGCCCGGCCTTCGCATCTACAAGAGCAAGGACGACATTCCGAAGGTGATGAACGGGCTGGGTATCGCCATCGTTTCGACGTCCCGCGGCGTCATGACCGACCGCAAGGCGCGCGCCACCGGTGTCGGCGGCGAAGTGCTCTGCATCGTCGCCTGACGAGAAAACTAAGCTTAGGAACACGCGACTATGTCACGCATCGGCAACAATCCGGTCAAGCTGCCGCCCAAGGTCGAAGTGGCCCTGGCCGCGGGCGAGATCACGGTCAAGGGTCCGCTGGGCTCGCTCACGCGCAAGTTCGGCGAGACGGTCACGATCGAAAAGGACGGCGAGCAGCTCGTGTTCAAGGCGCTGTCGCCGGAAGCGAGCGCCATGCAGGGAACGCTGCGCGCGCTCGTCGCCAACATGGTCAAGGGCGTGACCGACGGCTACCAGCGCAAGCTGACGCTGGTCGGCGTCGGTTACCGTGCGCAGGCCGCGGGCGACAAGATCAACCTGTCGCTGGGCTTTTCGCACCCGGTCGTCCACACGATGCCCAAGGGCGTCAAGGTCGAGACGCCGGCGCAGACGGAAATCATCGTCAAGGGCATCGACAAGCAGGCCGTCGGCCAGGTCGCGGCGGAAATCCGCGCCTATCGTCCGCCCGAGCCGTACAAGGGCAAGGGCGTGCGCTATGTCGACGAGCGCGTCGTGATCAAAGAAACGAAGAAGAAGTAAGGATCATTCATGGACAAGAAACAAGCTCGTAGCCGCCGCTCCCGCAAAACCCGGGTGCGCATTGCCGAGCAGCGCGCGACGCGGCTGGTGGTCAGCCGCTCGAACTGCCACATCTACGCGCAGATCATCGCGCCCGAAGGCAACCGTGTGCTCGCCAGCGCGTCGACAGTCGAGGCCGACGTGCGCAAGGACGGCAAGACCGGCGGCAACAAGGCAGCTGCCGAACTGGTGGGCAAGCGCATCGCCGAAAAGGCGAAGACGCTTGGGCATCGAGGCGGTCGCGTTCGACCGTTCCGGATTCCGGTTCCATGGCCGCGTCAAGGCGCTGGCCGAAGCCGCCCGTGCGGGCGGCTTGAAGTTCTGAGGCGAGACGGAAGACCATGGCCCAACAACGTTCAGAGTTCGAGAAATCAGCAGCAGGACGACCGCGGCGACGGCTTGAAGGAAAAGATGATCGGGATCAACCGCGTCACCAAGGTGGTGAAGGGCGGACGGATCCTGGGCTTCGCCGCGCTGACGGTGGTCGGCGACGGCGACGGCCGCGTGGGCATCGGCAAGGGCAAGGCGAAGGAAGTGCCGGTCGCCGTGCAGAAGGCGATGGAAGAGGCCCGCCGCAAGATGGTCAAGGTGAGCCTCAAGAAGGGCACGCTGCATCACGCCGTCGAAGGCCGCCATGGCGCGACCAAGGTGTTCATGCAGCCCGCCGCGGACGGTACCGGCGTCATTGCCGGTGGCCCGATGCGCGCGGTGTTCGAAGTGGTCGGCGTCACCAACGTCCTGGCGAAATGCCATGGCTCGACCAACCCGTACAACCTGGTCCGCGCGACGTTGAACGCATTGCAGAACTGCAGCTCGCCGGCGGACATCGCGGCCAAGCGCGGCAAGACGGTCGACGAAATTCTGGGAGCCTGACGATGGCCGGCAAGAACAAGATCAAGTTCACGCTCGCGAAGGGCATCGCGCGCACACGCCAGGACCACCGCGACACGGTGCGCGGCCTGGGGCTCAAGTGGACGAACCACACGGTCGAGGTCATCGACACGCCGTGCACGCGCGGCATGATCAACAAGGTCGGCTACCTGCTCAAGGTCGTCGAGCAGTAAATGACAACTGAGTGGCAACTGAGAGGCAACTGAGGAATATCGCGATGCGACTCAATACGATGAAGCCGGCCGACGGCAGCAAGAAGAACCGCCGCCGCGTCGGACGCGGCATCGGTTCGGGCCTGGGCAAGACCGCGGGCCGCGGCCACAAGGGCCAGAAGTCCCGCTCGGGCGGCTTCCACAAGGTCGGCTTCGAAGGCGGCCAGATGCCGCTGCAGCGGCGCCTGCCGAAGCGCGGCTTCGTCTCGCTGGCGAAGAACGAGAACGCGGAAGTGCGCCTGTCGGATCTGGCGCGCCTGCCGCTCGTCGAAATCGACGTGCTCGCGCTCAAGGCCGCGGGGATGGTTCCGGTCGGCGCGAAGACGGTGAAGGTCATCAGGACGGGCAAGCTGGACAAGGCGGTGAAATTGTTGACGGGCGTGCTCGCGACCAAGGGCGCCAAGGCGGCGATCGAAGCGGCCGGCGGAAGCGTCGCCGAAGCGCCTCCGCGCCCTGTGAGAAAAATCGAGGAGAAGGCCTGGCAGAAGGCGGCGAAGGCCGAGAAGGCCGAGCCGAAGACCGAGAAGGCCGAGAAGAAGACTGAGAAGGCTGAGAAGAAGACCGAGAAGAAGGCCGAGAAAGGCCGAGCAGAAGGCCGAGTCGAAGACCGAGAAAAGGCCGAGCCGAAGGGCGAGGCAGAAGAACCAAGCAGAAGACTGAGCGAAAGAGCTAAGTGGCAACTGGCAACCCCGCACAGAAGAGCGGTGACAGGTACGGCGACCTCAAGCGGCGCTTGTGGTTCCTCCTGCTCGCCCTCGTCGTCTATCGGATCGGGACGCACATCCCGGTGCCGGGCATCAACGCGGCGTGCTGGACGATCTGTTCAAGTCGCAGAAGGACGGCATCCTCGGCCTCTTCAACGTCTTTTCGGGCGGCGCGTTGTCGCGCTTCTCGATCTTCGCGCTGGGCATCATGCCGTACATCTCGGCGTCGATCATCATGCAGCTGTGCACGGTGGTCGTGCCCACGCTCGAGGCGCTGAAGAAGGAAGGCGAATCCGGCCGCCGCAAGATCACGCAATACACGCGCTACGCGACGCTGGGTCTCGCGTTCTTCCAGGCGCTGGCCATTTCGTCGGCGCTGGAGTCGCAGGCGGGCCTGGTCGTCGAGCCGGGTACGACGTTCCGCCTGATGTCGGCCTCACGCTCGTCACCGGGACGATGTTCCTCATGTGGCTGGGCGAGCAGATCACCGAGCGCGGCCTGGGCAACGGCATTTCGCTCATCATCTTCGCGGGCATTGCCGCCGGATCTGCCCAATGCCATCGGCCTCACGCTGGAGCAGGCGCGCACCGGCGCGTACTCGATTCCGCTGGTGCTGGGCATCGGCGTCCTGATCATCGCGGTCACCGCGTTCGTCGTGTTCGTCGAGCGCGCGGTGCGCAAGATCCTGGTCAATTATGCGAAGCGGCAGGTGGGCAACAAGGTCTACCAGGGCCAGAGCTCGTTCCTGCCGCTCAAGCTGAACATGGCCGGCGTGATTCCGCCGATCTTCGCGTCGTCGATCATCCTGTTCCCGGCGACGATCGCGCAGTGGTTCGGCTCGGGCGAGAGCACCAACTGGTTGCGCGACATCGCGGCAACGCTCGCGCCGGGCCAGCCGGTGCACGAGCTCCTCTATGCGTGCGCGATCATCTTCTTCTGCTTCTTCTACACGGCGCTGCAGTACAACCCGAAGGAGACGGCCGAGAACCTGAAGAAGGGTGGTGCGTTCATTCCGGGCTATCGCCCGGGCGAGCAGACCGCCAAGTACCTCGAGAAGATCACGCTGCGCCTGACATTGCTGGGCTCGCTGTACCTGGTGGTCGTGTGCTTCATCCCGAATTTCCTGATCGCGTGGAAGAACGTGCCGTTCTATTTCGGCGGCACGTCGCTGCTGATCATCGTGGTCGTGACGATGGACTTCATGACGCAGGTGCAGGCGTATCTGATGTCGCAGCAATACGAGAGCCTGCTGCGCAAGGCCAATTTCAAGGGCGGGCTGCCGACGCGCTGATGTCGAAAGAAGAAACGATCCAGATGCAGGGGGAGGTCGTCGAAATGCTCCCCAACGCCACGTTCCGCGTCAAGCTGGAAAACGGGCATGTGGTCCTGGGGCATATCTCCGGGAAGATGCGGATGCATTACATCAAGATATTGCCGGGCGACAAGGTGACGGTGGAGGTTTCGCCGTATGACCTCTCCCGCGCGCGGATCACCTTCCGCGCCAAATAGGCGGACGGAGAAAAGGAACGACGATGAAAGTACTGGCTTCGGTCAAGAAGATTTGCCGCAACTGCAAGATCATCCGGCGCAATGGCGTCGTGCGCGTGATTTGCACGGACCCGCGCCACAAGCAGCGCCAGGGATGACCCGGTTTACCTCAGTTTACTTACCAGTCACGCGACTACAACATTAGACAGGCTTAAGACATGGCCCGTATTGCAGGCGTCAACATCCCGAATCACCAGCACACCGTCATCGCGCTGACCGCGATCTACGGCATCGGTCCCGCGCGCGCCAAGGCGATCTGCAAGGCGACCGGCATCGCGCCGTCGGCGAAGATCAAGGACCTGTCGGACAGCGAGATGGACCGCCTGCGCGAACAGGTCGCCAAGTTCAGCGTCGAAGGCGACCTGCGCCGCGAAGTGACGATGAGCATCAAGCGGCTGATGGACCTGAACTGCTACCGCGGCTCGCGCCACCGCAAGGGCCTGCCGGTCCGCGGCCAGCGCACGCGCACGAATGCCCGCACGCGCAAGGGCCCGAAGAAGGGCCGCACGGTCGCGCTCGCCAAGGGCGTCACCAAGTACGCGCTAACGAGCGGACGTAAACGAGGAACATATCGAAGATGGCACAGCAACCGTCGCAGAAGGCAACCGTCGCGCGAGCGCGCAAGAAGGTCAAGAAGAACGTGACCGAAGGCATCGCGCACATCCACGCGTCCTTCAACAACACGATCATCACGATCACCGACCGGCAGGGCAATGCGCTGTCGTGGGCGACGTCCGGCGGCGCCGGCTTCAAGGGCTCGCGCAAGTCGACGCCGTTCGCGGCGCAGGTCGCCGCCGAGGCGGCCGGCCGCGCCGCGCAGGAATGCGGCGTGAAGAACCTCGAAGTGCGGATCAAGGGCCCCGGCCCGGGCCGCGAATCGGCCGTGCGCGCGCTGAACGCGCTCGGCATGAAGATCTCCAGCATCACCGACGTGACGCCGGTGCCGCACAACGGCTGCCGCCCGCCGAAGCGCCGCAGAATCTGACAGGGGAATACCGTGGCTCGATATACAGGACCGAAATGCAAGCTGGCGCGGCGGGAAGGCACCGACCTCTTCCTCAAGAGCGCGCGCCGTTCGCTCGACTCCAAGTGCAAGCTGGAAGCCAAGCCCGGCCAGCACGGCGTGAAATCCGGCATGCGCATGTCGGACTACGGCAACCAGCTGCGCGAGAAGCAGAAGCTGCGCCGCATGTACGGCATGATGGAGCGCCAGTTCCGCCGCTACTTCGCCGAGGCCGCGCGCCGCAAAGGGCTCGACGGGCACCAACCTGCTCCAGCTGCTCGAGTCGCGGCTGGACAACGTGGTCTACCGGATGGGCTTCGGCTCGACGCGGGCGGAAGCGCGCCAGCTGGTGACGCATTGCGCGATCATGGTCAACGGCAAGCACCTCAACGTGCCCGTCGGCCGTGCTCAAGGCGGGCGACGTCGTCACGGTGACGGAGAAGTCGAAGTCGCAACTGCGCATCACGGACTCGTTGCAGCTGGCGGAGAAAGTCGGCTTTCCCTCGTGGGTCGAAGTCGATCCGAAGAAGATGGCGGGCACCTACAAGGGTGCGCCGGACCGTTCGGAATTCGCGCCAGGACATCAACGAAAGCTTGGTCGTAGAGCTTTACTCGAAGTAACTTGACCGTCGGTCGCGGATGAAGCTGCGACCGACAATTTGTCTTGCTGGGTTCAATAACCCATAAAGGTTACGCATGCAGAGCAATATCCTGTTGAAGCCGCGCATCATCGACGTGCAATCGACGTCGCCGTTCCACGCCAAGGTGGTGATGGAGCCGTTCGAGCGCGGGTATGGTCACACGCTGGGCAACGCGCTTCGCCGCGTGCTGCTCTCGTCGATGCCCGGCTACGCGCCCACCGAAGTCAAGATCTCGGGCGTGCTGCACGAATACTCCGCGCTGGACGGCGTGCAGGAAGACGTCGTCGACGTCCTGCTCAACCTGAAGGGCGTGGTGCTGAAGCTGCACAACCGCGACCACGTCATGCTCAAGCTCCAGAAGTCGGGCGAGGGCGTGGTGACGGCCGCGGACATCGAACCCAACCACGACGTCGAGATCATCAATCCCGAGCACGTGATCGCCCACCTCACGGCCGGCGGCAAGCTCGAGATGGAAATCCGCGTCGAGAAGGGCCGCGGCTACCAGCCGGCCACCGCGCGCGTCAAGCCGGAAGGCGGCCGCACGATCGGCAGCATCCTGCTCGACGCGTCGTTCTCGCCGGTTCGCCGCGTGAGCTACGCGGTCGAATCCGCGCGCGTCGAACAGCGCACGGACCTGGACAAGCTGGTGCTCGACATCGAGACCAACGGCGTCGTCGAGCCGGAGCAGGCGGTGCGTTTCGCCGCGTCGGTGCTGGTCGAGCAGCTGTCGGTGTTCGCCGACCTGAAGGGCACGGACGTGCCGGCCACGGAGCGCAGCTCGCCGCAGGTCGACCCGATCCTGCTGCGTCCGGTCGACGACCTGGAACTGACGGTGCGCTCGGCCAACTGCCTCAAGGCCGAGAACATCTATTACATCGGCGACCTGATCCAGCGCACGGAAACGGAATTGCTGAAGACGCCGAACCTCGGCCGCAAGTCGCTGAACGAAATCAAGGAAGTGCTGGCGTCGCGCGGACTGTCGCTCGGCATGAAGCTCGAAAACTGGCCGCCGCGGGACTGGACCGGCCGTAAACTGGACACAACGCAAAGACCAAGAATCGAGCGCGGTGCGAAGCCGCGCCACACGTTTGAAGGAATCGTCATGAGACACCGCCACGGATTGCGGAAGCTGAACCGAACCAGCAGCCATCGCCTCGCGATGCTGCGCAACATGACCAATTCGCTGTTCCTGCACGAGGCCATCAAGACCACGTTGCCGAAGGCGAAGGAACTGCGCCGCGTCGCGGAGCCGCTGCTCACGCTGGCCAAGACGCCCACGGTGGCCAATCGCCGCCTTGCGTTCGACCGCCTGCGCGATCGCGACATCGTGACCAAGCTCTTCAACGAGCTGGGCCCGCGTTACCAGGCGCGGCCGGCGGCTATCTGCGCATCCTGAAGTTCGGCTTCCGGCAGGGCGACGCGGCGCCGATGGCGCTGGTCGAGCTGATGGACCGGCCCAATGCCGAAGCGGCGCCGGAAGGCACCACCGCCGCGTAACTTCTCTAACTTCCCGCTGCTCGCCGTTGCACGAAGAGGCCGCGACTCTGTCGCGGCTTTTTCTTTTCCGCGGCGCGGCTCGTCGTGTAGCATCGCACCTTATGGCGGATACCATCCTTGTCACGGGCGGCGCGGGCTACGTCGGCTCGCACATCGTCGTGGAACTTGCGCGCGCGGGCTACGCGCCGGTGGTTCTGGACAACTTCAGCAACAGCACGCCGGCGGTGCTGCCGCGGCTGCAGGCGCTGGCCGGCCGGCCGGTGCCTTGCGTGACCGCGGACGTCCGCGACGTCGCGGCGTTGCGCGCGGCCTTCCACGACCATCCGATTTCCGCGGTCATTCACTGTGCGGGACTCAAGTCGGTCGGCGAATCGCAGGCGCGGCCGCTGGCCTATTACGATGTCAACGTCGGCGGCGCGCTGGCGTTGGCCGAGGTCATGGGCGAGGCGGGCGTCGCCACGCTGGTGTTCAGTTCGTCCGCCACGGTCTACGGGCAGCCCGACGATCTTCCGGTGGCCGAAGACGCCCCGCTGCGGCCGCAGAACGTCTATGGGCGCACCAAGCGCGTCGTCGAGGATTTCCTGCGCGACCTGGCCAAGGCCAACGCGAACTGGCGCATCGCGATCCTGCGCTACTTCAATCCCGCCGGAGCCCATTCGTCCGGCATGCTGGGCGAGGCTTCGCGCGGCCGGCCGAACAATCTCGTGCCGCTGTTGTGCCGAATTGCCGCCGGCGAGTTCCCGGAACTTTCGATCTACGGCAACGATTGGCCCACACCCGACGGCACGGGCATTCGCGACTACCTGCACGTGCAGGACTTGGCCGAGGGTCATGTCATGGCGTTGAAGCACCTGGCGCGCACGCACGGCTCCGTCACCTTCAACCTGGGCGCAGGGCGGGGCCATTCGGTGATGGAGGTCATCAGCGCATTCGAGCGCACCTGCGGCCGCAGGATCGACAAATCGTTCGCGGCGCGCCGGCCGGGCGACGTAGCCAGCTACTACGCGGATCCCACGCGCGCGCAGAAAGTGCTGGGGTGGAATGCGACGCGCGAACTCGATGCCATCTGCGCGGATGCGTGGCGATGGCAGAAAAACGGCGGGCGTTACTGAACTGGTTGCAAGGGCGACGCCGATTGCGCAGACCGAGCGATCCATGAACAGGCGCGACGCCATCACCGCACTACTTGCTCTCGGCGCAGCCGCCGCGCCGCTTTGGGTGCGCGCTCAATCCAGGCCATCGGCACAGAGCCGAACGCTGGGCGTCTTGACGCCAATTTCTTCCCAGGATGCGGAGCGCCTTTTTCTGGGTGTGCTCCGTGCCGAGTTGAAGGCGCTGGGGTGGATCGAAGGACAGAATCTGGTCATCGAGGGTGCCTTCGCCGACGCCAAGGCGGAACGGTATCCCGCGCTGGCCGAGGAACTGGTTCGCAAGCGTGTGGATGTCATCTGGGCGGGCACCGGACCGGCAGCGGTCGCCGCGGCGCGGGCGACCAAGACGATCCCGATCGTGTTCGCGGAAGTTCCCTGGCCCGTCGAAACCGGCCTCATCGACTCCTTTGCCCGACCGGGACGCAATGTCACAGGGGTGTCGAACTACACCGGAATCGAGGTATCGACGAAGCGGCTCGAGTTCCTCAAGGAAATCGCGCCAACCGCGACCCGGCTTTCCTGGATTCTCGATTCGAGCATGGAGGTGACCCTCGATGGGGGCAGATTCGATATCCGACCCCTGCTCGACCCGGCCGCAAGAAAGCTGGGCTATGAAGTCCGCTACCACTACGTTGCGAAAGACGAAGACTTTGACCCTGCGTTCGCGGACATTCTCAACTGGCGCGCGCAGGCGCTGGCGGTGGCGGGCAGTGCCGCGATCTTTGTGGCGCGCGAGCGTATCGCCGCGTTCGCCGTGCGTAACCGGCTGCCGAGCGCTGCCGCGACTTCGTGGTTCGTCGATGCGGGCGGCCTGCTTTCCTACAATAATGCGGACGTGTTTACGGTTTCAATCGCACGTGGTGCCGAGTACGTCGATCGCATTTTCCGCGGCGCCCGTCCCGCAGACCTGGCGGTCGATCGGCCGGAAAAGTACGAGTTGGTGATCAACCTCAAGACCGCCAAGGCTCTCGGCCTCCGGATCCCGCAATCGGTGCTGACTCGCGCCGGCCGGCTGATTGAATAATCGGCCGCGCAATTTGCTGTTGACCCGATGGATGTCGACGATTGCCGGTTGTCCAGTTTGCTAAGCGACCGCCGCGGTCTTCAGCGCCTCGACACGAATTTCCTCGGTCAGGCGCGCCTTTAACTCCGAAAATTCCGGCGTCGTCTTCACCGTGTAGTGACGCGGGTGCGCGAGCGTTACCGGCACATCGGCCTTGATGCGGCCGGGGCGCGCGCTCATTACGATAACGCGGCTGGCCATGAAAATGGCCTCCTCGATGTCGTGCGTGACGAAGAGCACTGTCTTGCGGTCCGATTCCCAGATGGAAAGCAGGAGTTCCTGCATGAGCGAACGCGTCTGGTTGTCGAGCGCCCCGAACGGTTCGTCCAGCAGCAGTATCTTCGGGTCGTTGGCGAGGGCGCGCGCGATGGCGGTGCGCTGCTGCATGCCGCCGGAGAGCTGCTTCGGATGGTGATGCTCGAAGCCTTTGAGGCCGACGCGGTCGAGCCAGCGGTCGGCGATGCTATCCTGCTGCGCAGGGGGCACGCCTTTTTCGCGCAGGCCGAAGCACACGTTGTCGCGGACCGTGAGCCAGGGGAACAGCGTGTAACTCTGGAACACCATGCCGCGATCTGCCCCGGGGGCTGCGACGGGTGTGCCGTCGAGCAGTACGCGACCCGCGGTCGGCGAATCGAGCCCCGCGACAATGCGCAGCAGCGTCGATTTGCCGCAGCCTGACGGCCCAAGGATTGTGATGAAATCGTTGTCGGCGACCGTGAGTGACACCGGTTGCAGCGCCACGGTCGGAGCGCCGCCGCGCACGCCGGGGAAGATCCGCCCCACTCCTTCGATGGCGAGCTTGCTCATGCCAGTCGGGAAGGGCCGCCCCGACCGACTGGTGCGCCCCCTCCGGGGGCAGCGAGCGGAGCGAGCGTGGGGGTCGTCAAGCCAGGCTCCACGCGAACAGACGCTGATTGGCCCACTTGAACAAGAAATCGGAGACGAGGCCGATCACGCCGATGACGATGATGCCGAAAATGATCTGGCCGGTGTTCAGCAACGCCTGGCTATCGGTGATCATGTGCCCGATGCCGCTAGACGCACCGATCAGCTCGGCGACGATCACGTAAGTCCACGCCCAGCCGAGGACGAGGCGCAGCGTTTCGGCGATCGCCGGCGCCGAATTGGGCAAGAGCACGCGCCGCACGATCCCCGATGCCGAGGCGCCGAGCGTGTACGCCGCCTCGACGAGATCGCGCCGCGTAGAGCCGACGGTCACCGCCACCATCAGCACGATCTGGAAGAAGACACCGATGAAGATCACCAGCAGTTTCTGCGTTTCGCCGATACCGGCCCACAGGATGAGGAGAGGTATGAACGCGGACGCCGGCAGATAGCGCGCAAAAGAGACGAACGGCTCGAAGAACGCTTCGATCGGCTTGTAGGCACCCATCGCGATGCCGAGCGGCACCGCCAGCACGGCCGCGAGCACGAATCCGCCGAAGACGCGCCAGACCGTCATTCCGATGTCCGTCGCGAATCCGTGCACGGCGAACAGTGCGTAGCCTTCCCGCAGCATCGTCACCGGATCGGCGAGAAACGTCTTCGACACGAAGCCGCCGAAGGTTGCCAAGCTCCAGACGGCGGTGAATACGACGAAAAACGCGATGCCGTAGGCGACCTTGCGCCGCGGGCTGACCGGGACGAGCGGCGTCATGCGTAGGCCGCTCAGCGTCCCGTCGTCACTTGATGAACTGGGTATCGACGAGCGTGTTCACGTCCGGGATCGACCTGATGATGCCAATTTCCAGCAGCAGGTCGGCGGATTCCTTCGAAAAGGCCTGAATCGGACCGTTGAAGAACTGCTGGTTCGCCGCCTTGTCCTGCCAGCGCAGATAGGCCGCCGACTTCGCGAACTGCTCACCGGTCTGCTTCACGTCGGCGCCCATGATCTCGTAGCTCTTGGCGGGATCCTTCTTGATCATCTCGAGCGCCTCGAAATAGCTGTCGACCATCGCCTTGACCGCCTTGGGATTCTCCTTGATGAACTTCGGCGTGCAGCCAAAGGTGTCCATGACCATTGGATAGTCGAGCGTGGTCGCAATGATCTTGCCGGAATCCGGCTTCTCGCGCACCGACGACAGGTACGGCTCGTAGGTCATTGCGGCGTCGTTCTGCCCGGCGATGAATGCCTGGGCGGCCGCCTGCGGGCTCATGGTCGCGACTGTCACATCCTTCATCGACAAACCGTTTTTCTTGAGGATGTAAGCGAGTCCGAAATAAGGCGATGTGCCGGGCGCATCGACGCCGACGGTCTTGCCCTTGAGGTCCGCAACCTTGGCGACATTGTTGCGCACGGCCAGCCCGTCGGCCCCGTACGACTTGTCGAGTTGCACGACCTGCGTGATCGGCACGCCGTTGGCATTCCACACGACGTAGGTCTCGACGGTCGTGGCCGCGCACTGGACATCGCCCGACGCAATCGCGAGATGGCGATCCTTCTGCGGAATCTTCTTGATCGTCACGTCGACGCCGTTCTTCTTGAAGATGCCGGCCTCCTTAGCGAGCGTGAGCGGCGCGAAGCCGGTCCATCCGGAAATGCCGATGGCGACCTTGGTGTCCTGCGCGGTCGCGGCGACGGCATAGCCAAAGGCGACGGACGCCAGGGTGAGGGCGAGGGAAGCGCGCATGACAATGCTCCAGAATGGGTTGCGAAGACAACCCAATCTAGGGGGCAACGCGATGCCTGTCAATGGTTCGTGCCAGCAGCGCGCTTGCTGGCGACGCCCGCTTCGACGCTACGATCCCGCCATTTCGCGATTGGGTTGCATCATGCTTACGCGGTTGCCTTCGGTATCGAAGAACGAGACGTATTGGCCGTAGCCGGGGATCTCTACCGGTTCGCCCAGCACGCTGCCACCCGCCTTCTTGACGCTTTGCATGGCTTGCTTGATGTCGTCCACGGCGATGACCACCGACGGATATTGCGCCGGCTTGTCCGCTGATTTCTTGTAAAAGCCGCCATTGATGGCGCCGGGTCGCTTCGGGCCGCCCTGCGCGTCGGACTCGGTCGTTGTCTCGAGGACGTACTCGCCCATATCGGGACCGAGCATCTTCGCTTTCCAACCGAAGGCCTTTTCGTAAAAGCCCGCCATACGGTTCTTGTCCTCCCAAGGCATTTCAAAGTGGACTACCGGGTTCATGGATTCCTCCGCGTCAGGGTAAATGCTTGCGGCACCGTTGCCGGCACGCCGAGCTAGTTATCATCCACGGCGCCGACGGCGCCCACCACCGGCGGATCGCGCGAGGCGATGTAAGAATCGGACGACGCGGAGGCGACTGAAAATGCCGTCCGTTCAGCTCGACGGTTCGCTGGTGTGCGCGCGGTCGCGTATGCCTGCCAGCGTGAGCACGCCCAGCACAATGCCGCCTGGCCCCGTCACCGCCAGCGTATCGATATCCATGGAGAACATCAGCGCGAGTGCGTCGCGCAGGCTCGCCTGGGCGACGATCGCGTGCGCCGGCGTATGCACCCCCAGGGGCTCAACCGCTACATCTGCGCGGATCAGCGCCAGGCGTTTCAGCGCACGGTCGGTACCCACGAACGATTCGACGAACGCGTCGGCGGGTCGGGCAAGAATCTCCTCTGGCGTGGCGTACTGGACGAGCGCGCCGTCGCGCAGGATGGCGATGCGATCGCCCATCTTGAGCGCCTCGCTGATGTCGTGAGTGACGAACACGATCGTCTTCTTGAGTCCTCGCAGGATGCGCAGGAATTCGTCCTGAAGCCGCTCGCGCGTAATCGGGTCGATGGCGCCGAAGGGCTCGTCCATCAGCATCACCGGCGGGTCGGCCGCAAGCGCGCGCGCTACCCCAACGCGCTGCTTCTGGCCCCCCGACAGCTCGCGCGGGAAGCGGGAGCGAAACAGCGTCGGCTCCAGCCCAACCAGGGCGAGAAGCTCGTCGACGCGCGTTGCGATGCGGGCGTCATCCCAGCCGAGCAGTTTCGGCACCGTCGCGATGTTGTCGGCAATCGACCAATGCGGGAAGAGGCCGATCTGCTGGATCACGTAACCGATGCTGCGGCGAAGGCTCACGGGGTCGGTCTGCATGACGTCGCGGCCGGCCACCATGACGCTGCCCGCATCCGGTTCGATCATGCGGTTGATGATGCGCATCGTCGTCGTCTTGCCGCAACCGGACGGCCCGATCAGGACGCAGACTTCCCCCTCCGGAACCGACAGCGACAGATGGTCGACCGCCGCGCGCGCCGTGCCCTCGAAACGCTTGACGAGGCCGCGAATTTCGATCATCGCGCACGCATTCCGGCGGGCGTCAGGACTCTTTGCAGGTATCCGAACAGCCGGTCCGCACCGATGGAGAGCAGCGTCGCCGGAATCGCGCCGACGAGCAATTGCGGCAACGCCATCATCGCTATGCCCGCGGTGATGAAATCGCCCAGCCCGCCGCCACCGATGTACGCGGCGAGCACGGCACCGGACACGACCTGCACGGCTGCCGTACGTATGCCCGCAAAGATCACCGGCATGGCGATCGGCAACTCGACCTTGCGCATGATTTGACCCGCGCGTCATGCCCATGCCGCGCGCCGCGTCGACGATGTCGGGTTCGACCTGCCGAATCGCCGTGCACGTGTTGATGAGGATCGGCGGCAAGCGCGAGCAGCGTCAGCGCGAACAACGAAGGAACGAAGCCGGTGCCGAGAATCGGCATGGCGATGGCCAGCACCGCGAGCGAGGGCAGCGTGCGCCCGATGTTCGCGGCGGAAATGGCTGCCAGCGCGGCGCGCCGGCTGTCGGCGAGCAGCACGCCGGCTGGCACGCGCAGTCGCGATCGCGAGACCGAGCGCAGCCGCCGACAGTGCGATATGGGTGAACAGCGCGCCGAAGAACCTGTCCGGGTGGGCGACGATGAACTGCCAGGCTTCGATCAGTAGCATATCGGGCCGGCCGCTAATTGGCCCGATTGCGCAGCCAGCTCTCGACCGACGCGAGGCTCAAGTCGGCCGTGACGGCGAGCGCGCAGGACGTCAGCGCGCCCGCCCAGATCTTGGGAGCGAAGTCGTTGCTGATGCCGTTGAATATCAGCGTTCCCAGGCCGCCCGCATTGATATAGGCCGCGACCACGGCGACGCTGATGACGGTGACCGTTGCGATGCGCAGTCCGGCGACGATGACCGGCAGCGCGAGCGGCAGCTCGATCTTGGCCAGGATCTCGACCGGGCGCATGCCCATGCCGCGCGCCGCATCGACCACGTCGGCGGGGACTTCGCTGATGCCGGTGGCGACATTGCGGATCATGATCATCAGCGAGAACGCGACCATGCAGATGATCGCGTTGGCCCTGCCCAGGCCCACGACCGGGATCAGCAGCGCCAGGAACGCAAGCGTGGGAATCGTGTACAGGAAGCCGCTGATGGCCAGCGACCACCGGAACACGCGGTCGTTGCGCGCGGCCCAGATGCCGATGGCGAGCGACAACACGAAGGCGATCGCGAGCGACGTGAACGAGATGACGATGTGCTGGCCGAGCGCCACCAGCACCTGGTCCCAGTTGTTGCGCAGCCACTTCATGGCGCGAGGAGGTCGGCTGCCGGAAGGCCGCCGCGGCGATCACGGCGCAGACGGTCTCGACGTCCGGGCCCAGCGGGCGGTCGTCGTCGAGCCTCGGCACGCGCGCGCGGACCGCGGCATGGGCATGCGCTGCGCCAGTGCCCAGCGCGTCGGTGGCGCAGGCCGCGCAAATCGACGGCCTGCGCGGCGGCGAGCAGCTCGATCGCGGCAAGCATGCGCAGGTGCGGAGCCATCGCGCCGGCCTTCGCCACGGCGTGCGGCGCCATCGACGCGTGGTCCTCGACCATCTCCGACACGGGAACGCCATCGAGCGAAGCGGGGTTGGCGAGGTGGCGGATCGCGCCGTACAGCGCGACCAGCGTCTTTTGCAGCGTCGCGAAGCCCGAATGCTCGGGCCCGTGCGTCGTCAGCTGCAGCGGCAGCCCGGAAAGGGCGGGCGTGAAAAGCTTCTGGCAGCGCTGGACGCAGAGCATTGCCGACTGCGCCAGCGCGAGACCGAGCGTGTCGAATGCGAGCGCCAATCCCGGCGACATGGAAATTGCCGTTCGACAGCATCGCGCCTGCGTCGGCGAGACGAGCGGGCTGTCGGCCGCGCTGTTCAATTCGAGTTCGACGTGGTCGCGCGCGACGCGCAGCGCCGCCAGCGCCGCGCCGTGCACCTGCGACACGCAGCGCAACGACAGCGGATCCTGCACGCGGCGCGCGGCGCCGGGTGCCCACAGCCCGCTGCCCGCGAGCAGCGTCGTCAGGCGCGCGGCGATGCGACTTGGCCCGGCGCGGGACGCGCGGCCTGCACGCGCGGGTCGAGCGGACTCAGGTTCGCGCGAAAGCCCTCGAACGACAGCGCCGCCGCGACGTTCAATGCATCCAGCGCGCTCGCGCAATCGCGCACGACCAGCGCCGCATGGCCGACGGTCGCGGCGTTCGCGCTGATCAGCGCGACGCCGTCCTTGGCGCCGAGCGCACGGGCTGCAGGCCGGCGCGCGCCAGCGCCGTCGGCGCCCGGCAGGACCTCGCCGCGATATTCCGCGAAGCCCTGACCCAGCAGCGGCAGGAAGAGATGCGACAGCGGGGCCAGGTCGGCGACGCCGATGGAGCCCTGTGCTCGGCACGACCGGATGCACGCCGGCGTTCAGCAGCGCGACCAGCGCATCGAGCACGTGCGGGCGAAATGCCCGAGCCGCCGACGGCCATGCCGGACGCGCGCGCGAACATCATCGCGCGCACGACGTCGGTTGCGAAGCGCGGCCCGACGCCCACGGCGCGCGCGCGCACGGCCCGCTGCTGATAGGCGGCGAGCTCGTCCGGCGGCAATCGGCTTGCCGGTGTTGGCGCCCAGCGCGGAATTGACGCCGTAGATGGCGTGTCGGATTGCGCGAGCCGATCGACGACGGCGCGCGCGGCCACCACGCGTGCGCGCGCGCGCGGCGGCAAGCGCGACCGGCGGCCGCCGCGCGCCACGCGCACGACCTCGGCGATCGTGACGCCCGCCGCCGGTCAGCGTGATCGTGCGGCGTCATCGGCGCGCGTGCGGCCGACGGCTGAGCGATGAAATCAGCGGACGACGCCCTTGGCCTTCAGGAACGCGCGCGCGACGTCCTTCGGCTCTTCCTTCTCGCCGTCGACCTTGTAGTTCATCTCGGCCATCGTCGGCTTCGTCGAGCAGCGCATCGACGCGGTTCAGCACTTCCGCGATCTTCGGGTTGGCGTCCAGCGCGTCCTTGCGCACGACGGGCACGAGGTAGTAGGGCGGCCACAGGTTCTTGTCGTCCTTCAGGCGCTTCAACTTGAGCGCGCTGATCATGCCGTCGGTCGCGTAGCCGTTGACGACGTCGATCTGCTTGCCGGCCAGCGCCTGGTAGCGCAGGCCGATCGCCATTTGCAGGTCTTCCTTGAACTCCATGCCGTATTTCGCCTTGAGACCCGGCAGTCCGTCGTTGCGGTCGCGGAACTCCGGTCCGGCGCCAAGCTTCAATTCCTTGGCGACCTTGGCCAGGTCCGACAGCGTCTCGAGCTTGTATTGCGCGGCGGTTTCCGGGCGCACCACCATGTTGTACGTGTTGTTCATCGGCGCCTGGTTGAGGACACGAGGCCCTTGGCGGCGTAGTCGGCCTTGACCTTGTCGTAGACCGCCTTCGGATCGGTCATGGCCGGGAGCTTGAGCACCACCAGCAGCATCGTCCCGTGTATTCGGGGTAGAGGTCGATCTGCTTTTCCTCGAGCGCCTTCTGCGCGATCAGCGTGCCGCCCAGGTTGATCTTGCGTTCGACCTTGATTCCCGCGGCTTCGAGTGCCTGCGCATAAATCTCGGCGACGATGAACTGTTCCGTGAAGTTCTTCGAGCCGACGCGAACCTGGCCGGAGGCCGGGGATGCGGCCAGTAACAGGAGGGTGCCGGCGGCGATGAGAATCCGGGCAAGGCGCTGCAGGGACATGGCAGTCTCCGATGGGGAAAGGGTCAGCGACGGGCGGGCACGGCGAATCGTCCATTCTTCCTGTCGCGCGAAGCGGTGTCAATTCGCCGGCGCGCCAAAGGGTATGTGTCCAAGAGCTCATGCAATGCGCGGGTATCCGGCCGCGTCGGCGTCTCGCGCGTCGTCGCGCAGCGCCCCATACGACTCCGCGTCGACCGCGGCGAATCCTCGCAACAGCAGGGCTTCGCGAACCGGTGCCAGTTCATTGGCGTCGGCGACTGCAAGCAATGCCGCGGTTAGTTTGCGCGCAACCGCCTCCGGAAGTGTCGCTGCACCGATCAGCGCCGGGAGCGGCATGGGGTCGGTTGTGGCGAGCACCCGCAGTTGTGCGGCAAGCGCCGGTTCGTGGTGGCGCAGCAGATCGTGGAAATAACTGTCGAGCGGACCGGCGTCGGCCTCGTTATGCACGACGGCCTCGACGACGCGGCGTGGCGTCACCAACGGGCCCATCGTGGATTCGAACAGCCTGCGGCCGCGTGCCCGCGCGTATGGCGCAAGCAAGCGCCGGGGCGCCTGGTAACCCGATTGCGAGTCCTCCGTCGTGAACGCGAATCGCCGGCCGAAAATATCGGGGAGGTGCCTCAGCGGCGAGTCGGTACGCACGACGATGTCGGTGAAATAGACGGGCGCGCCGCCATAGCGTGCCGCATCCGGAATCGGCGCCGCGAGGACGCGCGGTGGCGGTCGCGCGCTCGCGATCGGATAGCCGCACATGAAGACTAAAGCTAAGTCCGGCCGCGCCCACAGGTCCGGCAGCGGCTGCGGCGCGGGATAGTCGATGACTTCGCATTCGATCCCGGCGCGCGCGATGACCCATTCGAGCAGCGAACGCCATGACGCGGCGACGGTCGCGTTGACCGCATACATGCGCGCATTCGCGATCATCATCGCGAAATCATTTTCGTCTCCGCGATCATCATCGCGAAATCATTTTCGTCTCCGCGATCAGCATCGCGACATCAGGCATAACGAAGGCGCTGGCCTATCCCCATCCGCCGCGCCTTGCGCAGCATCGCGTGGCCGAGCGCGATGTCCGACAGCGACAGTCCGCGGTGCCACAAGAGCGTGGTCTCCTCGTCGCGCTCGCGGCCCGGCTTGCGGCCGGCGACGATCTCACCCAATTCGCCGTGCAGCGTCGCAACACTCAACTTGCCGGCGTCGACGTGCGCGCGCAGGCTCCCGAACGGCCCGGCTTTGCATTGTCCCCAATCGTCGACGACGAGCTTGTCCATGATGTCGGTCAGCGACAACTCCACCGCGCTCATCGTGCCGTACGGCACCACGAACGCGCCCGGCTTGATCCATTCCGTCTTCAGGAGGGGCGCAGGCTGCGACAGCCGCGACGCCTCGACGACGATGTCGGCGCCGCGGACGCAGGTTTCCCAGTCGTCGGTCGCGGTCACCAGCTTGCCGAGGTCGCGGGTCAACCGCGCGGCGAAGTCCCTGCGGCTTGTCCGCCGGAGAGAATGCACGCGGATTTCGTCGAACTGGAACAGCGAGTCCAGCAGCCGGACGTTCCAATACGCTGTGCCGCGCGCTCCGATGTGTCCGAGGATCCGGCTTGCCTTGCGCGCGAGGTGCTTCGCCCCGATTGCCGTGACGGCGCCAGTGCGCATGTCGGTGAGGCCCGCGGCGTCGATGATCGCGACCGGCTGGCCGGTCGCCGGGTCGAACAGGTTTAGCAGGCCCATTTCGGACGGCAGTCCACGCTGAAAGTTGTCGACGTAGTCGCCGACGACCTTCACACCGGCGAGTGCCAAAGGCCCGACGTATCCGCGCAGCACATTGAAGTGGCCGTTGAACGCGGGGCTGGGCACGAGGTGCATCCGCGGCTCGATTACGGTCAGTCCGCGTCCCTGCGCATCCAGTCCTGCCTCGACCGCATCGAGGATCTCGGCGTCGGTGAGGGCGAGAAGGGCGACGTCGGGGCCATTGAGGTAGTCCAGGTACAGCTCACTGGCGGGCATGTCGGCAGGCTCCCATCGAGTCCCAAGTCTATCCGCTCGCGCTTGGGGTCGGGAGCGAAATTGCTTTGGCGGCGTCGGCGATGGCTCTACAATCGGGCGCACGCGATACGGAGGTTTCCACGAGATCCTCGAGGGGTCTTCGACGAGGTTTCCGACCGCAGTTTCCTGACTGGCCGCCATGACCACCCACAGCGTCCTCTCGCCCAGCGACTATCGCCGCATGCCGTGGAAAAACGGTGGCGGCACCACGACCGAGATCGCCGCGCATCCGCCGGGCTCCGGGTTCGCTTCGTTTGCATGGCGGGTCAGCGTCGCCGATATCGAGAAGGACGGACCCTTCTCGCCGTTGGCCGGTGTCGATCGCACGCTGGTCCTGCTGGCGGGCGGCGGTGTGCGCTTGGAAGGCGAAGGCGAGCCGCTGGAGTTAAGGGCAGTCTTCGAGCCCGTCACTTTTTCCGGCGACCGGTCGTTGACCTGCAGCCTGGTGGCGGGTCCGGTGCGCGACTTCAATCTCATGGTGCGGCGGGGAACCGTGCGCGGCGATGTCGTCGTCCGGCGCGAGGGAGGGGAGGCGATCGCGCCCGCCGAGACTTACGTGTGTTACGCGGCGATCGGCGCGTCGGAATGCCTGGTCGCCGGGCATCCGCCGATCGCGCTGGCCGAGTCGCAGACGCTGCTCATTACATCGGACGAAGGCGCTCCTTCCTCCGGCCTCAGTGTAAATCCGTTGGCAGCGGGGTCGGTTGCGCTAGTCGCGGTCATCCGGCCCGCATGATCAAGGGCGTCGTTGTCGGAACGAGGACCGCGTGCTGAGACTCGCGACCGCCGCCGCACTGTTGCCCGACGGCTGGGCGCGCAATGTGGCAATCGCCGTCGGCGACGATGGCATGATTCAATCGGTCGAACGCGATATCGCTACGGAAGGGCTGGAACAACTCGCGGGGCCGGTCATTCCCGCCATGCCGAACCTGCATTCGCACGCGTTCCAGCGCGCGCTCGCGGGCCGCACCGGCCGCACCGTCTCCTCGCAGGACGACAGTTTCTGGACATGGCGGCAGGCGATGTACGCGTTTCTCGATCGCGTCGACGCCGAAGCGTTCGGGGCGATTTGTGCGCAGGCCTATGTCGAAATGGCGAAGGCCGGGTACGCGTCGGTCGCGGAATTCCACTACGTGCACCACGACCCCGCCGGCAAGCCCTATGGCGACCCGGCCGAACTCGCATGGCGCGTGGTGGGGGCGGCGCACTCAGTGGGACTGGGCCTCACGCTCCTCCCCGTGTTCTACGCGCACGCCGGCTTCGGCGGGACGCCTACGACGACGGGGCAGCGGCGCTTCGCCCATGTTTTCCATACCTTTGCCCATTTGCACGAACGATTGCGCGGAGGCGTCGGCGAACATGGCTATGTGCTGGGGGTAGCACCGCACAGCCTGCGCGCAGTCACTCCGGAAGAATTGGGTCAGGTGGTGCACCTTGCGCCACCAGACGCACCGGTGCACATCCACGCGGCGGAGCAGACGAAGGAGGTCGACGAATGCTTCGCATGGAGCCGGCTGCGTCCGGTCGAATGGCTGCTGACGCAGGCGAGCGTCGACCATCGCTGGTGCATCGTGCACGCGACCCACATGACGGACAAGGAAGTCACGGGGCTGGCCGCGAGTGGTGCAGTGGCCGGCATTGCGGCAACCACCGAGGCCGACTTGGGCGACGGCAGCTTTCCGGGCGGAGCTTATCTCGCCGCCGGTGGCCGGTTCGGCGTGGGCAGCGATTCGAACACGATCATCGATCCTTTCGCGGAACTGCGGCAATTCGAATGGTCGCAGCGGATGCGCGCGCGCCGGCGCAACGTGCTGCGGGACGTCGGCAACCTGACGATCGGCACGACGCTCTGGGCACGGGCGGCGCGCGGGGGTGCACAGGCGCTTGCGCAGCCGGTGGGCGCCATCGAAGCGGGCCGCCGCGCGGATCTCCTGGTCCTGAATCTCGCCGATCCGGCGCTGGCCGGCCAGGCAACGGACGATATCCTCGACGCGGCGATCTTCGGTCCCGCGCGCGCGCCGGTTCGCGATGTCATGGCCCGCGGGAAGTGGATCGTCCGCGACGGCCGGCACCCTGCAGAGGACGAAATCTTCGCCCGTTACAGCGCCGCGCTTGCGCGGATGGATGTTCCACGATGACATCGGCGCCATTCGACCTGCTTTTGGTCGACGCGCACCTCGCCACGATGCGCAATGACGGCGTGCCTTACGGTGCGGTGCGCGACGGCGCCGTGGGGGTGCGAAACGGCCTGATCGCATGGGTTGGGCGCGCCCGCGATGTGCCACGGGATGCGGTTGTGCTGAAGACGCAAAATTGTGGCGGCAGATGGCTGACGCCCGGCCTCGTCGACTGCCACACGCATCTCGTCTACGCGGGCAATCGCGCCGGTGAATTCGAGCGGCGCCTGCATGGCGCGACCTATGCGGATATCTCCCGCGAGGGTGGCGGGATCATGGCAACGGTCCACGCGACGCGCGCGGCATCCGCCGGCGAACTTGGCGCGCAAAGCCGTCCCCGTCTCGCCGCGCTTGCCTCAGAGGGCGTGACGACCGTCGAAATCAAGTCCGGCTACGGCCTCGAAACCGCGACCGAGCTGAAGCAGCTGGAAGTGGCGCGTGCGCTGGGCAACGAACTCGACGTCGACGTGCGCACGACGCTGCTCGCCGCGCATGCCCTTGCGCCGGAATACACGGGACGCGCGGACGAGTACATCGATTACGTGTGCCGCGAAATTATCCCTGCTGCCGCGCTCGCGGGGGTCGCGGACGCCGTGGATGCGTACTGCGAGACGATCGGCTTCACGCCTGCGCAAACGGAACGCGTGTTTGCCGCGGCGACTGCGCATCGTTTGCGCGTCAAGCTGCATGCGGACCAGTTGTCGGATTGCGGAGGTGCTGCGCTGGCCGCCGCGGCAAATGCGCTCTCCGCGGATCACCTGGAATATGCGAATGCGTCAGGTGTCGCGGCGATGGCGCATGCCGCGACGGTGGCCGTGCTGCTGCCCGGCGCCTTCTATGCGTTGCGCGAAGCGCAGCTGCCGCCGATTGCTGCATTCCGCACGCAGGGCGTGCCGATGGCGGTGGCGACGGACTGCAATCCGGGAACGTCTCCGGCCACGTCACTGCTGCTCATGCTGAACATGGCGTGCACGCTGTTCCGGTTGACGCCGGAGGAAGCACTGGCGGGGGCCACGGTTCACGCGGCGCGGGCGCTGGGATTGGCCGATCGCGGCACGCTCGGCGAGGGACAACGGGCCGATATTGCCGTATGGGACATCGCGGAGCCGGCTGAACTTGCGTACCGGATGGGCGGCAACCCGTGCGTCGGGGTGATTCGCGCCGGCAGGATGGTGCACTGGAACGAATGATGGAACTCTTTGACCTGCACCGCGGCGACAGCCCGCTCGTCATCGACTCTCCGCACTCCGGGACGCACATTCCGGATGCGCTGCGGCCACGGCTGACCGCGGTCGCGCAAACGGTCCCCGATACCGATTGGCATGTCGATCGGCTGTACGCGTTTGCCAAAACGGAGGGCGCCTCGTTCCTGTGCGCGACCCATTCCCGGTATGTCATCGACCTCAACCGCGACCCTTCCGGGGCGGCGCTGTACGCCGGCGCCGACAATACCGAACTGTGTCCGACGCGGACGTTCGCCGATGAGCCGATCTACCTGGATGGCGGGGCGCCAGGTGCCTCAGAGATCGAGGAGCGGCGCGGCAGGTACTTCGCGCCGTATCATGCGGCACTGGCCGCGGAATTGGAGCGCGTGCGCATGCGCCACGGCTTCGCAATCCTGCTCGACGGCCATTCGATCCGCAGCGAAGTGCCGCGATTTTTCAGCGGCAGGTTGCCGGACTTGAATCTCGGCACAGCGAATGGCGCGAGTTGCCTTCCCGCGCTGCAGGCGCTGGCCGAGCGCGTAGTGGGGTACGCGGAGGGCTTCACGCATGTCGTCAACGGCCGCTTCAAGGGTGGTTGGATCACCCGTCATTACGGGCGGCCCCGGGATCACGTGCATGCATTGCAACTGGAGATGGCGCAGACCTGCTATATGGACGAGGCGCCGCCGTACCCGTGGGATCCGGACAGGGCGATCAGGCTCGCCGGGGTGCTGCAACAACTGGTGCGCGCGTTGAACGCGTTTCGACCGCCGGCATGATCCGCATCTACACCGCGCTGCAGCGCTACGACGCCTATCTCGTCGCGGACCGCCTGAACCAGGCCGGCATCAAGTCGCATGTCTTCAACCAGCACGCGTCAAGCATTGTCGGCGATGTCCCGCCGGACGTCGGGCAGCCGCAGGTCTGGATCGAGCGCGAATGCGACCTCGAGCGCGCGCAAATCGTGCTGCGCGACATCGCGTCGGCGGGTTCGGCGAAGGCCGACGTCATGTGCGGCCGATGCGGTGAACCCTCGCCGGCGAACTTTGACCTGTGCTGGAATTGCGGCGCGCAGCTCTGACCGAGGCTACGGCTCTTTCGATTCGTCGAGTAACTCACGCGCCCGTTGGGATCGATCTTCTCCCGACGGGCCCGCCGCGGGAGCTACGTCGTCCTCATTTGCGCCCTCGCTTCGGCGTCCGCGCCGGCGCAGCACGACATACCACACGAGTCCCCCGCCCAGCAGGAACGCGAACGGCCCGAACCAGAGCAGCCACGTGGTCGGCTTGACCGGCGGCTTGTACAACACGAAATCGCCGTAACGGGCGACCAGGTATTGCTTGATCTCGGCGTCGCTCTTCCCCTGCAGCGCCAGTTCGCGCACCTCGCGCCGCAAGTCTTCGGCCAGCGGCGCCGTGGAATCGGCCAGCGTCTGATTCTGGCAGACGAGGCAGCGCAATTCCTCCTCGAGATTCTTGAGGCGCGCCTCCAATGCAGCGTCGGCCCTCGCAAGCGAAAAGGCCGCGCCGAGCAGGAGCGCGACCAGCACCGCGGCGAGAGGGAAGCGTCTCACGACTTCTGCAACTCGCGCACCAGTGGCAGGATCTTTTGCTGCAGGCTCTCCGGCGTGATTGGTCCGATCTGCTTGTAGCGGATCACGCCGGCCTTGTCGACGACGAAGGTTTCGGGGACGCCGTACACGCCCCAGTCGATCCCGACGCGGCCGTCCGCATCCACGACGGACGCATGGTACGGGTCGCCGTGTTCCACGAGCCAGGCGCGGCCGAGATCGTTCGTGTCCTTGTAGTCGAGCCCGATGATTGGAACAAGCTTCGTCTTCGCGAGCGCGACGAGCAGCGGATGCTCGACGCGGCAGGATACGCACCACGACGCCCACACGTTCAGCAGCCACACTTGTCCCTTGAGGTCGGCGGGACCGAGTTTTTTCGCCGGATCATCGAGCTGCGCCAGCGAGAAGGCCGGCGCGGGCTTGTCCACGAGCGGCGATGGCACCTCGCGCGGATCGCGCGAGAGTCCGACCCAGAGGAAGCCGACCAGCACGACGAAGATCGCCAGCGGCAGGATGAAGCGAAGCGCCCTCATGGTTCAGGCGGGCCGGGCAGCGCCGGCTAGCGCACCGAGTTTCTGCCTGACGGCCAAACGGTAACGGCGATCGGACATTGCGATAAAGCCGCCCAATGCCATCAGGAAGGCGCCACCCCAGATCCAGTCGACAAAAGGTTTCACGTACACGCGCACGCCCCATGCACCGGCGTCGCCCTTGTCCGAAACCGGCTCTCCCAGCGAGACGTAGCGATCGCCCAGGAAGCCGGCGTCGATGGCGGCCTCGGTCATCGTCGAGCCGGACGCGTTGTAGACACGCTTCTCCGGCCGCAGCGTTCGCACGAGCTTGCCGTCGCGGCGCACTTCGATCGTGCCCGCCACGCCGCGATAATTGGGGCCCGTGACCGGCGCGATACCGCGGAACGTGTATTCCTCGCTTCCGACCGTAACGCTTTGGCCGACGTCCAGCGGCGCGTTGACTTCGATCCCGTAGCCCTTGACGAGCGTCACGCCCACGATGAACACGGCGACCCCCAGATGCGCCAGCAGCATCCCGTACCATGCCGCCGGGTTCGCAGCGAGGCGTGCCCGGATTCCGCGCTGGGGCGTGTGGCGCAAACGCTGCACGGCGCCGGTAATCGTCGACGTGACGATCCACAGCGCGAGAAACAGACCGAGTGCCACCAGCGGCGACCAGTCGCCCATCGTGAACGGCAGAAGCGCGGCCGTTACCACGGCAACGAGGAACGCCCATTTCAGGCGCGTCGCCAGGGCGGGCAATTCCGCCTTACGCCAACTGGCGATCGGGCCGATGCCCATCAGGAACGCGGCGGGCGCCATGAGAATCGGGAATACCAGGTTGAAATAAGGAGGGCCGACCGAAGCCTTGGCAAGATTCAGTGCATCGAGGAACATCGGGTACAGCGTGCCGAGGAACACCGCGCCCAGCGAGACCACCAGCAGGATGTTGTTCGCCAGCAGCGCGGACTCGCGCGAAACCATGGCAAAGCCCGCCCCGCCACCGACCGCGCCGGCGCGCATTGCATAGAGCGCGAGCGAACCCCCGATCACGATCGCGAGAAAGGCGAGGATGAACACGCCGCGCGCGGGGTCGGTCGCAAACGCATGCACCGAGGTGAGCACGCCCGAGCGCACGAGGAACGTGCCGAGGAGGGACAGCGAGAATGCGATGATCGCGAGCAGCACCGTCCAGCTCTTGAACGTGCCGCGCTTCTCGGTCACGGCCAGCGAATGCAAGAGCGCCGTGCCGACCAGCCACGGCATGAACGAGGCGTTCTCGACCGGGTCCCAGAACCACCAGCCGCCCCATCCCAGCTCGTAATAGGCCCACCAGCTTCCCAATGCGATGCCGATGGTGAGAAAACACCACGCCGCCGTTGTCCACGGCCGCGACCAGCGCGCCCACGTGGCATCGAGGCGCCCGCCCAGCAGCGCCGCGATGGCGAACGCGAACGCGACGGAAAAACCGACGTAACCCATGTAGAGCATCGGTGGATGGATCACCATGCCCGGATCCTGCAGCAGCGGATTCAGGTCGCTGCCTTCGGCCGCGGCCGGCACCAGCCGCAGGAACGGGTTGGATGTGAACAGCAGGAACAGGAGGAAGCCGATGGAAACGAGTCCCATCACGGCGAGCACGCGGGCGAGCAGCACATCCGGCAGGTTGGCCGAGCGCAGCGTCACCGCCGTGGCCCAGCCGGTGAGCATCAGCACCCAGAGCAGCAGCGAACCCTCGTGCGATCCCCACGTCGCCGCGATCCGATAATGCAACGGCAGCTGCGTGTTGGAGTGCTCGGCCACATTGACCACCGAGAAGTCGCTGGTCGCGAAACTGTACGCGAGGCATCCGAACGCGAGAGCCACGAGGACGAACTGCACGCGCGCGGCCGGTTTGGCGAGTCCCATCAGGACGGGGTCGCGCCGGTGTGCGCCGAGCAGCGGCAGCGTGCTCTGGACGAGCGCCACGAGGAGTGCCAGGATAAGGGCGAAGTGACCAAGTTCGGGGATCATTTGCGGCTCCTCATTTGTCAATCCTCACTTGCCACTCATTTGCCGGTGTGCAGTGACGGAAGCGACATGCCCTTGTCCTTCTGCGCTCTCGCGATGGCGTCGGCGGCAGCCGGGGGCATGTAGTTCTCGTCGTGCTTGGCGAGCACTTCGCTGGCATGGAATACGCCATCGGCGCCGACGGTGCCCTGCGCTACCACACCCTTGCCCTCGCGAAACAGGTCGGGGAGCATTCCGTTGTACACGACGGGCAGCCGCTGCGCCGTGTCGGTGACGATGAATTTCACTTCGAGCGAATTCGGTGTCCGCACTAGCGTTCCCGCCTCGACCATTCCACCGATGCGAAACGGCCGGCCCTGAGGCGCTTCCCGCGCAACTACCTGCGATGGCGTGAAGAAGAACACGAGGTTGGACTGGAACGCGTTCAGCACCAGCACCGTGGCAAGACCCAAAAGAGCCGCGCCGGCGGCGATCCACGCGAAACGGCGATGGCGAGCCTTCATGGCGCAGCCATCTCGTCATGTGCCGCAGCGGCGGCGTGGCACGCCCGACGCCGCGCACGCAACGCCAAAAGTTCGGCGATGATGGCGAGTGCCGCGACTCCGTAGGCGCTCCACACGTAGAAGCCGTAACCGCCCATTGCGAAGAATTCGGTCATGAGGCGCTCATGCCTTCCCCGGTTCGGCCACCAGCCCAGCCCATGTCGTGCCGCGCTCGCGCTCGAGGATGATGCAGCGCACGCGGATGAGCGCGACGGCGATCGAGTAGAACCAGGCAGCCAGCGCCATCACCAGCATGCCGGCGAGCATGATCGCCGCCATCTTCGGTGCCGCGGCCAGGCTGACCGACGATCCCTGGTGGAGCGTGTTCCACCAATTCACGGAGAAATAGATGATCGGCACGTTCACCGCGCCGACCAGCGCCAGCACGGCGCACGCGCGATCCGCGCGCCGGTCGTCGTCGATGGCGTTGCGCAGCGCGATCACGCCGAAATAGAGGAACAGAAGGATCAGTTCCGACGTCATCCGCGCGTCCCACGCCCAGTACGTGCCCCACGTCGGCCGCCCCCAGAATGCGCCGGTCCACAGCGCGATGAATGTCATCAGCGCGCCGGAGGGCGCCAGCGCTTGTGCCATCATCGCCGACAGCCGCGTGTTGAAGCCGAGCGACAGCGCGCTCCAGAACGCCATCACGAGGTAGATGAACATCGACATCCAGGCCGCCGGCACGTGGATGAAGATGATCCGGTAGGCGTCGCCCTGCTGGAAGTCGGTCGGCGCCAGGCCGAAGCTGATCCACAGCCCGGCGACCGCGAGCAGCAGCGCGCTCCATCCGAACCAGGGTGCGAGCGTCCCGGCAAGCGGATAGAACGCGGAGGGGGAGGAGTAGCGATAGAAGTTCATCAATCGAGTGCGATGCGTACGGCAGCGGAAGCGGCCAATGGTGCGCCGACGATCGCCGCCAACAATCCTGCGCCGAGCAAGGACAAATTCGCCGTGGCGCCCAACCCCGCGTGCACCGCGTCCACCGCACCGGCGCCGAAGATCAGCACCGGCACGCACAGCGGCAGCACCAGCAGCGCGAGCAGGCTGCCGCCGCCGCGCAGACCCAGCGTCAAGGCAGCGCCGATCGCGCCCAGCATCGACAGGATCGGCGTGCCCAGCAGCAGGGTCACCGTCAACACGGCCAGCGCTTCGCCGCCCAGCGCATATTGCAGTCCCAGCACTGGCGCCATGACCACGACCGGCAGCCCGGTGGTCAGCCAATGCGCCGCTATCTTACCGGACACGAGGGCCGGCAGCGGATAAGGCGACAGCGCAATCTGTTCGAGGGTCCCGTCGGCGTAATCGGCGGCGAAGAGGCGCGGCAACGACAAGAGCGAAGCCAGGAGCGCGGCAACCCACAGCACACCGGGGCCCATCAAGGCGAGCAGGCTCCTCTCGGGCGATGTCGCCAGCGGAAAGAGGGAAACCACGATCACGTAGAAGAGCACCTGTACGCCCAACTCCGCACGCGAGCGCAACGCGAGGCGCAAGTCGCGCTGAAGCGCCCAGCGCACACCGGACCACACGCCGGAATCGAGCATCGGTGCCGGGCGGTCGAGCGTGCCCGCGGCGCGTTCGGCCGTCATGACAGGGCGAGCGTGCGCACGCGCGCGGCGGGGAGGGCGAGCGCCTGGTGGGTCGCCGCCACGGCGAATCCGCCGCGTTCCAGGTGATCCGTGATCAAACGCGTCATGAGCGCGATTCCGTCCGCATCGAGCGCGGTTGCGGGTTCGTCGAGAAGCCACAACGGCCGGCGGGTCACGGCAAGGCGTGCGAGACCGAGACGGCGGCGCTGCCCCTGTGACAACACGCGCGCTGGAAGGCTCGCCTGCCGGTCGAGCGCGACGGTCGCGAGCGCGTGGCGAACGTGCGCCGGCTCCAACTTCGCGCCCGCCAACGCAACCAGCGCGAGGAGATTCTCCTCCGCCGTCAGTTCGTCCTTCAACGCCGGGAGGTGGCCACAAAATACGACGTCCTGGCGCATGCTCTGCGCAAACGGCGCGACGTCCTCGCCGCGCCAGCGCACGCGGCCTGCGAAGGGTGCGGTGAGACCGGCCAGGATTCGCAACAGCGTCGTCTTGCCCGTGCCGTTGGCGCCGGTCACGAGCAACGCACAGCCCGGCTCGACGCTTGCACTAAGCCCAGAAAAAAGGTGCGAGTAGCCGCGTCGCGCAGCGAGGTCAATCGTTTCGAGCACTGGAATCGTCGCCGGTCCAGGGCCGGCCGTGCCGGAGAGGGACAGGCGATAGTCTTCGCGGCATATGATGGCGCGCTGGTGCGCTGCATTGCCTGGACGCAAAGCCGCGTTGCGCCGAGGATTTCGCAATTCGTAACGGCTAAGGCACGACCTGATCGATGACGATGCGCACTTTGCCCGCACCGGGCTGCACGCGGCGCGGATGTGCCACGCAAATCGCCGGATTGCGGCGTCGCGTTACCCGATTTCGACGATGCGCGCTTCGACAACGACTGTCTTGCGCGCGAAATCGTGTTGTTCGGCGTCATCGCCATCGCGTCGGTCAACGCGAAGGACTTGGGCAGTTCGGATGCGGTTCCGCGCAGGATCGCCAACGGCATGCGCGAGCCGTCGGGATCGCGCGCGTAGATGAACAGCGTGTCGCCCGGCGCGACTTTCGCCGCGAGCTTGGGGTCGATCTCGACGCGGCCTTCGACGCCGGAAACGTGGCAACTGCGGCTGCGCTCGGTGGGTCCGCGGGCGCGCTTGGCGGCGCAACGGTGGCGGGTGCGGCGATGACCGGTGCAGCGGCGATGGCCGGTGCCGGCGTGCCCTTGCGCGCGGCGTCGAGTTCCGCCAGCACTTGATCGATCGCCTGCGCGTCCTCGCTCCCGGCCTGAACCATCCGCCTTGAGCCGCTGGTAGAGCTTGATCGCGCCGTCGAAATCGTTGCGCTCGGCCGCGGCTGCCGCGGTCATGGCGATCGCCTTCGGATAGTCGGGCTCCAGGACCAGCGCGCGTTTCAGCAATTCGGTCGGCCGTCCGGCGAGGCGCTGTCCCTGCGCGAAGGCGACGGCCTCGGCCTGGTCGGTGAGCAGTCCCGCATTTTCGGGCATGCGCCGCGCCGCCTCCGCGAAGGCCGCCACGGAATCATCGTAGCGGCCGAGCTTGAGATAGGAGCGTCCCAGCAGCACCCATCCCGCGCCATCCTCGGGTTCGCCTTCATTTTCTCCGCCAGCCGATCGACCATCGCGATGATCTGCGGATCGGTGATCGTCGCGGCGCATCGGCATGGCCGGCGGTGGCGGAGTGGCTGCGGGAGGCGGCGGGCGGTGATCGCCGCCGGATTGCCGAGCAGTGCGTAGAGCAGCGCGGCCGACGCCGGGACCAACGCTACGAGCACCATGGCCGTGATCCAGCGCGAGCGTTCGGAATGTTGAGCCGAATGTCGACAGCGCGGGAGCAACCGCAAGCTCGCGGCCGAAGCGCGCGACGAGTTCGGCTCTCCGCCGCATCGCGTTCGGCTGCGCTCACCGTGCCGGTTGCGAAATCGGCATCCAGCTGCCGCTTGTGATCGCGGAAAACGGCGGTGGCGGCGGCTTCATCTTCCGGCGCCTCGCTCTTGTGCTGCCGTAGCAGCGGCCACACGAGGGCCACGAGCACGCCGCCGGCCAGGACAAACGCGATCAACCAGAAGAGTGGAAGGGAGGTCATGCGGGGAGGCGCGATTATAACCAATCGTCTATGATGGTCGGCTTAAGCGCCGCTCCAAGGCGCCCCTTCCGCGACAATCAAACGCCGTCTTCCTGAGCTATGCGTCGCAGGACGCGGAGGCCGCGCGGCGCATCTGCGATGCGCTGCGCGCGGCGGGGCTCGAAGTCTGGTTCGACCAGAGCGAGCTGCGCGGCGGCGACGCGTGGGACGCGTCGATCCGCAAGCAGATCAAGGAGTGCGCGCTCTTCGTGCCGCTGATTTCGGCGAACACCGACGCGCGCAGCGAAGGCTATTTCCGGCTGGAATGGAAGCTCGCGGTCGACCGCTCGCACCTGATGGCCGACGACCAGCCGTTCCTGATGCCGGTCGTGATCGACGACACGCCCGAGGCGACGGCGCGCGTGCCGGACCGCTTTCGCGAGCGGCAGTGGACGCGTCTGCCGGCGGCGAGATGCGCCGCCGGAATTCGTCGAGCGCGTGCGCGATTGCTCGCGGGCGTCACCGCGCGTGCAGCCGCCAGCGGTGCCGCGGACACGTCGGCCATGCCACAGACGGCGCAAGCGCCGCTGGCTCATGGCGGCGCGGTGCTTTCGGCCGTGGTCATCGCCGGCGTCGTCGCGGTCAAGCTGTGGAACGATCGCGCGGCGCCGCGACATGCCTGCGCCGAAGGCCGCGGTCGCCGAGCGCCCGCGTGCCGGACCGCAAGTCGATCGCCGTGCTGCCGTTCGAGAACCTGAGCGGCCGCGCCGAGGATGCCTACCTCGCCGACGGCCTGCAGGAGGAGATCCTCAACGCGCTGGCGAGCTTTCGCGATTTCAAGGTCATCTCGCGCACGTCGGTGATGGAGTATCCGCGACAAGGCGCCCAACGTGCGCGAAATCGGCCAGCGGCTGGGCGTGGGGACGGTCCTCGAGGGCTCCATCCGGCGCGACGGCAACACCTTGCGGCTCACCGTGCAGCTGATCGACGCGCACAACGACCATCATCTGCTGGCCACCAACTACGACCGCGAGTTGAAGCATGTGCTCGACCTGCAGAGCGCCGTGGCGCGGCAGGTCGCCAACGCGCTCGCTGCCACGCTGACCCGCCACGAACGCGGCGAGCTGGACCGTGTCGCCACCAACAGCGGCGATGCCTACGACCGCTACCTGCGCGCGGTCGCGTCGTTCAGGGTTCCGTCCAACAGCGAATACAAGAAACTGGATGAGCCGAAGCGCCTGCTCGAGGAGGCCCTGCGCTTCGATCCCGATTACACGGATGCGCTCGCGATGCTCTCGCGGCGTCAATACCTGGGCTTACTTTTTCGGCGAGCAGCCCGAGGATGCCGCCGCGGCCAGGAAGGCTTACGAGCGCGCGCTTGCGCTGCAACCAGACCTGCCGGAGGCGAAGCTCGCGCGAGGCCTGTACACGATGTACGTCGCCAAGGATCCCGACCGCGCGCTCGCGGACCTGGATGACGTGGTGAAGGCGCGTCCCAGCAACGCCGTGGCGCACCAGACGATCGGCTTGGCGCTGCGCCGCCTCGGACGCTTCGACGAAGCACTCGACGCACCAGGCACGGGCCTGGGACCTCGATCCGTTGAACGATGAACACGTCGTCGAACATGGTCGATTACCCTGTTGGGCCTGCGGCGCTTTCCGGAGGCCATCGAGGAGACGCAGAAATTTTCAAGGCGCTTTCCGAACAACCCGGACTCGTATTTCGCGCGCGCCCGCATCGAAGCCTTCCTGCAGAAGGATGCCGAACCGCTGCGCGCGACGCTGCGCGATCACGGCAACCTGCTCGACGAGGCGGGACGCAAGGCGATCGGCGCCGAGATAGCAACCGCCGAAGGGCGGTATCTGGATGCGGTGAAATTGTGGGGTGACGTTCCGATGCGGGACCCAAGGGCGCGTGCCGAGCAGACCGGATTCCTGTATCTCGCGGCCGGCAATGGCGAGTCGCGCCGAGCAAAGTTTCCGCGAGGCCGAGCGTATTGGGCTGGATAGTTGAAGCGCGAACCGGGAAGGGTCGACCTGCCCGACATCGCCATTGTCCAGTCGATGTTGGGCAAGCATGCGGCGGCGCTCGCGACGATCGAAAGGCACGAATGAGGTGGCCCGAGTCGCGCGATGCGATCAACGGGCCGGTAGTATCGTTAGCGCGCAGTTTCATACTGGTGCGCGCCGGTCGCAGCGCAGAGGGTTACGCGGAAGTGACGCGCTTGCTGCGCGTGCCATTCGGCGCGCCGTACTTTTTCTTCTCCTCCCCCATCCGGTCCTGCTGCTGCTCAAGGACGATCCGCATTACGACGAATTGCTCAACCATCCGCCGCGTCTCTGACGAGGCCGGACCCTCAGTGATTGCCCTTTTCCTGCGGGTGTCGTGAAGCCGTCCGGGCAATCGTCTATGATGGTGGCTTCCGCGCCGCTCCAAGGCGCCCCTTCCCGCGACGATCCCATGTCGGACAAGGACATCCGCGAAGCTTCCCTCGAGTATCACCGGCAGCATCCGCCGGGCAAGATCGCGCTGCTGCCGACCAAGCAGCTCACCAACCAGCGCGACCTGGCGCTCGCCTACACGCCGGGCGTGGCCGCCGCGTGCGACGAGATCGTCCGCGATCCGGCGCGAGGCGTCGCACGCTGACCGCGCGCGGCAATCTCGTCGGCGTGGTCACCAACGGCACCGCGGTGCTCGGCCTGGGCGCCGATCGGCCCGCTCGCCGCCAAGCCGGTGATGGAAGGCAAGGCGGTGCTGTTCAAGAAGTTCGCCGGCATCGACTGCTTCGACATCGAGATCAACGAGCGCGATCCGGACAAGCTGGTCGACATGATCGTCGCGCTCGAGCCCACGTTCGGCGGCATCAACCTCGAGGACATCAAGGCGCCCGAGTGCTTCTACATCGAGCAGAAGTGCCGCGAGCGGATGAAGATCCCGGTGTTCCACGACGACCAGCACGGCACGGCGATCATCGTCGGCGCGGCGGTGCTCAACGGCCTGCGCGTCGTCGGCAAGGAACTGGGCAAGGTCAAGCTCGTGTGCTCGGGCGCGGGCGCCGCGGCGCTCGCGTGCCTCGATCTGCTGGTGGGTCTCGGCATCAGGCGCGAGAACATCTGCGTCGCCGACATCAAGGGCGTCGTCTACGAGGGCCGCACGGAGGAGATGGACGAGCACAAGGCCCGCTACGCGCAGCCGACGAAGGCGCGCACGCTGGCCGAGATCCTGCCCGGCGCCGACATCTTCCTCGGCCTGTCCGCGGCGCGCGTGCTGAAGCCCGAATGGCTGCGCGACGATGGCGGACAAGCCGCTGATCCTCGCGCTCGCCAATCCGGAGCCGGAGATCATGCCCGACGTCGCGAAGGCCGCGCGGCCCGACGCGGTCATCGCCACCGGCCGCTCGGACTTTCCGAACCAGGTCAACAACGTCCTGTGCTTCCCGTTCATCTTCCGCGGCGCGCTCGACGTCGGCGCGACGACGATCAACGAGGAGATGAAGCTCGCGTGCGTGCGCGCGATCGCCGACCTCGCGATGGCCGAGCAGTCGGACATCGTCGCGCACGCGTACAACATCGAGAACCTGCGCTTCGGCCCCGAGTACCTGATCCCGAAGCCGTTCGATCCGCGCCTGATCGTGATGATCGCGCCGGCGGTGGCGAAGGCGGCGATGGACTCGGGCGTGGCCACGCGGCCGATCGCCGACTTCGACGCCTACCGGGAGACGCTGACGCAGTTCGTCTATCACTCCGGCCTGCTGATGAAGCCGATCTTCGCGGCGGCGAAGAAGGAGCCGAAGCGGATCGTCTACGCCGAGGGCGAGGACGAGCGCGTGCTGCGCGCCGTGCAGGTCGTGGTCGACGAGGGGCTCGCGCAAGCCGATCCTGGTCGGCCGGCCGGCGGTGATCGAGAAGCGCATCGAGCGCTTCGGCCTGCGCATCACGCCCGGCGACGACTTCGAGATCATCAATCCCGGAGTTCGACGAGCGCTACCGCGACTACTGGACCGAGTACTACCGGCTGACCCAGCGCAGGGGCGTGTCGCAGGCGTACGCGCAGATCGAGATGCGCCGGCGGCACACGCTGATCGGCGCGATGGTGATCCATCGCGGCGACGCCGACGGCATGCTGTGCGGCACGTTCGGCACGCACGCGCTGCACCGCACGTACATCGACCAGGTGATCGGCCTGCGCCGGGGCGTGCGCACCTACGCGGCGATGAACGCGCTGATGCTGCCGACGCGCACGGTGTTCATCGCCGACACCTACGTCAATCCCGACCCGACCGCCGAGCAGCTCGCCGAGATCACGCTGCTGGCCGCCGAGGAGATGCGCCGCTTCGGCATCGCGCCCAAGGTCGCGCTGCTGTCGCATTCGAGCTTCGGCTCGTCGACGCATCCGCACGGCGAAGAAGATGCAGGCCGCGCTGGCGCTGATCAACGCGCATGGACCCCGACCTCGAGATCGAAGGCGAGATGCACGGCGACGCCGCGCTCGACGAGGAGGTGCGCACTGGCGGCGTTTCCCAACTCGCGGCTGAAGGGCGAGGCCAACCTGCTGATCATGCCGACCCTCGACGCGGCGAACATCGCGTTCAACCTGCTCAAGGTGGCGGCGGGCGCGGGCGTCACGCTGGGCCCGATCCTGCTCGGCGTGGCGAAGCCCGTGCACATCCTCACGCCGTCGGCGACCGTGCGCCGCATCGTCAACATGACCGCGCTGACCGTCGTCGACTGCACGACGCACCGGCAGGCGCAACTTCTCTAAACGTGCCGGTCTTCGATTCCTATTGCGCGCTGCTTCTTGTCGCCGGAAGCGTGGTGTTGCTGATCGGCCTCCTGGCCGGCTATCCGTACGGCAAGGCCATTACGGAGCAAGCGTCGGATCAAGCGGTTCGCGCGTGGCGGCTTGCGCACTCGTCTCTTGCCCTCGGGGGCGCCACCACGCTTGCGATCGGCGCAGTCCTGCCTTGGCTGCATGCAGGAGGCTGGGAGCGCCCCGTCATCGCGTGGAGTTTCGTGCTGTCCGGACTCGCGTTTTCCATCGCGCTCCCCTATGGCGCATGGAAAGGACACCGCGGCCTCGTCGCGGAAGGTCCGTTCGACAACTGGGTGGTCTATGCGGGAAACGTCGTCGGCGCCGTGTCGTCGCTGGTTGGCGCCGTTGCGCTGGTGTACGCGGCGATCCGGCTATTGTGAGAAAGCAAGACGCTGTGTGCTTCGAGATCGGTGCGAACCGGCTTGAGTCGCCAGAACGTGAGATAGGATTTCCATAGCGCCTCGCCCCAACCCAGCGTGCGATAGGGGTAGCCGTGGCGGCGACAGAACGCCTCCACCATCGGCGCGATATGAGGGTAGTGGGTATGCGACATGCCCGGAAAGAGGTGATGCTCGATCTGGTATTCCACGCCCGCACAATACAGCCGGCCCACGAAGCCGGTCCGGAAGTCGACGGTGGCGGCAGTCTGCAGCAACAGCGGATCCTTCTCGAGCTCGCTCGGGTCCACGGCAATGGCCTCCGCAGGATAATGTGCCGGAGCGAACATGACGAACATCGCCACGCCGAACATGGCGCGATGGACGACATGGAACAGCACGACATACAGGATCGGGTAGAACAGCGCCGGGATGATGACCCACACCACCCAGTGCAGGCTCAAGCCGACGACGTCCATCCAGTGCAGGAGCCGGCGCTGCCCTGGGTCACGCAATACGCGAAACAGGTAACGCCAATCGTACGTTTGAACATTGAATCCGTGCATCAGGACGAGGATCGGCAGGAACGCGCCCTGGTACTTGAAATAAAGGCGCGCGGCCGGGCCCCTGCCGGCTACATCCGCCTCGCAGTAGGCGAAGAGCGGCATGAAATCGCAGTCCTTGTCCACGCCGATGACGTTGGGCACGCGATGATGGCCGCTGTTATGTTTCTTCCACCAGTAACTGATGGAGAACTGTCCCAGTATCGGATATCCGATCCAGGCCATGAGGAGATTGAACCATCGCCGGTCGCTGGTGGCGAAATGCGCGGACGTATGGGTATTGGTGGAGATGCCGGTGGCACCGATGGCGCTGACCGCGACACCCGCGATCCAGATCCACGCGTTCGCAGCGTTGATCGCAATGACGATTCCCAGCGCGAATGTCGCCAGGTGAAACGCGAACTCGATCATCAGACGACCGGTGGCTTTGCGAAACCAGCCTTGTCGCTTGAGCTCAGCCGATAGAGTCGCGTAGCTGTCGAGATAATCGATGCCGGACATGATCCGCCCCCCGGAGCGTGCCGTCTGATTGGCATTAATAATCCAAAAGTCGGCAGGTCTGCAAGTCGGGCGGTTGCGGCAGGGGGGACCGATCGGTAGAATTTGAACCGACTCACCAGTCAACGAGGGCCGTCGATGACGTTTTCGCGCGATCTGCTGGCGGGGAAGGCTGCCCTCGTAACTGGCGGTGGCACGGGGATTTGCCGAGGGATCGCCTTGGCACTCGCGGCGCATGGGTGCGACGTCGCGATCACCAGCCGCAAAACAGACCACCTGGAGCCGACCGCGCGGGAGATCGAGTCGCTGGGCCGACGGTCCATGGCATTGGCCGCAGACGTGCGCGACCCCTCGGCCGTCGAAGGCGCGGTGACCCAGGCGGCTGCCAAATTCGGTCGTCTCGACATACTTGTCAACGGCGCAGCAGGAAACTTCCTCTGCCTGGCCGAAGACTTGTCGCCTAACGCCTTCGGCACGGTCATCGACATCGACCTCAAGGGAACGTTTCACGTTACCAAGGCGGCGTTGCCTCATCTCAAGAAGAGTCGCGGCGTCGTGCTGAACATCAGCGCCACGCTGCAATATCTGGGCACTCCGGCGCAGGTTCACGCATCGGCAGCGAAGGCAGGCATCGACGCGCTCACGCGAGGGCTGGCCGTTGAATGGGGTGCCTACGGTATCCGCGTCAACGGGATCGCACCCGGTCCCATCGCCGAAACCGAGGGCGTGAAAAGGCTCCTGGTCGGGCCGGCCAAGCAGCGGGTTGAACGCAAGACGCCTTTGGGTCGCCTGGGTGCGATCGAGGACGTCGGCAACGCGGCATTGTTTCTCTGCTCGAGCGCCGCAGCGCACGTCACCGGCGTCACACTCGTCGTGGACGGAGGACTGTGGCTCGCCTCGACCTGGATGGCCGAGGCAGCGGCCGCGGCCGCGGAAAGCCTGAAGAGCCCCTGATTGTTCGCACTCAACACGAGATCATCTGCTTAACGTTTTCGCGGAGACTGCAACGTGGGAGACCGGCTCGAAAACCTGATCGTGGGGAATTACCTGTCGGGCCAACTTCCGTTGCCGGACTCGGCCCTGCAGGGGCTCTTGAACCTTGGCGTGGCGTGGTATTACCGATTCGGCAAGCGGCTCGACGCGATGCCCGGCAAATGGGCCGGTGACCAGGGTGAAATCACGCCCGGAAATGGCACCGACCTGCTGACGGTTCACTACGACCTTCCCGCGGGCATATTCGAGCAATTCCTCGGGCGCACGATGAAGTACTCGATGGCGTTGTGGGAAAAAGGTGCCACGGATCTCGACAGCGCGCAGGACGCCATGATGGCCGACCTGTGCGAAAAGATGGACATGCGCGACGGCATGACCGTGCTGGATATCGGATGCGGCTTCGGCAGCTTTGCGAGCTTCGTGCTGAAGCGCTATCCGCAATCCTCGGTCTGCGGCCTCACGCTGAGCGACACGCAGTATCGCTACATGGTGGAAAAGCAGCAGGAGCCGGGACACCCGCTCAATACGCCGCGATTCCGTGTCGCCCGGGAAGACTTCAGCAAGACGACACTGCAGGAAACCTTCGACCGCGTCGTGAGCATCGGCGTGTTCGAGCACTTGTCGAACCTGAAGCTCACCCTTGCCACGATCCGCAGATTCGTGAAGGACGACGGCGCGTGCCTGCTGCATTACATCGTGTACACGAAATTGATCGAGCGATTCGCCGACTACGACATGAGCAAGACGTTCATGCGCCAGTACATCTTTCCCCATTCGCGCTTCTGGCATGACCGCGAATTGTTCAAGTACCAGGACGAATTCAGCATCGACCGCTACTGGTTCCTGAACGGTCGCAACTACCATCGCACGCTGGAAGCCTGGCAGAAGAACTTTCAGGCCAACTGGGACGCGATTCGCAGGATCCGCGGCGACGACGAAAAATTTTACCGGATCTGGAACTACTACTTCCGGTTCACCCGCGCGCTGTTCAGGGGCCACGGCGGGCGCCAGGTCGGCAACGGGCAATACATTCTGCGCCCGCGCTGAACGACGCTTCGCTCAGTTTGCTTTCATGCCTGGAGAAGCTTTCGGGCTCTCGCGAGGTCCCTGGACTCGTGTTGGTCTGCGAACCAGTCGCAGACTGATCGAAGCTGCGCGCGGTCGTCGGTACCATTGCGCAATTCAACCAGGCTCGTCAGCGCACGCAGCTGCAGCGACTTGGCGTCCTGGCGGCGAGCGATATCCAGCGCCTTCTGGTATTGCTCGACGACCGTTCCCTCGCTGGCCTTGCCGGCACGCAGGAAATCGCCCTGTAGGCGAAACAGTTCGGCTTCCCAGAAGCGCTCATCGTTTTTCTGAGCAGTGTCGATCGCGTCGCGAAGAACGGCCAGCCCTTCATCCTGTTGGCCCAGCTCGAGATGGGACTCGGCAAGCTGCGACAGGAGTTGTGGGATCGCTATCTGCGCGCCGGTCTTGCGATACATTGCGATCCCGCGATGCAGTGTGGCGATGCCGGCGTCCGGCTCGCCGCATTTCACCAGGGCGCGGCCGTGGAAGACCGTCGATACGGCGAGCCAAAGCACGAAGCCGCGGTCGCTGCAAATCTTGATGGCGTTCTCGGCGTACTGCTTCGTGCCGGTCCAATCGCGACAGAACACACGGATCCAGGCCGAAAAAGCGGCGGCGAAGGAGAGCGTGAAGGCATGGCCAAAGCCCGTCGCGAGGTCGAGCGCGTAGTCACTGCGCTTGATCGCCTTTTCCGGGTAGCCCAACAACCACAGCGGCAGCAGCGACCACAGCATGCAGGAGAGCCCCGGATCCGATGCGAAGTGCAGCGTGTGCTGGTGATGTAGGCTCGGATCGTAGATGCTGATGCCGTTCTCGAAATGCACCAGCGCTTCGTCTTCATGACCTCGCGCCATCAGGACCGCGCCGACCGCACGCTCGGCCTCCAGCAGATACCCGGGTTCCTCCGGTTTGCGCCGGGCGAGATCCAGCATCGTCTCGCCGGCGTCCTGTGCGTGGCCATACTGCCCGCGGGTGACATAGCATCGGTACAGGCCGGACAGGCATTGATAGAGCTTGGGCTCGTCGCCCAGTGACTCCGCTAACTCCTGCGCGCGAAGATATATCTTCTCCACATCGGCCGCGGAATAGCCCTGTGCGGCGGTCATGGGCCCGCCCAGCGCGATGAGCAAGTCGAGCTCGAGCCTGTCGCGCTCCTGCCCCTGGTCCAATAACGCGACGACTTCCAGTGCCTTGCGCAGGTGACTGATGGCTTCCTGCCCGGCGGAACGGGACAGTGATCGCATTCCCGCCGCCTGCCAGTAGCGAATGGCAGGTTTGTGGATGCCCGCTTCGGTGTAGTGGTGGGCGAGGACTTCGGGATTGGTCGCGCGCAGTTCCGCGTAATTCTCGCCTTCGAGCAGAGCGGCAACCTTCTGGTGGATTTCCTGCCGCTTGACCCGCAGCATTGATTCGTACGCGGCGTCCTGGATGAGCGCGTGCTTGAAGGTGTAAGTGAGCTTGTCGTTGCTGCGGGTGACGTAGAGCAATTCGGAGTCGACAAGCCTCTGCAACCCGCGCTCCAGTTCGAGCTTCGGGAGTGGCGACAGCGCCGCGATCAAGTCGAAACGGAAGTCGCGTCCCAGGACCGAGCCGGTTTGTGCGATCTGTTTCCCGTCGGATAGCCGGTCGAGGCGCTCCGTCAACGAATCGCGGATCGATTCGGGGATCGCCAGCCTGTCGGAGGCCATCACCATCTTGGTGACTTCCTCGATGTAGAGCGGAATGCCGTCCGTCTTGGTGGCGATTTTCGACGTGATCGCGCTCGGCAGCGCCATCCTCTCGCTCACCGTTGCGATCAAGGCTTTGGAATCGTCTTCCGTCAATGGTCCAAGGGCGATCACTTTGACGCCGTCATGACTCCGCAGAGAACCCTGATAGTCGTTGCGGGTCGTGAACAGTAACAACAGTGGCGCCGACGGGCATTTACCGACCAGTTGCCCGAGCAGTTCCAGCGTCGTCGGATCGGTCCAATGCAGGTCCTCCATGATGAGCAGCAACGGTTTGTGAGCGGCGCGGCGCAGGAACCAGCGCGTCAGCAGCCCGAGCATTTCACGGCGATAGGCGGGCGCGCTCAGATCCAGCGCCGCATAGGGCGCGGACAAGGGCAGGGAGAGGAGCGACGCAAGCAACGGGACGGTCGCTCCCAGGTTGAAGTCGAGACGAGCGGTTTCTGCCTCTATCTTTTTCAGCCGATCGGCGGGCGGGTCATCTTCCGAGAACGCAAACTGTGATCGCATCAACTCGACGATCGGCGACAGGTCGCTGTTGCGGCGGTACGGAGACGCATAGCCGACAAGGCACTCGCAGTCCTGGCCGGACAAATGGCTGACCAGCGCGCTGGTCAGGCGGGACTTGCCTATGCCCGGGTCGCCTACCATCAGCACCGCGCTGCCTTTGCTTTGCTTGGCTGACGACCATCGTTCCACGAGGAGGCGCAGCTCATCGTCACGATCGACCAGCGGCGTTTGCTTTTGCTCGACGATCAGTTTCGAATGCGAATGCACGTTTTGCGCGTGCTCCACGCGAAAAACCTCCATCGACTCGGACACGCCCTTCAGCACATGCTGACCCAGCGACGTCGCCGAAATATGCGCACGGGTGAGCCGATAGGTGGTGGCGCTGATGACGATGGTGTTGGGTTCGGCCAGCGCCTGCATCCGGGCGGCGACATTGGGCGGACCGCCGACGACCGCGAGACGCTCCCGGCTCGTGGCAGCCCCCATTTCCCCGGCGATCACCATGCCCGTGTGAATCCCGATACGGATCGCGAAATCGATGTCGAAGCTTTTCTTGAGCTCCTGCGCCAGAAGCTTGACTTCCTCGACGATGTCGACGGCCGCGAGGACCGCGCGCCGCGCGTCGTCTTCATGCGCGGTGGGATAGCCGAAGTACACCAGCACCCCGTCACCGAGGTATTTCCCGATGTGGCCTTCGAATCGCTGAATGACGCCGGCCGCGCGCGTTTGATACTGCAGCACGACATCCCGTAGCGCCTCGGGATCCAGCTGCTCGGACAGGCTCGTGTAGTTCACCACGTCGATGAACATGAGGGTGACGTGGCGGCGTTCGGCGTCCGGCGCGTCGCTTGGCCGTTCGGCGACAGCCACCGAAGCGAGCGAAGCATCCTGCAGCCTGCTCCCGCATTGGCCGCAAAACCGCATGCCGGGCGGATTATCGAAGTGACACTGCGGACATTGCATGTCGAAAAGCCTGACAGACCGCGCTAACCTCTGCTTATCTGTCCGCTGGCAGTTGGGAAGTGATAGTAAAGCGTGTTGAGATAACGGGACACCAACACGATGTCGTCGTCACTCCACGCAAGCCCGGTGTTGGACGACCAGCGCCGCACCTGGCTCATGAGAGTGGGCCAATCGGTGGCCAGCCTCTTGTCACGCCAATGGATTTGCGTGGTGTGGCAACCGGTGCAATACGTCGAGTAGAGCAGTTCTCCTCGCGACTCCACGGCATTCGGGGCCGTTTGAGCTGCAGCTACGTTGGCGCAGAAAAGGCAGGCCGCCGGCAGTATCTGCCATCGCGTCATCGCAAGATTCCTCGCAGGAATGATCTCAGTGCTTGATGAAGGGCGCGGCATCGCCGGCATGTTTCTTCTGCTGCTTGATCGTCTTCTTTTCCTTGGGCGTGTGCTGTGGCTTCTTCTTGCTTGTCTTCGGGGGCTGATGGGACATGGTTCGCTCCAGTTGAGCGCCGGAACCCCGGCACACTATTACTATAGGCCAAAGTCCCTGGTGCGGGTCGCCGCCGGGTAGTTGGACCGCGCTACGATTCTGGCAATGGCCTCACCGCCAGGACGTTGTAAGCGGGAACCGGGCGGTTGAAGCCCTTGAGGGAAAGCTCCCCGACCGGTTCCACGTCGATGCGAGTCTCGGCCTTCGAGAAGATTCGCGGCGAGATGAGGATCTGGCCATTGCCGGCCTCTCCGCAGAGACGCGCGGCGAGATTGACGACCGTGCCGATCGCACTATATTCGAGGCGGCCCTCGAATCCGATCGTGCCCATCGTTGCGTAGCCGCCGGCGATGCCAACACCGAAGCCGAGCGCATAGCCGTGCTTCTTCCAACCCCGGGCAAGCACCGCCACCGATTCGCGCATGCAAAGCGCCATGCGGATTGCCTGCAATTCGTGGTCTTCGACCGGTACGGGAGCGTTGAACAGGATCATCGCGCCGTCGCCGGCAAAGTGCTCGATGGTTCCATCGTGGGCGATGATCTCGCGGCCAAGTTCGGCGTGATACTCGCGAAGGACACTCATCACTTCTTCCGGCTCCGCTGTCTCGGTGAACCCGGTGAAGCCGCGCAAATCCACGAACACGACCGTAATCTCCGTTCGGCGGGCCTTCAGCGAGTCGTCCGCATCGCCCGACATGATCAGGTCGCTGATCTTGGGCGAGAGAAACCGGGTCAGCTTGGACATCTGCCCGATCTTTGCAACCTGTTCCGTAACCCGCGTTTCCAGCCGTGCGTTCCATTCAGCGATCTGGGCGGCTTGTTCCTCCACTTGGCGGTTCTTGTCCTGAATCTCCGCGTACAGCGCCTGGAGCGACCTGTTCTGTTCCGTGATGAGCTTGTTCGCCTCCTCCGTTCGCCGCGTTGCATCGAGAAGATCGCGCTCAGCCTGTTTTTGCTCCGTGATGTCGGTCATCACAGTGACCGCGCCGCCGCCCGCGACCCGCCGACGCAGTATGCGATACCAACGGCCGTCGGGCGCGTGGTCCTCGAAGCTCTTCCCCGTGGGGTTGCGCAGACTCTCCACGCGCTTGGCGACCAGGGCTTCGATGTCCCCCTCGCCGTAGTAGCCGTTCTCCGCCAGATAGCGCAGCAAATCGGCATAGGGGCGTCCGGGCTGCAGCAACTCTTCCGGGACGATGTACATCTCCTTGAAGCGGTTGTTGCAGACGACGATTCGCAGGTCCTTGTCCGTGTAGGCGAGCGCGCCCGGCATGTTGTCGAGCGCGATATGGAGCTGGGCTTCCCCAGTTGCCAGATCCTGTTCTGCCTGCTTTTGATCGGTGATGTCGGTCATCACCGTGACTGTGCCGCCGCCTGCGACCCGGCGGCGTAAAACGCGATACCACCGGCCATCCGGCGTGCGGTCCTCGAAGCTCTTCCCCGAGGGGTTGCGCAGGCTTTCCACGCGCTTGGCGACCAGGGCGTCGATATCGCCCTTGCCGTAGTAGCCGTGCTCAGCCAGATAGCGCAGCAAGTCGGCATAGGGGCGGCCGGGTTGCAGCAATTCGCGCGGGACGGCATACATCTCTTTGAAACGGTTGTTGCTTACTACGATTCGCAGATCGTCGTCGGTGTAGACGAGCGCTCCCGGCATGTTGTCGAGCACGAGATCGAGATGGCGATCTACCTCCGCCGGGCGATCATCGGCCATGTCAGTGGTTCCCTTTCTCCCGCGGCGGAACCGTCTGCAGATACGCCCACACGGCCTTGAGTTCCGTGTCCGTCATCTGCCCATAGCCTTGCCACGGCATCATCTTGCTGATCGATGTGCCGTCCTTGCGCTTGCCTTCGCGCAGCGCGCGGATGAAGTCGGCCTCGCTCCAGGACTTGAGGCCGGTTTCGTGCGGCGTGATGTTGGCGACGATCGGCATGTCGGGGTCGCCCGCCAGCTTGCCGCCGGACAACTGCTGGCCGTGGCATCCGCGGCAGACCTGCACGATGTGCTCTCCTAATGCCACGCTGGGCGCTTCCGCAGGCGGCTCCACGGCGTGCGGCTTGTCGTGATCGAGCTTGGCTGCGACAAACACGTTGGGATCCGTGGCGATGACGAAGGAAAATACGGGTCCCAGCTTCACTGCGCCCATGTCCTTGTTCACGGGAGGCAGCGAGCGAATGTAGGCCACGATGTCCGACAACTCGTGGTCGGTGAGATTGATGTAGTCCCCCGAGGGCATCGACGACGTGCGTCCGTTGCGGCGCACGCCGTGCCGCACCGCGCGGTCCCAGTCGTTCGCGGTGAAGCCCTTGGTCGCGCTGCCCTCGCCGGTGGTCAGGTTCGGCGCCACCCAGTGCGCGACCAGCGCGACGTCGATGATGGTCGCGCCGCCGAAGTCGTTGCCGTGGCAGCCGTTGCATCCGGTGCGACTGACCACGAGGTGCTGGCCCCGCTTGATCGCGCGTTCCAGCGCCACCGCCTGGAGATCCACGCCCGCCAGCGGGTCCGCCTCCGGGGCGCCCGCCAGGATCCGTTCAGCGCGCAGGGCCTCCAACTCCTTGTCGCGGAGCGGGAACGGGATCGGGAAGTCCGCCTTGTGCACGGTCCACTGCTTTTCGTACCGGTCCATCGCCACCTGGTACGTCCAGATGTGCACGACGACGGCGACGACGACGATGACCGCCAGTCCCCACGCGATGTACTTCAGCACCCTTTTCATGAATGGGATCCCTTATTGAACTACCGCGTCCGCGCGCAGCAGCGGCGACTGCGGAATCGCGAGCGCAGCCATCACAATGCCCACGCCGGCCGCGCGAATGAACCTGCGTCGATCGATCATCGGCTAGATCTGGAACGTCGCGCCTTCGCGCCCGGACGTGACGCGACAGGCCGGATTGGCTTCGGTCATCGCTTCTTCCATCAGCCGGTCGATGTCGGCGTCGGTGTGGCCAGGATCGTGATGAAACGGCACGAGGTGCTTCACTTCGGAGAGCGTCGCGAAATCGAGCGCGTGCTTGAACGAGCTGTGTCCCCAGCCGATGTGGTCGGGATATTCTGCCGCGCTGTATTGGCTGTCATGGATCAGCAGGTCCGCCTTGGCGGCCAGCGCCCCTCCCGACGTCCACGCGAGCGGCAACGTCGGGAACGCCGACGCACCCAGCGCCGGTTCATGGTCCGGCAGATACGTCACGACGCCGCCCCGCGCATCGGTGATGCGGTATCCCACCGTCGGCCCCGGATGGCAAACCAGCGCCGCCGACACGCGAAACTCCCCGATCTCGACCTCGCCGCATGGAACGTCGTGGAGCGTGATGGCGCACGGCAATTCGCGCAGGCTCACCGGGAAGAGCGGCGGCGACAGATAGCGCATCAGGCGCTCGCGCAGCGTGACCTGGCTGCTGACCGGGCCCCAGATGCCGACGACGACGTGGGGGCGAAAGAGCGGCGCGAAGAAGCCGAGTCCCTGGATGTGATCCATGTGCAGGTGGCTCAACAGGATGTCGATGCGCTTCACCGACGTGTCGATGGTCTTGCCCATGCCGCGGATGCCTGTTCCCGCGTCCAGCACCAGCACCGTGCCGTCCTGGCCGCGAACGCCCACGCAGGACGTGTTGCCGCCGTAGCGGGCCGTATCCGGGCCGGGGGTGGCGAGCGAGCCACGCGTGCCCCACAGCGTGACCTTCATCTCAGATGGCCCAGAAGATGCTCATCGCACCGAACAGCAGGCCCTTTTCGCCGATGAGCGGAAATGCCGTGACCTGCACATGCCGCCAATCGCCGTTCCAGCTTCGCAGCCACATCCTCTGGGAGACGGGAGAGCACTCGGCGAGCGCCTTCCCCATCGGCCGATCCTCCGGCGCAATGGGATTGCGGTCGTCGTCGACGGCGGCGAAGCGCGACGTCCATTCCGCGGCGGGCATTTCGCCCGTTTCGTCGAAGCGCTGGTTGAAGATCATCTCCGCGGGCTCGTTGTAGAAGATGAGCGCATTCGTGTCGTCCACGAGGAGGATCGGCGTGGCGATGCAACTCGCGAGCTGCCGCGCCAGAATGATCTGAATGGATTTGGCGGTCGTCATCTCCTGGCCCCCTTCACCCACCTGCAGGAACGGTGCAGCGTACACCCGCCGGGGGTCAGACTGCCAGGCGCCAGCCGTGGCGGATTCAGCGCTTCCAGAACTCGCGCGGGGCGATCCGCTGGGCCACACCATCGCCGTTATGCCGGCTTGGTCCCGACGGTATACAGCACACCGACATCCAGCCAGATGCCGTCATCCGTTGCCAGCGTCTCGATTTCCTTCAGATGCTCCCGTTTGAACCGCTCGAGATCTTCCTGCGGCAGCTGGCTGACCAAGCGGCGGGAGCCCGCGTTCCAGATCACGTCCCACCACCTTTCCGCGCAGTCGACGTGATAGCCCACATTCTTTGATTCGACGCGGGTATTCGTCAGGCCGGCTCCGCTGAACAGGGCGCTGCACGCGCCTTCATTGCCGACTCGTTTCCAGCCCGGGGGAGGAATTGCAATCCCGTGGGCGCTGAGCCTGGCGAGCATCATCTCTATGAGGGGATGGAAATAGTGTTCTTCGTGGAAACTGGAAATCATGACCTTCCCGCCGGGCTTAACGACGGAAGCGACGTGCGCAAGCTGCGTGTCCATGTCGTCGACAAAGAAGATGCCGAAGGCGCACACCGCAACGTCGAAGGAATCGGCCGGAAATCCGAGCGCCGTCATGTCGCGCTGCAGGAAGTCGATGTTGCTGATGCCCTGCGTAGCGGCTTTTCTCCTGGCCTGATCAAGCATCCCGGCAGAGAAATCGACTCCAGTCACACGCCCCTTCTGAAGCATTCGTGCGACCGCAAGGCTTGCGTGCCCGGTTCCGCAGGCCACATCGAGCGCATGCTCGTCACCGCGCAAGTCGAGCAGGGAGACCATGTTCTGCGCGCTCTGCGGAAAGAACCGAAGCGCGCCACCGTCGTAGCCGCTCGAGACGGTGTCAAAGGTCTCTATCAACATCGCCCTTTGTGCCGATTCATCCATGACTCAACATCCGTCCAATCTCTCCGGATGCGCGCATCACTTCTGCCGGCCTGCTCGTGCCGCGGTCCGGACGAATGCCTTACGGTCACGCGTGGTTTGCTCAAACTGGCGGGCGATACTGCCACAGACCAGGTCGCAGAGCGCATAAATCTGGTCGTCGGCAATGCGGTAGTAGACGCTGGTGCCCCGGGTTTCGCGCGCAACCATTCCGTGCTTGGTCAGCATGGCCAGATGGCGGGAAACGTTCGCTGCCGTGTAGCCACAAAGCTGTGCTAGTTCCCCCACATTGCGCTCGCCTTCACGCAGGTGGTTGAGGATTTGCAGGCGCGTCGGTTCCGACAGCGTCTGGAAATACGCCGCGACCTCCTGCAGCGCTTCCGGGGGAAGGCCCTTCATTCTCGGACAAATTGGTAATTGGCTGGCGCTCATGATGCCTCATTGGGTCCTTGCGTTGGCGCAATCTTGGCTTAAGTTCTGGTTGACTAATTGCGTAATTAGCTAAATAATATACGAAGAAATAGCGAAAGTCCAGTGCCGCGAATCTCCTTCGCGGCTGGGTCGGCCAGGAGAAAGGGATGTTGCGGAGATGCCTGTTGGGCGCAGTGGTGATCGCCAGCCTGTTCGGCCCGGCCGCGGGCTCGGCAACTTCGGGCGAACTGGCGACCGCCGTCGTGCAGTCCCCGCGCACGGGCGAGTCCGCCAGCTTTGATGGTGTCGTGGAAGCCGTTCGGCAAACGGCCGTGTCCGCGCAGGTGCAAGGCGCGGTCGTCTCCATCGAGGTAAAGGTCGGGGACGTCGTTAAAGCCGGACAGGTGCTGGCGCGGATCGACGCGCGAGCGGCGGAGCAGAACGTGGCCGCCAGCGACGCGCAGGTCCAGTCGGCGCGCGCCACACTCGAAGTGGCGACCAAGGAATTCGACCGCCAAAGGCAACTGTTCGAGAAGAACTACACCAGCAAGGCCGCGCTGGAGCGCGCCGAAGCGCAATTCAAGGCGACACAGGCGCAGGTTTCGGCGCAACTGGCTCAAGCCGGCGTGGCACGCGCCCAATCAGGCTTCTTCGTCGTCAGGGCACCCTACGGCGGGGTTGTCGCCGAGGTCCCCGTGATGCTCGGCGACATGGCGATGCCGGGCCGTGCACTGGTGACCATCTACGATCCTGCTGCCTTGCGCGTAACCGCGGCGGTCCCCCAGACGGACATCGCACGGATTGCCCCGGGCAAGGCGGCGAAGATTCAGTTTCCCGGCCTGCCGGCAGATCGCCAATGGATAACCGCCACCCAGGTCACCGTGCTGCCCACGGCGGACCCGGGTACCCACACGGGCCAGATCCGGCTGGACCTTCCCGCGACCGCCGGCAACCTGACTCCGGGAACTTTTGGCCGAGCCTGGCTCGCGATGCAGGGTGCTACCACGCCTCGGCTTTATGTACCCGCGAGTGCTATTGTCCGCCGCGCGGAAATGACCGGCGTGTACGTCCTCGACGCCAAAGGGCATCCCGTTCTCCGCCAGGTACGCCTGGGGCGTGCCGTTGACGACACCGTGGAGATATTGAGCGGCGTCACCGATGGTGAGCGTGTCGCATTGGATCCACAGGCCGCCGCCCGTGAACGCTGAACGGCACGACGCGCGCGAAGGCGCTCGGCATATCCGGCCGCATCGCCGCCTATTTCCAGACGGCGCAGATCACGCCGCTGCTGGCCATCGGCGCGCTCCTGTTGGGCGTGTTTGCCGTGCTGGTAACGCCACGCGAGGAGGAGCCACAGATCAACGTGACGATGGCCAATGTGCTCATCCCGTTTCCCGGCGCGTCGGCGCGGGACGTGGAACAGATGGTCGCCGCGCCGGCCGAGCAGGTGTTGTCGCAGATCGCCGGTATCGAACACGTCATGACGGTCTCGCGGCCCGGGCTCGCGATATTGACCGTTCAATACAAGGTTGGGGTGCCTCGCACCGAGGCGCTCGTGCGGCTCTACGACACGGTCAATTCCAATGCCGACTGGCTGCCCAAGGGCCTGGGGGTCCTGAACCCGCTGATCAAGCCCAAGGGCATCGATGACGTGCCCATCGTCACGCTTACGCTGTACAGCAAGCAAGGCCTCGATCGGCGCCTTCGACCTGGAGCGGGTTGCCCACAGCATCGAGAGTGATCTCAAGCGGGTCGCCGGCACACGCGAGGTGAATACGATAGGCGGACCCGGGCGCGCCGTCGTCGTCGAGATCGATCCGGCGCGAATGGCCAGCAGCGGTGTGACCGTTTCCGACCTGCGGACGGCATTGCGGTCCGCCAATCTCGGCCTGCCGGTCGGCGAATTGCTCGTGGCCAATCGCGCGGTCGCCGTCGAATCCGGCCCGTTCCTCAAGGATGCTCACGATGTCGCGGAACTGGTAGTCGGCGTACGCGACGGCAAGCCGATTTTCCTGCAGGACGTGGCCGTCGTCCGCGACGGCCCCCTTCCGGCGAGTCGTTATGTGTGGCAGGGCGTGGCTGGCGAGGACGGCGGCGAGTATCCGGCGGTGACGATCGCGATCACCAAGAAGCCGGGCGAGAATGCCATCGATGTCGCCAATGCCGTGATGCGGCGCGTGGAAGTGTTGCGCAACACCGTCATACCGCACGACATCGAGGTGGCGGAAACGCGCAACTACGGCGCCACCGCGAACGACAAGGCGCAAAAGCTCATCCAGAAGCTGCTGTTCGCCACCGCGTCGGTCGTCGCACTGGTGTTCGTGGCACTGGGTCGGCGCGAAGCCGCCATCGTCGGCAGCGCGGTGATGCTGACGCTGGCCGCGACGCTGTTCGCGTCATGGGCATGGGGCTTCACGCTGAATCGGGTGTCTCTCTTCGCGTTGATCTTCTCGATCGGCATTCTGGTGGACGACGCCATCGTGGTCGTCGAAAACATTCACCGGCATCAGCTGCTGTCCCCGGACAAGCCGCTGATAAGGATCATTCCCGGTGCAGTCGATGAAGTCGGCGGTCCCACGATTCTCGCGACGCTGACGGTCATCGCGGCCCTGCTGCCGATGGCCTTCGTCTCCGGCCTGATGGGGCCGTACATGAGCCCCATCCCGATCAACGCGAGCATGGGCATGCTGCTGTCGCTGGCGATCGCCTTCGTCGTCACGCCATGGCTGTCGCGGCTGTGGCTCAGGGCGCCGCACGAAGTCGCGAATTCCGCGAAGGCGCCGGGCCTGGCGAGCAGGCTCGCCCCGATCTTCGAGCGTGTCTTTCGCCCGTTGCTCGACGACACCCTCGGCAGGCGCAATCGCAGGCGGCTGGGATTGGGTGTCGCCGGCCTGATTGTCCTGTCACTGCTGCTGCCGGTTTTCGGCTTGGTCCAACTCAAGATGCTTCCGTTCGACAACAAGTCCGAGTTCCAGATCGTTGTCGACATGCCCGCCGGAACGCCCGTGGAACAGACTGCTGCGGTGCTCCACGAACTTGGCAATTACCTGGCCACGGTACCCGAGGTGACCGACTACCAAGCGTATGCCGGCACCGCCGCCCCGATCAACTTCAACGGGTTGGTGCGCCAATACTACCTGCGCACCGGTGGCGACGTGGGCGACATCCAGGTCAACCTCGTCGACAAGCATCATCGCAGCGAACAGAGCCATGCCATCGCAACGCGCGTACGGCCGGCCTTGCAGCAGATCGGCCGCCGGTTCAACGCGAACGTCAAGGTGGTCGAAGTGCCGCCGGGACCGCCGGTCCAGGCGCCGATCGTTGCCGAGATCTACGGTCCGGAGGCGCAAGGCCGCCAGGATGTTGCCAAGTGCGGTCCGCGCGATATTCGACAAGACGACGGGCGTCGTCGACGTCGACGACAGCAGCATTGCTGCAGCGCCGAAGACGCTACTGCTCGTCGACCGCCGCAAGGCCGCGATGCTCGGCGTGCCGCAGGAAGTCGTCGTCAGCACTCTGCGGGCCGGCCTGGCGGGCGAGGCCACGAGCTACTTGCATGACGAGACCAAATATCCCGCCGCAGCAACGCTGCAGCTACCGGCGGAACAACAAGGCAATCTCGATACGCTACTGCAGCTTGGAGTGCGTTCGGGCTCGGGCAAGCTGGTACCGATTCGCGAATTGGTCACCGTGACTGACTCGTTGCGCGAACAGCCGATTTATCACAAGGATCTGCTGCCGGTGAACTACGTGGTCGCCGACATGGCCGGCCGCGTCGACAGCCCGCTTTACGGAATGTTCGCGATGCGTAAAGCCGTCGAGGCCATCGCGACGCCGGGCGGCGGCTCGCTCGTCGAATATTTCATTCACCCGCCCGATGATCCGTACCGCGATTACGCGATCAAGTGGGATGGCGAATCGCAGATCACCTACGAGACATTTCGCGACATGGGCGCCGCCTACGCCGTCGGTCTGGTCCTGATCTATCTGCTGGTCGTGGCCCAGTTCGGCTCGTACCTCACGCCTCTTATCATCATGGCCCCCATCCCGCTGACCATCATTGGCGTGATGCCCGGTCATGCCCTGCTTGGCGCGCAATACACGGCGACCAGCATGATCGGCATGATCGCCCTGGCCGGGATCATTGTGCGCAATTCGATCCTGCTCGTGGATTTCATCAACCTCCAGGTGCGCGAAGGTGTCGCGTTCAAGGATGCGGTCGTTCATTCGGCAATCACCCGTGCGCAACCGATCATGCTCACCGGCCTGGCCGCGATGCTCGGCGCCTTCTTCATTCTCGACGATCCGATCTTCAACGGTCTCGCCATTTCCCTGATCTTCGGGATATTCGTGTCCACCGTCCTGACGCTGGTCGTCATTCCCGTCCTTTACTTCATGGCCTATCGCAAGCGCTTCGGCCCCACCCCCACCGTTCAAGGAGAAGCTTCATGACCTCTTGGCAAATCGTCCGTCTCGTCGCCGGTACTTTCATCCTGTTGTCGCTCGCGTTGGGAATTCCAGGCAGCCCGATATTCGTCAGCCAGTGGTGGCTCGCGTTCACCGCATTCGTCGGCGCCAATCTGCTGCAAAGCGCGCTCACCCGCTGGTGTCTGATGGAGACCATCGTGCGCAAGCTCGGCGCGCGCGAGGGTTGCTGAGCTTCTACCCCTTCGCGCCGCCGCAGGTCCATAATTGCATGGTGCCCGCTGGGGGCACCCACCACGAGGGAACTCCGTTGGACTTGCCTTCAGGCGCCAGGAACAGGCGACGGCCGCAGCCGCTCAACCAGCAACTGCCCGCCACGGCGAGATGGGCCGCAACCCTTCCCGTGGAGATCCAGCCGCTGACATTGCTTCAGGATATTCCGAGAATTGCGAACGCCATCGCTCGGCTGTGGCACGACGACATCGGACTGCAGCAGTATTTGGACGACCTCTTGATAGACCGTCGCGGCGGACGCCTCGGATTCCCGCCCGAAATTCACCACGAACTGGTGCAACTTCGTGCGTATTGTGAACGTCGAAGATCGCGACCCTGACCGGCACTGCATCGCAATCTTACTTGGAGATCACCTCCCACTTGCCATTCTTGACCTCGAAGATGGTCAGCAGGCCGTGGGTGAGGTCGCCCTTGCTGTCGAAAGCGATATTCGCGGTGATGCCGTCATATTTGATCTTCTGCCAGCGCCGGCAGGTACTTCGCGGGATCGGTCGAATTGGCTGCCTTCATCGCCGCCGCGATCAGCATCACGCCGTCATAGAAGTAGGGCGCGTAGAGGCCGACGTCCTGGTTGTAACGCGCCTTGTATTTGGCGGCGAACGCCTTGCCGTTTGGCCGTGATTCCAGCGCGGCGCCGGGCGTCGAGGCAATCTGGCCCTCGGCCGCCGGGACCAGCCAGTTCGATGAACTTCGCCGAGTTCATCGTCTCGCCGCCCATCAACTTCATGTTCATCCCCAGCGTTTTCATCTGGCGCGCCATCGGTGCCGGCTTGCTGGTCGTAGCCGCCGAAGAAGATGCCGTCGGGATTCTGCGCCTTGATCAACGTCAGCACCGCCGCGAAATCGACCGCCTTGTCGTTCGTGTGCTCATGCCTGACCACTTGGCCGCCCGCGGCTTTCACTGCCGCCGCGAACTCATCCGCAAGTCCCTGTCCGTAGGCGGTGGCATCGTCGATCACCGCGAGGCGCTTCAGCTTCAACGTCTTCACGGCGTACTCGCCCAGCGCCTTGCCCTGCTTGCCGTCGTCGGCCATCAATCGAAACGCCGTCTTGTAGCCCTGCTGCGTGTATTTGACGTTGGTCGACACCGAAAGCTCCGGAATTCCGGCGTCGCTGTAGACCTTGGACGCGGGAATGGTCACGCCGGAATTGAAATGTCCGACCACCCCGGCAACCTTGGCGTCGGCCAGCTTTCTGCGCGACCAGCGGCCCCATCTTCGGATCGGCCTGATCGTCCTCGGCCATCAACTCGAACTTCACCTTCTTGCCGCCGATCGTCTGCCCTTGTGCGTTCAGCTCGTCGATCGCCATCTGCGCACCATTCTGATTGTCCTTGCCATAGCTCGCCTGACCGCCGGTGAGCGGTGACGCGAAGCCGATCTTCACAGACTCCTGCGCGTGCAGCGGTGCGGCGGCCAATGCAATCGCGATGGCGAGGGGGCCCGTGATGCCAGGTAGCGCGCGCTTCATGAGTTCCTCCATGGCGTTATTGCTCACTTATGAGGGCAATCCAACAAGGGAAAGCTATTATTAAGAGTTCGGGCAGGAGGGTCAATCACACTCCTCAGCGCTTCCAGAACTCGCGCGACGCGATCCGTGCGCCCTCCGCCATCGCGGCCATCTTCGCCCACACGACGTCCGGGTCGACCGCGGCCTGGCCGACCCACGTCCCGAAGCCGCAATCGCTGCCGGCGATCACGTTCTCCCGCCCGACCAGGTTGGCGTAGCGCCCGATGCGCTGCGCAACGAGCTCGGGGTGCTCGATGAAGTTCGACTTCGACTCGATCACGCCGGGGATCAGTGTCTTGCCTTCGGGCAGCTTCACCGTCTCGAAAACCTTCCACTCGTGCGCGTGCCGCGGGTTCGCGGCCTCGAGCGCGATCGCTGAAGGTCGCGCGCGCAGCACGATATCGATCACGTCGGTGAGCGCGACATCGCAGTGGTGCGGCCCTTCGTAATTGCCCCAGCAGAGGTGCATGCGCAGCTGCTCGGGCGGAATGTTCGCGACGGCGTGGTCGAGCGCCTCGACGTGCAACTGCGCCTTCTTGCGCCACTCGGGAACGGAGAGGTCGGCGTGCTGGATATGCCGTCCCATCCCTAAGTCCGGACAGTCGATCTGGAGCACCAAGCCGGCCTTCGCGATCGTCTCGTATTCCTGCCGCATCGCGTCGGCGATCGCGAAGATATACGCTTCCTCGGTCGGGTAGTGCTCGTTGCGGAAGAAGAGCGACACGACGCCGGGCGATGCGGCCGTGAGGAACGCGTCTTCGACCTTGACGTTCGCGAGTGCCGCCTTCAAGTGGTCGACGTCGGCCTGTGCCGCCTGCGGGTCGCGCACGCCGATCGGCGCGTTGCATGCCGGTGTCTTCCGGCGCGAGCGTCCGGGGTCGCCGAACACGCGCTTCGCGAGGTTGGGGAAGCCGACGAGATCCTGGTAGACGAACGTGTTGCCGGTGCCACCGAAGCCGGACAGACGATCCTTGATGTAGGTCGCGTAGCTCGGTTTGCTCATCTCGCCGTCGTTGACGATGTCCACACCCGACTCAGCCTGCTTGCGGACGAGTTCCTCGACGGCGGACGCGACGCGCCGCGACAACGCGGCCGCATCGACCGGCACGCCTTCCTCCTTCGCGTACATCATCCGGATCAGGTCGTCGGGCCGCGGCAGGCTGCCCGTGTGGGTGGTGAGGAACCGGTCAGCGCTGCGCTTCATCGCAATCCTTTCGCGGGATCGGGCACCGCAATCCTCCGCGACGGCGCGCGATTGTCAAGCCGCGCGATTACACCGCACTCTGATCTCGACTCGCGCGCCGACGGCCAGCGCGTATTTTTCGATCGTATCCAGGGTCGGTCGCGCGTAACGGCCGCTCTCGAGGCGCGACACTGCGCTTTTCGTGGTCCACATCCTCATGGCGACGTCGTATTGCGTCATGCCCGCGGCGGTGCGAGCGGCGACAAGGTCCGCCACGAGCTCTTGAAGGGTGCGGTCTTTGACGAGCGCCTGTGGACGTTTGCGGCTTCGGCGAGCGTGCGAGAGCATTGCAAGGGTGCGGGCAATTGCGTGGGAGCGCTCGGCCACCGGATATCCCTTCGGCGGATGGTTCACCTAAATGCTAACTGGGACCTTCGCATGTGCATATCCGACTTTCGGACGAGTCAACGGCCGATTTTGGCTCTCAGCGGGCAAGAAGGAGTCGGTGCGACCGACGCCTTTTCGAGAATCGCATCCATCCTGACAATATCCTTGGCGACGTGCGAATCGCTGGAAACTGACCGCAAAGAGGCTCTGGCGAGCCACGGTAGCGGTAGCCATTGACGCCAGGGCGTCCGCCGCGGCGAAGGACATGATCAGTGGTGCCGGTTTGCATTTTCGCTAACCAGTCGCGCGCGAGTGCAGTTCTGCGTGAAGCGGACCACCGCGAAAACCGCGATCATGATGGCCCAAACACGCCGAACGTCTCAAGTTGGCCGGACCCGTTGCTTCTGCTGCATTAGACTGTCGCATGCATTTGCTTTTTGCCCTGGCGCTCGGTCTTGTGCTCGCGCTGGCCCCGGGATCGGCGGTGGCAGCCGATCCCCACAAGGTCTGGCACGGCGTCCTTTCAGAGGATCCGCCGTCGCTCGATCCCGCTGGCCCGACCAATACCTCGGCCGAGGTGCTGCTCGAGCTCATCTTCGATCGGCTGCTCACCTACGACTATCTTGCGCGGCCCGCCAAGCTCGTGCCGCTGGCCGCGGCCGCAATGCCCAAAGCGAGCGACGACGGGAAGACGTGGACGGTGCGTCTGAAGCAGGGAATCCTCTTCACGCCCGACCCCGCGTTCAAAGGCGTGAAGCGCGAAATGACGGCGCAGGACTTCGTCTACTCGCTCAAGCGCTTCCTCGATCCGAAGCAGCGCTCACCCAATCAGTTCCTGTTTCGCGACAAGTTCGTCGGTCTCGATGAGATGGCCAAGGCGGCGGAAACCAGCGGTCGGTTCGATTACGACGTGTCGGTGGAAGGGCTGCAGGCAGTGGACCGCTACACGCTGCGCTTCAAGCTCAAGAGCCCTGACCGGCGCTTCCCGTATCTCCTCGCCCACGCCAACGCCAGCGTGGTGGCGCGCGAGGTGGTCGAAGCCTACGGCGCCGCGATCGGCGATCACCCGGTCGGCACGGGACCCTACGTTCTTAGCTCTAAACTCGCAGGCACACGATACGTGCTCGACGCCAATCCGCTCTACCGCAGGGTGGTGTGGGACTTCGCCGCCGGCCGCGATCCGCGCGACACGGAAATCGTGAAGGCGATGCGCGGCAAGACCATTCCGCAGATAGGGCATATCGAGCTGTCCATCATCGAGGAGGACACGCCCTACTGGTTAACGTTCCTGAACGGCAAGCTCGACGTTGTGCTCCTGCTGCCGCGTTTCCAGGCAGCCTCGCTCGAGAACGGAGAGCTCAAGCCGGAGCTCAAGGCGAAGGGCCTGTCCATCTACCGCTTTGTGAATCCCGGGACCGGCTACGCCACATTCAATTTCCGCGATCCCGCGGTCGGCGGCTTCGAGCCCGCGAAGATCGCGCTGCGCCGCGCCATCGCGATGTCGTTCAACACCGATGACCTCCTGCATGTCGTGTTCCAGGACAACGCCACCCGCGCGCAAATGTTCATTCCACCCGGTGTGTACGGCCACGACCCCGCTTATCGCAGCAGTATTCCCTACGACCCCGACCTCGCCAACCGGCTGCTCGACCGCTTCGGCTACAAGCGTGGTTCCGATGGCTTTCGCCGCACACCCGACGACAAACCGCTGCTCCTCGTGCGCAACACGGCCAGCGGCGGCTCCTTCCGCGACCAGGACAAGATCTGGCAGAGCTCGATGGAGCGCATCGGTATCCGCATTCGAATGGATACGTTGACGGGCGCGGAGACGGCGAAGCTATCCACGCAATGCACTATGACGATCTTCGATTGGAGCTGGTTCGCCGATTATCCCGACGGCGAAAACTTCATGCAGACGATGTATGGTCCCAACAGCCACCAGAGCAATACCGGCTGCTACCAATCTGCCGTGTACGACCGGATGTACGAAAAGGCGCAAGCGCTCGCCGATGGCCCTGAGCGGCAGCGGCTCTTCATCGACATGACGCGCCAGCTCGAGGCTGACGCCGCGTGGGTGCTGCTCGCGAACACCAGGTCCATCGCCGTGCTCCAGCCGTGGGTTCTGGGGCATAAGGTTCACCCATTCCTCTATTCGGTCCTGCCCTATGTCGACGTGAAGCCGCACTAGCAGGCCGTCACGGTACATCCGCAACACGTGATTCCACGTTGGTCGGCCGCTGAGGCTCGATACGAGGTCAGCAAGCTCCGGCGGCATTGCCGGCCACTTCACTCGATGCTCCGGGACGCGGCACAGGGGCGCCGCTAGCGCAGCCAACGTGATGTCCGAGCGATTCGGTGTGTCGCCGCCGAGGTACGGCTGCCCTGCAAGCAGCGCATCGAGTACCTCGAATGTCGTCACAAAGCGTTGTTTGGCTTTGGCCACGCCTTCAACGTCGGCGGTCTTGTACATGCGCTTCACCGCCGCCGCGACCGCCGGAAAAGCGACGGCATAGAATCCGCGTGCCCAGAACGGACCGCCAGACGACCACAGATCGATCACTGTCCGTCGGTCCTTCAAGAGCGCCGAATATAGAACTTGCTGGATGCCGCGGCCGAGCGCCTGGTCGAGTGTCTTCTCGAGTTCCAGCGCCTTGGCCCGCTCTGTCGGATCGCTCGCCGTCAGCTTGGTGCCGCCGAGGCGAGCGGCAACATAGTCGATGATCGCACTTGATCCCTGCACGCACTGACCATCGTGTTCAAGCACCGGCACATGGGTGCGCGGAGCGATACGGCGCGTAACGAACTGGTGCGGGCCCGGCAGCAGCACCCGCTCCTCGTAGGCGATGCCCTCGTAGTCGAGCGCCCAGCGCGCCTTCTCGGAGAAGTGGGAAATGTTGAATGTGTAGAGCTTGAGCATCACGTCGGAAGTGCCGTCAGCGCACGCCAGAAAAAGAACGCCATCAGCAGCCCATAGCTGACAGCCGAGCCGATGCCGACGTTGCGGTTGAGCCGCGCGGCGCGTGCCGGCTCGCCGGCTTTGATCAACCGCTCGCAGCGGATCGACACGATCATGTAGATCAGCAACATCGCAAACGACGTGATCACGGCGACGTTGACGAGGCGCGCCGTCAAGCTCGTCTCGGTGAGCGAATTGACGACGTACTTGTTGCCGACGGCCGCAAACGTCGCCGCCGTCGCAAGCGTCGTGCGCACCTGGAGCGGGTTTGGCGGGACGAAATAGCCGAGCAGGCACAAGAGCACGCAGACGATGAAGCCGATGAAGTAGTCGACGGCGACGCGCCAGCTGATCCGCTCGGCGACGACTTCGGCGACGACTGTTGAGTAGCGGTCGTCGGTGCGCTCCGGAAGGCCGAACGAAGTCGGGTACGTCTTGCGGTACTCGCGCAACTGGAAGCCGGACAGCCGCCAGACCGGCGAGAACACGTCGGGATCGAGCATGCTCGCGTCGCGATCCATCTCGTAGATGAGGTAGTCGTCCTCGTACGGCGATTCGATCGCGATTTGCAGCCGGTGGCGGTCGAACGGAAACGCGCCGATGTCGAACGTTTGGCTGATCACCGCGTCGACACGCGCGACGGCATAGTTCTCGCCGTTGGCAAGCTTGCGGCGGTCCTCGGGCGTCACGGTCATCGAGCGGGCGCCGACGACGTGGAGGTTGGCGAGCGGATCGAACGCGTCGCCGCGCCAGCGAAACCAGACTTCGAACGTCGGATGGAACGTCTGCTTCGAGAAATCGAGTTCCTGGACCGAGTAGAGGTAGATACCGATCTTCACCGGCCCGAGCGGCGACATACCGGGCGCCGGAATGTGGCCGGGCGTCAACGCCTGCGATGCCTGCGCAAGCGCCGCCGATACGCCGGCCAAACAGACCAACGCGATCGATAAAACGCGGACAACGCTATGCATGTCGAGCACGTCTCTATAAAGTGAATTTCAGCGTGATTCGTGCGGCGCAGGTCGGGTCGACGGGCTTCGTCGGGTTGTCGAGGAAGGCGGCCATGATCGAGAGCGCGCACTTGGACTTGCCGAGTACGGAGTGGCCCGTGAACGGGAATGCGACGAACTGGGAGTTCTTCAGGGTCGGCGTGATGAGGTCGACCCACTCGGGTGCTGTGGCGGCATCGAAGGTGCCTTCAAGGATCAACACGGGCACACTCGCTCACGGTCGGGGCGCTCACCGCCGGAGCCGCCCTTCCGACGGGCCACATTGGGCATTCGGTAAAGAGTCGTCCCTGCTTGGGCTGCACGCGCAGCACCCGGTCCGGAAAACCTGGAAGCGCTGCCTTTGCCCTCGCCAGAGTGGCTGCCTCGGTCGTGAGATTGGCGTGCTCCGCGCAGAACACGGTGAGGGCGAGGCCGAAGCCGCCCAGTCCGACGAATTCCTGCTGACCGCGCATGGCGAGATATGCGGCCGCGACTGCGCGGGGGTCGCCTCCCGCCATGTCGGCCATCATCTTGGGGACGGCGGAGGCATCGCCGCGCTCGCTCGTCATGATGAACGTATAGGCGAAAGAAAACCCGTCGATGTTGACCGTCACCAATGCGCCGGACTCGTTCTTGACCTGGGTGATGACGGGCGTCTTGTCGAGGCGGTTCACCGTGGCCGTGAAGTCCGATTCCAGGTTCGGGTAGGCCTTGGCGCAGGTGGCCTGGGCAGCACATGCAGCGAAGATCGCCTTGAACGAACTGGCCGGCGCTGCCCACCATGTTTCGACGATATTGTTGTTTGGAGGCGACACCGAATCGAGGACCACGCTGCGGATGCCCTGCGGATGATTGCGGAGGACGATCAGCGCGAGTTGCGATCCGTAGGAGACGCCATAAACGTTCCAGCGGTCGATACCCAATGCCACCCTGAGCTCGGCGATGTCGGCGGCGTTCTCCGTGCTGTTGTAGGCGGCGATGTCGACGCCGGCGGCGACCCACTGGTCGTGGCACGCCTTGATCGTCGCGGCGTCTGCGGCGGCGGCCGATTCGGTCGCGAAGGGAAGGCCGACGGAGTCGTAGCCGAGCTGCTCCCAACCCGGGCATCCGAGGCGGGGTTCGGCGCGGTGCGTGCCGCGCTGGTCGACGAAGATGACTTCGCGGTCGGCGTTGAGTCCGTGCTTGACCATGGTCGCCACCTCGAACGATCCGGCCCCGCCGGGCCCGCCCGACAGGTACACGATCGGATCGGGCTTGGGCGTCGCCGAGACTGCGGGTGCGCGCATCACGAAGATGCGGATCCGGCGCCCGTCGGGCTTCGCGCGGTTCTCGAGCACGGTGAGGTAGCCACACCGAACACCCGGCGGGAAGTCGAGGTCGGGGAAGCCCGCGATGTTCGGTTGGGGACACGCTATCGTCTGGTAGGTCGCCCCGCGAATCGACCCGCTCGGCGGGCGGTTCGAGTCAGGCCCCGCGCATGCGGCCACCAGGTACAACGCGGCGAGTACGACGCAATTAAGAGTCTTCACTTCTGTCAGGGCACATCCTGTAGCAAGGACTCTGGATCGTAGCATCTGCGGCACGCTGGACTAGGTGTAATCTTTCACGTTGATCTCACCGGTCTTCATGTGTACGTCCCCATTCTCTGAGGAGATATTCGAATGCCTTCCTATAAGAATGACCCCATCATCGTCAGGACGACCAAAGCTTCAGGCCCGGAAAATTACAACGGCGGAATCTATGGCGAGAGCACTTTGTTCAATGGTGTGCGTGGTGTTACTTATGCTCCCGGCCATGGAGCGACGGTCGGCATCAGCGAAAATGCCACCAACCAAGGCGGGCCGGGAGTGTACGGAGAAAGCAGGAAAGGTTCGGGCGTGCATGGTGTCGGTCACTTCAACAGACCCGCCGTCGTGGGTATCAACGATTGGGATCCCCGCAAGAGAGGTCCTCATACGCGGGCTGCTCCGCTGGGCGCAGGCGGAAACGGTGGCTGGTTTGAGAGTGCGCGAGGCGAAGGCGTCCGGGGTTGGTCCCACAATTCGAGTCATGGCGGCGTGGTCGGTGTCAACACCGGTAACGGCATAGGGGTTTATGGCAAGGGACGCATAGCGGGATTCTTCGAGGGCGACGTCGAAGTCACCGGTGATATCCGTTTGCTTTCAGGCAATGACTGCGCCGAGGATTTCGACATCGCGGAGCTGGTCGAGCCGGGAACAGTCATGGTACTCGCCGATGAAGGCGTACTACGTCAATGCCACCAAGCCTACGACAAGCGCGTCGCGGGCGTGATCTCCGGCGCGGGTAGTTACAAGCCGGGAATCATTCTCGGCAAGCACGAGCCGAGTGCTAAGCGACAGCCCGTCGGCTTGCTGGGCAAGGTCTATTGTAAAGTCGACGCACAATCGTCACCGATAGAGATTGGCGATCTTCTGACGACATCCTCCACGCCCGGCCATGCCATGAAAGCCAGCGATCAGGTGAAGGCGTTTGGCGCCGTGATCGGAAAGGCATTGCGACCGCTGAAAGAAGGATTGGGCCTGATCCCGATATTGATCGCGCTTCAATAGCGTTTTCTTCCTGCGAAATCGGAGGTAGGTCGAATGAGTTTCTATATCTTCAGGCTGGAAAAGCTGGACGTTAAGCACAAGCGCGGAAACATTCCTGATGACGACGTGGTCACGTTCGCGATCTTCATCAATCAACTGGACCGCGGTCATGGCTCGGGGTTGTTTCCCGTCATGGTCGCCGGTACCGTGGCCACGACTGACGACATAACATACCCGGAGGGTTTTCCTGCCTATCCAGCAAGAAATCGCCTGAATACATCTGCCCGTTGGGAGGTTGGGCCTCTGGAAACGTCGCCGACGGACGATGTATCGATTGTGTATACCGGAGCCAATGTCAGCGACTCGAACCTGTCCAGCTTGAGCACGCAGAAGCAGGACGAGCAGGAAATCGAGATCCTGAACGTGGTTCTCAAGAAGTTCGTCGCCTTGTTTCTTGGAGCCGGGGTTGGTGACGACTTAGCCAGCTTACTATCCGACGCCTTTAGCGAAGCCTTCGAGAATCCGGTGGGTGAGTTGATCGGCTACAAGCGACAAGGTCCCTGCAACGGGCCCGTTTTCGTCGGCGCGGACCCGTTTAAGGGCAGTGACCTGGATGGCCTCATCCTGGGCCCGCTCACGTACACCTTGTATCCGGATACGCCTTATCCGAAAAACGTGACCAGTCCCTATCCCGGAATTCGATTCACGCAAAGGCAAACCGACGAAGCGTCCCACGATTCGGACATTTGTGGCCACTTCGCTGAAACGCTTATTACGTACTCGGTATCGAGATTGCCTTTTATCTCATTGAGAAAATGGGTGCCGGAGCGCTTCCCGAGCGCCGTCGTGAGCAAAGGCCTTCGAAAAATTGGACCGCCCGGCGCTTCGTTCAGCGTCAAATCGCGGCTGGGCATTACACCGTAACAACCGGACCCGGCTCAGGCGAGGCGGGCCGCGGCACGGTGCGCGATTGTCAAGGCTCGGCGAGCGCGTACGCGGGATCCAGCGTGAACAACTCCTGCGGCCGCGCGACGCCCTTCATCGCATAGCGACCGACGCTGACCAGCCGCCGCCGCGCTTCGCCTGAAGCCTCTGCGAAGGCCGTCGACACGATGACGGCCTGCTCGAGGGACGCACAAAACGACTCGATGCGCGCCGCTTCGTTGACAGCGGGGCCAAGAACGGTGAAATCGAGCCGGCGCGGACTGCCCAAGTTGCCATAGAGGAGTTCGCCCACGTGCAGTGCAATGTGCGTGCTGGTGACCGGCATGCCGTGGGCTGCGCGCCGCGCGTTCAACGTGACGATCCGGCTCGTCAGATTCGCTGCTGCGTCGAGCGCACAGCCGCATGCCTGCGCCATGTCGTCTTGCGGGAAGATCGCCAGGATGCCGTCGCCGATAAACTTCAGCACGTGTCCGCCGCGCGCCTCGATCTCCTCGACCTGCGCCTCGGCATAGTCGTTCAGCAGTTCGAGCACCGTGCCCGGGCTCGCGGTATCGGAGATGCGAGTGAAGCCGACGAGGTCGCTGAACCAGATCACGGCACGTATCGGCTCGGCCCGGCCGCGAACGATGTTGCCTGCGAGAACGCGTTTCGCGGCATCGATTCCGAGATACGTCTGGATCAGCGTGCGTGCCGTGCGATTCATCGTCCGCACCATGAAGACCAAAGTGAGCGGCGGCATGATCCCGTCGAGCAACTCGATTTGGGCGTCGCTGAATCCTTCCGGCGCATCCGTGGTCCACGACGCCGCGATTCCCTCACCTTCGCCCAATCGCACGCTTTCCCCGACACGCGCAGCAAACGCCACGTAGTCGGTCGCTCCCTCATCCTGGAACCGATCGAGCATCGGGAACTCGCCTCGGGAATAGGTTGCATCCAGATGCCGCCGCAGCGTCGGCTGCTTGCTTTCGAGCAGGCGAAAGAAGGGACTGCGCATCCACTCCTCCTCCTGCAATGGGTCATCGTTGCGAAGAAATTCCTCCTCGACCCCACCCTCCGTACGGTGCCACCGCACGCCGCGAGCGTCGAACGTCGGGTCGAGAAGGTTGTGGGCGACGGAGGCTCGCCATATCCGCTGGCCCGCTCGGTTCATCTGCTCGCAGACCCCGGTGAGGATTTCGATCTCGTTCGCACCCGCGAGCGCCTGGGCGACGACCCAGTCGCCGATCGCGATTCGGAGATCTTCGAGGTTCACTGAATGATGTCGTCCGCGCGCAGCAGCAGCGACTGCGGAATCGTCAGGCCGATCGCCTTGGCGGTCTTCATGTTGATGCCCAGCTCGAATCGGGTGGGGCGCTCGACGGGCATGGTGGCAGGCTTGGCGCCCTTGAGAATGCGATCGACGTAGTTGGGAATTCGGCGTTGGACATCGCGAGAATCCGCGCCGTAGGACATGAGCAGGCCCTGTTCCATCAACGCCTTCGATTGCGTGATCGAGGGAATCCGCAACCGGATCGCCAATTCGCCCACGCGCCCTGCATTGGTGATGGGGATCGGGGCTGGGTTCAGGATCAGCGCGCCGGGACGAGCACGCGCTATCGCCGCCAAGGCAGGTTCCACGTCCGCCTGGCTGGCCATCGGTACCGGCACGACCTTGAGCTTCATGCCGCGAGCCGCCGCTTCAGTGTCCCTGAACAGAAACGACGATCCAGCATTGGCCGGGCTCCAGATGACGCCGATTTCGGAGAGTGTCGGGACGACATCCAGCAAGAGCTGGAGCAACTTCGGAACGTGGTCGGACTGCGCGTTACTGATCCCCGTGACATTGCCTCCCGGCCGCGCGAAGCTTTCCACCAATCCTTCCTCGACGGGATAGCTGGGGCCGCTGAACACGATCGGGATCGACTGGGTTGCCGCCTTCATGGCTTTGGTCGCCTCGGATCCCCCAACGACGATGACGTCGGGGTTCAGGCGCACCAATTCCGCGACCGCGTCGCGCAGTCGATCGGGCTTTCCTTCCCAGTATCGCCAATCGATGGTGACGCTGCGGCCCTCGACATAGCCCAATTCCCGCAAACCCTCGCGCAAGATATCCGTGCCGGCAGGGCCAGGACCCGAGGTCGTTGCCAATAGGACGCCGATCCGCGGCAGGCGGGCCGTTTGCTGTGCTTGGGCGGCGAGCGCGGCCATCGCAAGACTCGCGCCGGCCGCGCGAATGAAGCTCCGTCGATCGATCATGAGGTCGGCAGCTGGGGGCCGCTACGCGATGCGCAACTGCGGCGCGGCCGCGCCGCCGCGCATTTCCTGCAGATACCAGCGGATGAACGCGTCGACGTTGTACTCCTTGCGCGTGGACAAAGGCCCCGGCTCGTAGCCGATCGAGTCGACACCTTTCTGCTGCCACTTGCAGATGTCCCAGTCCTGCTCGTTGGTGAGGTGCCAGAACGGCAGCATCTTCTCCAGGTCGTAGTCCTTGCCCTCGACAGCGTCGCCACGGACGAGCCAATACCCGCGCACCTTTGTCATCCGAGGCCCCGCGGGCAGCAGTCGCGCGGCGACCGCGTGATCGCAACTCGCGTGCACCCAGAAGTTGGGCATGCTGCGCATCCTGAGAACGCCCACATCCTCGTCGGTGTAGTCGCCCATCAGCGGGGCCAGGCGCTTGCCGTCCATCGATTCCGTGGCGAAGCCTTCGGCCAGCAGCGTGCGATCGGCGGCATACCAGAGGCCCCGGTCGGGATCCGGAAACGTCGCAAGGCCGCCGTGCTTGTGCGTGATCTCGATGCCCTGCGCCGACCACTTCGATTGCGTGCGCGCCACGGCCGCGGCCATCTGCCGCTTGACCTCGTCCGACGCGAATTCCTCTTCGTACACGTCGAAGTTCGCCTTGAAGTATTGCGGATGGCAGCGCACGCAGTGGAAGCACTCGCGGTTGTTTTCCCACACGAGCTTCCAGTTCGACGGCACCTCGTAGTCGATGATCTTGGCGATCTTTGCGCGGTCGAAGCCCTGGGGCGTGGCCGCCGGCTCGAATTCCTCGCGCAGCGGCGCGAAGCGGGCGGGGAGGCCGCCAGCGAAACGTAGATGAGTCCCGCGCACACTTCGACGTGCAGCGGCTTCAAGCTCAGCTTCGCCTTGTCCACGTCCTCCTGCATGCCGTGGCACGCGATCAGGTCGCCCTGCCGCGAATACGTCCAACTGTGGTACGGGCAGATGATCGCGCGCACGTTCCCGCTGTCCTGGCGGCAGAGCATCGTGCCGCGATGCCGGCAGACGTTGTGGAACGCGCGCACCGCGCCGGCGTCGTCGCGCATCACCAGCACCGGCGTGTTGTCGACGGTGAGCGTGATGTAGTCGCCCGGCTTCGGGATCTCGAACGTGAAGCCCGCGAACAGCCAGCCGCCGTGCCAGACGCGCGCCACTTCTTCGGCGTACAGCGAATCCGTGTTGTAGAACGCGCGCGGCATGCCGTAGCCATCGCGGCGCGTGGCGAGGAGGGCGGTGAGATCGGAACTGAGCGTCGTAGCCATGGTTTTAGGCCAAGGATTTTGATTCGATCCGGATCGTACAGCGGCCGCGTGTGGCGCACAGCGGGGTAGCGCTCGCCCATCACCTCGACGCTGTACTCGGCGGCGACCGGTTCGTCCGCGGCGATGTACGCGCACAGGATGTTGCGGCCGACCGTGTAGCCGTAGCCGGCGCTCGTCACGCGGCCTAGCACGCGATCACCCGTCAGAACGATTTCGCCGCCGAACATGTTGACCTCCGCGGGGGCGGTGAACCACGTGAGCTTCTGTTTCGGCCCGCGCGCCTTGACCTCCGCCAGTGCGGCGCGGGCCAGGAACTCGCCCTTGTTGGCCGCCACGCAAAAGCCCAGCCCCGCTTCATACGGATTGTAATCCTGCGTGATGTCCGAGCCCCACACCAGGTAGTGCTTTTCCAGGCGCAGGCTGTTGATTGCGCGGTAGCCGGCGTTGGCGATGCCGTGCGGCTCCCCGGCCTCCCACAGCTTGTCGTACAGGTACAGCGCGTATTCGGCAGGCACGTGCAGCTCGTACCCCAGTTCGCCCAGGTAGGTTACGCGCAGCGCCAGCGCGGGTGCGTAGGCCAGGTCGAGCTGCCGCGCGCTCATGTACGGAAAGCTCGCGTTGTCGAGCGGCGCGTCGGTCAAAAGCGCCAGCACGTTGCGCGCCTCCGGCCCGCAAATGTTCAGCACGGCGCGGGCGGACGTGTGCTCGACGATCTCCACGCTGCCGTCGGTAGGCAAATGACGCTCGATGGTGGAACGGTCGCGCACGCCCAGCGCGCTGCCGGTGACGAAGTAGAAGCGATCGTCGGCCAGGCGCGTGATCGTCACGTCGGCCTCGATGCCGCCGCGCTCGTTGCACAACTGCGTGTAGACGATCGTCCCGACCGGCCGGTCGAGGTTGTTGACGGCCAACTTCTGCAGCAGTGCCAGCGCGCCCGGGCCGCGAATCTCGTACTTGGAGAACGACGTCATGTCGATCAGTGCGACGCGCTCGCGCACGGCCTTGTGCTCCTCGCCGATAGCGTCGAACGATGGCCCGCGTTCGAACGACAGCGTGTCGACGGGCAGGGTGCCCACCGGCGCGAACCAATTGGGACGCTCCCAGGCGAACTTGTTGCCGTACACGGCGCCCGCGGCCTCCAGGCGCGCATGCAGCGGGCTGCGGCGCGCGTCGCGTCCGACGTCGGATTCGTTGGTCGGCCACGCGATGTGATAGTAGCGGCCGTAGCTTTCCACCGCGCGGTCGTACATGAACTGCTTCACCGAATGCGGCACGCCGAAGCGGCGCACGTCGAACGGCCACAGGTCCATGCCCGGGTCGCCGTCGACGATCCAGTTGGCCATCACCATTCCCGCGCCGCCCGAGCCCGCGATGCCGGAGGTGAAGCCACAGCACAGGTAGAAATTGTCGAGCTCGGGCGAGAGGCCGATGATCGGCTCGCCGTCGGCCGTGATCGGGATCGGGCCGTTGATCAGCTGCCGGATACCCACTTCGTTCAGCGCCGGAATGCGCATGCCCGCCGCTTCCGCCAGCGGTGCAAAGCGATCGAAGTCCGGCTGCAGCAACTCGGGGCCGAAATCTTTCGCGATGCCGTTCGCACCCCACGGCGGCGTGTTCGATTCCCAGCCGCCGACTGCCAACGCGCCAGGCTCGGGCTTCACGTAGAAGTTGTGGTCGGGATCGCGCAAGCTCGGCAGGCCGTCGGGAATCTTCGTCGTTTTCTCGGTGACGAAATACTGGTGCTCGACCGCGCATGCGGGCACGCGCGTGCCGACCATCGCGGCGATCTCGCGGCCCCACATGCCGGCAGCGTTGATCACGCATTCGGTCTCGATCTCGCCCTGGTCCGTCACCACCGTTGTCACGCGCCGGCCGCGGTGGTTAAGCGCCGTCACACGACAGTTCTGGATGATCTTGACGCCGCCCGCGCGCGCGCCCGCCGCGTAGGCATTGGTGAGGCTGGTCGGGTCGACATAGCCGTCGCCCTCGATCCACGCCGCGCCGACCACGCCTTCCATTTCCATCAGCGGGAAGAGGTCGCGCGCCTCATGCGGCGACACGAGGTCGACATGGAACCCGAAGCCCTTGGCCATCGTCGCCGAGCGCTTCAACTCCTGCCAGCGCTCCTTGGACGATGCGAGGCGAAGGCTACCCGAACCGTGCCATCCGGTGGCCTGTCCCGTTTCCGCTTCGAGCTTCGCGTACAGCTCCGCCGAGTAGCGCATCAGGCGCGTCAGGTTGCTGCTGCTGCGCAGTTGCCCGACCAGTCCCGCCGCATGCCATGTCGCACCGTGCGTGAGCTGCAGCCGCTCGAGCAGCGTGACGTCACGCTCCCCGCGCTTGGCCAGGTGGTACGCGATGCTGCAGCCGACGATGCCGCCGCCGATGATGACGATGCGGCTCTTTGCGGGGACTCCCATGGGCGACCCAATCTTGGTATCGGGCAAATCTAGCACAGGCGGACATCCGTCTCCGACCCAATTCGCTTGTCAGTTGGATTGACACGCATGTATATTATGGTAATATACACGTGTGATCGATCTCGAGCGCATCGTTGGCTTGACTGGGATTCAGGCAACGCCAGGAAGAACGAGAAGCATGGCGTGTCGCAGAGCGAGGCGGAGCAGCTATTTTTCGACCCACGCTTGCTGATGGTCTCCGATCCCGCGCATTCTGCCGGCGAATTGCGACTGCATGCCTTGGGGCAAACAATCGACGGCCGGCATTTGCAAATCACATTCAGGCGAATGCATGAAACGTTGATCCGAGTCATCTCCGCACGCGACATGCATCGCAAGGAAAGGACTTTTTATGACCGCAAAGACTAAGGTTCCCAAATTCAAGTCGGAAGCACAGGAGCGCAGGTTCTGGGAAGCCCGTGACAGCGCGGAACTGATCGACTGGTCAAAGGCCAAGCGTGTGCGCCTTCCCAATCTGAAGCCGTCGACCCGGAGTATTTCGCTGCGGCTTCCGGTGCACACGCTTGAGCGTATCAAAGCCGCCGCCAATGCTCGCGACGTTCCCTATCAATCACTGATCAAGGTCTGGCTCGAGGAAAAGCTTTCGGTGTGACGCGTGAAGCATAGTTCGGATGGCCAAGGGGCGGTTCCGGTCTCACGCAGCGGATACCTTCCGCGGCGGTGTTTGTCATGTCGACCGAATTTACACAAGCCTCCAAGCCGAACACCTTGTTGGCGCCCGGAAACTTGTAACTGCTTGAATTAATTCGCTGCTTTAGCTTGGCGGCACGCGAAATGCTTTTGAAGCTTAGTTTCAGAAGATTTCGGTTCGAACATATCTCTGGGGGAGGACAAGATGCATTCCAAAACCGCGTTTGCTCGCTTCCTTGTAACGATGGCCCTGTCAGTCGGACTGGCTGGAGCCGCCCAAGCCACGGTCTTTAGTGGCACCCTGTACTACACGTATTTCACCGGTGGGCAGAACGTCTGGAAAGTCGGTTTCAGTTACGACGACGTAACTATTACCGCCGTGCTCGGCACTCCGACCAACATCGCAACCACCAACGGCGCGGATGGGATCATCTTCGGGAAGAACGGGAACCTCCTGATCGGCGGCCAAGGCTCCGGCAACGTCTACGAGGTGAGTCCGTCGACCGGGGCGATCCTCAACACGCAGTTCACCGGTACACCGAGCTTCCACCTGGCGCTCGACCCCTCCGGGAACACTGTTTACACCAGCGATTTCGGCGGCCGGCTTAACAAGGTCGCGGTCCCGATCGGGACTGGAAACACCCCTCAGGCAATTTCGGGCGACGAGGGCGGCATTACTCAGGTTGCCTTCGGTAACGCCGGTTCGGTGTTTTACGTGAACGGGAACCCCAATGGTTTCGGCAACCTCGGAACGATCGACATCGCTACGGGCGTAACCAGCCAATTGTATGCGGGCGTACAGCCGGCCCACGGCCTGCTTTACGACCCCTTCACGAACCTCATGACGATGTTCGGCGCCGGCGAGACCGGGACCATGAACGCTACGACCGGCGCTGGTCTCTTGACGAGCGGCCTCGTCTTTGGAGTCGGTGATTTCGACCAGGGCGCGGTGGACGGCAATGGACATGCGCTGGTGGCTGGATCGAACGCCCTCACGTTCATCGATTACAGCCTTTCGCATGACATCAACAACCCGGACCACGTGTTCAACTTCTTCAGTTCAGGGGGAGTCAGCTTCAACGGTGTCGACGACGTGGCCCCCCTCGTCGGGCCTGGTTCCAACGCACCCGAGCCCGCTACGCTCAGTCTGCTGGGTTTGGCGTTGGCGGGTCTGGGCTTCGCCCGTCGCCGCAAACTCTAGATCCACGCGCGAGACCGCGAGGCGGCGACTTCGGTCGCCGCCGTCATTTTAACGAGGTCTCACGCGGCGGATGCCTCGCGCGGCAGCGGCGTAATTCCGGCGAGGCGCGACGGATCCTGGGCAATGCGCCACAGGTCCAGAGCTTCCTGCATCCTGATCCAACTCTCGGGCGTGTGACCCAACAGTTTGGCAATGCGCGCCGCCAATTCGGCCGACAGATCGCGCCGCTCCTGTAGCAATGTGTTCACCGTAACACGGGAAACGCCCAAGCGATCGGCGAACGCCTGTTGCGACATGCGCAATGCCGGCAATACGTCCTCACGGAGGATGGCTCCCGGATGGGTGGGGGCTCTGCGGCGGTCACGCAAGGTCTTCATCAATGGTAGTCCTCGAGATCGACTTCGATTGCGTGCTCGCCGTCGAAGGCGAACGTCAGGCGCAGATTGCCGGAGACATCGACTGCCCAGCGATTGCGTTGATCGCCCCGCAACGCGTGGAGGCGCCACCCAGGGACGCTCATGTCCTGAGGCCGGACGGCGGAATCCAGCCGGTCAAGCATGCGTTCAATTCGCGACCGCCAAGCAGCGGGAACGCGTCTGGCTGAACTTGTAGTGAAAAGCGCCTCCAACCCTTTGTGCCGAAAGGAACGAATCACGGCTGATCCAATGACGTTGCAATTGTAAAGTAACGCAATACATATTGTCAAGTAATAGTTTACACAATCGCCAGACCACGGCAAATACCTTTGTTGGCGTGATCAAGTCTGCCGGGCGGCGTATCTCGCCGCCATCGGCCAAATGGCCGAGCCGAGGGCTGATTCTGGCCGCCGCTGGCCGGAGCAAGTAGCAGCTAGCTCGCGCGCCATTGGTTAGCGAAAATGCGAACCGGCACTACTGATCATGTCCTTCGCC
>CAVWIM010000010.1:0-265587 GCA_963755065.1 uncultured beta proteobacterium
TGCACGACTTCTTCCTCTACTCCCTCGTGCGCCTCGGGGCGCGCCCGCGCGAAGATCCTGTACCTCGCCGTGCAGGCCTTCGCCGGCCGCTACGACGAGGCGCGTGCGGCGCTGGCTGCGCGTGTTCGTCGAGCGCTTCTTCGCCAACCAGTTCAAGCGCTCGGTGATGCCCGACGGGCCGAAGGTCGGCTCGGTCAGCCTCTCGCCCCGCGGCGACTGGCGCATGCCGAGCGACGCCGACCGCCGCCGCGTGGCTGCGCGAGCTCGACGCGGCGGAGGCGCCGTGATCCGCGCGGTGGTCGTCTCGACCGCCGACGTCGCGCGCGAGCTCGAGCGGGACGGTGCTGTTCCGCCAGAACGTCGAGCGCGTCGCTGGCCTCCAGGCCGAGCGAGGTGCGCAGCCTCTCCGACGGGGCCGGCCGACGTGGTGGTGGTGGACTCGGCGATGCCCGGCGCGGCCGGCGCTGGTCACGGCCCTGCGCCAGGACCCGATGACGCGCTCGACGGCGATCGTGGCGCTCGGCCGCTCGGAGTTCGGCTTCGCCCACCTGGAGCTGCTCGAGGCCGGCGCCAACGCGATCCTGCCGCTGCCGCCCGGCGCAGGACTGGGACGACCGCCTGACGCGGCTCATCCACGTGCCGGTGCGCAAGACGACGCGCTTCCGCGTCGACCTCGCGATCGCAGGGCGGCCTGCGCAGGGCCTGCGCTTCGCCGGCCGCGCCGTCAACCTCAGCGTGCACGGCGTCCTGCTCGAGTGCCGGCACCCGCTCAGCGTGGGCGACGACGTGCGCCTCGCGTTCGCGATGCCGCAAGGCCACGGGGGGTCGAGGGGACCGGCACGGTCGTGCGCCAGTCGCCGCGCCGACCGCTTCGGGGTGGAGATCACCACGTCGAGGGCGACGGCCGCGTGCGGATCAAGCGCTACGTCGAGGCCGGCCGGGATGACCGCCGGCCGCGGCGCCGGTGTAATCCGCCGCAGCCCCCGAACACGCAAGCGAAGCCTCCGAGGAAGAGCTGGATCGCATGCACGTCCGCACGCTGCACGTGGCCGACATCGAACTGCCGCCCAGCGTGGAGCGGCTGCGCGATCTCGCCTACGACTACTGGTGGAGCTGGTCGCCGCGCGCGAGCCGTCTGTTCTCGCGGATCGACCCCGAACCCTGGCGCCGCTACCACAACCCGGTCCAGCTGCTGATCAACGTCGAGCCGCAGCAGTGGATGCGGCTGCTGTCCGACCCCGAGTTCGTCCGGCTCTACGAGCGACGTGATCCAGGCGCTCGACGAGTACCGCAGCCGCCCGCGCTGGTTCGCGCAGCAGGGCGGCGCGAGCTCCCCGGCCCGGTCGCCTACTTCTCGATGGAGTTCGGGATCCACGAGTCGCTCGGCATCTACTCGGGCGGCCTCGGCGTCCTCGCCGGCGACCACTGCAAGGCGGCGAGCGACCTCGGCGTGCCGCTCGTCGGCGTGGGGCTGCTCTACCGCTCGGGCTACTTCCGCCAGACGGTCGACGCCGACGGCTTCCAGCAGCACACCTACCCCGACTACGACTTCGCGCGGCTGCCGGTGCTCCCGGTGCAGGCGCCGGCCGGCGGCGTGCTCACGGTGCCCGATCGACCTGCCCGGGCGCGTCGTGCACGCCGCCGTCTGGAAGGTGCAGGTCGGCCTCGTGCCGGTGCTGATGCTCGACACCGACATCCCGCTCAACGACCCCGCCGACCGCCCGATCACCGGCGTCGCTCTACGTGCGCGGGCGCGAGATGCGGCTGTGCCAGGAGATCGTGCTCGGCATCGGCGGCGTGCGCGCGCTGCGCGCGCTCGGGATCCACCCGGCGGTCTGGCACATGAACGAGGGCCACGTCGCCTTCCTGGCGCTCGAGCGCGCGCGCGAGCGGCGTGCACGTCGGGCGACAGCCTCGCCGAGGCCCTCGCGGGCGTGAAGCGCAACGACCGTCTTCACCACGCACACGCCGGTGCCGGCGGGCAACGAGACCTTCGACCGCAAGCTCGTGCAGCAAGCTACCTCGAGCCCTGGATCCGCGACGTCGGCTGCGAGCCCGACGAGGCGCTGGCGCTCGGGGCCGACAACGGCAACTTCAACATGACCGCGTTCTCGATCCGCGTCTCGCGGCAGCGACGAACGGCGTGAGCCGGCTGCACGGCGCGGTCTCCTCGGCGATGTGGCGGCACCTCTTCCCGGAAGGCGCCGAGCAGCCCGTCGGCGTCCGTCACCAACGGCGTCCACACCGCGAGCTGGGTCGGGCCCGAGATGCGCAGCTTCTACACGCAGCACGTCGACGCCGCAGTGGGAGGCAGCGGCTGCTCGAGCCCGAGGCGTGGCAGCAAGGTCCACGAGGCGCCCGACGCGGCGCTCTGGGCGGCGCACCGCTCGCAGAAGGAGCGCCTGGTGCGCTTCGTGCGCGAGCGCGTGCGCGTGCAGTCGGCGCGCCACGGCCTGTCGCCCGACGAGCTGCGCCAGGTCGAGGGCGCTGCTCGACCCGCACGCGCTCACGATCGGCTTCGCGCGCCGCTTCGCCACCTACAAGCGGGCGTTCCTGATCATGTCGGACCTCGACCGGCTGCGCGCGATCGTCTCGCGACCGCCGATCGCCCGGTGCAGTTCATCTTCGCGGGCAAGGCGCACCCCGCCGACCGCGAGGGGCAGGAGGTGGTGCGGCGGCTGTTCGCGCTCACGCACGGCGAGTTCAGCGGGCAAGCTGGTGTTCCTCGAGGACTACGACATCGAGGTCGGCCGCGCGCTCGTGCAGGGCTGCGACGTCTGGCTCAACACGCCGCGGCGGCCGCTGGAGGCGAGCGGCACCTCGGGCCAGAAGGTCCCGGTCAACGGCGGCGTCAACCTCAGCATCCTCGACGGCTGGTGGGCCGAGGGCTTCCGCGGCGACAACGGCTGGGCGATCGGCGACGGCAGCATCGACCCCGACACGGCCGCGCAGGACGCGGCCGACGCCGAGTCGCTCTACCGCGCGCTCGAGGACGAGGTCGTGCCGCGCTTCTTCGCGCGCGACGAGGGCGGGCTGCCGGGCGAATGGATCCGCACCATGAAGGCCTCGATCGAATCCGTCGTCGCGCCCTTCAGCGCGCACCGCATGGTGCGCGACTACGTCGTGGGCTGCTACCTGCCGGCGGCTGCCGCCGACAAGGCCAACGCCGGCTAGCGCCGCCTAGCGCGAGGCGAGCCTCTTCACCAGCTGGATCTGGCCCGCGTGGTAGAGGTCGTGGGCGGCGATGCCGCGAGCAGGCGGCCGATCGGCTCGCGGCCGCCCGGCGCCCGCCGCTCGAGATCCTCGTCCGCGAGGCGCGACACCGCCGCGCGCAGCAGGCGGTGGTACTTCTGGAGCAGCGTCACGTCGCGGCGCCACGCGGCCTCGGACGCCGGCGCCGGCGTCTCGAACCAGTTGCTGCCGCGACGCGCGAAGGAGCCGCGCTTCTCGCCCGTGATGCGGCGCCAGGCCGCGTATTTCCAGTACGCCGCGTGCAGCGTGATCTCCCACGCGTTGTGGCGGCCTGGTCCCGGGCGCCACGCGGCGCTCGCGGCGCTCAGCCCGCGCAGGCTGCCGCGCAGGTTGGTGCCGTGCCACGAGCGGCGGTCGTAGGCCTCGTCGAGCGAAGCCAGGAGCGACGTGATCGCCAGGTTGCGCATGGCTCTCGGTCTCTGCTCGCGCTCAGGGCCAGGCGCACCGCGCCGCGCCGCGTCGAGCGCCGCGCGCGCCGCCGGCCGCCCGTCGAGCACGGCCGCGTCCAGGCGCAGCGCCTCGTCGAACGCCGCGACGGCCGCCTGGAGCTGCCCGCTCGCCGCGAGCGCCTGCGCGAGTCCGGCGCGCGCCTCGGCGTCCGCGGGTGCGAGGCGGACGGCCTGCTCGAGCGCGGCCTGCGCCTCGCCCGGCTGGTGGAGCGCGAACAGCAGCGTCAGCCCGAGCCGCCGCCAGGCCTCGGCGTCCTGAGGTGCGAGCGTCACGCTCTCGCGGAGGAGCTCGGCGAGCGCGTCCCAGTCCTCGAGCGCGACGAGGTGGCGGGCGAGCTGCTCGCGCACCGCGGCACGCCGCGGGGGTGCGATGCCGAGTGCCAGCGCCTGCTGGCAGGCCGCGGCTCCGGAAGCGCCGGGAAGCCGCTCGCAAAGCCGCGCCTGCTCGCGCGCCGCGGCGGTCTCGGTCGCAGCACCGCGGCCGTCCGCGGCGGCGAGGCTCGCGGCGGCCGTCGCGATGCAGACGATCGAGGCGCTGCGCACGAGCCCGATGCTAGCATCGCGCGAGCGGCCGTTGTGGGGCGCGGCTCGTTGACCGCCCCAGCCATCGACCTACAGAATCATGCTCATGACCGACGACCTGAGCCGGCTGCTCGTGCGCGAGCTCGAGACCTTCGCCCGCGAGGTGGAGCTCTTCCCGGACGACGAGAGCCTCTTCAAGACGCTGCCGGGCGTCGCCAACTCCGCGGGGAGCCTCGGCCTCCACGTGTGCGGCAACCTGCAGCACTTCGTGGGAGCGGTGCTCGGCGGGACCGGCTACGTGCGCAACCGCGACGCGGAGTTCGCGGCGCGCGCGGGACGGCGCGACGATCTCGTACGAAAGCTGCGCGAGACGGCGGCGGTGGTTGCCTCGACGCTCGGGCAGCTGCCGCAGGAGGCGCTGGCGCGGCCGTACCCGGAGCCCGTCGCCGGCGTGCAGCTGCCCTGCGGCCGCTTCCTGATGCACCTCGCGCGTGCACCTGGTCCTCCACCTGGGACAGGCGGGCTATCTGCGGCGCGTCGTGACGGGCGACTCTCGAGCGGGCACGGTGCCGGTCGCGGCGCTCGCGGACCGCTGAGCGCTACTTCAGCGCGATCCGCACGCCCGTCCGCCCCAGCGCGACGCCGTCGGCGAAGCCTGCCGGGTCGCGTGGCAGGCCGCGTCATGGGATCGCCGTCGGAGTCCGCGCGCACGTCGATACGCATGCGCTCGGGCAGCGGCTGGCCCATCATCGAGTCCGCGCTCCCGACCTCGAACTGCAGCGGGAAGCGTCCCGCTCTCGAGCCGCTTGACCGCGACCGGGGGGCCTTGCGCGACGCCGGCCTCGCGCACGGTCAGGAAGATCACCGTGCCCGGCCGGATGCGGGCGCCACGACGGCGGCGTCCGCCTCGATCCAGCCGAAGACGGCGCCGACCGGCCGCCCGCGGGCGTCCGCCGCGGCCGCGGCCGCGGGCGGCGGCAGCCTGCGCCCGGCTCGCCGACGGCGGCGCCACGTCCGCGTGGGGATCCTCCGCCGCGGGCGCGGCCTCTGCGGCCGCCGCGACCTGCGGCGAGCTGCGCGAGCGCCTGCCGCATGCCGCTCCGCCGTCCTCCGGCGAGCAGCCGCGCCGCCTCGGCGACCGCGGCCTCGGCTTCCTTCGTGCGGCCGAGGCTCGCGTAGACGAAGGCCAGGTTCTCGTGCGCCTCGAGGAGGTCGGGCTCGGCGGCGATCGCCTGCTTCAGCATCGAGACCGCCAGGTCGCCCTGGCCCATCGCGAGGCGCACGAGCGCCTGGTAGGCGAGCGCGCGCGGGTGGCCGGGCTGGCGCTCGAGCACGTGCTGCGTCTCGTTCCAGACGCCCATCAGGTCGCGCTGCATCAGCAGCTGGCGGGCGAGGTCGAGGCGCGCGTCGTGGTCGTCGGGGTTCTTGGCGAGGCTCGCGCGCAGCTCGAGCGTGCGCGCGTCCGGGGGCACTCGGCTCCTCGGCGGCGGGCGCGCCGCCAGGCGCCACCGCGCTGCCGGCGCCGTCCCGCCGCCCGGCGCCATCCGCCGCGCGGCGTCGCCCCCACGCTGCCCGTGACGCTGCCGCCCTCCGGACGCTGCTGCGCCGACCTGGAGACCAGGAACAGCAGCAGCCGCCACGGCGCGGCGCTCGACACGGTCCCCACAGGAAGCCGCGCGCGGCGCCTCCCGCGGCGCAGCGCGGCGACGGCGTCGCCGGCGCGGCCACGGCCGCGCGGTGAGCGACGTCCTGCTCCTGGAGCGCGCGCGCCGCCTCGAGCTCGAGCGCGTAGCGCTCGCGCGCGAGCTGCTCCGGCGTGCGCTTCGCGGCCGTGTCGTCGAGCTCGCGGAGCTGGACGAGGAGCGCCGCGACGCGGCCGTCGAGGTCGCGCAGCTCGAGCGAGGGGCGCTTCGCCGGCGGGCGCGGCCGGAGCGGCGCGCCGCGGCGCCGCACGCCACCCAGACGCAGGAGCGCCCCGAGCACGAGGCCGCTCGCCAGCACGACGAGCGCCGGCTGCCAGTGGACTTCGGCGGGCGGCATCAGGCCTCCGAGCCGGGCGGCCGGCCGTCGCGGCCAGCCGTAGGCGAGCTCGCGCACGCGCCGCACGTAGCGCGGCGAGCTCGGGGTCGTCGGGCAGCGTGTCGGGCCCGGGCAGCGGCATCGGGCTCGTGCCGGCGCGGCCGCGCTGCCGGCGCCGAGAGCGCGCGCGTCCACGAGACGAAGGCGCCGGCCGCGACGAGCGCCAGCAGCGGCCCGAGCCAGACCAGCCAGTTCACGCCGCGCAGCGGCGGCTGCAGGCGCACGAACTCGCCGTACGAGTGCTCGAAGTAGGCGAGCATCTGCTCCTGGTCGTAGCCCGGCGGCGAGCAGCTCGCGCACCTGGGCCTTCATGTTCGACGGCCATGGTGGCGGGCGAGTCGGCGACCGAGAGCCCCTGGCACACCGGGCAGCGCAGCAGCCCCGCGACGTCCTCGGTGCGCGCGTCGAGCGCTTCGCCCGCGAGCGGCTGTCCGTGCGGCGCGCCGACGACGCCCGCGGGATCGGCCGCCGCGCGGCTTGCTGCCTGCGCGCGTCGCGAGCGGCGCGACGAGCAGCAGCGCGGCCGAGCGAGCAGCGACGCGGCGCCTCACGGCGCGTGCCTCCGCCTGGGCGCAGCTTCGAGCTGCGAGCGTCTGGGCGTCGAGCGGCCCGACGTGCTTCGCGGCGATCCGGCCCTCGGCGTCGATGAAGTACGTCTCGGGCACGCCGAAGACGCCGAACGCGATCGCCGTGCGGCTGCCGGGGTCGACGAGCGACGGATAGGCCGAGCCCTGCCGCGCCAGGAAGCGACGCACCCGCTCCTCGTGTCCTCGTAGATGACGCCGACGAAGCGCACCTCGCTCGCCCAGGCGGCGCGCGGCGCCCACCAGCACCGGGTGCTCCTCGAAGCAGGGCACGCACCAGGTCGCCCAGAAGTTGAGCACCACCGGGCTGGCCGCGCAGGCTCGCGAGCGTGACGGGCGCGCCGCCGCCCATCGGCTGCAGCGTGAACTCGGGCGCGGGGCGGCCGACGAGCGGCGAGCCGATCGCGTGCGGGTCGCGGCCCAGGTTCAGCAGAGGATCGCGACGAGCGGCGCCACGACGCCGAGGCCCACGAGCAGCACTCGCGGGTTGAACGCCCGCGCGGTCTCGGTGCTCACGGCCGCGGGTCCGCGCCGCGAGGGCACGAGCGCGACCAGGCTGCCGAGCGCCATGAGCCCGGTGGCGACCCAGATCCAGCCGACCATCGGGTTCACCATCGCGAGCAGGCCGAGGTGCCCGCCGGCGGGGTCGATGTTCATCACCGAGAGGTAGAGGTCCTCGAAGAGGCGAGCTGCGCACCGCGGGCGTGCCGATCGGCTCGCGCTGGCGCTCGTACTGGTTCATGCGCGGGCTGAGGACGCCGAGGTCGCGGCCGCCGCGCGCCACCGCGACGCGCGCGACGACCGCCTCGCGGTGCGGCTCGCTCACCTGGTCGACGCCGACGAAGGTGAGCGTGTAGGCGCCGACCTCGGTCGTCTCGCCCACGCGCAGCTGCGCCTCGCGGCTCGTGCCCATGGTGCTGCTGACCGCGATCGCGACGATCACGATCGGCGGCGCCGGCGTGCACGATGTACGAGCCGAAGCGGCGCCGCGCCGCGGCGCAGGCCGGCCTCGACGAGCGCCTGGCCCAGGCTCTCGCCGTGCGCGCTGCTGGCGCCGTGCGATGCGGCAGCCACAGCTCGCGCAGCGTCACCTGCACGGTGTAGCCGCCGAAGGCGAGCGCCACGAGCGTCCACGGCTTGCGCACGCCCGAGCGCGAAGCCCGACGCGCCGCGAAGCAGCGCGGCGCCGGCGAGCGGCGGCAGCGAGCGCCTGCCGCACCTGCGCGGCGGTCGCGCGGCCCCACGGCAGCGCGGGCCCGACGCCCATCAGCAGCAGCAGCGCGACGCCGAGCGGCACCGCCATGCGGTCGAAGTAGGGGCGGCCGACGCTCATCTGCACGCCGCGCACCGCCTCGACCACCAGCGGGAACACGGTGCCGAGCAGGACCGTGAAGGTGAACAGCACGAACAGCAGGTTGTTGACGAGGAACAGCGAGTCGCGGCCGAGCGCCGGCTCGATCGTGCCCTCCGGCGCGAGCCGGTCGATGCGCAGCGCGAGCAGCGCGACCGACCAGACGAGCGCGCAGCACCAGGAACACGAGGATGGTCGGGCCGATGGCGCTCTGGGTGAAGGAGTGGACGGAGTTGAAGACGCCGGAGCGCGTCATGAACGTGCCGAGGATCGTGAGCAGGAAGGTGGCGAGCACCAGCGTCACGGTCCAGCCCTTGAGGACGCCCTTGCGCTCGGTCAGGAGCGCCGAGTGCAGCGCCGCGGTCGCGGTGAGCCAGGGCAGGAACGACGCGTTCTCCACCGGGTCCCAGGCCCAGTAGCCGCCCCAGCCCAGCACCTCGTAGGCCCACCAGCCGCCGAGCACGATCGCCACGGTGAGGAAGATCCAGGGCAGCATCAGCCAGGTGCGCAGCGGGCGCAGGAAGTCGTGGCCGAGCCGGCCCGGTGAGCAGCGCCGCGCAGGCGAGGCCGAACGGGATCGTCATGCCCGACGTAGCCCAGGTAGAGGAAGGGCGGGTGGATCACCATCAGCAGGTGGTTCTGCAGCAGCGGGTTCGGGCCCGGGCCGTCGAGCGGGCACCGGCGACACGGTCTGGAACGGCTGCGCCGGGCCCGCGAGCAGGAACGCGAAGAAGGCGCCGCAGCGCGAGCCAGACGGCGACGGCCCAGGGCATGTACTCGGGATGCTGGTCGCGGTTCGCCCAGGTGGCGACGCCGACGTAGACGCCGATCACGAGGCCCCAGAACAGGATCGACCCCTCGAGCGAGGACCAGAGGCTCACCACCGCCACCCAGTTCGGGCACCGCGCGCGAGCCCACCTGGGCCACGTAGCTGACGCTGAAGTCGCGGGCCAGGAGCGCGCAGACCATCAGCAGGTTGGCGGCGACCATCGACGGCCGCGAAGAGGTAGGCGAGCCGGCGCGTCCAGACCCAGCCGAGCGCGCGAGCGGCGCAGCGCCGGTCGCGGCGCCCACGACCGCGCCGGCGTCGACGACGAGGAGCGCGAGCAGGATCAGGTTGCGGCCGAGCGCGGCGGTCACGGCTCGACCTGGGAGCGGCGACGCGGCGGGCGCGGGCGGCGGCCCTCCGGTGCGGCCGTCGCCCTCGCTGGACGCTGCGCATCAGCTGGTCGATCGCCGCGTTCTCGCCTCGCTCGGGGCGCGGTACTCGTTGCCGTGCGAGACCATCAGGCGGTGGCCCTCGAAGTGGCCGGCGCGCGTCATCGTGCCCTCCACCACGACGCCGATCCGCTCGCGGAACATCTGCGGCGGCACGCCGCTGCACTTGACGTGCGTGATGGCGCCTGCGCGGTCGACCACGTCGAACTCGACGCCGGAGGCGCCGTGCGCCGCGGCTGGACCGAGCCGTCCGCCACCAGGCCGCCGAGGCGGATGGTCGCGCCGACCGCCTTGTCGCCCGCGGCCTGCGAGCTCGGTCGGGCCCCAGTAGTAGACGAGGTTCTCGCCGATGCCGCCGAGGCTCAGGGCGAGAAGCGCGAGCCGCCGCCACGGCCAGCGCGACGAGCGTCGAGCCAGCGCCGGCGCTGCGTGCCCCAGAGCAGGGCGCCCGTCGGCGGCAGGCGCATCCTCGGCTAGCGGCCGTCATCGCGGACGGGCGCGCTCTCCCGCCGGTAGCGCCAGATGACTGAGCAGGCATAGCCCAGCAGTACAACGGCGCGTCACCGACGTAGGCTGCGATCACGAACTCCCAGCCGCCCGCGATCACGCCGGCAGGAGCGCCGTTCATCGCGCACCCCCGCGGCCTCGGCCGCGCGGCATCGGCGGGCGGCGGCGCCGCTCTCCGCCTCGCGGCGCAGGCAGGCGAGCCGCGCGCGCAGCTCGACGAGGCCGATCATCAGGAACAGCACGCCGAAGGCGTTGATGCGCAGCGGCCAGTGGAACGCCCGCGACACCGTCTCCGGCGTCGACTGCAGCTGGTGCAGCGAGTTCCACCAGCGCACCGAGAAGTAGACGAGCGGCACGTCGACGTAGGCGATCACCACCGCCACCGCCGACCACACGGCGCGCTTGACCGGGATCGTCCACGAACTGCGCGCAGCGCCAGGATCCCGCCGAAGGCGAACAGCAGCACCGCGGTGGTGGTGAGCCGCGGGTCCCAGTCCCACCACACGCCCCAGGTCGGCCGCGCCCAGATCGAGCCCTGGATGCAGAGCAGCGCCGAGAGCACGACGCCCGCCTCGACGGCGGCCTCGAGCCGCGCGTCCCACTTCCAGCCGCCGCGCAGCAGCGAGACCAGGGCGCAGACGAAGGCGAATGTCAGCACCAGCATCGCGTTCCACGCGGTGGGCACGTGGACGTACATGATGCGCTGCACGTCGCCCATGTACTGCTCGCGCGGGGCGAAGAAGAGGCCCCAGGTCGAGCCCCAGACGCAGCAGCGCGAGCCCGAGGCCCGCCACCGCGAACGGCCACACGCCCGTTGCCCACGCTCGTCTCCCTTCAGTCCTCGACCACGCGCTCGAACACGAGCCCGCAGAGCGACCAGTAGATGACGTCGAACGCCACGCAGCAGCCCCGCCCACGCGCCGAGCTGCCCCATCGGGATCGCCGAGGATCAGCAGCGACGTCGCCTTGACCGCGGCGAGCAGCGCCGGCACCACGAGCGGGAAGAGCAGGAGCGGCAGCAGCGTGTTGCGGGCGCGCACCTGTGCGGTCATCGCGGCGTAGAGGGTCCCGGGCGCCGAGAGGCCGGCCGCGCCCAGGACGATCACGCCGAGGAGCGCCGGGCACGCGGGCCGTGCCCGCATCGTACAGCACCACCATCACCGGCACGAGGGCCGCGCCCAGCAGGCGTGAGCTGCAGCAGGTTGGCGAGCGCCTTGCCGTAGTAGAGCGCGCGCGGGTCGGCGGGCAGCAGCAGCAGGCCCTCGAGCGCGCGCTGCTTCATCTCGCTCTCGAAGCTGTCGGCGAGCGCCAGCGTCGAGGCGAGCAGCAGCGCCGAGCCACAGGAAGCCGCCGGCGTGCTCGCGCAGCGCCGCCGCGTTCGGGCCGATCGCGAAGCTGAACAGCAGCAGCGCCGAGGCGCCGAACACGAACACGGCCACGCAGCTGGCGCGCGCGTGCGCCACTGCAGCAGCAGGTCCTTGCGCAGCGCCGCGAGCGAAAGCCGGCTCAAGGCGCAGCGCTCCCGCGCCGGCGCCTCGGCCGGCATCTCGCGCCGCCGGGCCGCTCCAGGCGAGCCGGCCCTCCTCGAGCAGCAGCGCCTGGTCGCACAGCGCGCGGCCGCGGTCCACGCAGGTGCGTCGCCATGATCACGGTGGCGGCGCGCTGGCGCAGCTCGCCGATCACGCGGTCGAGCAGCGCGAAGCCGGGCGGGTCGAGCTCGCCGTAGGGCTCGTCGAGCAGCACCACCGCGGCGTCCTGCAGCAGCACGCGCGCGAGCGCCAGCCGCTTGCGCATCCCGGCGGAGAAGCTCGAGACGGGGTCGTCGGCGCGCGCCTCGAGCCCGACGCCGCGCGAGGAGCGCCCGCGTCGTTCGGCTCGGCCCAGGAAGCTCGCGGCGACCTCGAGGTTCTCGCGCGCGGTGAGCGCCTCGTAGAGGAAGGAGTGGTGGCCGAGGAGCGCGACCTGCGGCGCACGGACCTGCTCGCGCTCGCGCCGCACGTCGTGCCCGGCGACCCGGGCGCTGCCGTGGTCGGGGCGCAGCGCCGTCGCGAGCACGCGAAGCAGCGTGGACTTGCCGGAGCCGTTGCGGCCCGCGAGCATCGACGACCGAGCCCGCGGGCACGCTCGAGGCTCACGTCGCTGAGGGCCCAGCGCCGGCCGTAGCGGCGGCTGAGCCCGACGGTCTCGACGGCGAGCGGCGGCATCACTCGTGGTTCTACCCGGCGCGCCAGCGATCGGTCAATCAATCAAGCGTTTCAGGTGCGTTGGGCTCATTGATTCGTTCGGGCGTTTCGTGCGAAACCCTTGTCGTGGCGGCGGGCGGCCGCCGCGAGGGCGATTCCGCCCAGGATCAGGGCGCTCGCGAGCACGAGCCGCAGCGAGACGCTCTCGCCGAGCGTCAGGACGGCCGAGCGCCGCCGCGAGCGGCGGGACCGAGAGCTGCACGATCGGCGGCGCGCGTCGCGCTCAGCCCGCGCAGGGCCGCGTACCAGATCGCGTAGCCGAGGCCCGAGGTGAGCGCGCCCGACAGCGAGGGCGAGCGCGAGCCCCGGGAGCGTGACGCGCGTCTCGGCGACGAGCGCGAAGCCGGCGCTCGTCGCGAGCGCCAGGGGAACGGCGCGGGCGAAGCCGCCGCGTTCGCGGCCACCGGGTCGGCGACGCCCCGCCCGCGCAGCGAGTAGAGCCCCCAGGCCGACGCCCGCGGCCGAGCATCAGCGCGGCGCTCCGGCGGGTCCGGCTGCGCGAGGCCCGGCCGCGTGAGCAGCACGAGGCCGACGAGCGACACCCCGAGGCCGGCCCACTCGAGCGCGCGCGGCCGCTCGCCGGCGCGCAGCCCGGCGCCGATCATCGTGAGCTGGACGGCGGCGAACAGCAGCAGCGCGCCGGTCCCCGCCGGGACCCGCAGGTAGGCGAGCGAGAACGGCGATCGCGTAGGCGAAGAGGGCCACGGCCGAGCCCCACGCGGACGACGCAGCAGCGCGCCGCGCGCCCGCGCGCCCGCGCCAGGAGCGCCGAGCGCGACGGCGCCGCCGGCGAGGCGCAGCGTCGTGAAGCTGGCGGCGTCGGCGTGGCCGCCGGCGAGCGCCGCCCGGCACAGGAGCGAGTTGGCGGCGAAGGCGAGCATCGCCGCCGCGGTGAGGGCCGCGGTCAGGGCGGCGCCGGGCAGCGTGCGGGCCCGGCGCGGCGTCCGGAGCGTCAGCCGGCAACGAGCGCCATCGTGTAGCAGACCGCGGTGCCCTCGAGGACGACCACGCCGTCCTGGCGGCGCACGCTGGTCGCGAGCTTCGTGATCGGCTTGTCCTCGCGCACCTCGAGCACCTCGACCGCGCCCGTGATCGTGTCCCCGGGCCGCACCGGCGCGGTGAACTTCCAGTCGACCTGCAGGAACACCGTGCCCGGGCCCGGGCAGGTCCTCGGCCACGACCGCGTTCAGGATCGCGCTCGTGACCCCGCCCTGCACGACGATCTCGCCGAAGCGCGACGCCCGCGCGGCGGCCTCGTCGTAGTGGAGCGGGTTGCGGTCGCCGCTGATCTCGGTGAAGAGGCCGATGTCCTCGGGCTCGCACGCGCGCGCGAGCGCTCGGCTTTCTGCCCCACGCGCGGGATGCTCCCGCCTCCAGGCCATTCGCGCGTCGTGCCATCGCGGTCTCCTTCATCTCAGCCCGGCCGGGCGCGGCTCGCGCGCGCTCGCGTCGAAGAGCCGCGCGCGAGCGCCGCGCACCTCGCGCTTCATCTCGTCGCTCAGGGCCTGGTGGAGCGCTCTTCAGCTCGGCATTGTCCCACTCGACGGAGGCGATCGCGGTCGGTCAGCTCGAAGAGGCCCGTCGAGAGCGCGTCGCGCGCGGCCTCGTAGCTCGGCCAGCGCCTCCGTCGCCGCCGCCGCGACCGCGCCGGGCGAGCAGCTCGGCGTCGCGCAGCGCGTCGCTGATGCCGTGGGCCGTGATCGGGTCCTTGAAGTAGCGCGGCGTCGCCCACGAGCGCCCAGCCCGGGCCCCACGGACGGCGCAGGTACCCGGGTGGCCGGCGAAGCCGCGCAGGCGGCCCGACGAGCCGCGCGCCCGCCGAGCCGCTCCGCGAGGTCGGGCGCCACCTCCGCGAGGACGCGGCGGTAGGCCGCCGGGGACGTCGCGCGCGCATCTCGTCGACGAAGCGCCGCGGCGGCACGCCGGCGAACAGCAGGACCTGGCCGCCGTTCGTGGGGATGGCGCCGGCCGCGGCGCCGCGGCCCCAGTACCAGTGGTAGCCGTCGAGCGTCGAGGCCCGACCAGTAGCCGTAGACGGTGGCGGTGGCGTGGCGGCCCTGGCGGGTGACCGGCGCCTCGACGAGCGACGCGACCGTCGAGCGCAGGCCGTCGGCGCCGATCACGATCCCGGCGCGCACGGTCCGCGTGCGCGCCGTCGTCGTCCTGCGAGCACGACGCCCTCGACGCGCCCGCGCGCGCCGCGGACGAGGTCGGCGACGCGCACGCCGTGGCGGACCTCGGCGCCCGGCCTCGACGGCGGCGTCCACGAGCACGCGGTCGAGCACGGTGCGGCGCGGCGCGAAGAGCGCCGGGCACGCCGTCCTGCGGCTTGATCGGGATGTCGACGACCTCGTCCTCGTAGTGGAAGACCGTGCGGTCGCACGCGCGGCGTGCCCGCCGCCTCGATCCGGTCGAGCAGCCCCCAGCGCGCGAGCTGGAGGACGCCGGCCCGCATCAGGGCGTGGGTCGAGAGCGTGTCGGTGCCGTAGGCGCCGCGGTCCACGGCGAGGACGCGCAGCGCCGCGGCGGGCGAGGAGCATCGCCGTGGCCGCGCCCGCGGCGCGCGCGCCGACCACGACCGCGTCGTACCGGGCTCGACCCGTCGAGTCCGCTCACGTCGTCTCCTCGCCCTCGCGCCTCACGCCGCCCGGCGCAGGTGCTCCGCGAGGTGCGCGGCGAGCTCCAGCGCGTCGCCGCCCACGCCGTCGATGAAGCTCGACTTGCGCCGGCGCAGGAAGTAGAGGCCGAGCACGTAGAGGCCCGGGAGCGGGCGTGACGCCGCCCTCGTGCCGGATCTCGCCGCGCTCGTCGAGCACGGGCACGCTTGAGCCACGGGTAGAGCGCGGCGGAAGCCGGTGGCCCAGACGACCGTGCGGATGCCCTCGGCGCCGCAGGTCGATCGCGGTCGGCGCGGGCGCCGGCCAGAGGAAGGGCGCGAAGGGCTCGGGCGGGCCGACCTCGGCGTCGAGCCCGGTGCGCGCCGCGAAGATGTCGATCCGCTGGACGAGGCGCGCGAGGCGCGCGTCGGCGGCCGACCGTGTGCGCCACGAGGTCGTCGGCGAAGCGCGACCCGGCCGCCCTCGACGCCCGCGACGCCGGCCCGACGAGCCGGACGCCGCGCGCGCTGCGAGCACGGGCAGGTCGAGCGTCGCGCGGTCGGGCCGGCCCACGAGCTGGAGCGACGGCTGGCTGCGCGCGAGGCGCGAGGTCGAACACGTCGTCGGCCGTCTCGTCGAAGACGCCCATCGCGTCGAGCCACCACAGGATGTCGCGCCCGCGGTAGACGCGCGGCAGCCGCGTGTGCCGGCCGACCGCGAGCGTCACCGGCCGGCCCGAGGCGTGGATCTCGTCGGCGAGCTGGACGCCGGTGGCCGAGGCGCCCACGACCAGCACGCCGCCCTGCGGGGAGCTGCGCGCGGGTTGCGGTAGCGGCTCGGCACCACCTGGACGACGTCGCCGGGCAGCTGCCGCCGCGACCGGCGGGCACGAACGGGCGTGTCGCAGTGGCCCGGTGGCGATCACGACGCTCGCGCGCCTGCCAGGCGCCGCGGTCCGTCGTCACCCGGTAGCCCGGCCCGGCCGCCTCGACCGCGAGCACGCGTCGTGCCCTCCTCGACGGGCGCGGCGAACGAGCGCGCGTAGCGCTCGAGGTAGCCGACGACCTCGCGGCACGCTCATGTAGCCGTCGGGATCGGGGCCGTCGTAGCGGAAGCCCGGGAGCCGGCTCTGCCAGTTCGGGCGTGAGCAGGCGGAGCGAGTCCCAGCGCTCGCTGCGCCAGCGCTCGGCCACGCGGCCGCGCTCGAGGACGACGTGGTCGATGCCGGCTGTCGCGCGAGGCAGCGGCTCATCGCGAGCCCCGCCTGCCCGCCGCCGATCACGACCGCCTCCGTCCGCCTCATCGTCGGCGCTCCTCCCTGTCTCGCGACTCGCCCGACGCGCCGCCGGCTGCCGGCCGTCCCGCCCGGCGGGCGAGGCCTCCGGCAGCCGGCGCTCGGCCGTCAGGCCGCGTTCACGGCGATCTCGACCGGGACGCCGTTGCGTGAGCACGTCGAACACCGCCGAGCGCGCCCGCGACTGCTCGACGATCTCGCGCAGCTTCTCGGCGCGGCGCGTCGCCCTTGATGTCGAAGCGTCGACGCGGATCTGCTCGTAGCCGTTGCGGACCTCGTTCGAGAGCCCGAGGATCCCGAGCAGGTCGATGTCGCCCTCGATGCGTCGAGGTGACCTCGGTGAGCGTCACGCCGCGCGCGGCCGCGATGTTGGCGATGCCCGCGGTGATGCAGGCCGCGAGCGCGTGGAGCAGGAACTCGACCGGCGTCGGCGCCTCGTCGCCGCCCACGAGCACCGCCGGGTGGTCGGCGTCGTACTCGAACTCGCCCTTGTGCGCGTGCTCGCCGCCCGCGCCCTTGAACGGCTCGATGCGGCTGCGGCTGTTCGTCCCCTTGACCCAGCGGTTCGTCGCGCGGAACTGGAACTTCGCGAGCTCCGGCTGGCCCTTGACCGCGTCGAGGGTCGCGAAGAGCGTCGGGGTGTCGACGCCGTTGCGGGGCCCGCGCTCCGATCTTGGTTTCGACTGCCTGCATGGTCTCTGCCTTCTCTTTCGTCGGGCCGCTTGCCTCGCGCGGCCACGAGAACAAGAGACGAGGTAGCCGTGTGAGGAAGCGTGGGAGGGAGTGTCGAAAGATGTGGAGCGACGTCCATCAGGCTGAATGGATTTCGCCCCGAGCAGGGACGAACGCGAAGAGCGGCGGCGTCAGGCGCCTTCGGGCGCCGTGGGGTAGAGCTTCTCGAACTCGGGCTCGCCGTGGAGCAGCGCGAGATCGGGGTCGCGTCGCGCCCAGTCGGGGTCGATGAAGCCGGCGTCCCAAGCCTTCTTGAGCGCCGCCATGCCCTCGGCCTTGTTGCCGAGCTGGCAGAAGACGCAGGCCGCGTTGTAGAGGACCGTCGCCTCGTTGGGCCGCAGCGTGACGCCGAGGTTGGCCTCGCGCATCGCCTCCTCGGTGCGGCCGGTCGCGGCGTAGTCGGCGGCGAGCAGCAGGCGCGCGCGGGCGTCTTCGGGCACCGTCCGGATGTGGCCCTCGAGCGCCTGGATCTCGCGCTGGCGCATCTGCGCGAGCGCTCCTTCTTCCCGATCGAGTCGAGCGCGTTGGTGATCGGCACGTAGACGTTGTAGTCGGTGCCGCTCGCCTCGATCGCGGTCTCGGCGACGCCGGCGATCTCCTGGTAGCGGCCGGCCGCGAACAGGGAGCGCAGCATCAGGTAGTAGGCGCCCTCGGTGTCGCGCTTGCGGTCGATCGCATCCTGGGCCACGTGGACCGCCTCGCTGTACTCGCCCTGCGTGTACAGGATCCAGCCCTGCGCGACCTTGACCTCGGGCAGCTGCGAGTCGAGCGAGACGGCCTTGCGCGAGGCCTCGCGCGAGCGCTCGAGCCAGCTCTTCTTGCGCTCGTAGTTGTAGTGGTACTGGGCGCACACGTTCGCGATCGCCGCGTACGCGAGCGCGAAGCCCGGGTCCTGCGCCACCGCGTTCTCGAACATCTGCAGCGCGAACTCCATGTCCTGGCGCGTGAGCCGGCGCGCGTAGCTGCGGCCGCGCAGGTAGAGGTCGTAGGCCTGCAGGTTGTCGGTCGGCCTGGTCGCGAGCGCCTCCTGCTCCTGCGGCGAGAGCTGGACGCGCAGCGCCTCGGCGATCTTGCGCGCGATCTCGTCCTGTACCGCGAACACGTCGGCCATCTCGCGGTCGTAGCGCTCGGACCACAGCAGCGAGTCGGAGGCCGCGTCCAGGAGCTGCGCGCTGATCCGCAGCCGGTTGCCGCCACGGCGGATGCTGCCGGTGAGGACCGACGTCGCCTTGAGCTGCTGGCCGACCTGCGCCGTCGCGACCGGCTTGTCGCGGAAGGGCAGCACGGCCTGCCGCGAGAGCACCTTCAGGCCCTTGATCTTGCTGAGCTCGGTGATGATGTCCTCGGTGACGCCGTCGCGCAGGTACTCGTCCTCTTTCACGCCCGAGAGGTTCTCGAAGTAGAGCACCGCGACCGAACGCTCGGCGGTCTTCGCCGGTCCGCTGCGCGAGTCGCCCTCGGCCGCGCGCCGTCCGCCCGAGTCGCTGTCGCGCTTCAAGCGCAAGAGGTCGGTCTTGAGCTCGGTCGCGGTCTGGCAGCGGAGCGAGCGGTCCTTCTCGAGCGCCTTCGACAGGATCCGGCCGAGCTCGGCGGGCAGCGCCGCGTTGAGCTGCGTCACGGGCGGCGGCTCGCGGTTCAGGATCGCCTCGAAGACGACCGCCGACGTCTCGCCCTGAAACGGCAGCACTCCGGTCGCCATCTGATAGAGCACCGTTCCGAACGAGAAGAGGTCGGTTCGCGCGTCGGTGAGCTGCCCGCGCGCCTGCTCCGGCGACATGTAGGAGACGGTGCCCATCGTCGTGCCGGCCGAGGTCAGCTCGTTCGGCTGGACCGCGGTCGGTGCCTCCGAGTGCTCGCCGCCTGCCGGCTTCGTGCGCTCGATCTTCGCGAGGCCGAAGTCGAGGATCTTCGCCTGGCCGCGCGGTGTGACGAAGATGTTCGCGGGCTTCAAGTCGCGGTGCACGATGCCCTTCGCGTGCGCGGACTCGAGCGCGTCGGCGATCTGGGTCCCGAGCTCCAGCAGCTGCGCGAGCTCGACCGGCCCGCGCCGGATGCGCTCGGCGAGCGTCTCGCCCTCGAGCAGCTCCATCGCGATGAAGTGCTGGCCGTCGTGCTGGTCGATCGCGTGGACGGTGCAGATGCCGGGGTGGTTGAGCTGCGGAGGCCGCCTTCGCCTCGCGCTGGAAGCGCTCGAGCGCCTGGGCGTCCTGCGCCATCTCGGCGGGCAGGAACTTGAGCGCGACGTGGCGGCCGAGCCTGGTGTCCTCGGCCTGGTAGACGACCCCCATCCCGCCGCTGCCGAGCTTCGAGGTGATGCGGTAGTGGGCGACCTCGCGCCCGATCATGGCCGTCGGCTCAGGCACCGGGCGGCTTCTCGGGCGCTTTCTCGGGCGCCTTCTCGGGATAGAGGCGCTCGAACTCGGGATCGCCGTGCAGGATCGCGAGGTCGGGGTCGCGCCTTGCCCAGGCCGGGTCGCGGAAGCCGGCGTTCCAGGCCTTCTGGAGAGCTTCGAGGCACTCGCCCTTGCGCTCGAGCGTCCCGAACACGCAGGCGACGTTGTACATGACCATCGCGTCGTTGGGGCGCAAGGCCATGGCGAGGCTCGCCTCGCGCAGCGCGTCCTCCGCGCGTCCGACGTGCACGTAGTCGGTCGCGAGCAGCGTCCGGCCGCGCGCGTCCTCGGGCACCTTCTTGAGGTGCGCTTCCAGCACCTGGATCCGCCGCAGCACCACGTGCCGGAGCTTCTCGCTCTTGCCGAGCGCCCCGAGCGCGTTCTGGATCGGCACGTAGACGTTGTAGTCCTCGCCGGAGGCGGCGATCGCCGGCTTCGGCGAGGTCGACGACCTCCTGGTACTTGCCGGCGGCGAACAGCGCGCGCCCGAGCAGGTAGTAGGCGCCCTCGGTGTCCGCCTTGCGGCCGATCACCCGTGGAGCCGGGCGACGGCTTCGTCGTACTGCCCCTCCGCGTACAGGATCCACGCCTCGGCGACCTGGATCTCGGGTGCGTCCTTGCCGAGCGCACTCGCGCGCTGGCTCGCGGCCTTGGCGCGCTCGATCCAGGCCGGGGCGCGCTCGAAGTGCCAGTGGTACTGGGCGCAGGTGTAGGCGATCGCCGCGTGGGCGATCGCGAACTGCGGGTCGAGCGCCACCGCGTTCTCGAACATCTGCAGCGCGAACTCGGTGTCCTGCCGCGTCACGCCGCCGAGCGAAGCTCTTGCCGCGCAGGAACAGGTCGTAGGCCTGCGCGTTCTCGGTCGGCTTGACGGCGAGCGCTTCCTGCTCCTGCGGCGTGAGCGTGATCCGCAGCGCCTCGGCGATCTTGTGCGCGATCTCGTCCTGCATGGCGAACACGTCCGCCATCTCGCGGTCGTAGCGCTCGGACCAGAGCGGGAAGTTGGTCTTGGTGTCGACGAGCTCGGCGTTGATGCGCAGCCGCGTGCCCGCGCGGCGAAGGCTGCCCGTGAGCAGGTAGGCGGCACCGAGCTGCTGGCCGATCGGGTCGGGGTCACGGGCTTGTCGCGGTAGGCCAGCACGCTCGTGCGCGACAGCGTCTTGAGCGTCTTGATCTTGGTGAGCTCGGTGATGATGTCCTCGGTGACGCCGTCGCGCAGGTACTCGTCCTCCTTCACGCCGGACAGGTTCTCGAAGTAGAGAACGGCGAGGGAGCGTCTCGGCCGCCTCGCGCGGCGTCGCTGCGCGAGTCGTGCGACTGGGCCGCGCGCCGGCCGCCGTCGAGTCGGCTCGCGCTTCAGCCGCAGCAGGTCGGTCTTGAGCTCGGTCGCGCTCTGGTAGCGCAGCTTGCGGTCTTTCTCGAGCGCTTTCTCGAAGATCGCGGCCGAGCTCGGCCGGCAGCGCGGGGTTGGCTCTGCGTGACGGGCGCAGGCTCGCGGTTCAGGATCGCATCGAACACGACCGCCGACGTCTCGCCCTGGAACGGCAGCACACCCGTCGCCATCTGGTAGAGCACCGTCCCGAGCGAGAAGAGGTCGGTGCGCGCGTCGGTGAGCTGCCCGCGCGCCTGCTCCGGCGACATGTAGGAGACCGTGCCCATCGTCGTGCCCGCGCTCGTCAGCTCCTGCGGCTGCACCGCGGTCGGCGCCTCCGAGTGCTCGCTGCCGGCGGGCCGCGCGCGCTCGATCTTCGCGAGGCCGAAGTCCAGGATCTTCGCCTGCCCGCGCGGCGTGACGAAGATGTTGGCGGGCTTCAGGTCGCGGTGCACGATGCCCTTCGAGTGCGCGGACTCGAGCGCGTCCGCGATCTGGATCCCGAGCTCGAGCAGCGATGCGAGCGTCGAACGGCCCCTTGCGGATCCGCTCGGCGAGCGTCTCGCCCTCGAGCAGCTCCATCGCGATGAAGTGCTGGCCCTCGTGCTGGTCGATCGCGTAGACGGTGCAGATGCCGGGGTGGTTGAGCTTCGAGGCCGCCTGCGCCTCGCGCTGGAAGCGCTGCAGCGCCTCCGCGTCCTGCGCCATCTCCGCCGGCAGGAACTTGAGCGCGACGTGCCGGCCGAGCTTCGGTGTCCTCGGCCTCGTACACGACTCCCATCCCGCCGCTGCCGAGCTTCGAGGTGATGCTGGTAGTGGGAGACCGCGTGTCCGATCATCGACTGCTCGCTCAGAACGCCTCCTTGTTGACGACGAACGGCATCTGCTTCGGGTCGCCGCCGTAGCGGCCCTCGAGCACGTCGATGCACGCCCTGCACGCAGCGGCCGGCCATGCCGACGTCCGGATCGGGCGAGAGGCGGGTGGCGCGGGCCGCCGAGGCCGCGTGCGGGAAGAGCCGCAGCGTCGGCAGAAGCGCCGGTCGCGCAGCGGGCTGTCGTCGGGCAGCGGCTCCTTCTCGAAGACGTCGAGCGCCGCGCCCGCGATCCAGCCCTCGCGCAGCGCCTTCGCGAGCGCGGCTCGTCGACGACCGGCCCGCGCGCGGTGTTCACGAGGTACGCGGTCTTCTTCATCAGCTCGAGCCGCGCCTCGTCGATCAGGTGGATAGGTCGGCTCGCCGCGCCGTCCCCGGCATCGTGAGCGGCACGTGCAGCGAGACGAAGTCGGCACGCCGCAGCGCGTCCTCGAGCGAGACGGCCTCGATCGTCTGGCGCCGCGACGAGTGCCCCTCGCGCTCGCGCAGGTCCATCACGCGCTGCACGCTCTCCACGTAGCCGGCGAGCGCCGCCGAGCCGCGGCTGCTGTGGCACAGCACGTCCATGTCGAAGCCCACCGCCTTCGCGACCATGCTCTTGCCGATGCGGCCCATGCCGACGACCGCCAGCGTGCGGCCGGTGACCTCGTCGCCCAGCCAGGGCAGGTAGGGGTGCCAGGTGGTCCATTGCCGCTCGCGAACCTGGAGCTCGGCCGGGTAGAGCCGGCGTGCGACCGCGCCCAGCATGAAGAAGGCGTACTCGGCGGTCGCGTCGGTGAGCACGTCGGGCGTGTGCGTGAAGGGGATCCTGTGCCGGTTGGCGGCGGCGCGATCGATGTTGTCGACGCCGACCGCGATCTGCGAGACGACCTTGAGCCCCGAGGCCTTTCCGGCAGCGAAGACCTCCTCGTCGATCTGGTCGCGCAGCGTCGTGATCAGCGCGTGCGATGCCCGAGCGCAGCTTCTCGATCACGAGGCGCTTCGGCGGCGGCTGGGACTCCGGGTAGACCTCGACTGCGTAGCCCCGCTCGCGCAAACGGTCGAGCGCGGCCTGGCCGATGTCGCAGGTGGCGAAGACGCGGACGGTCTCGGGCATGGGCGAGTGCGAGCGTATGTCGTGGCGAGGGAGGGAGAGGATATCACCGCGCCGGCGCGGCTTGTGGGCCCCGCTCGCCCTGCTAACGTGCGCGGGCGTGAGACCGACCGACCTGCGGGGCATCCTCCAGTACGTCCCCCAGTTCCGCGAGAAGGCGTTCGTCGTCGCCGTGGACGGCGCCGTCGTCGCCGCACGAGAACTTCGGCAACATCCTGATGGACGTCGCCGTGCTGTGGTCGCTGAACATCCGCACGGTGCTGGTCCACGGCGCCTCGATCCAGATCCGGGCGCTCGCCACCGAGCGCGGCCTCGAGCCGAGCGACCTCGAGGGCTCGGGCGTCACCGATGCCGCGACGCTCGAGCTCGCGCTCACCGCCGCCGACCGCCTCACCCACGAGATCCTGGAGGGGCTCGCCGGCCGCCGACCTGCGGGCCGCGGCGACCAACGCCGTCACCGCGCATCCGCTCGGGATCCTGAAGGGCGTCGACCACCTGTTCACCGGCAAGGTCGAGCGCGTCGACATCGAGCTTCCTGCAGACGCTGCTCGCGAGCGGGATCGTGCCGGTGGTGCCGCCGCTCGGGCTCGACGGCGAGGGCCGCACCTACCGCGTCAACTCCGACGCCGTGGCGCTCGAGGTCGCGAAGGCGCTCGCAGGCCGTCAAGCTGGTCTACATCACGACCACGCGACGGGCTGCGCGTCGACGGGCCAGCTGGCCCGCCAGCTCTCGGTGCGCGAGCTGGCCGACGCGCTCGCAGCGCGGCGGCGGTCGACCCGGCGCACGTCTCGAAGGCGCGCCACGCCGTCGCCGCCTGCGAGGCCGGCGTGCCGCGCGTCCACGTGATCAACGGCGGCGTCGACGAAGGGCTGCTCGCCGAGGTGTTCTCCAACGAGGGCATCGGCACGCTCGTCTACGCCAACGAGTACCAGCAGATCCGCCGCGCGCGCCGCAGCGACGTGCGGGCGATCCAGCAGCTGATCAAGAGCTCGTGGAGAAGGACGAGCTCGCACCCCGCACGCGCGCCTCGATCGAGAAGGAGCTCTCCGACTACTACATCTTCGAGGTGGACGGCAACCCGATCGCCTGCGTGGCGCTCCACGCCTACCCGGCCGAGAAGAAGGGCGAGCTCGCCTGCCTCTACGTGCGGCCCTCGCACGAGAACCAGGGCATCGGCCGCAAGCTCGATCCAGTTCGTCGAGGCGAAGGCGCGCGAGGCGGGGCTCACCCAGCTGCTCGCGCTCTCGACCCAGGCCTTCAGCTTCTTCCAGTCGAAGGGCGGCTTCGCCGAGGGCACGCCCGACGACCTGCCGCCCGCGCGCCGCGCGCGCTACGAGCAGAGCGGCCGGCGCTCGAAGGTGCTGGTGAAGAAGCTCTAGCCACGCGCGCGCCGGCGTCAGAACCGCAGCGTGAGCTGCGCCGCGACGCCGCGCCCGCGCACCGGCACGACGCTGACCTGGATGCGGGACGGCTGGGCCTCGGCCCACTCGCGGGTCTTGATGAGGGCCCCGACTCCGGCGCCCGGCAGCGCGCCGAGCGCTGCGCCGACGCCGACGGCCGCCAGGGAGACCGAGCACTCGGCCGCGTCGCACAGGCCCAGGCTCGCGTACCCGAAGAACGCGCCGCCCAGGAGGCCGCCGACCACGGCTCCTGGAATCGGATGGCGGTGGTAGCCGCGGCTCCACTCGAGCCGCGTCACCGCGCTGCGCGGGATCGTGCGAGGCTCGGGTCCGGGAGTGCCAGCACGATCTCCTGCTCGGAGGCGGACACGATCGTGCCGGTCAGGCTCTTCTTCGAGACGGCCGGCGCCGTCACGCGGACGAGCGTCCCGGCCGGCACCGATCGAGCCTCCCGGCATGAGTCGGACCAGCGAGGCAGGCGAGGTACGCCAGCGTGAGCAGGAGCTTGTCAGTTCGTCCCATTCCAGCCCTCCTGCAAGCATCTGAAGCGCCGAGAGATCGGCGTTTCAGCCCCGCTTCGTGTCAGCGGGGATCCGCTTTCGGCGAGGGACCGGCCCCGTCCCAGGGGGCTATACGCGTAGCCGGTGACCTGGAGGCAGCCATGACCGAGGCCCTGCGCTCGCACTTCGCCGACTACGCGGCGTTCCACCGGACGCGCGGGCAACAAGGCCTGCCACTCGCTCGGGATCCCGATCATCGTGCTGTCCTCGCTGGCGCTGCTCGCGCGCGTGCCGCTCTTCACGGCTGGGCGGGTTCGAGCTGACGCTGGCCGAGGTCTTGATCGTGCTGTTCGTCGCCTACTACCTGACGCTCGACGTGGCGCTCGCGCGCTGATGCTCGCCGCCTACGCCGCGCTCGACGCGGCCGGCCGCTTCATCGCGCCGCTCCCCGCGCTCGGCCTCTTCGTCTTCGGCTGGATCCTGCAGGGCGTCGGGCACTGGGTGTACGAGAAGAACTCGCCGGCCTTCTTCCGGAACTTCGTCCACCTGGCGGTGGGCCAGCTCTGGATCCTCGCGAAGGCGCTCGGCCGGGCCTGAGCGATCTCGACCGGCTCGTGCGCTGGTTCGAGCAGCGCCACGGTCACGCCCTCGGCATTCGCCCGGACGCCGGCTATCGGATCGACCGGCTCGACGGGCGCCGCGGCACGAGCGAGCGGTTCCGCATACGCTATCGCACGCTCGGCGCCCGCGCCCGACGTGCTCGTGCTGCTCAAGCGCTACGGACCCGAGCGAAGCAACATCGACGTGGCGAACGAGCTGCGCGGCCTCCGGATCGCACACGCGACGCTCGGCGCGACCGGGCCGGAGCGCGCTCCCGACACCGTACGCGTGCAGCGTCGACGATCGGGCCCTCTTCATGGAGTACTGTCCGAGCGTCCCCCTGAACAAGGAAATCTTCTCGCGCCTGCGTTGGTCACGCCTGGCGCCGGCGAGCTCGTGCCGGGCTTCACGAGCTGGCCGCCGGCGCCGGCACTCCTGCTGATCCGTCTCCAGGCGGCTCGTGTCGCCGATCCCGAGTGGACTCGCGCGGCCGACGGCGGAGCAGGTCGCCCATCGGTACCGGGCGCAGTTGAGCGAGCGGCTCGCCCAGTGGAGCGAGAGCGGTCTTCCCGCCGGGCTTGGGCGCCGTGTTCACGAGTACGTGAGCGACCGGCTCGGCGACCCGGCGGATGGCGGCGACGAGTTCGTGTTCCAGCACTCCGACTTCGGGCCCTGGAATCTCCTGCACCGGCCGGGCGTCCTGTACGTGACGGACTTCCACAATGCGACGCTCGGCGCGCGCGAGTACGACGTCGCCTGGTTCGCGACGGCATTGGACTGCCTCGGTCGCTATGGGATCGTGGCGCCGGCGATCCAGGCCGAGCTGCGCTCCACGTTCCTCCGACACGCGTGCTTGCCCGGACGCGCCGGCTGCGCGCCCGAGGCGCGCTTCCGGGCGTTCGCAGCCATGCACATGATCTATTTCGGCTGCGACCTGCTCGCGACACGCGAGCCTCTGCGCGAGCTGGCGTACCGGCCTCTCGACAAGCGACGCTTCGTCGAGGGCTGGTTCAAGGGCTGGCTGCAATAAGAAGTATTGACTGGCCGCTCGGCGCAGTGAGAGCATCGAGCCAGTCGAACTGCCGCCATGAGGCACGTACGCCGGCCGGGCCGCAGCGAAGACGCGGCAGCGGAGCGCCGGTTCTCCTAAGTCGTTGCGGTGCGCCCGTGAACCTGCGTACCACGCTGCGGCGGGTGCTGGGACCTCCGTTGAAGCGCCACGCCCCCCAGCTCTGGAGCGCGGCGATCGCGGCCGACGTCGCGCTCGAGCAGACCAGGCACCTCGCCGCACGCGCGCTGCCGGTGCTGATCCGGGCGCAGCCGCGCTCGATCGACATCGCAGTGACCGCGCGCTGCAACCTGCGCTGCATCGGTTGTCGCTACGGCCGCGACTTCATGCCCGGGCACGAGCTGACGCTACCCATGGTCCGCGAGCTGCTCGACGACGCGGCCGAGGCTGGCCTCTGGAACGTGCGGCTGTACGGCGGCGAGCCACTGCTGCACCCCGACCTGCCGGCGATCGTCGCGCACGCCTGCGCGCGTCGCCTCCAGGTCTACGTCACCACGAACGGCCTCCTGCTGGACCGGCGCATCGACGCGCTGGTCGAGGCCGGGCTGCGTCAGGTCACGATCGGCTTCTACGGAACCGACGCGCGTTACGACGCCTATGTTCAGCGGCGCGACCGCTTCGCCGCGCTCGAGCGCGGGGTCGCGGCCGTGCGCGAACGCCACGGCGACGCCGTCTCGCTGCGCATCAGCTGGCTGCTGATGCGGCCGTCGTGCAACCTCGAGGACCTGGCTGCGGCCATGGCGTTCGCGCGCCGCTACCGCATGCGCGTGCAGGTCGACCTGATCCACTACTCGCTGCCGTACTTCTCCGAGGGGCCCGAGCGCATGCTCCAGTTCCGGCCGCAGGACGAGGCCGCGATCGAGGTCGTGGTCGCCGAGCTCCTGCGGCTGAAGCGCGCGGAGCCCGAGCGCTTCAACCAGTCCGAGGCGGCGCTGCGCTCGATCCCGGACTGGCTGCTGCTCGGGCCCGCCATGCGCGTGGCCTGCGACGCCGGCCAGATGCTCTGGGTCGGGGCCGACGGTTCCGTGCAGCTCTGCTACGTGACGTTTCCGCTCGGCAACCTGCACGAGCGGCGCCTGCGCGAGATGCTGTTCACGAAGGCCCACCACGCCGCCGCGCGCGGCGCCTGGGCGCTCGACTGCCCGAACTGCCACTGCCGCTACGGCGACAGGATCGCGAAGGACCGCGCGCTCGCCTCCAAGTACGGCAAGTGACCGTTTCGCGCGCGCTGCGCGCGGCCCGGAGCCCGCTCACTTCGCGAGGCAGGTCTTGATCCGGCGCAGCGCTTCCTGGATGTTGTCGAGGCTCGAGGCGTAGCTGAAGCGCAGGTGGCCTTCGCCCCACTCGCCGAAGGCGGTGCCCGAGAGGCAGGCGACGCCGGCCTCGTCGAGCAGGCGGTCGGCGAGCGCCTTCGCCGAGTAGCCGGTGCCGGTGATGTTCGGGAACACGTAGAAGGCGCCCTGCGGCCGCGCGCACTTGAAGCCCGGGATCTGGCGCAGGCCCTCGACGATCGCGTCGCGGCGCTTGCGGAACTCCGCCACCATCGCGTCGATCGGGGCGTGGTCGCCCTTGAGCGCCTGGACGCCGGCGAGCTGGGTGAAGCTCGCGGTGCAGGAGACCGCGTTCGTCTGCAGCTTCGCGACGACCTGCGCGAGCGGCGCCGGCATGATGCCGTAGCCGAGCCGCCAGCCGGTCATCGCGTAGGTCTTCGAGAAGCCGTCGAGCACGATCGCGAGCGACTCCATCCCCGGCATCGCGGCGATCGAGACGTGCTTGCCGTCGTAGAGGATCTGCGAGTAGATCTCGTCGGAGAGCACCGGGATCCCCGCGCGCACCGCCGCGTCGGCGATCGCGCGCAGCCCCGCCTCGGGGATGATCCCGCCCGTGGGGTTGTGCGGGTAGTTGAGGACGATGAGCCGCGTCTTCGGCGTGATCTTGCCGATCAGCTGGTCGACGTCGAGCGCGTGGCCCTTCTCCGCCAGCAGGCGCACCGGCACCGGCACCCCGCCGATGAAGCGGATCATCGACTCGTAGATCGGGAAGCCCGGGTTCGGGTAGAGCACCTCGTCGCCCGGGTCGACGAGCGCGAGGATCAGGTAGAACATGATCGGCTTGCCGCCCGGCGTGACCACGACCATCTCGGGCGTGGCCTTGACGCCGCGCCGCGCCGTCGAGTCCTCGGCGATCGCCTGGCGCAGCTCGGGCAGGCCCGCCGCCGGCCCGTAGTGGGTGGCCCCGCCCTTGAGCGCCGCGATGCCGGCCTCGACCACGTGCGCGGGCGTGTCGAAGTCGGGCTCGCCGATCTCGAGGTGGACGACGCTGCGGCCCTTGGCCTCGAGCGCGCGCGCCCGCACCAGCACCTCGAAGGCAGTCTCCGTCCCGAGCCGCGCGACGCTCCGAGCTTCATGCGCCAGCTCTCATCGCAGACAGGCTGGTCTGAAGCGCTGCGAAGGCTCGCGCGCGCTCGGAGTCGAGCTGCTCGACGCCGTAGGCCTGCTGCAGCCGCTGCCGCGCGGCCTCGGCCTCCGCCGCGTCGATCACGATCGGCTACGCGCGCCTGGCCCGGCGAGGAACTCCACACGTGGAAGCCGCGAGCTCGCCGTGGCGAACGCCTCGCCGCAGGTCCGGCAGGCTCGGCGACCGGACGGCCGTTCACGCGCTCGACGATCAGGTCGCGCAGCTCCTGGTAGCCGAGGTTGGCGACGTCGGGCAGGACGCTCGAGAGCAGCACGAGTCGGCGCGTGCCTGTGGCGCGTCCCTTGCCTGGTCGGCGTCGCGGTCGATCGCGACCAGCAGCCGCGGCGGCGCGCGCCGCGTCCAGTCGCCCCACGAGGCGAGGTAGGGCCGCGTCAGCTCCTGGAACACGAGCCCGCCCATGATCGACGTAGTCGGGCCCGCGCCCGAGACGTAGGGCGGCACCCGGTCCTGCTCCGGCCGCATCGCCTTGAGCGTGAGCGTGCAGGTCGAGCCGCTTGCCCGTCGCGCAGGACCTTGACGGGCATGGTGTCGCCCGGGTGCCGGCCGTCGGTGAACAGCAGCGGGAACAGCATGCGCCCATAAAGAGGATGCTCGTAGTAGCCCGGTCGGGTCGAGCTTCGCGCCGCCCGAGCTCCAGCAGCGACGTCGCCGGGCTTCAGCACGCCGCCGGCGCTGCCGTGCGGCAGCACGCGCGTCAGGCGGATCCCCGTCTCGCCCGGGCGAGAGGCCGAGCGACTCGCGCAGCGCCGGGTTCGTGAGGTCCTGCCAGGCGAGCCCGGCGCGCGCGAAGCTGCGCCAGTCGCCGCTCGCCGCGTCCGGCGAGGAACTGGCCCAGCACCGGCGCCGCGATCGCCGCGTAGGCGTCGCCGCTGCGGCCCGTCACGAGGCCCGGCCACCTTGCCCTTCGACGACCACGACCTCGGACTCGCCGAGGCCCTCGGCGCTCGAGGCGACGTCGATCGTCAGCAGGCTCGTCTGCGAAAGGCCGTGGCGGCCCGAGCGCACCTGGCGCAGCGTCCCCGGATACGCGTCGAGCAGCCCCGTGCGCTGCCAGCGCAGGATCTGCACGGCGCCCTCGGCCGAGGCGCGCGTCTCGAGCGGGAGCGGCTCGAGGCCCTCCCAGAAGGCGGGATCGTCGACCGCGACGAGCGCGAGCGGGCCCTCGTGGTCCACGAGCTCCACGCGCGCCACCGTGCGCGCCTCGCCGCCGAGCTTCTGCGCCTCGACCAGCAGCGGGTTGCCGAAGGCGGTCGACGTCGCGAGGATCCGCTGGCCCGGCACCACCAGGCCGGTGACCGTGCGGGTCCAGGGCGGCTGCTTCTCCCACGGCGCCCGCCAGTTCCAGTCCTGGCCGGTGACGCGCACGCTCACGACCGAGGCGCGCAGCGGCCGTTGCCGGCGCCGGCCAGGGCTTCGGCCTGGACCGGCTGGGGAGACGTCACCGCGACGGGCGGTGGCCGGAGGCGCCGCGGGAGCGGCGCGGGCTGGCGCGCCGTAGCGCACGCCGAGGCGAACGCCGCGACGAGCGCGAGCGCGAGCGGACTACGGACGGTGGTCGGATGGGATCGCATATTGCTTCAGGATCTCCGGATGGGCGGCGTCGGCCCGCGCGCGGTCGAGCGCCTCGATGCCCCCGTCGCCTTCGAGCTCGATCGTGTGGAAGCGGCCCTGGTTTCCCGACGAAGGCGTGGGTCACGTCCGCGAGCGAGCGGATCGTCTGGCCGTTGATGCGCTCGACGCCCACCGGCGTGTTGAGCGCCATCTGCGAGTTCACCGCGTGCCGCAGGATGCGGGTCAGCACGACCACCTCGCGGTCGGCCTCCTGCGGATCCTCGGCCTCGCGGAACAGCTGGTGCCAGACGAGGTCGCGGTTGGCGGACTGCGGCCAGCCGCGCCCGAGCGTCTTGAGCAGCTCGACCTCGAGCTTCATGAAGACGAGGCCGGCGTAGACGACGTAGTCGGGCGCTATGCCGTAGCGGTTGCGGTTGCGGTCGTAGCGCGCGATGCGGCGCGCGGGCGCCTCGACCCGGAGCTCCTTGCCGTCGCGCCAGACCGCGAAGTGCGCGCGGTCGCCCACCTGCAGCATGTCGATCGCGTGCTCGAACGTCACGCGCGCGTCGCCGAGCTTGATCGTGCCGTCGTCGGCGATCGCGTTGCCCTCGACCGACAGCAGCACGTCGCCATCCTTCACCGCGCCCTCCGCGGTTCCGCCGGGCGCGACGCGGTCGACGGCGACGCCCGAGCGTCCGGACGGCAGGCCGCGCTCGCGCCGGTAGGCCGGCGAGAGCAGCGACGTCGTCGCGAGCCCCGAGTCGGGGAAGCCGTCGTAGCGGCCGTCCTTCAGGTTGGCGAGGAAGTGGTGGACGATCGGGATCGGGATGAAGAAGCCCATGTTGTCGGCGCCCGGGAAAGCCCTGGAACGCCACGCCGACGATCTTTCCGTCCTGCACCACGGGCCCGCCGCTGTTGCCCGGGTTGATCGCCGCGTCGGTCTGCACCACGAGATGCTGGTCGGCGCCGCTGTGGACGTAGCCGCGCGACTCGATGCGGGAGACGATGCCGGCGGTGGACGACACGTCCTGCCCGCCGAGCGGGAAGCCGTAGGTGTTGACCCGCGTTCCGGCGCGCGGCAGCGGGCCGAAGCGCAGCGGCCGCAGGCCTTTCGCGAAGGCCGGATCGCGCACGCGCAGCACCGCGAGGTCGCAGTCGTCGCCCGCCGCCTCGACGGTCGCGACGTACGGGTTCGCCTGGTCCGGCCGCCGCACGAGCACCTGGCGCGCATCGGCGATCACGTGGCCGTTCGTGACGATGCGGCCGCCCTCGATCAGGAAGCCGCTGCCCGACACCCCGCCCACCGGCTCCTGCTGCCACGGCTGCGACCAGTCGTAGCCCGCGCGGAACACCTGGATGTAGACGACGGAAGCCGCGACGCCGTTCGAGTCGGCGGGGACCTCCGCGGCGGGCGCCGTGGCGAGCGCGGCCGTCGCCGGCAGCAGCAGCAGTGCGAGCGCCGCTCTTGCGCTCACCCGCGGCTCTCCGCGGCCGCTTCGCCCGCCACCGGCATCGCGCCGGTGCGCGTGCCGGCGGGCGCCGGGCTGGTCGGCGCGTGCGCGCGCAACCGCCAGATCATCAACGTGCCCGATTGCTATGCCGACCCGCGCTTCGATCCCGGACGTCGACAAGGCGTCGGGCTACCGCACGCGCTGCATGCTGACGCTGCCGCTGGTCGACCACAAGGACGTCCTGGTCGGCGTGATGCAGGTGCTCAACAAGGCGGGACGGCGTCTTCGACGACGACGACGAGGTGCTCGCCACGGCGCTGGCCGCGCAGTGCGCGGTCGCGCTGCAGCGGGTGCGCATGACCGAGGCGGTGATCGAGGGCGAGAAGATGCGCCAGGAGCTGGAAATGGCGCGCGTCGTCCAGATGAGCACGCTGCCCGCCGACATGCCCTCGCTTCCCGGCTACGACGTCTACGGCACGTTCCGGCCGGCCGAGCCTCACCGGCGGCGACACGTTCGACCTGTCGCGTGCATCGACCAGGGCCTGCTCGTCGTCCTGGGCGATGCGACCGGCCATGGCATCGCGCCGGCGCTTTCGGTGACGCAGATGCAGGCGATGCTGCGCATGGCTTTCCGGATGGGCGCCGACCTCGAGACCGCATTCATGCAGGTCAACAACCAGCTGGCCGACAACGCTGGCCGACGACCGCTTCATCACGGCCTTCATCGGACTGCTGGACGCCGCGACCCACCGGATGCGCTTCCACAGCGGCGGCCAGGCGCCGATCCTGCATTTCCAGGCGGCGAGCGGGACGTTCGCGCGGCACAATCCGACGAGCTTTCCGCTGGCGGCCATGCCGCTGACTTCGCTGCGGCCCGCGGTGAGCCTCGACATTCGAGCCCGGCGACATCCTGGTCCTGCTTCTCCGACGGCATCTACGAGTATCACGACGCCGGCGGCGAGCAGTTCGGCGAGGCAGCGGGTCGAGGAGATCGTCCGCGCCGACCACGGCAAGCCGATGGCGCGAGCTTTCGGCCATCCTTCTCGACGCGGTGGAGGCGTTTGCGCAAAGGCGCGCCGCAGGAGGACGACTTGACCGTGGTGCTGGTCAAGCGCGAGCGCGGGCGTGAGCGAGCAGCGGGCGTTCCGGCGCACGTTCGAGTCGCTCCAGGGGATCTTCGCGTTCACCGCGGATTTCTTTGCCCGGCATGGCGTCGACCCCGGGCTTCTGACCGCCATCGACCTGACCGTGGAGGAGCTGTTCACGAACATGGTCAAGTACAGTCCCGGGGGGGACGCCGAAGTGCGCATGGACATGGCGACGATCGCCGGGGGGGTGGAGGTGACGCTGACGGATTATGATGTCGAGCGCTTCGACGTCACGAAGGCACCCGACGTGGACATCGGCATGCCGATCGAGCAGCGCAAGCCTGGGGGACTGGGGCTGCACCTGATCCGGCGCCTGGTGGATTCCATCGAGTACGAGTATGCGAAGGAGAGCCGGCAGAGCCGGATAACCTTCCGCAAGACGCAAGCCGGGCGGCCGCCGTCCGGCGCAACACCGGATAAAGAGGGAGAGGATGCTGGCGATTGATTTCGGTACGGGGGGCGTGGTCGTGATCGCCGGCAGGCTGGATGCCGCGCAGTCCCCGGCGGCCCAGACCTTCCTGGACGCGGTTCAAGGGCACGGTGACGCTCGACTGCAGCGGGCTCGAGTACATCTCGAGCGCCGGCTTGGGCGTCCTTCTCAAGACCCAGAAGCGGCTGCTGGCGTCGGGCGGCAAGCTCAAGCTGACGGGGGTCAACCGCCATCTGCAGGACATCTTCCGGTATTCCGGCTTCGACCAGATCTTCGAGATCGAGGCGGCGCCATAAACCTTCGGCCAACTTTTCGTGCCCCCGCGTGTAATTGTGGACAATGACACCGATCAGGCGTTGCTGGAACGCTACCGGCGCGGGGATCGGGGCGCTTTCACCGAGTTGGTGGTTCGCTATCAGAGGCCGGTGTACAACGCCGCGTTCTGGATGTTGCGCCGGGCCGAGGACGCAAGCGACATTACGCAGATCGTCTTCTTCAGGGTTGCGGAACGGCTCGACGAATACGACCCGAAATACAAGTTTTTCAGCTGGATCTACCGCATCGCAGTCAACGAATCACTGAATTTGCTGCGGCGCAATGGACGGGAAGACGAACTGGATGACGAGGTCGACCTTCCGGGAGCGGAGAACTCCAACCCGGAGTGGCAGGCCGGCGAGGCGGAAGTTTCCAAGCGGATACAGGTCGCATTGCTGAGCATGGCGACGAATGACCGGATGGTGCTGACGCTGAGGCATTTCTCCGAATGCAGCTATCAGGAGATCGCAGAGATACTGGACCTGGACGAAAAGACGGTGAAATCCCGCTTGTACGAGGCGAGGCACCGATTGGCCGAACTGCTGAAAGACCTTCGCAAGAACTGACCATGAACCATTCCGAACACACACCATTGATGCACGCGGTCCTGGACGGCGAGGCCACTCCGGGCGAAACCCTGGAGCTTGACCGGCTGCTGGCGGCGGATTCGACCGCCCGGGCGGAGTTCGACGAGCTGAAGCGCCTGTTCGAGGGGTTGCAAGGCGTGCCCAGGGAGTATCCTCCCGAGGGGCTCGTTGCCTCGGTGATGGCGAATATTCCGCAGAATCAGCAACATCCGGCGTGGGGCGGCCGTATCCGCCAACTTTTCTCGAGGTCACGTGTAATTGGAGCAGATCCACAGGATGCCCCGGTCACCAATCCGGGGAAATCGGCAACGGTCCATCCTATCCGAGGGCCATATTTCAGGGGTGACAGAATGAACGAGCAGAAAAAGGGTTCCTTCGGCAGTCGCAAGATCTGGATCGGCGCCGGCATCGCCGCAGCGACCGCGATCGTCGCGGTGTCCACGGGATTGTTCCCCCCGAGCGGTACGGATACGTCCGGTACGATCGTTCCGGCGCAGCGGTACCGGGCTGCTCAGCCGACGGCTGCCGACGTCAAGCTCGGCGATCAGGCGGGCTCGCGGATCGCCGCAAGACAATGCGAGCCGGCAGCGACGGTGCCGCGCGGCAACGACGCCGCGCGGCAACGGCGCGCGCGGCAACGGTAGCCGCGCGCCGACGGTCAGCGCCGCGAGCCGCGGCAACGAAGCGCGCGGCAGACGGCGGCCGACGCCGCTGCAAGAAGCCGCGGCAACGACGCCGCGCGGCAACGATGCCGCGGCAACGACGCCGCGGCCGACGGTAGCCGCGCGCGACGACGCTAGCGGCCGACGACGGCACCGACGCCCGCGGCAACGAGCCGCGGCAACGACGCGCCGCCAACGAGCGGCCCGCCGCGGCAACGACGCCGCCAACGACGCCGCGCAGCGACGCTAGCCGCGACGCTGGCGGCAACGGCGCCGCGCGGCAACGACGCCACGGCAGCGCGCCGCGACGCTAGCCGCGGCAACGCTGCCGCGGCAACGAAGCCCGCCGCAACGAGCCGCGGCAACGACGCCGCGGCAACGACGCCGCGGCAACGACGCTCGCGGCAACGGCGCCGCGGCAACGACGCTCGCGGCAACGACGCCCGCGGCAACGAGCCCGCGGCAACGAGCCGCGCGGCAACGACGCCGCGCGGCAACGACGCACCGCGGCAACGACGCCGACGCCGCGCCAACGACGCCCGCGGCAACGACGCGCCGCGGCAACGACGCCCGCGGCAACGACGCCGCAGCAACTGATTCGATGCGCAGGCGGCCGCTCGGCCCGAGCAACATCCGAGTCGCCCAAGTACGAACCGCCGGCCCGAGGGCCGGCGGTTTGCTTTTGGCCGCCGGTCCTTATGCTGCGCCGTTCGTATCGGCTCGGGGAGCGGCTGCATGCGTGCCCGTATTCTGTGCCTGCTGTTGGCGTTGCTCTCGCCCGCGGCCGCCGCGGAAGAAAGCCCCGTCGATATCTCGACGTCGAGACGAAGGATCTCCGGCTCTATTACTACAATTACCTGAGCTACCTCGAGCCGCACGCGGTGCGCACGTTCACCAATTCGCACGCGTGGCAGCGGCGGATGTTCGGTTGGGTGCCATCCGAAGCCCACGATCATCCTGCTGCAGGATTTTGCGGACTACGGCAATGCCGCCGCCAGCGCCGCACCGCGCGGCATGCTGGTATTCGACGTTGCGCCACTGTCCCGCGCGTTCGAGACCAGCCCTGCCAGCGAGCGGATGTACAAGACAATGAACCACGAGCTGGTCCACGTGGTGCAGAGCGACATTCTCCGAGGAGGATCGGCGTTGGCGGCGGTTCTTCCTGGGCAAGGTCGCCGCCGACGGGCGCAACCCCGAATCGCTGCTCTACAGCTACCTGACGGTCCCGCGGCTGCACGGCCCCGCGCTGGTACTCGGAAGGCGGCGCCGTCTTCATGGAGACCTGGATGGCCGGCGGCCTGGGCCGCGCGCAGGGCGGCTACGACGAGATGGTTTTCCGGGCGATGGTGCGCGACGACGCCCATTTCTACGATCCATTGGGGCTTGTATCGCGCGGTACGAAGGTCGATTTCCAGGGGATGGCGAATGCTTACCTCTATGGCACGCGATTCTTCACGTGGCTCGCGTACGCGCATTCGCCCGAGAAGGTCCTCGCCTGGATAAGGCGCGGCGAAGACAGCAAACGCTACTACTCCGACCAGTTTCAGCAGGTGTTCGGGATTCCGCTTGAGCAGGCCTGGCAGGATTGGATCGCATTCGAGCACGAGTTCCAGCGGGCGAACCTCGCCGAAGTGCGCAAGTTCCCGATCACGCCATATCGCAAGCTGGTCGCGAGCGCGATGGGTTCGGTGTCGCGCATGTACTACGACGAGGCGACTGGCACCCTGTACGGCGCGTTCCGGTATCCCGGGACGGTCGAGCACGTGGGCGCGCTGAACACGCGCGACGGGAGCGTGCGCAGACTCGCGGACGTCAAGGGGCGCATGCACTACAAGGTCACCTCGTTTGCCTACGACTCCGCAAGCGGGACGGCCTTTTTCACCAACGACAACCTGGCCCTTCGGGATCTCATGGCGGTGAACGTCAGGACCGGCGAGGAACGGATGCTGCTCAAGAATGCGCGGATCGGCGAGATGGTCTTCAACCCGGTGGACCGCTCGCTGATCGGCGTGCGCCACAACGATGGCCTGGCGACACTGGTGCGCATTCCCTATCCCTATGCCGACTGGAGCACGGTGTACACGTTTCCGTACGGAAACGTGCCCACCGACCTCGATATCTCGCCCGACGGGCGGCTGCTGTCGGCATCCATGAGCGAGGTCAACGGCGACCAGTTCCTCCGCGTGTGGGAGCTCGGCAAGGTCCTCGCCGGGGACATGAAACCACTCTCCGAGTTTCGGTTCGGGCAGTCCGTTCCGGAGAGCTTCGTGTTTTCCCCGGATGGCCGCTACCTTTATGGCAGCAGCTACTACACCGGTGTGTCGAACATCTTCCGCTACGAGGTGGCCACGGGGGCGGTCGAGGCGGTTTCGAATGCCGAGACCGGGTTCTTCCGCCCGGTCCCGCTCGCAGACGGACGGCTCGTCGTGTTGACCTACACGGGTGCGGGTTTCGTCCCGGCGACCATCGAGCCGCGAGCCGATCCCTGACGTCAGCGCGATAACGTTCCTGGGCGCCGAGCTCGTGGAGAAGTACCCTGTGCTCAAGACGTGGCAGGTGCCGCCTCCGAGCACCGTCGACGAAGAAAAGCTGATCACGGACGAAGGGTCCGTACGTCCCGCTGCGCAGTCGTCGGAACTCGCGAACGCCTTTCCGGTTGTGCAGGGCTACAAGAACACGGCCGCGGTCGGCTACCACTTCAACTTCGAAGATCCGCTTCAATTCGCGAGCCTGGGAATCACCGGGAGCCTGGTCGCCCGGCAATACCCAGCCGAGCGATCAGCGCGGCCACGTCGACATCATCGGTCGCTACCAGTTCTGGAACGCCGAGTTGGCCTGGAACCGGTCGGACTTCTACGACCTGTTCGGGCCGACCAAGCGCAGCCGCAAGGGCTATCAGGCGAAGCTCGGTTACGACTGGCTGCTGATCTACGACAAGCCGCGAAGGCTGGATGCCAAGTTCGAGGTCGCGTATTACGACCAGATCGACACGTTGCCCGAGGCCCAGAACGTCAGTACCAACTTTACCCGGTTGGTGACCGCCGAAGCCGGGCTTCACTACACCGACGTGAGGCGCTCGCTCGGCGCCGTCGACGACGAGAAGGGCCTGGCCTGGACCCTCATCTACACGGGCAATCACGTAAACGGCCAGACTCACGCCGCAGGTCCGCGGTACCTTCGATGTCGGGATGGCGCTGCCGCTCCCGAACTCATCGATTTGGTCGCGGACCGCGGCCGGTGCCGCCGACGGCAGCCACAACCTGACCGTCGCGAATTTCTATTTCGGCGGATTCGGCAACAACTATGTCGACGACGGGCCGATCCAGCGCTTCCGCGAGTACATCTCGTTGCCCGGGTTCGGGCTCCAGGAGGTGAGCGCGCTCCATTTCGTGAAAGAGCTGGTCGAATGGAACGTGCCGCCGGTGATCTTCGAAGACGTCGGGGTGCCGAGCCTGTATCTGACGTGGCTGCGCCCCACGATTTTCGTCGGCGGAACTGTGGACCGAGCCGACCAACGCTTCGCTGCGCAAGAACTACACGAGCCTCGGCGCGCAGGGCGACCTGCGCTTCACCATCCTGCATCGGTACGAAATGACGCTGTCCGTCGGTTATGCGGTCGGCTTCCAGGGATCGCAGAAGACCGGCGACCGAGTGGATGATCTCGCTCAAGATCATGTGAGCGCAGTCGCCGCAAGTCATGTCAGTTGATTTTCTGCTTCCGGCATTGGTGGGCTTGCTGCCGGTGCTGACATTCCTGGCGGCGCTCCTCTATCTCGACAGCTACAAACTGGTATCGCTGCGTGCGGTCATCGCCATCGTCGTTTGCGGCGCCATGGTGGCGGGCATCAGTTACGAAGTGAACGCGTTCGTGCTCGATCTGGTCAGGATCGATCTCGTGCACTTCTCCCGCTACGTCGCGCCGATCACCGAGGAGTTGTTGAAGGGCCTGATCATCGTCGCCCTCATCCGCAGCCATCGCATCGGCTTCCTCGTGGATGCGGCGATTTTCGGCTTTGCCGTCGGCACCGGATTCGCGATGGTCGAGAACCTCTACTTTCTGCGCCTGATCCCGGACGCCAGCATGGGGACGTGGATCGTTCGCGGCTTCGGCACCGCCATCATGCACGGAGGCGCCACGGCCATATTCGCGATCATGGGTCTCGCGATGCTGGAGCGGGCAAAGCGGGCCAACCTGCTGGATTTGTTTCCCGGCTTCGCGCTCGCGGTGGCCCTCCACTCCGGGTACAACCACCTGTCGCATACGCCGACGCTGGCGACACTCGCCATTCTCGTCGTGTTGCCGCCGCTCCTCATGGTGGTGTTCCAGCGCAGCGAACAGGCGGTGGGCGGATGGCTCGGGCAGGGCTTCGATGCCGACACGGAGATGCTCGAGCTCATCAACTCGGGACGCCTGTCCGATTCGCCCGTGGGCCAGTACCTGCACACGATGAAGGACAAGTTCCACGGTCCGGTGGTCGCCGATCTTCTCTGCTATCTGCGGCTCTACACCGAACTCGCACTTGCGCGCGAAGGGCATCCTGATGATGCGCGAGAGCGGCTTCGATGCTCCGGTGGACGAGGCGACGAAGGCGAAGTTCGCCGAGATGCGCTATCTCGAGTCGAGCATCGGTAAAACCGGGCTGCTCGCGATCCAGCCGATGTGCCACATGACCCACAAGGACCTGTGGCAGCTCTACATGCTCGGGAAGTGAGCCCCAGAATTCGATGGTAGCGAGCGAGGGACTCGAACCCCCGACCAAAGGATTATGATTCCTCTGCTCTAACCAGCTGAGCTAGCTCGCCACAGCCATAAATTATCGCAGGATCCGGCACTTGCGTCCACGCGCACGACCACCGCCGTCGTGTTGATGACGCCGCGCAGTTGACTTCGCGCAGCGCGCGCGAATTCTTCTCGTCCAGTTCGCACGCGCGCATTTTCTTGTGCGTGCCGACGAATCTACGCCGCGTAACGCGCGCAATGGCCGCCGATGGATTCGACAATCGCTCGCCGACCGTAACTTGTCGTGTCATACTATTGTCCTGGACAAAACAGTGTCTTCGCTCTACACTGAAGTCTCGATCGGCGAGTACCCATTCCTCGTCCAAAACAATATCGAAGCCCCTCCGTGGAAGCCTCCGTCACTCTCAACATCAGCGGCGTCGAGCGCGAGACCGGCCTGTCCAAGGACGTCCTGCGCATGTGGGAGCGCCGTTACGGGTTTCCCAAGCCGGACCGTGACGACAACGGCGAGCGGCAATACACGGTCGCCGATATCGGCAAGCTTCGCGCCGTCAAACGCCTGATGGACGTGGGTCTGCGGCCGGGCAAGATCATGACGCTGTCGCTGGCCGAGTTGAACGCGATGGCCGACGCGCGGACCCCGCCGCGCCGCGACGCATTGGCCCCGGCGCTTGAACGCGACGTGCTGACGATGCTGCAAGGCCACGACGCCACGTCACTGCAGCACACGCTGGCGAACATGCTGATGCGTCAGGGCTTGCAGAAATTCGTCCTGGAAACGATCACGCCGCTCAACCAGGCGATCGGCAACGCCTGGATGCACGGCGACCTGCAGGTCTTCGAGGAACACCTGTACACGGAGCAACTGCAGGTCGCGCTGCGCACGGCGATCAATGCATTCCCGCGCCAGACCGGCAATCCCAAGGTCCTGTTGACGACGTTCCCGAGCGAACAGCATGGGCTGGGCCTGCTGATGGTCGAGGCGATGATGGTTCCGGAGGGCGTGCAATGCATTTCGCTGGGACCGCAGACGCCGCTCGAGGACATTCGCCGCGCCGCCGTTGCGCACAAGGTGCACATCGTCGCCCTGAGTTTTTCCGCCGCCTTCCCGGTGCGCCAGGCGAGCGACGGCCTGTCCTCCCTGCGCCGCCAGCTTCCCGCTCATGTCGCCCTGTGGGCGGGCGGCGAAATGACACGGCGGGTGCGCAAGACGATGCCCGGCATCGTGCTCATCCCGGATTTGGCATCGATCATCAACGCGCTGCGCAGCTGGCGGGCGCACTGGACGCCGCCGGCCGCGGAGTAAACTACGACGGTACGCGTCATTGGAGCAGGACATGCTTTACCCGCAGCTTTTCAAGGCTTTCGAATCCGTGCGCTGGGACCTGTCCCACGACGTGCCATGGGCGTCGCACGACGCCACCAAGCTCTCCGAGGAGCAGGCACGCACGATCAAGATGAACGCGATCACCGAGTGGTCGGCGCTGCCCGCGACCGAGATGTTCCTGCGCGACAACCGGCACGACAGCGATTTCTGCGCCTTCATGTCGATCTGGTTCTTCGAGGAACAGAAGCACGCGCTGGTGCTGATGGAATACCTGCGCCGCTTCCGTCCCGACCTCGTTCCGACGGAGGCCGAATTGCACGCGGTGCGCTTCGAATTCGACCCGGCACCCCCGTTCGAGACGCTGATGCTGCACTTTTGCGGCGAGATCCGGCTCAATCACTGGTATCGTTGCGCGGCGGAGTGGCACACGGAGCCGGTGATCAAGAAGATCTACGAGCTCATTTCAAGGGACGAGGCGCGGCATGGCGGCGCATACCTCCGCTTCATGAAACGCGCGATCGATTGCGGCGGCGCGGAGGTCAAGCGCTCGTTCGCGAAGATCGGCGTCTTGATGGCGAGCTCATCGCGCACGCGCAAGCCGCTCCACCCGACCAACCTTCACGTGAACAGCGAAATGTTCCCAAACGACACCGTGCAAAGCCGCTTGCCCGATCCGTCGTGGCTCGAGCGCTGGCTGGACGAGCAGATCCGCTTCGACGCAGGCTGGGAGAAGCGCGTGGTCGCGATGATCCTCAAGAATCTGTCGTCGCTCTTCGGCGAGCGGTTCGAATCGGTGCAGCAGTTGAACCGCTTTCGCAAGACGCTCGCGCCCACAGCCGCCTGACGACAAAGCCGGCAGGCGCGAACAAAGCTCACGCCGCCGCGCGCATCGTCCATGTGGACCGCGATCATTCTCGCCGCGCTGGTCGCGGGCGGATGCGCCGCGTACGGCGCGTGGGCGGCCCATGTGGTCGCGCAGGGCGCGCCGGCGTGGCCGTTCGTGGTCGGAATGCCGTTCGTTTATCTCGCCTTCCCGCTGCTCTTCACGATGTTCTGGTTCATGCTGGCGTGGTGGTTTCGCGCCGACCGTCCTGTGGATGTTTACCTGGGCGTGCGCGCCCGGGTCACGCTCTTCTTCTGCGAATTCTGGTCCATCGCGCGTTCGGTCCCGCGAATGATCCTGTATCGATGGCTGATGCCGGAACCAACAGCTGCGCCGGCGGCGTTGCCGGTCATTTTCCTGCACGGGATCGGCTGCAATGCCGGCGTCTGGTCCGGATTCCGTCGCGAGCTCAAGAGCCGCGGAATGCGTCCGCTGTACGCACTTTCCTACGGACCGCCGCTGAACTCGATCGAGGATTTCGCAGACCAGCTCGACGCGAAGATCGCCGCGGTCTCGGCGGCCACGGGTGCGCGGCAGGTCGTCCTGGTCTGCCACAGCATGGGCGGGCTCGTCGCGCGCGCTTACGTTCGTCGTTATGGAGCCGCGAAGGTGCGCCGGCTGGTGACGATCGGCACTCCGCACCATGGCAGCATGCACGCATGGTTCATGTACGGGCCGTCGCTCGACGCAGATGCGGCCCGGAAGCGCCTGGCTGGCGGAGCTCAATCGCGGCGCGAGCGCCGCCGGGGTTCCCACCACGTCCATCTGGTCATGGCATGACTCGATGGTTACGCCGCAGACGTCGCCGCGCATCGACTGGGGAGATAACATCGTCCTCGCGGGCGTCGCGCACAACGCGCTCCTCGACGACGCGCAGGTGCGCAACGAGGTGCGAAAGCTGGTGGCGGCGGAGATCGAACGCGCCGCTACCAGTGGATCCCCTGCGTGAGCTGCGCGAACGCGATCTGCTCGGGCGAGAGCTCCTGCTTGGCCGCCTCCTCGCCCTTCTTGCCCTGGGCCGCGGCGGAGTCCGGGAACATGTTGAAGGCGGTATTGAGCAATATCTGTGTCAGGCGGGGCGCCGCCGCATGCGCGATCGCGCCGAAGATGCCGAGCCGCGTCGCGATGCGCACCGACCGGTAGACGATCGCCTCGACGACCAGGTCCGCCGCCTGCTCCGGCGACAGCGTGGGCACGTTTTCGTACATCTTGGTCGGCGCGATCATCGGCGTGCGCACCAGCGGCATGTTGATCGTCGTGAAGTGGATGCCCTTATCGAGGAATTCCGACGAGGCGCACGCGGAGAACGAATCGAGCGCCGACTTCGATGCGACATACGCCGAGAACCGCGGCGCGTTCGACAGCACGCCGATCGACGAGATGTTGATGATGTGCCCGTGCCGCTGCTCGATCATCTTCGGCAGGAAGCCCATGATGAGCCGCAGCGCGCCGAAATAGTTGAGCTGCATCGTGCGCTCGAAGTCGTGGAAGCGGTCGAAGGAATTGATCACGCCGCGGCGGATCGAGCGGCCGGCGTTGTTGACGAGGAAATGGCACGCGCCGTGTTCCTTCAGCACGCGCGCGACCAGCGCGTCGCAGGACGCCAGCTCGGACACATCGGCCGTGTACATCCAGCACCGGCCACCCGCGGCTTCGATTTCCTTCTTCGTCTCCAGCAGCTTCTCTTCGCCGCGCGCGACCAGGATCACGCGCGCGCCCGCCGTGGCCATCTTGACCGCCGTGGCACGGCCGATGCCCGACGACGCGCCGGTGATGACGATGACCTTGTCCTTGACGCGGCCCGACAGCGTGCGGTCGATGAAGAGGTCGGGGTCGAGGTGGCGCTCCCAGTAATCCCAGAGTTTGGGCGCGTAGGCATCGAGCGCGGGCACGCTGATGCCGGAACCTTTCAGCGCCTTGGCCGCCTCGCGGTTGTCGTAGCGGGTCGGCCAGTTGATGAACTGGAATACGTCCTTCGGGATGCCCAAGTCGTGCAGCACGGCCCTTACCATGCGCTTCACCGGGGAGAGCCGACCGATTCCGTACAGGATCGGCGCCGGGATGAAGCCGAACATCCGGGCATTCACGCGCATCGTCATCTGCGGCGCGTGGCCCGCCTTGGCGAAGATGTTGAGCACTTCGCCGATCCGGTGCGGGTGGGGATCGGTCAGGTGGAAGCACTTGCCATCGAGGCCCTTCTTGTGCGCGAGGTAGTCGAGCGCGTCGGCGACGAAATCCACCGGCACGATGTTGATGCGCCCGCCCTCGATGCCGATCGTCGGCATCCACGGCGGCAGCATCGTGCGCATCTTCTGGAGGAACTTGAAGAAGTAGTACGGCCCGTCGATCTTGTCGATGTAGCCGGTCTTCGAGTCGCCGACGACGAAACCCGGGCGGTAAATGCGGAACGGCCGCTTGCACTCCTCGCGTACGACGCCGCTCCGAGTCGTGCTTGGTCTTGAAGTAGGGGTGGTCCAGATCCTCGGCCTCGTCGAACATGTCCTCGCGGAACACGCCGTCGTAGAGGCCGGCCGCGGCGATGGAACTCACGTGGTGGAAGCAGCCCGCTGCGATGCTCTGTGCGAATTGCACGGCGTGGCGCGTTCCGTCGACGTTGGCCGCCTGCTGCGCGTCGGCGCTGGCCTTGATGTCGTAGATCGCCGCCAGGTGGAAGAAATGCTCGACCTTCCCCTTGAGCTTCTTGATGTCGGCGTCGGCCACGCCGAGGTTCTTCTTCGCAAGGTCGCCGACGATGGGGATGACGTCCTTGTCGGTGGCGCCCCACTCGCTGCGCAGCGCGTCGAGTTTCTTGACGCGACCCCTTGCGCACCAGCACGTGGATCGGCTTGCCGCGCTTCAACAGGTTGCGGACGAGGAACTGTCCGATGAAGCCGGTCGCGCCGGTGACAAAATAGGCCATCGCATCCTCCTTGCGTTCTGGTCTCCGCGCGCGCGGCGCATGCGCGACGCCGCCGCATAGCTGCGATTGTACTGCCCCGCTTGCGGACTGGCGATTCGTACGCCGCCGGGCGCCCCTGCTTTAGAATGATTGCTCTAGCCGCGCCGCCTAGAATCGATCGCCTATGATTCGGCCAGTGTTCGCGCGGCAACGAACACCGAGAGGAATCACGATGCTGAAGAAAGCGAAAGCCGGAATGGCCGGCAAGGATGCGGGCGGGCGCAAGGACATGTCGCAAGCGGTGCTCGACTCGTCGCGCCAGATCTGGCTCGCCGGGCTGGGCGCATTTTCGCGCGCGCAGGCGGAAGGCACGAAAGTGTTCGAGTCGCTGGTGAAGCAGGGCGAGTCGCTGGAACGAAGACGCGCAAAGCCGCGGCCGACACCGCGGCGGCGGCGCGCGGCGCCGCGACGGCCAAGGTCAAGGAAGTGCAGAAGGGCGTGGGCGGCACCTGGGACAAGCTGGAGCAGGTGTTCGAGGACCGCGTGGCGCGCGCGTTGTCGAAGCTCGGCGTCCACACGCAAAACGACGTCGAGAGGCTGGCCGAGCGCGTCGACGTGCTGTCCGAAGCCGTGAACGAACTGATCAAGGCGACCGGCGTCAAGCCGAAGCGCCGTCCCGCGCCGCCTGCGTCGGCGGTGAAGCGCATGGTCAAGGGCGCCGTGTCGCACGCGGCGAAGACGGCGAGCGGCGCGGTGTCCAGCGCCGCCGGTGCCGTGTCCACGGCCTCGAAGACCGCAAGGAAAACCGTGCGGACCGCGAGCAAGGTCGCCCGGGCCGCGCTCAAGTAGGCGCTCCTGTACAAGAAAAAGCCCGCCCGACTCAGCGGGCTTTTTTCGTCGAGGCGATACGACTCACTCGCGGTTGAGCTTGTCGACCTGTTTCACGTAGTTGGTCATCGCGTCGTCCTTGCTCGACCCCTTGAGCTTGGCCCACGCGTCGTACTTCGCCCCGCCGACGAAATCGAAGCCGCCGGGACGCTCCCCTTTGACGTCGCCTTCGGTGGCCTGCTTGTAGTACGAATAGAGCTTGAGCAGCGTGGCGTTGTCGGGTTTCTTCTTGGTCTTCTTCGCCGCGGCGGCGGCGGCCTCGAATTTCGCCTTCAGGTCATCTTTTTTCGGTGCGGCGGCCATGGCGTTCTCCTCCTCGTATCCTCATTTGCGCGTCTTCATGCTACTTTAGCGCGAACGCGAAGGCGCATGCAACGCTCCAGCGCCCACTTGTCTGCATCGAAGCCAGCCCATGGCCGCCAATCCAAAGAGCGCCAAACGCGAAAAAATGTCCGCGGTCGACACCGCGTGGCTGCGCATGGACCGGCCGCACAACCTGATGATGATCAGCGGCGTGCTGCTCTTCCGCGAGCGCATCACGCTCGTCGCGCCTGCGCCGCGTCATCGACGATCGCTTTGCCGTGTTTCCGACGATTCAGGAAGATTCCGGTGGAACGAACCGGCGGCGCCGTTCTGGGAGACGGACCCGCACTTCGACATCGGGCATCACGTTGTCGCAACGGCACTTCCCGGACGCGCCGGCCGCGCGGAACTCGAGGCATTCGTATCGCGGCTGGCGTCCTCGCCTCTCGATCCCTCGCGGCCGCGGTGGCAATTCCATCTCGTCGACAACTTCGCCGGCGGTTGTGCGATCGTCGCCCGCATCCATCACAGTTATGCCGACGGGATCGCGCTCGTGCGCGTCATGCTGTCGATGACCGATGCGACCGCGAAGGGTCCACCGGCGATGCCCTTCGCGCCGCAGCCGCAACGCGCCCGCGAAACCGGGGATGACGATGCGCTCGGCCAATTGCTCAGCCCGCTTGTCGGGCGTCATGGGCATGGCCCGGAAGATCGGCGCGACGCTGATCGAAAAGGGCGCCGCGATCTGGGACGATCCCGCCAAAGCCGTGGAACTCGCCGGCCAAGGCACGGCGCTGACGGCCGAACTCGCGAAACTTGCGCTGATGCCGCAGGATTCGCAGCGACGCGCTTCAAGGGCAAGCCCGGCAAGGCGAAACGCGTCGCGTGGGCCGACCCGCTGCCGCTCGACGAGGTGAAGACGATCGGGAAGGCGCTCGGCGCGTCGGTCAACGACGTGCTGCTTTCATGCGTCGCCGGCGCGCTGCGCGGCTACCTGCTGGACAAGGGCGATGGCGTCAACGGCGTGATGATGCGCGCGCTGGTGCCGGTCAACCTGCGCCCGATCGAGAAGGCCTACAAGCTCGGCAATCAGTTCGGGCTCGTGTTCCTCGACCTGCCGATCGGCATCGAAAATCCCGTCGCGCGCCTGTATGCGGTGCGCGGAAACATGAACGCTCTCAAAGGTTCGTTCCAGCCGGTCCTGGCGCTCGGCCTGCTCGCCGCGATGGGCAGCGGTCCGAAGGCGCTGCAGGAGGTGCTGCTGCAGGCGCTTGCGCGCAACGGCTCCGCGGTGATGACCAATGTACCCGGTCCGCAGCAGCCGCTGTACATGGCGGGGGCGGCAATCGACAGCCTGATGTTCTGGGTGCCGCAATCCGGCAACATCGGCGTCGGCGTATCGATCATCTCCTACAACGGCGCCGTGCAGTTCGGCGTCATCACCGACGCGGGGCTTTGTCCGGATCCGCAGCGTATCGTCGCGCGGTTCGGCCCGGAATTCGAAAAGCTCGTGCTGACGACACTGATGGCGCCCTGGCCGCTTCCGGGCGATTTCGATCCGGACGACGCGGCGCGGGCAGTGGGTGTAGACTGAGCGTGGGAACTGAGCGCGGGAATATGGTGAACTTGCCTCGCGTCGTGGTCATCGCATCGCTCGGCCTTGCTCTGAGCGCGGCGGCTACTGCATCGTCGCAATCGATCGTCGTCATGCCGCTCACCGGCGCGATCGGTCCCGCGAGCGCGGACTTCGTCGAGCGCGGGCTGGCTCGCGCCGATCACGACGACGCCCAGCTGGTCGTGCTGCAGATCGACACGCCCGGTGGACTCGATACGTCGATGCGCGACATCATCAAGGCGATCCTGGCGTCGCGCGTGCCGGTCGCCGCCTTTGTCGCGCCCAGCGGCGCCCGTGCCGCCAGCGCCGGCACCTACATTCTCTACGCCAGCCACGTCGCGGCCATGGCGCCGGGGACCAACCTGGGCGCCGCCAGTCCGGTGCAAATCGGTGCACCCGATCCGGTGGCACCAGGGCGCTCCAATCCCGGCGACAAGGCGGCCAAGGACAAAGGGGACAAGACCGGGTCCGACGAGAATGGCGGCGGTGTGTTGGCGAGGAAACAGATGCACGACGCTGCCGCCTATATTCGCGGCCTTGCGCAAATGCGCGGACGCAATCCGGATTGGGCCGAGCGCGCAGTGCGCGATGCGGTGAGCCTCCCCGCCGATGAAGCGCTGGCGCAGCACGTGATCGACCTCACGGCGCGCGACGTGCCGGACCTGCTGCAAAAACTGGACGGCCGCAAATTCGTCACGGCCGCCGGCGAGCGCACGTTGGCGACGGCGGGTGCGAACATCGTCACGATCGCACCGGACTGGAAAACGCGCTTTCTCGCGGTCATCACCGACCCCAGCGTCGCGCTGATCCTGATGATGATCGGGATGTACGGCCTGTTCTTCGAATTCTCCAACCCGGGGTTCGTCCTGCCTGGCGTGGTTGGGGCATTGGCGCTGGTCATCGGACTCTTCGCGCTGCACCTGCTGCCCGTCAACTATGCGGGGCTCGCGCTCATCCTGCTCGGGATGGCGTTTCTCATAGCCGAGGTATTCGTGCCGAGCTATGGCACGCTGAGCATCGGTGGCATCACCGCGTTTGTCCTGGGCGCGGTGATGCTGATCGACACCGATCTCCCCGGATTCGGGATATCCATCGGACTGATCGCTGCCCTCGCCGGCCTCACCGCATTGTTCGTCCTCGGCGTCTCGGGTGTGGCGCTCAAGGCGCGCAGACGGCCGGTGGTCACGGGCCGCGAAGAATTGATCGGCAGCGTCGGCGTGGTGCTGGATGAAGAGGGGGCCGAGAACTGGGCGCGGGTCCACAGTGAACGATGGCGCGTGCGCAGCGCGACGCCGCTCGCGCGCGGCCAGCACGTTCGGGTCACCGCGTGCAACGGACTCGAATTGACGGTCACCCCGCTCACGACGAACGAAGAAGGGAGTTGATCATGGCGGTCGGCATCGGTTTTTTCGTCTTCCTGTTCGCCCTGCTGATGTTGATCGTTTCCTCGTTTCGCATATTGCGCGAATACGAGCGCGGCGTCGTATTCCAGTTGGGGCGGTTCTGGAAGGTGAAGGGGCCCGGTCTGATCCTCATCATCCCCGTCGTCCAGCAGATGGTGCGCATCGATCTGCGCACAATCGTCATGGACGTGAAGCCGCAGGATGTCATTACCCGCGACAACGTTTCGGTCAAGGTCGATGCCGTCCTCTATTTCCGCGTCGTCGATCCGGAAAAAGCGGTGATCCAGGTGGCCGCATTCCTCGAAGCGACCTTCCAGCTCGCGCAAACCACGCTGCGCGCGATCGTGGGCAAGCATGCGCTCGACGAGCTTCTGTCCGAGCGCGAGCGGCTCAACCTCGCCATCCAACGGGTGCTCGACTCGCAGACGGATGCCTGGGGCATCAAGGTGTCGACGGTCGAGATCAAGCAGGTCGACCTGAACGAGTCGATGGTGCGGGCGATCGCGCGACAGGCGGAGGCCGAACGCGAGCGCCGCGCCAAGATCATCCATGCCGAAGGCGAACTGCAGGCGTCGGAGAAGCTGCTGCAGGCGGCACAGATGCTCGCGCAGCAGCCGCAGGCGATGCAATTGCGCTACCTGCAGACGCTGGGCAACATCGCGGGCGACCGCAGCTCCGTCATCGTGTTTCCGGTGCCGATCGAGTTGTTGGGCGTCTTGGGCGTCGGCAAGGCGCCGAATGCGGGCGCTGCCGAATAGCTTCGCGCAACGCAACGCCGGCTCGTATCGGTCGCGCGTTTCCGCTTATTCCAGCTCCGCCTGCGCAAGGCCGACGTCCAGGCGCTCCATCGCATCCTGCGGCTGCATCGCCGCCGCCTGCTCGTACAACGCGGTGGCTTCGTCGATCCGGCCCTTGCCGAAGAGCAGGATCAGGCCATTCGCATACTCGATGCGGGTGATCGCGGACTCGGGATTCAGCTTGACCGCTTTCGCGAAATGCTCGAGTGCCGCGTCCTTCTTGGCGCCATACGTCATGCCGGCGACCAGGCCGCCCACCTTGTTGATCACTTCGGCCTGGTATGAACCGTACGCGGTGTGGGCATCGGCATGCGCGGGTGCCAACTTCAACGCGGCGAGCAGCGCGTCCCTGATCTTGCTGCCGAAGCCCTGCGCCAGCGCCTTCGCGACCGAAATTCCTTGTCCGTAGCGGCCGAGCGCGAACGCATACAGGTAGTGCGCGTTCGCGTCCTTCGGCGCCTGGCCGCGGCGCTCATCCGCCCAGGCAGCGGCCTCCTCGAACAACGCGAGCTTCGCCTTGTCCGATTTCTCGAGGTAATGGGCGTAGATCGTCTGCGCCTTCACGGCCGCGTTGATGCCGGCACCGCCCGCGGCCAGGCCGGCGTCGACAGCCTGCCCGAAGTCGCCGGCGTGGAAATGGCGCCATGCGTCGAGAACATCGGCATCCTTCGGGAACGGCTCGCAGTCGCCGCGGTGCAGTCGCCCCCACTGTTTCTTGAGGCGGGCGGAATCGTAGGCGTATGCCTTGTCGGCGTGAGGAAACTTCAACCATTTCTTCGCCATCGCGTCCTCCGTTCCTAGAGATAATCCTCGCCCAGCTTTTCGATCAGGTCGCGTCCGTCGCCGACGAGATAGGGCGCGATGAGCGCCAGGACCTGGTAGGCCGCGCGATCGAGGCTTACGGCTGCCTCGCCGCTTTCCGAGTCGTCGCCGCCGTGGCGCGCGCCGATCCGCTGGAACGACATCCAGTAGGTGGAGACGAGCGTGACATTGGACGCAAGCGCCGCGATCTCACGTTCCGAAGCGCGCATCTCCCCTGCGGCGACCAACCCGCGGCACAACTCTATCACGGTGTTTTCGCCGCGCCGCGTGAGGTCGGCGAAACGCGCGGCGATCTTCCGGTTGCGCGACGTGATCTCGTCCAGGTCGCGATAAAAGAAGCGGTAGTCGCGCATGCGCTCGAACAGGAGGTGCAGCAAGAGCCAGAGGTCCTCGACGCTCGCCGCACGCCGGTCGGGCAACGCCAGCAGCGGCGTGATCTGGGCTTCGAGCGCGTCGTACAGCCCGCCGATGATGTCGTCCTTGTTGCGAAAATGGTAGTAGAGGTTGCCCGGGCTGATGTTCATCTCGTCGGCGATGTCCGCCGTCGTGATGTGGGGCTCGCCGAAGCGGTTGAAGAGCGCCAAGCTGGTCTCGAGAATTCGCTGCGGGGTGCGGCGGGGCCGCTTTTTTTCCGGCATGGCTGCTCTGATCGCCCACGCGCACTTCGCGTGCGCGCACTCGCGGCATGTTACTACGCGGCGGCTACGCCCCCACGCGCGGGCAGAGGTTCCTCAGGTCGCGCGGGCCAGCCAGCGCTCGAGCTGCGCCAGCGTGTGATTGAGGTCGCGCGTGGTCCGGCGGACGTTGCCGCGCGGCTGCGCGTGCAGCGGGCGCGGATCGTCGAGCGCGTCCGTCACGTCGCGCGCGCGATCGTCCAGGCGGTCGCTGCGCAGCGTGATGCCGTGGCGCCGCAACGCTGGCCGGAGCGCGTCGGCGCGCGCCGACAAGTTCATGCGCGTCCTGTCGAATGCGAGTGCGCACAGCCGCTTGCGCTGGCCGTAGCTGAAGATGTTCGCGAAGAACATGTCCGCGTCCTCGGGGCCAGGCTCGAACAGCATGATCGTGGCGTCCGGATATTGGCGACCGTATTTTTCCATTCCCACCTTCATCCGTGAGTGGATGATCGCGCGAAACGTCTGGCCCAGCACCAGCGGCAGGCCGCCCTGATTGAGCTTGGGCTCGGAGAGTCCGCGGCGCCGTGTGGAACTGGCGTCGAAGGGAACCAGCGGATTGACGCAGAAGAGGAGGGACACGCCCTCGTCCAGCGCGACCGACGCGTGCAGTGTCTTGTTGAGCGCGCCGTCGACATAGTGCTCGCCGTCGATTTCCACCGGCGGGAAGAGGCCGGGCAGCGCGCTCGAGGCTTCGATCGCGCGCGAGATCGGCACGTGGTCGTGGCCGGGTGCGCCGAACGTCACCGACCCGCCCGTGTCGAGGTTGGTCGCGACGAGAAACAGCTTGCGCGGCAGCTGCCGGAAATCATTGGTGCGTCCAGGCGCGGCGAACAGGCGCGCGAGGAAGGCGTCAATGGCGCGGTTGTCGAACACGCCGGTGGGCACGGCCTGCGCGAGTGTCGCAAACGATTCCATGATGCCGCGGTGGAATGGATCGCGCAGGTATTGCATCGACGCGCGCACCGCAATGCCGGGGAAGGCGGCCAGGCGACGGCCGAATTCGCCAAAGGCAGGACGCAGGAATATCTCGGGCTTCAGTGCCGCATCGGCGCCGTCGGCGATGAACAGCCGATACATCTGCGCGGGCGAAATGCCGTTGGCCAGCGCCGCGGCGATGAAGCCGCCCGATGACACGCCCACGTACGCATCGAGGCGATTAAGGTCGAGGCCGTCGAGGGAATCCGAGAGCGCGAGCAGTGCCCCGACCTCGTAGATGCCGCCCAACGGCCCGCCGCCGGCGAGCGCGAGACCGAGCTTCCCGCGCTTCCGGGCGCGATGCCCGGATGCCGTCTTGTCCGGCATGGTTCTCCTCGTGCGTGTTATACGGGCCACGTCGCACGGTGGCCCTGCACGGATGTTAGCGGAGAATTACCTCTTCGTGGCCCGCTTCGCGCGCTTCACGGTCTTGGCGGTGCGCGACTTGGTCACGCGCTTGGCCCGGGCGGTCGTCTTCTTGACGGCCCGCTTGGTCTTCCTGGCCGGCGACGCCGTCAGCATCGAAGGCAGCGTCACCTTCGGCAGCGACTTCGGCATGTTCTTTTGCACGAGCGTGACGGCGGTTTCCGCGGCTTGCTTCACCGTCGACTGCATGGTCGTGCGCGCCTGCTTCCAGACCGCGTTGGCGCGCGTGATCGAGACTTCGAGGCCGTCGCCGACCATGCGAATGGCCTTGGACTCGACCGCCGTGCCCTCCTTTACGAGCGAACGGAAGACGTTGCCGGCTTCGCTTTGCGCCCAGTCACGCGTGACGACGGCGGCGCCCAAACTGGCCAGCCAAACCTGGCGCGAAGCGGCGAGTACGGCATCGCCGACGGGAGTGTTGCGGGTTTGTGTCATGGTGCGCACGGTATATCTCCTCTGCAGTTGGAATCCTGAGTGAAAGCCAAGGCGCGTTGTTGCCGCGCTTTAGCGTGCTCACCCAAAACTACGCCAATCGCCTAGAGCAATCACACTAATCGGGCACCGCTGCCTGAAGGACTTCCGCACGCTATGAGCGGCGCGGGAGCGAGCGCCGCCGCGAGATCGGTCGCGAGGCGCGCGACGATGCCGTAGATCGACAGTTGCGGATTGGCGCCGATCGACGTCGGAAAGAGCGACCCGTCGAACACGTACAGGTTCTCGACCTGATGGTGGCGGCCGTTGCCGGCGACCACCGCGCGCTTGGCGTCAGGGCCGAGCGGTGCGCCTCCCATCACATGCGCGGACACGACGGGCGTTACCAGCGGCTGGAGCGCGAAGGCGTCGATCGCGGCGCGCGCACCTTCGAAGGTCGTGAACGCCGCGCCTTGGGCATGGACCGGCATCACGGTTTGCGCACCGGCGGCAAACTGGATTTCGGCCATTGTGCGAAACGCGCGCCGCGCGCCCTCCCAGAAAAGTGGCAGCAATGGATAGTCGAGCTGCGGCGTCCCGTCATCACGCAGCCGCACCGCGCCGCCTTGGCTGTCGGGGTTGAAGCCGTCGCGCAGCAGCGCGATCAGGACCTGCATGCGGGGAAAATTCGCCATCCACTGCGCGTGCGCACGACCGTCGTCGGGAAGCGTGGTGGCTGTGAGCACCGGATGCAACGGTGGCGCTTCGAGCTTGAATCCCAGCGGACCGTCGATCGGCTGCGTATCCAGGAAGTGATCGGAATAGATGGTCTGCGGCGCGCCCGCGAAGCCATCGATGCGTTCCGGCATCATGGCCGCGCAAACCACGGTCGGATGCAGGAACGTGCGCTTGCCCAGGATGCCGTGCGGGTCGGGCGCGCCGCTGCGCAGCAGGAGCGCCGGCGTGCCGATGGCGCCACCCGCCGCGATGTACGCCCGGGCGCGTACGCGCACGTTGCGCGACGTCGGCGCCACACCTTGCGCATCCATCGCCTGCGCGTCGAGGCGCGCGACGTGGTCCTTCTCGAGCGCCAGGCGCTGCACGCGCACGCGAGTGACGAGCGTGGCGCCTTTGGCGAGCGCGCCGGGAATCGTCGTTACCAGCATCGACTGCTTGGCATTGGTGGGGCAGCCCATGCCGCAATAGCCGATGTTCCAGCAGCCCTTCACGTTACGGCGGATGGCCTGCGCCGGGATGCCGAGTTGTCGCGCGCCGCGCGCCAGCGCCTCGTTGTTCGCGTTCGGGGCGACGTCCCAGGGTGCGATCGACAGGCGCGCTTCCATGCGCGCGAACCACGGCGCCAGGTCGTCGACGCCATATCCCGAGAGCCCGAATTCGCGTTGCCAGAATGCGAGCGTGGCGGGCGGTGTACGGAAACAACTCGTCCAGTTGACCGTCGTGCCACCGCCCACGCAACGGCCCTGAAGGATATTGATCGCCTTGTCGCGCGTCTTGCGCGCCGCGGATTCCTGATACAACTCGGGATACGCTTCCGATTCTCGCATCCGGAAGTCCTGCGAAGTCTTGAGCGGCCCTTCTTCCAGCATGACCACGGTGAGCCCGGCGTCGGTGAGGATTTCCGCGGCCGTGCCGCCGCCGGCACCGCTGCCGACGATTGCAACATCGGCGTCGAGCGTGAGGTCGTCCGCGAGCGTCGAGGCATCGATCACCTTCCACCCCGAAGCCAGGCCGGCCTCGAACGGATCGGATAATTTCGGAGGAGGCGTCATGTCGCGACCGCGGGAGGACCCGGATAGCCGATCCGGGGCCACGATTCCGGGTTGCCATACCAGGCGGCGAAGGTCAGTTGATGCAGCGCGCCATACGCCGAGCGCAACATCGTCAGCGAACTCCCGCGGAAGCGGTCGAGGCAGGCGCGAACTTCGGCCTCATCGGCCTCGTTCCAGGGCTGGCTGATGCGCGCGATCAGCAGTCGACCGGGGGGCAGGGCAAGCAGCGTGAACAACTGCCGCAGTTCCTCCTGCGCACCGGGCGGGAGTCCGGTCACCGCGATGTCGATTCCGTGCACGGTTTCCCCGATGGCTGCAGTCTTGGCGGCGCCCGCCTCGGGAAGCGCGCCGGCGAGCAGCACCGGCACGACCGCGCGGAGGATGGCCTGCGCGTCGGCGTCGAGCGCGTGCAGCGTCGGGTCACCGGGAGGCGCATGGGGTCCGCGGACCCAGCGTGCGGTCACGAGGGCGGCGGCACCGAGCAGGCCGGCGGTGATGAATGTGCGGCGGGAGATCATTGGGGACTAAGTCCTACCGGCAAGGACAGCCGGGGGTTCCCGACATTAGACACGCGGCGTAGAGGAATCAATCTAAAACAATAACGGCGGGCATCGGATAGACTCTGGGCAGGTGCGACCTTAACTGTTCTCGACGACAGCCTCGATGGCCGAAACAGATTCCGTCCCAGCCGCATCGGCGGTGCTCGTGCGCGAGTTGTCGCGCGTCCAGCGCCTTCATGCCGAGCGCACCGGCAACCCGATTCTCGCGGGCTCGCTGGAGCGCGTCGCGTATTGGCAGGCGCGGCGCCTGCGCATGACCTACGCCGACCTCGCCGCCGATCCGCGTTATGGCGCGGCGATCGCCTTTTTCCAGAACGATCTCTATGGTCCCGGCGATTACAGCCGCCGCGACGCCGACCTCGCCCGCGTCGTTCCCATGATGGTGAAGGTGCTGCCGGAACGCGTGATCGCGACCGTGGCGCTGGCGATGGAGTTGAATGCGCTGTCGCAGGAGCTGGACCGCGTGCTGCTCGCGAGGCTTCCACGCGCCGACGGGCACTTCACCGTGCTCGAGTACTGCAAGGCCTATCGCCGCGCGGGCAATTTCCCGTCGCGCCGACGGCAGATCAAGCTTATCAACGACATCGGGACCGCACTCGACCAGCACGTCGCCAAGGCACTGACGCGCACGGCGCTCGCGATGATGCGGCAACCGGCGCGGCTCGCGGGTCTTACCGGCCTGCAGGATTTTCTCGAGCGCGGCTTCGCGGCGTTCCGGGCGATGGGCGGCGCGGAGGAATTCCTGCGCACGATCGACGCGCGGGAAACCCAGATCATGGAGGCGATCATCGGCGGCGCGCAGGATCCTTTTCCCGATCCGCTGCTGTTCCACGTCCCGCCACCCCCGGCAGGCGCCTAGGGGTCTTAACCCAGAAGCTTGTCCAACTGCGCGTCGATTTCCCTTTCGATCGACGGCTTCAGCATGCCCAGCAGCAAGCCCAACTGCACGTCGAGCTTGATCCGGTCACGCCCCACGTGCATGCGCCCCGTGACACCCGGGCGTTCGAAGTTGATGTGCTCGCCGTCCCATTCGTAGGCGAGGTCGAAGCGCTTCTTCAGGTCCTTCGCGATCTTCTCCGCGACGTCCCTGGCCTTCTTGTGGGAAAGCGTGTGCTTGCGGGCTATCGAAATGGTGGCCATGGATACTTTCTCCCGCGAGAAGTATAGCCAACTCGACATGTCCGTGATGGCTTGTCGGCCCGCAAGTAGGCACAATCCGCACACAAGACTGCGGCCAGCGCAGCTTTAAGGAGGACCGATGCCAGGCAACATCGCCCAATTCCTTTCGCGGCACCTGACGCGGCCTTCGCTCGCCCTGTTCCGTCACTATGTCGACGACGCATGGCGTGACGTGACCGTCGAGGAAGTCGCCACGCTCGCTCGACGATGGCAGGCGGCGTTCCGGCGCGACGGGTATGTGCCGGGCGACCGGGTCGCGATCTGCGTCCGGAACGGCGTCAACTGGGTGGCGATCGACATCGCCGCGCTGGGAATGGGCCTCGTCGTGGTTCCGCTGTACGTGGACGACAACGCCGACAACGTCGCTTGGTGCGTCGGCAACGCGGAAGCGCGGCTGCTGGTCGTCGAGAATTCGCGCATCGCCGCGGCGCTCTCAAATTGCGCCGCGCAGGCGCTGCCGCCGCTCGTCGTGCTGAGCCCTGATGAAGGCGAGCCCCTGCCCACGGTGGACGCCTTTCTTTCGCCGGCCGCTGCGGAACTCATCGTCAGCGAACTCGCCGACGACACGCTGGCGACGATCTGCTTCACGTCCGGGACGTCGGGCAGGCCGAAAGGCGTCATGCTGTCGCACGGCAATATCATCGCCAACGTCGCGCAATGCGCGCAAACGCACATGGCGCGGCCGGACGACTTGTTCCTGTCGATCCTGCCCCTGTCGCACATGTTCGAGCGCACCGGTGGCTATTATTTGCCGCTGTCGCTCGGCGCCAAGGTGGCCTATGTCCGCGGCATCGCGCAGATCCCGGAAGATCTCGCGTCACAGGCGCCCACGGCCATCTTCGCGGTTCCGCGCATCTTCGAGCGCTTCAAGGCGCGCATCGACGCATCGCTGGCGGAATCACCGGCGAAGAAGCGGCTGTTCGACGCGTGTGTTGCGCGCGGCTTTCGCGTGGCGACCGGTAAAGGCAGCCTGCTCGACCGCGTGCTCGTGCCGGGATTGCGCGCGCTCGTCGCCCGACCTGTGCTCGCGCGGCTGGGGGGGCGCCTGCGCCTTGCGGTCGTCGGCGGCGCGGCGCTCGAGCCCGCGCTCGCCCAAACGTTCATCGGGCTCGGGCTACCGATGCTGCAGGGTTACGGCATGACCGAGGCCTCGCCGGTGATTTCCGTGAATCGCGATGACGACAACGTGCCCGAATCGGTCGGTCCGCCGCTTCCGGGAATCGAAGTACGCCTTGGCGAAGGGGGCGAATTGCTGGCGCGCGGCAAGAACGTGATGCAGGGCTACTGGAAGAATCCCGAGGCGACGCGCGCGACGCTGACGGAAGACGGCTGGTTGCGCACGGGCGACCTGGCCGAAATCAAGGACGTGAAGATCTACATCCGCGGCCGCGCGAAGGACATTCTGGTGCTGTCGAATGGCGAGAAGCTGCCGCCGCAGGATGCCGAGTTCGCGATTCTGCACGACCCGGTGTTCGAGCAGGTGATGCTGGTGGGCGAGGGTCGCCCCTATGTCGTATTGCTCGCCGTCACGAAGGAGACGGACGAAAAGGAACTGATACGCCGTGCCAACGACCAGTTGAAGGACTTCCCGCGCTGGACACGCGTGCGGCGCGTGATCATGAGCCAGGAGCCGTGGAGTGTGGACAACGGCCTGCTCACGCCCACGCTCAAGCTGAAGCGTCCGCTGCTGCTCCAGAAACTCGCGCCGCAGATCGAGGCGGCCTATGCGCAACCGTCCGGGCCAGAGCGGCAGGCGATCCCATGAATGCGGCCCGCAAGCGTTTCTCCACGGTGACGAAACTCTACGCGGCCGGCGTCGGCATTGCGCTTGTGCTCGCCGTCCTGCGCGTTTACGGCCTGAGCGTGGCGGACGTAGCGCGCATCGCTCGCGCGAAATTCATCGAGACTTCCTCCAATGCGAAAGCGGTTACCAGTCGCGAATACGCCGATCGTGTCTCGCGCAGCCTGCGCGAAGAGGCCGCGCGCATCCCGGTCGATGCGCGTGTCGAGGGCGGCGACATGGCCACCGGAATCAGCCGCGAACTCGTCGCGGAGCGAAAACGGATCCTCGAGGAGCGCGCGGACTATCTCGAGAAGGTCGGCGCAGGGCTATTGACAGGCGATCTGGAATCGATGAAGAAGCAGGCCGAGGAAAACGCCCGCCGGGCCGGCGGGAGCCACTGAGCGGCGCGGGGGAAACTATTGACATTCGCCGGGAATCACCTCTAGAATTCAAACGAACGTTCGATTGATATCGGCTCTACTGTAAGCGCTGCCGGTGCCGGGGCGACGAAGAGCAGGCGCTGGCGCGTGCAACCGGCTGCCGCCACGCGGTCGTGATAACGGGGCGTGCGAGAGATGAAGATGGAAGCAAAGGTGATTGCAATCGGCGCGATCCGCGGCTCTGCCGCGACGAAGGAACGCATCCTGGACACCGCCGAGGCGCTGTTCATGGAGCATGGTTTCGAGGCGACGAGCCTGCGCTCGATCACGGCCACCGCGGGAGTCAATCTCGCGGCAGTGAACTATCACTTCGGCAGCAAGGAGGAATTGTTCGAGGCCGTGTTGACGCGGCGCCTCGATCCGATGAATCAGGAGCGCGTCGAAATTCTCGACCGGCTGGAGGCCAAGGCTGCGCCCGGTGCTATTTCGTGCGACCGCATCCTGATGGCGCTCTTCGTCCCGGCGCTGCGCCTCGCGCGCGATCCGGCGCGCGGCGGCAAGAATTTCCTGCGCCTTCTCGGCCGTGCCTATGCCGATCCGGCGCCGTTCATCCGGCACTTCCTGTCGGAGCAGTACGCCGTGATGATCGCGCGCTTCAAGGCGGCTTTCGGGCGCGCGCTGCCTCACCTGCCGCGCAAGGAGTTGTCGTGGCGGCTGCACTTCATCATGGGTGCGCTGTCTTACACGTTGGCGGGAACGGACGCGCACAAGATCATCAGCGAATTGAGCCCGCGCGAGACCGACAACGACGAAATCCTGCTGCGCAGGCTCGCGCCCTTTCTGCTCGCGGGACTGAATGCGCCGCTGCCCGACCTGACCGAAGTGACGCGCGAAGTCGACGGCGCGCTCACGCGCAAGCGCTGATGGAACGCTGACTGACGGACCCAGGTCTTCCGCGCGCTATTCGGAATCTCTTAGGAACATGACAATGCTGACGTTACTTTTTCTCCTTCTGATCGCAGCGAGCGCGCTGGCCCTCGCGTACGTCAATGCCTCGGGCCGTGCTTGGGGGCTTGCCACCGCCGTGGCCCTCGGAGCGTCGTGGTTCACGCACGCGCTGCCGATCGCGTTGAACGTCGTGGCGACGGGCGCGTTCGCGGTCGCTGCGCTGACGTTGGCCGTTCCTGCGCTGCGGCGCAAACTCGTCAGCGAGGGTGTGCTTTCGGCGTTCCGGAAGTTGATGCCGCCGATGTCGCAGACCGAGCGCGATGCGCTCGAAGCCGGCACCGTCTGGTGGGACGGTGAACTCTTCTCCGGCCGCCCCAACTGGCAGCGGCTGCTCGGCGCGCCGCGCCCCGCGCTCACCGACGAGGAGCAAAACTTCCTCGACCACGAAGTCGAGACGCTCTGCGGCATGACCAGCGACTGGGAGACCACTAACGTCTACAAGGATCTGCCGCCGCACGTCTGGCAGTACATTAAGGACAAGGGATTCCTCGGGATGATCATTCCCAAGGAGTATGGCGGGCTCGGCTTCTCCGCCTACGCGCACTCGCAAGTCATCACCAGGCTGTCCACGCACTGCGGCACCGTGGCGATCACCGTGATGGTGCCCAACTCGCTCGGGCCCGGCGAACTGCTGCTTCACTACGGTACCGAGGAGCAGAAGCGCCACTACCTGCCGCGCCTCGCCAAGGGGCAGGAGATCCCGTGCTTCGCGCTGACCAACCCCAACGCAGGATCCGACGCCGCGGCGATTCCCGACCTCGCGTTCGTCTGCTGGGGCGAGCACGAAGGCAAGCGCACGCTGGGTCTTCGCGTCACCTGGGAGAAGCGCTACATCACGCTGGGCCCGGTCGCCACGCTGCTCGGCCTCGCGTTTCGCGCCTATGACCCGGACAAGCTCGTAGGCGACAAGGAGGATCTGGGCATCACGTGTGCGCTGATTCCGACTTCGCACCCGGGCGTGGAAATCGGCCGTCGGCATATGCCGCTCAATGCCGTGTTCCAGAACGGCCCCAATTCGGGGAGGGATGTCTTCATCCCGATGGACTGGGTCATCGGCGGCCAATCGATGCTGGGCCACGGCTGGCGGATGCTGATGGAATGCCTGGCCGCGGGCCGCGGCATTTCGCTGCCGTCGTCGAACACGGGCATGGCGATTCTCGCCGTGCGCTCCGTCGGCGGTTATGCGCGCGTGCGTACTCAGTTCAAGACCGCGATCGCAAAGTTCGAGGGCATCGAGGAGCCGCTCGCGCGCATGGGCGGCAACCTGTACATGATGGACGCCACGCGAATGATCACGGCAGGCGCGATCGACCAGGGCGAAAAGCCGGCGGTGCTGACTGCGATCGCGAAATACCACATCACCGAGCGGGCCCGACAGCTGATCAACGACGGCATGGACATCCTGGGCGGCAAGGGCATCTGCATGGGCCCGGCGAATTTCCTGGGCGGCGCGTACATGCAGCACCCCGTCGCGATCACCGTCGAGGGCGCGAACATTCTGACCCGCAGCCTCATCATTTTTGGGCAGGGCGCGATCCGCTGCCATCCATTTGTCCTGAAGGAAATCAAGGCGACCCGTCACGCCGATGCGCAGCGGGCATTGATCGCATTCGACGCGGCGCTGTTCGGCCACTTGCGCTTCGCGCTCGCGAACCTCGCCCGCACGCTCGTCATGGGGTGGACCGGATCGCACTTCGTCGCGGTTCCGGAGAATGTCGCGCCGGAGACCCGCCGCTACTACCAGCAGCTGACGCGCTTCTCCGCGGCGCTGGCCTTCCTGGCGGACGTGTCGATGGGCACGCTGGGCGGGGCGCTGAAGCGCAAGGAAAAACTCTCCGCGCGTTTGGGCGACATCCTTTCTCTCATGTACCTGTGCTCCGCCACTCTGAAGCGCTTCGAGATGGAAGGCCGGCAGGCCGCCGACGCGCCGCTCATGCACTGGGCGATCTGGGACGCGATGTTTCGTGCGCAGAACGCGTTCGAAGGCGTGATCTCGAATTTCCCGAATCGTTTCCTCGCGGCGGCGCTGCGGCGAATCGTGTTCCCGCTGGGACGTCCCTACGTGGTGCCGTCCGACCAGCTCGGCCACTCGGTCGCCCAGGTTCTGGTCGAGCCCTCCGCTGCGCGCGACCGATTGACCGCCGGGATTTACATCGGCGCCGGTGACGACGATCCGGTGGGCCTCATCGAACGCGCGCTGGCCGCGACGATCGCCGCCGAACCGGTCGAGGCAAAGCTGCGTTCCGCGATCAAGGAAGGCCGTCTCGATGGCAAATTGCCCCCCGGTGCCGGCATCGACGTGCTGGCGGACCGCGCGCTCGCCGCGGGCATCGTGAGCGGCGACGAAGCGCGCGCGCTGGTGGTCCAGCGCGAACTCGCGTCGAAGGTGATCCGCGTCGACGATTTCGACAAGGACCTCGGAGCATCGCTGCTGCAGCCGGCCATCGATGCGGCGCGGCCGCCGCCGCGCAGCCATCGCGCCGCTGCGTGACGCGTCGCGTACGGACACGCGAACGATGACCGAGCCGATCTACATCGTCGACGGCGCACGCACGCCGTTCCTCAAGGCGCGCAACCGGCCGGGGCCGTTCGCGGCATCCGACCTCGCGACCGATGCCGGGCGCGCGCTCCTGATGCGCCAGAAATTTGCTCCGACGCAATTGGACGAGGTGATCCTCGGGTGCGCGGCGCCCTCGGCGGACGAGGTGAACATCGGCCGCGTCGCCGCCTTACGCATGGGGTGCGGCCTCAAGGTGCCGGGCTGGACGGTGATGCGCAACTGCGCGTCGGGCATGCAGTCGATCGACTCCGCGATCAGCAATATCAAGGCGGGCCGGTCCAACCTGGTGCTGGCGGGCGGCGTGGATGCGTTGTCGCGTGCGCCGCTGCTCTTCTCCGATGCGATGGTCATGTGGCTTTCGAATTGGTATGCGGCGAAGTCGTTGGCCCAACGCGCTACGCTTCTTGCAAGATTCCGCCCTGGCTATCTAGCCCCGGTGATAGCGCTCATGAAGGGGCTGACCGACCCGATCTGCGGCCTGCTGATGGGGCAGACGGCGGAGAATCTTGCGTTCCGCTTCGGCATCACGCGCCGCGACATGGACGAATACGCGGCGCGCAGCCACCAGCGCGTGCTGGCTGCGCAGAAGGCCGGTCAGTTCGATCGCGAGCTGGTTCCGCTGTACGACAAGGCGGGCAAGCTCTATGCAGCCGACGATGGCGTGCGCGAGGACTCCACCGCGGACAACCTGGCCAAGCTGCGGCCCTTCTTCGACAAGAAATACGGCAACGTGACCGCGGGGAACAGTTCGCAGATCACCGACGGCGGCGCATGGGTCGTCGTCGCGTCCGCCCGCGCCGTGGAACAGCACCAACTGACGCCGATCGGGCGTGTCGTCGACTCGCAATGGGCGGGACTTGATCCCGCGCAGATGGGCCTGGGGCCGGTGCATGCTGCCACGCCGATCCTGCAGCGACGCGATCTCGCGCTCAGCGACATCGACGCATGGGAGATCAACGAAGCATTCGCGGCGCAGGTTATCGCATGCGAACGCGCGTGGGCGAGCGACGACTATTGCCGCACCGAGTTGGGGCTTCCCGGGGCGCTCGGAGCGCTCGACCCAACGCGGCTCAATGTCGACGGCGGCGCGATCGCGCTGGGTCATCCGGTAGGCGCTTCGGGGACGCGCATCGTTCTCCATGTCCTCGAGGTGTTGCGCCGCACCAACGGCAAACTCGGCATGGCGGCGATCTGCATCGGCGGCGGATTGGGCGGAGCCATGCTGATCGAGCGGATTTGAGGCGCGCAACGCCTAAAATGCGCGTCGGGCGTGCGAAATCCGGAGATACCGATGCGAGTGGGCCTGCTGGTCGATGCGGCGTGCGACTTGCCGCTTGCGTTCATCGCACAGAACCCGGTCCGGGTTATGCCCATTCCGATTCGCATCGGCAACCGCGAAGTCGTCGACGTGCGGGACGAGGAGATCACGAAAAAATTCTCCGAGCACATCCTGGCCGCGGGCGTCACCGACGTCGAGATCCGGCCCTATTCCGAGGAGCAGCTCGAGGCGCTTTTCATGGAGCGGCTCGTGGTCGACTTCGACTATGTTCTCTGCGTCACGATCGCCTCGCAGCGCAGCCCGATCTTCGCGACGGCGCAGAAATTCTCGTTCCAGATCATCACGAAATACAAAGCGGTGCGGCAGGCCGCTGGCATGCCTGGGCCGTTTGCGATGCGTGTGTTCGACAGCGGGAACATGTTCGCGGCGCAGGGCGTGCAGGTGATGGAACTCGCCCGGCTGATTCGCGCCGATACGCCGGTGACGCGCATCGTCCGGCGCATGGAGGAAATCGCCGCGCAGACCTATGGCTACATCGTGCCTTCGGACCTCGATTACCTGCACGCGCGGGCGCGCTCGCATGGCGACCGGAGCATGGGGTTCATCGGCCATGCACTGGGCAACGCGCTGGACATGAAGCCCATCGCGCGCTGCTTTCGCGGGGAATCCGGGCCGGTGGCGAAGGTCCGCCATTTTGCCGCGGCGGCGGAGCGCGTGTTCGCCAACGTGACGCGCGAAATCGAGCGTGGCCTGGTGGCGCCGTTCGTGAACTTGAGTTATGGCGGCAACTGGTCGTCGCTCGCGCAGTTGGGCGGTTTCGTCGCGCTGGCCCGTGCGGCGTCCGCTCGCGGCGTCGAGGTGCATTGGAGCCATCTGTCCATGGCGGCCGGTGTCAACGTTGGGGCGGGCGCGCTGGCAGTGGGCATTGTCGCGCAGCCACATCAATTCACCTGAACTCGCAAGGAACCTGATGCAGCACTGGACCATTACCCGCGATGGCGATGGCCTCGCGTGGCTCACGTTCGACAAGTCCGGCGCCGCGGTCAATGCGTTGTCGGCGGCGGTGCTCGCCGAACTGAACGATGCGCTCGACATCCTCGACCGTGACCCGCCGAAAGGATTGGTCATACGCTCCGGCAAGGCGAGCGGCTTCATCGCGGGTGCCGATGTCGCGGAATTCGGCGAGGTGACCGACGACTCGGGCGCGCTGACGATCGTGAAGCGAGGCTGGGACACGTTCGAACGCCTGGCGCACGTCACGTATCCGACGCTCGCCCTTGTGCGCGGCTTCTGCCTGGGCGGCGGACTCGAATTGGCGCTCGCCTGCCGTTACCGCGTCGTCATCGACGAGCCCGGAACGCGCCTGGGGTTGCCCGAGGTGATGCTGGGCATCGTGCCGGGGTGGGGGGGCATCAAGCGCCTGCCGAAGCTTGCCGGCGCGCCTGCGGCGCTCGACATGCTGCTGACCGGCAGGACGATCGACGCGCGTCGCGCGAAGAAGATCGGCATCGCCGACGAGTGCGTTCCGCTGCGGATCATGAACGATACCGCGCGCGGCGTGCTGCGCGCGCTGCCACCGCCGCGTACACTCAAATTCCCGCTGTCGCTGACACTGAACCCGATTGCGCGCCGGTTGATTGCCGCCTCGGCCGCGAAAAAAGTCGCGCAACGCGCGCGCCGCGAGCACTACCCGGCGCCGTACGCGGTGCTCGACCTGTGGGTCAAGTACGACGGCGACGCGCTCGCGGCGCCTGCATCCGATCCCGCTTCGATACCGGCACTGTTCAGATCTCCGACAACGGCCAATCTGCTTCGCGTGTTCGGCTTGCAGGAGCGGCTCAAAAGCCTAGGCAAGGAGGGTGATTTCCGCGCAGCGCATGTCCACGTGGTGGGCGCGGGCACAATGGGCGGCGACATCGCGGCCTGGTGCGCGGTGCGCGGCCTCACGGTGACGCTGCAGGACCAGGATGCGCAGCGCCTTGCGCCGGCGATGCAGCGGGCAGGCAAGCTCTTTGCCGAGCGCTTGCGCGACCCGCGCCGCGTGCGCGATGCCACCGACCGCCTCATACCCGACGTGGGCGGAGATGGCGTTGCGCGCGCCGACGTGATCATCGAGGCCATCTTCGAGAACGCCGACGCCAAGCGCGCGCTGTTCGCCGCGCTGGAAACGAAGGCGAAGCCGAGCGCAATTCTCGCATCGAACACGTCGAGCATCCCGCTCGAGGATATCGCGCACTCGATGGCAGACCCGTCGCGCCTCATCGGCCTGCATTTTTTCAATCCGGTGCCGAAGATGATGCTGGTCGAGATTGTCGTCGGCCGGCAGACGCGCGAATCGCTGGCCGCGCAGGCCGCCGCGTTCGTGCGCCAGATCGACAAGCTGCCATTGCCGGTGAAAAGCGCGCCGGGCTTCCTCGTCAATCGCATCCTCGCGCCGTACCTGATGGCCGCGATGCGGTGCGTGGACGAAGGCATTGCGCCCGAGACTGTCGACGAGGCCGCGCTCGCGTTCGGCATGCCGATGGGGCCCATCGAACTCGCCGACACCGTAGGCCTCGACATTTGCGTGGCGGTCGGCAAGCTGCTGGGCGACGATGTGGCGCCGCCGGCAAAGCTCATGGAAGCCGTCGCGGCGGGAAATCTCGGCCGCAAGAGCGGACGCGGCTTTTATGCCTGGGTCGACGGCAAGGCCCAGAAGGGCGCGGCGGGTGCCGTGCCGGAAGGTCTCGGGAGCCGCCTCATCGAACCGCTGGTCGCCGAAGCGAAGGCAGCACTGGCGCAACGCATCGTCGCCGATGCCGACCTTGTGGATGCCGGCGCCATCTTCGGCACCGGTTTCGCGCCGTTTCGCGGCGGGCCGCTGCATTACGCCGCGACGTTGCCCACGGCGTCCTGACCACCGGAGCGACCGCAGCGCGGGCTTCTGGTGTACGATTTTCCATTGAGGACGCGGCCGCTCCACGCATGAGCCCGCGCCATTCGCGACAAATCCCAAGCCGGACTGGTGTCGCGCCGCAAGAGAAACCGCCGCGGCAAGGAGGAGCGTCTTGGAAAAAATCTGGCTCAAGCACTATCCGAAGGGCGTGCCCGCGGAGATCGACGTCAACGAATACGCGTCGATTCGCGACGTGTTCGAGGAAAGTGTCGCCAAGTACGGCACCCGTCCCGCGTTTTCCTGCATGGGGAAAACGCTCACCTTCGCGGAGCTCGACACGCTTTCGGCGACGTTCGGCGCCTGGCTTCAGGGAATCGGCTGCAAGAAGGGTGCGCGCGTCGCGCTGATGATGCCGAACATCCTGCAGTACCCCGTGTGCCTGTTCGGCACGTTGCGTGCCGGCTGCACGGTCGTCAACGTCAACCCGCTGTATACGGCGCGCGAGCTTGAGCACCAGCTGAACGATTCGGGTGCCGAGGTCATCGTGTGCGTCGAAAACTTCGCGAACGTTTTCGCGCAGGTCCGCGCCAAGACCAAGGTCCGCCAGCCGGTGATCACGTCGATCGGCGAGCTGATGGGGTTGAAGGGGCTCATCGTCGATTTCGTGCTGCGGCACGTCAAGAAAGTCATACCCAAGGTTTCGATACCGGGCGCGATCCGCCTGTCCGACGCGCTCGCGGACGGCCGCAAACGCACGCTGGAGCGCCTGCCGATCGGCCACGACGACATCGCCTTCCTCCAGTACACCGGCGGCACGACCGGCGTGGCCAAGGGCGCCATGCTGCTCCATCGCAACATCGTCGCCAATCTCCTCCAGGCCCGCGCGTGGCTGCATCCGTTCCTGGGCGATGCGCGCGAGATCATCATCACGCCGCTGCCGCTCTATCACATCTTCTCGCTGACGGCGAACTGCCTTGTATTCATGACGCTGGGCGGCGAGAACGTGCTCATTCCCAACCCGCGCGACATTCCCGGCTTCGTGAAGGAAATGGCGAAGTACCGCTTCACCGCGTTTACCGCAGTAAATACGCTGTTCAACGCGCTGCTGAACAACCCCGACTTCCACAAGCTCGATTTCTCGTCCGTGCGCCTGACGCTGGGCGGAGGCATGGCTGTCCAGGAAGCCGTGGCGAACCGGTGGAAGCAGGTGACCGGCGTGCCACTGGTCGAGGCCTACGGACTCACCGAGACGTCCCCGGCGGCAACGATGAACCCGCTCGACCTGCCCGCGTACAACGGCTCGATCGGCCTGCCGATTTCTTCGACGGAAATCATCCTGCGCGACGATGCGGGCCAGGTCGTGCCGCTGGGCTCGCCCGGCGAAATATGCATTCGCGGTCCGCAGGTGATGGCAGGCTACTGGCAGCGACAGGACGAGACCGACAAGGTGATCGACCGCGAGGGCTGGTTCGCCACCGGCGATGTCGGCGTGATGGACGAACGCGGCTACATCCGAATCGTCGATCGCAAGAAGGACATGATCCTCGTCTCCGGCTTCAACGTTTACCCGAATGAAATCGAAGGCGTGGTCGCCATGCACCCCGGCGTGCTCGAATGCGCTGCGATCGGCATTCCCGACCCCAAAGCCGGCGAGGCGGTGAAGCTCTTCATCGTGAAGAAAGACGAAGGCCTTACCGCCGAAGACGTGATCGCGCATTGCCGCGCCCACCTGACCGCGTACAAGTGCCCGCGCGACGTCGAGTTCCGCGCCGACCTGCCGAAGTCCAACGTCGGCAAGATCCTGCGGCGCGAGCTGCGCGACGAAGCGAAGCGTCAGGCCGCGCAAGCCGCCTGACGTCTGGAATTTCGGTAAACGGCAGGGCGCATGGTGACCGATCGACCCACCCGCCTCCCCGGCAAGGAACCCGTCCTGCGCGTGCTGGCGATGCCGGCGGACGTCAACCAGCACGGCGACATTTTCGGCGGCTGGATCATGGCGCAGGTCGACATCGCGGGCGGCGTCATCGCGGCCCGCCATGCGCGGGGGCGCGTGGCCACGGTTGCGGTGAATTCGTTTACCTTCAAGCAGCCGGTCTTGGTCGGCGATCTCGTGACGTTTTTCGCCGAAATCACGAAAGTGGGCAGAACGTCGGTGACAGTGGGGGTCGAGGTCTATGCGCAGCGCGATCCACTCGATCTCGTCACCGTCAAGGTCACCGAGGCGAGCCTTACCTATGTCGCGGTCGGCGCGGACCGGCGGCCGCGGGAGGTGCCAACGAGGTGCCGCCAGAATGAGACACCCCTGGGCCGGTCAACGGAAAAAGGGGGCGCCGCAGCCTAGTCGCGCGGGGGTCCGGGTGTATAGTTTCCCCAACACCCGGTTTCGGAGGGGAAAGTGCCTCGCGGCCGGATAAAAGAACCTTTAGGCAACAGAGCCTAAATCCAGGCAGTTCCCCGCGAAGGAGAGAGGAAAACCCATGCAATCGAACCAATTTCGAAGCACTCGCGTGGCCGCCGCAGTGGCCGGCCTGACGCTCGCGCTGGGCGCAGGCCAGGCATTCGGCACCGGGTTTCAGCTGAACGAGAACAGTGGGAGCAGCATAGGTAACGCGAATGCCGCTGGCGCGGCGTTCACCGACGATGCGAGCGCCATGTGGTGGAACGCTGCCGCGCTTTCGCAGATTCCGCGCATTCAGGCGGTGGGCGCCTTGCACATCATCACGCCATCGATCAAGTTCAGCAACAACGCCTCACTCCCGGCAGCCAATCAGCCCCTTGGCGGTAACGGTGGTGACGCGGGCGGCGACAACTTCGTGCCGAACCTGTATCTCGCCGTGCCGATCAACCAGCAGTGGACGTTCGGTCTCGGGATCAACGCCCCGTTCGGCCTGACGACGGAATACGACGACGGCTGGATCGGCCGGTATCAGGGGCTCAAGTCGCAGATAAAGACGATCAACGTGAATCCGGCCCTGTCGTGGCGGCCGGTCCCGCAATTCGCTGTCGGGGTCGGCGTCAACTACCAGAATATCAACGCCACGTTTACGCAAAACGCCAACTATTCGGGTGCGCTGCTGACTGCGGCCGCCGCGAACGGCATCGCGCCCGGATCGGCGACATTCAACGCTATCGCGCAGGCGACATCCGGGCTCGATTCGAAGGCGACGATCACCGCCGACGATGATGCGTGGGGCTGGAACATCGGCGTGGCATGGGATGCGACGCCCCAGTTGCGCTTGGGTGTCGGCTACCGTTCGGAAATGAAGTACAGCGCGACGGGCAACGTCGACTTCAACAACCCGACGGTAACGGTGCCGCCGGGCACGCCTGCCCAACTGGCCGGGACGATCGCGGCGCTCTCCGCCGGGGTCAACAGCCAGGCGCTGTACGGTCGGGGCGTCTCCTCGGACATCACCATACCGCAGATCGCCAACTTCTCGATGCTCTACCGGATCAACCCCCAGTGGGAGGTGATGGCCGACGCGCAATTCACCGGCTGGTCGAGTATCACGGAGCTCAAGTTCGTGACGAGCGCGCCCCCACCGTTAGCGGCGACACCGTTGAATTGGGACGATTCGTGGAGGTTCGCGGTGGGTACCACCTACCGGTACAACGATCAGTGGAAGGCCCGTTTCGGCGTGGCGTTCGACCAGACGCCGGTCACGAACGACCCCACGGTACGGCTGCCGGACTCCGACCGCTGGTGGCTTGCCATCGGCGGCGAGTACAAGTGGACACCGAACTTCAAGTTCGACGCCGGCTTTGTCTACATCTTTGCGGACAGCCCGAACTTCAATCAGAATCAGGGGAGTACGGCGGCCAACGGCCTGGTCAATGGTTCGTACGATGTGAGCACGACGATCTTCTCGCTGCAGGCGACGTACACGTTTTAGCGTTACCGCGCGACCGCTCCTGAAATCGCTCGAACTTGCAGTGCATGACGGCCCGGGAAACCTGGCCGTCGCTTCTTAAAGGAGCCGATCGGCTATTCCGGCAGTCGCCGTCGCGCGCCCCGCGCTTTTCGAGGCGATTGCCTATAGTCGCGTTTGGTAGAATCCGTCTGCCGGTGCCTTGCGCATCCGCGTTCCGGCCCATACAGCCTTGGGCTTCGTCGGCGTCCCGCTCATGTCATCCTCACCGCTGCTCATCCGCAAGGCCGCCGTGCTGGGCGCCGGCGTCATGGGCGCGCAAATTGCGGCTCATTTCGCGAATGCGGGGATCCCCGTCGTGCTGTTCGACCTTCCCGCCAAGGAGGGCGATCCCGACGGACTGGTGGCGAAGGCGATCGCCGGACTGGCGAAACAGGAACCCGCTCCGCTGGGAGTGAAGGAGCGCGCCGCGGCGATCGAGGCCGCCAATTATGGAAGCGACCTCGCGCGGCTCTCCGAATGCGACCTTGTGATCGAAGCCATCGCCGAGCGCCTCGACTGGAAGCGCGACCTCTACGAGAAAATCGCGCCGCACATCGCGCCGCACGCAATCCTTGCATCCAATACCTCGGGTCTTTCCATTGCGGCGCTGTCGGCCTCCGTTCCCGCAGGCGTCCGGTCACGCTTTTGCGGCATCCACTTTTTCAATCCACCGCGTTACATGTATCTGGTCGAGGTTATCGCCGCACCCGAGACCGATGCGGCGCTGCTGGACGCGCTCGAGGAATTCCTGACGACAACGCTGGGCAAGGGCGTGATCCGGGCCCGCGATACGCCCAACTTCATCGCCAACCGCATCGGCATTTTTTCCGTCCTTGCGACGATGAAACATGCGGAGCGCCTAGGGCTTGGCTTCGACGTCGTGGATGCGCTTACCGGCCCCGCCATCGGGCGCGCAAAGAGCGCGACCTACCGCACGTCCGACGTCGTCGGGCTGGACACGATGGCGCACGTCGTCAAGACGATGTTCGACACGTTGCCGGATGATCCATGGCATTCGCTGTTCGCCACGCCGCCGGTATTGGCGGCGCTGGTTGCGCAGGGCGCGCTGGGCGCCAAGACGAAGGCGGGGTTCTTTCGCAAGGTGGGCAAGGACATCCAGGTCCTCGATCCGGCGACGCGCGACTATCGCGCTGCGGCGGGCCAGGCGGCGCCGGATGTGGCGGAATTGCTCAAGATCAAATCGCCGACCGAGAAGTTCGCGAGGTTGCGCTCGTCCGCGCACCCGCAGGCACAGTTCCTGTGGGCGATCTTCCGCGACCTCTTTCACTACAGCGCGTACCATCTCGCGCAAGTCGCCGACAACGCGCGCGACGTCGACTTGGCGATCCGCTGGGGCTTCGGCTGGCAGATGGGCCCGTTCGAAACCTGGCAGGCCGCGGGGTGGAACGACATCGCCGCATTCCTGGCCGAGGACATCGCGGCCGGCAAGACGCTGGCGGACGCGCCGCTGCCCGCGTGGGTGACCGGGACCAAGGTGACGGCGGCGCACGGCGTGCACACCGCGCAGGGCGCCTATTCCGCGGGCCGCGACACTTTCGCCGCGCGTTCGACGCTGCCGGTCTACCGCCGCCAACTCTTTCCCGATCCCGTCCTGGGCGAGTCGAGCGACACCGGCACGACGATATTCGAGACCGACGCACTGCGCATGTGGCATCTGGGCGACGACGTCGCGATCGTGTCGTTCAAGACCAAGGCCCACACCATCGGCGGAGCCGTGATCGCGGGCCTCAATCGCGCAATCGATGAAGCCGAACGCAATTGCGCGGGGCTCGTGATCTGGCAGACGAAGGAGCCGTTTTCCTTCGGCGCCGACCTGTCCGAGCTCGCCCCGGCGATTGCCGCGAAGCAGTGGGAGGTCATCGACAGCGTGGTCGCCAATTTCCAGAAGACGGCGCTGCGCCTGCGCTACAGCCTCATACCGACCGTGTGCGCGGTGCGCGGAACGGCGCTCGGCGGGTCGTGCGAATTCATCATGCACTCGGATCGTGTGGTCGCCGCGTTCGAGTCCTATATCGGGCTGGTCGAAGTCGGCGTGGGCCTGCTGCCCGCGGGCGGCGGCACCAAGGAGTTCGCGATTCGAGCGGCCGAGGAGGTCAAGCGCGGGGCCAACGGAAGCCAAATGGACCAGTTCCCGTTCCTGCGTACCTATTTCCAGACGATCGCCACCGCCACGGTTGCGAAGAGCGCGCTGGACGCCAAGGAACTGGGTTACCTCCGCCCGGCCGACATCGTCGTCATGAACGGCTACGAACTGCTCTATGTGGCCAAGGCGCAGGCCAAGGCGCTGGCGCTCGCGGGCTACCGTCCGCCGCTGCCGCCGCGCAACGTGCCCGTTGCCGGCAAGACCGGGCTGGCGACGTTGCAGATGATCCTCGTAAACATGCGCGAGGGCGGCTTCATCAGTCCCTACGATTTCGAGGTCGGCTTGAAAGTCGCGCGCGTGCTGTGCGGCGGCGAACTCGAACCCGGCAGCCTGGTGGACGAGAACTGGTTCATCGAGCTCGAGCGGCGTGAATTCATGAACCTCCTGCGGAACGAAAAGACGCAGGCGCGGATCGCACACACGCTCGCAACCGGCAAGCCGCTGCGGAATTAGAGACTTCCATGACCAGGCAAATGCAGGACGCGTACATCATCGCCGCGACGCGCACGGCAGTCGGCAAGGCTCCGCGTGGTGCGTACCGGTCAACGCGTCCCGACACACTCCTGGCGCACGTGCTGCAGCGCGTCCTGGCGCAGGTTCCCGCGGTCGATGCGAAACGGGTCGACGACGTCATCGTCGGCTGCGCAATGCCCGAGTACGAGCAGGGGATGAACGTCGCGCGGATCGGCCTCCTGCTCGCGGGCCTGCCTTCGAGCGTGGCCGGCATGACCATCAACCGGTTCTGCTCGTCGGGACTCAATGCGGTGTCGATCGCGGCGGACCGCATCCGCAGCGGCGAGGCCGACATCGTGATCGCGGCGGGCACGGAGAGCATGAGCATGATCCCGATGCTCGGGCGGCTGGCCTTGAACGAGGCGGTGTTCGCCAAGGGTGAGCACATCGGCATCGCCTACGGCATGGGAATCACCGCGGAAAACGTCGCCGCGCAGTGGAAGATTTCGCGCGAGGATCAGGACGCGTTTGCCTTGGCCTCGCACAAGAAGGCGCTGGCGGCGCAAAGCCAGGGCGAGTTCGACGCCGAGATCAGCGCGATCACCGTACAGGAAAACCTGCCGGACTTGGCCGCCGACAGGATCGTGACGAAGAGCCGCGAGATCCTGCGCGACGAGGGTCCGCGCGCGGACACATCCGCCGAGGGGCTGGCCAAGCTGCGCCCGGTCTTCGCGGCAAAGGGTTCGGTCACCGCAGGCAACAGTTCGCAGATGTCCGACGGCGCCGGCGCCTCGATCGTCGTTTCCGAACGCGTATTGAAGGAACTCAACCTGGCGCCGCTTGCGCGTTGGGTCGGCTTCGCGGTCGGCGGTGTGCCGCCGGAAATCATGGGGGTGGGACCGATTGCGGCGATCCCCAAGGTCCTCAAGACCACCGGCTTGAAGCAGGACCAGATCGACTGGATCGAATTGAACGAGGCCTTCGCCGCGCAGGCGCTCGCCGTGATCCGGGAACTTGGGCTAGATCCTTCGAAGGTGAATCCGCTGGGCGGCGCCATCGCTCTCGGCCACCCGCTCGGCGCCACGGGCGCGATTCGCACGGCGACGATCACGCACGGCCTGCGGCACCGGAAACAAAAATACGGCATGGTCACGATGTGCGTCGGCACGGGGATGGGCGCGGCGGGCATCTTCGAGCGGCTGTGAGCGCCGTTCCGCGTCCGCGCCCCCGCGTATAGTTTCAATCCGCCGCGCCACCGCGGGAAGCCAACCACGGAGGACAGGGTCATGCGCAACGTCATCATCGCCATCGCGGCCCTCGTGGTCGCATCGAGCGCACTTGCCATCGAAGTGGCCGGCGTCAAGATCGACGACAAGGCGAGTGTGGGAGGGCAGGAACTCGTGCTGAACGGCGCGGGCGTGCGCACGCGCGCGATCTTCAAGGTTTACGTCGGCAGCCTCTACGTTCCGGCGAAGGCGGCGGACTTAGGCGCCGTGCTGGCCAAGGGGCCGCGGCGGATCCAGATGAACGTCCTGCGCAACCTGACGCCCGATCAATTGGTCGATGCGCTGCTCGACGGGCTGAAGGAGAACAATTCGGCGGACGTGCTCAATGCCGTGAACACGCAGCAAGCGGAACTGGTCGCGATCATGAAGTCGTTGGGCGACGTCAAGGAAAAAGACGTCGTGACGCTCGACTTCGTCGACGGCACGACCAAGATAGGCCTCAATGGCGCAGCCAAGGGATCGATCTCCGGCGAAGCCTTCAATCGCGCGCTGACCAAAGTCTGGCTGGGCGACCACCCGGTCCAGCCGGACCTCAAGAAGGCGATGCTCGGCGGCTGACGACGAACCCTGATGCCCGATTTCTGGCCCTCTTGCGGCTATCGCTTTCTCACCCAGGGCGGCGACGGCCGCCTGTCCATCAGCGACGACTTCCTGCGCACCTACCTCACGCGGCCGGAGCTTTCGCCGATTCCGGACTCATGTCCTGCCGAGCTCGCGTTGCACGACGCGCTGCTTGCCAATCCGCGCCATGCCGTTCTGCCTGCCACGCTGACGGCGCTGGCCGACGCGGACGCGCGCGAGAACTACGATATCTGGCTGCGCTTTCGTGCACGCTTGCTGGCCGCGAATTCGCTCGAGTCCGCCTATGTAGGCCTGTTCCTGGGCGACGGCGTCGACGTGCCGCCGGTCTTCGTGCGCGAACTGACGCAGGTGCTGCTGCGGCACATCCTGGGGGAGGCCGCGTCGCCCATGGAGGCGCGCGCCGCCGAGATGCTGTTCCGGACCCAGAAGATCGCCGTCACGGAGGACGGCGCCGTGATGGCGGCAGACGAGGCGACGGTCGAGCTCTTCGCGACGACAGCGGGATTCGGCTCGCTGGGAGAGTTGCTGGCGCAGAACAAGACGCCCGCCCGCTCGATCGAGCTCGACGTCATGGACGACGCCAATGCGGCGCAGTATTGGGAGCGTGACGAGCGCCACGATTTTTCCTTGAGTCTCAACCGCGGCCAGCCGGCGCTCGATGCGCTGACGCGCGTCCTCGAGAAATGGATCCGGCACTTCCTGGCGGTCACCGTGAAGATCTCGCAGGAGCGGGCGATCGATGACGAACACTGGGTCTGGCACGTCGGCCTCGATGCCGAAGCGAGCGGACTCCTGAACGATCTGTACAATCGCGCCGACATCGATGATGAAAGGATGCGCCGGTTGCTCTGCCTCTTCCGCCTCGAATTCGCCGACTCCGCGGACATGCGCCCGGCGATCAAAGGCCGCCCGGTATATCTCGCGATGGCGATGGATCACGCGCAGCGGCTCAACCTGAAGCCGCAGAATCTCCTCCTCAACTTGCCGCTCGCGCGGCAGCAATGACAAACTTCCCCACCATGCCGATTCCCCATAGCGACCGCATTGCCGCCTCATTTTCCGCGCTGCTCGCGCTTTGCTGTTACCTCGCGGCGACTGGGCTCCATGCGCAATCGCCAGCCCCGGCAGAAGCCGCCGCCTCGCCAACTCCGGCAGAGCCTGCCAAAGCCGCCTCTCCACCGCTCGAATTGAACTCGCTCGCGTGGCTCGAAGGCTGCTGGCGCGGCGAGGTCGGCCAGTACGAATTCCGCGAGCATTGGCTGCCGCTGCGCGGAGGGCTCATGGTCGGCGCGGGGCATTCGCTGATGCAGGGAAAGACACAGGACTATGGGTACCTGCGCCTGGAAACACGTCCGGACGGCGTCTACTACGTCGCGCTCCCGCCGAGCAAGAAGGAATCGTCGTTCAAGCTGACGGCGACGGCAACCGATGACAAGGACACGATCTTCACGTTCACGAATCCCGTCGTCGAATTTCCGCAGCGCATCGTCTATCGCCGTGGCGGACGGGACGGCTGGCTCTACGCAACCGTCGAAGGCAAGGTGAGCGGCGAAGACAAGAAAGTCATCTATCCGATGCGGCGCGTCGACTGCCAGAGCGGCGCTTTCATCCTCAAATAATGGCCGAGGCTCCCGCGAGCGGCCCCACGGGCGCGCTGGCCAATTTCCTGAAAATGCTCGACGCGGGAAAGGACAGCGCGCTGTTGCGCTATTCGCTGGGAAACGAATACACGAAGGCCGGCGACGCGGAGCGTGCCGCGCTCCATCTGCGCCAGGCGGTCACGCTGGACCCAGAATACACGGCGGCGTGGAAGCTGCTCGGGCGGGCGCTCGCCGATTCCGGCCGCACAGCCGAAGCGCGCGAGACTTTTGCCGCGGGCATCGCGGTCGCCGGCCGCCGCGGCGACAAGCAGGCACAAAGGGAAATGCAGGTCTTCGCGCGGCGGCTCGACAAGAGCTAGCTGCTCGCCGCGATCGTGGCGACGCCGCGATTGGCCAGCTCGTCGGCGCGCACGTTGCCGGCGTTGTCGGCGTGACCTTTCACCCAGTGCCACTTGACTTCATGCTGCGAACGCAGCGCATCGAGTTCGCGCCACAGTTCCGCATTCTTGACGGGCTTCTTGTCGGCGGTCTTCCAGCCGTTGCGCTTCCAGCCGTGGATCCACGTCTCGATGCCGTTCTTGACGTATTGCGAGTCGGTGTGGATTTCGACGGCGCAGCCGCGCTTCAACGACTCCAGCGCGCGAATGACGGCGGTGAGTTCCATCCGGTTGTTGGTCGTGTGCGCCTCGCCGCCGAAGAGCTCCCGCTCGCGTCCGCCGGACAGCAGAAGCGCACCCCAGCCGCCGGGACCGGGATTGCCCTTGCAGGCCCCGTCCGTGTAGATCGCGACCGACGTCATTCCGGCGTGCGCTCGGACGTCGTGATGCCTTCGCGCGCACGCGCGGCCGGGGCGAGCGCCTTCTTGCGCCGCTCGCGCCGCTCCCATGCCGGCGTCAGGACCCGCATTCCCAGGACTTTCTTGGTCGCGCGCAGGAAGTAAACGCCGCCCGAGATCGGCCACCAGCGATCGCCGGCGGCTTCGAGAAAGCTGAAACGGTGCAGCCATTTCTGGCTGGTGAAGGGCGGCGCATAGGCATCGAGGCGGCCGCCGACGACGTCGAATCCCAGCAGCGTCAGCCAGTCCTTCAGGCGATAGAGGGCGATGAAATTGCCGTTCCACGGCGGGGTTTGCGCGCGCCCGAAGTACCGCTTGGCGCCGTACAGCGAAAACGGATTGAAGCCCGCGATCAAGATCTGGCCTTCGGGGCGGATGACGCGATACGCCTCGCGCAGCATGAGGTGCGGGTCGTCGGTGAATTCGAGCGCATGCGGCAAGACGATGAGGTCGAGCGCGTTTTCGGCGAACGGCAATCCGTGCGGATCGGCGATCACGTCGGCGGGAGGGTCGTAGTCGAGCGTCCAGCGCGACGCAATCCTGCTTTGCGCGAGGAACGGGCATTCGGGGAGGCCGACCTGCATGGCGTGAAAGCCGAAGATATCGGCCACGGCTTGGTCGAAGTAGGCCTGCTCGCGCGCCAGCAGGTATTTCCCCAGATCTGTGGCGAACCACTGGGCGAGTGTCGTCGACGGACCCGCCGGCGGGTGCGAAGTTGCGTCCATGCGGCAGATTATCCCCATCCACGCATGCGCGGACAACTCCCACCCCTTGCGTCGCTTGCCGCATTGGGCGAATGGAACCGGCTGTCCGGATGCCTGTCGGACTTGGTTGACTCATGGCGTGACCCAGCCTACCATCGCCAGACTTTTGCGTTGGAAAACCGAATTGCGCTTACGATCAGCTCTGACTCTTCTCATTGCCGCCGCGCTGACTGGATGCGCGACGACCGCTCCACCTCCCGCACCCCCGGAACCCGCGCCCGTCATCCTCGACGTCGGTCCCCCCGAACCGCCGCCTGCTGCCGAACCGATGCCGCCCGATCCGTTTGCGGCCGCGGCGCGCGCCGAACTGGAACCTCTGCCGGCGCCGGCTCCGGACCTGTGGGATCGCATCGTCGCCGGCTACGCAATCCCCGACATCAACGGCCCGCTCGTCGAAAAATGGGAACGCTGGTATGCCGATCGTCCGGACTACGTCGCGCGGATGGTGGAGCGCAGCCGGCGTTACCTGTATCACATCGTCGGCGAAGTGACGGTCCGGGGAATACCCACCGAGATCGCGCTCCTGCCAATGGTGGAGAGTGCCTACAACCCGGTGGCGATGTCCACCAGCCGCGCGTCCGGTATCTGGCAGTTCATTCCCTCGACCGGGAAGCACTACGGCCTCAACCAGGACTTCTGGATGGACTCGCGGCGCGATGTGGTGGCGGGGACGGACAAGGCCCTGACCTACCTCGTCAAGCTGCATGGCGATTTCAACGACTGGCAGCTGGCGCTGGCGGGCTACAACTGGGGCGAGGGCAATGTCGCGAAGGCCATCGCGAAGAACAGGGCGAAGGGACTTCCGACCGATTACGAGAGCCTCAAGATGCCGGCGGAGACCGAGAACTACCTGCCGAAACTGCAGGCGGTCAAGAACATCGTCAGGGATCCGGAGAAGTTCGGCCTGGCGCTGGCGGACATCCCGGATGCGCCGTACTTCGCCGTGGTCAAGACCACGCGCAAGATGGACACGAAGTTCGCCGCGGAACTCGCCGAAATTTCGCTCGAGGATTTCCTGGCGCTCAACCCGCAGCACAACCGGCCTGTGATCGCCGGGGCGGACGAGCAAACTATCCTCCTGCCAATCGACAACGCCGAGCTCTTCGCCGCCAAGCTCGACCTCACGAACCAGCCGACCGTATCGTGGCAGGCGTACCGGATGCGCCCCAATGAAACGCTGCCGCAGGTTGCGGCGAAGTACCGCATGTCCGTGGAGACGCTGCGCGCCGTGAACGGCATCGGTGCGCGGGCGAAGGTCCCGGCCGGGCATACGCTGCTCGTGCCTTCGCAGAGCGCATCGACGGAAGCGGTCGCGTCGCTTTCCCAGGCGGTATTCACCACGGTCCCCTCGGGCCGCACGTTCTACTACACCGCGAAGAAAGGCGATCGGATGGCGGTGATCGCGGCGCGGTATGGCGTCACCATGCAGGAATTGAAATCGTGGAACGGGCTCGCGAAGGACACGCTGGCGGTGGGCCAGAAACTGCGTGTCACGAGCGATGTAGTGCCGGTCCGCAAGGCCGGGGGACGGACCAAGAGCGCCGTGGCCACCAAGGGTGCGGCCAGCAAACAAACGCATGCCGGAACGAAGCCCTCGCCCGCGAAGGCGGTCGCGGCCAAGCCAAAACCGGTGGCCGGCGAAGACACCTCCGGCGTCGAACGCGGCGCGCACCAACGGCAACGCCGGCGGCTGACTCCGCAATTCCCTTACCAATGAAAACGGGCGACGCATGTGGCGTCGCCCGTTTTGCATCCATCGCGCTCTGGCGACGGATTTTCTGACGAAGGAGCTTACAGCTTCTTGGCCTTCTTCTTGGTCGCCTTCTTCTTGGCGGCCTTCCGCTTCGGAGCGGCCTTCCTCTTCGTCGTCTTCTTGGCGGCCTTCCTCTTCTTCGGGGCGGCCTTCTTCTTCGTCGTCTTCTTGGCGGCCTTCCTCTTCTTCGTCTTCTTCGCTGCCTTTCTCTTCTTCGGGGCGGCTTTCTTCTTCGTCGCCTTTTTCTTCTTCGGGGCGGCTTTCTTCTTCGTCGCCTTTTTCTTCTTCGGGGCGGCTTTCTTCTTCGTCGCCTTTTTCTTCTTCGTCGTGGCTTTCTTCTTGGCCTTGCGTTTAGCGGCCTTGCGTTTCGGCGCCGCGGCGGGGGCCGCAGGCGTCATCATGGACATCATGTCTGCCATCATTTAGGTTTCTCCTGTCTGAGTTACCATAACTGTTATGTTGCTTCTTATCCAAGCAGGAGGCGTCGGACTGTCCTTAAGTGGCGTACCTCTTTGCGTACCACTTTGATTTGCTTGTGCGCCTTATTTTTTCTTGGAGCACTTGACAAACCCACTCCGCCTGCTGCCTGCATTGTAGCCACGTTTGTCCAATTTGCAAGATTTCGCCACCGATTCCGGTGCTTGGAATCGCGAGTGTTGCGATTTCGCACACACCGGAAATGCAGCTTTTGGAGCGAAATTCGGGGTCCGCGGAAATCGTTCGCGCGCACATGGCAAGTGCGCGCGCGGCGCGAAAAGTGATCGTCAGGGCAGCCTGGATTCGCCGACGAAGAGCTCGTCCGCGCGCTCGCGGCGGCGTGCCAGATGCATGTTGCTGTCGTCGACAACCACCTCGCACGCGCGGGGCCGCGCGTTGTAATTCGAGCTCATCGTCATGCCGTACGCGCCCGCCGCGCCGACGGCCAGGAGGTCTCCTTCGGCGAGCGCGAGTGACCGGTCATGCGCCAGGAAATCGCCGCTTTCGCACACCGGGCCGACGATGTCCCAGCGCCGTGCCTGCCCGTCGCGCGGCCGCACCGCCGTCACCGGATGCCACGCGTCGTAGAGCGCAGGACGCAGCAGATCGTTCATCGCCGCGTCGACGACCGCGAAGTTCTTGGGATCGCCCGGCTTCAGGTATTCGACGCGCGTCAGCAGCACGCCCGCTTCGCCGACGAGATGGCGGCCCGGTTCGAAGAGAAGCTTCTCGCGGCGGCCCTTGCAGAGACCGATGACCATTGCCGCATAGTCCGCGAGCGGCACCGGCGTCTCGTCGCGGTAGCGAATTCCCAGGCCGCCACCCAGGTCGATGTGCGCCAGCGGGATCCCGTCCGCGGCCAGCCGATCCACGAGCTCCAGCACTTTCTGCACGGCTTCGCGGTACGGCGAGAGCTCGGTGATCTGCGAGCCGATGTGCATGTCGAGGCCATGGACCGCGACGTTCGGCAGCGCCGCCGCGTGGCGGTAAAGCGCGGGCGCATCGGCGTAGGCGATGCCGAATTTGCTCTCCTTCAGACCCGTCGAGATATACGGATGCGTCAAGGGATCGACGTCCGGGTTCACGCGGAAGCTGACGGGCGCCATGCGACCGGCGCGGCGGGCAACGGCATCGAGCCGGGTGAGCTCCGACGCGGACTCGACGTTGAAGCAGAGGATGCCGGCGGAAAGTGCCGCCGCCATTTCTCCTTCGGTCTTGCCGACGCCGGAAAACACGACCTTGCCGGGGTCGCCGCCGGCCGCCTGCACGCGCGCCAGTTCGCCGCCGGAGACGATGTCGAAGCCGCTCCCGAGCCGAGCATAGATATCGAGCACCGCGAGGTTCGGATTGGCCTTCATCGCGTAGCAGACGAGGTGCGGGACACCCGCGAACGCGGCGTCGAAATCGCGCCAGGCGGATTCGAGCGCGGCGCGCGAATAGACGTAGCACGGGGTACCAAACCGTGCCGCGATTGCGGACAGCGGCACGCGCTCGGCGCACAGTTCGCCGTCGCGATAGACAAAGGCGGTCACGGCTTGCGCTCGGCCGGCGCGGGGGTCTGCTTGGCGGGGTCGGTAACGGGCGCTGCGGACGCAGGCGCGGCCGCTGGTGGCGCTGCGGGCGGGGGCAGCACGAGCGGCCCCTTGATGCCGCATGCCGCCGCGCAGAGAGCGACGCTTGCCACGGCGAGGATGCGGAATTGACGTAACATCGGCGTGAATCCTATCACGCGTGACCATGACCACCGACAGCGCCTTCATCGCCTCTGCCGACGCCACGCTGTCGGCAATCGGCGCGGCGCTCGATGCCGCGCTTGCGGACGACCGCAATGAGGCCGACAGCGGCACCGACTGGAGCCTGCGCGACGGCATTCTCGAGATCGAATGCTCGGACGGCAGCAAGCTCATCGTGAACCGCCACGTTCCCAATCGCGAGATCTGGGTCGCGGCGCGTTCCGGCGGCTTTCATTTTCGTGCCGACGGCGGCGTGTGGCGAGACATGCGCTCGGGCAAGGAGCTTGCCGCGGAATTCACGCGCCTCCTGCGCGAGCAGGCGGGGTTGACGGTGGATCTGACGCGGCTGCCGGGTCCTGCGATCGTAGCGAATCCCGCTACGCGGCCAATAACGCCGTCCAGTCCTCCAGCTCCCGGCGCAGCGCCGCATGTCCGGGCATCAGCGACTCGACGATCGCCCAGAAGCGCGGGGAGTGGTTGAGTTCGACCAGATGCGCCACCTCGTGCGCGACGATGTACTCGGCCAGCGCCGGGGGCAGCTGCACGAGGCGCCAGTTGAGGCGGATCTCGCCGCGCGCGTTGCAGCTTCCCCATTCGCTACGGGCATTGGACAGGCGCATGGCGGGCGTCGCCGACGTGATCCGCTGCGCATACCGTACGACCTGCGGCGCGACCATGTTCCACGCCTCATCCTTCAGCCACTTGCTCACCAGTTCGGCCACTTGCCGCTCGTCGTGGGCGTGGGGGTGGAGCACGGTGAGGTTGAAAAGATCCGGGGCCACGGCCGCGCGTCGCGAGGGAAAGACTTCCAGCGCTAATTCGCGTCCGCGGTAGAGGATCGGCGCGCCGGATTTCCAGACGCGCGGCATCACGTCGCGGCGCCGGGCGCGCCATTCGGCAAGCGCCTTGACGATCCATTTCGCGCGTTCGAACAACGCGGCCTCGATCTCCCCGAGCGTCACCCAGCGCGGCGCGCGGACGGTCAGGCCCTCGAGATTGACCTCCATGCCGATCGTGCGCCGGCGCGCACGGATCAGCCGGTAGTCGACGGCTTCGCCGGACAGCACGATGCGCTTGGCGAGGCCGTCGCGGACGCGCGTGGCGTCGGGCCCGCGGCTCACCTCGTCCAGGCGAAGGTGCGCTGTCGCGGGACGTGCGCGATCGCGCATCACGTGGGCACGCCCAGCCGCGCGACTTCGCCTTCGATCCACGTCTCCACTTCGTGCATCAGCGCCAGCGGCTCCTTGCCCGTGGGTGATATCGGCTTGCCGATCGTCATCGTAATCGTACCCGGCTTCTTGCCGAAGATGCCCTTGGGCCACAGATAGCCGGCGTTGTGCGCGACGGGGATGACCGGCACGTCGAGCATGACGGCGAGACGCGCGCCTCCGGTCTTGTACTTCGCCCGCGTGCCGGCCTTGATCCTCGTTCCTTCCGGATAGATGACAATCCAGAAACCCTGCTTGAAGCGTTCACGCCCCTGGCTGGCAATCTGCTGCATCGCGTCTACGCCGGCCTTGCGGTCAATGGTGATCGGAGAGGCCGTGGCGAAGCCCCAGCCGAAGAAAGGGATCGACAACAGCTCCTTTTTCGCCACGTAGGCCAGGCACGGGAAGTACTGGGTGAGCGAAAGCGTCTCCCAGGTCGAGCTGTGCTTGGAAAGAACGACGTGAGGCGACAGCTTGCGGCCTTCAGGGATGTTTTCGCGTCCGTGGACCTGCCAGCGGATGCCGCAGATCAAGCGCACCGCCCACAGGTTGACCGCGCACCAGCTGGCGGCCATCTTGTAGGTCGTGACGCGCGGCGACCACGCCATCAATATCATCGCGAACGCATACAGCGGCGTCACGAGCAGCTGGAACAGCAGGAAGAGGAGGGAGCGCAGCGCCGACACTGTGATAGCCGGTCGCTTAAGTCACTCGCCGGCCAGGAGTGCCGACACCGCGAACGCCAGGTCGGGAAAGATCACCGTGTTCTTCGGAAAGTCGCCGTCGCGCAACGTCTTCTCGCCTTTCCCTGTCAGCACCAGCATCGGCTGCGCGCCGACGCATTCCGCAGCCTGGAGGTCGCGCAACGAATCGCCGACGCAGGGCAGTCCCGCCAGCTCGGAGTTGAAGCGCTTGCCGATCTCCGCCAGCATCGCCGGCTTGGGCTTGCGGCATTCGCATTTCGAGTCCGCCGTGTGCGGGCAGAAGAATACCGCGTCCAGCCGCCCGCCGACATGCGTGAGCGCCTTGTGCATCTTCTCGTGGATCGCGTTCAAAGTCCCCATGTCGAAGAGGCCGCGGCCGATGCCCGACTGGTTGGTGGCGACGACAACGCGATAGCCCGCGTGATTGAGGCGGGCGATGGCCTCGAGGCTGCCCGGGATCGGCCGCCACTCGTCCGGCGACTTGATGTACTGGTCGCTGTCGTAATTGATGACGCCATCGCGGTCGAGGACGATCAACTTGGCCGCGCGGGTCGCGACCACGGCGTCGGAGGCGAACTGGACCATGGCGGCTTATTGTGCCAGCTTGGAGATGTCGGCGACGCAGTTCATCGTCGCGGCGACGCCGCGCAGCAGGGCGAGCCGGTTGGCGCGGATCGCGGGGTCGTCCGCCATCACCATGACGTCGTCGAAATAGCGGTCGACGACGGGCTTCGCCGTCGCGAGCGCGCGCAGCGCTCCGGCGAAATTGCCGTTGTTGAAATGGGTCTCGACCTGCGGCGTGAGTTTCTGGAACGCCATGAAAAGGTCGTGCTCCGCGCCGTCGGCGAGGCGGCTGCGATCCACGGCGGGCGCCGCCTCGTCGCCGCTCTTGCGCAGGATGTTGACGATGCGCTTGTTCGCCGCCGACAACGCGGCCGCTTCGGGCAGCGTTGCGAAGTCCTGCACGGCCTTCAGCCGCGATGCCACGAGGTCGATGCGCGCCGGACCGTCGGCCAGGACCGCTTCGACTTCGTTGGACGACGCGCCCGCGTCGCGCAGCAACTGGCGCAGGCGATCGAGCATGAATCCGTAGACGGAGGCTTCGGTGTCGGGCGCGATCGTCCGCGCCGGAAATTGTTCCGCCGCGAGATGGATGAGCGCGCGCAGGTCCAGGGGCAGGCGGCGTTCGAGCAGGATGCGCAGCACACCGAGCGCATGCCGCCGCAGTCCGAACGGGTCCTTGTCGCCGGTTGGAATGAGGCCGATTCCCCAGATGCCGACGAGCGTGTCGAGCTTGTCGGCCAGCGCCAAGCTTTGGGCGGCCGGGCCGTCCGGCAGCGCGTCACCGGCAAAGCGTGGCCAGTAATGCTGCTCGATGGCGGCGGACACTTCCGGGGGCTCGCCGTCGTGTTCGGCGTAGTAGCGCCCCATGAGGCCCTGCAGCTCCGGGAATTCTCCGACCATGTCCGTGACGAGATCGGCTTTCGCGAGCTTTGCGGCGCGGCTGGCCAATGCGCGATCGGCGCTGGGGAGCTGGCCGGCGATGGCTGCCGCGACCGCACCCACGCGCGTGGACCGGTCCGCCTGCGTGCCGAGCTTGTTGTGATAAACGACGTGCGCGAGCTTCGGCAGCCGTGACTCGAGCGTGTGCTTGCGGTCCTGGTCGAAGAAGAACTTGGCGTCGGCCAGCCGCGCGCGCAACACCCGTTCGTTGCCATGGATGATCGCCGACGGGTCCGCCGTCTCGATGTTGCTGACCAGCAGGAAACGGTTGACGAGCTTTCCCGCGTCGTCTGCGAGGGCGAAGTAGCGCTGGTTCAGTTGCATGGTCAGGATGAGGCACTCCTGGGGAACTTCGAGGAATGCGGCGTCGAACGTTCCCGCGTAAACCACGGGCCACTCGACCAGCGCCGTGACCTCATCGAGCAGCGCGTCGGGCATGATCGGGGTTGCGTCAGCAGCGGCGCCTTCGAGTCCGACGACGATCCTGGCGCGGCGGGCGGCGAAGGACGGGACCACCTTCCCTTCGGCCTCGAGCAGCGGCGCATACACGTCGGCCCCGCTGATCGAGAGGTCGCCGCGCGACAGGAAGCGGTGGCCGCCGGTAACGCGGCCGGCATCGAGTTCCAGCGCGCGCACGGCGACGACATCTTTGCCATGGAGGGCGAGCAGTTTATGCGCCGGGCGTGCAAACCTGACGTCGTTGTAATAGCTGCCCACCGCCGCGTACCCCATCACCTTGGGGATCGGAAGCTTCGCGAGCGCGTCGTCGAGCGCGTCCTGCAAGGCGGTCCGCAAGGACACGCCAAGCGGCGGCTCGATGTAGAACACCCGCTCCATCTTGCCGTCGTGCCGGCGCTCGATGCGCTCGGCCGGCACGAGCGTGTAGCTCGCGAACCCGGCCTTGGCCTTGATCGCCTTCTCGAGCGCTTCGCTTGGCACGCCCGCCGCATCGAAGGCGACATTGACCGGCAACAGCGGCACCGCGCGCGGCGGTTCGGTGATCGACGCGGCGACCTCGGTGATCGCGACGCCTAAGCGGCGCGGCGTGGCAAACGGCAGGACCGCGGCGCCGGCGCCCAGGAAGCCGCGCAGGCGCAGCGCGTCGGCGATCGTGGCCGCGAACGACTCCCCCAGTTTCTTGAGCGCCTTCGGCGGCAATTCTTCGGCGAGGAGCTCGACCAGCAAGGTTGCGCTCTTCATTCGGCGCCCTTGCGAAATTCCGGCGGCAGCATCGGGAAACCCAGCGCTTCGCGCGCTTCGACATAGGCCGTAGCGACCAGCCGCGAAAGATTGCGGATGCGGCCGATGTAGGCGGCGCGTTCCGTTACCGAGATCGCGCCGCGCGCGTCGAGCAGGTTGAACGTGTGCGCGGCCTTGAGGATCATCTCGTAGCCGGGCAGCGGCAATTTCGCCTCCAGCAGCCGCCGCGCCTCGGATTCGAATAACGCGAACTGGTCGAACAGTTTCGGCGCGTTGGATTCGTCGAACGCGTACTTCGACTGTTCGACCTCGTTCTGGAAGAACACGTCACGGTAGGACATCGTGTCGGTGTACCGCAGGTCGTACACGGATTCGGCGTCCTGCAAGGCCATGCACATCCGCTCCAGCCCGTACGTGATTTCGCCGGTGACCGGGTTGCAGTCGAGTCCCCCCACTTGCTGGAAATAGGTGAACTGAGTGATTTCCATTCCGTTCATCCAGACTTCCCAGCCGAGACCCCAGGCGCCCAGCGTCGGATTTTCCCAATCGTCCTCGACGAAGCGGACGTCGTTTTTCTTGAGATCGAAGCCCAACGCGGCGAGCGAGCCCAGGTAGAGATCGAGAATGTCGGGCGGCGAGGGCTTCAGCACGACCTGGAACTGGTGGTGCTGGTGCAGGCGGTTCGGATTCTCACCGTAGCGTCCGTCTTTCGGCCGGCGCGACGGCTGCACGTACGCCGCACGCCAGGGCTCCGGTCCCAAGGCACGCAGGAACGTCGCGGTGTGCGACGTCCCGGCGCCGACTTCCATGTCGTAGGGCTGCAGCAGCGCGCAGCCCTGCTTGTCCCAGTAGCTCTGGAGTTTCAAAATGACTTGCTGGAACGTAACCATCGACGGGGCGCGCGGATCGGCTTCCGCGGGTCCTTCCTTGGCGTCGGAAGGCTCGATTTTACGGGATATCGACGGCGATCGTGTTGTCCTTCGGCCGGCGGTCGATCAGCTTGTTGTAGGGATCGATTCCTGCGCGCGCGGGCTTCCTGTTGACGACGACGGTGAATTCCATCTCCTCGCGGTCGATCTTCTTCTTTTCGAGGAAGAGCGGCTTGTTGTCGGCGTCCAGCACGCCGATGTCGATCCAGTCGTTGATCGGCGCGTCAGACTCCTTCCCCAGTTCGTCGGCCTTGCGCTTCTTGGCGAAGACCTTCACGGCGACCTCAAAGCGGCCGTCGGGCAGTGTCGTCGCCTTCGCGGCCGTCGCGCGGTTGTCGAAGAGCGTGATGGTCTCGAACATGTCGTCGATGACGTACTGGAGCTGCGGCGGCGTGACGGCGCGGATGTGCGCCAGGAGCTGCGTCGTGTTCGGATACGGCGGGCCCTTGAACGCCGTTTCGTCGCGGAACGCCCGGATCGCACGGTTGAGGTTGTCCTCGCCGATGTAGTCCTGCAGCGCGTACATGACGAGGCTGCCTTTGCGGTAGTGGATGTAGGGCTGGTTCTCGACGCGGGAGAGCGGCAGCTCCTTTTTCTGCTCGGTGCTGCGGCCCAGAAGGTAGCGGTCGAGCTCGTACTGCAGGAACCTCTGCATCTTCTCCTCGCCGTACTTGTGCTTCATCACCATCAGCGCCGAGTACTGCGCCATGGTTTCCACCAGCATGGTGTCGCCCTGGACGTTGCCGGCCGCGACCTGGTGTCCCCACCACTGGTGCGCGAGCTCGTGCGCGGTGACGTAGTACGGATAGTCGATGTCCTCCTTGTCGTCCTCGCGCACGCGGGCGATGAAGCCGATGCCCTCCGAATACGGGATGGTGTTGGGAAACGACTGCGCGAACGCCTGGTAGCGCGGGAACTCGATGATCCGGAACTGCTTGTGCTGGTAGGGACCGAAGTTCGCCGTGAAGTAGTCGAGACCGGCTTTGGTGGCGGCGATCATCCGGTCGAGGTTGTACTCGTGGCCCGGCTGGTAGTAGATCTCGATCGCGACGTCATGCCAGCGGTCTTTCTTGACGGCGTACCGGCCCGACTGGAAGGCGAAGAAATTGAGGATCGGGCTGTCCATCCGGTACTCGAAGTAGCGGCGACCGTCCTGCGTCCACTCCTTTTGCAGATAGCCGGGCGCAATCGCGAACTGGTCGTCCTCCGTACTGACCGTCGCCTCGAACGTGATGAAGTCGGCATCGGGGGACAGGTCATTCTCGGCGAGGCCCTTGGGATCGTCGCGATCGCGCTTCCTCTCGCTTGGCGGCAGCCCGAATTTCTTGCGCTCGCGGTCGGCCGTCAGTTCGCCTTGCGACTGGTAGCCAATGTAGGGCAGCAGGATCATTCCATTGGCGAACGTGCCGTTGTATTCGACGTCGGTGAACGCGTTGCCGTTCGTGAAGCCGTGCGCTCCCGTCGCCAGGTCGAAGTTGAGTTGCGTGGTGCCGCCGGGAGGCAGCGGCGAGACGAGCTTGTAGCTGCGAAGGCCGATCGGCACATCGTTCACCGCGAGTTCGGCCGGCACGTCGAACTCGAGCCTGTTCACCGTGACAAGCTCGCCCGCGAAGAAGAGCAGATGCACCGTGTCGACCGGCTTGTCGGTCTTGTTCACCAGCGTGTAGCGCCCGCGCATCCGCACCTGCTGCTCTTTGGGATAAAGGTCGACATTGAGCGTGACCGCGGTGATCTTGGGCTGCGGTGCGTCGGCCAGTCGCTTGTATTTTTTTTCGTAATCGGCCTGCCGCGATTGCTGCTGGTAAGTCGTCACGTAGTGATTGAGGATGTTCGTATTGTAGAAAATGAATGCTCCGAAGCCCGCCATCGAGATGGCCCCCGCGGCCGTCAGCACGCCAAGCGGTCGGGTCAGGCGCTGCCGGGCCGTCGCGACGCGTTCATGCCAGCCTGCCACGGTGCCGCGCACCCAGAAGAGGTAGGCGAATACCGCCAGCAGCAGAGCTGCGGACGCCCAATACGCCTGGAACACGCGCACGCGAAGCAGGAAGTGGCCGAAGCCGTTCATGTCCGAATACAGGTAGGGCGGCGTGGCCGCGTACTTGTAGAGATTGTGTTCGAAGCCGACCGTGGCCGCGAAGCTGATGACGATGAAGTACACGATCATGATGAAATGACCGAGGTACTTCTGGTTCACCAGCGAATGGACGGTCAACGCCAGCACACAGACGAGCCAATAGTCGATCAACTCGATGCCGAACAGCCCCTTGATGTAAAGCCCGAGCTCGTAATGGTGATAACCCTTGGCCGTCTGGATGCCGAGGCCGCACAGCATCAGCAGCGCCTGGAGCACGACGGGCACCAGCATCAGCGCAAGGAGCTTGCCCAGGAACGGCAGCCAGGTCGGGATCGGTAGCGCATCGTGGATCTGGTCCAGCCGGTGCTCGCGTTCGCGCCACGTGAGCTCCCCCGCATAGAACGTGATGATCACGAGCATGAAGGCGGTGAAGGTCCCCGAGACCAGTTCCAGCATCTGCCACGTCACCGGCCAGGTGTTGGTTCCGAAGAAGTTGTCCGCCGTCGAGCTGGTGGCGATGAGGAACAGCGCGCCGGCAAACGCGATGACGCCGAAATAGACGTTCTTGACGGTCTCGCGGAAGTTGAGCCAGACGATGCGGGGAAGGAGGCGCCAGCCGCGGACGGTATCGGGGACGACGTGACGGGCGTGGATGCTGGCCGGTTCCGCGGCCGCATCGTCGGCGGGCGGCGCGCGCCGCGGGCCGGTCGTGCCCGGCTGGGTGAAGCGGAAGCGCCAGGCGGTGAACCCAATGACGGCGGCACTGATGGACAGCCACAGTACGCGGTTCCACAGCAGCAGGCCGTCGAACGGCACCAGACGCAAATTGCGCTCGCTGATAGACCAGTACTCCGTCACCTTGGACGTGGCGACGACGCCGAACGGGTCCAGCATCGCGGCCACGACCTTGTTGTTCATGTCGCGCAGCAATCCCTGCGCGACCAGGAAGCCGATCAGGCACAGCACACTGCCGATGTAGACCGGCAGCATCCGTCGCGTCAGCGCCGCGATGCAGAAGAAAATCCCGCCAACGACAATGAGATTCGGCAGCATTACCGTGAAATACGGCACCATGTAGGCGAGCGGGCGCACCGGTCCCACGCGGTCCGGGTCGATGCCCGGCACCAACAGCCCGAGCGCGCCGCCCAGCGCGATGCTCGACAGGATGAGGAGAAGGACGATGATCGCCCCCGCGAAGCGTCCCGACAGGTATTCCCACTTCCGGATCGGCGCGGTGAAGAAGAAATGCTCGACGCGGTATTCGAAGTCCTGCTGCACCGCGCGTCCCATGAGCGCGGCGATGACCGTGAGCGCGAACAGGCCGAGGACCGAGACTGTCTGCGCGATGGCATAGGGCGAGTTGATCCAGACCTTGCCGCTGCCGAAGGAGACGGACGCGTGCGGAACGGAGCCTCCGGCGGCGGCGATCCAGAACATCGCGATCGCGAAAAAGACCGCGAAATAGACCCACGTCGATATCCGCTTGAGCCGCGTCGTCAGCTCGAAGCGCGCGATGGTGAACGCGTTGCGCATCAGGCCGGCTGCGCTTCGATCGCGGCCGCGTTCAACCGTCCCGAAATGGCGGCGAAATAGACGTCCTCCAGCGTGGCCTCGACCGGCATGAAGCCTTCGCCGGGCGGCCCGCCGCTGACGACATTGATGAGCGTCCGGCCGGCGAGTAGCCGCGTGGAAATGACCGGGAACTCGCGCTTCGCGGCATCGAGGTCGCCGCGGGCGATCGCCTTTTGCCAGATACGGCCTTCGAGCGTCTTCGTCAGCGCCAGCGGCTCGCCGGTCAGCAGCACGCGCCCCTTGTTGATGATCGCCATCTGCGCGCACAGGTCGCTCACGTCGGACACGATGTGCGTAGACAGGATGACGACGACGTTTTCGCCGATGTCCGCGAGCAGGTTGTGGAAACGCACGCGCTCCTCGGGGTCGAGTCCCGCCGTCGGTTCGTCGACGATGATGAACTTGGGGTCGCCCAGCAAGGCCTGCGCGATGCCGAAGCGCTGCCGCATGCCGCCGGAGAAGCCGCCCAGCGCCTTCTTGCGCACGTCGTAAAGGTTCGTCTGCTGGAGGAGCGTGGCGACGACATCGCGCCGCGTCGCGTTGTCGTTCAGGCCCTTGAGTCGCGCGAGGTGGTCGAGCAGTTCCTCGGCCGAGACCTTGGGATAGACGCCGAAGTCCTGCGGCAGGTAACCCAGGATCCGGCGCACGGCGTCCTTGTCGCGCAGCACGTCGATATCGCCCAGGCGTGCCGTGCCGGCATCGGCATCCTGCAGCGTGGCCAGCGTGCGCATCAGCGTCGATTTGCCCGCGCCGTTGGGTCCCAGCAATCCGAACATGCCGGGCTGGATCGTCAACGAAACGTCGCTGAGCGCCTGCACGCCGTTCGGGTAGGTCTTGGACAAGCCGGATATTTTGAGGGCGAAGGTCATCGGGGTGCCTGTTCCTTTCGGAAGCGCTTCGACGTGACATAAACGATCGCGAGAATGAGGCCGGTCAGGACCACCACCAGGCGATCGCCCCACCGGACATAGGGCGTCTCACCCTGACGTCCCGCGATTTCGACCTCGAGAATTCCCTGGGTGAACCAGGGCAATTCGTCGATGACGTGTCCATCGTGCGCGATGGCCGAGGTGATGCCGGTGTTGGTCGCGCGCAGCATCGGACGCCCCAGTTCCAGCGCGCGCATCGCCGCGATCTGGTTGTGCTGCAGCGCGCCGATCGAGTGCCCGTACCACGCGTCGTTGGTGACGTTGACGTACAACGTGGCGTCGCGCGCCACGTCCGCCAATTCCGCGCCGAACACGTCCTCGTAGCAGATGTTGACGGCCACCCGCTGGTCCGCGACGTCGAACGGCCGTTGCAACGCAGGTCCCGCAGCCTGGTCGGCGAGCGGAATGCTCAAGACGCGGTTGATGAACCAACCGAACACCGACTTGAACGGAATGGCCTCTCCGAATGGCACCAGGTGATGCTTGCGATACAGCTGCGGTGGCGCGGTGCCCAGGCTGATGACGCTGTTATAGATTCGCGGACCTTCGTTTTCGGTCAGCGGCGCTTGAATCGTGAACAAACCCAACAGGATCGTGCCGTTGCGCTCGCGGCCGGTCGCCACCAGCGTTTCCAGGACTAAATCGGGAACCTCGTCCAGAAACACGGCGAACGCGCTTTCCGGAAACACGACCAGCCGTCCTTTGGCCTGCTGCGCAAGCTGCAGATACCTCTCGTAGGTGCGCGACCGAAAAGCGGGATCGAATTTCTGGTGCTGCGCGACGTTGCCCTGCACCAGCGAGATGCTCACGGGTGCGCCTTCTGCCTTCGTCCACTCGAGGCGGCCGGTGGCGGCGCCCAAGCCTGCGATGAGCGCAACTATCGCCACGCCGACCGGCATTGCGCGTGCGCGCCCGGCGGCGAGGCCGTCGATACCGTACACGATGGCGGCGGCGCATGCGGCCATCGCGAGTGAGACCAGGTACACGCCGCCGACAGGAGCGAATCCGGCGAAAGGTAATGCATGTGATGGAAGGATTTCCGCATACCCTATCGCCAGCCACCCGTAGCCTGTGAGCACGTAGCCGCGCAGCCACTCGGCCAGTGCCCACGCGGCAGCCGCGGCGACGAGCCGTGCGCCACTTTCCACCCGTGTGATGCGCGCGATCGCCCAGCCGGCCAGCGCCGGAAACAAGGCAAGGTAGACAACGAGGCCCAGCATGCCGAGGTAGGCGACCACGGGCGATACGCCGAAAGTTTCCAGCGCGACCGATATCCACGAGACGCCGACGCCGAAGAGCCCCATGCCGAACGCGAATCCCTCGAGCGCGGCATCGCGCGGACTGGAGTCGCGCTGCCACAGCCAGAACAGCGTGGCGAGGCTCGCGAGCGGCAACAGGGGCAGGTGAAACGGCGCGAAGGAGAAAACCGTCGCGGCCCCGGCCGCGAAGGCGAGGGCAAGCCGCAGCGCTCGTACGGAACGGGCCGTCGACCTCACGCCGCTCCGTCGGCGCCGGCCGGGGGTGCCAGCCGTTCGACCTGCAGCGTGTACAACCGCCGGCTGTCGACGCGCAGGACGCGGAAGCGCAGGCCTTCCAGCACTGCGGTTTCGCCGCGCTTGGGCAGCCGGCCGAACGCGCGCAGCACCAGGCCGCCGACGGTGTCGAATTCGTCGTCGTCGAACTTGGTGGAGAAATGCGCGTTGAAGTCGGCGATCTCGGTTTGCGCCTTGACGCGCCAGCGGCCGCTCGCCTCGGGAATGATGTTGTCTTCGCTTTCGTCGAAGTCGTACTCGTCCTCGATATCGCCGACGATCTGCTCCAGGACGTCCTCGATGGTGACCAGTCCCGACACGCCGCCGTACTCGTCGACGACGATCGCGATGTGGTTGCGGTTCGCGCGGAACTCGCGCAAGAGCACGTTGAGGCGCTTGCCCTCGGGCACGAACACGGCGGGCCGCAGCGTGTCGTGAAGCTTGAAAGCCTCGGGATTGGCGTAGTAATTGAGCAGTTCCTTGGCGAGCAGGATGCCGACGATGTCGTCCTTGCTCTCGCCGATCACGGGAAAGCGCGAGTGCCGCGTTTCCACGACCAGCGGAAGGAATTCGGCCGGATCGTCGTCGATCGACACGCAGTCCATCTGCGCGCGCGGGATCATGATGTCGCGCACCGTGGTCTCGGACACCGACAGCACGCCCTCGATCATCGACAGGGCGTCGCCGTCGACCAACTTGCGCTCGAATGCGCCGCGCATGATCGCGACCAGGTCGTCGCGATCCTCGGGCTCGCGCATCAGCAGTGCCGCGATCCGGTCCAGCAGCGTCGGCCGATCTTGGCTGGGGCCGTTCTTGTCGTTGTCCATGGGGTCAGTCACGCACCGCGTACGGATCGGGGAGCCCGAGGGTGGCCAGGATCGCGGTTTCCCGCGCTTCCATCACCGCAGCGTCGGCGTGCCGTTCGTGGTCGAATCCCTGCAAATGCAACATGCCGTGGACAACCAGGTGCGCATGGTGGTCGGCGAGAGGCTTCCCCTGCGCGGCCGCCTCCCGCCGCACGACCGGCGCGCACAGCACGACGTCGCCGGCGCGCGGGTTCTCGTCATCGTACACGAAGGTGAGCACGTTCGTCGCATAGTCCTTGCCGCGGAACTCGGCGTTGAGCGCACGCCCCTCGATCGCATCGACGAAGCGCACGGTCACCGTGGCATCATGGATCAGTGCGGCGCGCACCCAGCGCCGGACGTTCGGGCGTGCGGGCAGGTCGCGGTCGTTGCTGGCGTATTGCACCGACAGCGACAACGCGGGCGCCTTCGCGCGCGCCGGGGCAGCGCGGGCCATCAGCGGGGATTCCGGTCGTCGGTCTTCGATGTCGACGCGTCGCGGTCGTAGGCGTCGATGATCTTTTGCACCAGCGGGTGGCGGACGACGTCGGCGCTCGTGAAATGCCGGAACGCGATGCCGCGCACGCCGGCCAGCACCCGCGCTGCTTCCACGAGGCCGCTCTTCTGGCCGCGCGCGAGATCGGTCTGCGTCACGTCTCCGGTGATCACCGCCTTGGTGCCGAAGCCGATGCGCGTCAAGAACATCTTCATCTGCTCGGGCGTGGTGTTCTGCGCCTCGTCCAGGATGATGAACGAGTGGTTGAGCGTGCGGCCGCGCATGTATGCGAGCGGCGCCAATTCGATCGTCGTGTGCTCGAAGAGCCGCGCGGCCTTGTCGAAGCCCATCAAGTCGTAGAGCGCGTCGTAGAGCGGCCGCAGGTAAGGGTCGACCTTCTGCGCAAGATCGCCGGGCAGGAATCCCAACTTTTCCCCCGCTTCGACGGCGGGACGCACGAGCACAATGCGTTTGACCGCGTCGCGTTCGAGCGCATCGACCGCGCACGCCACGGCGAGGTAGGTCTTGCCGGTGCCGGCAGGGCCGATGCCGAACGTGATGTCGTGGCCGATGATGTCCTTCAGGTACTCGACCTGGTTCGGCGTGCGCCCGTGCAGGTCGGCGCGGCGCGTGCGCAAGTGCGGCGTGCCGTCGGCGACGGGCTCGACGTGGGCCTTCGCCTTCGGTTGCGTCGAGATCTCGACTAAGCCCAGCTGGATGTCATCCACCGAGAGCGGCTTTTCCGCTGCCGCATAAAAGCGCTGCAGTGCCTCCACGGCGCGCTGCGCCTGCGGATTCTCGCCGGCTACGGTGAACGCGCCCGCGCGATGCGTGATCGCGACGTCCAGCGCAGCCTCGATCTGGCGCAGGTTGGCATCGAGCGGCCCGCACAGGTTGGCGAGTGCACGATTGTCCGGCGGCGAGAGCACCACGCTCCGCTGCCCTGCCCGCTTCTGCATCCCCTGCGTCACCGGCCTCCCAGGCACGAACGCGGTCAGACGCCCTGGCGTGTCATGGGCGCCTTCAACGCTTCGTCGAGCGTATTCGAGGCCTCCGAAAGATGCGCACGCGTTTCCATGTCGCGGTTGCCGGAGGCGAGCGAAACCTTGATTTTCGCGGACAGGTCGCGCGCTTGTTCGCGCAGCAGCGCGCGCGCATCGGCAGGCGTCCCCGGCGAGGGCCGCGTCAGCGCATTGACGACCCGACGCAGATGCTCGCGCTGCAGGTCGCGGCGCGGTCCGGGAATCGACACTTTCGTGGCGAGCTCGCTCCAGATCGAATCCTGCAGCGTCGTGAAGAGCTCGGGGAGGCGCAGCGCCTGGTCGGACTTGCTCACCTTGATTTCCGAGTCGAGCAGGCGGCTCATGACGGTGTCGCTCATCAGCTGGTTCAAGGTCGTGGTCTGCAACGCAAGCACCCGGCTGCGCAGGCTGAAGTCGGGATTCATCTGGGCGCGATCGAATCCGATATTGAGGTAGTCGATGCCCATGCTGCGCATGAACTCCGGCTTGAACTTGAAGCTGTCGGCCGAGAAGACGCCGGCGGCAAGCAGCTTCAACGCGGCGCGCTGCTTGTCGGGCGAGACGGGCGTCAGCGGCAGGTTCGAGGTGCCGGCGTAATCGCGGACGTAGTAGACGCCGCCGACGTATTTCGCCGCGAGCGCGGTGGCGCTGCCGACTTGGCGGAACCCGGCCTCGAAGCTGCGCCGCAGGACATCATAGGACTCGCCGGGTTTGAGTTGCCGCGACTGGAGTCGCTGCCAGAGTTCCTGCGAGATGAGGAGGCGCTTCTTGAGGTAGAGGAGCGGATCCGAACCCAGGTCGAACTGGCTCGCGTCCGGGTCGAGGCCGGCGATGACTTCCTCGTCGGACGAAAACGCGAGCAACGGGTCGGTCGCGCCCTTGGCGGCGATCTTTGCCAGCTCTTCGATTTCAGTCTCTTTCGCCAACGGGCGATAGGCGTATTCGATGGCCCAGTAATCGTACGGACCGATCGACGTCCCGACGTACGCGCCCTGCGATTCGCCCTTCACCGATATGTTGAGCGGCGTGTAATCCATGATCGAGCCGGTGATTCCGACTTCCGTGCTGAATTTAGGGTCCGAAATCTTCGCGAGCGGGTAAACGGTCGAGCCGCGGAAGTTGTGGCGCAGTCCGAGCGTATGGCCGACTTCGTGCATGACGACCGCCTTCAGCGCGGCGGCCGTGAACGCTTCGGCTGCGGGGCTTCCGGGTTCGATGTCCCCGCGCGCCTCGAGCACGTCGAGGCCGAACTGCAGTTCCGCGAGCGCATCGTTTGCGAACGTGCAGCTCCGGCCGTCGAAGGCCAGCGTAGCCTTGTAAGCGTCGAACGCCGGCCACGCTGTCGGCGCCTGCTCGGTGATGAACGTGTGGTAGTTGCGCGACCAAAACTCGGAAATGCCGATTTCGGCATTGAGAATTTCGCCGGTGCGCGGGTCCGCAGTGGATGGCCCGATCGCAAATCGGGCGTCCGTGGACACGAACCAGCGCACAGTCGAGTGGCGCGCGTCATAGGTGTCGAATGCGGCGTCGGCCTCCTGCTGCTTGACGACGATGGCGTCCTTGAAGCCGATTTTTTCGAATGCCTTGTTCCACTCGAGGATGCCGTCGCGCACGACGCCGCGATATTTTTCCGGAACGGTGCGGTCGATCCAGTACACGATCGGCTCCTTGGGTTCCGACAGCGCGGCCGACGGGTCCTTCTTCTCCAGCCGCCACCGGTTCACGTAGTGCGTCTTGGCCGTGAATTTGGCGTCCGAGGAGAAATCCCAGATCTGGGTCTCGAAGTGCCCGACGCGCGGGTCGGCACGCCGCGTCGCCATCGGCTCCCCGAGCTTCGCGAAGTTGTAGGTGTAGCCGAGGAAGAGGCTCCGCGCATCCGGCAGCGTGGTGAAGGGCGGGAACGGGTTCGGCGTCGGAGACGGCGTGGGCGACGGAGGCATCGAGGCCTTGGGATTGGAGTAATGCGCGGACACGATGAAGGACGATTGGTCGGGCGTGTTGCGCACCGCCTCGAAGCTCGAATTCCTGGCGTCGAACGAGTAATTGCGCTGGTGGATGCCTACGGTGAATCGCTCGCCGACCGGGATGTCGGTCAAAAGCAGCGCATTGGCGTCCACCAGGACGGTCTTGCGCTCCGGATGCGGCTGGCTCACGACGGTCGTGGTACCCAACAGGCTGTCGGTGAAGCCTTCCTTCACGCCCTGGGCAATGGGCGCGTTGCTGCCGCCGGTGTACTCGTAATTCTTGGCGATCAGCTGCACGTTGTTGCCGATGCGCTTGAACACGACGATCTGGTTGAACAGCATCATCCCGCCGTAGACACCCTTTTCGCCGACGCCGCGGCTCAAGTTGGCCGTGAACAGGAACGGCTTGTCGAACTGGTCGGGCGCGACCTCGAACCAGACCTTGTCGTCCTTCTGCCACACCGGGAAGAGTCCGGCCGTGTCCTTGGCCTCTTTGATCACTTCGGCGAACGGCCGCGGCTGGCCCGCCGTCACTGCCGCAGCCGCCGCTGCTGCGGCTGCGGTAGCGGGCAACGACGTGCCGGGCGCGGCTCCGGTGGGTCCGGGCTTCGGCGCGTTGACGACCGCGGTCGCTGCTGCAGCCGCTACGGCGGCCATCTTTTCGGTGTCAGAGGAAGCACTGGCGGCGGGCGTGGTTGCGCAGCCCGCGAGCAGCAGAGGAAAAAGGGCGGCGAGCGCCGCGGCAACGATGCACTTGCGAGAGACCGACATTGGAACTGCCTCCATATCAAGCTCCGAAGCGGCGATGCGCGCCGCCGTATCTGCGAATCTAGGCTGCGAGCTCGCCGCGCAGCGAATGCGGTTGTGCCGAGGTGATCGTCACGTCGGCATAGTTGCCCGTGAGCGTCGCAGCGCCGGCGAAATTGACGACCCGGTTGTTGTCGGTGCGCGCCGCCAGCTCGCACTCGTTCCGGGTGGCGCGGCCCGTGACCAGCACTCGCTGGCGCGTCCCGACCATGACGTCGCTGTGCGCCATGTATTGCGCATCGAGCAGCGCCTGCAGCGCTTCGAGCCGCGCCTGCTTCACCGCGTGCGGGACCGGATCGGGCAGGTCGGCCGCCGGCGTCCCGGGACGCGCGCTGTACAGGAAGCTGAATGCACCATCGAATTCGACCTGCTCGACGAGCTTCATCGTCTGCGCGAAATCGGCGTCCGTCTCGCCCGGGAAGCCGACGATGAAATCGGATGTGAGCGAGAGGCCCGGCCGCGCGGCGCGCAGGCGGCGCACCGTCGACTTGTATTCGAGGACTGTGTATCCCCGCTTCATCGCCGCGAGCACGCGGTCGGATCCCGACTGCACGGGCAGGTGCAGGTGCGCGGCGAGCTTCGGGATCGTCGCATGGGCAGCGATGAGCCGCGGCGTCATTTCCTTCGGGTGCGACGTCGTATAGCGGATGCGCTCGAGCCCGGGAATTTCCGCCACGTATTCGAGCAGCGTCGCGAGATCCGCGATCTCGCCCGTTTGCGTGGTACTGCCCATCACGCCACGGTAGGCGTTGACGTTCTGGCCGAGCAGCGTGATTTCGCGCACGCCCTGGTCCGCCAAGTCCGCGATTTCGGTCAGCACGTCGTCGAAAGGCCGCGACACTTCCTCGCCGCGCGTATAGGGCACGACGCAGAACGAGCAATATTTGCTGCAGCCCTCCATGATCGACACGAACGCCGACGCGCCTTCCACGCGTGGCGGCGGCAAATGGTCGAATTTCTCGATTTCGGGAAAGCTGATGTCGACCTGCGGGCGTCCGCTCGCGCGGCGCGCCGCGATCAACTGCGGCAGGCGGTGCAGCGTCTGCGGACCGAAGACGATGTCGACATAAGGCGCGCGGCGCACGATCGCCGCGCCCTCCTGCGATGCGACACATCCGCCGACGCCGATGACGAGGTCGGGATTGGCGCGTTTCAACTCGCGCACGCGGCCCAGGTCGTGAAAGACACGCTCCTGGGCCTTTTCGCGCACGGAGCACGTGTTGAAGAGGATCACGTCCGCGTCCTCGGGCCGCCCGGTCAGCGTGAGGCCCTCGGAGGCGTGCAGCACGTCGGCCATCTTGTCCGAGTCGTACTCGTTCATCTGGCAGCCGAACGTGCGGATGTAGAGCTTCTTTGCCACTGCTTCTAAGCCCCGGGGCGGGGGGTGAATCCGTGGGGGCGTCGACCGGTGAGGGGCGCGAATTATAGCAGGCGGCGGCCTTCGCGCCCCGCGGTTTGTCCAGGGGCGGATGCGCACGCGTAGGCGCTACAATCGCGCCAGCAGGTGTCCGTCGCGGGCGTCTTCCGCGGCGGGTGAAACGGGAATGCGGTGCCGCGCGAAAGGTGGAACTCGACGCGCGAAAGCCGCGGCTGCCCCCGCAACGGTAAGCCGGTGCGGTCCGCCCCTCAATGCGCCACTGTCCGCTTCTGGATGGGAAGGCCAACGCGGACAAGACCGGCAAGCCCGGAGACCGGCCTGCAACCGGCCGACGGCCACTTCGGTGGGGAATCGGATCGGCGAGCGCTGTTCCATTGACCCATGGCCGTGCGGGGATGCACGGCGCCACGCGGAGGTCCCCTTGTCCCTCCCGATGTCACCCTGCACGCGACGGCGCGTCCTGTTGTCGTCGTTCCTGCTGGTCGCGGCGAGCGCGGCGACTGCGCAGGGCGCATTGCCTGGAGCAGCGGCGCTGGACCCGGTTGTCGTTACCGCGGCGCGCGCATCGCAGCCGATCGCCGATGTGCTCGCCGACGTCACCGTGATCGGCACCGATGAAATCCTGCGCAGCGGCGTGCAGAGCCTCGCCGAATTGCTGCAGCGGCAGCCCGGCGTGGAGATCGTGCAAAACGGCGGTCCGGGTTCGGTATCCGGCGCGCTGCTGCGCGGCGCGAATCGCGGGCAGACGCTGGTGCTGATCGACGGCTTGCGCGCCGGTTCGTCGTCGTCGGGAGCGACGACGCTCGAGGCGATTCCGCTCGACCAGATCGAGCGCATCGAAGATCCTGCGCGGACCGGCATCGAGCCTGTACGGCGCCGACGCGATCGGGGGCGTCGTGCAGGTGTTCACGAAGCGGCCAGGCGACGGTTTTCACGCCGAATATTTCCGCCGGTTACGGGACCTATGACACCGGGGCGATTTCCGCCGGATTTGCCGGAACGACCGGGTCGCTGCGGTACGCGCTGCAGGCTGGGGGTCGCACCAGCGACGGCTTCAACGCGATCGTCAATCCGGACAACTTCAGCTACAACCCCGACCGCGACGGGTTCTCGACGCGAAATCTTTCCGCCAACCTGAACTGGACATGGGGCGCGGGGCAGGAACTGGCCTGCGCAGTATTTCGGCAACCGCCTCGATGCGCAGTTCGACGGCGGCTTGCCTTATTTCGACGATCGCACGATCACGACCGTGCAGGCGTGGAGCGCAACGAGCCGAAACCGCGTCAACGATGTCTGGACGTCGCTGCTCACCGCGGGCGAAGGCAGCGACGATTCCGTGTCGCAGACGAGCTTCGGCAATTCTCCCTTCAAGACGACGCAGCGCCAATACTTCTGGCAGAACGACTTCGCCCTGCCGCTGGGTTCGCTGGGCGTGATTCTCGAGCGCCGCGAGGAGCATCTGTCGACCGACGTCGACTTCGCGACCACGCAGCGCAACACCAATTCCGCCACCGGCGTCTACCAGCTCCGTTACGACGCATTCGCGCTGCAGGCCAACCTGCGCCGCGACGATTCGACCCAGTACGGCGGCAAGACGACGGGCGGCGTGGCATTCGGCTACAAGCTGTCGCCGTCGTGGCGCTTGACCGCCGGGGCCAGCACGGGCTTCAAGGCGCCGTCGTTCAACGACCTCTACTATCCGGGCTATCTCAAATCCCGGACCTGGTGCCCGAAACGTCGAAGAACGTCGAAGCGGGCGCGTACTGGAACGACGTCCAGGGCGATGCGCGCTGGGAGGTGCGCGCGATCGGCTTCCACAACCAGGTGAGCGAACTGATCGTGTTCGAGTGCGATGCCGCTTTCCAACTGCGCGCCGCAGAACGTCGACCGCGCCACGCTCGAGGGCGTGACGCTGGGGCTCGACTTCGGCTGGCGCGACACGCGCGTGACGGCGTCGCTCGACCTGCAGGACCCGAAAGACGACGCCACCGGCAACCTGCTGCCGCGGCGCGCGCAGGCGCACGGCGCCGTGCAGCGTGCTGCAACAGGCCGGGCCCGTGCAACTGGGTGTGGAGTTCGTCGCCTCGTCGCTGCGCTACGACGATGCCGCCGACACCGTGAAGATGGGCGGCTACGGCATCGTCAATCTCACTGTCGAGTGGCCGTTCGCGAAAGGCTTCTCCGCTGCTGCTGCGCGGCGACAACGTGTTCAACAAGAACTACCAGCTCGCCGCGGACTATTCGACGGGCGGGGCGACGGTGTATGCGGCGATCCGCTGGCAGCCATGAGAGTGCGCGCGCCCGATCTTCTTGCGCGCGGCGCGATGGCAGCCGTGAGGCACATCGTTCTCGGCGCTGGCCTTGCGATGATCGCCGCATGCGCCGCCGCATGCGTCCGTCACGGCGACCGACGACGCCGGCAATGTCGTGACGCTGGCGCGGCCGGCGCAGCGGATCGTGAGCCTCGCGCCGCACGCGACGGAACTGCTGTTCGCCGCCGGCGCCGGTGCGCGAGGTCGTCGGCGTCGTCGCGCACAGCGACTGGCCGCGCGACGCGCGCGCGTTGCCGCGTGTCGGCGACGCGAACGCGCTGGACCTCGAGCGCATCGTCGCGCTGGCGCCGGACCTGGTCGTCGCGTGGCCGTACACGATGCCGGCGCAGCTGGCGGCGCTGCGCGCGCGCGGCGCGACGATCTTCGTCAGCGACCCGAAAGCGATCGCGGGAAATCGCGCGCGACGTCGAAGCGCTGGGCATCGCTCGCGGGAACCGACGCGACGGCAGAGCCGGCTGCCGCCGCGCTGCGCGCGCGGCATGACGCGCTGGCCGCGAAATACAAGCGGCGCGCCCGCGATTTCGCGTGTTCTACGAGGTGTGGAACGAGCCGCTGCAGACGATCGGCGGGCGCCATCTCATTTCCCAGGCGATCGCGCTGTGCGGCGGCGCCAACGTCTTCGGCGCGCTGACGCTCGCCTGCGCCCACCGTTTCGTTGGAGGCCGTCGTGGCGGCGGCACCCGAGGCGATCATCGCGGGCAGCGACGACGGCAAGCGGCCGCCGTGGCTCGACGACTGGAAACGCTGGCGCGACGTGCCGGCCGTTCGCTACGGCAATCTGTTCGTCGCCAACGGCGACCTGCTGCACCGGTCCGGTCCGCGCTTCGTCGACGGCGTCGAATCGCTTTGCGTGATGCTCGACGCGGCGCGCGCGAATCGCAGTAAGACGCCGCTAGGCAGGGAGGAACGCCGTGCCGCGCGCGTGCGCTACCGCGACGAGTGCCTGGCCGAACAGCGCGGATAATTTCTCCGCCGTTGAGCAACGCGGCGGCCGGTCCAGCCTCGGCCTTCTCGTCCCCGAGAAGCACCGCATGCGTCGCGTGGCGCGCCGCGAGCGTCAAGTCGTGCAGCGCCATCACGACCGCCCGGCCGCGTTCGCGCGCCAGTTGCGCAAGCAATTCGCAGCGAACGCACCTCGTGCGCGATGTCGAGGTGATTGGTCGGCTCGTCGAGCAGCATGACTTCCGGGTCCTGTGCGAGCAGCATCGCGAGCGCGACGCGGCGGCGCTCGCCGCCGGAGAGCGTCTGCACATCGCGCAGCGCGGCATCATCCATGCCCACCGCGGCCAGCGCCTCGCGCGCATTCCGCACGTCGGCGGCACTCTCGGGGCGCCAGCGCGGAATGTGCGGATGCCGGCCTCCGAGCGCGATTTCAAGCGCCGTGGCCGGGAACGCGTCGACCGTGTCCTGCGGCAGGAAGCCCAGGCGTTGCGCGCGCCCGCGCGGCGCATATTCGGCAATGGGCTTGCCGCCGAGCAGGATTGCGCCCGCCGCGGGCAGACGCAATCCGGCGAGGGTCTGCAGAAGCGTCGTCTTGCCTGCGCCGTTGGGCCCGAGGACGACCCAGCACTCTCCCGGATGGACGTCGAAGGCGACATCACGGCAGAGCGTGCGTCCGGGCACGGCCAGCGTGAGGCCGCGGCAGGCGAGAATCGGCGCCGTCGCGTTCATCGGTCGGAGCGGCGCAAGCAGCCAGAGGAACAACGGCACGCCGACCAGCGCCGTGAGCACGCCGACCGGAAGTTGCGACGGCGCGACGAGCGTGCGCGCGACCGTGTCGGCGAATGTCAGCAGCGCGCCGCCCGCAAGCGCGGCTGCGGGCAGCAGCCAGCGCTGGTCGTTGCCGATCAGCAGGCGCACGGCATGCGGAATGACCAGCCCGACGAAGCCGACGCTGCCGGCCACCGTGACCGCGACCGCCGTCGCGAGTGCGGCCAGCGCGTGCAGCGCGAGCGTCGCATCTCGCACGGGAACACCGAGACTGGCGGCGGTCACGTCGCCGCGCGCGAGCAGCGTGGCATCGCGCGCGAACGACATGGCAACACCGAGCACGACGACGAGCGCGAGAAGCGCGGGGCCGCCGCGCGTGGCACCGGAAAGGTCGCCGATGAGCCAGAACAGCATGCCGCGGACCTGGGCCTCGGGCGCGACAGTGAGCAGCAGCATGATGAGCGCGCCCCAGCCCGCCGCGACGACGACGCCGGTCAGCAGCAACCGGGTCGGCGCCCACGCGCCTCTGCCGCGCGCCAGACCGAACACGACAACGGTCGAAGCCAGCGCGCCCACAAATGCGGCGGGCGTCACGAGCGCCGCGGCGCCTGCCAGGAGTGCGGTCAACGCGCCGCATGCGGCGCCGCCGGAGAGGCCGAGCACATACGGATCGGCCAGCGGATTGCGCAACAGCACCTGCATCATCGTTCCCGCCAGCGCCAGCAGCCCGCCGACGGCGAAGGCCGCCATGGCGCGCGGCAGGCGCAGCTCGCGCACGACGGCGGCGCCGGCATCGTCGCTGGCGGAGAACAACGCGCGGACGACCGCAGCGGCGCTCAAGTCGACGCTCCCTGCGATCAGCGCAAACGCCAGCGCCGCCAGCGCCATGAGCGCGAGCGCGGCAACGACGGTCCAGTGGGGAAGGCGATGCAAGGGGGAACGCATGTCGGGCAACGCGGCGATTATAGGATTCCGACCGTTTCCCCGGGCAGCCTATAATCATTCCCCCCCGCCAATGGAACGGCCCACCATGAACAAGGCGTTTACCCGCGAGAGCGAGGACGAGGACGAAGATGGCGACATGCCCGAAAGCGCGTCGCCGCTTCCGGCCGGCAGCAAGAACTACATGACGCCCGGCGGGCTTCGCGCGGCTGAAGGACGAGCTCGACCAGCTCGTCGGCCGCGAGCGGCCCGAACTGGTCGCGACGGTCGCCTGGGCGGCCGGCAACGGCGACCGCTCGGAAAACGGCGACTACATCTACGGCAAGAAGCGCCTGCGCGAGATCGACCGGCGCATCCGCTTCCTCATCAAGCGCCTCGACGTGGCGGAAGTGGTCGATCCGCAGTCCCGGCGCGACGACGACGACGACGACCGCGTCTTCTTCGGCGCGACGGTCACGGTGCGCAACGCAAGGGACGAGGAGCGAACCGTCAGCATCGTCGGCGTGGACGAGATCGACACGGCGCGCGGCTACATCAGCTGGGTGTCGCCGATGGCGCGGGCGCTGCTCAAGGCCCGCGAGGGCGACACGGTCACGCTCAACACGCCGGGCGGCGCCGGAAGAGCTCGACATCCTCGAGGTCCGTTATCGGCACCTCGAGATGGATGGCGCCACCGCGCTGGCAGCCCGATGAACAGGCGCACCTGGTTGACGCGCGCCGCGCGCGCCGCCAATATTCGCTACCATGGACAAGGATCTGGCCGAACTCGAACGCAAGCTGACGACGCTCCTCGCGCATACGCGCGCGCTGCGCGCCGCGAACGAGTCGCTGCGCCGCGACCTGGCGGCCGCGCACGAGCGCAATCGCGAGCTCGCGGCGCGCGTGCAGCAGGCCGGCGTGCGTCTGGACGCCCTCATTGCCAGGATGCCCGCCGAATGACCAGCCGATCTGCCCTTCCCGCCGAACGCGCAGTCCAGCTCGACATCCAGATACTGGGCCGGGACTACAAGGTCGCATGCAAGGAACACGAGCGCGCGGAATTGCTCGCAGGCGGTCGGGTTCCTCGACCAGCGCATGCGCGAAATTCGCGACGGCGGCAAGATCAGCGGCGCGGACCGCATCGCGGTGATGGCGGCGCTCAACTCGCCAACGAACTGCTGCGCGAACGCCGCGCGCCGGCGGCGCGCCGCAACGGCCGCGCGCTCGTCGTCGGCCGGCGTTGACGGGCCGGACGCGCGGCGTAGAATCATGGCGATGCAAGCCGCGATCGACCAGACGATGGCGGGTCAGGAAAAGTTGCTTTGAGGTTTTGCAGCGCCGGCGCCATCGCGCGCCGGACGTTGCGTTGCAGTTCCACCGGTCAATGTCCCCTGCGGTGTTCGAGTCGTCCAGTCGATCTTTGAACCAATGCTCTCGTAGCGAGGTTGCCTTTGCCCTATGTGAGCCGGTGTGCGCTCCCTACGCGGAAGCGCCTGATGGTTCCGGCAGGCAGCCAATCTTGAACCCGCGGTTCAAGAAGATGGACGGCACGGCACAGGCGGGGGACACCTCATTCGCTCGATCGGCGGCGGATATCGGCCTCGGGTCGCGTTGCCCGTCGATTTAGATTGCCCATGCGCTACTGGCTGATGAAATCCGAGCCGGACGAAATGTCCATCGACGATCTGGCTCGCGCGCCCAAGCAGACGACGCCCTGGTTCGGGGTTCGCAACTACGTCGCGCGCAATTTCATGCGCGACGACATGAAACTTGGCGACCGTGCGTTTTTCTACCACTCGAGCTGTCCGGAACCCGGTATCGCGGGCATCGTCGAGGTGTCGGCCTTGGCGTATCCGGACGCGTCGCAGTTCGACCGGAAAAGCCCTTACTTCGACGCCAAGGCGACCCGCGACGACCCGCGCTGGTTCAACGTCGACGTGAAGTTCGTCGAGAAGACTGCGTCTCATTTCGCTCGCGGAACTGCGCGCGCAGCCGCAATTGGCAAACCTCATTACGCTGAAGCGGGGCAACAGGCTCTCGATTACTCCCGTGGATCCTGCCGACTGGAATTTCATCGTCAAGCTCGCCAAGCACAAAGCCTGAGCCGATGGACGTTGCGCTGATCCTCGCCTTTGTCGCGCTCGGCTGCGTCATCGGCTTCCTGGCGGGACTTCTGGGCATCGGCGGAACGATGGTGATGGTGCCCATCCTGACGATCATCTTCACGCACGAGCAATTCCCACGCGAGCACATGGTGCACCTGGCGGTCGCCACTTCCATGGCCTCGATCGTCTTTACGTCGCTTTCGAACATGCTCGCCCACCACCGGCACCGCGCAGTGCTATGGCCCGTGGTGCGGAAACTCGTGCCCGGAATCCTGACGGGTTCGCTGATCGGCCCGTTGATCGTGAGCGGAATGTCCGGACTGGTTCTCGCGTCGATCTTTGCGCTGTTCGCAGCATTTTCCGCGGCGCAGATGATCTGGGGAAAAGTGCCGAAGCCCACGCGCGAATTGCCGGGGACGCTGGGTCTCCTCGGCGCGGGTACCGGAATCGGCATCCTTTCGGGGATGATCGGCGCCGGCGGCGCGTTCATCACGGTGCCGTATCTGGAGCGATGCAACGTGAGGATCCACAACGCGGTCGCGACATCGGCCGCTCTGGGGCTGCCGATTGCCGCGGCGGGTACCATCGGATTCGTCCTCACCGGTTTGCGGCAAACGGGGTTGCCCTCGTACAGCCTGGGTTATGTCTACCTTCCTGCGCTGGTGTGCATCGCGTCCGCCAGCATGCTGTTCGCGCCCGTCGGCGCGAGAATGGCGCACCGCTGGCCGGTCCGGACGTTGAAGCGCGTATTCGCCTGCATGATGTTCGCCGTCGCCGCGTTCATGATCTGGAAGGTAGCGACCGGATAGGTGAAAGACGACCGTCAGCGACCGCTTCCCGATGCGGGCCTTAACCTGACGTGAATGTTTTTCTCCTGCGTGAAGCGCAGCATTTCCTCGAGGCACTCCTCGCGCCCGAAGCCGGATTGCTTGACGCCGCCGAACGGCGCCCCCAGGAAATGCTTGCCGACTTCGTTGATCCAGACGTAACCCACGCGAATCGCCATCGCGGCTCGATGGGCGGTGGACAGATCGTTGGTCCATATGGAACACGTGAGGCCGTAGGGGACGGCATTGACCGCATCCTGCATGCTCCGTTCATCCGACCACTTGAGGATCGCGAGCACCGGCCCGAAGATTTCCTCGCGGGCGATGCGCATCGCCGACGTGACGTCGACAAAAACCGTCGGCTCGACAAAGAAGCCTGCGGCCAGCGCCGGATCCGACGGCCGGTTGCCGCCGGAAAGAAGTCGTGCGCCTTCGCCTTTTGCCGACGCGATGTAGTCGAGCACGCGATCCTGCTGCACGCGGCTAATGATGGCGCCCATCGTGGTCGCGGGGTCGGTGGCGATACCGGGCGCGTAGGCAGCGATCCGCGCCATAACTCGCTCGACCACCGCGTCGTGGATCGAGACATGAAGGTATGCCCGGCTGGTGGAGCCGCACGACTGGCCGCACCAGGTGAAGTTCATGCCACCCACGACCGCGGCGGCGACTTCATCCGGGTCGGCGTCGGGATACGCGATCAGCGCATTCTTCCCGCCCAATTCCAGCAACACCGGCTTGACCGTATCGCTCGCCGCGCGCATCACCGCGCGCCCGGCTGCAACGCTGCCGATGATCGCCACCATCGCCACGCCCGGATGCGACGCCAGTGCGGCGCCGGTGTTCGCATCGCCCGGGACGACGTTGAATACGCCGGGAGGAAGCAGGCCGTCGAGCAGCTCGGCTAGCCGCAGCGCCGACAGCGGCGCTTGCTCGGGAGGCTTCAACACGACGGAGTTGCCGGCGGCCAGCGGCGCCGCCGATTTGCCGGCCGCGAACATGAACGGGTGATTGAACGGCACAATCCGGGCCACGACGCCGACCGGCTCGCGCACGGAAAAGTTGACGACTTCGGGCCCCATCGGGATCGACGCGCCTTTCATCTCGGTGACCAATCCGGCGAAGAACTCGAGTTGGGCCGCGGCAACCATCGCGTCGCTCGTCATCTCGCGCACCGGGTTGCCGCAGTTGGCCGCGTCGATCAGCGCCAACTCGCCGGCGTTCTTTCGCAACAGCTCCGCGATCCGCCGCAGGATGCGCGCGCGCTCGAGCGGAGCGACGGCGCGCCACTCGGAGAAACCGCGCCAGGCAGCGGCGACGGCGGCATCGACATCGTCCGCGCCGGCGATCGCGACACGGCCCAGGGATTCGGCGTTGCTGGGATTCAGCGTGTCGGCGAACCTTCCGGACAGCGGGTCGTGCCACGCGCCGCCGTAATACGCGACGCGGTGGACGGGAAGCGGAAGGGCGGCAGCAGAAGCGGTCATCGCTGATCCCGTGCGTCAGAGCGCCTTCGACGTATCGGTCCCGCTCATTCGCCCGATCAGCGCATTGGCACCGATCGCGAGGACGAACAGCACGATGAGGAGCGCATACATGCGCGGCATGTCGAACGTCGAATAGGCCTGGATGATGAGATAGCCGATGCCGCGATTCGAAAGCTTGGTCTCCGCGAGCAGCGTGCCGATGACCGCCACGCCCAGGCCCAGCCGGACGCCATTGACGATCGGCTCGCGCATCGCGGGCAGGTAGATCTTGGTCACCATCTGCCACGTCGATGCGCGGAAGCTGCGCCCCACATGGATCAGCACGCGGTCGATCTCACGCATGCCGGATGCCGTGTTGATGGCGATTGGAAAGAAGCAGGAAACCGCCCCCATCGCGATTTTCGATCCCGCGCCGACGCCGAACCACATGATCATCACCGGAAAGAAAATGATCTTCGGCGTGGGTCCCAGGTAGTAGATCAGCGATTCGTAGGCGCGCGAGGCGAAGCGGTTGGCGCCTAAGAAAATGCCGATGGCAAGTCCGCTCAATCCGCCGATGACGAGCGCGGCCCCGATCTCGCCCGCCGTGACGCCGAGATTGCCGTAGAACTCAGCGGTGCCAAGGAGGCGAACGACCGCCTTGCCGATGGTGGCAAGCGGGGGCACCACGTCGCGAAACAGCCAGCCCGACGCGGCGAGCGCCTCCCACGCGACGAGGATCCCGCCGACGATCGCGACCCGCAGTGCGGTCACCCGCCATACGGGCGATCCCGCAGCCACGCCACTGCGCACTCCGATCATGCGACGGGCCGCAACCATCGTTCGAGGCGCTCGGTCAGGTCGAAGAACACAACGCTCGCCAGTACGACAAACAGAATCGCCCCATAGGTCCCGGGAAGATCGTAGCGCTCGGCGAGCTCGTTGATCAGTTGTCCCAGGCCGCCGAAGTTGATCAGGAACTCGACACCGACGATGTTGATCATCGCGAAGATGAGTCCCAGCTTCAGGCCGACGAACACCGACGGCAATGCCGACGGCAGCAGGATCTTCCAGAACTGCTGCGACCGCGTGAGCTTGAAGCTGCGGCCGACGTTGATCAGCACGGGCCGCGTTCCGCTCAAGCCCTCGACCGTCTTCAGGATCACCGGTGCCAGCCCGGCAGCGAATCCGATCATCACGATCGTCGTGGCGCTGCGGCCGAAGATCACGAGGAACAGCGGGTACATCAGCACGATCGGCGCCGCGGCGAGCGCGCCGACCCACGATTCGCAGGCACGGCGCAGGATCCGGAACCGGTACAGCAGCGCACCGATGGCAATCCCGACGACGGCAAGCAGGACGCTCGCCCACAGGACTTCCTGCGTCGTCTGCCAAAAGCGATGCAGAACGTTCTCCTCGGCAATGATGCGCGGAATAGCGGCCAGGATCTGGGAAGGCAGCGGGACGATGAAGCGGTTGATAAGACCAACCCGGATCATGATTTCGACCACTGCAATGGCGGCCACCACGGTCACCGCGCCGATCAGCCGCGCACCGCTGCGCGAGTTGGCCCAGGCTTTCGCCGTCATCGACGATCTCCCGCGTGCAAAACGCGCGATTCGTCGTCAAGGATCCCCCGGCTCGCCTCCTCGCGCAGGTCCTGCCAGATCGCCGCGACGTAATGGCCGAACGCATCGCTGCTGACGACCGCCGAGTCGCGCGGGTGCGGCAGGTCGATTTCGACCACGCGCTTCAACCGCCCGGGACGATAGGTCATCACCAGAACGCGGTCGGAGAGCTGGACCGCTTCGGTCAGGTTGTGTGTGATCAAGAGCGTCGTCTGCTTCAATTCCTGCTGGATCTGCAGCACCTTGTCGCCCAGCAACAGGCGCGTCTGCTCGTCCAGCGCGGCAAACGGCTCATCCATGAGGAGGATCCGCGGTTCGGACGCCAGCGTGCGGGCGATGGCGACGCGCTGGCGCATGCCGCCCGAAAGCTCTTCGGGATAGCGGCGCTCGAAGCCTTGCAATCCGACCATCGCGACGAAGTGCGCGGCGAGTTCCTGCCGCTGCGCCTTCGCCATCCCTGCGATCTCGAGCGGAAAGGCGACGTTCTCGACCACGGTGCGCCAGGGAAAGGTCGACTCCTCCTGGAACACCATGCCGATGGCGGGATGCGTACCCGACACCGTGCTGCCGCCCACGGTGACCCGGCCGTCGTAGTCGCCGACGAGGCCGCCGATGATGTTGAACAACGTCGACTTGCCGCAGCCCGAAGGCCCGATGATCGACACGAATTCGCCGGCCGCGATGGAGAACGATACGTCGTCCACTGCGGGGATCACGCCGTCGGCCGTCGTGAATCGCTTGCTGATGCGCTCGACGTCGAGCAGGCGCGGGTCCGGCGCCGGCATTGTCACGGCGGGCGACGCGGATGGCGCCGTCTCGAGCATCATCGGTTCTGCTGCTGATCGCTGCGGGCCGCGAAGATCGACGCCATCGCCGGCGTGTGGCCCGGCTGCACGCGCACATCGACAACGGCGACGTGACCGCCTTCGACGGCGCCGATCGCGTCCGCGAACGCCGGGGCGAGATCATCGCGCCGTTCGATCGGTCCCCACGCCAGCGCGCCCTGCGCACGCCCGAGCGCGGCAAGATCGATTTCCGGGTCGGCGATGCGCTGCCCGATCCACTTGTTCTCCAGCGGCCGGCCGCGCGCTCGCGCGACGCGCTCCTGGTGCACCTCGTCGTTGTAGAACGAGCGATTGTTGGCGACGACGATCAGCACCGGGATTCGGTAATGCGCCGCGGTCCATAATGCGGTCGCACCCATCAGGTAGTCGCCGTCGCCGCACACCGCCACGGCAAGCATGCCCGAACCTTTGAGCGCGAGCGCCGCGCCCACGGCGATTCCGGGTCCGGCGCCGATGCCGCCGCCGCCATCGGATCCTAGAAATTCCAGCGGATGGCGAAACGGCCAGCACGCGCCATTCCACGATAACGGCAGGTGCGAAAGCGAGACGCGCCGCTCGCCGACGGCGTGCCGCAACGCGAGCGCCAGGTCGTCGGTGCTGATCCGGCCGTCCGGCGCAGGCGTCGGCAACGCCGGCGCGGCGCGCTGCGCACCGCCGGATGCGGCGTCACCTGGCCCCTCACGCGGCCCCATCGCCTCGAGCAACGCAGGGACCACCGCGTCCGGATGCGCCGCGATAAAGAGATCGACGGGAGGCAGGCCCTGGTAATCCATGCTCCACCCGCCGTGCGACAAATGATCCAGGGAGACCTGGATGATCTTCGCCGCCGTTTCACGCTGGCAAGCCATGTTGAGCGAGCCGGCGAGGTCGACCCAGTCGAGACTGAGGATCACATCGGCACTGGCGATTGCCTGCACGGCCTCCGAATCGAGGAATATGGCGGGCGCGCCGGCATGCAACGGATGGTCGGTCGGAAACGCGGCGCCCACTTTCAAGTCCGTGATCACGCGCGCGTTCAGCCTTTCGGCGAGCGCGACGCGTGCCTTCCAAGCAGGGAGATCGCGCGAGGCACGGCCGATCATCAGCAGCGGATGCTTTGCTGCGCACAGCATCGCGGCCGCTTCGCGCACACTTTCCATCGCCGGCGCCATGGTCACCGCGGGCGTGTAGCGTTCCGTCGAGATCGGCGGGAGCGGAGTCGCGAGCGGCGCCTCCTGCATTTCGGCGTCGAGATTGATGTACACCGGTCCTTGCGGATGCGATTGCGCATGCCACATCGCGCGCAGCAACGCTTCGCGCGCCGCGGCAGGCGACGCCGGCTGGTCGTCCCACTTGACGTACGGCCGCACGAGCGCGCCCTGGTCGCGCGCGGTGTGGATCCAGTCGATCCACGGGCGGCGCTTGGCGGCGTCGACCGGACCGGTGGCGCCCAGGATCACCACCGGCATGCGGTCGCACCAGGCGTTGAAGATCGCCATCGTCGCATGGAACAGCCCGACATTGGAATGCAAAGCCACCGCCATCGGGTGCCCGGTCACTTTCGCGTAGCCTTGGGCGATGGCGACGGCGTGCTCTTCGTGGAGGCACAACAACAGTTGTGGATCGCGGTTGCCGAGATAGTTGACGAGGCTGTCTTCCAGACCGCGAAAGCTTGCGCCGGGGTTGAGCGCGACATACGGAATCGCGAGCGCGCGCAGCGTTCTCCGCGACGACATCGCTGCCGAACTGCGGCGCGCCGGCCGGTGTTCCGGCAGGCCGCTCGACCGACGCGTCTTCGCCGGAGTTCACCCGCGTGCAGCCCGTGTGCGCACCGTCATCGCGGCGGGATCTGGATCAGCTCCGCCAGCTGTTCCTTCGTCAGCGGCGTCGCCGTGAACTTGAGAGTGACGGCGTCGGGAATGATCGTGTCGAGTCCGACCACCTTGTCCGGATCGACCGAGACCTTGGGGAAGAAGTCATCGCGGGTCCGCTTGGCCGTTGGCACCGAGATGCCGACGAAATCGGCGTAGGTCTTGAGTGCCGCGGGATCGTCCGAATACATCCAGTCGATCGTTTCGCGATAGGCCTTCATGAAACGGTCGATCGCCGGCTTGCGATTCGTGAGCGTCGCCACGTTCGTGATCAGCAGCCGCACCGTCTGGCCCTTGAACGCCATGGCGTCATTGCCCTGCGCGATGATCCGGATCTTGCCTTCGTCCAGCTGCTGCAGGCCGAACGGCGGCGCCGACCAGCCCACGTCGATCTGTCCCGACATCACCTGCGTCAGTGTCGGCGCGGGCCCGCCCGTTGCCGTCGGCTTCGCCTTGAGGTCGTATTGCTTCATGAACGCGGTGACGATGCCGTGCGTCGACGACCCGTTGGTCGAATAGGCGATCGTCTTGCCTTCGGTGTCCTTCAGCGACTTGATCGGCGAGCTTGCCGGGACGTACCAGTACAAGTCCGCCGCGCCAGTCGTCTCGGCGCCGATGATGCGAACCGGCGCGCCCTTGGAGAACGCGGAGAGCACGCCCATGATTCCCGGCGCGACGCCTATGTCCACGCTGCCGGAGATCACCGCCTGCTGCGTTTCGCCTCCGCCTTGCGTCCACAGGATTTCGAGGACCAGCCCGTGTTTCTTGAAGATGCCCGCGCGCTGGCCGACCTCGGCGATCGTCGTGTCCCAATTGCCGCGCTGGCCTGCGGCGACCTTCAATGTGTCCTGCGCGGCGACGGGCGCGACGCCGACGGAAGCCGCCAGTACCAAGAGCGCGCACCAAAAAATCCCGCCTTTGCCCATCGCTGCCTCCTCAGGAGGTCGTCTGTCCGTGCCGTTGGTCCGCCGGACGCCCGCCTTGTTTTTAGTTGCGCGCCATCCACAAAAGAGAGGCAAGTGTGGCTTGGCGCCCCCGCGCGCGTCAATCGCTGGGCGCGTGGGCTTTCCCCTCCGCGTTATTGCGGAGCGCGGTCTCCTCGTCCGTTACACCCAGCGTCGTCCATCGCGTTGTCTTGGGCACGATGCCCTCGAACGACCGGAGCAGGACATGCGGGATGCGGTTCGCGAGCGTTCCGATGGCCGGACCGCCGTCACGCACGGTGCGCGCCGCATCGATCATGATGCGGCGGAATCGTGCGATGGCGAGATCGCTCGCCCCGGGTCGCTCCAGCGAGCGATCGGCGATCGGTCCCATCGTCTCCCACATCGCGATGTCCTGGTTCGGGATTCCGGTGATGCCGGTATGGCTTCCGTGCTTCATCGCCTCGCGATCCTGCAGGTAGTTGTTCTCGCGCGTCCGGACGCGGCGGAAGTTGCGGTCGAGATCGACACCCACGCGCGCGCCGCAGAATTCGCGCCAGGCTTCCTGCTCGATGCCTGCACCCTCACGGTTGCTCCAGGCGATGAAGTAGAACATCGTGTTGGTGTCGTCTTGCGGGATGTTGAGGATCGACAGGTTGTAGCGGTCGTTGGGCGGAATTAGCACGGTGAACGGCGCGACGAACAGCGTGATCCGCAGGTAGTCGTGCGTCGCCGCGTTCCTGATCGGGCGCCGGATAGCGACGTAGCGAAAGCCGAACGGCGTCTCTTCCAGTTGCAGGCGCGGCGCCTTGTCGGTCGACGGCCGCAGCCATTCCTTGGCCGTCGCGCCGGCGCTGTCGACCACGGCCGGCACCATGTCGGTCGAATGCAGGCTGGAGCTGTGCGCCGAATCGATCGCGCCCTCGAGCACCTGCGCCCAGTTGCACGCGACGTGGATCTTGACGATGCTGGTCCGGATGTCCTTGGTGGGCGCCCATGCGGGCGGCTCGAATTCCGGCATCGCGTCCGCAGGGCCCATCCACACCCAGACGAAGCCGCCGGCCTCGCGGCAGGGATAGACCTTGTGCTTGACCTTGTGCGCAAGCGCGCTTCCCGTCCGGCTGCGACGGCATGTCGACGACGTTGCCGTCGACGTCCATCTTCCAGCCGTGGTAGAGGCAGCGCAGGCCGCACTCCTCGTTGCGGCCGAGCGCCAACGAGGCGCGACGGTGCGGGCAATGCTCGTCGAGGACGCCCACGCGCCCTTCGGTATCGCGAAAGGCGACCAGGTCCTCGCCGAGAAGCCGCACGCGCACCGGCGCCCCGTCGCGCTCGGCGACTTCCTCGGTGAGGCACGCGGGGATCCAGTGGCGGCGCATCAGCTGACCCATCGGCGCGTCACCCTCGACGCGGCAGAGCAGATCGTTTTCGGCGTGCGTCAGCATGGTGCCTTCCTCCGATTGCCAACGAAGCGCTGACGCGCGCCGGCGCGTTTGCGCGGCACGGCCGACGGGCATAATATTAGATCTCTAAGTAACGATACTCATTTCCATGACCGATGTCGAGTGTCCCGCCGCGGCGCGGCTCTGGTCGCGGCGGCAACGGTTTGGTGCGGCGGGCGGATGAGCGAGCGCCGATTGCGCGTCGGTGTCGCGGGCTTGGGCCGGGCATTCACGCTGATGCTGCCGACGCTTCGGGCCGACCCGCGCGTCGAGCTCATCGCCGGCGCCGATCCGCGGCCCGAAGCCGCGCAACGCTTTGCCGCCGACGTGGGCGGCCGCGCCTACGATTCCGTCGCGGAACTGTGCGCCGATCCGTCTGTGGAGGTCGTCTACATCGCCACGCCGCATCAGCATCACGCCGCGCATGCGCAGATGGCGGCGGCGCGCGGCAAGCATGTTCTCGTCGAAAAGCCGATGGCGCTGACCCTCGACGAATGCCGGCGGATGATCGACGCGGCCGCGCGCGCCAACGTTCATTTGATCGTCGGCCACAGCCACAGCTTCGACCGTCCGATCCTGCGCACGCGCGAGATCATCACGCAGCGGCGCGGTCGGCTCGGTAAAGATGATCAGCGCGCAGAACTACACCGATTATCTGTACCGGCCGCGCCGCCCCGAGGAACTCGCCACCGCAGAGCGGCGGCGGCGCCATATTCAGCCAGGCGGCGCATCAGGTCGACATCGTCCGGCTGTTGGGCGGCGGGCACGTCGCGAGCGTGCGTGCGCTCACCGGAGCGTGGGACGCGGCCCGTCCCACCGAGGGCGCGTATGCGGCGCTGCTCAGTTTCGAAGGCGGCGCATTCGCCTCACTCACCTATAGCGGATACGCGCATTTCAACAGCGATGAATTCTGCGGAGACTTCGGCGAGATGGGCGCGCCGAAGGACCCGCAGTCGATACGGCGCGGCGCGCCGGAACCTGCGCCGCGCCGCTGACCCCGAGGCCGAACTGGCATTCAAGAACGCCCGCAACTTTGGCGGCGTCGATTTTGCAGGCGATGGCGGCCGACGACCCGCTCCTGGCACCAGCACTTCGGCCACGTCGTCGTTTCCTGCGAGCGCGCGGATCTGCGTCCGCTGCCCACCGGCGTGATGATCTACGGCGATGACGCCGTGCGCCTGGACGCCCTGCCGAAGCCGAAGATTCCGCGCGCCGAAGTGATCGACGAGCTCTACGACGCGGTCGTGCTGAACCGGCTGCCGCTGCACGACGGACGATGGGCGATGGCAACGCTCGAGGTCTGCCTCGCCATGCTGGCGTCGGCGCGCGAGCGTCGCGAGATCGCGCTGCAATGCCAGGTGACCGCGGCATCGTAGAAGAAAGGACCCGATGCGAACGCGATCCGACAAGACGACCGCAGCAAAGCGCGCCAAGGCGTCGGCAACTGCGCGCCGGCCTGCCGCCGAGACCGATACGCAGCGAATCTTGCGGCATTGGCGCGACGTCGTGCCGAATGACCGGCTGGCGCACCTGGTCAAGGACGGGATTCGCGCGCTCGACCGCGCACTGCAAATGCGCCTGGCCGAGCACTCCGTGTCGATCGGCCATTGGCCGTTCCTGCGCGTCCTCTGGGAGGCGGACGGCCTCACGCAGCGCGAGCTTTCGCAGGAGGCCGGCGTCATGGAACCGACGACATTCGCCGCGCTGAAGGCGATGCAAAGCCTGGGCTACATCGTGCGCCGGCAGCTCCCGAACGATCGCCGCAAGAATTACATCTTCCTGACCGCGAAAGGCCGGGCGCTCAAGCGCAGGCTCATTCCGCTGGCAGAGGAGGTCAACCGCATCGCGGTGCGCGGTGTTCCCGACAACGACGTGGCGGCGACGCGGCGCACGCTGCTGGCGGTGCTCGCGAATCTTGCGCGGGACGAAGTTCACCCGGACAACGAGGGCAGGCGCATGCCTTCCACCCGCGAGCTCGGCCGGCGCCTGGAGACGGTGGACAACGGGATCGCTCGCCGCTAGACGACGCGCCGCGGAATCACCGCAGACGCGATATGGGAGATGCACGATGGCGAAGCTGCGCCTGACATTGGCCTGCTGGGATTACGACCGCACGCGCGCGCTCGCCGACGGAAGCATCCGGCCCGAGGGCATCGAGTTGAATTGCCTCAACCTGCATGTCGAGGAGACGTTTTTCCGCATGCTGCGCAATCGCGAGTTCGACGTCGCGGAGATGTCGCTGTCGTCGTACGCCATGTCGATGGCGCGCGACGACCCGCCATTCATCGCGATCCCGGTGTTTCCGTCGCGGTTCTTCCGCCAGTCGTGCATCTTCGTCTCCGCGAAGAGCGGGATTCGCGAGCCGGCAGATCTGGCAGGCAAGCGCGTGGCAGTGCCCGAATACCAGATGACCGCGCCGGTTTGGATCCGCGGCATTCTGCAGGACGAGTATGGCGTCGATCCGGCGGGCGTCGAGTATTACACCGGTGGCGAGGAGGAAACCGGGCGCGACGAAAAATTGCAACTCGAGTTGCCCGCCAAATTCGACGTCAGGCGCATCGGCGCGACGCAAACGCTATCGCAGATGCTGGCCGACGGCGACGTCGACGCCATGCACACGGCACGCATTCCGTCGACGTTTCGCACCCGCCCGGGAACGGTCCGCCGGCTGTTCGAGAACCACGTCGACGTGGAGCGCGAATATTATCGCCGGACGAAGATCTTCCCGATCATGCACACGATCGCGATCCGCCGCGATGTCTACCTCGCCAATCGCTGGATCGCGCAGTCGCTCCTCAAGGCCTTCGACCGAGCCAAGCGCAAAGGTCTACGAGAACCTCTACACGACGTCGGCGCTGACGACGATGCTGCCGTGGCAGATCGCGCACGTCGAGGATGTGCGGCGGGAAATGGGTGACGACTGGTGGCCGTACGGTTTCGAATCCAACCGGCACGTGCTCGACACGTTCCTGCGCTACCACCACCAACAGGGGCTCTCGCGGAGCCTCCTGCGTGCTGAAGACCTGTTTGCGCCCGAGACGCTTGACGCGTTCAAGATCTGAGTTACGCAACTGAGTTACGCAACTGAGGTCGCGCGCGGACGCGGTTACGCGGGGGCGCGCCGGGAGAACACCTTGCCGATGAGCGGCCAGAACAGCAGGACAAGGGCGAGCCCGGTGATGCTGCCCACGAGACCGTTCGAGAAAAAGATGCGCACGTCGCCTTGCGCGATCAGCATCGATTGGCGGAACGAGTCCTCGGCGCGGTCGCCCAGCACGAGTGCCAGCACCATCGGCGCCAGCGGATAGTTGAGCTTCTTGAAGAGGTAGCCGACGACGCCGAACAGCATCATGAACCAGATGTCGAGCATCGCGCTGTGCACGGAGTAGGCGCCGATCGCGCAGATCACGAGGATGACGGGCGCGATGATGGAAAAGGGGATGCGCAGGATCGCCGCGAACAGCGGCACGCAGGTGAGCACGATGAGGAGGCCGAACAGGTTGCCGAGATACATGCTGGCGATCAGGCCCCAGACGAAGTCCTTCTGCTCGACGAACAAGAGCGGCCCCGGCTGCAGTCCCCAGATCAGTAGGCCGCCCAACAGCACCGCGGCCGTGGGCGATCCCGGAATGCCCAGCGCCAGCATGGGCAGGAGGGCCGACGTGCCGGCTGCGTGCGCCGCGGTTTCCGGTGCGATCACGCCCTCGATCTGCCCTGTGCCGAACTTGTCCCCGTGGCGGGAAATGCGCTTGGCGACGCCGTAGCTCATGAACGACGCCGGCGTGGCGCCGCCGGGCGTGATGCCCATCCAGATGCCGATGAGGCAGCTCCGGAGCGAAACCATCCAGTACTTCGGCAGCTTGGCCCACGTCTCGAACACGATCTTCGGATTGATCTTGGCGGTCTTGCCGCTGAACGACAGGCCCTCCTCCATCGACAGCAGGATCTCGCCGATCCCGAACAAGCCGATGACGGCGATCAGGAAATCGAAGCCGCGCATCAGATCCGTGAAGCCGAAGATGAGGCGCAACTGCCCGGTGACGGTGTCCATGCCCACGGCCGCGAGCGCGAAGCCCAGCATCATCGCCGCGAGCGTTTTCCAGGCCGAACCCTTGCCCATGCCGATGAAGCTGCAGAACGTCAGCAGGTACACGGCGAAGAATTCCGGCGGGCCGAACTGCAGCGCGAATTTCGCCACCAGCGGCGCCAAGAACGTGATCATCACCACCGCGACGAACGCGCCGACGAACGACGACGTGAAAGCGGCGGTGAGCGCTTCACCCGCGCGTCCCTGCTGCGCCATCGGATAGCCGTCGAACGTCGTCGCCACCGACCAGGGCTCTCCCGGGATGTTGAACAGGATCGACGTGATGGCGCCGCCGAACAAGGCGCCCCAGTAGATGCACGACAGCATGATGATCGCCGACGTCGGCGGCATCGCGAAGGTGAGTGGCAGGAGGATGGCGACGCCGTTGGCGCCGCCTAAGCCGGGCAGGACACCGATGATGACGCCGAGCACGATGCCGATGGTCATCAGCAGCATGTTGTAGGGCGTCAGGACGACGGCGAAGCCCTGGAACAGAGCGCTGATCTCGAGCAACGGACCCTCTCTAGCTGGACGCGATGCGGCGCGCTGTCACCGGCATCAGTAGCCGAGGAAGCGCAACGGGTCGAGGTCGCCTTTGAACAGCGGCACCTTGAACCAGACTTCGAACATGAGGAAGAAGCTCACGTTCACCAGTACGCTGACGATGGCGCTCTTCAGCCACGAATACTTACCCAGCCAGACCATGAACACGGCGATGTAGATGGCGGATGCCACGTAGATACCGATGTATTGCATGCAAAACACGTAAAAGAGTGCGGGCATCAACACCGTCAACACCAGCTTCAGCCGCGGCCACGACACGAACAGCAGCTTGGCAGACTGCATGTCGCGCAGCGCCTGCACCAGCGTCGCCACGCTGGCGATACAGATCAGCACGCCGATGTAGAACGGAAAGTATCCCGATTGGGGCCCGTCACTGCCCCATTTCGAGCCCAGCCGGTAGCTGTCGTAGACCACCACGAGGCCACAGATCAGCAACAGGAGCGCGACGGCGATGTCCACGCTGCGCAGAGAGACCCCGTTGCGTTCCTCGGCGGCGGCGGGCGGAGTTTCAGTCATGGGAAGTCCCTGGCGTGGACGTTGCGAAGACGGCGCGATCGATTATCCAAACGCGCACCGCAAGACCGCGCGGGATGGGCGCGCGGTCTTCAACGGCACCTTATGGCTTGGCCAGGAATCCGGCTTCCTTCATGAGGTCGCGATGGGTGTTTTCGGCCTGCTCGACCCATTTCGCATACTCGGCGCCGGTCATGAAGCTCTGGTTGAAGGCGCCGTCCTCCATGAATTTCTTCCACTCGGGCGTTTCGCGCACTTTCTTGAACACGTCGACGTAGTAGTCGACCTGCTCCTTGGTCACGCCACCCGGCATGAAGATCCCGCGCAGCATCACGTACTCCGTCGGCAACCCCGCTTCCTTGCATGCCGGAATGTCGTTCCAGGACATCGTGTCCGTCACCTTGGTCTTGTAGGGCATGCGGGCGCCGTCGAAGACGCACAACGGCCGCAACTGGCCGGCGCGCCACTGCGCGACGGCCTCGATCGGATTGTTGACGCTCGAATCGATATGCTTGCCGACGAGTTGGACCGCGACATCCCCGCCGCCCTTGAACGGGACGTAAGTGAATTTCACGCCGGCAGACTTCTCGATCGCGACGGTGATGATCTGGTCTTCCTGTTTCGACCCCGTGCCGCCCATGATCTTGGTGGGATTACCGGCCTTGACGGCGGCCAAATAGTCCTTGGTCGACTTGTACGGCGTATCGGCGTTGACCCAGAGCACGAACTGGTCGAGTGCCAGCATCGCGACCGGCGTCAGGTCTTTCCAATTGAACGGGACGCCCGTGGCCATCGGCGTCGTGAACAGGTTGGACAGCGTGATGATAAGCTTGTTCGGATCGCCCTTGGCGTCCTTGACGGAAAGGAACCCTTCGGCGCCGGCGCCGCCCGCCTTGTTGACGACGATCAGCGGCTGCTTCATCAGGTTGTTCTTGGTGATGACGCCTTGCAGCAGCCGCGCCATCTGGTCGGCACCGCCGCCGGTGCCTGCCGGCACGACCAGTTCGACCGGTTTAGTGGGCTCCCATGCCGCGAATGCCGACGGAGCCGCGAATGCGAACACGCCTGCCAGCGCCACAAACAGCACGCGCGGCAGCCTCAACGCTGAATGACGGGACATTTGACACTCCTCCTATGGATACGTCTTCGGGAACGCTCGCTCGCTTGGCGCGATTTCCTTGCGGCCCGGTGGTGAATGATCATCCGAATTTGCGGATGGCGCAAATGACAAATGACGCAATGACAGATGATGCGATGACAGATGATGCGGTGACGCCGCTACCTCCCCAATATTCGATTGAGCCGAACCATTGCGCTCAGAGCAGTCCCGCGCCGCGCGCCCACTGATACTTGGCACCGAGCACCGCGACGGGTATTTCAGTCGAATAGGCGTAGGCCGGAATGCCATGTGCATAGAGATATTCCGCCGCCTCTTCGACTTCCACATCACCCGCCAGCGAGGCGACGACCGGCTTGCGGATGCCCTTCGCCCGCATCTCTTCGACGACCTCGACCATGATCTTCGCGAACACCATCGGCGGCGTGACGATCGTGTGCCAGTAGCCCAGGATCAGCGCGTGAATCCGCGGGTCCTCGAGGCCCAGGCGCACGGTGTTTTGATAGGTCTTCGGCGGTTCGCCGCCGGTGATGTCGACCGGGTTGCCTGCCGCACCGAACGGCGGGATGAATTTCCGGAACGCTGCATCGAGGTCGGCCGGCATCGCCATCAGCGACAGCTTGTTGTCGACGCAGGCATCGGACAGCAGCACGCCGGAGCCGCCCGCGCCCGTGATGATGATCACGTTCTCGCCCTTCGGCGTCGGCAGCACCGGAATGCCGCGCGCGAATTCCAGCAGGTCGCGCAACGATCGCGCGCGGATGACGCCGGACTGCTTCAGCACGTCCTCGTAGATCTTGTCGTTGCCGGCCAGCGCGCCGGTATGCGAGCTCGCCGCGCGGGCGCCTAAGCTGGTGCGCCCGGCCTTCAGCATCACCACGGGCTTTTTCTTCGACACGCGTTTGGCCGCCTCGGCGAACGCGCGGCCGTCCTTCAGGTCCTCGCAGTGCTGCGCGATAATTTCCGTGTTGTCGTCCTGCTCGAAGAACGTGAGCAAGTCGTCCTCGTCAATGTCCGACTTGTTGCCCAGCCCGACGATGGCGGACACGCCCATCTTGGCCGAACGCGAGAAGCCGATGATCGCCATGCCGATGCCGCCCGACTGCGACGACAGCGCGGCATGGCCCTTGACGTCGTAGGCCGTGCAGAACGTCGCGCAGAGATTCTTCCACGTGTAGTAGAACCCGTAGATGTTGGGACCCATCAGCCGCACGTCGTACTTGCGCGCGATCGTGACGAGCTCCTGCTGTCCCGCCATGTTGCCGGTTTCGGCGAAGCCCGAGGGGATGAGGACTGCGCCGGGAATCTTCTTTTCGCCGACTTCGACCAATGCCGCGGCGCAGAACTTGGCGGGGATCGCGAACACGGCGACGTCGATGTTTCCCGGCACGTCCTTCACACTCTTGTACGCCTTCTTGCCCATGATCTCGTCGGCGGTCGGGTTGATCGGGTAGATCGCGCCCTGGTAGCCGCCGTTGATCAGGTTCTTCATCACCGAGTTGCCGATCTTGCCCGCCTCCGACGAGGCGCCGATCACCGCTACGGCTTCTGGCTTCATGATGCGGTTCATCTGGCGCACGATCGTTTCCTGGCTCGGGCGATAGCGCGGCACGACCGGCGTGAAATCGACGACGATGCGCACGTCCGCGGCGATCGCGCCGCTTTTCGTCGCGAACACCGGATTCAGGTCCATTTCCGCGATCTCGGGAAAATCGTCGATCAACTGCGACACGTTCTCGATCATCGTCGCGAGCGCGGTGCGATCGACCGGATCGGCGCCGCGCACGCCCTTCAGGATTTCGGCGGCGGCTATGCCGTCGAGCATGGACAAGGCGTCGTCGCGCGACGCAGGTGCCAACCGGAACGTGATGTCCTTCAGCACCTCGACCAGGATGCCACCCAGCCCGAACGCCACGAGCTTCCCGAACGCGGGATCGGTTACCGCGCCGATGATCACTTCCTGGCCGCCCGTGAGCATCTGCTGCACCTGGACGCCTTGCAGCGTGGCTTTCGCGTTGTACTTCTTCGCGTTTGCCATGATCGTGGCGAAGCCGGCTTCCGCCTCCGCCGCGGACGAAACATCGACGATCACTCCGCCGGCTTCCGTCTTGTGCAGTATTTCGGGCGAGACGATCTTGAGGACGACCGGGAATCCCATCCCCGATGCCATCTTCGCGGCCTCCGCGGCCGACGCCACCACGCCTTCCTTCGGCGTCGCAATGCCGTAGGCGTCGCATACGCGCTTGCCTTCCGGTGCGGTCAGCGACGTGCGCCCCTCCGCCTTGACCGCATCGAGGATTCGCCGGACTTCCGTCTTGTTGTTCGCCATCGCCTTCTTCCCTTGATATCGATTCCATCCGGACGCGAAGCCGCGTCACGGTTCGTTCAGATGTCAGATGACCTTGGCCTCGCGCAGCGCGGCGACTTCGTCCTTGCCATAGCCCAGCTCGGCGAGGACTTCGTCCGTGTGCTCACCCAGCAGCGGCGAACGCGTCACTTCGGTCGCGCTGTCCGACATCTTGATCGGATTGCCAACCGACAGGTATTTGCCGCGCTTCGGATGATCGACCTCGACGACGGTTCCCGTGGCGCGAAGCGACGGCTCCTCGGCGATTTCCTTCATCGACAGGATCGGCCCGCACGGAATGTCGTGCTTGTTGAGGATGTCCATCGCCTCGAACTTGTCCTTGGTCTTCGTCCATTCCTCGATCTGGCCGAAGATTTCCATGAGGTGCGGCAGGCGGCCCTTCGGCGTCGCGTAGCGCGGGTCGGTCAGCCACTCGGGACGCCCGATCACTTCGCAGATGTCTTTCCATACCGGCGCCTGCGTGATGAAGTAGATGTACGCGTTGGGATCGGTCTCCCAACCCTTGCACTTCAGGATCCAGCCCGGCTGGCCGCCGCCCGACGCGTTGCCGGCGCGCGGAACCGCGTCGAGGAATTTGCCGTTCGGATACTGCGGATACTCTTCCATTACCTTCGTGCGGTCGAGGCGCTGCTGATCGCGCAGCTTGACGCGACAGAGATTGAGCACGCCATCCTGCATGGCGGCCAACACCTTCTGGCCGCGACCCGTGGTCTTGCGCTGGTAGAGCGCGGCGACGATGCCGAGCGCCAAGTGCAGTCCGGTGCCGCTATCGCCGATCTGCGCGCCGGTGACCATCGGCGGGCCGTCGTCGAACCCGGTCGTCGACGCCGAGCCGCCCGCGCATTGCGCGACGTTCTCGTAGACCTTGCAGTCCTCGTACGGCCCGGGACCGAAGCCCTTCACCGACGCCACGATCATCTTCGGATTGAGCTCCTGGATGTGTTCCCACGTGAAGCCCATGCGGTCGAGCGCGCCGGGCGCGAAATTCTCCACCAGCACGTCGCATTTCTTCACCAGCGCTTCCAGCACTTCCTTGCCCTTGGGATTCTTGGCGTCGACGGTGATCGAGCGCTTGTTGTGGTTCAGCATCGTGAAGTAGAGGCTGTCCACGCCGGGGATGTCGCGCAACTGTCCGCGCGTGATGTCGCCCTCGCCGGCGCGCTCGACCTTGATCACGTCGGCGCCGAGCCAGGCGAGCAGCTGCGTACATGTCGGTCCCGACTGCACGTGCGTGAAGTCCAGGATGCGCACACCATCTAATGCCTTGCCCATTACTTTCCCCTAGGTCACGGTTTCTTCTTCGCGGACGGGTTGAGGCTCGTGATGCGGCCGCTTTCCGTGCCCGCCTTTTCGTCGATGACCGCGTTGATCAGCGTCGGCTTGCGCGAGCGAATCGCCTCTTCCATCGCGCTGCGGAGCTCGGCAGGTGTGGTGGCCATCACACCCACGCCACCGAAGGCTTCCATCAGTTTCTCGTAGCGCGCGCCCTTGACGAATACCAGCGGTGAGGGATCGCGACCCCCGGTCGGATTCACTTCATCGCCGCGGTAGACGCCGTTATTGTTCAGGATCACGACGCACACGGGCAGGTTGTAGCGGCAGATCGTCTCGCATTCCATGCCGGAGAAGCCGAAGGCGCTGTCGCCCTCGATCGCGATCACCTGCTCGCCGCTCACCACGGCGGCCGCGACCGAAAAGCCCATGCCGATGCCCATCACTCCCCAGGTGCCGACGTCCAGGCGCTTGCGCGGCTTGTACATGTCCACGATGCTGCGCGTGAAGTCGAGCGCGTTCGCGCCCTCGTTGACGAGGATGGCATCGGGATTCGCCTTAACGAGGTCGCGCACGACATTGAGCGCGCTGTGGAAGTTCATTGGCGTGGGGTTCTTGGCCAGCGATTCCCCCATCTTGGCGACGTTCTTGGTCTTGCGCTCCGCGATGGCGTCGAGCCACTCGGCAGGGGGCTTAGGCCAATTCGAGCCGATGGCGACGAGCATGGCCGACACGCACGAACCGATGTCGCCCACGACCGGCGCGTCGATGCGGACGTTGCTGTCGGCCTCCTGCGGCGAGATGTCGATCTGGATGAATTTCTGGCCGCCCCATTCCTTGGGCGAAGCGCCGCCCCATGTCTTGCCCTTGCCATGCGAGAGCAGCCAGTTCAAGCGCGCACCGATCACCATCACGACATCGGCTTCGGGCAGCACGTACGAGCGGGCCGCGGATGCGCACTGAACGTGCGTATCGGGCAAGAGCCCCTTGGCCATTGCCATGGGCAGGTACGGTATTCCGGTCTTTTCCACCAGCGCGCGAATGTCCGCATCGGCCTGCGCGTACGCCGCGCCTTTGCCGAGGATGATGAGCGGACGCTGGGCGCTGCGCAAAAGGTCAAGCGCGCGCTGCACGACGTCGGGTGCCGGGATCTGGCGCGGCGCAGGATCGACCACCTTGATCAGCGACTTCCTCCCCGCTTCGGCGTCGATCGTCTGCGGGAACAGCTTGGCGGGCAGGTCGAGATACACGCCGCCCGGACGGCCGGATACAGCCGCGCGGATCGCGCGTGCCACGCCCACGCCGATATCTTCGGCGTGCAGGACGCGGAACGCGGCCTTCGCGTGCGGCTTCGCGATCGCGAGCTGGTCCATCTCCTCGTAGTCGCCCTGCTGCAAGTCGACGATCTCGCGCTCGCTGGATCCGCTGACGAGGATCATCGGAAAGCAATTGGTGGTGGCGTTGGCGAGCGCTGCCAATCCGTTGAGAAAGCCGGGGGCGGACACCGTGAGGCAGATGCCTGGTTTGCCCGTCATGAAGCCGGCAATGGAAGCGGCGTACCCGGCATTCTGCTCATGGCGGAAGGAGATCACGCGCAGTCCCGCGCGCTGCAGCTTGCGCGTGAGGTCGGTGATCGGAATGCCGGGCAGACCGAAGACCGTATCGATGCCGTTCAGCTTGAGGGCATCGATGACGAGCGCAAAGCCGTCGGTTTCCTGCGGTTGGGCAGTGACCTCCCCGCTGCTCCCGATTTTCGGCGTGTCCTCGGCCGTGGTCGGAGCCGGTTTGCTCTTGACGCCTGCGGTCGCTTCCATGAATTCCTCCTGCATGTCTGCCATAAGGTATGTGGTATATCAGAACGAGTCAATACGCGCTACCGCTCGAAAAATGTCGTGCGGCAGCGCAGAAAGTCATGTAAAAACCGTGCGTTGCGTTGCGCCCGAAGGCGTGCTCGATTTTTTGGTGTATGGTATACAAGATACAGATATTACGGAAGCAGGCTGGACTTCAAGGCACCAAAGATGTCGACTCCGACGGTAGCGTCAACACGCCTCCCCCTGAAACTGCGGCCGCTCAACGTTGCCGCCAGTTTCCGCGACCAGGCCTATGTCGCGTTGAAACAGGCGATTACCGACGCCGACATCTACGCGCACCGCGACGAAATCCGCCTCGACGAGCGCCAATTGAGCCAGCAGCTCGGCGTCAGCCGCACGCCAATACGCGAAGCCATGACAATTCTGGAGCAGGAAGGCTTCCTGCGCACTGTGCCGCGCCGCGGCGTGTTCATCATCCGCAAGACCAAGAAGCAGATACTCGAGATGATCGAAATGTGGGCGGCGCTGGAAAGCATGGCCGCGCGGCTGGCGACGCTCAACGCCTCCGACGAGGAGATCGGGAAACTTCGTCACATGTTCGACAACTTCCGGAGCGAAACACCCGCGGAGCATATCCAGGAGTATTCGGAGGCCAACATCGCCTTCCACCAGGCGATCATCGGGCTTTCGGGGTCGCACCTCATGGGCCAGACGATCGAGAACCTCTTCATCCACGTCCGCGCGATCCGGCGGATGACGATCTCGCAGAGCGACCGCGCGGCGCGCTCGATCGTCGACCACATGCGGATCATCGAAGCGCTCGAATCCCGCGATACGGAACTGGCCGAGCGCCTGGTGCGGCAGCACTCGCTGGACCTCGCCGCCCATGTGGAGAAACATTGCGACTTCCTCGACTAAAGGCCGGCGCGCATTCGCGTCCGGACGGATCACGATGACGCAGAAAGCGATTGTCGACACCTCGGCGCTCACCCGGCGCGGAGCGCGCGGCCAGATGAAAGGCCGCGCCGTCGACGCGCTTGCGCTGTCCGACGTGCAGGCGCTGCTGGGCGACTCGCCGCGGCGGCGCGACTTGCTGATCGAATTCCTGCACCAGATCCAGGATCGGTACGGATGCATCCGGGCCGCGCATATCGTCGCGCTGGCGCAGGAGATGAAGCTTGCGATGACCGAGGTCTACGAGGTGGCGACGTTCTACCACCACTTCGACGTAGTCAAGGAGCGCGACGCGCCGCCGCCGCAGTTCACCGTGCGCGTCTGCGAGACGCTGTCGTGCCAGATGGCCGGCGCCGACGAGCTGCGTGCCGCGGTCGAAAAGGCCGGTGGCCGCGATGTGCGCGTCCTGGGCGCGCCGTGCGTCGGACGCTGCGAGCATGCCCCCGTTGCCGTTGTCGGGCGCAATCCGGTCGATCGCGCGACGGTGCACGATATTCTCGCCACGATTGCGAAGAACGCCGTCGAGGCGGACGTCCAGCAGTACATCGACTACGCCGACTACCGGACGCAGGGCGGGTATCGGACATTGCTGGAATGCGTCGGCGGCAAGCGTTCGCTCGAAGACGTGATCGGCGCGGTGGAGAACTCGGGCCTGCGCGGACTGGGTGGCGCAGGCTTTCCCGCCGGCCGAAAGTGGCGCATCGTGCGCGCCGAGGCCGCGCCGCGCCTTTGCGCCGTGAACATCGATGAAGGAGAACCGGGAACGTTCAAGGACCGCTATTTCCTGGAGCGCGACCCGCACCGCTTCCTCGAAGGCATGCTGATCGCGGCGTGGGCGGTCGACATCGCGGAAATCTACGTCTATCTACGCGACGAGTACGCCGGCTGCCGCGCGATCCTCACGCGCGAGATCGCGGCGCTGGAGGCCGATCCACCCTGCCCGCTGCCGCGCATCCATCTGCGCCGCGGCGCCGGGGCGTACATCTGCGGCGAAGAGTCGGCGATGATCGAATCGCTGGAAGGCAAGCGCGGCATGCCCCGGCTGCGTCCCCCCTACGTCGCACAGGTGGGTCTCTTCGGACGACCGACGCTCGAGCACAACATGGAGACGCTCTACTGGATCCGCGACATCCTGGAAAAAGGCGCCGAAGGCTTTGCCGCGCACGGCCGCCATGGCCGCAAGGGCTTGCGCTCCTTTTCCGTTTCTGGTCGGGTGGCCAAGCCCGGCGTGCACATCGCGCCCGCGGGAATTACCGTGCGCGAGCTGATCGACGAATACGCGGGAGGCATGCTGCCGGGCCACACCTTCTACGCGTACCTTCCGGGTGGTGCGTCCGGCGGCATCCTGCCGGCCTCGTTGGGCGACGTTCCGCTCGACTTCGACACGCTGCAGCCGCACGGCTGCTTCATCGGCTCCGCAGCGGTCATCATCCTGTCGCAGCACGACCGCGCCCGCGACGCCGCGCTCAACCTGATGCGCTTTTTCGCCGACGAGTCGTGCGGCCAGTGCACGCCCTGCCGTGTGGGTACCGAGAAAGCGGTGGGCCTTCTCGCCAAGCCGCAGTGGGACACGGGCCTGCTCGACGAACTGTCGCGGGCGATGGCCGACGCGTCGATTTGCGGACTGGGGCAGGCTGCACCCAATCCAATCGCGTGCGTCGTAAAGTATTTCCCGGAAGAACTGACGTGACTGCGGCAATCCCCACCATCGCATTTCAGCTCAACGGCAAGGCGCTCGAAGCATTGGCCGGCGAGACGATCATCGAGGCGGCGCTGCGCGACGGCGTCGATATCCCGCATCTGTGCCACAAGCCGGGCATGCGGCCGGATGGCAATTGCCGCGCCTGCATGGTCGAGATCAAGGGCGAGCGGGTGCTGGCACCTTCGTGCTGCCGCGTTCCGACCGCTGGCATGGAGGTCGCGAGCAACAGCGAACGCGCGCTGCATGCGCAGAAAATGATCGTCGAACTGCTCGCCGCGGACGTCCCGGAAAAGCTTTACCGGACGGACTCCGAACTCGAGCATTGGAAACGCGTACTGGGCATCGGCCGCCCGCGCTTTGCCGCGCGCACGCAGCCTGCACCGGACATTTCCCATCCGGCGATGGCCGTCAACCTCGACGCCTGCATCCAGTGCACGCGTTGCGTTCGCGCCTGCCGGGAAGAGCAGGTCAACGACGTCATCGGCTATGCGTTTCGCGGCATGGATTCGCAGATCGTGTTCGACTTGGGCGATCCGATGGGCGAGTCAACGTGCGTTGCGTGCGGCGAATGCGTGCAGGCATGCCCGACCGGAGCGCTGGCACCCGCGCACGAAGCCTATCTCGCGCCAACCGATCGCACGGTGTCGTCGCTGTGTCCGTATTGCGGCGTGGGCTGCCAGCTCACCTACCACGTCAAGGATAACAATATCGTGCGCGTGGAAGGCCGCGACGGACCGGCCAATCACGATCGTCTCTGCGTCAAGGGCCGCTTCGGATTCGACTACGTCCATCATCCGCAACGCCTCATGCGCCCGCTGATCCGCAAGGCGGGCGTGCCGAAGTCGGCGGAGTTCACGATGGATCCGGCGGCGCCAATGACGGCATTTCGCGAGGCCACCTGGGAAGAGGCTCTGGCGCTGGCCGGAGGAACGCTTCGCCGAATCCGCGACGAGCATGGCCCGGCCGCGCTGGCGGGGTTCGGCTCGGCCAAGGGTTCGAACGAGGAAGCGTACCTGTTCCAGAAGCTCGTGCGCACCGGCTTTGGCACCAACAACGTCGACCACTGCACGCGGCTGTGCCACGCGTCGAGCGTCGCGGCGCTGCTGGAAGGCATCGGCTCGGGCGCTGTGTCGAATCCAGTGATGGACGTGCTGCAAGCCGAGGTCGTGTTCCTGATCGGCGCCAATCCGGTGGTCAACCACCCGGTCGCGGCCACGTGGATCAAGAATGCCGTCAAGAACGGCACGAAATTGATCCTGGCCGATCCGCGCCGCTCGGAACTCGCGCGGCACGCGGCGCATTTCCTGCAATTCAAGCCGGACACCGACGTTGCGTTCCTGAACGCGATGATGCACACGATCATCGAGGAAGGTCTGGTCGCGCAGAGTTTCGTCGCGGACCGCACGCTGGGCTTCGATGCGCTCAAGGCAAACGTCGCCGCATACAGCCCGGAGGCGATGGCGCCGCTGTGCGGCATCCCGGCGCCGACGATCCGCGAGGTCGCGCGCCTGTTCGCGAAATCGCGCGCGTCGATGATCCTCTGGGGCATGGGCATCTCGCAGCACATCCACGGCACCGACAACGCGCGCTGCCTGATCGCGCTGACGATGCTCACCGGCCAGGTCGGACGTCCGGGCACCGGGCTGCATCCGCTGCGCGGCCAGAACAACGTGCAGGGCGCGTCCGACGTCGGCCTGATCCCGATGATGTATCCCGACTACCAGCGCGTCGACAACGGCGCGGCGAAAGCCAAGTTCGAGGCGCTGTGGGGCCGCACGCTGGACGGGAAGCCGGGCCTCACGGTCGTGGAGATCATGGACGCCGTGCATGCGGGGCAGATCCGCGGCATGTACATCATGGGCGAGAATCCGGCGATGTCCGACCCCGACGTGGCGCACGCGCGGCGCGCGCTCGCCGAACTCGAGATGCTGGTCGTGCAGGACATCTTCCTGACCGAGACCGGCTATCTCGCCGATGTCATCCTTCCCGCGTCGGCCTTTCCGGAAAAGACCGGAACGTTCACCAACACGGACCGCTCGGTGCAGCTCGGACGGCAGGCATTGCAACCGCCCGGAGAGGCGCGCCAGGACTTGCGCATCATCGTCGACATGGCGCGTCAATTGGGCCTCGACTGGAAGTACAGCAAGCCAGCCGACGTTTTCGCCGAGATGCGGCAGGCCATGCCGTCGATCGCCGGCATCACGTGGGACCGGCTCGAAGCCGAGCACGCGGTGACGTATCCGTGCGAGGCTGAGGGCGACCCCGGGCAGCGCGTCGTGTTCACCGAAGACTTTCCGACGACGACGGGGAAGGCGCGCCTGGTTCCGGCAAAGATTATTCCGGGTGCGGAACCGCCGGACGCCGACTATCCGTTCGTGCTGATTACCGGGCGCCAGCTCGAGCATTGGCATACGGGCAGCATGACGCGGCGCACCGAGGTGCTGGACGAAATCGAGCCGATCCCCGTGGCGTCATTGCACCCGGCGGACATGGTGCAGCTGAAAGTGGCTCCCGGCGGCACGATCACGGTCGCTTCGCGCCGCGGAAGCATCGCGCTGGCGGCGCGCGCGGACGCCGGCACGCCGCGCGGCGCGGTATTCATCCCGTTCTGCTTCTACGAGGCGGCTGCCAATCTTTTGACGAATCCGGTACTGGACCCGTTCGGCAAGATCCCGGAATTCAAGTATTGCGCGGTGCGCGTGACCGCAGGTGGCGACGTGGCGACGGAGTTCGGCTACGACACTGCTTCCGAATCGAGCGCGATGCAGTAAGGCTGCCACGCCACAGTGCGCAGGAGCGAGGTTTCTCAGGTCGAAGTGAAACGTTCGCGAAGGGCAGCCTTCAGTACCTTGCCCATCGCGTTGCGCGGCAAGTCGTCGACGAAGTGAACGGACTTCGGGACTTTGAAAGATGCGACTTCCGTTTTCAGTGCCGCGATGATCCCGGCCTCGGTCAGCGTGTGTCCTGACCGCGCCACCACGACCGCCGTGACACGCTCGCCGAAATCGGGATCGGGCACGCCGATGACGGCGGTCTCGACGACACCCTCCATGCCGTCGATCCGCTCCTCGATTTCCTTCGGATAGACGTTGAGTCCGCCGGTGATGATGAGGTCCTTGGCGCGGCCGACGAGCCGCAGATAGCCTTGCCCCGGGCCATCCGGCACGAGCTCGCCCATGTCGCCGGTCTTGAAGAAACCTTCTTCGGTGAATTCCTCGCGCGTCTTCTCGGGCATGCGCCAGTAGCCGGCGAACACGTTCGGCCCGCGCACGTGCACGGCGCCGATTTGTCCCGGCGGGCACGTCGCGCCACCATCGCCGACCACGCGCAACTCGACGCCCGGCAACGGCCTCCCCACCGTCCCGCCCACGCGCGCGCCCGCGAGCGGATTCGACGTGTTCATGCCGGTCTCCGTCATGCCGTAGCGTTCGAGGATCGCCTGTCCCGTGCGATCGCGGAACGCATCGAACGTCTCCGCCAGCAGCGGCGCCGATCCCGATACGAAAAGGCGGATTCCGCGGCAGCTCTCGCGTGTGAATGTCCGCTCGCCAAGGAGCCGCGAGTAAAACGTCGGCACGCCCATCATTACCGTAGCCCGCGAAAGGAGGCTCGCAACCTCCTTGGCGTCGAATTTCGGCAACCAGAGCATGTGCGAGCCGGACAGCAGCACACAATGGATCGCGACGAACAGGCCGTGGACGTGATAGATCGGCAGCGCGTGCAGCAGGACGTCGCCGCGCGTGAAGCCCCACGTCTCGACGAGCGCCAGCGCATTGGACGCAAGGTTGCGATGGGTCAGCATGGCGCCTTTGGAGCGGCCGGTGGTGCCGGACGTGTACACGATCGCCGCGAGGTCGTCGGGTTTCGAGGCCACGGTCTCGAATGCCGCGGAACACTTCGCGGCACGATCCATGAGTTCGCCGCCGTGGGCGTCCAGCGTCAAAATGGTCGCGCCGCGCGAAAGCGTTGCCACGAGCCCCAGATGCTCGGGGTTGCACACGATCACGCGGGGCTGCGCATCGGCAAAGAAATAGTCGAGCTCGCTGCGCTGGTAACCGGTGTTGAGCGGCAGGTAGACCAGCCCGCACGCAGGCACGCGAGATAGAGCGCTACCACCTGCCAATGCTTGTCGGTCTGCACGGCGACGCGGTCGCCCTTGCGGCAACCGGCTGCGACCAGCGCGTGCGCCATCCGCGCCGACACCGCCTCGATGTCGTCGTAGTGGATGACCGGCCCGTTCGGAATGACCAGCAACGGCTGTTCCGCGCCGTCGGGGAAATGGCTTTCGAACAGCGCGTAGAGGTTGGCGTTCATTGATGGCGAATCTGTCGGATCCACGGATCGAAACGTCAACGACGATGTTATTCTGGTCCGGACGATTATTCCACAGGGCGGCGGTCGACTTGCAGCCGCCTTCCGATCACGTGACGCAAGTCTCGGATACTCGAACCGTTGGCGCGACTTGCGGCGCTCGCGCGACGCCGGCAGTCTCGAACCATTTCCGGTTGCCGGCGCGAGTCCGCATGTGGCCCGATGGGGAATCGCTCCTGCAGCCGACGATGGCGTGGTCTGCGCCCGCCTGGAGGTCGGCGCAACTGCGTGCGCTGGTTGATGGCGCAGGACGCGCGGTTCCTGGGCGGCAGCATCGGCGCGAATCACGGCGCAGCATGCAGCAGCTGTTCCAGTGTGCGCTCGCCGAACGTCCCGACGTCGTCCTGCTGCTGATCGATTCCGGCGGCGTGCGCCTGCACGAAGCCAACTCCGCGGAATTGGCACTCGCGCGGGCGTTGCGCGTGTTGTTCGATGTGCGGCAGGCCGGCATTCCCACACTTGCCGCCGTGACCGGTGCGGCGTTCGGCGGCGCCTCCGTGCTTGCCGCGGCCTGCGAGCGCCTGCTGTTTCTTCCGGACTGCGCGCTTCGGCCTCTCCGGTCCGGGCGTCATCGAAACGGCGCACGGCAAGGCGGAACTCGACGCTGGCGATACGGACGCCGTAGCTGCCTTGTTCGGCGCCACCGCGCGTGTCGCTTCGGGCATCGGCGCGCTCGTCGGGGACGACGTCGCATCCGTGCGCGACAGCGATTCGCGCGGCAGCCCGGCATTGCGTTCGACTCGACCGCGCGGCGCTCGAAACGTGGGACGCGAAACTTTCGGCACGGCTCGCGGCTGCGGGAATGGCGCCCGCGGCGGCTGCGCAGGCGCGGCTTCCGATATTTGCCGATGCGAATGCCGTCGATCCGACGGGTTGGCTCTGGCGCATCCGCGACAGCGACGTGCACGTGTTGCGCGCGCTGGCGCCGCTGGCATTCGATCCCGCGGTGGCCGTCGCCATCGCGGCAGCGTTGCGCGAGCACGTTCCAGCGCGCAGCGCCGCTCGGTCGTCGTCGAGGATTCGCCGGGCCACGCGACGACTCGTGCCGCCGAGGCGCTCGGCGTGTCCGAATACCTTGCGGCACACGCGGCGCGGCTCGCGCTGCTGCAGAAGGAGGGCCACGCCGTGCTCGGATTGCTGGCGGGCAGCGGCCACAGCGCCGCGTTCTTTGTCAACGCGTTGCAGGCCGCGACGCTGGACGCGCTGGCGGATGCGCGGGTCGAGGCCATGGCGCCGGACGCGATTGCCCGCGTGACGCGCCTGCCCGTGCGCGAACTGGGCGAGCTGATCGAGGACGACGCGTTGGTGGGCCAGCCGGTGCGGCATCTGGCCGCATTGGGCGGCGTGGCGCGGACGCATGCCGACTATGACGCGCGACACGTTGCTCGCGCGCGTGGCGGAGCTGCGCTAGTTCGATGTCTGCCGGGCTGCGATCAGCACGCGCGCAATCTGTTCGGCGCGGTCAGCGAGCATCGCCGCCGCGGTTGCGATGCATTCATCCAGCGTGGAGGGGCCGTTCGGCAAGCCGAAGCAGCCGGCGAAGTGCTTGCCGAGTTCGGGCAATGCAGCGGCATCGACCGCGCCTGAAACGAGCGTGACCGGGACGCCGTATGCGCGCGCGTGGCTGGCCACGACGAACGGCGCCTTGCGCAACAGCGTCTGCGCGTCGCTGCGGCCCTCTCCCGTAATTGCCCAGTCTGCGCTGGCGAGTGCGGCGTCGAGCCCGACCAGCCCGGCAACGACTTCGGCTCCCGAATGGAATTTGCCACCCAGCAATTGCAACGCGAAGCCCAGGCCGCCGGCGGCGCCCGCGCCGGGCGAATCCGCCGCGCGCCGGCCCATCGCCGCTTCGGCGAGTTGCGCAAAGCGCGCGATCGCGTCGTCGAAGCGTTGCTGTTGTTCAGGCAGCACGCCTTTCTGCGCACCGAAAATCGCGGTCGCACCGCGTGCGCCGGTCGAGCGGATTGTCGACATCGGACATGATGGTGATCGAGGATTCGGCGATACGCGGATCCAGCGTCGACGCATCGACGCGCGCCAGCGCCACGAGTCCTTCCGGGCCGGGCGCCACTTCGCGGTCGGCCGCGTCGCGCGGCGCTACACCGAGCGCGGCGAGTATGCCCGCGCCACCGTCGTTGGTGCTGCTGCCGCCTAAGCCGATCATGAAGCGGCGCACACCCTGGTCGAGCAGCGCGCGCACAAGCTCTCCCAGCCCGCTCGTCGTGCGCTTGCCGACCGGCGCGCACATTCCCGCCGCATCGGTGATGCCCACGACCTGCGCGGCCTCGAGCACGGCGACAGGGCCTTCCGGCGAGGCGAGAATGCCGTAGGCCGCGTCGATCGCGCTGGCCGCCGGCACCATCGACGGATAAGCGGTGACGGCGTCCGGCATCTCCGACCGCGGTCAGCACGGCGTCGAGCGTCCCTTCGCCGCCGTCGGCCATCGGGCGCGCGACGACTTCGATATTCGGCCGACGCCTGCATCAAGCCGCGCCCCAGCGCCGCGCAGACGTCCGGCGCGGCAAGCGAGCCCTTGAACGAATCCGGCGCGACGACAATGCGGAACACTTGGCGTTTATCTGGATTGGCGCACGCGATGCGACGCAGTGTAGCGCAGCAACGTCGTGCGGAACTTGTCGCGCCGCGATTTGCGTCCAGTCTGGTGCCCGCATTTCATCGGTCGACCAATTGCAACGGGAAGAAATCGTCCCAGGTTGCTGCCTATCTGGTTGCCAACTCGATACGGCCCGTCAAATGGTCCATTAACCTGTCGCGCGCGTAACCCGATCGCGCACCGCCATCCAGGCCGAGTCTCCCGGTACTTCCTCGATCAGGATCGCCGCGGCGCCGGCGTGGTCCAGCGCGCGCAGGTTTGCGTAGAGGTCGTGGGCATAGGCATGGGCTTCAGACGGTGCATGAATCCACGCGCCGGTGAATTCTTCCGGACGGGCAACGGTCCGTGCGAGAACCGCGACCGCGCTCCCCATGCGCGTACTTTCGCGAGCCAATAGCGCTGCCGCGACGAACCGCGCCCGCGTGCGCGGCGCGTAATGCGATGCCAGCGTCCCCGATGCGCGCGGCGCCTCGGCATCCGGCGCGCGCGGCGCCTTGCCCAGAACTCTGGAGAGGTCGTCGACCGCGATTCCGCCGGGACGCAACAGCACCGGTTCGCGGCCCGTGAACGCGACGATCGTGCTCTCGATGCCGACATCGCACGGACCTCCGTCGAGAATCATCGAAACGGAATCGCCCAGGTCTTCCGCGACATGCTGCGCGGTGGTGGGCGAGACGTGTCCGAAGCGATTGGCCGACGGCGCGGCAATGCCGGAGCCGCCGAGAGCGGCGAACGCGGCGAGCAGTTGGCGCGCGACGGGATGCGACGGCACGCGCAGGCCCACATTGGCCTGGCCGCCGGTCACCGCGTCGTCGACGTGCGCGGCGCGCGGCACGATCAGCGTCAGCGGTCCCGGCCAGAACGAGGCGGCGAGCCGTCGCGCACCCTCCGGAAATTCGCGCGCCCAGCGGTCGACATCCGCAACGTCAGCGATATGCACGATCACGGGATGATCGGAAGGGCGTCCCTTCGCCGCGAAAATCCGGTGCACGGCATCCGCATCGCCCGCGTCGGCGCCAAGACCGTAGACCGTCTCGGTCGGGAAGGCGACAAGTTCTCCATCGCGCAGAAGTTTGGCCGCATGGGCGATCGACGTGGCCGAGGCCGGCAGGACCCGGCTCTTCATCCATGGCTCCGGCAAGGGACGGGCGCGCCGTCCGGCAGACCGAAGCATTTCCGGACGCTGCTAGAATTCGCCTTCCCGCAACGCCGTGCGCGCGGGTATGCGGCGCGGCCTGCTCGATGCGGCCGATCGTGCCGATGGATGCTACGAGGAGCGGTAATGAGCGAGTTTCTGTTCACGTCGGAATCGGTGTCGGAAGGCCATCCGGACAAGGTCGCGGACCAGATTTCCGACGCGGTACTCGATGCGATTCTAGAGCAAGACCCTGTCGGGCGCGTCGCGGCCGAAACGCTTGTGTCCACGGGCCTCGTGGTCATGACGGGCGAGATCAGCACCACGGCTAGCGTCGATTACGCGCGCGTCGCGCGCGAGACGGTCCGCTCGATCGGCTACAACGATCCCGAATTGCGCTTCGATGCCGATGGTTGCGCCGTCATGGTGTGCTATGGCCGCCAATCTCCCGACATCGCGCAAGGTGTCGATCGCGCGTCCGACGACTATCTCAACCAGGGCGCCGGCGACCAGGGTCTGATGTTCGGTTATGCGTGCGACGAAACGCCGTCGCTGATGCCATTCCCGATCTATTACGCGCACCGGCTCGTGCAAAGGCAAAGTGAGGTGCGGCGCGACGGCCGAATGCCGTTCCTGCGTCCGGACGCCAAGTCCCAGGTCACCGTCCGGTATGTGGACGGCAAACCCGTGGCTGTGGATACCGTGGTGCTGTCCACGCAACATCATCCGTCGATGAACGAAAAGCAGGACAAGCTGGCCGAGGCGGTCATCGAGGAAATCATCAAGCCGGTGTTTCCGGCGCAGATGCTGAAGGGCACGCGCTTCCTCGTGAATCCGACCGGCCGCTTCGAGATCGGCGGTCCGCACGGCGATGCCGGACTGACCGGCCGCAAGATCATCGTCGACAGCTATGGCGGCGCCGCCCCGCACGGCGGCGGCGCGTTCTCCGGCAAGGATCCCTCGAAGGTCGACCGGTCGGCAGCGTACGCCGCGCGCTATGTGGCCAAGAACATCGTCGCGGCGGGCATTGCGTCGCAGTGCCAGGTGCAGGTGTCGTACGCGATCGGCGTTGCCAAACCTATCAACGTGACCGTCTATACCGAAGGCACGGGAAAGATTCCGGACGAGAAGATCGCGAAGCTCGTCGATGCGCACTTCGACCTGCGGCCGAAGGGAATCATCCGCATGCTCGACCTCCTGCGTCCGATCTATCGCAAGACGGCGGCGTACGGCCACTTCGGTCGCGACGAACCCGAATTCACGTGGGAGAACGTCGACAAGGTCGAAGTTCTGCGCGAGGCGGCCGGGTTGAAGCGTGTGGCCGCATTGGTCGAGTAGGACGTAAGCCCGGAAGGAGCGCGAATATGGAGCCTCGCCGCATTTCACTGTGGGTCGCCTGTGGCGCATTCCTGGGATTGGCCGCGTGCGGCACGTTGAATCGCGAGGGGGTCGTGGCGCCGCAAGATGGCGGCAGCGTGGTGGTCCGCCAGGGCGCGCCCTTCGTGATCAATCTCTCGGCGGATCCGGCGACCGGCTACGGTTGGATGCTGACCAGCAACCCCGGGCCCGCGGTGTGGTTGATCGGCGGCCCGGATTACACACCGGACCCGATCCCGGCGGGTCTCATGGGGTTTGGCGGCACGACCACCTACCGCTTCCGCGCGCAGGCTCCCGGTACCATCCAGCTCGAATTCGCCTACCGCCGCTCCTGGGAAACGGACGTCACCCCGAGCAAGGTCGTCCGCTACGACGTGACGGTCAAGGACGCGGGCTGGCAGAACTGGTTCTAGCCGGTGATGGAGAGGGGCTAGCGAAGAAATACAAGTTACTGTAAAATATGATTTTTTCGTCGCTCCCCACGGGCGGCGCCCCGAGCAGACCGAGTTCCAACAGGACAAGACATGGCCGAACGATCCCGCACCCGCCGCAACACGCTCGAGCGTCGTTGCCTGCCCAAGACCTTCAAGCGCATGTTCGTCGGCGCGCCGAAGGGCATTTTCAAGATGCTGGAAAAGATCAAGAAGAATTGACGGGTAACTGTCGTATCCTGGGCCGCCTTGTGCCGGGCGGCCCTTTTATTTTCATGGTCTTGTAACACTTTGCTCGCGTTTCGCGGCATCATTGCCGCTATGGCTTTCGCGTATTACAGCAAGCTCTCGCCGGCGCGCCAGCGCGTTTATCGCGAGAGTGACGAGATTCCGACGCTCGAGCTTCCCGCCGGTGCCGAGGTGACGGCACCCGTTGCTGCGATTCGCGCCGGCCTGCTGAACGAAGACCGCACTGCGGTCCAGCGCGCCTGCCAGGCGCTCGTCGACGCGCTCGTCGCCGGCTACGATGTTCCGCCGGTCCGCGTCCGCGTGCTGGCCAAGAGGCCCTCGGATGATCACGGCGAACTCCACGGGCTCTACGAGCCGGACGAGGAGATCACTCCCGCGCGCATCACGGCGTGGATGCGCACGGCGCAACGCAAGCAGGTGGTGGCCTTCAAGTCATTCCTGCGCACGCTGGTCCACGAGTTCGCGCACCATCTCGACTACGAGCATTTCAAGCTGCCCGAGACTTTCCACACCGAAGGGTTCTACCGGCGCGAGTCGAGCCTTGCCAACGCGCTGCTGGCCACGCTCGAATCCGCCGTCCCGGTCCACGAGAACGCGCCGTAACCAAATCGGGTAGAATGCTTGCCGCTCCCCGAGGAGCGTTGCAACAGCCGCCTTTTGGAAACGCCTGTCTTTCGGCGCGCTGCCAGGCTCGGGGTTCACCATCCATTGCAACTGCGCTCGTTGAACCGCGACTTTTTGCTCTTGCGCGGGATGACGAGTGCGACGTGCCCCGTCCCCCAGCAGCGAAAGTCGCTCGACAAGGAGTGACGCATGAACGCTGCCACCGACATCAAGAAGTTCGCCGATTTCAAGGTCGCCGACTTGGGGCTGGCCGACTGGGGTCGCAAGGAAATTGCCATCGCCGAGACCGAGATGCCCGGCCTCATGGCCATCCGCGAGGAATTCGCGCCGGAACAGCCGCTGCGCGGCGCGCGGATCGCCGGCTCGCTGCACATGACGATCCAGACCGCGGTTCTGATCGAGACGCTGCAGGCGCTGGGCGCCGAAGTCCGCTGGGCGTCGTGCAACATCTATTCCACGCAGGACCACGCGGCCGCCGCGATCGCCGCGCGCGGCACGCCCGTGTTCGCGCACAAAGGGGAAACGCTGGCCGAGTACTGGGAGTTCACGCACCGCGCGTTCGAGTGGCCGCTTTCCAGCGGCACGCCGGGCACGCCCAACATGATTCTCGACGACGGCGGCGACGCGACGCTGCTCGTCCACCTCGGCACGCAGGCAGAGACCGACCGCTCGGTGATCTCGCATCCGGGCAACGAGGAGGAGGTCGCCCTCTTCGCCGCCATCGCCAAGCGCCTGGGCCAGGATCCCGGCTTCTATTCGCGGATCAAGGCGAACATCCGCGGCGTCACCGAGGAAACGACGACGGGCGTGAAGCGCCTGTATGCGATGCACAAGGAAGGCCGGCTGGGTTTCCCGGCGATCAACGTCAACGACTCGGTCACCAAGTCGAAATTCGACAACCTGTACGGATGCCGCGAATCGCTGGTCGACGGCATCAAGCGCGCGACCGACGTCATGATCGCCGGCAAGGTCGCGGTCGTGGCGGGCTACGGCGACGTCGGCAAGGGCTGCGCGCAGGCGCTGCGCGCGTTGTCGGCCCAGGTGTGGGTGACGGAAGTCGATCCGATCTGCGCGCTGCAGGCGGCGATGGAAGGTTACCGCGTCGTAACGATGGACTACGCGGCGGACAAGGCCGACATCTTCGTCACAGCGACCGGCAACATCGACGTCATCACGCACGAGCACATGAAGCGGATGAAGAACCAGGCGATCGTGTGCAACATCGGCCACTTCGACAACGAGATCGAGGTCGCGGCGCTCAAATCCTACAAATGGGAGAACATCAAGCCGCAGGTCGACCACGTCATCTTTCCCGACGGCAAGCGGATCATCCTGCTGGCGGAAGGGCGCCTGGTGAACCTGGGCTGCGGCACCGGCCATCCGTCCTACGTGATGAGCTCCTCGTTCGCGAACCAGGTAATGGCACAGATCGAGCTGTGGGGCGACGCGCAGTCGGGCGGCAAGCACTATCCGGTCGGCGTGTATGTGCTGCCGAAGCATCTCGACGAGAAGGTCGCGCGGCTGCAGCTGAGCAAGCTCAACGCCGTGCTGACGCCGCTGACGGACAAGCAGGCACGGTATATCGGCGTGCACATTCGCGGCCCCTACAAGCCGGATTCGTATCGCTACTGATCATATGTCGCGCAGCGAAATGGAGCGTCGCTGGGAGACGCGACGCTCATTTCGCGATGCCTGAAACCGACACACGTCGTCGTTGAGTCAGATGACAGGAGGGATGCAATGCGCATTGCGGTGATCGGCGCGGGAGGCGTCGGCGGCTACTTCGGCGCGCGGCTCGCGCAGGCGGGCCACGACGTCGCGTTCGTCGCGCGCGGTGCGCATCTCGCCGCCATTCGCGAACGCGGGCTCGCGGTCGAGAGCGCCCTCGGCAACGCGACGATCTCGGGTGCCACGGCAACCGACGATCCCGCCACGCTGGCGCCTTGCGACGTCGTCATGTTCTGCGTGAAGCTGTGGGATGTCGAATCCGCCGCGCGGCAAATTGCGCCGCTCGTTGCCAAAGGCGGCGTCGCAATACCGTTCCAGAACGGGCTCGCGAGCCCGGACATCCTGTCCCGCACGCTTGGCGCGGCGCGCGTGCTCGGCGGCGTGGCCTACATCGCAGCCACGGTCCGGGCGCCCGGCGTGATTGCGCACACGGGGACCATGGCGCGCCTGCGCGTCGGCGCTTTTTCCGGCGGGCCTGCGGATCGTGCAGTGGCGTTCGTCGGCGCCTGTACGCAGGCGGGGATCGAGACGGAACTTGCGCAGGACATCGAGCGCGCGCTGTGGGAGAAATTCTGCTTCCTGAGCGCGTTCTCGGGCTGCACGTGTCTAATCCGGCAGCCGATCGGCGCCGTTCGCGGCGATCCGGACATCCGCAGTACGTTCGAATCGGCGATGCGCGAAGGCTGGACCGTCGGGCGCGGGCGCGGCGTGGCGCTGGCCGACGACTATGTTGCAAGGCAGCTGGCGGCCGCCGATGCGTTGCCTGCGGACATGAAGTCGTCGATGTTGAATGACCTCCTCGCCGGCAATCGGCTCGAGGCGCCGTGGCTTTCGGGGGCGGTCGCACGCATGGCGGCGGAAGCGGGCATGACCGCGCCGGTGAGCGCGACGCTTTTCGCGGCGGTGAAACCATATGTCGACGGCGCGCGAAACTAGCGCGCAACCTTTACCAACGAGTAGGAGGACTTCATGCGCCTGTTGCTAACCTGGCTCTTCCACGCGGTCGCGCTGATCGCGCTGCCTTATGTCATTCCCTCGATCACCGTCGACTCGTTCTTTCCCACGGCGCTGATCGTGGCGCTCGTGCTGGGCCTTATCAATACATTGATCCGGCCTTTGCTCGTGATTCTCACGCTGCCGGTGACCATCCTCACGCTCGGCCTCTTCATATTCGTTATCAACGGCCTGCTGTTCTGGGCTGTGGGCTCGTTCGTTCCGGGCTTCCACGTCGCGGGATTCTGGTCGGGCGTGTTCGGAGCGATCGTCTACAGCATCATCTCGTGGCTGCTGTCGGCGTTCGTGCCGTCAAGACCCGAGTAACTCGACGTGCCCGACGACCGCAAGCTCTACAGCGTCGAGTTCTATCCGCCGCGCTCCCCGGAGGGCGTGGTCAAGCTGCGCGCGGCGCGCGCGCAATTGGCGCAGTTGCGGCCCGCGTTCTTTTCGGTGACCTTCGGCGCCGGCGGCTCGACGCGCGAGGGCACGCTGGCAACAGTGCTGGAGATCCGCAACGAAGGCCTTCCGGCCGCGCCGCACATCTCGTGCATCGGCGCGTCGCGCGAGACGCTGCGCGATGTCCTTGCGCAGTACCAGGCAAACGACATCCGGCATCTCGTCGCACTGCGCGGCGACCTGCCGTCGGGTTCGGCGGACGCAGGCGAATTCCGCTACGCCAGCGACCTCGTCGCCTTCATCCGCCAGGAAACGGGCGACTGGTTCCACATCGACGTCGCAGCGTATCCGGAATATCACCCGCAGGCGCGCAATTCGGAAGAAGACCTCGCCAATTTCGAGCGCAAGGTCAAGGCGGGTGCGGACTCCGCGATCACCCAATACTTCTTCAATGCCGATGCGTACTGGCATTTCGTCGACATGTGCGCGGCGCGCGGCATCACCCTGCCGATCGTGGCCGGCATCATGCCGATCTTGAGCGCCAGCGGGCTCGCCCGGTTCTCGGACAATTGCGGCGCGGAAATCCCGCGCTGGATAAGGCGCAAGCTCGAAGGCTTCGGGGACGACACGGCGTCGGTGCGCGCGTTCGGGCTCGATGTCGTCACGGACCTGTGTGCGGGCCTGATCGAGGGCGGGGTCCCGGGCCTGCACTTTTACACGCTGAATTCCGCGGCGCTCACTTCCACCATCTGGCAGCGGCTGGGACTCTAGGAGCCTCCTAAGGATCCGCGGTCAACCGGCGTAGAATCGGCCGCATGGCCAACACGCCCGATTTTATCGCGCACGTGCTGGAGCTGATGCGTCCGGCCGGCCGCGCGAGCGCGCGCGCGATGTTCGGCGGCCACGGGCTGTATCTCGACGGGCTGATCGTGGCGATCGTCGTCGAGGACGTCCTCTATCTCAAGACCGATGACGAGACGAGGGCCGCCTATGTGCAGCGCGAGCTCGACCCGTTTTGCTACACGACGCGCGATGGCAAGGCCTATTCGATGAGCTATCACCGCGCGCCGGACGAAGCGGTCGAAGGCCCGGAAGCGATGCGCGAATGGCTGCGCCCGGCGCTGGGCGCGGCGCTGCGCAATGCCCAGAAAAAGCCGCGCACCGCGGCGCTGCGGCGCGCGCGGGGCCGCCCGGCGTAGGAAGGACAGGCCGTCACCGCGGCGCTAGGAGCTCGCGCGCTGGAACGACACGAGTTCGAGCACGGTATTCTGGCTTTGATGCTCGACGGTGAACTGCCCCTGGTTTTTTTCCCGGTAGGTGGCGATCTTGTTCTCGCGGACAGTCGCCCCCGCCGCCGGCGACCACCAGATTTCGTAGTTGAGGGCGGTCGCGTAGCGCCAGAACGTCTCGTCGTCGAGGCGCGAAAAATCGCGCAGGATGATCGCGTCGAATTCACCGGCGGGAACCTTCACCTTTTCCCAACTGCGAACCGACATGTAGTTGTTGATCTGTCCGTCCTGCTGCGTGGACTCGTCGAAGTTGTCGATGAACTGGCTCCAGTGCGTGCCAGGAGTCAGCGGGAACCGGTAGCGCGTCAGCGGCGTCTTGAAGACGGCGGGTCTCGCTGTCGAACAGCGCACCCTGGATGACGATGCCCGGCGCCGCCAGGCGTTCGATACGCGTCGTGTCGACGGAAGGGCCTTTCTGCGTGACCCGGATGGCGATACCCTGGGCGTCGACGGCGATTACCTCGTGCGTTTCGACCCACGTCACAGGCTGGCGGTAGCCATCCTTGCCGCTGTAGGTCCAGCGATCGCCGACGTGATAAACAGGCGCCGGGGCAGCCGCGGCCGGACTCCCCGCCCATCGACGCACAGCCCGCGAACATCGCACCCGAAGCAGCCAGCAAGAACGAGCGTCTGTCCATGGTCTAACTCCCAGCATTGGACTCTAGGTAAACAGCCGCGTGTCCGCAACCGTTCCTTCCGCCACACGCACGAGGTCCGCGGGCGTGATCGGGAACATCGCATGCGGCGTCCCGCCGGCGGCGTAAACGACATCGTACGTCAGCAGGTCGCGGTCGATGAACGTGGACATGCGCTGCGCGTGTCCCAACGGCGGGATCCCGCCGATCGCATAACCGGTGACGACGCGGACAAAGCCCGCGTCGGCCTTGCCGATGGGCTCGCCCGCGAGCGCGGCGACCTTCGCCTCGTCGACCCGATTGGCGCCGCTGGCGATCACCAGCACCGGCGCACCGGAGGCGGCGCGGAAGACCAGCGATTTCGCGATCTGCCCCACCACGCAACCCAGAACGGACGCGGCCTCGGCCGACGTCCGCGCCGAAGTGTCGTACTCGGTAATGATCGTGGCCACGCCGGCTGCCGCCAACGCGTCCTGGACGCGCTGCGCCGACGCGGACAGCGATCTTTCCGCGTCCATCGCGCTCATTTTCGTGCCTTACTCCCGGCGCCCGCGGTGGCGGGCGCCTTAGGAACTGCCTCCGTCGGTGATCGCGCCCTTGCTCGCCGTCGACACGAGACGCATGTATTTCGCCATGACCCCGCGTGTATAGCGGGGCTCGGGTGGCCGCCAATTCGCGCGCCGCCGGGCGATTTCCTCGTCGCTGACGTTCAATTGGACGAGGAGCTTGTGCGCATCGATGGTGATCGAGTCGCCTTCCTGCACTAGCGCAATCACGCCACCGACGTAGGCTTCGGGCGCGACGTGGCCGACGACCATGCCCCACGTGCCGCCGGAAAAGCGCCCGTCGGTAATGAGTCCCACCGATTCGCCGAGCCCCTGGCCGATCAGTGCCGACGTCGGCGCCAGCATTTCCTGCATGCCGGGGCCGCCCTTGGGGCCTTCGTAGCGGATGACGACGACGTCCCCGGCCTTGATCGCCTTGGCCATGATCGCGTCCATCAGCGAAGGCTCGGAGTCGAATACGCGCGCCGGACCGGTGATCGACGGATTCTTGAGACCGGTGATCTTGGCGACGCAGCCTTCGGGCGCGAGATTGCCGCGCAATATGGCGAGATGGCCTTGCGCATACATCGGCTTGTCGAACGGGCGGATGACGTCCTGGTCTGCGCGCGGCGCGTCGGGAACGGCGGCGAGTTCGTCCGCCATCGTGCGCCCGGTGATCGTCATGCAGTCACCCTGCAGCAACCCGGCCTTCAGCAGCATCTTGAGCACCTGCGGCACGCCGCCCGCCTTGTGGAAATCGACGGCGACGTATTGGCCCGACGGCTTCAGGTTGCACAGAACCGGCACCTTCCGGCGAACGCGCTCGAAGTCGTCGATGGTCCATTCGACCCCGGCGGCGGATGCGATGGCGAGGTAATGCAACACGGCATTGGTGGAGCCGCCCGTCGCCATCACCAGCGAGATTGCGTTCTCGATCGACTTGCGGGTGATGATGTCGCGCGGCTTCAAGTCCTTCCTTACCGCGTCGGCCAGAACCCGCGCCGACTGCGCAGCGGAGTCGGCCTTCTCCGTGTCGGGCGATGCCATTTGCGAGGAGCCGAGGAGACTCATCCCCAGCGCCTCGAACGACGACGACATCGTATTGGCGGTGTACTGCCCGCCGCACGCCCCGACCGTCGGGCAGGCGTTCCTCTCGATGCCGTCGTAGTCTTCGCGGGTCATCTTGCCCGCCGCGAAGGCGCCCACCGCTTCGAACGGAGAAACGATCGTCAGTGCCTTGCCCTTCCAATGTCCCGGCTTGATCGTGCCCGCGTAAATGAAGATGCCCGGAACGTTGATGCGCGCCATCGCCATCATGCTGCCCGGCATGTTCTTGTCGCAACCGCCGACGCAGACGATGCCGTCCATCAGTTGGCCCTGCACTGCAACCTCGATGGAATCGGCAATCACCTCGCGGGAAACCAGCGAATACTTCATGCCCTCGGTGCCCATGCCGATGCCGTCGGTCACGGTCGGGAAGCCGAAGACCTGCGGCATGGTACCCGCCTCCTTCAATGCCGCCATAGCACGGTCGACCAGCGGCTGGATGCCGGCGTTGCAGGGATTCATCGTGCTGTGGCCGTTCGCCACGCCGACGATCGGCTTCTCGAAATCGCCGTCGCCGAACCCGACGGCGCGCAGCATGGCGCGGTTGGGAGAGCGGGCGACGCCCTGCGTGATGATCCGGGAACGGCGGTTGAATGACATTCGGGTATGCTCGGAAGTGGACTGACGGGCCCTTAAGAACGCTTTGTATAATCCCCCGGATTCTAGCGCAGCCCGGATTGCGCAACCCGCATAACCATAAGACGCGACACGCCGCCCCGATGTTCAGCCATCCGCTCGTCCACCCGAACTTCGATCCCGTCGCGTTCCAGTTGGGCCCTGTCGCCGTGCGCTGGTACGGTCTTATGTACCTGCTCGCGTTCGTGCTCTTCGTATGGCTCGGCAAGATCCGCGCGCGCCGCAACTTGCTGACGGGCTGGCATCCGCGCGACGTCGACGACATGCTGTTCTACGGCGTGTTCGGAGTCATTCTTGGCGGGCGGCTGGGCTACGTGCTCTTCTACAAGCCGATCTATTACTCGCAGCATCCGCTTGAGATCTTCCAGGTCTGGGCCGGCGGAATGAGTTTTCACGGCGGATTCTTGGGCGTCCTGATCGCGCTGTGGTTCTTTGCCCGTGCGCGCGGCAAACGTTGGCTGGACGTCACCGATTTCGTCGCCCCGATGGTGCCGATTGGGCTGGCCGCCGGCCGGCTGGGCAATTTCATCAATGGCGAATTGGTCGGCCGCGCGACCGACGTGCCGTGGGCAATGATATTCCCGCAGGTCGATGCGATCCCGCGCCATCCCTCGCAGCTTTATCAACTGGGACTCGAAGGGTTGCTGCTGTTTGCGTTGCTGTGGTGGTATGCGCAACGGCAGCGGCCGATGGGCGCCGTGTCCGGATTGTTTCTCGTTGGCTACGGTGCGTTTCGCTTCCTCGCGGAGTACACGCGCGAGCCGGACAACTTCCTGGGGTTCCTGGCCGGCGGGCTGACGATGGGACAGTGGCTTTCCATGCCGATGTTCATCGCGGGATCCTGATGATGCTGATGGCCTACCGGCGCGCCGGAAAGGCGCAGCCGACGATCATGGACCGGATGAAATGAGCGGACTATGAGGGCGACGATTCAATCGATGCGGTGATAATCGCCGTCGATTGCGTCGAATTCGCGATTGCGTGACGAACTCCCGGCGCCGCCGCGAGCGGTTCGTAAGGCTGGCCGACATTGAGCGGAAGGGCGAGCAGCACCAGCGCGACGATGTCGCTGGCGATCCCGGGCAGCATCAGCAGCAGGCTGGCGAGCACGCGACGTCCGCTGTCGAGCAGCCCGCGCAGCACCGCTTGCTCCCCGTGCAGCGCCGCGACGGTCTTCATGCGGAATTCGTTGCGCTCGTTGCTGAGGAGGAGGGCGCCGGCGACAAACGACCCGCACAGCCAGACCCACAGCGGAATGCCGCTCCAGCGCGCCACGCGCGCGGTCAGGTAAAGGTCCGCCAGAGGGAATGCCAGTACAATCGCCAGGATGATGAAGCGCATGGAACCTCCTTGGCCGCAAACCGCGACTCATTTGCCATTCTGGTGCTGACCCACCTCCCCGATCGTGATGCCGCGCTGGGACTCGCACGTGCACTCGTGACCGGAAGGCTCGCCGCCTGCGTGAACGTCGGTGCGCCGGTGGAATCAATGTATCACTGGCGCGGGCAAATCGAAACTGCGCAGGAGGTTCCGGTCGACGATCAAGACCCGCGCCGCGTTGTATCCGCGCGTCGAAGCGGCGATCCGCGCCAGCCACCCCTACGAACTTCCGGAAATCGTTGCTGTCCCCGTAAGCCATGGATTGCGCCCCTATCTCGACTGGCTCGAGGCGGAAACCGTTGCGCCCTGACGCCGGTTTCCTGCCTTGGCGCGCTGCGGTGGTCGCGGCGGCGCTGCTGTGCGTTTTCCCATTCGCGCTTCGGGCGGCGAACTTCGAGCCGAGCGTCCAGCTGCTGCCTCCCGAGCAGGCGTTCCGCTTCTCCGCGCGTGCGCTGGACGCCCGGACGCTCGAGGCGCGGTTCGTCATCGCCGATGGCTACTACCTCTATCGCGACAAGTTCAAATTTGCCGTCACCCCGGAAGGCGCCGCGCTAGGCGCGCCGGAACTGCCGCCAGGAAAAATCAAGACCGACCAATTCTTCGGCAAGATGGAAACCTACCGCGGGACGCTGGTCGTGAAATTGCCGCTGTCCGGCGCCACGGCCGGACAGACGGTCGTCTTGGCGGCCGATTCGCAAGGCTGCGCCGACGCCGGCGTCTGCTACCCTCCCACCCGCCAGAAGCTCACCCTTTCCCTGCCTGCGCCGGGAAGCGGGCCGGGAGCGCTGGTCGACGCCACGCCCCCGAAAAAGAGCTGGTTCAAATAGCTGCGGTCCGCCGCTATTGGTGGCCGGCCCGGCGGCCAGTGTGAGCACCCGCTTTCAAGCACATCCCGTCATGAATCGAACATTCGCCAGGTGGGGGTTGATCGCGGGCGCGGCTTTGGCGGCGCTCGCGGCGGGGTTGTATTTTGGCGCGAACGATCCACAGTCATCGCCGTGCCCGCGCTCCTGAAATTGACCCTACCCGACGTCGATGGCCGGGAACAACGGCTGGATCAGTGGCAAGGCAAGGTGCTGGTCGTGAATTTCTGGGCGACATGGTGCGAGCCCTGCCGGGAAGAGATGCCCGAATTCGTCAAAGCACAGACGGCATTGGGCAGCAAAGGGCTGCAATTCGTAGGCATCGCCATCGATCAGCCCTCTAAAATACGTCAATTCGCACAGGAACTGAAGCTCAATTACCCGTCGCTGGTAGGAGGCTATGGTGCGCTGGAGCTCTCGGAGACCCTTGGCAATAAAATCAAGGCCCTTCCCTTCACAGTGATCCTCGACCGCGACGGGCAAATCGCCTATACGCAGATGGGCCCGCTCAAGCCGGGCAAGCTGGAGGCAATCGTTCGCAAGTTGCTCTGAGACAACGATTTCCAACCCGGCTCGGACGTTCGTTCGGTCGTCATTTTGCTGCTATTGCTGGACAACGTGCAGTCATCTGCGGCAAACTCCGCCCTCTCGAAATAATCTTGCGGGCAATGAAACCCATTCCACGCAAAGGAGCCGCCGCCCGCAAAACGGGCCGCGGACCGGCCACCGTCCTGGTACTCCATGGGCCGAAACTCAATCCCCTGGGGACACGCGAACCTGCTGTCCATGGCCGCGACGCCTTGGCGGAGTTGGCGGACTTCGACCGCCGCCTCGCGTGCGCCGTGACCCCATTGGAAGGGTAGGCCGAATGGACTTGCGCAAGCTGAAGACGCTGATTGAGCTGGTCGAGACATCCGGAATCGCCGAACTCGAGATCCAGGAAGGGGAGGAGCGCGTGCGCATTACGCGCGCCAACGCCACCGCCGCGGGCACACAGACCGTCATACACACGTCGCCGCATACGGCGCCGGCAGCCCCGCCCCCCGCGGCACCCGGTGCGGCGGCAGCGGGGCCACCCGCGGAGCCGGAGGGACACCAAGTGAAAAGCCCGATGGTCGGCACGTTCTACCGGTCGGCAACGCCGGGTGCCGCGCCCTTCGTCGAGGTCGGCGATACCGTGGCGGAGGGTGCCACGCTGTGCATCATCGAGGCGATGAAGCTCATGAACGAGATCGAGGCCGACAAGGCCGGCGTCATCAAGGCCATCCTCACGGAGAACGGCCAGCCCGTCGAATTCGGTCAACCGTTGTTTCTCATCGGGTGAGCCGGCCCCGCGGCGACGCAGTTCGACCCAGGCTCGACTCAGCTCACCATGTTCGCGCGCCGGACGGCGCGTTGAACCGCGCGCCGGCATCATCCGCGATCGATCGCTGAAAGCCCCACCCACGTGCCGCCCAAAACCTCCGACAAGCTGTTCGACAAGATCCTCATCGCCAACCGCGGCGAGATCGCGCTGCGCATCCAGCGGGCATGCCGCGAACTCGGCATCAAGACCGTCGTCGTCTATTCGGAGGCGGATCGCGATGCGAAGTACGTCCGGCTCTCCGACGAATCCGTTTGCATCGGGCCCGCGCCGTCGTCGCAAAGTTACCTGCACGTGCCGGCGATCATTGCCGCGGCCGAGGTGACCGACGCGCAGGCGATCCACCCCGGTTACGGCTTTCTTTCCGAGAACGCCGATTTCGCGGACAAGGTCGAGAAGTCCGGCTTCGTGTTCATCGGCCCGCGCGCGGACACCATCCGCCTCATGGGCGACAAGGTCAGCGCCAAGGCGGCGATGCTGAAGGCCGGCGTGCCGTGCGTGCCCGGCTCGGAGGGCGCGCTGCCCGAGGATTCCAAGGAAGTGGTGCGCATGGCGCGGGCCACCGGCTATCCCGTCATCATCAAGGCGGCCGGCGGCGGCGGAGGGCGCGGCATGCGCGTCGTGCACACGGAAGCGGCGCTGCTGCCCGCGGTGGCGCTCACGCGCGCCGAGGCGCAATCGGCGTTCGGCAACCCGACCGTGTACATGGAGAAGTTCCTCACCAATCCGCGCCACATCGAGATCCAGATTCTCGCCGACGAGCACAAGAACGCGGTGTATCTGTTCGAGCGCGACTGCTCGATGCAGCGCAGGCACCAGAAGATCATCGAGGAGGCGCCCGCGCCGGGCATCAACCCGCGCTCGCTCACCCGCATCGGCGAGCGCTGCGCGGATGCCTGCCGCCGGATCGGCTACCGGGGTGCGGGGACGTTCGAATTCCTGTACGAGAACGACGAGTTCTTCTTCATCGAGATGAACACGCGCGTGCAGGTCGAGCATCCGGTGACGGAGTTCATCACCGGCATCGACATCGTGCAGCAGCAGATCTTCATCGCGGCGGGAAGGAAGCTCCTGTTCCGGCAACGCGACATCGTGAAGCGCGGCCATGCGATCGAGTGCCGGATCAACGCCGAGGACCCGGAATCGTTCGTGCCGTCGCCGGGCCGCATCACGTCCTATCACGCGCCGGGCGGACCGGGCATCCGCGTCGACTCGCATGTCTACCAGAACTACTTCGTCCCGCCCAACTACGATTCGCTGGTCGGCAAGGTGATTGCCTACGGCGACACGCGCGAGCAGGCGATGGCCCGCATGCGCATCGCGCTGTCGGAAATGGTTGTCGAAGGGATCAAGACCAACATTCCGCTGCACCAGGAACTGCTGCTCGACGACAAGTTCCTGCGCGGCGGAACGTCGATCCACTTCCTCGAGGAGCGGATGGCCAAACGAAAAGTGGCCAGCTAGCCTCGCGTGAGCTACATCGCCTTGCGCTTCGACGCGTCCTCCGCCGAGGCCGAAATGTGGTCCGATGCGCTGCTCGCGGCGGGCGCGTTGTCGGTCGATGTCTCCGATCCCGCCGCAGGCACAGCCGAAGAGACGCCGCAGTATGCCGAACCGGGAGAACCCAATGAAGGGCTCTGGCCGGTTTCACGCTTGTCCGCACTGTTCGCGTCGGACTCCGCTGCGCGCGCCGCGTTCCGCGCTGCATCCGACGCGATCGCACGTCCCCCGCCTCCGCACGAAACGCTGATCGTGGAGGAGCAGGACTGGGTGCGCGCGACGCAGGCGCAGTTCGGACCGATCCGGATCGCCGAGGATTTCTGGATCGTCCCGTCCTGGGCGCAGGCTCCCGCGCCCGATGCCATCAACCTGCGACTCGATCCGGGGCTCGCGTTCGGCACCGGCTCGCATCCCACGACCAGCCTGTGCCTCGAATGGCTGCGTGCGCACGTCCGGGGAGGCGAGTCACTCCTCGACTACGGGTGCGGCTCGGGCATTCTCGCCATTGCCGGCGCACGCCTTGGCGCAGCCCGTGTCGTCGGCACCGACGTCGATCCGCTGGCGATGCGCGCAAGCGAAGACAACGCGCGTGCGAACGGCGTTACGGCGAGCTTCGTGCCGCCCGACGAACTCCCACGGGCAACCTTCGACATGGTCGTGGCCAACATTCTCGCCAACCCGCTCATGCTGCTCGCGCCGGCGCTCGCGTTGCGCGTCCGGCCCGGCGGCCGCATCGCGCTGTCGGGCATTCTGGACTCGCAGGCCGACGCGGTCGCCGCAACGTATGCGCCGTGGTTTACTATCGCGCCGTGGAAAGTCCGTGACGGATGGGTGTTGCTCGCGGGGGAACGGGCGTAAATCGAATGGCAAATGAACTCTACACACGCTGCCCGGGCTGCAGGACGGTCTTTCGCGTAACGGAATCCCAGCTCGCATTGCGCGACGGGCAAGTTCGCTGCGGCCATTGCCGGACGGTGTTCCACGGGCGCGAGGAGCTCATCGCGCTGGATGCGCCGGTGCTGAACGACGAGGCGACCGATGAGTTGGCGCAAGGTCCGCCGACGGTGACATTGCGCAGCGCGCGTGCGCTCGACCCTCCGCCGCCCGAGGATACCGCGCCGGAATTTCCGGCGGTCGATTACGAAAACCGGTTTGCGTGGGAAAAGAAGAAGCCGGCGCGGCCGCGCAGCGCGCTCTATGCCGCACTGATTCCGTTGCTCGTGCTGACATTCTTTGTACAGGGGCTGCTCCATCTTCGCGACGCGATCGCCGCGAACTGGCCCGGCACCAAGCCCCTGCTGACGAAGATGTGCGTAGTTGCCCGATGCGCGATCCGTCCGCAAAACGACGTCGATGCCCTCACGATCGATTCCTCGGATCTCCAGCGCGACCAGGCGCATCAGGGCCTGCTGGTCCTGACCGCGACGTTGCGCAACCGGGCCCGTTATGCGATCGGATTTCCGTACCTCGAGTTGTCGCTCAACGGTGCGCAGGAGGCCAGCGGCGCGGTCCCGACCGTGGCCCGGCGTGTGCTCGCGCCCTCCGACTATGCCGGCGGCACCACCGACATCGCCGCAGGCATGCCACCCAACCGGGAATTCCTGGTCAAGGTATTCATCGATGCGAGCTCGACCACGCAGGAAGGGTATCTGCTGAACGCGTTTTACCCTTGAAAGCGCCTCTCGCACCATGCCGGTGTGCATGCTGCGTTGCAGTGAACCGGTCTGCCATCGCCGATCCATGCGCACCAAAAATGCACAGACGGGCTGGCAAGCCGCCTCGCCTTGGTGCAAAATGATGTCCAAAGGTGCGAGTCCGGGCGGGAAAGTGCCTGAAAACCGCAGGTTGCAGTGCGGCGACGCATGGCATGGTTCTCGCTAACTATTTGGTGCTCGCATTCGCGCAGTTTCTTCCCCATCGCTCAAACGGAGATTTGAATGGCAACGCCCGCCGACGTGCTGAAAACGATTAAAGACAAGGACGTGAAGTTCGTCGACCTCCGCTTCACGGATACGCGCGGCAAGGAACAGCACGTCACCGTGCCCGCCAGGGTTTTCACCAACGACAAGTTCGAATCCGGCCATGCGTTCGACGGGTCGTCGATCGCGGGCTGGAAAGGCATCCAGGCCTCCGACATGCTGCTGATGCCGGACCCAGCGACGGCGAACATCGATCCGTTCATGGACGAGACGACGTTGCTCATCACCTGCGACGTGGTCGAGCCGTCGGACGGCAAGGGATACGAGCGCGATCCACGTTCGCTCGCCAAGCGTGCCGAGGCGTATCTCAAGTCCTCGGGCCTGGGCGACACCGCGTATTTCGGCCCCGAGCCCGAGTTCTTCGTCTTCGACTCCGTCGAGTGGTCGGTCGACATGTCGGGCTCTTACGTCAAGATTTCGTCGGCCGAAGCGCCGTGGTCGACCGGAGAAAAGTACGAGGGCGGCAACATGGGCCATCGCCCGCCGGTCAAGGGCGGCTATTTCCCGGTGCCTCCAGTCGACTCGTTGCAGGACATCCGTTCCGCGATGTGCCTCGCGATGGAGCAGATGGGAGTCGAGGTCGAGGTACATCACCACGAAGTCGCCGCCGCGGGACAGAATGAAATCGGCACCAAGTTCGAAACGCTCGTGAAGCGCGCCGACTGGCTGCAGATCCTCAAGTACTGCGTGCACAACACGGCGCATATCTACGGTAAGACCGCGACGTTCATGCCGAAGCCGATCGTCGGCGACAACGGCTCGGGCATGCACGTGCACCAATCGATCTGGAAGGGCGGGAAGAATCTCTTCGCCGGCGACGGCTACGCCGGCCTGTCGGAATTGGCGCTGTTCTACATCGGCGGCGTCATCAAGCACGCCAAGGCGCTCAACGCCATCACCAATCCGGGCACCAATTCGTACAAGCGGCTCGTGCCGGGCTTCGAGGCGCCGATCAACCTCGCCTATTCGGCGCGCAACCGTTCCGCCGCGATCCGCATTCCGTATGTGTCCAATCCCAAGGGCCGCCGCATCGAGGTCCGCTTCCCGGACCCGACCGCGAATCCGTATCTCGCGTTCTCGGCGATGCTGATGGCCGGCCTCGATGGCATCCAGAACAAGATCCACCCCGGCGACCCGATGGACAAGAACCTCTACGACCTGGAACCCGAGGAAGCGGCGAAGGTTCCCCACCCGTGCGCGTCGCTCGACGAAGCATTGGATCATCTGGACCGCGACCGCGAATTCCTGATCCGCGGCGGCGTTTTCACCAACGACATGCTCGACGGCTACATTGCATTGAAGATGGAGGAAGTGACGCGGTTCCGGATGACAACCCATCCGGTCGAGTTCGACATGTATTACAGCCTGTAGTCTCCGCGTCGGCGCCGGATGCGGCGCGAACGTTATATGAGGCGCGAGGGGCGGGCCGCAATCCCGCCCCTTTTGCTTCTCGTTCGCGATAGGTACACTCGGCCGCTATGCACAGAAATGATTCCCATGCCGGAAAACGGTGCGCACATGCGCCTGTATGGTGCCGAATCGCGATGGTCGCCGCGCTGTCGGGAGTTGCCGTTTGCGCGTCCGCGGTCACGCTGGCCGAAAAGGCCAAGGAGTCCGGCTGCGTCAACAGGCCCGTCGCGATCACCAGCGGCTTCTACAAATGCTCGACGCCGTCCGGCGCGGAAGCCTTCTTCAACGTGCCCGGCGCCACGGAATCGCGCGGTTCCGATGCCGCCGTCCCGAGGGCGGCAACCACGCCGGCACCTTCCGGCTTTCAACGCGTCGACCCGGCAACCCAGAGAGGCCGCGACGAAGTGCGCCGCAAGGTGTTGGCGGAGGAGCTTGCGACCGAGGAGCAATTGCTCGCGGAGGCGCGCGTCACCTATGCCAACGGCGCGCCCGTCCCGCTGCCCGAGGAGCAATCCAGCGCCGACAAGTACCGCGAGCGCATCGCGCGCCTGCGCCAGTCGGTGCAATTGCACGAGCGCAACATCGATGCGCTCAAGAAGGAGCTCGGCAACACGAAGTAACGCGTCTGTCACGGTGAGCGCCGAAGGGCCGCCCCGAGGCGCGAACAGTTCCCCCATTGGGGGCCGCGAACGTAGTGAGCGTGGGGGTCGTTCTCCGGCGCGGAATTTGCTAATTCATCGGGACTCCGTCGCGGACGCATGCGCCCGCGCGCCGCACTACCGTGAAGCTGCGCTTCTTCCCGTCGTCGGCCACAGCCTCGTTGCCGCCGTACCACGGACTGGAGTTGCTGGCGGCCGCGGTCCTGCTGTTGCGCAACGACGGGCGCGTCAGCTACGCGAATCCGGCGGCCGAGAACCTGTTCGAGCTGTCGCGGCCGAAGATCGTCGGGCACACGCCGCGTGAACTCTTTGGCGATTGTCCGGCGTTGCTGGCGGCGATCGGCAGGGCCGTGTTGCGAGGCGCCTCCTATACCGAGCAGGAGCTGGAGCTCGGCGTCAGCGGAAAGCCGAAACTGCATCTCAGCTGCACCGTTTCGCCGGTGGACGCGAGCGAGGGCTCGCTGCTGCTCGAATTCCGGCACATCGACCAGCAGCTCAAGATCGCGCGCGAGGAGCGGCTGCAGGAGCAGCAGCAGGCCAATCGCGACCTCATCCGCAGCCTGGCGCACGAAATCAAGAATCCGCTGGGCGGCATTCGCGGCGCAGCGCAGTTGCTCGAAGGCGAACTCGACCGCCCGCACTTGATCGAATACACACAGGTGATCATCGGCGAAGCGGACCGGCTCCAGTCGCTCGTCAACCGTCTGCTGACGCCGCATCGCCTACCCGACTACCGGCGCACCAACATCCACGAAATTCTCGTGCGCGCGCGAAGCGTCGTGCAGGCGGAATTTCCCATGATCAGCATCGTCTCCGATTTCGACATCAGCCTGCCCGAATTCGAGGCCGACCCGGAGCAATTGATGCAGGTCGTCCTCAACATCGCGCGCAATGCCGCGCAGGCACTGTCGGCGGCGACGACGAATCCGGAGATCCGCCTCTGCACGCGCGTGGCGCGCGGGGTGACGCTGGCGAAGCGGCGCTATCGCCTTGCGCTCGCCTTGTCCGTCGAGGACAACGGCCCCGGGATTCCACCGGAGATCCGGGACCGGATCTTCTTTCCGCTGGTGTCGGGGCGCGAGGGTGGCACCGGACTCGGGCTGACGATCGCCCAGACGTTCGTCACCCAGCACAACGGCACGATCGAATGGGAGAGCGCGCCGGGGCGGACGGTCTTCACGATTCTGCTCCCGCTGGAATTGACGCGGGACACGGCCTAAAGCGAAGGAAAGCTACACGATGTATGCCTACGACTACGATGCGCCGCGCGGCGACGGCATGAAGGACGTCTGGATTGTCGACGACGACCGGTCGATCCGCTGGGTCCTCGAAAAGGCGCTCGCGCGCGAGGGCATTCCGTTCAAGACCTTCGCCACCGCGTACGAGGTGCTGCAGGCGCTCCCCGTCAGCCAGCCCCAGGTGCTGGTGTCGGACATCCGCATGCCGGGCGAATCGGGACTCGTGCTGCTCAACAAGGTGAAGGAGCGCTATCCGCAGATCCCGATCATCATCATGACCGCGTACTCGGACCTGGATAGCGCGGTCTCCGCGTTCCAGGGCGGCGCGTTCGAATACCTGCCGAAGCCCTTCGACATCGACCACGCTCTGGCGCTGATCCGGCGCGCGACGAACGAGACGTCCGTGGCGTCGCAGGCGCCGGCCACCGTGTCGGAAGCCCCCGAGATCCTGGGACAGGCGCCGGCCATGCAGGAAGTGTTCCGCGCGATCGGACGGCTGTCGCAGTCAAACGCGACAGTCCTCATCACCGGCGAGTCCGGCACCGGCAAGGAACTCGTCGCGCGTGCATTGCACCGGCACAGCCCGCGCGAGGCGGGGCCCTTCGTCGCCATCAACACCGCCGCCATCCCGAAGGACCTGCTCGAGTCGGAACTCTTCGGGCACGAGCGCGGATCGTTCACCGGCGCGCAGGCGCTGCGCCGCGGGCGCTTCGAGCAGGCGGACGGCGGCACGCTGTTCCTGGACGAAATCGGCGACATGCCGCCCGACCTGCAGGTGCGGCTGTTGCGCGTGCTTGCCGACGGCGAGTACTACCGCGTCGGCGGACACGCGCCGCTGCGCTCGAATGTGCGCATCATCGCCGCCACGCACCAGAACCTGGAAGAGCGCGTGCGGCTTGGTCTCTTCCGCGAGGACCTGATGCATCGCCTCAACGTCGTGCGCCTGCGCATGCCGCCGCTTTCCGAGCGGCCGGACGACATAGCCCCCTTGGCGCGACACTTCCTGCAAAAGAGCGCGCGCGAACTCGCGGTCGAGCCGAAAGTTCTCACCGCCGAAGCGCTGAGAGTGCTGTCCGCGTTCGCATTTCCGGGTAACGTCCGGCAGCTGGAAAACATTTGTCACTGGCTCACCGTGATGGCGCCGGGACAGCGCGTCGATGTCGCGGACCTGCCGCCCGAAGTTCGCGCCAAGCCGGCGAACGCCGGCGCATCTGCCGAAGTCGATTGGCAACACGCGCTCGACCGCGAACTTGCGCAGGCCCTGGCCCGCGGGGAACGCAACGTCGGCGACCGGCTGGAACAGGAATTCGAGAAGACGCTCATCCGGCGGGCGCTGGCGCACACCGGCGGGCACCGGATGGAAGCCGCCGCGTGGCTGGGGTGGGGCCGCAACACACTGACGCGCAAGATCCAGGAATTGGGCCTCGAAGCGGAGTTGCGCAAAGGCGAGCGGGAGTAGTCTACTGCCCGGCGATTTTCATCGGCAGCGCGCCCGGCTCGTGCAGCGTCCGCTCGACCAGTTCTTCGATGACGATGTCCGGGCTTTCCCGCTCGATCAGCGCGGCGTCCATTCGGTGGCTCGATACGAAGACCACGCGCGAGAAATTTTCCGCGAGCAGCGGAATCAGCGGAATCGCCATCGAGTCGTGATAGACGACCGCGCGCGGCAGTCGCGCTTGGTCGCATTCGTGGAATTCGAATCCGGGGTATGTGCCGCCATCCACGCGCCTGGCGCAGCGGTGCGCGGTGTCGGCGAGCACTTTCCCGAGCGGCGCGACATCGTCCTCGCGAATGCGCCGCGGCAGCCCCAGCATGATCGCGAGGTCGCCGCTGTAGAAATCCACTCCCGGCACAAAGGGCGGCCGTGGCGCGCGGGCCACCTCGGGCAAGCCGAGTGGCAGCGCGCGCTGCACGTCGCGCATGATCGCCTCGTAGCCGGTGACCGCGCCGTTGAAGTTCCAGTGCGAATCGGTCATGTAATAGACGCGATTGCGCGTCTTGGCCGCACGCAACGCCGGACGCAGGTCGATCAGGACGACGCCGGAATCTCGCAACGCCGCGACGACGCGATCGTAGGGCGATGGTTGTTCCGACTTGGCAACCCACGTGGGTAGGTATTCCGGATAAATCGTGAATTTTTCCGGAACGACGGCGACGACGAACGCAATGTTGCGGGCGGCGAGCCAGTCGCGCCGGCGAACGAGTTCGGCGGCGGTCCCGTCCACGTACGCCTGGGGAAACGGCGCGACGCCGCGATAGTGGCGGTCGAGGGCCAAGCCGTCCTCGCCCAGCCAGTAGTACCAACCGTTCCGGCCAGGCATGACGGTAGCGAGCGCGGACACGCCGAAGAATTCGATCAGCGACGCATGGTGCAGCCGGATCAGCACATCGCGTCCGCCAAAGCGGTCGGCAAACGCACGCTCGAAGGCGGGCGGGAACGATGCTGCCGGCGCGAACTCCGGCCACGGCGCCATCGCACGCTTTTCGAACACCGTCATCGTGCGTGGCCAGGTGAATGTCAATGCCAGGAGCGGCACGGCCAGCGCGAGCGCGAACAGCGCCGTCACAGTGCGGTCGCGCCTCCCGAACGTCGCAGGCGCAGGCGGTGGCACCGGCGGCAGCGACAAAGGGTCGGAGTGGGCGGCCATCAGAAGCGGAAGTAGATGAACGGATTGTAGGTTCCCGACGCCAAGAATGCGCTGGCCATGATGCCGACTGCTGCCAACCAGGCGACATCGGCGGCGAGAATGGCAGTGGCCGCGGCGCCCGGCTTTGCGGCGCGGGAATCGCGCCACGCGCCGATGCGCGCAGCGAGCGGCGTCGCGAACAGCGTGGCAATCGCCAGCGTAAACGCCACGAGCGGATCGAGATACTGCGCGACCGGCTGCTGCGCTGGCCTCCCCTGACCAAAGCCCGCCAACGCCTGGAAATAATAGACCGCGTGCGCCAGCGTGTCGCAACGGAAGAGCACCCATCCTCCCATGACGGCGCCCAGCGCATAGAGGTGGGAAATGAGGTGAGAAAAGAAGTGCGGAGAATCCTCGCGGCGGCGCACCGCGAAAACCCGCTCGGCGACGAGAAACGCCCCGTGCCATGCGCCCCAAAGCACGAAAGGCCAGCTCGCGCCGTGCCACAGCCCGCACAGCAGGAACACGATGACGAGGTTCGCGTAGGCACGGCGTGCGCCGCGCTGGTTGCCGCCTAGCGGAATGTACAGGTAGTCGCGGAACCAGTTCGACAACGAGATGTGCCAACGCCGCCAGAACTCGCGCACGCTGCGCGCGATGTACGGGTAGTTGAAGTTTTCGAGGATGCGAAAGCCGAACATGCGCATGAGTCCGATCGCCATGTCGGAGTAGCCGGAAAAGTCGAAGTAGATCTGCAGCGTGTAGCACGCGAGGCCGAGCCAGGAAAGCGGCGTGGTCAGCTCGCTCGCGGGAAGGCCGAAAATCGCGTCGGCGACGCGGCCGAGCGTGTTGGCGATAAGGACCTTCTTGCCCAGGCCCAAGACGAAGCGCCGCGCGCCCCAGGCGAAATCGGCGATGCGTTGTTCGCGGGTGCCAAGCTGCGACGCAATGTCGCGCCAGCGAATGATCGGCCCGGCGATCAGTTGCGGAAAGAGCAGGATGTAGAGCGCGAAGCGCGGGATATTGCGCTCGGCTTGCGCGTTGCGCTTGTATACGTCGACGACATACGAAATCGCGTGAAAGGTGAAGAACGAGATGCCAAGCGGCAGTGGGATGGCGGCCGCGGCCACCGGCGTGAGCGCCAGGATGGGCGCCAGCGTATTGATGTTGGCGATGGCGAAGTTCGCGTACTTGAACAAGGCGAGCGCGCCCAGGTTTCCGGCGATGGCCACGGCGAGACGGCGCTTGCGCGATTCCGTGTCAGCTGCTTCGCTGATGGCGCGGCCCATCGACCCAGTTGAATGCCACGGAACCTACGATGAGCGGCAGGTAGCGCGCCTCGCCCCACGCATAGAACGCGAGGCTCGCCACGAGCAGGACCGCGTTGCGCCACCCGCGCGGCAATGCGAAGTACGCCGCCAGCGTCAGCGGCAGGAACAGGAACAGGAATATCGGCGACGCGAAAACCATCAGCGGTCCGCGCGGGCCGAGCCCTCAGGCGTCACGCAACTCCACCAGGACCGGCGCGTGGTCCGACGGCTTTTCGCCCTTGCGCGCGTTGCGGTCGATGCGGCTGCCGGTGCACCGCGCGACGAGCGGCGCCGACAGCAGCACATGGTCGATGCGCAGTCCGTGGTTCTTGGGAAAGGCGAGCTGGCGGTAGTCCCACCAGCTGAACGTCGCCGGTGGCTGCTCGAACAGCCGAAAACTGTCCCTCAATCCGGTCGCGAGAAGCGTGCAAAAGGCGGCGCGCTCCGGCTCGGAACACAGCACCTGTCCCGCCCACAGCGCCGGGTCGTGCACGTCGCGGTCATCCGGAGCGACATTGAAATCGCCCAGCACGGCGACGTTCGCGTGGCGCGACAATTCATCGCGCACATAGCCCGCGCAGCGCGCATACCAGTCGAGCTTGTAGCGATACTTGTCGGAGTCGACGGCTTGCCCGTTCGGCGCGTAGATATCGATGACGCGCACATCGGCAACGGTCGCCGCAATGACCCGCTTCTGCTCGTCGCCGAATCCTGGAATGCCGACGACGACGTCGGCCGCCTTCAGCGCCTCGCGGACGAGGATGGCCACGCCATTGTAGGTTTTCTGGCCGGCGAAGTGCGCGGTGTAACCGGCGGCCGTAATGTCCACGACCGGAAACTTGGGGTCCTCGAGCTTCGTTTCCTGCAGGCACACGACATCCGGCTTGGTCGCAGCAAGCCAGGTGGTAAGGCGCGGCAACCGGATGTTGAGCGAATTGACATTCCAGGCGGCAAGGATCATCGGGCGAGTCCCATCGGCATATCGGTTAGCATTATCGCCGAGGGCGCGAGGCGCCGTGGTCCGGCTCGATGGAAGGGGAGTGCCGATGAGATGCGGGGGATGGAACAAGTGCATCGCGGTCGCGGGCGCAGCCGTCGTCGCAACGGGATGGGGCCATGCCGCGGCACAATCGCCGCCGGCGAACGCGGCATTCGGCGTGACGACATTGCACGCTCCCGCGGACAGCACGATTCCCGCCGGTCCGCTGGGTGACGCGGTACGACTGGGACGCAACATCTTCAACAAGCCGCAGATGTACGTGAAGGCGTATGTCGGCAACGGACTCACCTGCAGCAATTGCCACCTCAACGGCGGCACGCAGGCGTGGGGCGGTCCGCTGATCGGTGTGTGGGGCGTGTTCCCGGCCTACAGCGCCCGCAGCGCCTCCGTCGAAACGCTCGAAGACCGTCTCAACGACTGCTTCCTGCGTTCGATGAACGGCAAGGCGCTGCCGCTCGACAGCCCGGAGATGAAAGGGCTGCTGGCCTACGCGTGGTGGCTGTCGTCAGGGGTGCCCACGGGCCAAAGCGTTGCCGGCCGGGGCTTCGAACGGGCAGCGCCGCCGGCGACGGCGCCTGATCCCGTCCGCGGCAAGACGCTGTACGCCGCGAAGTGCGCAGCGTGCCACGGCGCGGATGGCGCGGGGACACCCGGTGCCAACGGTACGTATGTCTTTCCACCGCTGTGGGGACCGGCGGCGTTCAACGTCGGCGCCGGAATGGCGCGCCTCGTCACGGCGGCGTCGTTCGTGCAGAGCAAGATGCCGTTAGGTGCGGGCGGTACGCTGTCGACGCGCGATGCCTACGACATTGCGGCGTACTTCACCCGCGAGCCGCGGCCGGATTTCCCGGGCAAGGCCGGCGATTGGCCAAAGGGCGGAAAGCCCGCGGACGCGCGGAATTGATCCCGATGCCGGGCGAAGCCTACTTCGGGTAGTCGCCGCCGCGCGGGGCGGGGCCCACCGCTTTGGTCCCTTCCGCGGCAGCCGGGGGAACCGGTGCATCGCTCACCCGGACCGCGGGCGCGGCACGGCGCGGGGATGGCGTCTTCGGGTAGCCCGCCTCGTCGAGCATCGCCTGCCAGCGCGATTCGCTGTACCCCTTGGCGACCAGCTTGTCGCCGACGGTGAGCACAGGCGCCGTGGATTCGTTGGTAAGCGCCATCAAGCGCGTCTGTCCCGTCGGCTCGGCCACGTTGACGATCGTGAATGGGACGCCGCGCTTGTTGAGGAGCGATTCCGCGTTCTGGCAGACCTCGCCGCACGCGAACGTATAGAGCGTGACGGGGAAACGATCGGCGGCCAGCGCTGCAGCGTATCCCGGTTCGCTGGTGGAGATGAAGTTCGAGCCCAGCTTCTTGGTCTGCAGGTTCTTCACGTCGCCGCTCGGGGCGCGGTCCGAATAGACGACGTGCCCGTCGGTATCCGTATAGCGGTAGACCTGGGCCTGCGCGAAGGCTCCGCCTGCGACGGTCACCCATGCGATTCCCAACGCGATCCGGTAAGTGATTCTGGCCATGGCGGTCCCCTTCACAATGACACTGTCATCCCATTATGCCGCAGAAGCGCCTCCAGTTGGGGCAGGCGGCCGCGGAAGGCGACGAACGACTCCAGGGCGGGCCGGCTGCCGCCCCGCGCCAGGACCTCGTCGCGGAACCGGGCCCCCGCCGCTGGCGACAGGATGCCCTCCTCCTCGAACAGGCTGTAGGCGTCGGCGGACAAGACCTCGGCCCACTTGTAGCTGTAATAGCCCGCTGCATAGCCGCCGGCGAAGATGTGGCTGAACGCCTGCATGAACCGGTCATAGGCGGCGCGCGGCGCGACCGCCACCTCTTGCCGGACGGCGCGGAGCAATGCGTCCGGTGACGGCCAGGGTATGCGCGCGACCGGGTCGAATTCGGCGTGCAGCAGCATGTCGAAAAGGCCGGACTCGAGCTGGCGGACCGTCGCCATTCCGCTCTGGAAGTTCTTCGCCGCCAGCATCTTGTCGAAAAGGCGGCGCGGCAGCGGTTCGCCGGTGTCGACGTGCCGCGTCATGTGCGCCAGCACCTCCCACTCCCAGCAGAAGTTTTCCATGAACTGGGACGGCAATTCGACGGCGTCCCATTCCACGCCCTGGATGCCGGAAATGCCCGCCGTGTCGACGCGCGTGAGGAGCTGGTGCAGCCCGTGCCCGAACTCGTGGAAGATCGTGATGGCCTCGTCGTGCGTGAATGTGGCCGGCTTGCCGCCGACCGGCGCCGACAGGTTGCACGTGAGGTAGGCGACCGGATGCTGCAGCGATGCGCCCGTGCGGCGGCGGTTGATCGCGTCGTCCATCCACGCGCCGCCTTGCTTGCCCTCCCGCGCGTAGAGGTCGAAATAGAACTGGCCGACCAGCGTGCCACCGCGATCGGTGATGTCGAAGAAGCGCACGGCCGGGTGCCATACCGGAGCGCTCGCTTCGCGGATGTGCACGCCGTAGATCGTTTCGGTGACGCGAAAGAGTCCCGCGAGAACCAGGTCTTCGGGAAAATACTGGCGCACCTCCTGCTCGGAAAATGCGTAGCGTTCGGCCTTGAGTCGCTCGGTGGCGAAGGCCAGGTCCCAGGGGGCCAAATCCGCGATGCCCAATTTTTCGCGCGCGAAGGACGCAAGATCCGCGTAATCCTGTTGCGCAAAAGGCCGGGCGCGGCTGGCCAGGTCGCGCAGGAACGCGGCGACTTCGGTGGGCGTTTGCGCCATCTTCGGCACCAGCGAGACCTCGGCGTAGTTGCGGTATCCCAGCAGCAGCGCCATTTCGTGGCGCAGCACGAGAATGCGGTCGATGACCGGGCCGTTGTCCCATTGCGGGTTCGCGCCCAAGTCGGACGCGCGGGTGGCATAGGCCTCGTGCATGCGCCGCCGCAACGGGCGGCTGTGCGCGTACTGCATGACCGGCAGGTAGCAAGGCATGCGCAGCGTGAGTTTCCAGCCCGGCCTGCCGTCCGCCTGCGCGGCCGCGCGCGCCTCGGCCAGCACATCGGCCGGCACGCCCGCCAATGCTGCTTCGCCGTCGATGTAGAGAGCCCAGGCGTTGGTCGCATCGAGCAGATGCTCCTCGAAGCGCGTGGAAAGGTCGGCCAGTTCCTCGTGCACCGCCTTGAGACGCGCCTTCTTGTCATCCGGGAGTTCCGCGCCGCCCAACTTGAAGTCACGCAGTTCGTTGTCGATCAACTTGCGCTGCGCGGGCTCCAGCGACGCAAAGGCCGGCGCATCGCGCAACGCACGATATTTCGCGAACAGCCGCAGGTCCTGCGCCATGTCGGTGAAAAACGCGACGAGCTTCGGTTGATTGGCGTTGTAGGCGTCACGCAATTCCGGCGCATTGATCACCGCATTGAGATGGCGCACCGCGCCCCATGCACGATCCATGTGGTCGAGCGCGTTGGCGAGCGGCTCCACGACGCGATCCCACGTGGCGGGCCGCGAGTCCGTCGCGACTCTTCCACCGCGTCGCGCGCATGCACGAGCAGCACATCGACGGCCGGCGTGACGTGCGCCGGGCGGATGGCGTCAAAGCGCGGCAGGCCGCGAAAGTCGAGCAGGGGGTTGGCAGGTGAGTTGGTCAATGGGTTGGTCCAATGAGTGTGACCCTTCAAGAATCCTTGCGCCGAATTGTGGTTCGCGGACCATCGGTGGTGAGAAACGAGCGTAGCAAGCTCTGGTCCAGCGCATCGAGCTCTGCGGGCGTGCCGACATTGGCCCACGGGCCGTCGAAGCGCTCGCCGGAAACCCATCCACGGGTAATCCAGTCGCAGAACAGCGGAAGAAGTTTGAGCTTGGCGCCACGCGGAAGTTCGCGGAACAGCGCGGTATCGTAGAGCCCGATATTGCCAAAGGTCATTTTACGCGCCTCGCCCAAGGCGATCCGGCCGTCGTCGAGGACGAAATCACCCCCGGGATGGAAGGGCGGGTTGGGCACCATGACGAGATGGACGCGCGGCGGCGCAGGGTCGTGCGCCATGGCGCCGGCACGAGCGGCGAGCGTTGCATAATCGAAGCGCGTCCAGATGTCGCCGGAGACGATCAGCACCGGACCGGGCGGGAGCAGCGGCAGCGCCGTCGCGATGCCGCCGGCGGCCTCCAGCGGCTCGGGTTCGAGCGACCAGCAAATGCGCACGCCGAATGCGTCGCCGTCGCCTAACGCGGCGACGAGTTGCGGCGCGAGCCAGGCCGCGTTGATGACGATGTCGCGGAACCCCGCGCGCGCGAGCGCTTCGATCTGCCAAACGATGAGCGGCTTGCCTCCCGCGACCAGCAGCGTCTTCGGCGTGGCGTCCGAGAGCGGCCGCATGCGAAGCCCGCGACCGGCTGCCAGGATCATCGCGCCGGCCATCAGGGGGCAGACTCCACCGATGGTTGACGTGCGAGGCGGTCGAGCAGGCGCGCGAGGGGCGCCAATTCGCGATAGCGTTCGGCCACGGGACGGACGTAATGGAGGAAGCGCGGCGTGTCCTCGACATACCCCGCCTTGCCGTCGCGATGGCGGATGCGCGCAAAGATCCCCAGGACTTTCAGATGGCGCTGCAGGCCCATCCATTCGCAATCGCGATGGAACCGCGCGAAATCGGCCGTGACCGGCAATCCCGCGCGTTTCGCCTTTTCCCAGTAGCGAATGGTCCAGTCCAGGATGCGCTCGTCGGGCCAACTCACGTAGGCGTCACGGAACAGCGAGGCGATGTCGTAAGTGATCGGCCCGTACACGGCGTCCTGGAAGTCCAGCACGCCCGGATTCGGCGTGGATACCATGAGATTGCGCGGCATGAAATCGCGGTGAACAAAAACGGAAGGCTGTGCCGTGTTCGCATCGATGACGAGCTCGAAGACCCGCGACAGATCGGCGCGCTCCTGCGTACTCAGCACTTGCTCCAGGTGCCGGCCGACATACCACTCCGGGAACAATTCCAGTTCCTTCCGCAACAGCGCCGCGTCGTAGGGCGGAAGAACGTCGGGTCGCGTGGCGAGCTGCCATCGCAGTAACGCTTCGACGGCGTCACCAAAGAGGTCATCGGCGTTGTCGCTATCGAGGGCGCGCAGATAAGTCGTCGCGCCCAAGTCGGTCAGCAGCAGGAAGCCGCGCTCCATGTCTTGCGCGAGGACTTGCGGCGCGTGCAATCCGGCGTCGCGCATCAACGCGGCGACGTGCACGAACGCGCGGCAGTCTTCCTTGGGCGGCGGCGCATCCATCGCGATCAGCGTTGCTTCGGCGGGCGCACGCGCGGCCGGCGCAAATGCATGCGGCGCCGGCAACGTCACGCGGAAATAGCGGCGAAAGCTCGCATCCTCCGATGCGGGCGCCAGCGCAAACTGATGCGAACGCAACGCCGTCGCGAGCCACTCGACAAGGAGTGTCAGCCGTGGGTCTGCGGGCGGGAGGCTCATGAGGCAAGGAGCCTGTCGGACTTGGTTTCACGTATGCGTTGCCGGGCCAAAAAGCGATGGCTGCGCGGCGCGAGGTGCAGCGAATATCGCGAATATGCGCAAGCCGAGCAACAAAGCAGACGCGCTTTTTGGCAGCAACCCGAAGGGACGGGGCGCTTTGGGCGCATTTCTGCGTTTCTCGCCCTCACCATATTCGCGATATGCTTTCGGGCTCGCGCCTTGAACTGCGCCCAAATCGCCTTCCGTCGCATGCGTGAAACCAAGTCCGACAGGCTCCTAGAATGCGACACTTTAGCAAATCGTTCGCGCCCGCTTTCATGAAACCCCGTGCCATTGCGCTGCCCTTGCTGGTCGCATCGATAGGTGTGACCGCGGCGACGGCGGCGGGCGCCGCGGAACTTGACCTGCCCGACCCGCAATTGAAGCTCGCGCCCGACATCGAAAGCCCGCTGAGGCGAACACCGGCAGGACCGTCGGCAACACCGGCCGCGCCGGCAACCACGCCAGGGCCGCCGTTATTGACGCCGCTGCCGGGCGTCAAGCGTGCGGCGTCGCCGCAGCGCGGCACCGGCGCGCCGCGCGCGGCCGACGACGAGGATCGCGGCGCCATTTATCTTCGCGCCGACCGCATCGAAGGCGAAGCCAACGTGCGCGTCGAGGCTTCGGGCAAGGTCGAACTGCGCTCGCGCCGGGAGACGGTGCTGGCCGACTGGCTGCAATACGACGTCATCGAAGACGAGATCTGGGGCAAGGGCAACGTGACGTTGCGCCGCGGCATCGACACGATCATCGGCCCCGAGATGAAATTCCAACGCGACACCGAGACCGGCTACTTCAAGTCGCCGCGCTATTCCGTGGGGGAAATCGGCGCCCACGGCGAAGCGACCGAGATTCGCTTCCTGGGGCCGAACAACTTCGAGGCCAGCGCCGCCACCTACACGACATGCGTCGCGCCGAATCACGACTGGTACCTGATAGGCGACGAGATCGAGGTCGACAAGCTGCGGTCGGTCGGAACGGCGCATCACGCGAAGGTCTATTTCCTCGACGTGCCGCTGATCGCGACGCCGTGGCTCGAGTTTCCATTGACGAACGAGCGCAAGTCGGGATTCCTGACACCCCTCGCCGGGTCGTCGCAGATCCGCGGCTTCGAATTGGCCACGCCTTACTACTTCAACCTTGCGCCCAACTACGACGCGACGGCCACACCCAGGCTGATGACCAAGCGCGGTCTCATGCTCGAAGGCGAGGGCCGGTACCTGTTCGAACCCGCGATCGGCGAGATCATCGCGCAAATCCTCCCGTACGACCGTGTCGCCGACACATCGCGCTGGGCGTTCTCATGGAAGCACAACCAGCAACTGCAGCCGTGGCTCAACGGCTATTTCAACTACAACCGCGTTTCGGACTCGAACTACTTCGCCGACTTCTCCGATCGCATCGCGGTCACCTCGCAGAAGACGCTGCCGCAGGAGTTCGGGCTCAACGCCACGTACGGGCCCTTCGTGGCGACGCTACTGGCGGAGTCGTTCCAGACGCTGCAAGACCCCGCGGCGCCCGTGACCCCGCCCTACAACATGCTGCCCCAGGTGAAGGTGGCGATGAGCGAGACGGACTGGGCGGGCTTGACGTGGGGCGGCAACGCGCAATACACGCGCTTTGCGCAGTCTGCGCTCGTGCCCACCGGCGATCGCGCCGTGCTGTATCCGTCCGTGCGCTGGATTCGCCAGGGAAGCTCCTGGTTCATCAACGCCCACGCCGCGGCGCAACTCTGGGAATACGACCTCAACCAGTCGACGACGAATGCGCCGTCGACGCACCCGAGCGCGGTGGTTCCCATCGCCAGTGTCGATGCGGGACTCATATTCGAGCGCGACTGGACCGCGTTCGGCATCCAGTTCATCCAGACGCTCGAGCCGCGCGCCTTCTACACCTACATCCCGTTCCGGCAGCAGAACCAGCTGCCGGTTTTCGACACGGTGCAGGACGATTTCAACTTTGCGCAGCTCTTCATCGAAAACCGGTTCGTCGGCTATGACCGGGTGGGCGACGCGAATCAGCTCGCGCTGGCGATCACCTCGCGCCTGCTCGATCCTGCCACCGGCGCGGAGCGGCTGCGGGTCGGCATAGGGCAGCTTTTCTATTTCAGCGACCAGCAAGTCACCCTCGGCACCACGCCACAGAAGGCGGGTTCGTCCGATTTCCTCCTGGGTGTCGAGGGGCGGCTCTCCGATACCTGGGCGCTGACCGGACTCATGCAATACAACTTCGGCACCAGCGATTTCGACCGCTTCAATGCCGGCGTCCGCTATACGCCGAGCCCCGGTCGGGCACTCTCCGTGGTTTATCGGTATTCGAAGGAACTCGTCGACCAGACCGGCGGTCAGTCGGAGTTGAACCAGACCTACGTTTCCGGACAATGGCCGCTGGCCGACAACTGGAGTTTCATTGGCGCCTGGAACTACTCGATTCCGGACCACAAGACGTTGGAGGCGGTCCTGGGCCTGGAGTACAATGGCGGGTGTTGGGTCGTGCGGGTGGTCGGCCAGCAGTTGCAGACGACATCCGAGCAGACGACCCGTTCGATTTTCGTCCAGCTCGAATTGAACGGCCTGGCACGAGTCGGCACCAGCCCCCTCGATCTGCTGCGCCGTACCGTGCCGGGTTACCTGCGCACCAACGAGCCGGCAAATCAGGTGCGCGACTCCTCGTTCTACCCGCTCCCCGATTATTGAGGACGATTTCCGATGGCTCTCCCACCCCGTGGCGGTCCTGCTTTCAGTCTTGTGCTGACGGCGCTGACGTTCGCGTCGCTTTCGCACCTCGCGACAGCGCAGATCACCTCTCCCGGCATCGGCCCTCCGTCGACCGAATCGCGCGCGCCCGTGGCGCGCCCGGCGCCGCCGCGCACCAGCACGGCTCCCATACAGCTGGATCGCGTCGTCGTCGTGGTCAACAACGAGGCGGTGACGCAGTACGATGTCGACGAGAAGATTCGCCTCGTCCTTTCCCAGATGCGCGACGCCAAGGTGCAGCCCCCCGCGCCCGATGCGCTCGAAAAGCAGGTGATGGAAAGGCTTGTCACCGAGCGCGCGATGCTGCAGTTTGCAAAGGAATCCGGCATCCGCGTGGACGACCAGATGGTCGAGCGCACGATCCTGCGCATCGCGCAGGAAAACAAGATGTCGCCGGAGGAATTCCGGAAGTTGCTGGAGCGGGAGAAGGTTCCTTACGCGAAATACCGCGAGGACATCCGGCGCGAGGTGACCATCCAGCGCATTCGCGAGCGGGAAGTCGACAGCCGCGTGTCCGTGTCCGACGCCGAACTGGACGCCTACCTCGCGACGATCGCGGCCCAGGCGGGCGGCGAGACGGAGTACCAGATCTCCCATATTCTGGTGACCGTCCCCGAGCAGGCGTCGCCCGACCAGATCAACGCGCGGAAGCAGCGCGCTGAGGATGCCCTGGCGCAAATCAAGGCCGGGAAGGAGTTCAAGGAAGTCGCGGCCGCGTTCTCGGACGCGCCCGACGGAATCAAGGGCGGCGACCTCGGGTGGCGCACACCGGCGCGGCTGCCCGTGGTATTCGTCGAGGCAGCGAAGGAGATGAAAAAAGGGGATGTCTCGCCGGTCTTGCGCAGTCCTGGCGGCTTCCACGTCATCAAGGTCGTCGATTCGCGCAACCGCAACGCGCCGACGGTCGTCGAGCAGACGCATGCCCGGCATATCCTGATCCGCGTCAACGAAATCACGTCGGATACCGAGGCGCGCGCCAAGGTCGAACGCATCCGCGATCGCATTGAAACCGGCGCCAAATTCGAGGATCAGGCCAAGCTCAATTCCGAGGATGCATCGTCGGCCAAAGGCGGCGACCTGGGCTGGCTCGGACCCGGCGACACGGTACCCGAATTCGAACAGGCGATGAACAAGCTCTCGCTCAACCAGGTCTCGCCGCCGGTCCGCACGACCTTCGGCTGGCACATCATCATGGTCGAGGGCCGCCGCACGCAGGACGTCACGGCGGAGCGCAAGCGCGATGTCGCACGCAACGCGATCCGGCAGCGTAAGTCCGACGAGGAATTTGCGGAGTTCGTGCGCCAGACGCGCGACAGAGCCTACGTCGAATACAAGACCGACGAGAAGTAATCGCCGGTGAGGGCGGCCTTCGCGTGACACCGGCCTACGTCCGTTGAATCTCCGCCGCGATCGATCACCGGGCAGGTCCGCGGTCGTTGCCATCGTCACGCTCGCCGTTGTCGTCTGTGGCGTTGCGCTCTACGCGGTCCTCAAGGATGCAGGTGTGCGCGCGCCCGAGCGTGCCGCGCTGCCGACCGCCCCTGCCGCCGCACCCGCTTCCGTCCCCGCCACTGGCACTGCCGCCCGCCCCAGTCGCGGCGACGACGGTAGGCTCGGTCGACAGCCCTTCAGCCGAGGCCGTCGTCGGCACGCGGATCGCGATCACCGGCTGGGCGCTTGACCCGGCAGGGATTCGCGCCGTCGAAGTGCGTGTCGATGGCGTGCCGCACGCGGCTCGTTACGGCATTTCGCGACCGGATGTCGCATCGGTCAAGCCCGGATTCCCGGACTCCGCGGCCGCGGGATTCGCCTTCGAAGGTGATTTTTCCGATCTGTCGCCGCAGCGGCACGAGCTCTCCGTCGTCGCGACCAATGGTGCCGGCAAATCGCAGGTGCTCGGACGCAGGAGCCTGCTGCCGCCGGCTGCAATGCACATGTGGAGCGGGCTGCTCGACGCGCATCCGTCCCTCGCGGCGCAATCGTTCTATTTCCTGATGATGACGTCGGGCGCGACGATGGGCGGCGCCGAGGAGACCGACACCGCGTATGCGCCCTACCTGTCGCGCACGCAGCGCGTCGGGGTCGCCGTGCCGCTGCTCTATCTGCGCACGACGAAAGGCGCCGCGGGCGACTGGGTGTTCGATCCGGATTTCGACCTCACGCGCAAGTGCCGCGACCGCCTCGTGGCCGAGGACAACTTGCGCGGCATCATGCGTTTCGCCGTCGCGCACAAGATGCCCATCGAAGTCATCCTCAACGGCGGCATCTGGGGCGACGCGAGTTGCAACTCGCCCGAGTGGGACTTGAACGACCATCTGGAGGACGATAACTACAACGTGCAGTGGAGCCAGGACGACCAGACGTTTCCCGACGATTACCTGAAGGGCCTTGCCGGTTCCACCGATTCGCCGGAGCTGGCGCGCACCCTCACCTACAACGTCTACGCGTCCAAGGTGCGCCGGTACAAGAAGCGCAACCTGCAGGCGGCGGCAAGGATCGTCAGCGAATTCGCACGCAAGCACCCGGACCTCTTCGTCGGTGTCGTGCTCGATTCCGACACCTACATGAATCCATTTTTCAAGCAGCACGAGTATTTCGACTTCAACCCGGGCATGATCCGGCAGTTCCGCGATTGGCTGCGCGGCAGCGGCCCGTATGCCGGACACCCGGCGCCGGGCGTGCCCGATCTGTCGTCGTACCGGCGCCCGCAGCCGTTCACGCTCGATGAGGTGCGAAAGCTCGCGCGCAAGAACTGGCAAACGTGGGATGAAGTCGAGCCGCCGCGCAAGTTCCCGGGCTCGCTGTACCGTCCCGCGAATCCCGGCGACGTCATCATCTGGGACGACCATTGGTACGAGGAATGGCAAATCTTCCGCCAGCACGTCGTCGGCCTGCACTACGACGAGCTGTCGCAGTGGGTCCATGAAACGGGGATCCCGAAGGACCGGATCTTCTCCGCGCAGGGATTCATCTCGCCGGATCCAGGCAACAAGCCGATCCCGATCAAGATCACGAGTCGAGGCAAGAATGTCGACACGTCCGGCGTGTCGCTCGAGGGTTCGATTCCGCGCTACGGGCATCTGGGCGCGGTCATCTACGGCGACACGTCTGAAAACAAGACGCCGATGGAAGGCCCGTACAGCCTGTTCGCGCAGTTCGCGCGGATGGATCCGCAATGGGGTGTGGTCGAGTTCAACAATACCAACTTGAAGCTGCCCAAGATCATTCCGACCTACGACCAGGCCTACCGGTCGTTCCGCGACCTGTTCAATTACGACGCGCGGATGGTGTCGCCGATGGCGTGGAACGGGTCCAACGGCTTGTACGCCGACCAGCCGGATTACGTTGCCTACACGTCGTGGCGCAACACGCCCGCGGAAGACGCGATGAAGGACTTCTGCGTCTCGCACGCCGATCTGCCGCGCGGCGCGCGGCTATGGACATTCGGCACGGCGCGGCACGCGGCCAGCGACGACTGGACGCTCGAGCGCGGCACGCTGGCGGCAGGAAAAGGATTCGTGGACCTTCGCTTCAGCGATCCGGTAGTGGCGCTCACGTCCCCGCCGGACCAGGTGCTGCGCGCCGCATCGCTTGAAACGGTGTACCTCGGGCTGCGCGAGCCGGATTCGCTCGCGACGGTAGAAGTGTATGCGCGTACCGATCCGGCATCGCCTTGGGCTGAAATCGCCGCACCGGTCGCGGCCGAATCGCTCATGCGCGCGGCGCCGGGGCTTGCGGTGCCGCTCGCGTGGCCAGCCGCCTGGCGCGCGCGTGGCGACATTGCGGAATCCTTGAAGGTCGTGCTCAGGTTTCGCGGCGGCACCGACCATGCGCGTATCGACCGCATTGCGCTCTATCCGCGCGCTGGGCCCGTTCCCGGCGCGGGCGTTCGCCATTGATGACACTGGCGCGGCCGACGCTCTCGCATCTCGATGCGTTGACCGGCGTCCGTGCGCTCGCCGCACTGTGGGTCTTTCTGTATCACGCGTGGCTTGCCAGCGGCGCTGCGCCTGTCCTGATTCCGCTCGCGGGCTTTCACGCCAATCTGACGCCGTGGTTCGCGTTCGGGTGGCTCGGTCTGGACATCTTTTTCGTCCTTTCCGGATTCCTGCTGACGCGGCAGGAATGGATAAGGCTGGAAAGGGAGGGCATAAAGGAAGCGGTGGCAGACCGGCATCGCTTCCTCACGTTCTGCGCCAGGTTTCTGCGCAAGCGGATCCTGCGCGTGTACCCGGCCTACTACGGATGCCTGACGCTGCTGATCGCGCTTGCCGCGACGCACGTCTACTTGCGCCTGCCGGGGCGCCTGGAGCTCCTGCTGCACCTCGGCATGGTGCACAACGCCGTCGACGCCTTTGTCTCGACGATGAATGGCGTGTTCTGGACGCTGCCGTTCGAGTGGCAGTTCTACCTCATCTTTCCGCTCTTGTTCGTCGTCCTCGTGCGGTCGGGGCCGTGGACGCTGGCGGTTGTCGGATTGGCCGCCGTATTTGCGGCGAAGGCCTACGTCATGGTGACCGGCGACGCCACGATGCATGCGCAATTACCCATGCGGCTCGATGCCTTCGTGCTGGGCATGTGCGCGGGCCGATACGCGGCGCGCGCACCCCTCGCGCGACGCCTGGCATCGTTCATGTTCTACGCCGGGTTGCTGGCGCTGCTGACCACGCCCATCCTGTTCTCCGACCTTCCGACCGGGAATCACTATTACAGCGTCAAGGGTTTTGTCCGTCCGCTGTGGATCGCGCTGGGCGTGAGCCTGATGCTGCTCGGGATGACCGGCGAACGTCACCCCGGCGTTGCGATTTTCGGCAACAAGGTTGCCGTCGGCCTCGGGCTCATCAGCTACAGCATCTATCTGCTGCACGTTCCGGTGATGGAGCTCTTCATTCTTTTCCGCGCGAAGCTGGGCCCGTTGGCGTCGATGCCGTTTGGCTTGCCACTGGTACTGGTGGGCGCGTTGCCGCTGGTGCTTGCCGCCAGCTTCATCTCGTACCGGCTGTTCGAGTTGCCGTTCCAGCGCCATCGCGCGTGGCGCCACCGGTGGTGGTCCGGCCGTGGCGGCGGCCTTCTCGATCGCGTGGATCCGCTGCTCGTGCTTCTGGCGTGGGCGGTGTTGCTGATGGGAGCACTGCAGGTATTGCTTTGATTGGGCGAAACGCGCGCCGCGGGCGACCGAAACGTGGGGCGTCGCGTTACTTGGTCTGGTAGACGTAGGGCGGCATCGGCACGCGGCCCTCGTCCATCTGCGTCTCTTCACCCAGTTCGGCGGGCGTCTTGTCCCACCATAAGGCACGGCCTTCGCGTTGCTTCGACCGCAGGTCCGGCTTCTTCTCGATCAGCTCGCGGATGAAGCGCGTGTGCTCGGAGACGTAGTGGCGGGCGGGAAGCATCGGCATGATCAGATCCGGTTGTGCGGGCACATTTGACGGACAGTTTATCACTCAGTTGTCACTCCCGACGCGGCACGTGCCGGCCGGCGACGAGCGGGAACTCAAACAGCCGGCATTCGATCGCGCCGTTGAAAAGGGGCGTCTTCTTCGCGACCTTGAGGTGAATGAGTTTGGGCAGTCGAAGGTCGCCGGTAAAGAAAAATGCGTTCCAGCCGGCGAAGCGCTGTTTCAGCGCGTCCCCCAGCAAAGGATAGAACGCGGCCATTTTCTCCTGGTCCGCGAGGCGCACGCCGTATGGAGGATTGGCGAGCAGGATTCCGGAGTGGGCCGGCGCGGCGCGCGTGAGTAGGTCCGCGACTTCGACGGCGACGAAATCTCCCACCTGCGCGCCGTTTAAGTTGCTCTGCGTCTTGCCGATCGCGCCCGGCGCCAGATCGCTGGCAAAGATCGAAGGAATGGAGGGAGCCTTGACGATTGCGTCCCGCGCCGACTGCTTGATGCGTTGCCACGCGGGGCCATCGAACCACGCGAGCTTCTGGAAGCCGAACGTGCGGGAGAGGCCGGGTGCGCGATGGGCGGCAATCAATCCCGCTTCGGCGACGATCGTCCCGCTGCCGCACATGGGATCGAGCAGCGGGACGGTTGGTGTCCATCCGCAAAGCGCCAGCAGGCCTGCCGCCAGGTTTTCGCGCAATGGCGCTTCTTCCGCGTCGCGCCGGTATCCGCGCTTGAACAGCGGCTCGCCTGACGTATCGACGTAGATCGTCGCGTCACGGTCGGTCAGGTACGCGTGGACGCGCACGTCCGGTGCCCGCTTGTCGATCGACGGCCGAATGTTCACGTCGGCGCGGAACCGGTCGCACACCGCATCCTTGACGCGCAGCGTCGCGAACTCGAGGCTCTGCAACGGCGAACGGGTCGCCGCGACGTCGACGCGCAAGGTCCGGGACGGGAGAAACAGCTTCTTCCAGTCGACGTCGTGAACCAGCGCGTACAGGTCCGTTGCGTCGCGGTAGCTGCCAAAGGCGACGCGCCACAGGATGCGGCTCGCGATGCGCGATTCGAGGTTCGCGCGATAGGCGAGCGGCAATTCTCCTTCGAATGCAACGCCGCCATCGGTGGGTGCAACGCCCGAACCTCCCAGACGCGCAAGCTCCGCGGCGAGGACCGGCTCCAGGCCGCGCGGGCAGGGGGCGAAGTAATGCTCGGTCATCGCCTGCGGCCGTAAGAGCTCGCGTCCGGACCGTTGCCCCTCAAAACGGTTTTGCCACGACGAGATAGACGACCGCGACAAGGATCGGCAACGCGGGAATTTCGTTGATCCAGCGATAAAACCTGTCGCTGTGCGTGTTGCGGTCGGCGGCGAAGGCAGCCAGCAGCCTGCCAAGCCACAGATGGTGCGCGACGAGGATCACGACGAGCGCGATCTTCGCGTACAGCCAGCTGCCGGTGATTCCGTATCCGAACATGAGCCAGAAGCCGAACACGACGGTCAGCACCGCGGCGGGTGTCATGATGCCGCGGTACAGCTTGCGCTCCATGACCTTGAAGCGTTCGATGCCGATCGGGTCGGTGGCGAGGCAGTGGTACACGAAAAGGCGCGGCAGATAGAAGAGGCCCGCGAACCACGTGACCATGAATACGATGTGCAGCGTCTTGACGACCAGCATGGGACGGCTCTACGTCACTTGAGCAGCCGGCGGCGCGTCAGCACCAGTGCCACGTAGTAGGCAAGCGACGCGTAGAACAGCAGGACGCCGACATGGAGGACGATGGCGTCGGGAACGCGGTCCAGCATCAAGGGGCGCGCGATGTCGATCGCATGTTTGAGCGGCAGGAACCCGGCGATCGTCGCGAGCCACGCCGGCATTTGCTCGACGGGGAAATAGACGCCGGAGAAGAGCAGCATCGGCGTCAGCACCAGCGTGAAAAAATAGGTGAAGAAATCGTAGTTGGGCGCGAGCGCATTCATCACCAGCCCGGCCGCGCCGAACGTGAGCCCTACCAGGAAGCCCAGCGGCAGGATCCACAGCGCGAGCCACGTGTGGCCGTAGCCCAGCACCATGATGACCGCCAGGATTGCGGCGGTGGACATCACCGACTTGGCCGCGGCCCACAGCCATTCCGCCAGCATGACGTCGTCGAGCGAGACTGGGGCGTTGATGATCGCCTCCCACGTCCGCTGCACGTGCATGCGCGAGAACGCCGAGTACATGCCTTCGAAGCTCGCGGTGAACATGGCGCTCTGGCACACCATGCCGGTGCCGATGAACGCGACGTAACTCATTCCGCCGACATCGCCGATCAGCGAGCCGATGCCGTATCCTAACGCCAGCATGTAGAGGAGTGGATCGGCGATGTTACCGAGGATGCTCGCGATCGCGAGCTTCTTCCACACGAGCAGGTTGCGCAGCCACACGGGGACGAAGCGCAGCGAAAGTTGCGGTGGGCGGGTGAGAGCGGCGGCGGTCATCGGCAATTACTTGCAAAGAAGGAACGCGAGTATAGCGTGGCTGCAGCTCCTAGATCGGCAGGAACACCGCCGTCGCCAGGGTCTGCACGACACGCCGAATCGTCCGGTTCGTCCGCTGGGCGGCGATCTGCGCCATCACGTCCTGGTAAGCGATCATTTTGCCGATCTCGCGCTCGAAGGAGAGATTGTGCACGTCGCCTGCCATGTCGTTCGACAGCAACAACGGCTCACCCCGTGCGTTGCGTGCGTTCGCGAGCTTCCAGGCCGCGATCTCGATGTTCCGCGCGGAGTTGTAAAGCTTCTGCGGGTCGAGGCTGTCGGTGAGGTAGAACTCCGTCTTTCCGTTGTAGGCCAGGAAGACCATGCTGGCGAGCCCGACCCCGAATGCGAAGACCCGATCGCCGGCATACTCCGGCTTGAGCGCCAGCAGGATGGCGTCGGCGCCGCGCACGTTGCCAAGCTCGGCGAAGCGGAATTCGGCCTTGGTGTCGAAGGCCCGCGCCAATGCCGCTTCCATGCTCGGATAATTGCCTTTGCGCCACTCGCGCGGATTGCGGCGATAGAGCTTCTCCATCAGAAGGCGCGCCGAAGCGAGGCATTCTTGTGAATGCGACTCCGCCGCGACGTCGATGTCCGCTTTGGCAAGATCGGAGAGGCGGAACGCCTGCTCGGCGGGCAACGGGCGCTTGCCGGTGCTCGGAGCGGCCGGCGGAAACGTCGGAGTCGCGGTGCACGCGAAGAGAAGGGCACACAGGATGAGCGCGAACTGCGTCGACGCCGCGCGTTGCTTGCACCCTGTCACGGTTCTGCCGCTCCCATGTGACAACCCAGGTCACCTCAATACACCGCCCTACCCGGTGGAGTCTACGCTCGAGAGCGGACGCGCAACCTCCTCGAGCGACTTCCGCTCGGCTGCGACACCCAACCTCAGGGCGACGGCAGCCGCGATCAGCATCAACAGCGCGCCCAGCGAATATCCCCAGGCGATTGCAACCGGCTCACCGGTGGCAATGAGACTTCCGAACAACCACGGCGCCCCCACCCCGCCGATTGCCGTGCCCAGCGCGTAAAAGAATGCGATGGAGAGGGCCCGCACTTCGACCGGAAAACTTTCACTGACCACGAGATAGGCCGAACTCGCCGCAGCGGATGCGAAGAAGAACACGAGTGTCCACGCCAGCGTCTGCGTCACGGAAGTCAACATGCCGGCAACGAACAGGATGGCCGTGAGCCCGAGCAGCACGCCCGAGAGGGCATAGGTCATCACGATCATTTGCCGGCGACCCCACGTGTCGAAATAGCGGCCGAGAATGAGAGGTCCGAGGAAGTTGCTGACGGCGAAGGGCAGCAGGTAAAGTCCCACATCCTCCGGCGGCACGGCGTAGAAGCGACCCAGCACCAGCGCATACGTGAAGAAGATGGCGTTGTAGCAAAAAGCCTGCGCGGTCATGAGCACGAGACCCAGCACCGCCCTGCGCGGGTAATGGCGAAAGAGGCTCATGCCGAGATCCACGAAGTTCACGCTGCGCGCGCGAATCCGCAAGCGCAGGCGTGGCAGCAAATCCGATGCGCTGGCGCTGCCGCGCACGTCGCGCTCCACGGCGGCGGCGATGCATTCTGCTTCTTCCTCCCGCCCGTGCAACAGCAGCCAGCGCGGGCTTTCCGGAACAAACCGCCTCAGGAAGAGGATTCCGAGGCCAAGTACGGCACCCGATCCGAACGCCAGTCGCCAGCCGATGTCGGGAGGAAGACGTCCGGGCTGCAAGAGCAGGCTCGAACCAATCGCGCCCAGTACGGCGCCCAGCCAGAAGCTTCCATTGACACCAAGGTCGGTGCGACCGCGGTAGCGCGCCGGGATCAGTTCCTGGATTGCCGAATTGATCGCTGCGTATTCGCCTCCGATGCCCGCGCCGGTGACGAAGCGGAAGAAGGCGAACGCAATGAAATCGGTGGAAAGGGCGGTTGCCCCGGTCGCGAGGACGTACACGCCGAGGGTAACGAAGAAGAGTCGCTTGCGTCCGAAGAGGTCAGTGAGCCAACCAAACAGAATGGCGCCCAGCACCGCGCCGGCGAGGTATGCACTCGCTGAAATTCCGACCTGGGCATCGCTGAGATGCAACGACGGGCTCGCTTTCAGGGCCCCGGACACGGCGCCGATCAGCGTCACCTCGAGCCCGTCGAGCACCCAAGTGATCCCGAGCGCGACGATGACCAGCGTATGAAAATTTGACCACGGTAAAGTGTCCAGCCGCGCCGGGACGGAGCTCTCGACGATCTTTCCTGCGTGGCGCGCGGTCCGTTTCATCGGAACAGACAGCGTACTACGGCTTGACATGGCGCGCAGCGGTCCCGTAACTTGCGCGGATGCCGTGGCAAAAATCCGCTTACGCGCGCGTCGTCGCGCTAGTCGCGCTCGCGCTGGCCGCGCCGCTGGCCATCGCGCAGGAGGCGTGGCCTGCGAAGCCGATCAAGTTCGTCGTGCCCTATCCTCCCGCCGCGCTCACGGATCTCCTTGCGCGCGCCATCGGCGAGCGTCTCGCGGCGAACCTTTCGCAGCCAGTCGTCATCGACAACAAGCCGGGTGCGGGAACGCTGGTTGGCGCCGAGTTCGTCGCCAAACAGCCTGCGGATGGCTATACGCTGCTGATGGCGACGAGCACCACGCTCGGCATCAGCCCAGCGCTCTATCAGCCTTCGCCGATCAATCCGCTGCGTGATTTTGCGCCCATTGCGGCTGTCGGGTCCGTCAACTTCTTCCTAATCGCCAATCCCGCATTTCCAGCGAAAGACGTGCGGGAAATGATCGACGCGATCAAGCGTGCACCGGGCAAGTACAACTATGCGTCCGTCGGCAGCGGCAGCCCGCATCACCTGTTCATGGAAGTGCTGAAAAGAGAATACGGACTCGACATCCAGCATGTGCCGTATAAGGGGACGCCCGCGGCGCTGACCGACCTCCTCGCCGGGCAGGTCCAGTTGATGTTCGCCGATGCGACGGTGGCCGTGCCGAACATCGTCGCGGGCAAAGTCACTGCACTGGGGACGTCCGCGGCGAAGCAGACGACGTTGGTTCCGAACGTTCCGCCGATTGCGAATACCGTCCCCGGATACGATTGGCAGGCATGGCAAGGGGTCGTCGCGCCCGCCGGGACGCCGCGCGCCGTCGTCGCGAGACTCGCCGCGGAATTGCAAAGGATCCAGGCGACACCTGAATTCCGCGACCAGCTGACGCGGTTCGGGATGGAGCCTTTCGCGCCGCTTAGCTCGGAGCAATTTTCCGCCATGATCGTAGCCGAGCAGCCGCGATGGGCGCAGGCGATCAAGGAATCCGGCGCGAGGGTCGACTAGTCCACAGTTTGGAGAGCGCGCATGGCCCGTCCAGTCATCGATGTCCACACGCACAGCCTGACCGATGCGTGGTTCGACTTGCTGCAACAGCACGGCGAACCGCGCTACACGGTCAAGGCGGTTACGGGGGGCCTGCGCGCGATTCATCTGGATGGCGCGCCGTTCATGACGCCGGTGCCGCCGATGTTCGACTACGACCTGCGTCTCAAAACCATGAACGACGTCGGCGTGGATATCGGGATCGTGTCGCTGACATGCCCGAATTGCTACTGGGGCGGCCCTGAGGTGAGCCTCAAGGCCGCGCAAATCATGAACGACGACATGGCCTCCGCGCGCACGGCGCACCCGGACCGCCTGCGCTGGTTCGCATCGCTGCCGTGGCAGTACCCCGATCTCGCGTTGGCGGAACTCTCGCGCGCGTCCACGGCCGGCGCCTCGGGCGTCATGGTGCTGGCCAACATCGACGGGAAGCCGCTGACCGACGTGGTTTTTGCGCCGATCTGGCAGGCCATCGATGCCCGCGCGCTGCCCGTGCTCGTGCACCCGACGGCGCCGCCCGGCGTGGCGGAAATGGACATGGCCCGATTCCAGTTGACAGCCTCGATCGGCTTCACGTTCGACACGAGCCTGGCGCTCGCGCGGATGATCTACGACGGCTTTTTCGAGCGCTACCGGAAACTCACGATCATCGGCGCGCACGGCGGCGGCGCATTGCCGTACCTTATCTCGCGGATGGACCAGTGCTACGACAACATTCCCGCATGCCGGGAAAAGATCGCGCGCAAGCCGTCGGAGTACCTGCCGCAGATCTACGCCGATGCGGTAGTGTTTGCGCCGGAGGTGCTGGCGCTCTGCGTCAGCGTGTTCGGCGCGGGCAACGTCCTCTACGGCTCCGATTATCCGCACACGATCGGCGACATGCCGGGCTGCTTGAAGCGCGTGAACGGGCTCGCCGATGCGGCGCGCGACAACGTGCGTGGAGAGAACGCGCGCCGTGTGTTCAAGCTGTGATGAGCGGGCGGTAACGCGCGGCGCTAATCCCGCAGCTCGCGCCCGGTCAGCTTGATGAAGAGGTCCTCGAGATTGGCCGGACGGTGCAGATATTGCACGTTCGCACGCGTGGCGAGGTCGTTCAGGAGCGGCTGCGCATCGCTCGCGTAGCAGAACGCCGTCTCCCCCGCGAGTTCGAGCCGCTTCGACAAGCGTCGGCCGTGCATGTCGGCCCAGGTCCTCGCCTCGTCCCCATAGACCTCGATTACCTCGCGCTCCACGTGCTGCGCGAGCAGTGCACGCGGCGTGTCGCACGCGATCATGGCGCCGTGGTCGATCACGGCGAGCCGGGTCGCGAGACGCTCGGCCTCGTCCATGAAGTGCGTCGTCAGCAGGATCGTCTTGCCTTGCGACATCAGTTGCCGCAATCCGTCCCAGATGAGATGCCGCGCCTGGGGATCGAGCCCGGTGGTCGGCTCGTCGAGGATCAGGAGCTCCGGGTCGTTGACGAGTGCGCGCGCAAGGGTGAGCCGCCGCTTCATTCCGCCGGACAGTGTGCGGATGCCGACATTGCGTTTCCCCGACAGTCCGGCGAAGTCGAGCAGGCCCGGCATGCGCTTGTCCAGCACACGGCGCGGCAAGCCGAAGTAGCTGCCGTAGATCAGCAGATTTTCGCGCACGGTGAAATCGGGATCGAGGTTGTCCATCTGGGGAACCACACCGACGCGGATGCGCGCTTCGCGAGCCGCCTTGGGAACTTCCTCGCCGACCATCCGAATCGTGCCGCCATCCGGGTCGATTAGCCCTAAGCAGCAGCGCAGCGTTGTGGTCTTGCCCGCCCCGTTTGGTCCAAGCAATCCGAAACAATCACCGCGACGAATCTCGAAGGAGAGTCCGCGCACGACTTCGTTTGCGCCGTAGCGCTTGCGCAGGCCTTCGACGCGCAATATGACGTCGTCGCCGCTTCCACTCATTCCGGCTTGAACCCGGACGCGGTCACGACCGGTCCCCACGTGGCGTAATCGGCGGCGACGATCCGGGCGAAATCTTCCGGCGTCCCGGTCGCGGGGTCGATGCCGACCTTGCTCAGCTTTTCGGCCACTTCGGGCGAGCGCAGCGCACTATTGATTGCGCGGTTCAACGTGTCTACGATCGGCTTCGGCGTCTTGGCGGGCGCGAAGAAACCGAACCAGCCGAGTGCCTCGACGTTGTTCACGCCGAGCTCCTTGAAGGTCGGAACGTCCGGCAGCGCGGTGGAGCGGGTTGCGCCGGAGCTGGCCAGGATCGTCACGCGTCCCGCGCGATGCAACTCCGTGAGATCGGCGATGGCGTCGATGGCGGCCGGCACCTGGCCGCTGACGAGGTCGTTGATGTAGGCGGCCGACCCCTTGTACGGGACGTGGACCATTTCCACGCCGATGCCGCGACTGAGCAACACGCCGAAGAAATGCGGAAGACTGCCCGCGCCGGACGTTGCGTAGGAAGCCTTGGTCGGATTCGCCTTCACCCACGCCACGAAATCCTTCCAGTTCTTGGCACCGCTGGCCGGGCCGGCGGCAATCGCGAACTGGAACGTCGCGCCCAGCGCCACCGGCGTGAAATCCTTGATCGGATCGTAGGTGATGTCCTTGTACACGTGCGGCACGACTGCCATCGGTCCGATCGGCATGACCATGATCGTGGTTCCATCAGGCGCCGCATTCTTCACTTCGTTGGCCGCGATGCGGCCGATCGCGCCCGGTTTGTTCTCGACGATCACCGGCTGGCCCAGCGTGTCCTTCATCTTGTCGGCAACGACGCGCGCGATCAGGTCGACCGTGCCGCCGGCCGGGAAGCCGACGACGATCCGCACGGGACGGTCGAATTTGTCCTGCGCGCCAGCTGGCGAAGCAAGGCCGAAACACAGCGACAGCGCGCCCAGCACGAGCGTTGCGCGCCTGCACATCATCGAGCGGATGTTCATGATCGTCCCTCCCTGGGTTTCGGCAATTCGCGGCGGCCAGTATACGAGAATGTCGCCACGACCTCGTCCGGCGCGCGCTTGGTCAGTCGCGGTACGAAGGATCGATGCGGTCGAGCATGCGCAGCAGGGCGGGCCAATCCCTTTCCGGCGCCGTGCGCCCCGGCCGCACGAACGCGCGGGCGACTTTCTCCGCGACCTCGGGCGAAGGAATGGTAAGCGGCGCGCCACCGGCCATGGCCGCAACCTGCGCCTGGCACGCTCGCTCGAGGTAGTACATGAGGTCCCAGGCCTCTCTCACCGTAGCGCCGCAGGTGAGGAGACCATGATTACGCAGGACCATCGCATTGTGCGAACCCAGATCGCGCACAAGGCGCTTCTGTTCGTCCATGTCGAGCGCGACACCCTCGTAGTCATGGTAGGCCAGACGATTGCAGAAGCGCATCGCATGTTGCGTGAGCGGCAGCAGCCCCTGGGCCTGCGCGGCCACGGCGAGGCCGGCGCTGGTGTGCGTGTGCATGACGCAGCCGACGTCGTGCCGCGCGCCATGGATCGCGCTGTGGATCACATAGCCGGCGGGATTGATGCCGAGGCCGGTCGCATCCTCGACGACTTCGCCCGCCAAGGTTACCTTCACAAGCGACGACGCCGTGATTTCATCGAACAGCAAGCCGTAGGCGTTGATGAGGAAGTGGCCGTCTGTTTCCGGCACGCGCGCGGAAATGTGCGTGAAGATCACGTCCGTCATCTGGAAATGCGCGGCGAGGCGATAGCACGCGGCCAGGTTCACCCGCGCCGTCCACTCGGCGGCGCTCACGCGATCACGCAGCGGCTTGCGAGCGGCGCGGCGCGCAGCCATGTTCATTGCCCTCCCGTCGCGCCCGCGACCGGGCGTTGCCACATGCCCTGGATCACGCGTTGCAGTTGTGGCAACCGGCCATGGAAGAAATGGCCACAGCCGGGAAAGACGACGATGGGAAGTTGCTGCGGCCGCGCCCACGCCATCACGTCGGTGAGCGACACGACATCGTCTTCCTCGCCATGCACGACGATTGTGTCGGCGGGGACTTCTTCCACGGCAAAACGCTGCACCGCGGGCGCAATCAACACGAGGCGCTGCGCCTTCACCGACTTGGCCACCCGTGTCTGGACGAACGATCCGAACGAGAATCCTGCCAGGACCACGGGCAGCCCTTCGCCGAATTTATTCCTGGCGTGCGCGAGAGCGGCGAGCGCGTCGTCGGTCTCGCCCAAGCCGTCGGCGAACGCGCCGGCCGAGCCGCCCACGCCGCGAAAATTGAAACGCACAGCGGCGTAGCCCAGCGCGAAGAAAGTTTTCGCGAGCGTCTGCACGACCTTGTTTTCGAGCGTGCCTCCCTGCAACGGATGCGGATGGGCGATGAGCGCAATGCCGGCCAATTGCTGATCGGGCACGTTCAAGACAACCTCGAGCGGCCCCGCGGGACCGTCGATCGTCAGTCGTTCGGCCGTCCGCGGGGTCAAATCTTCAGCCGCTCGACGACTTCGCCCCCCACGACGTGGCGGTCGATGATTTCGTCGATGTCGTCACGGTCGACATAGGTGTACCAGACCGCATCCGGATAGACGACGATGACGGGGCCTTCCTCGCAGCGGTCGAGACATCCGGACTGGTTGATGCGGACCTGACCCGGGCCATCGAGGCCCAGCGCCTTGATGCGGCCCTTGGCGTAGGCGCGCATCTCCAGCGCGCCGCTGTCGGCACAGCATTTCTCCGGAGGCTCGCGCTTGTTGCAGCAGAAAAACACGTGCTTGCGGTAGTAGCTCATTGCGAACGATGGAGCGGCGGAGGCTATCGCGCCGTGAAGGAAGTTCGCCAAGTATAGCTGTCTGCGCACCGGCCCCGGACAGAGGTCAGTCCGGCCGCCCCCACGCCGGCTTGCCTGCGAGGGCAAACAGCCATGCAGAAGCGGCGAGCGGCCAGACCAGCAGGATCGTGTGCGTCAGGCCGTTGAAATTGAGGAGGTGCCCATACCGCCAGTTGAACAGCGTCAACGGTGCGGGCAGGGCCGTGAGGTCGCTCCCCGCGAGCGGAAGCAGGAGCGACGACAGCAACGCGATCGCGCATGCAGCCACCTGCGCCGGGCGGGGCATGAACGCCGTCAGCAGAAGTACGAGCGAGCCCGCGGCAATTCCGAAGGCAACGCCGGGCTTCAGCCACGCCTCCCACGCCGCGGGCTTGAGCACGAGCCACGCCGCCAGGCCCTTCAGCAGGAATGCGGTGCCGATCAACAACAGCAAGGCACCGCCGACGTAACGCCGATCGCGCAACAGCAGCGCGACGAACAGCCCGACGCCCGCCAACTGGAATGCCGATTGTGCGGCTTCGAGCATCGTCGCCGCAGTGTCTGGCGCAGCGATCGCGGCGGCTTGCAGCCCCGGTTCGAAATTGACCGCGAAGAGCGCGATCCCCGGATTGATTTGTGCCGTCATCCACAGGACGAGCAACGCGATGCCGATGTCGCCCAGCCTGCCGGACAGAAAGGCGCGCTCCCGCGCGGCCGACAAAAGCCGTCGCGTGCGCTCCGCCCGCACCAGGGTGCCGCCCAGGAGTCCGCCCGCGAGCGCACCAGCGGCATTCGCGAGGAAATCGACGACACTGGCGTCGCGCGGTGGGAGGAACATCTGCAGGGTCTCCATGCCGAACGAAAGCACGACGCCCGCGGCAAGCGCAACGCCTACACGCAGCAGCGGCGACGCGCGATGCGGCATCAGCGCCACGAAGAGGCCGAACGGAAGATAGGCCAGCGCGTTGGCAAGGAGGTCGAACCGCGTCCACCTGGGCGGCCAGGGGGCGAGAGCCCAGAACGGTGTTCCCGCGTGAGGAGGAATCCACGGCGCGAACGGCTGCAGGCTCGCGTAAGCGATCGCAAGCCCGTACAGAATGGCCAGAACGTGCGGAAGAAAGGTGCGTTGCGAGGCGTCCATCACGGCAAGGCGCGGCGGACGACGGTCACGTTCTCGTGTTTCGCGATCTGCGTGAATCCCGCGGCGGCGAACATGGCCGGCGAGCCGTGGTAGTGGTCGGTCGCGTCGGTATCTTCCGGGCCGACGTTCCAGGGAAAGGCGTCGACGACCGCTAACCCCCGCGCGGTGAAATTGGCGAGAGCTCCGTCGAGCAATGCACGCGCAACGCCGCGGCGGCGCCAGCCGGGTGCCGTGACAAAGCAGACGATCGCAGCGGCTTCATGCGGCGGGACCGGAAGCGGTGGCGCGGCAATGCGCAAACGCGCACAGGCGTGCCGCAGCTTGTGATACGGCTGCGCATTGACCCAGCCCACCACATCGTCACCGGCGTACGCGAGGAAGCCTTCCATTTCACTTGACGCGATGCGTGCATCCATCGCGGCACGGTTGGTTGCTCCGTCGAGCGCCGGCCAGGAGATCACCACCGGCACCTGGTAGTAGTGGCAATAGCATTTCGCCCATTCCGGATTGTCGGCGAAGGCCGGGCCGTTCTCATGGTCGAAAAAGCGCAGGAAGTCGCCGCCGAGCGCGGGCGTCAGGCGCTCGATGCGGTAGGCAGCGGGTTCAGCCATCGGGCCGCCGCCAACGTCAGCGCGACGCCTTGATCTCCGTCCACATCTTGCCGCGAAGCCGGCGTTGCGCGGACGTGAGGTCCTTCAACTGCTCGAGCTTGGCTTGCACCGCCGCGTCCGGGAAGATCGCCGGATTCTTGAGGAGGGCGGGCTTGATGTACCTGAGGGCATCGGTGTTCGGATTGCCGGAACCGATGAGGTTGGTGAGCTCCGCCGAATTCTTCCCCTCGAGCATGAAGTTCATGAACAGGAGTGCCAGGTCCGGCCGCGGCGCATCCTTGTGAATGACCATGTTGTCGACCGCCAGCACGGCGCCCTCCTTCGGCATGCCCTGCAGGATCTGGAACTTGCGTCCCGCCGCCTGCGCGTCGAGATTGGCCTGGTAGATGTCGTTCGAGTAGCCGTGGACCAGCCAGATGTTGCCGACCGTCAATTCCTTGATATAGGACGACGCGTTGAACGCGGCCCAGTAAGGCTTGGCGCGCTTGATGAGATCGGCCGCCTCCTTCCAATGCTTCTCGTCGGTGTCGTTGGCCGAGTAGCCCAGGTACTTGAGCGCGGCGGCGAAGAGCTCGCTCGAACTGTCCAGCACGGTGACGCGGCCCTTGACCTTCTCGAGGTACTTCGGGTCGAAGATCACCGCCCACGTATCGGTGGGCAGGCCCAGTTCTTTCATCTTTTCGGCGTTGTACCCCAGGATCGTCGTCGACATCGCGTACGGGACCGAGTACTTGTTGTCGGGATCGAACGGCGTGTTCATGTAGATGGAATTGATGTTCTTGAGGTTGGTGAGTTTCGTCTTGTCGATCGGCTTCAACTGCCCGCCCTTGATCAGGGACTGCACGGCGTTGGACGTGGGCACGAGGATGTCGTAGCCCTTGGCCCCGGCCGCCAGCTTGGCCAACAGCTCCTCGTTGTCGGAGTAGTAGGTCTGCTTGACCTCGCACTTGCATTGCTCCTCGAACCGCTTGACGGTTTCCGGCGCGATGTAATTGTTCCAGTTGTAGAGGTTGAGCGTGTCCTTCGCGAACGCCGGCAGGGCTGCCAGGCAGAGCATCACGATGAGTGCGCGTTTCATTATCGATTCTCCTCGTTGGAGCGGAGCAGGCTCGGGGAAATTCGCGTGGCGGCGACGATCAGGAACAACGTGAGCAGCATCAGCAGCGTTGACACGGCATTGACCTCGGGTGTGACGGCGATCTTGATCATCGAATAGATCTGCAGCGGCAGCGTCACGGTGCCGGCGCCCGCGGTGAAGAAGGTGATCACGAAGTCGTCGATCGACAGCGTGAAGGCCATGAGAGCGCCCGCGATCACGCCTGGCATGATCAGCGGCAGCGTGACGTAGCGGAACGACTGCCAGGGCGACGCGCCGCAATCGCGCGCCGCCTCGGTCAGGCTTTCGTCCATTCCCGAGAGCCGCGCGCGGACGACGATCGCGACAAAGCCGATGCAAAAGGCGATGTGCGCCAGCGTGACGGAGACGAGCCCGAGCGAGAAATTGAGCAGCACGAAGAAGATGAGGAGGGACACGCCCATCAGTATCTCGGGAATCGCGATCGGCGTCAGGACGAGGATCGGCAGCAGGCGGAGCTTGTACCGGTGCATCGCCACGCCCGCCATGGTGCCGAGGACGGTGGAAACGAGACTCGCCACGAAGCCGATGATGAGCGAATTTGCCGCCGCCGTCTGCATTTCCTCGTTCTGGGCGAGCTTGCGATACCAGTCCAGCGTGAAGCCGACCCATTCCGCGTTGAGCCGCGAATCGTTGAACGAATAGACGACGACGATGACCAGCGGCAGGTAGAGAAACGCGTAGCCTGCGAGCGCTGCCGCCCAGAGCCAGGGTGATCGCTTGTGGGAACTAAGCACCGGAGGCCTCTCGCCGCGTGCTGCGGGCGCCGACCCATGCCGCCAGTCCGGCCAAACCCAGCGCAGCCACCGTGAGGACTATCGAGAGCACGCTGCCGAACGGCCAATCGCGCGTTTCGAGGAACTGCTGCTTGATCACGTTGCCGATGAGGCTGTCGTCCGGACCGCCCAGGATGTCGGGAATCGCGAATATGCCGAATGCCGGGATGAAGACCAGCGCGGAGCCCGCATAGATACCGGGCAGCGACAGCGGGAACGTGACGCGCCAGAACCGCTGCCACGCATTGGCGCCCAGGTCCTGCGCGGCGTCGAGGAGCGCCTGGTCGTGCTTTTCGAGGTTGGCGTACAGCGGAAGGACCATGAACGGCAGGTGGACGTACACGAGGCACACGAGCACCGCGAACGAACTGAACAAGAGCGACACCGGTTCAACGCCGATCCAGCCCAGCAGGCCGTTGATCGTGCGCGCCAGCGCGGCTTGCGGGCCCAGGACGATCATCCACGCGTAGACGCGGATCAGGAAGTTGGACCAGAACGGCAGGATGACCAGCAAGAGCAGGAGGTCGCGGTGCTTTTTCGCGCTTCTGGCGATCAGCGTGGCGAGCGGATACGCGATCGCGAGGCACGCCAGCGTCGTCACCAGCGCATAAACGAAGGATTTGACGAAGATCTGCGTGTACACCGGCTCCGTGAAAAAACGCACGTAACTGTCGACGTTGAGATCGACCTTCCCGGATTCGTCGATGAGCGGCGCCAAACCGCCGAACTCGCCGGGCGTGCGAAACGACGCCAGCACCATGATCAGCGCCGGAATGGCAAAGAACAGCAGCAGGTAGAGGATCGGCGGCCCGCTGACGAGCCACTTTCCGAGCCATTCGCCACGCTTGTTCAACGATGTCATCCCGCCATGAAGTGTCCGGCCGCCGCCCGCCAGCTCAAGTCGACCGCATCGCCGACCTCGAAGAACTTGGAGCCGGCGGCCGCCGAGTTGGCCGCGAGTGCCTCGACCCTGGCGCCACCCGACGTCGTAATCATGTAGACCGTCACGTCCCCGTGATAGAGGAAATCCGAAACGGTCCCGCGGAAATGGTTGTCGGCGGCGGCCTCGGCGTCATTGTCGCCCAGGACGATCTTTTCCGGCCGCAGCGCGACTGAGCCATGGGCACCGGCAACGACGCCGGACGAAGCGGCGACCACAACGGGACCGAGTCCGGGCACGTCGACGGTGACCCTGCCATCCGCGTTGGAAGATACGGGTCCTTCGAGGAGGTTGCACGTGCCGATGAAATTGGCGACGAACTGCGTCGCCGGAAAACTGTAGATGCGCGACGGCGTGTCGATCTGTTCGACGTGGCCCCTGTTCATCACCGCAATCCGGTGCGACAGCGCGAGCGCCTCGTTCTGGTCGTGCGTGACATAGATGAACGTGATGCCGACTTCCTTCTGAAGATTGATGAGTTCGATCTGCAGCTCTTCGCGCAGCTTGGCATCGAGCGCGGCCAGCGGTTCGTCCAAGAGCAGCACCGTCGGATGGGTGACGAGCGCGCGCGCCAACGCAACGCGCTGCTTTTGCCCGCCTGACAGTTCGTGCGGAAAACGCTTGCCGAAGCCAGTCAGCCGCACGTCTTCCAGGGCCTCGGCGATCTTGCCGTTGATTTCCCCGTTGGGCGTCTTCGCCATCTTGAGCGGGAACGCGACGTTGCCCTCGACGGTCATGTGCGGGAACAACGCATAGCTCTGGAACACCGTGCGCACGGGGCGCGCCTCCGGGGGCCGGCCGGCAAGGTCCTCGCCGTTGAGCAGGATGCGGCCTCCATCGGGATTGTCGAACCCGGCGACCATCCGCAGCAGTGTGGTCTTGCCGCAGCCCGACGGTCCCAGCAGCGTGAAGAATTCGCCGGCCTCGATGGCAAGCGTGACTCGGTCGACGGCCGTGAAGTCGCCGAAACGGCGCGTGACGTCCTGGATTTCGAGCAGCGCCATGGGGGGGCAGCGGTCAGTCGTGCAGGGTGGCAGCGCCGAATTGTATCGGCAATCGCGTGGCTGGAGGTGAGCCATGGTATTTTCGCGAAATGACCAAATCGGCCAAGCCCAGGCTCCTAGACGAGCTGCGCAAGCAATCCGACGAGCTGCGCGCGAAGGACACCGCGGCGCGAAAGCCCATCGAGGCAGCGGTGCGGGACATCGATAGCAGCCTGTGGCGCACCTTTCGCTGGCTGGACGAAGCGCTGGGCCACCTCGAAGTGATCCGCCCCGCCGTCGCGCACCGGTTCCAGCTGGGCGACATCCTGACGCTGGACCGCCCGTGCTTCGACCGCGGTTTCGTGTCGTTTCGCCGCGGTTCATTCGCGGGCTTCGAGGTCCTCACGTACGTCGAGATGTTCTACCGCGTTGCCGGTACCGCGCCGTTCATTCTGCGCGTCAACCCGGGGGCGGCAAGCGGCATCGAAGAGCGGCTGCGTGCGGCTACGATGCAATTCAGCTACCAGACCGAGCAGGACGAGAAGAAGATCGTGCGCTACGGGCTCTTCCACGTGCAGCCGGCGATCGCCGCGTCCGTGCGGTTCCACCCCGATTATGCGCGTCAGGTCGTCGACGTGACGCTGCGCAACGTCGACCGCTTCGAGACGGTCGTGCTCGAGTTCCAGCCGGGCAAGCTCGACGAGTCCGCGTTGGAGGACCTCGTCAGGTTCGTGCTGGGCGAGGACAACGGCTTCCTGCGCCGCGCCCCGCTCGCGCTCATCAAGCCGCGCGACGATGCTCAGCAGGCAGTGCAGGATACGCCGGCCAGGGAGGCAACCTAGGCTCCTACATCTGCTGCCGTACCAGCAGCACGATCGCGATCACCAGCAGAGCGGCTATCGCAGCGAGCCAGCGGTTGCGCGCCCTTTGCGCCGCAGCGAGTTCCTCCATGGCGGTGCTCGACGCCGCCGCAGGCGCCAGCAGCCGCTGGTGAAGGAGGCGCGGCAGTTCCGGCAACGCGGCGACGATGTACGGCGCCTCGGCAATCAACCTGCGCTGCAGTGCCGGGAATCCGATCTGCTCTTGCATCCAGCGCTCCAGGAACGGCTTGGCAGTCACCCAGAGGTCGAGTTCCGGATCGAGTTGCCGTCCCAGGCCCTCGACGTTGAGCAGCGTTTTTTGCAGCAGCGTCAACTGCGGCTGGATCTGCACATTGAAGCGGCGCGACGCGCGGAACAGCGAAACCAGCACCTTGCCCAGGGAGATTTCGCGCAGCGGCCGGTCGAAGATCGGCTCGCAAACGACGCGGATTTCCGCCTCGAGCTCGTCCACGCGCGTGTCCGGCGGCACCCAGCCGGACTCGATGTGGGCCGTTGCCACGCGGTGATAATCGCGGCGAAAGAAGGCGAGAAAATTCTGCGCCAGGTAGCCCTTGTCGGTCTCCGACAGCGTGCCCATGATACCGAAGTCGAGCGCGATGTACTTGCCATGGTTCGACGCATCGGTGGCGACGAAAATATTGCCGGGATGCATGTCGGCATGAAAGAAGCCGTCGCGGAACACCTGGGTAAAGAAGATTTCCACGCCCGCCTTGGACAGGCGCGGAAGGTCGATGCCGGCACGTTGCAATTCGTCGATGCGGCCGATGGGAATGCCGGACATGCGCTCCATCACCAGCACTTCTTCCGTGGTCCAGTCCCATTCGATTTCGGGTACCAGCAATAACGGCGAGTGCTTGAAGTTGCGGCGCAGCTGCGAACAGTTGGCCGCCTCGCGCGTGAGGTCGAGTTCGTCGCGAATCGTCTTTTCGAATTCGCCGACGACGGCGCGGGGTCGCAGGCGCTTGCCGTCGGACCACAGTGTCTCGACGAGTCCTGCGGCCGTCTGCATCAGCGCGAGGTCGTGCTCGATGACGCGGTGGATGTCGGGTCGCAGCACCTTGACGGCGACCGGCGTGCCGTCGGGCAGGTTTGCGAAATGCACTTGCGCCACCGATGCGCTCGCTACCGGCGTCAGGTCGAACGACTTGAAAACCTGGTCTACCGGCTTGCCGTAGGCGCGCGCAAGCGTCGCCAATACCTGCTCGGCCGGAAACGGCGGCACGCGATCCTGCAATTTGGCGAGCTCGTCGGAGATGTCGGGTGGAAGGAGGTCGCGGCGGGTCGACAGCATCTGCCCGAACTTCACGAATATGGGACCTAACGCCTGCAGCGCCTCGCGCAGGCGCACGCCGCGCGGCTCCGACAGGTCGCGCCAGAACAGCACGCGGTTGACGAATGGCCGCAGCCCGCGGACCCGCGCGTGACCGAGCACGAATTCGTCGAGCCCGAAACGCAGCGCGATCAGCTGGATACGGATCAGGCGGACAAGGCGCATCATGGCGCCATTCTACGGGAGGGGTGCTCCCTACCTCTGCAGCGGTTGCGGCTTCCCGGTTGCAGCCCGCGCGGACAATGCCTCGAATCGTTGCTCCAGCGCATCGACGCGCTCGGTGACTTCGCGCACGCCTTCGCGCAACGGCGGCATGCTCGCGCCGCGCGCGAGGAGAGCGGCCTCGTCGCGCGCGTAACTTGCCACGCTTTCCGCGATGCGCTGCGACGCATACTCCGGAAACGCGAGCAGCCCGCGTCCGGCCGCGGCGACGCGCTGTCCGGCGAGCGGGCCCAGCGCATTGGCCAACGCCGCCTCGACGAACCAGGGCAGCGTGCGTGCGAGCTCCTTCAACGCGCCGCCCAGGTCGGCGTCGCCGTCTTCGCGAACGAACTCGTTCCAGCGCGACGGGTTCGCGAGGAACGACGGGACCGACAATGGCGAGAGCTTGAGATCGAGATCGGCCGGCAGGGCGGGCGCCGCCATTTCGAGCATCCCGTCCTCGGTTATCCGGAAGCGCGCTTCGACCGGCCCGACGGCCAGCGTGAATACTTTCCCGGCGAATATTATGAGCGTGTCGCGTGCCCAACTCTCCTGCGCGAGGATGCGGTTGGCCATGCGTGCCGGCGCGGCCGCGGGATCGGGGAGTTTCACGCCAGTTGCCGGATTCCAGCGAGGAGCCATCCCGTCTTGCCGTCTACGGGTTTGACGAGGTTCCAGACTTCGTCGAACGGCTTCGGAAGCACCGCGCCGTCCTCGCGCAGCATGCCGGTGAAGTGAACGCTGGCCCAGTGGCGATCGCCCTCGGTGGTGACATCGACAATGGAGGCGTCGAGTGCGTCAACTTCCGTCGGCGTATGCGCGCCGCGTTCAGCGAGTTCCTTGTCGATCTCGACGAACATCTCCGGCGTCAACACGTCGGCCAAGGCCTTCCGGTCGCCCGCATCAAACGCCTTCTGCAGTTTCCGGAACTGCAGCGTGGCCTGTTGCACGAAAGGTGCTGGCTCGAAACCGGCGGGAAATTTGCCGGTCGCTTGAATTTCCACGACGCGCGCCGCGCCACCGAATGCCGGTTCGAAGGCGTTCACCGCGGAAGATGCCGGCGGCAAAGGAGTCGCTGAATCGCCGGCTGCGGCCGGAGTTGCGCCGGCGTACTGCATTGGCGCCGGTGCCTGCCCTCGGCGGCCGACGAACATTCGAATCAGGAATATACCGCCGAACACGATCAGCGCGAGCATCAGGATGTCCGCGAAGCCTTCGGACAATCCGAAATGCGACAACAGTGCGGCCAGCCCAATGCCGGCGGCGAGACCGGCGAGCGGCCCCATCCAGCGTGAGGCGCCCGACGCGGCGGGCGCAACTTTGGGCGGCAGCGCCTGGGTCCCCGCGCCAGGGCTCGCGGGCGCGACGTTGGTCGTGCTGGACGGAGGCGGCATGGCCTGGCGTTGCGCGCCCAGGCTGCGGCCGCCGCCCATGCGCGCGGCCTCGGCCGAATCCGCGGCGACCACGGCGGCGATTACGCCAAGAGCGAGTACGAGAAAACGTTTCATGCCTTACCTCCGTTTACGAATGCGGATGCGGAATTCGTTCAGTACACACGCCCGACGTGAACCGCGACCACGCCTGCCGTCAGATTATGGAATGCAACGGCGTCGAAGCCCGCGTTTTGCATCATTTCTTGCAATGCTTCCTGGCCCGGATGAACGCGAATGGATTCGGCCAGGTAGCGATAGCTCGCCTCGTCATTGGCGATCAGTTTTCCCAGTTTGGGCAATACGTTGAAGCTGTACCAGTCATACACCGGCGCGAGCGGCGCGGCCACGCGGGAGAATTCCAGCACCACGGCGACACCCCCGGGGACCAGCACGCGGCGCATTTCGGCTAGTGCCACGTCCTTGCGCGTGACGTTGCGCAGGCCGAAGGCGATGGAGACGACGTCGAAGGAGCGATCGCCGAACGGCAACGCCTCGGCATTGCACTGGATCGTCGGCAGGATGACGCCGGCGTCGAGAAGCTTGTCGCGGCCTGCGGCCAGCATGGCGCCGTTGATGTCGGTATGAACGACCGTGCCGGTCGAACCCACGCGTGCGGCGAAGAGCAAGGCGAGATCGCCCGTGCCACCGGCGAGGTCGAGCACGCGCCGGCCCGCGCGCGCGCCGGAGACGTCGACCGCAAAGCGCTTCCATAACCGGTGAAGTCCCGCCGACATGACATCGTTCATGACGTCGTATTTGCCGGCCACCGAATCGAAAACGCCGCGCACCCGGCGCGCCTTTTCCTCGGGCGACACTTTCTCGAACCCGAATTGCGTCCGCTCTTCGTTCATCGAATCATTTTTCAACTCAGCTGCCACCTCAGTTGCCACTTCAGTTGCCAGCTCATTTGTCACCCTCATTTGCCAACCGAGCCTTGGCTGGCGGCTCGCGGCTCGCGCCGGCGGCCTCGAGCCTGCCCAGGTAGCGCTGCCACAGTTCGTCCTGGCGCACGCCCAGGTCGTAGAGGTAATCCCACGAATAGATGCCGGTGTTGTGGCCGTCGGAAAAGACCGGCCGGATTGCATAGTGTCCGACGGGTTCGAGGTCGGTGATCGTCACGTCGCGCTTGCCGACTTGCAGCACTTCCTGTCCGGGCCCATGTCCGCGCACTTCCGCGGAGGGCGAATGCACGCGCAGAAATTCGCAGGGCAGCTTGAATACGATACCGCGCGGAAACACAAGCTCGAGGACGCGCGAGGCCTGGTGGAGCTTGATCTCGGTAGGCAGCGGGGTCTTGGCGTCGAGGCCAGCCATGGCGATTTCCGGTGAACGCCCGGAAGATGGGGGAAGAAGAGCCTAGCACAAGCCACCACCGTGCTGGTTTAGACGGTCAACCCGCTGACAGGGCAGAATGGGCTGTCACGTCACCAGCGTGCAACCGAGTGGGGAGCGAAGCGACCTGTGATCGGCGCGCTTCCGCCGTTACGGCACGAAAGGCGAAGGGCCGCTCCCGAGCCTTTCGTGGAAGCAATCTCCGATCAAAGTATCGTGCGAGCGTAGCGAGCGAAACTTTGATCGGTTGATCATATCTGGTTGTTGGACGCTTCCGGCACGACGTCGAGGTTGCCGATACCGGCGAACACGTTCCGGTTCTTCGACTCCTTGCCGTGCAGCTTGATCTCGAGCCGCAGGTCGTTCAGCGAATCCGCATTGCGCAGAGCGTCCTCGTAGGTAATGAGGCCGGCCTCGTACAATTCGAACAGCGACTGGTCGAAGGTCTGCATGCCCAGCTCGCGCGACTTCTTCATGATCTCCTTGATGCCGGACACGTCGCCCTTGAAGATGAGGTCGGAGATGAGAGGGGAATTCAGCATTACTTCCACCGCCGGCACGCGGCCGCGGCCGTCGCGGCGCGGGATCAGCCGTTGCGCCACGAACGCGCGCACGTTGAGCGAGAGGTCCATCAGCAATTGCGCGCGCCGCTCTTCCGGGAAGAAGTTGATGATGCGGTCCAGGCCCTGGTTGGTGCTGTTGGCGTGCAGCGTGGTCAGGCACAGGTGGCCGGTTTCGGCAAACGCGACGGCATAATCCATCGTGTTGCGTTCGCGCACTTCGCCGATCAGGATGACGTCGGGTGCCTGCCGCAGCGAATTCTTGAGCGCCGTCTCCCACGCGTCGGTATCCACTCCCACCTCGCGCTGGGTCATGATGCAATTGCGGTGCTCGTGGACGAACTCGATCGGGTCCTCGATCGTGATGATGTGGCCGTAGCTGTTCTCGTTGCGGTATCCGAGCAGCGACGCCATCGACGTCGACTTGCCGGCGCCGGTGGCGCCGATGAACATCATGATGCCGCGCTTGGACATGATGATGTCCTTCAGTACCGGCGGCAGGCCCAGGTCCTCGAATTTCGGAATTTCCATCGTGATCGTGCGCAGCACCATGCCGACGCGGGCCTGCTGCACGAAGGCGTTGACGCGGAAGCGGCCGATGCCCGGCGGGCTGATCGCGAAATTGCACTCCTTCGTGCTTTCGAATTCCGACGCCTGCTTGTCGTTCATCACGCTGCGCACGAGTTCGATCGTGTGCTGCGCGGAAAGCTGCGTCTTCGACACCGGCGTGATCTTGCCGTCGACCTTGATCGCCGGCGGGAAGTTGGCGGTGATGAAAAGGTCGGAACCCTTCTGCTTGACCAGCAGGTCGAGCAGTTCGTGGATGAATTTGGTGGCGCGTTCCCGTTCCATAATGTTCCTTCAGCGAGCGTAGCGAGCGTGGGGGTCGTTCACCTACCCGCCCATGAAGAGGTCTTTGTTGACGGCGCGGTTGCGTGCTTCTGCGACATTGACCTGGTTCCGGCGCACGAGGTCCACCAGGCACTGGTCGAGCGTCTGCATGCCGATCGACTGCGACGTCTGGATCGCCGAGTACATCTGCGCGACCTTGTTCTCGCGGATCAGATTGCGGATCGCCGCCGTGCCGATCATGATCTCGTGCGCGGCGATCCGGCCCTGGCCGTCCTTGGTCTTGAGCAGCGTCTGCGCGACGACCGACACGAGGGACTCGGACAGCATCGCGCGCACCATTTCCTTTTCGGCGGCCGGGAACACGTCGATGATCCGGTCGATCGTCTTTGCGGCCGAGCTCGTGTGCAGCGTGCCGAACACGAGGTGGCCGGTTTCCGCGGCCGTGAGCGCCAGCCGGATGGTTTCGAGGTCGCGCATTTCGCCGACCAGGATGACGTCGGGGTCCTCGCGCAGCGCGCTGCGCAGCGCGTTGGCGAATGACAGCGTGTGCGGTCCGACTTCGCGCTGGTTGATCAGGCACTTCTTCGACTCGTGCAGGAATTCGATCGGGTCCTCGATGGTCAGAACGTGGCCGTATTCGTTCTCGTTGACGTGGTTGACCATCGCCGCGAGCGTCGTGGATTTGCCCGAGCCGGTCGGGCCCGTGCACAGGATGAGGCCGCGCGGCCGGTCGGTCAGTTCGCGAAGACCTTCGGCGCGTTGAGCTCCTCCAGCGACAGCACTTTGGCCGGAATCGTCCGGAACGCGGCCGCCGCGCCGCGCTGCTGCACGAACGCATTGACGCGAAAGCGCGCCAGGTTGGGGACCGCGAACGAAAAGTCGCACTCGAGGTGCTCCTCGTACGTCTTGCGCTGCGCGTCGCTCATGATGTCGTACACCATGGCGTGCACGTCCTCATGCTCCATCGGCGGCAGGTTGATGCGCCGGATGTCGCCGTGGACGCGGATCATCGGCGGCAGCCCGCCGACAGGTGAAGGTCCGAAGCCTTGTTCTTGACCGCGAAGGCTAAGAGTTCGGTAATGTCCATCTATAATCCCTTGCTATCCGGTGACCTTGACCTGTTGTAGCACGCAAAGTGCATGCCAAGGCCGGCTTGCGACGGGTCAAAACGATTATGAGCCACTATGAGAAGGCGTGGCAAGCCGTTGTCGAACGCATTGCACGGGCCGCAATCGATGCCGGCCGTGCCCCGGGAACCGTCCGGCTGCTGGCGGTTTCGAAGACATTTCCAGCGGATTCGGTGCGTGCGGTCTACGCCGCCGGCCAACGGTCCTTTGGCGAAAACCACGTGCAGGAAGGGGTGGCAAAGCGGCAGGCGCTCGCTGACCTGACTGACGTTGCGTGGCACTTGATCGGGCCGCTCCAGGGCAACAAGACGCGGGCGGCCGCGGCGAACTTCCACTGGGTGGAAAGTGTCGACCGGCTGAAAATCGCGCAGCGGCTGTCCGCGCAGCGGCCGGCAACGTTGTCACCGCTCAACGTGTGCGTGCAGGTGAACGTCAGTGGCGAGGCATCCAAAAGCGGTGTCGCTCCGGCCGGGATGCTGGCGCTCGCGCAGGCCGTGGCCGGCCTGCCGCAACTGCGGCTGCGCGGCATCATGGGCATTCCCGAGCCCACGAACGATCCGCTGCAACAGCGCGCGCAGTTCCGGCGACTGCGCGAGTGTTTCGACCAATGCGTCGCGGCAGGATTGCCGATGGACACGCTTTCGATGGGGATGTCCGCCGATCTCGAAGCCGCGATTGCCGAAGGAGCGACACAGGTGCGCGTAGGCACTGCGCTCTTCGGAGCGAGAGTGTGAGAGCCGGGAAATCGCGCTGCGCCGGGCCGACCCGATCGTCGCTTAGAATGCGAGACCCATGAACATCACGTTTATCGGCGGTGGCAACATGGCCACCGCGCTCGTCGGAGGCCTGGTCGGCGGCGGTGCCGATGCTCGTGAATTCCGCGTGGTCGAACCGGTTCGCACGCAGCAGGATAAACTGGTCGGGCTGTTTCCAGGCATCGGGATCTTCGGCGAAGCGACGGCCGGCGCCGTCGACGGCGCCGACATCGCGGTGCTGGCCGTCAAGCCGCAACAGGTGCGCGAAGCCACGCAGGCGCTGGCACCCTACCTGGCGGACGTCCCCGTCGTGATGTCGATCGCGGCCGGCGTGCGTTTGTCCGAGCTCTCACGCTGGCTGGGTGGCTATTCGCGGCTCGTGCGCGCGATTCCCAACACGCCCGCATTGATTCGCGAAGGCATCAGCGGCGCGTTCGCGCTGCCGGACGCCGGTGCGCGCGGGCGCAAGCTCTCGCAGCGCGTTCTCGAAGCCGTCGGCATCGTGCTGTGGGTGATGCGCGAGGACATGCTCGACGCGGTGACCGGCATTTCCGGCAGCGGGCCCGCCTACGTATTCTACTTTCTCGAAGCGCTGGAACAGGCCGCTCAGGAATTGGGCTTCTCCAAGGCCGATGCGCGCACGCTCGCCTACGCGACGTTTGCCGGAACGATCAAGCTGGCACAAGGGTCCGAACTCGAACCGGCTATCCTGCGCGCGCAAGTCACTTCCAAGGGCGGTACCACCGAACGCGCGATTGCGCTTCTCGAGACCGATGCCGTCAAAGCCCGGTTCGTGGCGGCAGTGAAGGCCGCGGCCGTGCGCGCGAAGGAATTGGGCGATACGTTGAGTTCGGACAAGGAACCTAAAGCGCCATGACCGAACAGGTGATCCGCTATCTGATCGACGTCGTATTCGGGCTTTTCACCTATGCGTTGCTGCTGCGGTTCGCGATGCAAGTATTGCGCGCACCGTTCCGCAATCCGCTCGGGCAAGCGGTCATCGCGCTCACCGATTGGATCGTGAAGCCGCTGCGCAGGATCCTGCCCGGCTGGAAGGGAGTCGACTGGGCGTCGCTGCTCGCGGTGCTGCTGTTCCAGTTCCTCTGGCTTCTGGCTTACCACCTCGTGTTCGGCAGCGGGTTCAGCCTGCTCGGCGCGGGCTTGCCGTTTCTGTTGGCCGCGACGCTGATCGCCATTCTGCGCGCGTCGCTGTGGCTCCTGATCGTGGTCGTATTCGCGCAGGCCATCCTGTCGTGGGTCGCGCCGGACGGTCCGCTGTCCGGCACGCTCAACGCGCTGACCTTTCCGTTCCTGCGTCCGGTCCGGCGGATCGTGCCGCCGATTGGAGGGACGCTGGATCTCTCGCCGCTGATCGTCATCGTCATCGCCCAGATTGCGCTGATGACCATCGTGCCGTGGCTCGAGAGCGTATTGACGCGACTGTTCCTTTGACATGACGGTCGCGTGGCGGCGCGAGGAAACTTCGGACGGGAATGCGGCGATCGTGTTGACGCTTCACGTGCAGCCGGGTGCGAAGCTTACCGAGGTCGCGGGGCGATACGGTGCTGCGCTCAAGATTCGCGTGGCCGCGCCGCCCGTTGACGGAAAGGCGAACGTGGAACTGCTGCGATATCTCGCCTCCGCGTTTGGCGTGCCGTTGCGCAATGTAACGCTGGTGCGCGGCGACGCGTCGCGGCAGAAGGTCGTGCGCATCGAACGGCCGACCGCGCGGCCCGACGTCGGCTGGGAATGAGATTACCGGCGGCGCGGACGACGCAATCGTGACGCCGCCAGGACCAGCGCCATTCCCCATGTGCCGCCGGCAATTCGAGCAATCTAATGGGAACCGGCCAGCGCATTGGCCATGCGCACGAACTCTGCGACCGGCAATGTTTCGCCGCGCACACCCGGATCGATGCCGATACGACGCAACGCCGCTTCGTCGCAAAGCGAGGACAGCGCGTTGCGCAGCGTCTTGCGGCGCTGCCCGAATGCGGCTGCGACAACGCGCGCGAACACTACAGGATCGCGGATGGACGGCTTCGCGGCGCCGAGCGGCACCAGCCTCGCGACAGCGGATTCGACCTTGGGCGCGGGCCGGAACGCGCCGGGCGGCACGACGAACAGGCGCCTGACCGCGAATTTCACCTGCAGCATCACCGTCAGCCGGCCGTAGTCTGCAGTGCCCGGCTGCGCCGTCATCCGCGCGACGACCTCCCGCTGCAACATGACATGCAGGTCGCGCAGCCGGTCGTCGAATGCGGCGAGGTGGAAGAGGAGCGGCGAGCTGATGTTGTAGGGCAGGTTGCCGACGACGCGAAGGTCGGGCGGCAGCGACGCAAAATCGAATTCGAGCGCGTCCGCTTCATGCAGCGTGAGTTGTCGCGGCGTGAACGATTCGCGCAGCCTGAAGGCCAGGTCACGGTCGATCTCGATGGCGGTGATGTGGCCCGCGCGCTCGATCAAGCTGCCGGTGATCGCCGCAAGACCCGGTCCGACTTCGACGATGTTCTCGCCGCGCTGCGGGTTCACGGCATCCACGACGCGCGCGACGTAGTGCGGGTCCGCAAGGAAGTTCTGGCCGAACCTCTTGCGGGCGGTGTGGCCGTGCATGGGGCAACCGAGCGGCAACCGAGAGGCTATTGCGGGGCGGCCGCGCGATTCGCCAGGTCGATGGCGAGATCCACGGCCGCGATGAGGCTGCCCGGATCGGCGGTTCTCGCCCGTTCCGGATCGCGCGCCAAGTCGAGCGCGGTGCCGTGATCGACCGACGTGCGCGGAAACGGCAGGCCGAGCGTCACGTTGATGCCCATGCCGAAGCTCGCGGCCTTCAATACGGGCAACCCCTGGTCGTGGAACATCGCGACCACGGCATCGTATCGGCGAACATGGTCGGGGACGAAAAGCGTATCCGCGGACAGCGGACCCGCGATGCCGCTCCATCCGTTCGCTCGTGCATCGGCGATCGCGGGGGCGATCACGTCGATCTCCTCGCGACCGAGGTGACCCCCTTCGCCGGCGTGCGGGTTGAGCCCGCACACCGCGATGCGGGGCGCCGCGATCCCGAACTTCGACTGCAACTCACGCCCCAGGATGATCAGCGTTTCGGCGAGCGCAATTCGCGTCAGCGCGGCCGGCACGTCTTTCAGGGGAAGGTGTGTCGTCGCCAGCGCCACGCGCAGCGGCGCCGCGTTCGTCCCGCCCACCAGCAGCATCACGACGCGTGGCGTGTGCGTGCGCGCGGCAAAGAATTCCGTGTGTCCGGAGAAGACAATGCCCGCGTCCATGATCACGCTTTTCTGCACGGGCGCGGTGACCAGTGCCGCGAACGCTCCGGTTGCGCAGGCGTCGGTCGCGTGTTCCAGCATGGCGATCACACTGTGCGCGTTGGTCGGGTCCGGTTGCCCGGCGGAGACCGGCGCCGCGACGGGCTGATGCCAGATCTCCACCACTCCGCCTGCGGGGGCGAACGCCACCGGATCGAATTCGGCATAGCGCGGGCTGGCCCCGATGCGCGCGGCGCGCGCGGCAAGGAGGTCGCGATCGCCGAGAATCACGAGCCGTGCCGCAAAGGGCGCCTGCGCGTGACGTTGCGCCAGCAGAGCGACCAGCTCGGGGCCGATGCCCGCGGGTTCCCCGGAGGTGATTGCCAGCGAAACGCGGCTCATCGGCGCCATCGCCTCACATCGGCTGCGCTTGGTGCCCCGCGTCGCCGAAGAACTCGACTTTGACGCCGGTCGCCGCGTGCACGACGCCGTCCACGAGTTTCACCTGCGCGAATTCCACCATCGGACGTTCCGGCTTGCCGAATACCCACAGCAACTCCAGCGGCTCGGCGGCGTCGATTTCGCCGGTGTGCTGCACGGCCTTGCCGAGCGGCAGTGCGTGACCCTCGCAGCCGAATACGGGGAATTGGTCCATTTTCGCGCGATACCGGATCACCTGCCGGCCCGCGAAGCGCTGGCGCGTGTTGAGGTCGTACCAGTTGCCCGGGGGCAAGGCAATTTCGACGTCGCCTCCGTCGCGCAGGATCGGCGCGACCAGCAGCGAGTCTCCGCACATGAACTGGGTCTCGAAATCGCGCACGAGCGCGTTGCCGGGAAACGCGAGCGCCATGGCCCGCATGACGGGCATTCCGTTGCGCGTTGCCTGCGCTATCACGTTCTCCAGATACGGAACGAGCCGGTACCTGAAGGCGAGCCACTTGCGGCAGATCGCTTCCACTTCGGGACCGAAGATCCACGGCTCGCGCTCACCCAGACCGTGCGCCCGCATGTGGGAGCAGAAGACCGTCGCCTGCAGCCAGCGCACGTACAGTTCGGCGGAAGGCTGCGCCGAACCGTAGAACCCGCCGATGTCCGAGCTGTGGTACGGATTGCCGCTCATGCCCCACGACAAGCCGCCACGAATCGATGCGGCCAGTCCCTCCCAATCGCTTTGCGGGTGGCCGCCCCAGCCTACGGGATGGCGCTGGCTGCCGGCCCAGCCTGCGCGGCTCCAGATCATCGGTACCGAATCCTGCGGCAGGAATTTCTTCGTCGCCTCGAACACGCAATGGTTGTAGAGAAGGGGGTAGACGTTGTGGAGGCGGCGCCCCCAGTCGCCGTTGGCCGCCACCGCGTCATCGGGAACCTGCTCGCCGAAATCGCACAGCATGACGTCGACGCCATCCTCGAACAATCGGCGATGTGCGTCACGCCACCACGCATAGGCTTCGGGATTCGTGAAGTCGACGATGCCGCTTTCCGGAAGGGGCGTTAAGACCTTGCCGAATGGACTCGTTCCCGGCGAGGTGTCCCACATGAAGACGTAAGGATCGCCCTCGGCCGTCTTCAGCAGGTAGCCGCGTTGCGCCAGCTGCTGGAAGAGCTTCTCGTGGATCGACACATAGGGAAATTCCCAGACGCAGACCTTGAGATGATGCGCGCGGATCTCGGCGAGCGTTGCGCGCGCATCGGTGAAGCGCTCGGGATCCCACTGGAAATTGAAGCGCGTCTGCACGTCCCATGCGGCACGGCCGTCCAGCGTCAGCACGTCGCAGGGAATGCGCCGCTCGCGCAACTTGCGCGCGACGGCGACGGCATCCTCCGGCGTCTTGTAGAAATTGCGCGAGACCCAGAGCCCGAGGCTCCAGCGCGGGACCGCCGGCGCGCGCCCTGTGACGTTCGTGTACGCATCGATCACGCCGGCAGGTGTATCCGCGGCGAACAGGAAGAGGTCCAGCGCCTCGTCGTCGACGACCACCGCATAGCTGCGATGCGACCAGTCCGGGTGCCCGACGCCATGCGTCACCATGCCGGGCGTGTGAATCCAGGATCCCCACGCGCCGCTGCCGGTCCCCGGCCCCCACGCGAACGGCGTGTTCTTGTGCGAGAGCCCGGTGTTCACGCCGAGCCCATCCTCGACCTGCGAATGGACGAGCTGGCCCCGCTTGTTGAGCGGGCCGAATTTTTCGCCGAGCCCGTAGACCGCCTCGCCCGAGGCGAGCGCGAACGCCGCGGTCCACAGGCCGCCTCGCTTCACGCGTCCGAACGACGGCAGCCGGGTCCAGCCGCGAAAGTGCTCGTCGGTGATCGACGTGAGCAGTGGCGCGCCCTTCCACAGCAGCCGGAAGCGCAACGGCGATCCGGTAATTTCGAGCACGGCCTCGCCGGAACCGATCGTCCACATGCCCGCGGCAGGTTGCGCGATCGTGCAGGGCTTGGCGCGCCCGACGACGAGGCCGTAGTCGGGACGCGCGTTGGGACCGAGCCGCAGACGGAACGTGCCATTGCCGTACGTCGTGATTTCGAGCAGGTCCCCGGTCGATGTCGCGAACGAAATGCCGGTGGAGGTCGAGCCGAAGCTGTTGAGCGCCTCAAGGCGCAGATAGGCGGTCGGGTCGAGGAGCATCGCGAATCGGTTGGGGATTCAGCCGAGGACGCAGGTGAACGGCGACGAATTCATGCGGAGCGCGCACCCGCAGATGCCTCGGCCTTCGCCTTGCCGAGCCAATCCTGCGCGCGGCCGAGCATGAAGCCCAGGTCGGAACCGATCGCGATCCAGTCGTACCCGTAGCCGATGAATTTCGCGACCATCTCGGGACTCAGCCCCAGGATGCCGCAAGGCTTTCCCAGCTTGTGACATTGCTCTGCGGCGGCCTTGAGCTTGTCCTGCACTGCGGGGTTGGGGATGTCCGCCAAGAATCCCATCGACGCCGCCAGATCGTTGGGGCCGATGAATATCGAGTCCACGCCGGGCACTGCCGCGATCTCGGGTAGCTTCATCAGCGCCGGCAGCGTCTCGATCTGCACCATGAGGCAGATCTCCTGCGACGCGGTCTTGAGATAGTCGGGCACGGTGCCATAACGGCTGCCGCGATGTCCGCCGGCGACACCGCGGATGCCGTCGGGCGGATAGCGCGTATACGCCACGGCGCGTTTCGCTTCGTCGGCGTTTTGCACGAAAGGCAGCAGCAGGTTCTGCGCGCCTCCATCCAGCACGCGCTTCACCCACACCATGTCGTTCCACACGAGGCGCACGACGGCCTGCGCCGGCGTCCCGGCAATCGTGCGCAGGATCTCGACCATCTCCGGCGTGTCGACCGGCGTGTGTTCCATGTCGACGACGAGGAAATCGAAGCCGGCGCAGCCCAGCGCTTCCGCGGTCGACGGTGCGCCGCTCACGAGCCACGCGCCGAAGATTTTCCTGCCATCCTTGAGCGCGCGCTTGAATTGATTGACGGGCATGTCCATGGGGTTTTTCTCGCCTTCAGGTTCAATCTCTGGACGGATTCTGCCAGACGCGGCGCTGAAGCGGCACGGGGCTGATACCATAACACTGCCGTCCAATCGTACTTCTTTCGCCTTGGCCGTCGCCCTTGCACGCTCGCGAAGGCCGCCCTCGATGCGCCGACTGCTCGATTCCTCCGATTTCCGCGCCGGATTCGCCGAAATGCTGCCGGCGTGCGTCGGCCTCGCTCCGTTCGGATTGGTCTGCGGCGTCGGCGCCGCGGCGGCGGGCGCGTCGTGGCTCGCCGCGCTCGGCATGAGTGCCATCATCTTCTCCGGCGCGGCGCAGATCCTCGCCGTTCAGTTGCTTGCCGGAGGCGCTCCGCTCGCGGTCATCGTGCTCACGTGCTTCGTCCTGGGCCTGCGCTTCCTCATGTACAGCGCGGCGATGGCGCCGTACCTGAAGCCGCTGCCGGCTCGCTGGCAGCAGGCGCTGGCCTTCCTGCTCACTGACCAGGCGTTCGCTGCGGCGATCCGCCGCTTCGACGCGAAGGACGATCCGCACGGTGGCGCGCGCCACTTCCTGGGCAGCGGCATGGCCTTGTGGCTGTGGTGGCAGATCACCAACATGGTCGGATTCTTCGCCGGCAACCTGATTCCCGCGACGTGGTCGCTCGACTTTGCCGTTCCACTTTGTTTCATCGCTCTCGTCGCGCCGCTCTTGCGCCACGCGCCGATGATCCTCGCGGCCGCCGTCGCCGGCATCGCCGTCATCGCGCTCGATGGCCTGCCGATGAAACTCAACCTGATCGCTGCCGGCGTGGTCGGGATTGTCGCCGGCACGCTCGCCGATCTCACGAGGGAGCGATGGACGCGACGCTGAAACTCTGGGGGGTGATATTCGCCGTCGGGCTGCTCAATTACCTGTCGCGGCTGTCGTTCATCGCCGTGTTCGCCCGGCGCAGCATGCCGCCGCTGCTCGCGCGCGCGTTGAAATTCGTCCCGGCGGCAATGCTGACGGCGCTGATCCTGCCGATGATCGTCGCAAGCCCGGCCGCCGGCGGCGCCATGGCCTTCAATCCCAAAGTGGCGGCTGCCGTCATTGCCGGGGTGGTGGCGTTTTTCACCCGCAGCTCGCTGTGGACGATTCTGACCGGCATGGCAGCGCTTTGGCTGATGCAGGCGATGGGCTAACATCCCCCTGAGATCATCGCGTGATCGCTCAGGAGACCGCATGCGCTTCGAAGGCACCGACAGCTATATCGCCACCCCCGACCTGATGCTCGCCGTCAATGCGGCGCTGGCGCTCGAGCGACCGCTGCTGATCAAGGGCGAGCCCGGTACCGGCAAGACGCTGCTCGCGTTCGAGGTGGCGCGTGCGCTCGGGCGCCCGCTATTCCAGTGGCACATCAAGTCCACGACCAAGGCGCAACAGGGACTGTATGAGTACGACGCGGTGTCGCGGCTGCGCGACTCGCAATTAGGCGAGGCGAAGGTCGCCGACATCGCCAACTACATCAAGCCCGGCGTGCTGTGGGAGGCCTTCGAAAGCGCCGACCCCGCCATCGTGCTGATCGACGAAATCGACAAGGCCGACATCGAATTCCCGAACGACCTGCTGCGCGAACTCGACCGAATGGAGTTCTACGTCTACGAGACGCACCGGACGATCCATGCCCGGCATCGGCCGCTCGTCGTCATCACGTCGAACAACGAAAAGGAGTTGCCCGACGCGTTCCTGCGCCGCTGCTTCTTCCACTACATCCGCTTTCCGGATCGCGACACGATGGAACGAATCGTCGACGTCCACTATCCGGGGCTCAAGAAAGCGCTGCTGCAGGAGGCGCTGGAGGTCTTCTTCAACCTGCGCGACGTGCCGGGCCTCAAGAAGAAACCATCGACGTCGGAACTGCTCGACTGGCTCAAGATCCTGCTGGCGGAGGACATTTCGCCGGAGGCATTGCGCAGCCCGGACAAGAAGGCGTTCATTCCGCCGCTGCACGGCGCGCTCTTGAAGAACGAGCAGGACGTCCATCTTTTCGAGCGCGTCGTGTTCATGGCCCGGGCGGGCCGGTGAAATGAGCGATGACCATGGCGTTCATTGAGCCCGTCACGCTGAAAGGCGCGCATCGCCACGCTCGAACCGCTCGCACGCGAGCACGAAGCGGCACTCGCGAAGGCGGCGGCCGACGGCGAGTTGTGGCGGCTCTGGTACACGACGGTCGCCCATCCCGACAAGATGGCGGAATACATTGCGACGGCGCTCGACCAGCGCGCGAGGCTCGACGCGATGCCGTTCGTCGTGCGCGAGAACGCGACGGGGGATGTGGTCGGTTGCACGCGCTACTTCAATGTGGACGTCGCCAACCGGCGGCTGGAAATCGGCCACACGTGGTACGCGAAGCGCGTGCAGCGAACGGGCGTCAACACCGAGTGCAAGCTGCTGCTGCTGGGCCACGCGTTCGAGAAGCTTCGCTGCATCGCCGTCGAATTCCGCACGCACTGGTTCAATCACGCGTCGCGCACGGCGATCGCTCGGCTGGGAGCCAAACAGGATGGCGTGCTGCGCAACCATCAGTTGATGCCGGATGGCGCGAAGCGGGACACCGTCGTATTCAGCATCATCGACGGCGAATGGCCGGCGGTGAAGCGGCACCTGCAATTTCATCTGGAGCATCACGTCGGAGCGACCGCAGGCAGAATAGCCGCACGCTAACGGTTCACCTCACAAGGGGAGTCGAGAAATGTCAGATTCATCGATTTGCGCAAGCTTGCCGTTCTTTGCATCGTCGTCCTGGCATGCCGCCACTGGCCGCAAGCGCCCAATCCGTTGCGCGACCCGATTTAAAGGTCGGCGATACGTGGACCGTGGCAATCACGGTCAACGCGGCTTCGGAGGCATCGACCCGCCGCGAGGAAGTCCGCGTGGTCAAGGAGGCTGGCGACACCGGCTATCAGGTGGAGAACACGACGAAGGAGCGGCGGCGGCGCGGCCCCAGTGGTCGAGATGCTCAAGATTTCCGGGACCTCAATTTCATCGGCGGACCGGACGGCGGCGCCCCGCAGGAATTCAAATGGCTGCAATGGCCGCTCGAGCCGGGCCGCAGCTACGAGTTCGAGACGGCGGCTGGCAGAATGCGACGCGCGACCTGGAAGGGAAAGGTGACGGGTTGGGAGGACATCGAGGTTCCTGCCGGCAAATTCAAGGCGCTGCACGTGGAATTCGACCGCAGCGGGCCGTTCCGGCACGCTGCCTCGGAATCGCATCTGGTACGCGCCGGAAGCGAAGATCGTCGTCAAACGCATCCAGACGCGGCCCGGCGGCGAACGATCGAAGGACATCACGACCACGGAATTGATGTCTACAAGCTCAACTGAGCATCGGCAATTCGTCGCTCGTCCGCAGGCACATGCTCACCAGCTTCTTCCTCCACCTGAAGGCGCACAAGCTGCCGGTGTCCACGGGCGAGCTGCTCACGCTGCTGGAGGCGCTGGACAAGCGCGTCGTCTCGCAGTCGATCGACGACTTCTACATGCTGTCCCGCGCATGCTTCGTGAAGGACGAGCAGCACTTCGACCGCTTCGACCTGGCGTTCGCCACCTACTTCAAGAACGTGAACGCGATCTTCGACATCCGCGCGGAAATTCCCGAGGAGTGGCTGCGCAAGGAATTCCAGCGCTACCTGTCGGAGGAGGACAAGAAGCTGATCGAATCACTGGGCGGCTGGGACAAGCTGATGGAAACGCTGAAGACAGCGGCTCGAGGAACAGCGCGGGCGGCATCAAGGCGGGTCGAAGTGGATCGGCACCGGCGGCACGAGCCCGTTCGGCGCCTACGGCTACAACCCCGAGGGCATACGCATCGGGCAGGACGGCGGCGGATCGCGCAGCGCGGTCAAGGTCTGGGACGAGCGGACCTTCCGCAACCTGGACGGCGACGTCGAGCTCAATACGCGCAACATCAAGATCGCGCTGCGGCGGCTGCGGCGCTTCGCGCGCGAAGGCGTGCCGGAGGAACTCGACCTCGACGGGACCATCGACGGCACCGCGCGCAACGCCGGCTGGCTCGACTTGAAGCTGCAGCCGGAGCGGCGCAACCGCGTGAAGGTGCTGCTGTTCCTCGACGTCGGCGGCTCGATGGACCCGCACGTGCAGGTCTGCGAGGAGCTGTTCTCGGCGGCCAAGAGCGAATTCCGCCATCTCGAGCATTTCTACTTCCACAACTGCGTCTACGACTACGTCTGGCACGACAACGCGCGCCGGCGCAACGAGCGCATGGGCACGCTGGAACTATTGCGGACCTACGGTCCCGACTGGAAGGTGATCTTCGTCGGCGATGCGGCGATGAGTCCCTACGAACTCGTGCAGAACGGCGGCAGCGTCGAGTACATGAACGACGAGGCCGGCATCGTGTGGCTGTCGCGCATGTTCGAGCATTTTCGCCGCGTCATCTGGTGGAATCCCGAACCGGAGCGCGGATGGGAGTACACGCGCTCGACGCAGATCGTGCTGCAGAAGCTGGGTCCCCGGATGTTTCCGCTGACGCTGTCCGGCGTGGCGAAGGGCATCGACGCGCTGCGGCATTGAAAGTGGGTATCGGTCGGGTTGGCGGATTTCACCCGGCAAAACCTCGACCAGTGATTTCCTGAGCTCATCAACCGCGGCGGTCGACTGAGCTCGGAGGCGCGGGTTGTGCAACAATCCATGTGCGTCAGATCATTGAGGAGGGTCACGCGTGGGAGTCATAGGGAGCGGCCGCCGCGCGATCGTGCTTTCGATCCTGCTCGGGCTGCTGCTCGGGATCGGAGGCTACACGTTCCTCTACGCCGAGGGGTTGTCGTACATGAGCGACGACCCGAAGGTGTGCGTGAACTGCCACATCATGCAGCCTCAGTACGACTCCTGGCAAAAGGCGAGCCACCACGCCGTCGCCGCCTGCGTGGATTGCCATCTGCCGCACGGCTTCGTCGGCAAGTACTTCTCGAAGGCCGAGAACGGCTACCACCATTCGAAAGAATTCACCCTCCAGGACTTCCACGAGCCCATCATGCTCAAGGCGACGAGCCGCCGGATCCTCGTGGGAAACTGCCTGCACTGCCACGGCGACCTCGTGCACGACCAAGTCGCTCGCGCCGGTGACGACCCCGAAGCACTTCGCTGTCTCCATTGCCATCGACTCGGTCGGGCACGGGGCCACGACGGGTCTCGGCCGGCGCTGACCCGGATGAATGCGACCCTAAAGGAGGACAGATCATGTGGAAATCTGAGCGGGGTGCTTCGCGCGTGGTGATGATCGCGACAATCGCGGGGGTCGCCATCGCCACCGCGCTCGTGACGGCGCTCCTGGTCAACATCTTCGAGCGCAAGAGCGAGGCGCGAAACCCCTACGTGCGCCTGGTCGAGGTCACCGAAGACACGACCGATCCGGCCAAATGGGGCGTCAACTGGCCGAAACAGTACGACTCGTACCTGCTCACGGCGCAAACCACGCGGACGCGCTTCGGCGGACACGGCGGAAGCGAGGCGCTGCCGGAGGAAAAGATCGCGCGCGACCCGTGGCTCAAGCGCATGTTCCTGGGCTACGCCTTCTCGATCGATTATCGCGACCGCCGCGGCCACGCCTACATGCTCGCCGACCAGGAAGCCACCAAGCGGCTCACCAAGCCGCAGACGGGCTCCTGCCTGCACTGCCACGCCTCGATCATGCCGCTCTATCGCGAGCTCGGCGGCGGCGACGCGGCCAAGGGCCTGCGAGGCAAGCTACAAGTTCTCGTATCAGGATCTGAACAAGAAGCTCCACGACTTCCGGCCATGCGCATCCCGGTGAGTTGCGCCGGACTGCCACGATCCGAAGACCATGCAGCTGCGGGTCACGCGTCCGGGCTTCATCGACGGCATCCGCGCGCTTGCCGCCTCCGACGCGCCGGTGCCGCACCTGCCGTCGATCGAGCGCTGGCGCGCCGGCAGCAAGGCGCAGCCCTACGATCCGAACGCGGACGCCATCGCGCACCGAGATGCGCTCCTTCGTCTGCGGCCAGTGCCACGTCGAGTACTACTGCTCGCGCAAGATGCCGCTGACCTTTCCCTGGGGCAAGGGACTGCGCGCGGGCGACGATCGAGAAATTCTGGAACGAGACCAAGTTCCCCGACGGCGACCGGTTCTTCGACTACAAGCACGCCGAGACCGGCGCGCCGATCCTCAAGGCGCAGCACCCGGAGTTCGAGCTCTGGAGCCAGGGCATCCACGCGCGCTCCGGCGTCGCCTGCGCCGACTGCCACATGCCCTACCTGCGCGACGGCGCGACCAAGGTCTCCGATCACTGGGTGCGCAGCCCGCTGCTCAACATCAACCGCGCGTGCCAGACCTGCCACCGCGTCTCCGAGGCGGAGATCAAGGCGCGCGTCGACGCGATCCAGGACCGCAACTTCGAGCTGCTGCAGCGCGGCGGCGCGGCGCATCACGGCGCTGCATCGACGCGATCGTCGCCGCGAAGGCCGCCGGCGCGACGCCCGAGCAGCTCAATGCGGCGCTCGAGCTTCAGCGCAAGGCGCAGTGGCGGCTCGACTTCATCGCCGCCGAGAACTCGATGGGCTTCCACGCGCCGCAGGAGGCAGCGCAGGTGCTCGGCGAGGCGATCGACTACGCGCGCCAGGGCGAGCTCGCCGCCACGACCTGGAACGCGCCGGCAAAAGCCGCGGCGGCGACGCCCGCGGCAGCGAAGGCGACGGCAGCCCCAGTGGCGCCCACAAAGGGCAAGTGATCCGCTGGAACGGTTCGCGCCGCACGGATCGCGCAGCGCGGCCTCGGCGTCTGGAAGTGAGTCTGGCGGATGGGGTGGGATTCGAACCCACGAAGGACTTGCGCCCTTGCCGGATTTCAAGTCCGGTGCATTCGACCACTCTGCCACCCATCCAAGGCTGCCGGGAAGCTCGAAAAGCGGCGCAATCGATCGCCCGCCGCCTTGAAACGGCCCGAAGGCGGCCAAATATTAGCATCGGGGTAGCTGCCTCCCAAGCGTTCGCCTCGGGGGCAGCCCGAACCTTGGGAGCAATCTGTTAGTCTAAGCGTCTATTCGGCCCCTCTCGGGCCGCTTGCGGAGGGAACATGGATCCTAAATTCGAGCCGGTGATGTCGGGCAGATCGACGCCGCCGCGTCCGGCCTTCGACGGCACCATTTCGCCGCCGTCGGTACAGAACACAGTCCTGCGGAACACGTATTGGCTGCTGGCGCTGTCGATGCTGCCGACGATTGCCGGCGCATTCGTCGGCAGCCAGCTCAACCTGTTCGCACAATTCAGCCGCTCACCCCATCGCCACGCCGCTGCTGATGTTCGCGGCGATGATCGGCATGCTGTTCGTCGTCACGGTACTGCGCAACAGCGCAGTGGGGCGTGGTCGCGCTGTTCGGCTTCACGTTCGTCGCCGGGTTGATGCTGACGCCGATCCTGACGGTCGCGGCGGGCTTCCGCAACGGCGGGCAACTGGTCGGGCTGGCGGGCGCCATGACGGCGGCGATCTTCTTCACGATGGCGATGATCGCTACGGTCAGCAAGCGCGATTTCTCGTCGATGGGCAAGTTCCTGATGGTCGGAACGGTCGTGCTGATCGTGGCGAGCCTCGCGAACCTGTTCCTCCAGATTCCGGCGCTGACGGTGGCGCTGTCGGCCATCACGGTGATGATCTTCTCCGCCTGGCTGCTGCACGATCTGAGCCGCATCGTCCAGGGCGGCGAGACCAACTACATCATGGCGACGTTGAGCGTCTTCCTGGACCTGCTGAACATCTTCATGGGCCTGCTCAACCTGCTGCTGGCGTTCTCGGGGCAGCGCGACTGAAACGATAACCGGCAGTACCTTCGAGGGCGCCCGACCGGCGCCCTTTTTTTCGCGTCAGCGCTCGCTCATCTTTCGCTCATTTTTCAAATGATGCGATCGATTCGACGTGCGCCGTGTGCGGGAACATGTTCATCACGCCGGCGGCCGTGAGCCGATACCCTCGCTCATGCACCAGCACTTCGGCATCGCGCGCCAGCGTGGCGGGGTTGCACGAGACATACACGATGCGCGCAAGTGCGCCTTCGTCGTCGCGATGCGGCAGCGACTTGACGACGTCGATGGCTCCCTCGCGTGGGGGATCGATCAGCACGCGGTCGAGGCGGCCGAGACCGCCGATGCTCTCGGGCGTCGCCTCGAAGAGGTTGGCGACGACAAAGCGGACGCGATGCGCAAGTCCGTTGTGGCGCGCATTGGCGAGCGCGCGTTGCACGAGCGCCGCACTGCCTTCGATGCCGACGACGGTGCGCGCCGCGCCGCGCGATGGGCAGCGTGAAATTGCCGAGGCCGCAGAAGAAGTCGGCAACGCGGTCGCCGGGTTGCGGATCGAGCAGCGCCAGCGCGCGCCGAACCAGCACGCGGTTGATCGCGCTGTTGACCTGCGTGAAGTCGGTCGGCGCGAACGGCATCGCGATCGCGAACTCCGGCAGCAGGTAGGTCAACGCGGAGCCGGGAGGATGGAACGGGACGACCGTGGCCGGACCGCCGGTCTGCAGCCAGAACGCGATGCGGTGCCGGTCGGCGAACTCGCGCAGCTTGTCCTCGTCCTCCGGCGTCAGCGGCGCCAGGATGCGCAGCACCAGCGCGTAGTCGAGCGCGATGCCGTCGCCCTGCGGCGTTCGCCCACCGCGAGCTCGATTTGCGGCAGGCGGTCGTAAATCGTCAACGACGCGACCAGCAGCCGCAGCGCCGGGAGCAGGTCCGAAATTGTCGGCGGCAGCACGTGACACTCGGTCATGTCGGCAACGAAGCTCGACTTGCGCTCGTGGAAGCCGACCAGCACGGCGCCTTTTTTCGCCACGTGCCGCACGGTGAGGCGCGCGCGGTATCGATATCCCCACGCCGGGCCTTCGATGGGGGGCAGCATCCGTTCCGCGCGCACGCGTCCGATACGCGCGAGCGCATCCTCCAGCGCGCGCTGCTTGGCGGCCACCTGCAGCGACGGATGCGCGTGCTGCAGCGTGCAGCCGCCGCAGACGCCGAAATGCGGGCAACGCGGCGTGACGCGCGAGGCGTTCGCCTTCGACACCGACGTGACGCGGGCAATCTCGAACGTCGGCTTGATGCGCACCGGGCTTGCATGAACCCGCTCGCCGGGCAGCGCGCCTTCGACGAAGATTGCCTTGCCGTCGACGCGCGCCAGCCCGCGTCCTTCCTGGTCCAGCGACTCGATGGTCAGCACGGTTGCGGGGGTAAGGGCGGAGGAGGCCATGCGTGGAGGCGGAACAGGCAGGCGCAATGCGGCCGTGGGCGTGAAAAACCTGCCGGAGCGCGGAAAAACTGCGTCGAGTCGTGAATTGTACCGTCGCGAGGACATGACGATGCGTGGCGGTGTGTAAAATTCGAACCATGAAGCTGCTCGCATTCGACACGTCCACCCACTGGCTCTCGGTTGCCTGCGGCGCGGACGACGCCTGGGTTCAGAAAGGCGAGCCCGCGGGCCAGGCGCATTCCGAGCGCTTGCTGCCGCTCGTCGACGACGTGCTGGCGGAGGCCGGATGGTCGCTGCGCTCGCTCGACGGCATCGCCTTCGGTGCCGGGCCCGGGTCGTTCACCGGCGTGCGCATCGCCTGCGGCGTGGCGCAGGGGCTGGCGTTCGGCGCCGGTCTTCCGCTGGTGCCGGTACCCACATTGGAAGCGCTCGCGCAGGCAGCGTGGCGCAGGCACGCGGCAACGCGCGTCTTCGCGTGCCTCGACGCCCGGATGCGCGAGGTCTACGTCGCCGCCTACGTGCGCGACGGTGGCGGCTTCCGTGAATTGCTTGCGCCGGCGGTGCTGAAGCCCGCGGACGTCGTGTTGCCGGGTGGCGATGGCGCGGCGTGGCTGGGCGTCGGCGGCGGATTCGCCGCCTATCCGGAACTGCGAGCACGACTGACACTCGGCCAGGTCGATGCGGATGCGGTGCCGGATGCGCGCTCGATCGGCGAGCTCGCGCAACCACGCTTGGCGGCAGGCGAGGGCGTTGCCGCCGCCGACGCGTTGCCGCTCTACGTTCGCCACCGCGTCGCGCTGACGAGCGCGGAGCGCGGCGCCGGCGCGCGTCTCTAGGGCTTCGCGCCATGGCAACGCTGCCCCGATTCGTACCGCGTGCGTCAATACTCTGGCGGCCGCTCGTGTCGTCGGACGTCGCGTACGTCGCGGTGCTCGAGGCGCAAATCCATGCCGCGCCGTGGACGCCCGACAATTTTCGCGAAGCGCTCGCGGCCGGCTACAGCGCTCGCGTCGGCGAGCGCGAAGGCCGCATCGTCGCGTATGGCGTGCTGATGCTGGGGCCCGGCGAGGCGCAACTGCTCAACCTTTCGGTGGTTCCGGATGCGCGCCGCGATGGACTGGGCAGCGAGTTGCTCGCGCAATTCCTGGCCGACGCGCGAAGACTCGGCGCCGAACAGGTGTTCCTGGAAGTGCGCGGAGTCGAATGCGCCGGCGATCGCGTTGTATGAACGCGCAGGCTTCGCGTCGGTTGCGCGCCGTGAATCGTACTACCCGCCGGGGCGCGCCGGCGCGCCGCGCGAGGATGCGCTGGTCATGCGGCGCAGCCTTGGCAATCTCTGATGGCCACGCGCGACGACATCCTCGTGGAACTGGGATTGACGCCGACGTGGCGGCGCCGCAGTGCGGCCGAAGTGCCCGCGCGAGGAGTTCCACAGCGAGGAGCTTCCAAGTGACACGGCGCGTGAGCCGTTGCCCCAATTCGATGCGCCGTTACCGCCGCCTGCGGAATCCGACGCGGCGCGCAGCGCACGAATCGCCGCGCTGACATGGAGCGACTTCGCCGCCGACGTCGACGCGTGCACGGCCTGCGGACTGTGCAAGACGCGCAACAAGTCGGTTCCGGGCGTGGGCGACGTGCATGCCGAGTGGCTGTTCGTCGGCGAGGCGCCGGGCGCGGAAGAAGACGCCAAGGGCGAGCCCTTCGTCGGCCAGGCGGGCGGCTGCTCGACAACATGCTCGCGGCGCTCGACCTGGCGCGCGGCCGCAACGTCTACATCGCCAACGTGCTCAAGTGCCGGCCGCCCAACAACCGCACGCCCGAGCCGCGGGAGGCCGACGCCTGCCGGCCGTATCTCGAGCGGCAGGTCGCGCTGATACGGCCGAAGCTCATCGTCGCGCTGGGCAAGAGCGCCGCGTCGCTCTTGCTCGACACCGACGCGACCATCGCCAGCCTGCGCGGCCGCGTGCACCGGTTCCGCGGCGTTCCGCTCATCGTGACCTACCATCCGGCGTATCTGCTGCGCAACCTGCCGGACAAGGCGAAGGCGTGGGAAGATATGCTGCTTGCGCGGCGGACCGTCGCCGCATCCGATCGACTGACGTGACCGTTCCGGCGCCGCCGGCTTGAAGCCCTTGCGCGGGCGGTGATCGCGCTCCATATTGCGATGCTGGGGGTCGAAGCCCCGTTCCAAATTTGCCTGGGAGGAAAAATGCTGAGAAAAATCGCCGTCCTGTGCGCCGCCATCGTCACCATGACGCTTGCCGGCTGCGGCTACAACGACCTGCAGCGGCAGGACGAAGGCGTCAAGGCCGCGTGGTCCGAGGTGCTGAACCAGTACCAGCGTCGCGCCGACCTGGTCCCCAACCTCGTCAACACGGTCAAGGGCTACGCGGCGCAGGAGCAGACGGTGCTGACCGAGGTGACCAACGCGCGCGCGAACGTCGGCGCGATCAAGGCCACGCCCGAGCTCATCAACGACCCGGCGGCATTCCAGAAATTCATCGCCGCGCAAAGCCAGTTGACCGGCGCGCTGTCGCGGCTCCTCGTCGTTTCCGAGAACTATCCGCAATTGAAATCCGACGCGTTGTTCCGCGACCTGCAATCGCAGCTCGAGGGCACGGAGAATCGCATCACTGTCGCGCGCAAGCGCTACATCGACAGCGTGCAGACGTTCAACTCGACCGTCCGCTCGTTCCCGACCAACCTGACGGCCATGCTGTTCAAGATGGAGGTGAAGCCCAACTTCACCGTCGAAAACGAAGCGGCGATCAGCACGCCGCCAAAGGTCGACTTCGGCAAGCAGGCGCCGGCGCGCGCCGCACCTGCGGAACCCGCGAAGAACCGGCGCCTTGACCGGCCTGCCGCGCGCGGCCGTGGAGGCTGCGCGTGGCGCCCCCGCGGCCGCGGCGCTTCGCCTCGGCGCGGTGCCGGACTGGCCATGGTGTTCCTCGTCTTCCGCATGCCAATGATGGTCGTTGCGCGCGCATTGGCGCTGGCGCTCGTCCTGTTCGGCGTTCGCGCTGCCGGCGGCTGCGGCCGACGATCTCGTCAAGATCCCGCCGCTCAGCGCGCGCGTCACCGATCTCACCAACACGCTGTCCACCGCCGACACGCAGGCGCTGGAGGCAAAGCTCGCCGCGTGGGAGACGCAGACCGGCAACCAGCTCGTCGTGCTGATGGTGCCGTCGACGCAGCCGGAAGCCATCGCGTCGTATTCGATCCGCGTCGCGGAAGCGTGGAAGATCGGGCGCAAGGGCAAGGACAACGGCGCCATTTTTCTCATCGCCAAGGACGACCGCAAGAATCGCATCGAGGTGGGCTACGGGCTGGAGGGCGTGCTGACGGACGTGACCTGCCGCCGCATCCTGGCGGAGACTGTCGCGCCCTTTTTCCGCAACGGCCAGTTCGCGCAGGGCATCAACGCCGGCGTCGACCAGATCATCGCCGTGGTCAACAAGGGCGAACCGCTGCCCGACGCGCCGGCCGCGCAACCGCCGCCGCGCCGGCGGGCGGCATCTCGCTCGACATGATTTTCATTCTTCTCTTCGTCGTCGTGCCGGTGATCGGCGGCATCCTGCGCCGCATCTTCGGCAAGGCGATGGGATCGACCGTGGGAGCCGGCATCATCGGCGGTGCCGCGTGGTTCATCGCCGGTTCGCTCATCATCGCGGCCATCGCCGCGGTGGTCGCGTTCATCGTGATGATCACGTTCGGCATGGGAAGCGGCCTCATGGGCCGCGGCGGCGGCGTGTTCATTCCGGGCGGCGGCGGAGGGGCGGCGGCTTCGGCGGCGGAGGCGGCGGCGGCTTTTCGGGCGGCGGCGGCGGCTTCGGCGGCGGCGGCGCGTCGGGAGACTGGTGATGGCGGGGACGCTTGCGCGCCAGTGGCGGCACTTCATCACCGATCGCCGCGACGTGCACCGCATCTTTCCGACGGAGGAGCTGGACCGCATCGAGCGCGCCATCGCCGAAGGCGAAACGCTTCACGCGGGCCAGGTGCGCTTCGCCATCGAGGCGTCGCTGCCGCTGCCGCGCATCTGGCACCGGGTGAATCCGCGCGAGCGCGCGCTCGAGGTGTTCGGCTTGCTGCGCGTCTGGGACACCGAGGACAACGACGGCGTCCTGCTCTACGTGCTGCTGGCGGACCATGCGGTGGAGATCGTCGCCGACCGCGGCATCAATGCCCGCGTCGGCGATGCGGCATGGCAGGCGATCTGCCGGAAGATCGAAACGGCGTTCCGCGAAGGCCGCTTCGCCGACGGCGTCGAGCTGGGCATCGCCGAGATTTCCGCGCTGCTGGCGCAGCACTCGCCGCGCACCGGCGCCGGACGCAACGAACTGCCGGACGCGCCCGTCGTCCTGTAGACCTGCCGGCCTAGTGTTTGCGGTCGCCTTCGTCGGCGGCGATGAGGTGCAGCGAGTCGCCCTTGCTCTGGTTGTACTGGTGGCGCCACATGACGAGCAGCATCGCGCTCGACATGAAGAGCGCCGAACAGCACCACCGCGCGGTTGACGCGACACGCCCTGCTGGATCATCAGCGCGTACAGTCCCACCATGACGAGGATGCCGATGTTCTCGTTGAAGTTCTGCACGGCGATCGAGTGGCCGGCGCCCATCAGCACGTGGCCGCGATGCTGCAGCAGCGCATTCATCGGCACGACGAAGAAACCGCGCGCAGGCGCCGATGACGATCATCAGCACGATCGCCAGCCGGCAGCTGCGTGACGAAGATCATCGTGATCACGATGAGCCCCATCGCGATGCCGATCGGCAGCACATTCACGGCGTTGCGCAGCGTGATGTAGCGCGCGGCGAGCACCGCGCCCAGCGCGATGCCCACCGCCACCACGCCCTGCAGGTAGGACGCCTGCGACAGGTCGTAGCCCAGCGCCTTGGCGGCCCACGCCAGCACGATGAACTTGAGCGTCGCGCCCGCGCCCCAGAACAGCGTCGTCGTGGCGAGCGAGATCTGGCCCAGCTTGTCGCGCCAGAGCAGCGACGACGCAGTGCGAGAACTCGCGGATCAGGTAGAACGGATTCTTGCTCGGCACGCGGTGGTCGACGCCGGTGTCCGGGATGAACCAGTTGAAGATCGCGGCGATCAGGTAAGGAGCCGGCGATGACGCAGATGGCGGCCTCGCGGCGGCGTGTCGATGCCGGTGTCGATCGTCGGCGGAAGTCGAAGCCCAGCATCATCGTCGGACACTTTGTGGCTGACCAGCAGCGCCGCCGAGCAGCACGCCCAGGATGATCGAGCCCACCGTCGTGCCCTCGATCCAGCCATTGGCCACGACGAGCTGATGCGGCGGCAGGAGCTCGGTGAGGATGCCGTACTTCGCGGGCGAATAGGCGGCGGCGCCGAAGCCCACGACCGCATACGCGAGCAGCGGATGCACCGAGAACAGCATCAGGAGGCAGCCGACGACCTTGATCGCGTTGGTGATCAGCATCACCCGGCCCTTGGGCATCGAGTCGGCGAAGGCGCCGACCAGCGGCGCCAGCACGACGTAGGACACGACGAAGCACTGCTTGCAGCGCCGGCGTCATCCAGTCCGGCTCCTGCAATTCCTGGAGGAGCGTGATGGCGGCGATCAGCAGCGCGTTGTCGGCGAGCGACGAGAAAAACTGCGCCGCCATGATCGTGTAGAAACCGGCCTTCATTTCCTCGAAGGGTTTTCGTGCGCCGCGCGCGCGGGACGGTCCCCGCCGCCTCGCGCGACCTGTCGGCGCGCCGGTGCTGGATGGTTATAATGGCTGTCGTCGCGCGGCCCGCGCTTTATACCATGTTTGCCGCGTGACGCCGTCTAGCGGCGGACGTCCGCGGCGCGTCGATGCCGCCTGTCGATCCTGCGCCGACATCCTCTACTGCCGGCACTCCACGCCGCCGCATGGCCCGCCCGCTGTACGCCCAGATCAACCTCGCCGCACTGCGCGGCAACCTGGCGCGCGTGCGCGAAAAGGCGCCGGGCACGCAGGTGCTGGCGGTGGTCAAGGCCAATGCCTACGGCCACGGACTCGCGCGCGTGCTGCCCGCGCTCGAGGACGCCGACGGCCTGGCGCTGGTCGAGCTCGACGCCGCGGTCGATGCTGCGCGAGCACCACTACACGCGCCGCATCCTGCTGCTCGAAGGCTTCTTCGCCGAGGGCGAGCTGCCGGAATTCGCGCAGCGGCGACTGGCCACCGTTGTGCACGACATCGAGCAGGTGCGGATGCTGGAGAGCCGCGGTGCTGGCGCGGCCGCTCGAGGTGTTCGTCAAGGTCAACACCGGCATGAACCGGCTGGGATTCCGGCCGGCCGAGGTCGCCGGCGTCTGCCAGCGCCTGTCGTCGTCGCCGTCGGTGGCGGCGCTGCGCCTGATGATGCACTTCGCGCGCGCCGACGAGGACGACGGCCTTGAGGAGCCGCTGAGCGTGTTCGAGGCCGCGTGCCGGGGCCTGCCGTATCCGCGATCGCTCGCCAATTCGGCCGGCATCATCCGCTTCCCCGAAGTGGGCGGCGACTTCGTGCGGCCGGGCATCATGCTGTACGGCGCGACGCCGTTTCCGTACGACACGGCCGACATGCTGGGCTTGCGGCCGGTGATGACGCTGCGCTCCGCGATCATCGCCGTGCAGGACCTGAAGGCCAACGAAAGCGTCGGTTACGGCGCGCACATACACGGCGTCGCGCCCGCATCGCGTCGGCGTGGTCGCCTGCGGCTATGCGGACGGCTATCCGCGCCATGCGCCGAACGGCACGCCGGTGCTGGTTGCGGCACGAAGGTGCGCCTGGCGGGCCGGCCGTCGATGGACATGATCACCGTCGACCTGACCGACGTTCCCGAGGCGCGCGTCGGCAGCCCGGTGGTGCTGTGGGGCGAGGGCATGCCGGTGGACGACGTCGCGAGCGCCGCGGCGACCGTCGGCTATGAGTTGCTGTGCGCCGTCGCGCCGCGCGTGCCGCACGTGACGAGCGAGGTGGGCGGCATCGACCTCGAACTCTAGAGAGCCGGAGACAACGTGTACATCGTCGTCACCGGCGCCGCCGGTTTCATCGGGTCCAACCTGGTGCGGGCGCTCAACGCGCGCGGCGAGACCGACATCATCGCCGTCGACAACCTCACGCGCGCCGACAAGTTCCGCAACCTCGCCGACTGCGACATCGCCGACTACCTCGACAAGGACGAGTTCCTCGCGCGCCTCGCCGCCGGCGACTTCGACGACGACGTCGCCGCGATCCTGCACCAGGGCGCGTGCTCGGACACGATGGAGACCGACGGCCGCTACATGATGCGCAACAACTACCGCTACTCGGTGACGCTGCTCGACCATTGCCAGAACAACGACATTCCGTTCCTGTACGCGTCGAGCGCGTCCGTCTACGGCGCCGGCACGACGTTCGTCGAAAAGCGCGAGCACGAGGCGCCGCTCAACGTGTACGGCTACTCGAAGTTCCTGTTCGACCAGTACGTGCGCCGCGTGCTGCCGGAGCGCACGGCGCCGGTCGCGGGCTTCCGCTATTTCAACGTGTACGGACCGCGCGAAGCGCACAAGGGCCGGATGGCGTCGGTCGCGTTCCACTTCTTCCACCAGTACCGGGCGAGCGGCCGCGTGCGGCTCTTCGAAGGCTCGGGCGGCTACGCCGCCGGCGAGCAGCGGCGCGACTTCGTGTTCGTCGACGACGTGGTCGAAGGTCAATCTCGACTTCCTCGATCACCCGGAGCGCTCCGGCATCTTCAATCTCGGGTACGGGCCGCGCGCAGACGTTCAACGACGGTGGCGGTGGCGACGATCAACGCGTGCCGCGCGGCGCGAGGGCGAGCCGCCGCTCGACGCTGGCCGAACTCGTGCGCGCGGGCGCGATCGAGTACGTCGCCGTTTCCGCCGCAGCTCGTCGGCAAGTACCAGAGCTTCACGCAGGCGGACCTGACCGCGCTGCGCGCCGCCGGCTACGGCGCGCCGATGACGACCGGTCGCGGAAGGCGTCGCCGCGCTACGTCGAACGGCTGATGGCGGAGCGCGACGCCATCCGCCGTAACGTGAGCGGACGTCGTCGGCGCGCGTGCGCGTTCGGCACGTCGCGCGCCGCGACGCCATTCGCCCATCACGTACGGAGGATCATCATGCACCGACTGTTCATGGCGCTCGCGCTGGCGCTCGCTCGCGCAATTCGCGCTGTCGTCGCCGGCGCTCGCCGCGGTCAACATCAACACCGCGACCAAGGACGAACTGATCGCGCTGCCAAGGGCATCGGCCCGGCCAAGGCGCAGGCGATCCTCGACTACCGCAAGGCCAACGGCCCGTTCAAGTCGGTCGACGACCTGAAGCAACGTCAAGGGCATCGGCGCCAAGCGCCTCGAAAAGCTGCGCCCCGAACTCACGGTCGGCCCGCGCGCCAAGGTCGCCGCCGGCCGGCGCCGCCAAGGCCGACGCCAAGGCGCCGGCCCGGCCGCCAAGGGCGACATTCGACCGGCGGCTGAGGCAAGCCCGCAAATAGCCGGCCTCAAGACCGCATTCCTGTCCGTGGTCCGGCGGGCGCATCGCGGCCTCCCGGCACGGCGCAGCTTTGCCTTGCCCGCCCAGGGTCAACCCGTAGTATCCGTGGCGCGTTAATGCCTCGCCGCTCAATCTCAGTCTGCGAGCGGGGCGCAACGACCATCGACTACTGGGGAGACCTTAATGAAACGTTTCTTACTTGCGCTTGTGCTGCTCGTGCTGTCGAGCTTCGCGATCGCGGCCGTCAACATCAACACCGCGACCAAGGAGGAACTCGAGGCGCTGCCGGGCATCGGCCCGGTCAAGGCGCAGGCCATCATCGACTACCGCAAGGCCAACGGTCCGTTCAAGTCGATCGACGACCTGAAGAAGGTCAACGGCATCGGCGACGCGACGTTGGACAAGATCAAGCAAAGCGGCGTGACGCTGACCGGCGCCACGACGCTGCCGCGCGGCTGAAGCCAAGAAGGCGGAACCGGCCAAGCCTGCGGCAGCCGCACCGGCAGCAGCGGCCGCACCCGCGGCGGCACCGGCGCCTGCACCCGCCGGCGGCACCGGCCAAGGCGGCGCCCGCGACTGCGGCAGCCCCTGCGGCCGCAGCTCCGGCCAAGACCGCGGCACCTGCAGCCGCCCCCGCAGCCGCAGCGGCTCCTGCAGCAGCGCCGATGAAGGCTGACGCCAAGGCGGACACCAAGGCGCAAGACGGCGCCAAGACCGACGCCAAGACGGACGCCAAGACGACGCCAAGTCGTCCGCCAAGGAAGCCGCAGCCGACCAAGGCCGACAAGGCCACGGCGGACAAGGACGCCAAGGCGAAGGCCAAGGCGCGACAAGGAAGCCAAGGCCAAGGCCGACAAGGACGCCAAGGCAGCGGCGGACAAAGCCAAGGCCGACAAGGCCAAGGCGGACAAGGACGCCAAGGCGGCGGCGGACAAAGCCAAGGCAGACAAGGCCAAGGCCGACAAGGAAGCCAAGGCCAAGGCCAAGACCGACAAGTCAGCCAGCCCACCAGCATCGGACAAGGACGCGCCGCCCAAGAAGTGATCGCGGTGCGTCAACGCACGAGACCCCGCCCACATGGCGGGGTTTTCGTTTCCGAAGGCGTTCGCAGCGCTCCGCTACAATGAGGACGCGCGTGCAATGTGCCCGCGGCGTCATCACATGCCGATGACCGATCCCTCCGCCATGACCGATCCGCAAGCTATCCAACGCTCGCCGACACCGTCGGCAAGACGCCGCTCGTGCGCCTGCAGCGCATGCCGGGCGACACGACCAACGTCATCCTGGGCAAGCTCGAAGGCAACAATCCCGCGGGTTCGGTCAAGGATCGGCCCGCGCTGTCGATGATCGTCGAGGCCGAGCGGCGCGGCGACATCCAGCCCGGCGACACGCTGATCGAGGCGACGTCCGGCAATACCGGCATCGCGCTCGCGATGGTCGCGGCGATCAAGGGCTACCGGATGATCCTGGTCATGCCGGACAACCTGTCGCTGGAACGCGTGCAGACGATGCGCGCGTTCGGCGCCGAGTTGGTCCTGGTCACCAAGGCGCAGGGCATGGAAGGCGCGCGCGACCTGGCCGACCGGATGCAGGCGGAGGGCAAGGGCGTCATCCTCGACCAGTTCGCCAATCCCGACAATCCGCTCGCGCACTACCGCACGACCGGTCCGGAGATCTGGCACGACACCGGCGGGCGCATCACGCACTTCGTCTCCGCGATGGGCACCACCGGCACGATCATGGGCGTGTCGAAATTCCTGAAGGAGAAGAATCCGGCGATCACGATCGTCGGCGCGCAACCGGCGGAAGGCGCGTCGATCCCGGGCATCCGCAAGTGGCCCGCCGAATACCTGCCGAAGATCTACGACGGCAGGCGCGTCGACCGCATCGAATCGGTGACGCAAGGGAAGCCGAGGAGACCACGCGCCGGCTCGCGCGCGAGGAAGGCATCTTCGGCGGCATCTCGGCGGGCGGCGCGTGCGCGGTGGCGTTGCGCATCGCGCGCGAAGTGCGCGACGCGACGATCGTGTTCGTCGTCTGCGACCGCGGCGATCGCTATCTGTCGACGGGCGTATTCCCCGCATGACGCCGATCCTGGTCTTCGACATCGAGACGGTGCCCGATGTTGCGGGCATCCGGCGCATCAACGACCTGCCGGCGGAATTGCCCGACGCCGCGGTGCTCGACTGGTTCGAGCAGAAGCGGCGCGCCGCGACCGGCAACGACTTCGCGCCGCAGTACCTGCAGCAGGTCGTCGCGATCGCCTGCGCGCTGCGCAGCAAGGACGACCTCAAGATCTGGTCGGTCGGCGAACTCGACGACCCCGAGCCCGAACTGATCCGCCGCTTCTTCGACGGCATCGAGCAGTTTACGCCGCAGCTCGTGTCGTGGAACGGCGGCGGCTTCGACCTGCCGGTGCTCAATCATCGCGCGCTGATCCACGGCATCGCGGCGGAGAAATACTGGGACTGGGGCGACCAGGACCGCGAATTCAAGTTCAACAGCTACCTCGGCCGCTACCACACGCGCCACCTCGACCTCATGGACGTGCTGGCGATGTACCAGCCGCGCGCCAATGCGGGGCTCGACGCGATCGCGCGGCTGTGCGGCTTTCCCGGCAAGCTCGGCATGGACGGCAGCGAAGTCGCCGCGGCCGTGGCGCGCGGCGAGCTCGCCGACGTGCGCAACTACTGCGAGTGCGACGTGCTCAACACGTACCTCGTGTACCAGCGGTTCCGGCTGATGCGCGGCGAACTGAGTGCGGGCGAATATGCGAAGGAAATCGCGCTCGCGCGCGAACGCGTCGCGGCGTCGACGGCGCCGCACTGGCAGGCGTTCATGGCCGCGTGGAACGCGGCGAGCTGACGATGCGCGTTACGCCTTGAGGAACGGCACGGGGTCGAAGCGCCCGCCCAGCGCCGCGCGCGAATCCACGCCCCACCAGCGGTCGAGCACCGTCGCATACACGCTGCGGAAGTCGAGCGCGTAGGCCGGATTGCCGTCGGCTGGACAGGCGCGCGAGGTCGGGCGCGCGCGCCGTACAAGCCGCCGGCCACGCGGCCGCCGAGCGCGAAGTGCACGTTGGCCGTGCCGTGATCGGTGCCGCTGTTGTTGTTCTCCTTCGGCCGGCGCCCGAACTCGGCGTAGGTCAGCACCAGCGATGTCGTTCCACTTGCCGAGTTCGTCCAGCGCGCTTTGCAGCGCCACGAGGCCGTTGGCGACGTCCTCCAGCAAGCGCGCCTGCGTTCCCGGCTGGTTGGCGTGCGTGTCGAATCCCGACAGCGTCACGCGCACGACGGCGACGCCCGACGGATTGGCGATGATCTGGCACGCGGTGCGGATGGCGTTGCCGAAATTGCCGGCGGGAAATTCGGTCTTGAACGCGTACCGCGCGTCGAGGTGCGACGCCGCCTGCACGATGTCGGCCTCGACCTTGAGGATGTGCGCGAGCGCCTCGTTGCCGGCGATCGGCGCCGGCTGCGCGAGTTTCGCGCGGCGCAGGAACTGCTCGGTGTTGGCGAGCGCGATCGCGCGCGTGCCGCCGCCGGCGAGCGGACCCAAGTCGCTGGAGCCGATGATCACGCCGTCGGCGGCGAACGCACGCGGCGTCGGCTGCGCGGCGAACGCGCGCGTGAGCCAGCCTTCCTGCAGGTATTCGTCGCTCTTCGACGCGGTGTCCCAGATCTCGATCGAGCGGAAGTGCGACAGGTTGGGCTCGGGATAGCCGACGCCCTGCAGCACCGCGAGTTGCCGGTCCTTCCAGAGCGTCGGCGAGCGGCGCCAGCGACGGATGCAGTCCGGCGCGATCCGTGAGCTGCACGACGTCGTCGCGCGCGATGGCGATCTTCGGGCGCAGCGCGTAGTAGGCGGAGTCCGTGTACGGCACGAGCGTGTTGAGCCCGTCGTTGCCGCCTTTCAGCTCGACCAGCACGAGGAGCCTGCTGTAGTTGGGCATTGCGCGGGCGCCGCGGCGACCGCGACCTGCGCCGCGCCGAACGCCGCAACGGCCGCCCAGCGCGCGCCGAGGGCAGCGCGGCGGCGGAGCGGAGGAAGGTGCGGCGGTCCATGCGGTTCTCCGGTGGCGTGGCGCGGCGGTTACTTGAGCTGGTACGACCGGGTCGAGCAGCGTCGCGCGGACGAACGCCAGCGCGTCGCCTCGCGACGCGGGCGGGCGACTGCGGCGGCAGCGGCAGCAGCAGCGCCTGCGCCGCGTGCTCCTTGTCGTCGCGGCGTGGCGCCCGGCCGCGCGCGACCCACGTCGCCGCGTCGAAGTGCACGTTGCGCAGGCCGCGGTCCGCGGCTGCGGCGAAACGCTGCGCGCGTGGTCCTTCGTCGTCCGTGCGCGGCAATGCGCTTCGGCGGCCGCTCGGCCGGCACGCATCGGCGCGACGCATCGCGACGGTCATCGATGCCTCGTCGGCGCGCGCCAGCCGGTCGAGGAACTGCTTGCGCGCGAGCAGCGTGTTGGTGTTGATCCAGACATCGCCGCCGGGCCAGCCCTTCACGTTGGGCGGCGAGAACAGGTTCTGGCCCATGCCCGCGGACACGACGGCGAACGGCAGCGCGGACGGCGGCGCGACTTCGAGCTGGCGCAGCGTGCCGACGACGAGCTCGACCGGGCTCTTGACCAGCGTGCCGCGGTTGTCGGCGCGCCCAGAACGCGTCGCTACAGCAGCAGCGCCGCGCAGCGCGACCTTGATGTCGTAGTCCTGAGCCGCGGAAGGCTTGCGCGATGCGCTTCACTTCGCGCGGATCGGGATCGGGCGACACGAACTCGCGCCACAGCTTGGCGGTGATGAATTCCGACGTCTGCGGCTGCGCGAGGAGGATGTCGAGCACCGCGTCGCCGTCGAAGTTGCCCGATGCGCGCCGAGCACCGTCTTGATGCCGTGAGTCGTGGACGCCCGGCCGGAACAGGTATGTCGCCGGTCTCGCGATCGAGGCTCCAGCCGGTGAACGCGCGCGCCGCTTCCTTGATGTCCTGTTCGGTGTACTGGCCTTCGCCGAGCGTGAAGAGCTCCATCACCTCGCGCGCGAAATTCTCGTTGGGCTGGCCCTTGCGGCTTTGCGCGATGTCGAGGTAGATGAGCATCGCCGGGTCCTTCGACGCCGCGTGCAGCAGCGTGGCGAAGTTGCCGAGCGCGTTGGCGCGCAGCGTCGCGTTCTGCGCGTACATGAGCCGCGCGAAGCGCACCTTCTGCTGGCTCGACACGAAATGGTTGTGCCAGAACAGCGTCATCCGCTCGGTCAGCGGCGACGGCGTCGCGAGCATCTCCTGCACCCACCACGCGCGCAGCTCGAGGCCGTGGCGGACCTGCTGCTGCTGGAACGCCTTGCGCTCTTCGTCGCGTCGCGCTTCGGGCCCCGGCCGGCGCAACGGGCCCGTGTCGACGCGCGCATGGCGGGCGGCGGCGTGACCGCAGTCGTGCGCGTGTCGCGCAGGAGGCGCGTCGACGGCCTCGCTCGCGGGAGCGCGGCGAACGTCGCGGACCTCGGCATCGGTGGGTCCGAATCCGGTGCGCGCCAGCAGATGCCGCGCGTCGTCGTAGCCCATCGGCGGCCGCCTGGCCGCCAGCGACATCGCCGTCAGCGACGTCAGCGCCAGCGTTCGCGCGAACATGCAGCGACTGCGCCCATGAGGCTCTCGGCGATGGTAAATCCGGATTGCGGGCGGCTCGGCGGCGACCGCCTGCCATTCCTGCCATCAACGCGCCAGTTGCGCGCCTGTTGACGCGGCCGCAGTTTCAAGCTGTAACAGGCTGTTAAGCGATCGCCGCGGGTCCGGGCGTACGCTACAGCGCCACCGTGCCGCGCGCGAACTCGATGACGCGGCCGGACACGCGGATCTGCCGGTCGGCCGTGACCTCGAGCCCGAGCCGGCAGGGGCGGCCGACCGCCTCGCCCTGGTCGACGGTGAGCCGCTGCGGCAGGGGGGCGCCGGTGGCCAGCAGCCAGCCGCCCAGGTTGGCGCAGGCCGAACCCGTGCCCGGATCCTCGACGACGGAGCCGTGCTTGGGGAAGAAGAAGCGCGCGAGCACCTGCGTCGCCTTCGCGCGCGAACACGTAGGCCATCGCGCGCTTGCCGTTGCTGCCGTGCGTGCAGGATCGCGTCCGCGCGCGGCGTCGCGCGGCGCACCGCGGCGAACGACGCGAGCGGAATGATGAGCTGCTCGGATCCCGTGTCGACCCACAGCGGCGGCGCGCCGCCAGGTCGGCGACGTCGAGGCCGAGCATCGCCGCCAGATCGCGGTCGCGACGCGGCCGGCGCGCGATGCTTCGGCGCGTTGGCCTGCAGCGTCCACACGTCGCCGTCGGCGCGTCACCGGAATGACGCCGGCCTTCATCTCCAGCGTCACCGCATCGCCGGCGGACGAGCAGGTCGCGCACGACGTGCGCGGTGCCGAGCGTCGGGTGTCCGGCGAACGGCATCTCGAACGTCGGCGTGAAGATGCGCACGTGCGCCGTCGCGCGCGGTCGACGGCAGCACGAACGTCGTCTCGGACAGGTTGAACTGCAGCGCCAGCGCCTGCATCGTCGCGTCGTCGAGACCGCGCGCGTCCTCGAACACGCACAGCGGATTGCCGGCGAGCGGGCTCTCCGCGAACACGTTGACGATGCGAAAGGCGTACTGGCGTCATGGCGCGAGGTCCGCTAGGCGGGAACGGCGAGCGAAGCGCTGACCCGCGCGTCGAGGTCGCGCGCCAGCGCGCGGAACGCCGCATGCGCGATCGTCGCGCGGCGTCACGGCGATGCGCGTCGCGCATGCGCGGAAAATTGCGCTCGATCGAGCGCGCATAGGTCGGATCGTAGTGCGTGCGCCAGCAGCTCGTCGACGAGCGTCGTCGAAATCGCCGGCGGCCGCGGCGGCGATCCAGCGCTCGATGATCTTGCGGCCGTGCAGCGGCACGAGCGGCTGCCAGCTTGTCCGCCGAGCGCCGCGGGGTCGGCGAGGAAGTGCGCGTACTCGTCCTTGAGCAGCGCGACGCGCAGCGGCTGCGGCGTGTCGACGCGCACGCACGGCGCCGCGCGCATCGCGGCGAGCAGCGCGTCGGGCACCTGCACGGTGCCGATCTTGCGGCTCTCCGACTCGACGAACACGGGGCGCGCGGGATCGAAGCGTTCGCAGTGCGCCGAGCAGCTGGGTGTCGAACGACTTCTGCGACGGCTGCGGGTCGCCGGGCAGGTCGCCCAGCAGCGATCCGCGGTGCCGCGCAAGCTGCTCGAGGTCGAGCACCTGCGCGCCTTCGTCGCGCAGCGCCGCGAGCAGGCGGCTCTTGCCCGAGCCGGTGAGACCGCAGACGACGACGTAGCGGAATCGCGCCGGGACGTGCGTCAGCGCCGCGACGACGTGCCGGCGCCAGGTCCGGTAGCCGCCTTCGAGCTGCACGGCGCGCCAGCCGATTTCGTTCAGCACGTGCGCGAGCGACGCGCTGCGCTTGCCGCCGCGCCAGCAATAGACGAGCGGCGCCCAGTCGCGCGGCTTGCCGCGGCAATGCGTCTCGACGATGCGCGCGATGTTGCGCGCGACGAGCGCGGCGCCGAGCTTGCGGCGGCGAACGCCGACTCCTGCGCGTGCAGCGTGCCGACCTGCGTGCGTTCGTCGTCGTCCAGCACCGGCAGGTTGACCGCGCCCGGAATGTGGTCGATCGCGAACTCGGACGGGCTGCGCACGTCGATGCGCTCCGGATGCGCGGCCAGCGCGCCAATCCGACCTTGCGTGCCCGGACCGTGCCGTGGAGTCGGAACGTTCATTTGTGCAGCAGCGGCTGCAGCACCGGCCAGACGTTGTCGAGCAGCTTGCGGCTGCGCGTCCAGCGGTCGGATGGATGCGGTCGGGCTGGAAGAGCGCCAGGTCGTCGCCGAAGCCGGCGAAGAACGCGGGCACGAGCGGCACGCGCTTGCGCCTTCGCGACGTCGGCGAACAGCGCTCGAACTCCCGCACGTAGGCGGGCCGTAGTTGGGCGGCAGCTGCATGCCGACGATCAGCACCTTGGCGCCCGCGGCCTGCGCGGCGGCGACCATCGCGTCGAGATTGTCGCGCGTCGTGGCGAGATTGCCGCCGCGCAGCGCGTCGTTGCCGCCGAGCTCGACGATGACGATCGCCGGCTTGTGCTGCGCCAGGAGCGCGGCAGCCGCGCGCGGCCGCCCGCCGTCGTGTCGCCGCTGATCGATGCGTTGACGACCGGTAGCGATAGCCTTCCGCCTCGAGCCGCTCCGACAAGCAGCGTCACCCAGCCCTTGCCGGCCGCGAAGGCCGTAGCCCGCGGAGATCGAATCGCCGACGACGAGCAGCACCGGCGCGTTGCTCCTGCGCGAACGCGCGTTGCGGCCATGCGCACAGGCCATGACGCCAGCGATGCAGCAAGTAGAGGAACGGATGCTGCAGCGAACGCCATCGAACATGGGCACTCCGAGATGCGGAATTGTAGGACGCGATCGTCGTAACTGTCGGCCTCTCCCGGATCTGCCGGGCGGCGCGGTACGCTTGCAAACCTGAACGCGCGGCCGCATGTGCCTTTCAACGCCGCCCTGCCGACACCTGCATCCATGACCGAACCCATCATCCGCGCCGAAGCGCTGACCAAGATCGTCAAGAGCGGCGACGATCCGTTGACCATCCTCGACGGCGTGTCGTTCGCCGTCGAGCCCGGCGCGTCCATCGCGATCGTCGGCGCGTCGGGCTCCGGCAAGACGACGCTGCTCGGCCTGCTGGCCGGACTCGATCGGCCGACGTCGGGCGAAATCCACATCGACGGCGCGGCGCTGTCGGCGCTCGACGAGGACGCGCTCGCCGCGATGCGCCAGCGCCTGCTCGGCTTCGTGTTCCAGTCGTTCCAGCTGTTGCCGGCGCTGACCGCGCTCGAAAACGTGATGCTGCCGCTCGAGCTCGCCGGCGCGGCCGACGCGGAAGCGCGCGCGCGGGTCTGGCTCGATCGCGTCGGCCTCGGCCCGGCGGACGACGCACTATCCGCGCCAGCTTGTCGGGCGGCGAGCAGCAGCGCGTCGCCATCGCGCGCGCGTTCGCGGGCGAACCCAAGCTGCTGATGGCCGACGAGCCGACCGGCAATCTCGACGGCGCCACCGGCGTCGAGGTCGCCGACCTCATGTTCCGCCTCAATCGCGAGCACGGCACGACGCTGGTGCTCGTCACGCACGACGTAGCGCTCGCCGCGCGCTGCGGCCGGCGGCTGTCGCTGGCGGCCGGGCGCCTGGTCGGCGACGAGCGCACCGCGTTGTCGGCGGCGTCGACTGAACACGCTGCGCCTCGCGCTGCGCCTGCTGCGCCGCGACTGGCGCGCCGGCGAGTTGCGCGTGCTGGTCGCGGCGCTCGTGCTCGCGGTCGGCAGCGTGGGCACCGTCGGCTTCTTCGCCGATCGCGTGAAGGGCGCGCTGACGCCGCAGGCGAACCTGCTGCTCGGCGCCGACCTCATGATCTCCGGCGATCGCCCGCTGCCGCCCGCGTTCGCCGACAACGCGCGCGCGCGCGGACTCGCGACGACGCCGGTCATCCGCTTCAACAGCATGGTGCCGCCCAATGCGCGGCCGGTCGCCGACGCGGTCGCCGTGCTGACCGACGTGAAGGCCGTCGGCGCCGGCTATCCGTTGCGCGGCGCGATCATGCTGGCGGACGCGGCCCGGCCCGAAGGCGCGCCGACGCGGCGCATTCCCGGACGCGGCGAAGCATGGCCCGACTCCGCGGCTCGCCGATCGCCTGGGCGTCAAGGTCGGCGATCCGCTCTCGGTGGGCGAAGCGACGCTCACGGTCAGCGCGATCGTGCAGGAGGAGCCGGAAGTGCGGGCGTGGTGTTCGCGCTGGGTCCCAAGCTCCTGCTCAACATCGACGACGTTCCCGCGACCAACCTGCTGCAGCCCGGCAATCGCGCGACGTGGCGGCTGCTGGTCGCCGACCGCGCGGGACGCGGCGCGCTCGACACGTATCGCGACTGGCTGTCGACGCAAATGAAGGCGGGCCAGCGGCTGGAAACCGTGCGCGACCTGCGTCCCGAAGTGCGGCAGACGCTCGATCGCGCGGAAAAATTCCTCGGGCTCGCCGCGCTGGTCGCGGTGCTGCTCGCCGCGGTCGCCGTCGCGCTCGCCGCGTCGCGCTACCTGCGCCGGCATCTCGATGCGGCGGCGATGTTCCGCTGCTTCGGCGCGAAGGTCGGGCAGACGCTCGCGCTCTTCTTCGTGCAGTTCCTCGTGCTGGGCGTAGTCGCCTGCGCCGCCGGCGTGGTGCTGGCGCTGGCGGGCCAGCAAGTGCTGGTGACGCTGCTGGCGTCCGTCGTCGCGACCGACTTGCCGCCCCCGACGTGGACTGCCGGGCGTTGCCGCGTTCGCGACGGGAATGCTGCTGCTGTTCGGCTTCGCGCTGCCGCCGCTGGTCGCGCTCGCGCACGTGCCGCCGCTGCGCGTGCTGCGCCGCGACCTGCCGCGTCCGCGCGCCGGCGGCGTGCTCGCCTACGTGCTCGGCGCGGCGACGATCGCGCTGCTGATCGGATGGCAGGCGCGCGAGGTCGCAGGCCGGCCTCATCATGGTCGGCGGCGTCGCCGCGCTGCTGCTGGTCGCCGCAGTCGCCGCGTGGGCGCTGCTCGCGCTGCTGAAGCGGCTGCCGCAGCGCGGCGTGACCTGGCGCTTCGGCCTCGCCAACCTGCGCCGGCGCGCGTTCGCGTCGAGCCTGCAGATCGGCGCGCTGGCGCTGGGCCTGATGGCGCTCTTGCTGCTGACCGTCGTCCGCGGCGACCTGATGCGCAACTGGCGCGCGAGCCTGCCGCCCGACGCGCCGAACCAGTTCCTGATCAACGTGCTGCCCGAGCAGGTGGACGACGCGCGCGCGCAGCTCGCCAAGGGCGTCGGCGCCGACGTGGCGTTTCGTCCGATGGTGCGCGGCCGCCTCGTCGCGGTGAACGACGCCGACATCGACACGACGAAGTTCGCCGACATGCGGGCGCGCCGGCTGGCCGAGCGCGAATTCAACCTGTCGTGGACCGATGCGCTGCCGAAGGGCAACAGGGTCGCGAAGCGGCGAGTTCTGGAAACCGGGTGTGACCGGCATCGACGCCGGCATGTCGCTCGAGGAGGGCATCGCCGAGACGCTCGGCGTGAAGCTCGGCGACGCGCTGACGTTCGACATCGCGGGCACGCAGGTGTCGGCGCAAGGTGACGAGCCTGCGCAAGGTCGACTGGGACAGCTTCCGCGTGAACTTCTTCGCGCTGTTTCCGCCCGGACCGCTCGACGCGATGCCGGCGACCTACATCGCCGCGTTTCGCGCGCCGGCCGGGAACAATACGTGGCTGCCCCCGCTGCTGCACAAGAATCCGAACATCCTCGCCATCGACATCGGCGAAATCGTGCGCCAGGTGCAGGGCATCATGGACAGCGTGTCGCGCGCGGTCGAGTTCGTGTTCCTGTTCACGCTGGCCGGCGGCCTGCTGGTGCTGCAGGCGGCGATCGCCGCGACGCAGGACGAGCGCAAGTTCGACGCCGCGATCCTGCGCACGCTCGGCGCATCGCAGCGGCAGCTGGCGAGCGCGCAGATCGCGGAGTTCCTGCTGCTTGGCGCGCTGGCCGGGCTGGTCGCGGCGGCGGGCGCCACCGCGATCGGCTGGGCGCTGGCCGATCGCGTGTTCAAGATCCCGTTCGAGGCCAATGCGCTCGTGTGGGTCTACGGCATGTTCGGCGGCGCGCTCGCGGTGACGCTGGCCGGCTGGCTCGGCACGCGCGGCACCGCGCGCACGTCGCCGCTGGCGGTGATCCGGCAACTGGGCTGACGACCTGTCGGGGCCCCGGGAAAGTGGCCGTCCATGGTGCGACGGCCGTTTTTCTGAGCTGGAATGTAAAGATTGCATGTTATTGCAGTCCTGGTGCACACTTTGCACCCTCGAGAGCCCCATGAACACCTTTTCCGAAAGCCTGGCGGTCGCCGCCGGCCTGGTCACGCATTTCGACCCGAAGCTGGTCGACATCGTGAGCTGTCGCTGCGCGTCAGCCTCACGGCGACCTTCTGGCCGCGTGCATCGGCCTGCCGCTCGGCGCGGCGATCGCGGTCGGCCGCTTCTCCGGCCGGCCGTCGCTGATCGTCGTGCTGAACGCGCTGATGGGGCTGCCGCCGGTCGTCGTCGGCCTCGTCGTCTACCTGCTGCTGTCGCGCGCGGGGCCGCTCGGCGCGTTCGGCATGCTGTTCACGCCGGCCGCGATGGTCGATCGCGCAGACGATCCTGATCACGCCGATCATCGCCGCGCTGTCGCGCCAGATCGTCGCCGACGCGTGGGCCGAGTACCGCGAGCAGCTGACGTCGCTGGGCGCCGGCACGGTCCGCGCGGCGCTGACGCTGCTGTGGGACACGCGCTTCTCGCTGGCGACGGTGCTGCTCGCGGGGTTCGGCCGCGCGATCGCCGAAGTCGGCGCGGTGATGATCGTCGGCGGCAACATCGACGGCGTCACGCGCGTGATGACGACGACGATCGCGCTCGAGACGAGCAAGGGCGACCTGCCGCTGGCGCTCGCGCTCGGCATCGTGCTGATCGCGATCGTGCTGCTGCTCAACGCCGCCGCGCAGGTGACCGCGGGAATGGGCGCGGGCGCGCTATGGCTGAGCGGTCGCCACCGGCCTGCCGATCGCCTGCGCCGGCGTCGCCGTCGCGCCGCGGACGGCGCGCCGGTCCTGTCGGGCGTCGACCTCGCGATCGCGCGCGGGCGCGCCGCACGGTGCTCCTGGGCCCGAACGGCGCGGGCAAGAGCACGCTGCTGCGCGTGCTGCACGGCCTCGTTCGCGCCCAGCGCGGGACGATCGCGTGGGGCGACTCGCACGTCGCGGCCCGCGCGGCCAGGCGATGGTGTTCCAGCGGCCGGTGCTGCTGCGCCGCTCGGCTGCCGCCAACATCCGCTACGCGCTCGACCTCGCCGGCGTGCGCGGCGCCGAAGCGGACGCGCGCATCGACGAGGCGCTCGCCGAAGTCGGCCTGCGCGCGCTCGCGGCGCGGTCCGGCGCGCGTGCTCTCCGGCGGCGAGCAGCAGCGGCTCGCGCTCGCGCGCGCCTGGGCGCTGCGTCCGGAGGTGCTGTTCCTCGACGAGCCGACGGCGAGCCTCGATCCCGCGGCGCGCGCGCCGGTCGAGCAGATCGTCGCGCGACATCCACGCGCGCGGCACGACGATCGTCATGACCACGCACAACCTCGCGCAGGCGAAGCGCCTCGCCGACGACATCGTGTTCCTGCATGAGGGCCGGCGTGACCGAGCACACGCCGGCGCCGAGTTTCTTCGCGGCGCCGCGGACGGCCGAAGCGGCCGCATTCCTCGAAGGAGAACGATCTGTGAAGCGACGTCAAATTCATTGCCTTCGCGGTGCTTTCGCTGCTTTCGATGCTGTGGCTGCTGCTGGCCCGGCCAGCCGCCGCAGAGGAGAAATTCATCGTCGTCGCGTCGACGACGTCGACCGAGCAGTCGGGCCTCTTCGGCTACCTGCTGCCGGTCTTCGAGAAGGACACGGGCATCAAGGTGCGCGTCGTCGCGCTCGGCACCGGCCAGGCGCTCGACATGGCGCGGCGCGGCGATGCCGACGTCGTGTTCGTGCACGACACCGCCGGCCGAGGAGAAATTCGTCGCCGAAGGCTTCGGCGTCAAGCGCTTCCCGGTCATGTACAACGACTTCGTGCTGGTCGGCCCGAAGAGCGATCCGGCGAAGATCGCCGGCGGCAAGGACATCCTCGCGGCACTGCGCAAGATCGCAGCGGCGCAGGCGCCGTTCGTGTCGCGCGGCGACAAGAGCGGCACGCACGCGGCCGAGTTGCGCTACTGGAAGGACGCGGGCGTCGACCTCGATGCGAAGAAGGGCGCGTGGTACCGGGACACCGGCTCGGGCATGGGGCCCGACGCTCAACACCGCGTCGTCGATGAACGCCTACGTGCTGGCCGACCGCGGCACGTGGCTGTCGTTCAAGAATCGCGGCGATCTCGTCGATCCTCGTCGAAGGCGACAAGCGGCTCTTCAACCAGTACGGCGTGATGCTCGTCAATCCGGCGAAGCATCCGCACGTGAAGAAGGACCTGGGCCAGCAGTTCATCGACTGGGTCGTGTCGCCGCAGGGCCAGGCCGCGATCGCCGGCTACAAGATCGGCGGCGAGCAGCTGTTCTTCCCCAACGCCAAGGGATGATGCCGCGTTTCGGACGTGCATCAGCTGTTGAACACGACGCGCCCGGTGCCGGCGACGTCGTAGCCGCCCAGCATCGCCGCCTGCGCCGCGAACGCGTCGTGCGCGCGAACGCCAGCAGCGACTGCACCGGCGGCTCGAAATAGTCGCGGCGTCGCAGCACGAGGTCGAGGCGCTCGACGGCGAGCGGAATGAAGGCCAGTCCGTGCGCGCGCGCTGCCGCCTCGATCGCCACGCCGGCATCGGCATGTCCGTCGTGGATTGCCGCGGCAAGGTCCGTTTCCGCGCTGAACGGCCGCGCGCAGCCACGCGAGCTTCGCGCGCGTCGAGTGTCGCCTGCTGCCAGCAGGTGCGCGAACAGCTGATGGCTGCCGGCTTCCGGCTGGCGCGGCACGACACGCGCGCGCTTCTTTCACGAGGTCGGCGAGCGACTTGATCCGCAGCGGATTGCCGGCGGCGAGCAGCAGTCCCTGCGTGCGCCTGGCCCATTCGATGACGACGACGTCGGCCGCGGCCATCCGTTCGCGCACCAGCGGCACGTTGTACTCGCCGCGTCGCGGGGTCGAGCCAGTGCATCGCGGCGACCGTCGCGTCGCCGTGCGCAAGGCGCTCGAGGCCCGCGCTGCTGCCGCAGGCGAGCATGGCGAGGCCGCAGCGCGAATCGCGCAGCCGCCCATTCGAGCAGCGGATCGTGGCTGCCGGCGACGATCGGCGGCGCTGCGGCCGCAGTCGCCGGCGGCTGGCCGGACTTGCTCGCCAGCCACGCGTCGATCTGCGCGCTGCGGGAAGAGGAGCTTGCCGGTCGCGCGCATGTGCGGCAGCGCGTTGCTGCGCACGAGGTCGTAGATGCGCCGCTCCTTGAGGCGCAGGTACGCGGCGACTTCGCGCGTGTCCATCATCGCGGCGGCCGGCGCGCGCGCCGGGCGTCTTCGGGGATTTGGTTCGCGGCACGCCGCGATTCTGCCACGAGCGCGCTACTTGCCGGCGAGGATCGACTCGCGCGACAGGAGGCGCGCGACGACAGCAGCACGACGACGGTCAGCGCCAGCGGGCACGGCGAACGACAGTCGCGAGCTGCAGCGAGCGGAATGCTCTCGCCGCGCAGCACCTGGCCCAGCAGCGAATACTGGCCGGAAACCGGGACCAGCACGATCCAGTCCGGGTCCTTCTGCTGCTGGAAGAGCTGCACGACCGGGATGATGCGACACGACGAAGAGCAGCACCGAGACGTTGGCCTGCGCTTCCTTGAACGTGCGGCCGCGCGCTGCCCATGAACAGCAGCACCGCCGGCAGCAGCAGCGATCAGCGGCACCAGCACGACCAGGAACCGCGCGAATTCGCGCGCGCCGAACAGGAACGGGACGCCGACGGCCGGCAGCGGCGCGAACCACAGCGTCAGGTAGAAGCCGGTCAGCGTGATCAGCACGACCAGCGCATTGAACGCGGCGACGGCCAGCCACTTGCCGACGACGAGCTCGCCGGGCCGCGCGGGCGTCATCAGCAGCGGCTCGAGCGATTGCCGCTCGCGTTCGCCGGCCGTCGTATCCAGCGCGACCGCCATGCCGCCCATGACCGACGCGAACAGGCCGTAGTAGGCGACGAGGAACAGCACGATCGCGCCGCGATTGCTGCGGCGTGGCGAGATCGATGTTCTCGACGTTCAGCGGATTGCCGACGGTGGGCGCGACGCCGCGCAGCAGCAGCCGCTGCGCGCCCCATTGCCGGTTGTACGCGCGCAGCAGCGATCTCGGCCTGCGCGGATCGACGGCCTGCGCGCGATCGCGCGAGCGGTCGGAGACGAGGCGCACCGTGCCCGGCCTTGCCTTCGGCCACGTCGGCGGCGAACTTCTCGTCGACGACGAGCACGACATCGAGCTCGCCGCCGCGGATCTTCGCCTCGTAGTCGGCGGGCGCGGGCGTCAGCGTGACCTGCTGGCGCTCGAGGAACGCGGCGAGCGCCGGCGCGCGCTCGCATGCCGACCGTCGGCAGCTTGAGCTCGCGCGCGCGGTCGGCCTGGCTCGCGATCAGGTTGAAAGATCAGCATGAGGAAGAGCGGCCCCGCGGCCAGCGCGGGCAGCAGCGTCACCAGCAGCGTGCGGCGGTCGCGGAACGTGTCGAGCAGTTCCTTGCGCGTGACCGCGAGGATGCGCGCCAACGGCGTTGCCGTGGGTCGGCTCGGACATCACGCGGCCAGCCCTTCGCCGGTGCCGAGCAGCGACACGAACGCGTCCTCGAGCGTCGCCGCTCCCGCTCTGCGCGATCAGTTCGGCCGCGGTGCCTGCGGCGACGACGCGGCCGGCGCCGAGGATCACGATGCGGTCGCACAGCGCCGCGACTTCCTGCATCACGTGCGACGAGAACAGCAGGCACTTGCCTGCGCCGCGCAACTGCGCGCAACTGCTCGCGCAGCGCGCGCACGCTCATGATGTCGAGGCCGTTGGTGGGCTCGTCGAGCAGGATCGTCGACGGATCGTGGACGAGCGCGCGCGCGATCGCGACCTTCATCTTCTCGCCCTGCGAGAAGCCCTGCGTGCGGCGGTCGGCGAGCGCGGTGAGGCCGAGCGTGTCGATCAGCGCGTCGATGCGCGCTTCGAGCGCCGCGCCGGACAGTCCGTGCAGCGCGCCGTAGTAGCGGATGTTCTCGCGCGCGGTGAGCCGCGGATAGAGGCCGCGCGCATCGGACAGCACGCCGATGCGCTCGCGCACCGCGTAGCGGTCGCGCACGACGTCGAGCCCGCCGACGGTCGCGCTGCCCGCATCCGGGCACGATGAGCGTGGCCAGCATGCGCAGCAGCGTCGTCTTGCCCGCGCCGTTGGGCCCGAGCAGGCCGGTGATCTCCCCGTCGGGCGCGGCGAACGACACGTCGCGCACCGCGTGGACTTCGCCGCTGCTTGCCGAACGACTTGGAGACGCCTTCGATGCGGATCATGGCTGCGGCTCCAGCCGGTCCGGCCACAGCGGCGGCGGCGCGCTCTTCTCGAAGTAGGCGATGCACGATCGCCGGCAGCTTGGCGAATCCGGCCTCGTCGACGAACGCGCGCGATGAGGCGCGGCCCGCACGCGTGCGGCGACACGATGTGGCCGTAGCCGGCGCGCGACGATGTGCCTGCTGTTGGAAAGCGTCTTCGCCACCGCGTCGCCGTAGGCGGGCGGCGTGACCGGGTCCATGCCGCCGGAGAACAGCAGCACCGGCTTGTCGCTTGCGACCGGCTGCGCGAAGTCGGCGGGCACCGTGCCGCGCGGCCACACGTCGCACACGGCGATCACGTTGTCGGCGATGTCGCGCGTCGGCAGGCCGGCCAGCGCGTCGCGCTCGCATGTCCGGCGTGATGCGCGGCACGTCCTCCGCGCACGTGACCGAGATAATGCAGCGCGGCGTTCATCTGCTCGGCGAGGTTGCTCGGTGAACGACCGGGTGGCCGCGAAGCAGCGGGCCGAAGTCGCCCGCGCGCGGCGAGCGCCAGCATTTCCGGCAGCAGGCTCGACGATCTCCGGCGCGTAGGTGAGCGGCTGCAGCGCGCCGAGCACGACGTCGAACGTGACGTGCACGCGCGCGCGGCTCGCCGGTGCGCGGGATCGACGACGTCGACGTCGCGCCCGGCCGGGCCCAGCGACTGCGCGATCTGCGCGAGCGTGGCCGCGGGATCCGGGTGCGCCTTCGCTGCACGCCGGCGATTCGCCGCGCAGGCGCGCGAAGATCGCGTCGAGCGCCGCCTCGCGCGTGCGCCAGACGTCGAGCGTGATGATCATCGCCGGCGGCGCCACGCCGTCGAGCGTCATCGTGCGCACGCGCTCCGGATGCCGGCGCAGGTATTCCTGCGCGACGCGCGTGCCGTAGCTGCCGCCCCACAGGTTCCAGCGCGCGTAGCCCAGCGCGTCGCGCATCGCCTCGAGGTCGGCGATCCACGCGGTCGTCGTGTACTGCGCGGCGTCCACGCCTTGCGCGCGCAGCTGCTGCGACGCACTGCGCGCGCGCGCGGCAGCGGGTCCGTCTCGAACGCTTCGTCGTCGCGCGGCTTGAATGCCGCGCACGTCAGCGGCGACGAGCGGCCGGTGCCGCGCTGGTCGATGAGCACGACGTCGCGCGTGCGGCGGACTTCGGTCAGCCGCGACGCGAACGGCGCGAGCGTGCGACGCGGCCTGCCCGGGCCCGCCGGCGAGGATCAGCAGCGGATCGTCCTTCGGCGACAGCGTGTTGGCCGGCAGCACCGCGGCGAAGATCTTGATCTTGCGGCCGTCCGGCTTGCCGCGGTCCTCCGGCACTTCGAGCTCGCCGCATTGCGCGGCGGTCGGCGAGGTTCGGCAGCCGGCATTCGGCGAGCTTGAGGCTGCGCTCGCGGCGCGACGTCGCTGCCGCAGCCGCCGAGCGCGAGCGCCGCGGCAGATGCCAAGCGCGGCGACCGACGCGACAGGCGACGGAGCATCGGAGGGGCATGGCGGCGGATGGTAGCAAACGGCTGGACACGGTCCGCTGCGCGAGCGCTGCGCCGCATCGAGCCGGCGTTGCGGCGCCTATCGCCGCGTATACTGTCGACGCATTCCGCAGAGACTCGGCCATGAGCACGCGCGACCTCGAACCCGGCATCGTCACCGACCTGCGCCGACCGGCTGACCTACGGCGGCTATCTGCGGCTCGACCGGCTGCTCGCCGCGCAGCAGCCGCTGTCCGGCGAAGCGGCGGACGCTCGCCGCGGCACGACGAGATGCTGTTCATCATCCAGCACCAGGTGTCCGAGCTGTGGATGAAGCTCATGATCCACGAGCTCAAGGCGGCGATCGCCCACGTGCGCGCCGACGCGCTCGAGCCGATGCTTCAAGATCCTGGCGCGCGTCAAGCTCATCCAGAAGCAGCTGTTCGAGCAATGGGCGGTGCTGGAGACGCTGACGCCGTCGGAGTACGACGCGTTCCGCCCGACGCTCGGCAGCTCGTCGCGGGTTCCAGTCGCGCGCAATATCGCGCGATCGAGTTCCTGCTGGGCAACAAGAGCGCGGCGATGCTCGACGTGTTCCGGCACGACCCCGCGGCGTGCGCCGAGCTCGACGCGCTGCTGCGCGCGCCGTCGCTGTACGACGAGTTCCTGCGCCATCTCGCGCGGCGCGGGCTGCCGGTGCCGCGCGGAATGCCTCGAGCGCGACTTCACGCAGCCCTACGTGCGCCATCCCGACCTCGTGCCGGTGTTCAAGACGATCTACGAGGATCCGAAGCAGTGGTGGGACGCGTACGACATGTGCGAGAAGCTGGTCGACGTCGAGGAGAGCTTCCAGCTCTGGCGCTTCCGGCACATGAAGACCGTCGAGCGGATCATCGGCCACAAGACGGGCACCGGCGGCTCGTCGGGCGTGAGCTTACCTCAAGCGCGCGCTCGACCAGGCGTTCTTCCCGGAGCTGATCGACGTGCGCACCGTCATCGGCGCGCCGTAGCCGCTGAACGCGCGCGGACGTCGACGTCACGGCTCGCGCGCATCGAGGCCGCGGTGGCGGCGCTGGGCGCCGGCCCGCTGACCGAAGCGGCGCTGCAGCGCCACGTCGCGCCGCTGTTCTCGCGCGTGCGCGCGGCATGCCGCGACCGCATCTATCTCGCCAACCATTCGCTCGGCCGTCCGCTCGATGCCACCGACGACGACGTGCGCGAAGGCGCTCGCCGCCTGGTACGCGCACCTGGGCGGCGCGTGGGACGCGTGGGAAGCCGAGATGCGCGCGTATCGCGGGCGGCTGGCGCGTCTGCTCGGCGCGCCGCGCGCCGATTGCGTCGTGCCCAAGACCAGCGCCGGCCAGGGCCTGCGCGCGATCCTCAACACTACGATGCGCGTGCCGCGCGTCGTCGCGACGCGCGGCGAGTTCGATTCGCTCGACGTGATCCTGCGCGAGTACGCGCGGCGCGGCCGCATCGCGCTGACGCTGGTCGAGCCGCGCGCCGACGGCCGCTTCGACACCGCCGACATCGTCGCGGCGATCGGCGCAGCGCGCCGACCTCGTCGTCGATCTCGCAGGTGATCTTCAACACCGGGCAGCGGCTGGCCGACCTGCCCGACATCGTCGCGGCGACGCACGCGGCCGGCGGGCGCATCCTGCTCGACGTCTATCACGCGCTCGGCGTGTTCCCGGTCGACGTCGCGGCGCTCGACGTCGACTTCGCCGTGGGCGGCAGCTACAAGTATCTGCGCGGCGGCCCGGGCGCGTGCTTCCTCTACCTGCATCCGCGCCATCTCGACGGCGCGCTGCGCACGCTCGACACCGGCTGGTTCGCCAAGCGCGAGCCGTTCGCCTACGTGCGTCCGGATCCGCCGGAGTACGCCGCGGGCGGCGACGCCTTTCTCGAATCGACGCCGCCGGTGCTGCCGTTCTACCAGGCGCGCGCCGGGCAGCGTGTTGGCGCTGGCGCTTGGGCGTCGAGCGGCTGCGCGCGCATTCGCTCGCGCTGCAGCAGCGCTGGTCGGCCTGCTGCGCGGAGCGCGGCGTTCGCGGCGCACGGCGGCACCGAGGATCGCGGCGCGTTCGTCGTGGTCGACCGACCGCGCGCCGAAGCACTGGCGCACGCGTTGCAGCGAAGCGCGGCGTGGTCACCGACGCGCGCGGCCGCTATCTTGCGGTTGTGCCCGGACATCCTGACCACCGACGAGGAACTGGCCACGGCCGTCGACCGCCTGGCGACGGTCGCCGGCTAGCGGAACAAGCTCTGCTGTAGTGGGGTATTCGCCCGTTGCAGCTCGTGCACCCACTTGCCGAAGGGAAGTTCATAGCGCTCCTTCAGCCGCGCGGCGCGATCGCGCAATTGCGCCGCAGTGACAGTCGCCGGCGGATCCGCAAACGCGGTCGCCAGCACGTTCTTCGAGTCCAGCGACGGCAGCAGCACGAGGCCTTCGCCGAACACGTCGCGCAAGTGGCGCTTGGTCTGCCCGTGGCCGCGCACGCGGCCGAACGTGTTGGCGACCAGCACGCCCTGCGGCGCGAGCCGCTCGCGGCAGGCGCGATAGAAGTCGAGCGACTCGAGCTTGCCGGGACGCGCGCGATGGTCGTAGCCGTCGACGATGATCGCGTCGAACGTGAGCTTCGTCTGCTGCACGTAGTGGAATCCGTCGCCGACCTGAACGTCGAGGCGGTCGTCGTCCTGCGGCAGCCGGAAGAACTGATGCGCGACCTGGATGACGTCGCGGTTGATCTCGATCACCGTGACGTGCGTTTCGGGCATCGCGTGGCGGAAGAAGCGCACCAGCGATGCGGCGCCCAGGCCGATCATCAGCACGCTGCGCGGCGGCGGCCGGAACAGCAGGAACGCGAGCATCGCCTGCGTGTAGACGAGCACCAGGCGCGAAGGCTTGGACAGGCGCATGGCGCCTTGCACCCAGTCCGTGCCGAAATGCAGGTAGCGGATGCCGGCCTCTTCCCGGATGTCGATGCTGTGACCCATCGACTGGCCGGTCAGGCTCCCGTGCTCTTGATGATCAACCGCACCAGCAGCAGCAGCGAGACGACCAGGAACAGCGCGCCCAGCAAGCCGGCGACGATCAGGTGCTGCGGCTTGATGCTCGACGCGTCGGCCAGCAGGTCGCGGCCCTTGCGGACGCCGAAGAAGCTCCAGAAGACGGCAAGCGACGATGCGCAGGAAACCGGGCCGCGTGGCGCCGGCGGAGGGCCTGATCCGGGTTGAGGCGGGTGGTTCGGGCATGGTGTCAGCGTGGGCGGGGGTCTATGGCGATAGCCAATGGTTGCGACGAGCTTAACAGCAGCCGGCTTGTCCGCTGATACCCATTGAAATGGCAGGGTTTTCGCCCCATCTGCCGGATAATTCCGATTTGGAGGCTTTCCCATGCGCTTCGACAAACTGACGACCAAGTTCCAGCAGGCGTTCGCCGACGCCCAGAGCCTGGCGCTGGGCAACGACAACGGCTTCATCGAGCCGCAGCACCTGCTCGCCGCGCTGCTCGCGCAGGAAGACGGCGGCACGACGTCGCTGCTCGCCCGCGCCGGCGTGCAGGTGCCCAAGCTGCAGGCGCGCGCTCAAGGCGTCGATCGACCGGCTGCCCAAGGTCGAGGGCCAGGGCGGCGAGATCACCGTCTCGCGCGACCTCAACAACCTGCTCAACCTGACCGACAAGGAAGCGACCAAGCGCGGCGACCAGTTCATCGCCAGCGAGCTGTTCCTGCTCGCGCTCACCGGCGACAAGGGCGACACCGGCCGCATCGCCAAGGAAGCGGGACTCAACCGCAAGGCGCTCGAAGCGGCGATCGAGGCGGTGCGCGGCGGCGCGGGCGTGGATTCGCAGGAAGCCGAAGGCCAGCGCGAGGCGCTGACCAAGTACACGATCGACCTCACCGCGCGGGCGCGCGAAGGCAAGCTCGACCCGGTGATCGGCCGCGACGACGAAATCCGCCGCACGATCCAGATCCTGCAGCGGCGCACCAAGAACAATCCGGTGCTGATCGGCGAGCCGGGCGTGGGCAAGACGGCGATCGTCGAAGGCCTCGCGCAGCGCATCATCAACGGCGAAGTGCCGGAGACGCTCAAGAACAAGCGCGTGCTGTCGCTCGACATGGCGGCGCTGCTCGCCGGCACCAAGTACCGCGGCGAGTTCGAGGAGCGGCTGAAGGCCGTGCTGAAGGACATCGCGGCGGACGAGGGCCAGACGATCGTCTTCATCGACGAGCTGCACACGATGGTCGGCGCCGGCAAGGCCGAAGGCGCGATGGACGCCGGCAACATGCTGAAGCCCGCGCTCGCGCGCGGCGAGCTGCATTGCGTCGGCGCGACGACGCTCGACGAATACCGCAAGTACGTCGAGAAGGACGCCGCGCTCGAGCGGCGCTTCCAGAAGGTGCTGGTCGACGAGCCGTCGGTCGAGAGCACGATCGCGATCCTGCGCGGCCTGCAGGAGCGCTACGAGATCCATCACGGCGTGGACATCACCGACCCGGCCATCGTCGCGGCGGCGGAGCTCTCGCACCGCTACATCACCGACCGGTTCCTGCCCGACAAGGCGATCGACCTGATCGACGAGGCCGCCGCGCGCATCCGGATGGAAATCGACTCCAAGCCCGAGGCGATGGACAAGCTCGACCGCCGGCTGATCCAGCTGAAGATCGAGCGCGAGGCGGTCAAGAAGGAGAAGGACGAGGCGTCGAAGAAGCGCCTCGAGATCATCGAGGACGAGATCAAGCGCCTCGAGCGCGAGTACGCCGACCTCGACGAAGTGTGGAAGGCCGAGAAGGCCGACGTCGTCGGCACGCAGCACATCAAGGAGGAGATCGACAAGATCAAGCTCCAGATGGAGGAGGCGAAGCGCAAGGGCGACTGGCAGAAGATGTCCGAGCTGCAGTACGGCAAGCTGCCGCAGCTCGAGGCGCAGCTCAAGAAGGCGGACACGGCGCTGCACAAGGACGAGGAGAAGAAGCCGCGCCTGCTGCGCACGCAGGTCGGCGCGGAGGAGATCGCCGAAGTCGTGTCGCGCGCCACCGGCATCCCGGTGTCGAAGATGATGCAGGGCGAGCGCGAGAAGCTGCTCACGATGGAAGACAAGATCCACACGCGCGTCGTCGGCCAGGACGAGGCGGTGCGCCTCGTGTCCGACGCGATCCGCCGCTCGCGCTCGGGCCTGTCCGATCCGAATCGGCCGTACGGCTCGTTCCTGTTCCTCGGGCCCACGGGCGTGGGCAAGACGGAGCTGACGCAAGGCGCTCGCCGAGTTCCTGTTCGACTCCGACCACACGATGATCCGCATCGACATGTCGGAGTTCATGGAGAAGCATTCGGTCGCGCGGCTGATCGGCGCGCCGCCGGGCTACGTCGGCTACGAGGAGGGCGGCTACCTGACCGAGGCCGTGCGCCGCAAGCCGTATTCGGTGATCCTGCTCGACGAAATCGAGAAGGCGCATCCGGACGTGTTCAACGTGCTGCTGCAGGTGCTGGACGACGGCCGGCTGACCGACGGGCAGGGCCGCACGGTGGACTTCAAGAACACGGTGATCGTGATGACGTCGAACCTGGGCTCGCACCAGATCCAGCAGATGACCGACGAGGGCGACGACACGGCGCTGATCAAGATCGCGGTGATGGCGGAGGTGAAGACGAGCTTCCGGCCGGAGTTCGTCAACCGGATCGACGAGATCGTCGTGTTCCATCCGCTCGACGAGGCGCAGATCGCGAGCATCGCGCGGATCCAGCTGAAGTCGCTGGAGACGCGGCTCGCCAAGATGGAGATCAAGCTGGCGGCGACCGACGCCGCGCTGAAGGTGGTGGCGCAGGCGGGCTTCGATCCGGTGTACGGCGCGCGGCCGTTGAAGCGCGCGATCCAGCAGCAGATCGAGAATCCGCTGGCGAAGGAGATCCTGTCCGGGAACTATGGGCCGGGCGACACGGTCCATGTCCGCGAGAAGGGCGGGCAGATCGTCGTTCGCGAAGGCGTAACCGCGACGTAACGCGGTGAGTGTAGCATCCGTGTATCCGGCGCGCGCGACGCGTCGCCGGAACACGGCGCGGCGCGACATTCCACGATGGGAATGCGCGCCGCGCAGGCGGGCAGTTCGGCGTTGCGCAGCCTCAGGCGCGAGTCGCTCGAACGTGCGGCAACCGGCCCCCGCCGAACGCCCAGTTCTCCCACTGCGTTTCCTCGAACACGACCATCACGTGTTCGGGGTCGAGGCCCGGGTCGCGCGCGAGCCCGTCAAGGATGTCGGCGAGGACCTTGCGCTTGACCTTCACGCTGCGGCCCACCGACCACAGATCTCGATCAGCGCGAACGCGTCGCTTCGGTCGGACGCGAGGTCCGGATAGCGCGGATCGAAGCGGAAGTCGTCCGCGGACGATTCGTGCACGCGCTGGAAGCGGTCGGCTTCCGGCACGCCGGACGCGACGAGCGAGCGGTGGACGGCCGCCAGGACCGCGGTCTTGAAGGCGGCGGTCTTGGGTGCCAGGACGGTCAGCGTGACGAGCGGCATGGCGCTCGTGGTCACACGTACGGCACGGGACTGCGCGTGGGCGTGGCGAAGAAGCCGCGAGGGCGTCGCGCGTGCCGCGTCCACACCGACGGCAGCGCCGCCTGCGCGCCCGCGAAACAGCGCTCGACGCGCCGGCCCACGACGCAGAAGATCGAATCGTCCTGCGCCTCGACGATCGTCAGGCCGTCGCGTTCGACGACCCACGTGTCGCCGGCGCGCAGCACGATGTCCTGCGGGTCGTCTTCCTGCGTGATCCAGACGGTGCCGCGCGTGACGCGCACGTCGTGCCCCGCATGTCGGGCAGCATGACGTTTTCGCCGGGTCGCGAGTTCGACGATCGTTCCGTGTTCGAAGCAGGCCATGGTGGTTCTCCATGTCACATGCGTACAATGCATATCGGTTGGCGGTCCGGGACGGTGCTGCCGGGCGCCGGGCCCGGGCGCTGTCTTGCTTCGGGCTTGATCGAATTGTCGTAGCGGCGGGCCCGGACTTCAAACGGTCAATGGGAATGCCTCGCATGAGCCCAGGAATGCATAAGACGCTGCGGCGGCTGCCGTCGCTCGACTTCCTGCGCGGCTTCGAGGCCGCCGGACGGCGGCTGTCGTTCACGCTGGCGGCGGAGGAGCTCTTCCTCACGCAGTCGGCGCTGTCGCGGCAGGTGAAGGCGCTGGAGGACGCGCTGGGCGTCGCGTTGTTCGAGCGCCGCCATCGCGCACTGGCGCTGACGCCGGCCGGCGCGGCGTTTCATCGCCAGGTGTCCGATCCAGTTGCGCGAAATCGCGCTGGCCGCCGACGCGGTGCGCGGCGCAGGAGCGCGAACCGGGCCTGACGGTGTCGACGACCGTGTCGTTCGCGGCGCTGTGGCTCATTCCGCGCCTCGCCTCGTTTCGCGCCGCGCAGCCGGCGGCGTCGAGGTCTACGTGTCGGCCAACGATCGAATGGTCGACCTGACGCGCGGCGACGTCGACGTCGCGGTGCGCTACTTGTCCGACGCCAGCGCGCCGCCCGGCGCCGGCGCAACTTTTCGGCGAGCGGCTGCTGCCGGTGGCGAGTCCGGCGTTGCAGAAGCGCGCCGGCGCGCCGCTTGAAGCAGCCGGCCGATCTCGCGCGGCACGTGCTGCATCCATCTCGACGATCCCGGCGGCATCATGCCGTGGCTCAACTGGCCGGCGTGGCTCACGTCGAATGGCCAGCCCGACTTGAAGCCCGCGGGGTCGTTGCGCTTCTCGCTCTACGACCAGGTGATCCAGGCGACGCTGGGCGGGCAGGGCGTCGCGCTCGGGCGCATTCCGCTGATCTCCGAGTTGCTTGCGCGACGGCCGGCTGGTCGCGCCGTTTCCCAAGCGCTACGATTCGCCGCGCAGCTACTTCGTGATCGTGGCGCCGCATGCGGAGGACCGCGCCGACGTCGCCGCGTTCGTCGACTGGCTGCGGCGCGAGGCCGCCGCGCAGTCGCATGCGGACCGTGCGCCGGACGCCAAGGTCGCGCGCCCGCGGCCAAGCGCGCGCGCCATCGCGCAAGGACGCCCGTTCATGAACACGCCGTCGAATCCGCACGCTGTCTCGTCGCCGTCGCCGTGGATCGCGCGCTTTGCGCATCTGGTGCCCGCCGGAGCGCGCGTGCTCGACGTCGCGTGCGGCTACGGCCGGCACGCGCTGGTTTTCGCCGCGCGCGGCGCGCACGTGGTGGCGGTCGACCGCGATGCGACGGCGCTGGCGACGCTGTCGGGCAAGGCGGGCATCGAGACCCGGCAGGCCGACCTCGAGGCGCGGCCCGTGGCCGCTGGCCGGTGAACGCTTCGACGCGATCGTCGTCAGCCACTATCTGCACCGGCCGCTGTTTCCCGCATCTGCGCGCCGCGCTGGCCGCCGACGGCGCGCTGCTCTACGAGACGTTTGCGCAGCGGCAACGAGGCGTATCGGCCGGCCGTCGAATCCGGCGATTCCTGCTGCGGCCCGGCGAACTGCTCGAGCTCGCCGCGGCTGCCCCGCAGCCGCTGACCGTCGTGGCGTTCGAGCAGGGCGTCGTGGCACGATCGGCGAACGCGCCGGCGGTCGTTGCAGCGGCTGGCTGCGGTGGGCGCGGCGCGGCGTGGCCGCCGGCGCTCGGACGCTAGCGCCGGGCGAGCGCGGCCGACGGTCGAAGGCCCTGCGAGCGCGGCCAATGGAGTAAAATGCGCTATTTTCGCAGGCGAATCAACAATGCTGACCGGAAGCCTCGTCGCGATCGCGACGCCCATGCAGGAGGGCGGCGCGCTCGACCTGCCGGCGCTGCGCAAGCTCATCGATTTCCATATCGCGAACGGCACGTCCGGCATCGTGATCGTCGGCACGACCGGCGAATCGCCGACGGTCACCACCGACGAGCATTGCCTGCTGATCAAGACCGCCGTCGAACACGCGGCCGGCCGCATCCCGGTCATGGCCGGCACCGGCGCCAATTCGACCGCCGAGGCCATCACCTTGCGCGATACGCGGAGAAGGCCGGCGCCGACTTCGCACCTGTCGGTCGTTCCGTACTACAACAAGCCGACGCAGGAAGGCTTGTACCGGCATTTCCGCGCCATCGCCGAAGACGTCGCGCTGCCGATGGTGCTCTACAACGTCCCCGGCCGCACCGTCGCCGATCTCGCGCACCGAGACCACGCTGCGCCTGGCGGAGGTTCCCGGCATCGTCGGCATCAAGGACGCCACGGCCGACGTCGGCCGCGGCAGCGAACTCATCAAGGCGCTCGCCGTGGCGGGCCATCGCGATTTCGCCGTCTACAGCGGCGAGGACATCACGGCGCTGCCGCTCATGCTGATGGGCGGCCACGGCGTGATTTCGGTCACGGCCAACGTCGCGCCGAAGCTGATGGCGCAGATGTGCGCGGCGGCGCTGGCGGGCGATGTCGATCACGGCGCGCGAGTGCAACAACCGCCTGCTCGGCCTGCATCGCAGGCTGTTCATCGAGGCGAATCCCGATGCCCACCAAGTGGGCGCTCGCCGAGATGGGCTTCATCCACAACGAACTGCGGCTGCCGCTCGTGCCGCTGTCGCCGCAATTTCACGAGACTGTCCGCGCCGCGCTGCGCGAAGCCGGCTGTCTCGCCTGACGCAAGAGGTCTCTATCGCTATGGAATCCATGTCACGCACGCCCGGGCTGCTGCCCGTCCTCGTCGCCGTCGCTGCCGTTCGCTGTCGCCGGCTGCTCGTCCAGCGACATCTCGCTCGACCAAGCGCATCGACTACAAGTCGGCGTCGAGCGCGCCGTCGCTCGAGCTGCCGCCCGATCTCACGACGCCGCGCTACGACGATCGCTACCAGGTCAATTCGGCGTCGGGCCTTGCCGCCGCAGAATGCCGGCAAGGGCGGCCGCGGTGATCTGCTGCCGACCAGCCCGGATGCCAAGATCGTCCGCGCCGGCAGCGAGCGCTGGCTGGTGGTCAAGGCCACGCCGGAGCAGGCGTGGAACACTGTCGCGTCGTTCTGGCAGGAAAACGGCTTCGTGATCGCCGTCGACCAGCCCGCGGCCGGCGTGATGGAAACCGACTGGGCGGAGAATCGCGCCGACGCGCCGCAGGACTTCCTGCAGCGCACGATCGGCAAGGTCGCCGACATCTTCGGCGCGCACGTACAAGCGCGACAAGTTCCGCACGCGCATCGAGCGCGGCGTGGAGCCCGGCACCGTGGAGATCTTCATCTCGGCTCGCGGCCATGGAGCAGGTGCCGACGACGACGATCGACCACGCGGCCGCGGCGTTCGTCTGGGCGGTGGTGCCGCCCAACCCCGAAGTCGAAGCGGAAATGCTCACGCGGCTGATGATGAAGTTCGGCACGCCCGAGCCCGCGGCGCGCATGGCGGTCGCTGCAGGCGGCCAACGCGCCGGAAAAGGCGCGCGTCGAGAAGAACGCCGACGGCACCTACAAGCTGATGGTCGACGACCAGTTCGACCGCGCGTGGCGCCGGGTCGGCCTGGCACTCGACCGCATCGGCTTCACCGTCGTCGACCGCGACCGTTCGCGCGGCGTGTACTTCGTCCGCTACGGCGACCCGGACAGCCTGCGCCAAGAAGGCGACGAGAGCCTGCTGGTCCAAGCTGCAGTTCTGGAAGACCGAACGAGAAGGACAAGCCGGAGCAGTACCAGATCGTGGTCGCCGAGGCCGCGCAGACCAGCGTCGTCAGCGTGCAGGATCCGGGCGGCGCGTCCGGACAAGACGCCGACGAGCGAAAAGATACTGTCGCTGCTCAAGGACCAGCTGAAGTAGGGATGCGCTTCGCGTCGATCGGCAGCGGCAGCGAGGGCAACGGCCTCGTTGTCGAAGCCGGCTCCACCCGGATCATGATCGACTGCGGCTTCGGCGTGCGCGACACCGCGGCGCGCCTGGCGCCGCATCGGCGTCGCGCCCGATTCCCTCGACGCAATCATCGTCACCCACGAGCATGCCGACCACGTCGGCGGCGTTCCGGCATTCGCCGCGCGCCACGACATTCCGGTGTGGCTCACCTTCGGCACGCTGACGACCGTCGGCGAGCGCTTCGCCAATGTGCCGCGCGTGTACGGCTTCGACAGCCATGACCGCGTTCATCGTCGGCGACCTCGAGGTGCGGCCCTTCCCGGTGCCGCACGATGCGCGCGAGCCGGTGCAATTCGTCGTCAGCGACGGCGCATGGAGGCTGGGCGTGCTGACCGACCTCGGGACGTCGACGCCGTACGTCGAGGCGAGCCTCACGCGCTGCGACGCGCTGGTGCTCGAATGCAACCACGACCTCGGACTTGCTCGAGGCCAGCGACTATCCGCGCGCGCTGAAGGACCGGATCGCCGGCCGCTTCGGCCACCTGCACAACGAAGGCGCCGGCGGCGCTGCTGGCGGCGCTCGACAACAGCCGGCTGCAGCACATCGTCGCCGCGCACCTTTCGAAGCAGAACAACACGCCGGACCTGGCGCGCGCGGCGCTTGCGGCGGCATTGGACTGCGCCGCCGACTGGATCGGCATCGCCAACCAGGCCGAAGGATTCGCCTGGCGCGAATTCGCGTGACCGAAAACGATCAGGAGAACGGATGGAAAAGCCGGAAAAACGTGGCGAACTGTACAAGGGCAAGGCCAAGACGGTGTACGCGACCGACGATCCGCATCGGCTCATCATGCACTATCGCGACGACGTCTCGGCGTTCGACGGCGTCAAGCTCGCCAAGCTCGATCTGAAGGGCGAGACGAACAACAAGATCAACGCCTACGTGATGGGCAAGCTTGCCGCCGCCGGCGTGCCGACGCATTTCGTGCGGATGCTGAACGAGCGCGAGTCGCTGGTGAAGGCGATGAAGATGGTCCCGGTGGAGTGCGTCGTGCGCAACGTCTGCGCGGGCTCGATGGCCAAGCGCTACGGCATCGCGGAAGGCACGGAAACTGCCCGAGCCGATCTTCGAATTCTTCCTCAAGAGCGACGCGCTGCACGACCCGCTGTGCAACGACGACCACATCCGCGTGCTGGGATGGGCGAGCGTCGGGGAGATCGCGCAGATGAAGGCGCTGACGCTCAAGGTCAACGCGGTGCTGAAGCCGCTGTTCGCCGCCGCGGGCATCGACCTGGTCGACTACAAGCTCGAGTTCGGCCACCCGACGGACGACCCCGCGGGCGAACTGGTGCTGGGCGACGAATTCACGCCCGACGGCTGCCGGCTGTGGGACGCGAAGACCGGCGAGAAGCTCGACAAGGATCGCTTCCGCCGCGACTTGGGCAACGTGATCGAACACTACCGCGAGGTGGCCAAGCGCATCGGCGCACCGCTGTGAGCTGACGCTCAGGAAAGCAAACCGAGGCAATAACTCATCCCACTGAGGCAAGCAAAAGGCCGACCCGCGGGTCGGCCTTTTGCATGTTGCGAACCGCGATCGATTGCGGCGATCGATTCCGATAATTTCCTCGGATTACTTCTTCGGCGCGTCCTTGTCGGACTTCATCGCGTCGGCAGCAGGTGCGGCGGCGGGCGCGGCGGCCGTGTCGGCAGGCTTCATCGCATCGGCCGCGGGCTTCATCGCGTCGGTGGCGGGCGCGGGCGCCGGCGCGGGAGCAGGTGCGGGCGCGGCGGCAGGAGCGGGTGCGGGCGCGGCGGGCTTCTTGTCTTCACCGCAGGCGGTCAATGCGACCGCGACCAGCGCGGCGAGAACGATCGATTTGTACATGGTATGTGTCCTTGAGACGAATGGATGGAAGGGTGCAGCGAGCGCAGCGCTCTGCTCGATCAGCATGCAACAACCGAGGACGTCACTATACCGCAAAAACGATTGAATTCAAAGAGGTGGCCCTTACCGGCGCCCGCATTGCGGCGCATCAGAGTCCCAGCACCGTCGCCCGCGACGCCGGGCTCGCCTGTAGCCCAGATCTCCTCGAAGCGCGTGACCAGGGGACCGGCCAACTGCGGATTTTCGATCACGAGCGAGGCGCGCGGCTGATCGATGTGGAAGCGATGCAGGAAATGCCTGCCGTCGGCGATGACGCAGCGGGTCCATCGCGATGCGCGCCTCGGGGCCCGTCGTGTAGACGGTGATGGCCGTCGAATACAGCCGCAGCAGGTTGAGGAGGCGAGGGCACGACCCTTCCATCCAGCGCGTGTCGTGGACGATGAGATCGAAGCGCGCGGCCGGCGCGCGGCGCAGGAACGCGGTCAGGTTGGCGCGCGCGCGCCGCCTTGTCCCAGCCGGTTTGCGACAGGTCGATGTCGAAGACCTTGAGCGACTGTCGCGCCAGCCCGATCAACTCGTCGATGGCCGCGGTCTGCGCGGCGACCGTGTCGAGGCGGACTTCGCGCGGAGCGGGCCGCGTGGCGGCTTCAGGCGACGTGGAGGAATCCATGGCGGTATCCGTCGTGGAGGAATTGGAGTGCGGCAGGCGATAGCGACGCGGCGTCACGCGCGGCGAGCGCGCGCGCGTTGGCCAGTGCGGTGAGCGGCTGCCGGTTGCCGTCGGGCCATGCGTGTGCCTCGCCGTTGACGTAGATCGCATCGTCATCGTAGAGCCATTGCGTGCGCCGGTCGAGCGCCACGCCGCGCTGCGCGACGGCCTTGGCAAACGCCGCGCGCGACAGCGGCGCCTGCGGAGGCTCGAAGAAGACGTCCGGCTTGGGATCGGACAGCAACGCGCCGAGGAAGCGCGCCGTCGCGGCGCGATTCCACGTGATTTTCGCGCAACGCCGCCTCGACGCGCCGCTGCATCGCCTTGCCGATGCGCGCGGGCTCGCTCGAGGGCTTGAGATCGGGGTCGCCATAACGGCCTTCGAGTGCCATGCCGTCGCGCAGATGGTCGAGGAACGCTTGCGCGATCTCGGTGTGCGAGGCGGCGCGGAAGCCGATCGAATAGGTCGATGCACGGGTCCACTGCGACGCCGTCGTGCGCATAGGAAGGCGGCAGGTACAGCATGTCGCCGGGCGCCAGCATCGACGTCGTGCTGCGGCGTGAAGCGGCGCAGGATCTTGACCGGCAAGGCGGGGCCGCAGCGACAGGTCGTCCTGGCGGCCGTAGCGCCAGCGGCGGCGACCGTCGCCCTGCAGCAGGAACACGTCATAGGAGTCGAAGTGCGGTCCGACGCCGCCGCCGGGCGCGGCAAAGCTCACCATCAGGTCGTCGAGGCGCGCATAGGGAAGGAAGGCGAAGCGCCGCAGCAGCGCATCGGCGGCATCGCGAATGCAGGTTGGCGCCCTGCACCAGCAGCGTCCAGCCGCGTCGCAGGCAGCGTCTTGAACTGCGCGCGGTCGAAACGGGCCATGCTCCAGCGATCCAGCGGCCGCGTTCCTGACGACGAGGCGCGATTCGACATCGTCGCGCGCGGCGAGTGCCACGAGGTCCGCGCGCGTGAACATGCCGGCGAATCCCGGCATCGCGCCGCGCACGAGGTGCGCCTCCTTCTGCCAGAAGCGGCGCAGGAACGCCGCCGGCGCGTGCCCGCCCAGCAGGGTCTTAGTCGATGCGCTCGCGGACGCCATTCGCGCGAGGTTAGCATCCGGCGCTGCCGCCCACGAGCGATCCGTTACAATCGCGTGGCGCTGCCGTGCGCCAGGGCCGTCGACGCTTCAAGTCCCGGTCCGATGCCGGCACTGCGGCGCACCTTTCCTTCCTTGAGAGCCGCGAGCCGCCGATGAACATCGCCGCCAACACGGTTGTCACCATCTCGTTCAAGCTTTTCGATGCGGGCAACCAGCTGCTCGAGGAATCGCCCGAGCCGGTCGTCTACCTGCACGGAACGCACTCCGGCATGTTCCCCAAGATCGAGGAAGAGCTGGACGGAAAGAAGGTCGGCGACAAGATCTCCGTCACGCTGGAGCCCGCGGACGCGTTCGGCGAATACGACGCCAAGATGATCCGCATCGAGCCGGTGGCGGAACTGCCCGCCGACATCGCGATCGGCGGTTATCTCGTCGCCGAACTGGACGGCCAGGAAGTCATTTGGCGCGTCACGGGCATCGCCGACGGCAAGGCAGTGCTCGACGGCAACCACGAACTCGCCGGCCAGCGGCTGCGCTTCGATTGCGACGTGCTGGACGTTCGCGCCGCGTCGCCGGAAGAAATCGCGCACGGCCATGCGCACGGCGCCGGCGGCCAACTCGATCGGCGCGGACACGGCGAAGACCCTGGACGATTGCGTGCCGCTGATCCAGGCGATGCACGATGCGGCGAAGCGGGTCAACCCGGACGTGATCGTGCTCTGTCACGGCGGGCCCGATCGCCGAGCCGGACGATGCCGCTTACATCCTCGCGCGCACGGAGGGTGTCGTCGGCTTCTTCGGCGCCTCGTCGATGGAGCGGCTGCCGACGGAGGTGGCGATGACCGACAACATGAAGCGGTTCAAGTCGATCCCGGTGAAAGGGGACTAGGTGGCTGGAGGATTCAAGACGGGCAACTCGCTCACCCGCGACGAGCACGACTGGGGCGTGTTCGCCCAGATCAGCGGCCCGCGCGACGGGCTCGCCGGGATCGTCGCGATCGAGGCGACATTTCTCCCCGGCAAGTGCCACGACTTCCACCGGCACCCGGGGCAGGAAGAGGTGATCTACGTGGTCGAGGGGACGATCGAGCAGTGGCTCGAGCAGGAGAAGCTCGTTCTCTCGGCGGGCGACTCGGTCATGATCCCGGCCTCGGCCGTGCACGCGACGTTCAACGACGGGGCGGAGGCGGCCCGAGATCCTCGCGATCCTCTCCCCGGCGGTCGGAGACGACGGCTACGGCGTCGAGGACGTCGCCGGCGACGAGCCCTGGGCGTCGTTGCGCTGATGCAGGCAATCCGAGTGCACGAGGGCGGGGAGCTCCGCCACGAGACGGTGCCGGATCCGGAGCCTGGCCCCGGGGAGGTGCTCGTCGAGCTCAGGGTCGCTGCCCTGAATCGCCGGGACGTGCTCGTCGCCCAAGGCACCTATCCCTACCCGTTGCCGCTCGTCCCCGGCTCCGACGGAGCGGGCGTCCGTCGCGATACGGGTGAGGAGGTCGTGATCAACCCTGCGCTCGGCTGGGGTGAGAGCGAGGCCGCGTTCGGTCCCGACTTCCAGATCCTCGGCGGACCGCGCGACGGGACCTACGCGGAGCTCGTCGTCGTGCCCGAGGTGAACCTGTCGCCGAAGCCGGCGCGGCTCTCGTGGGAAGAGGCCGCAGCGTTGCCGCTCGCCGGCGTGACCGCGTATCGCGCGCTCTTCTCCCGCGGTGGCCTGCGCGCCGGCGAGACCGTGCTCGTGCTCGGCGCGGGCAGCGGCGTCTCCACGTTCGCCGTCCAGCTGGCGGCCCAGGCGGGAGCGACCGTGCTCGTCACGTCGTCGTCCGACGAGAAGCTCGAGCGCTCGCAGGCGCTCGGCGCGGAGGCAGGCGTCAACTATGTCGCGGCCGACTGGGTCGCGTGGGCGAAGGAGCGGGGCGGGGTGGACCTCGTGATCGACTCGGTCGGCTCGACCTGGCCGCAGTCGCTCGAGTGCCTGCGGCCCGGTGGCCGCGTCGTCGTGTTCGGCGCCACCGGCGGCACCGAGGTGACGCTGCCGGTGCGGCCGTTCTACTTCGGCCAGTGGTCTTTGCTCGGGACGATGATGGGGAGCCCTGCGGATTTCGCGGGGTTGCTCGCGGCCCTCGAGCGCGGTTCGTGGCAACCGGTGATCGACTCGGTGAGGCCGCTTGCGGAGGCCGCGCAGGCGCTCGAGACACTCGAGTCCGGGGCGCATTTCGGCAAGCTGGTGCTAGAGGTCTGACCGGCTCTACGGTCAAACCGCTATATCTGACGTCCGCATGCTGCTCTCGACCTACGAGTGGGGATCGCCCACAGGCTCGCCGGTGATTTGCCTTCATGGCGTCACGGGCCACGGCCGCCGCTACCGCCGCCTCGGCGAGGAGCGGCTGCCGACGCATCGCGTGATCGGCGTCGACTACCGCGGCCACGGGCACTCCGGCTGGGAGCCGCCGTGGAGTGTCGAACAGCACCTCGCCGACCTCGTCGAGACCTCGGATGCGCTCGGGATCTCCGGCGCGACGTGGCTGGGGCACAGCTTCGGCGGCAAGCTGGTCGCGGAGCTCGCCGCCCGCCATCCCGACCGGGTCGAGCGGGCGGTACTCCTCGACCCGGCCATGCACGTCGACCCCGTGGTCGCCGGCGAGCGCGCCGACCTGACGCGCGACGACGTCTCATTCGCGTCGGCGGACGAGGCAATCGAGGCGCGACTGAGCGACGGATCGCTGTTCACGACGCCGCGGGAGGTGCTCGAGGAGGAGACCCGAGAGCATCTCGTCGAGTCGTCCGACGGCCGGCTCCGCTGGCAGTGGTCGCCGGCCGCGGTGATCGTCGCGTGGAGCGAGATGGCCGAGGCGCGCCCCCCGTGGCCACGTTGCCCGACCCTGATCGTGCGGGGAGGGCGCTCGTGGATCCCACTGACGGCGCCGCGCAACGGCAACGTCACCGAGGTGGTCGTGCCGGGAGGGCACAGCGTCCTCTGGGACGACTTCGACGCGACCGCAGACGCGATCGCTGCGTTCCTGGCCTGACCTACGCTGCTGGCGTGCAGCCGGCGTGGGGCTTCGTCACGCGCACGGCCGAGGGCGGGTATTGCTCGAGCTTCCCTGCGGGCCGGATCGGCCGGCGCGCGAAGTCTCCGCCGCAGTTGGGGCAAACCCCACCGAGCCGGTTCTCGACGCAATCGGCGCAGAAGGTGCATTCGAACGTGCAGATCCGCGCCAGCTCGCTCTCGGGTGGGAGATCCCGGTCGCAGCACTCACAGTTCGGTCGCAGCTCGAGCACCGTGCCCAATCTAGCGCCGTAGGATCGACCCTGCGTGCTCGACCACGTCACGATCGGGTCACGAGCCGTCACGAGGCATCCGCGTTCTACGAGAACGTGCTGCGCGCCCTGGAAGTCGAGTCGACTTACACCGACGAGGCGTTCGTCGAGTGGACGGACTCTTGACGGCCAACGAGAGACACCGTGCGTCTCAGTAGAGTTTGAGGCCGTCTCTCATCCGAGCCTCGCGAGCCTCGAGCATCGACACGTGCTCACGCACCGTCCTGACCGGTTCGTAGTTCCGTCGGACGAGCCCCGGTGTGTCCGCCGTCGGCAGAGACGGACTTGCGGGTCGTAGCAGGGAACGCATTGGGACTCGCCCCACCGCACCGGGCGAGTCCCAGGGAGGCGGCGCGCGGGCCTTCCCGAAGCCTGCGCGCTCTTCCTCTCGTGCGTCTCGCCGCGGCCAGGTTTCGAGACGCGTCTGACTAGTAGACGCAGGATGGTTCGGAAACCTGCGCGCTCGATCGAGGGATCGTGAGAGGTGAGCGCGGGCGGAGCCTGGGGTCAAGCTGCGGTTTCCTGACGCCATGGGGCTACGACGCCCGCGCTCAAGTCGTATTTAGGCTGGGCCCGATCGTTGCGAGTCCCCCGGACGGGTGCACTGCGCGTCCGGCTCGGCCGGATTGTCGTTCCTTGGGGCGAGCCTGAGGAGGGGCGCGTCCGCGCGGCCGGCTGCGAGCGAAGCGTCTCTTCCGCAGGCGGCGCGAAACGGGAATGCCCACTTCTGAATCGGCAATGCTGTCCTGGGCGGCGCATGGTGAGCGCCTCCTGGCAGCGAGTGATTAGTGTCGGCCGTTGCCGGTGACGGTTTGTTGGTGTTTCCGATCCGCGCCGTTGGCGTGGGCCGCGGCCGTCTTTTCGTGTGCGGGCGGCGCGACGGTCGTGGGGGACGGTGCGGCTGCAGGGACGGTCGCGAGGGCGGGGGTGCTCACGTCTGAGACGGGGGGTGGGGATGGCGGTTCGGCGTCCGCTGCGTGATCGCGAGCGGCCGGCGGGGGCGCCGTCGGCTTGTCGGGGCGCAGCGCACTGCTCTTCGGAGGGCGATTCGGTTTGCTCTTTGCGCGTTTGGTCACCTTGGACTTCTGTGATCGCGACGACTTCTTCGGCCGCGACTGGCCCACCAAGTGGCGCCCGTCGTTGTTGCCGGCGAGTGGCGCCTGAGTTGCGGGTGAGGTTGCAGGGTCAGCCGGTCCGGGGTCGGCGTCGGCGACCCCGGTTGCTGCGGGCGTCCCGCTTTGGGATGCCGACTCGGGATCCTGCGAACCACCCTGGCGGCGGCGAAGCCGAAGCACCCGCCGGGAGCGCAGGGCCCGCCGCAGCCGGTCCGGGCCGGCGTCGGCCACCCCGGTTGCTGCTGGCGCGGGATCCTGCGAACCACCCTGCGGCGGCGAAGCACCCGCCGGGAGCCCAAGGCCTGCCGTTGGCGGCTCGCTTGTCGAGTTGGATTCTGCGTTCGGCACCACCTCTTGCGCTTGAACAGGATCGGTAGCGGCGGCCGAGGCAGCGCTGAAGGCCGTGTCCAGAGTCATGTCGGGCGTCGTGCTGGGTGTGGGACGTGTGGCCACAGTGCGGGCACCCGCGGCACCGAGGTCCGTCAGTGAGGGGGAATGCGTGCCGGCGAGCGAAGTACCCGCGGGCGCCCGGCTCGGCTGGGAGCGCTGGTAGTGCACCTGCTTGACGCCCACATAGGCGACGCTCGCGAGGGCGGATCCTGCCCCGATCACGAACGCCAGTTTCAACGCGATCCCACCGAGCGCGATTCCACCGAGGGCTGCCCCGCCGAGCGCCGTTCCTCCGCTGGCTGCGCCGCCGCCGACCAGAACGGCGGAACTGTTGGCGCCACCCAAGCTTGCGACCCCGGTCGCAGCCGACGCGTTCGGGGCGCCCTTGAAGACCGTCAGGGAAAGCGGCAGCGGCAGCAACGCCAGCCCCTTGAAGGCACGCCGCTGCCTCGCCTGGGCGGCCTCCACGGCTCTACAGGATGCGCACTCCGCGATGTGGTCGCGCAACCGCCTCCGCTCCTTCCGGGAAAGCCGGCCGTCGAGCTGCCGCGACAGATCCAGCTCCGCCCGTTCACACGTAGCCGCATTCTCGAGCTCGTCTGCAAGCGAGCGGCGAGCGCGGAAGACGAGCGCCTCCAGAGCGCTAACCGAAACACCAAGTATCTCAGCCACCTCTTTGTAGGAGCGCCCCTCTAGCTCCCTCAAGATGATCGCCTCGCGCTGACTCGACGGGATCCGCTGCAGCGCCCGCACCAGCTCCTCCAACGACGGCCCGCTCGAATCAGGCTGCCACACCGCCAGCCGGCGATCGAGCTGAACTTCAGCCGGCCGCGCCTGCTGCTGGCGGAAACGCTGCCGCACAATGTTGTGCGCAATCGTGATCAGCCAGTTCGAAGGCTTCCGCGGCCGCTCCCCTCGCTCCAACGCCCGAAGCGCATTCACGAACGTCGTCTGCGTGACGTCCTCCGCGTCGGCATGATTGCCAAGGACGCCATACGCATAACGGAAGACCTCCACCGCATGCGAGCGGTAGAGGTCATCCAGGGCGCGCGAAGCAGGAACCGA
>CAVWIM010000011.1:0-176828 GCA_963755065.1 uncultured beta proteobacterium
GCGGCCGTACCGGCAAGTCACTGAGAGCAGTCGTTCGATGACTCTATCGACCCGAAGCTGCCGTTCATAGCGCATTGCACGAGACTACAGAATGGAATGGGCGGCGCTCACTCCGGTCGTTTGGGGCGCTAACTCGGCTGGCGGCTAGTTCCAGCCGTTCGAGCGTACCCAGTCGAGGATCACCGAGCCCTCGGCGGGCGGGGCAATCACGAAGCCTTGGGCCTGGTCGCAGCCCATGCGCGTGAGCATAGCGAGCGAATCGGCCGCCTCCACGCCCTCGGCAACAACCGTGAGACCGAGGTCATGCGCGAGGTGAATCGTTGAGCGCACGATCGAGGTGTCGCGCTCACTCGTCGGCATCTGCGAAATGAATGAACGGTCAATCTTGAGGCTCGCAAGCGGCAGCTGCTTGAGGGACGAGAGCGATGAGAACCCGATGCCGAAGTCGTCCATCGAGAAGCAGATGCCGAGCGTGTTCAGGTCGGTAATTGTCTCGATGGCGCGCGCCGGGTCGGCGAGCATCGCACTCTCGGTTATCTCGAAATGGACGTTCCCACCGGGCACGCTGTGGGCCTGCAGGATGCGCCGAACGTCGGTGACGAAGCCCTTGTCCATCAGCACACGCGCGGAAAGGTTGACCGAAACGATCGTGCAAAAGCCGGAGCTGCGCCACGCTTCCCACTGCTGCGCCGATTCGTTCAGCACGTACAGCGTTAGATCGCGTATCTGGTCCCCCATCTCCGCAATTGGAATGAACTCATCGGGATGGATCATTCCGTATTCCGGATGCTGCCACCGGGCGAGCGCCTCGACGCCCTCAATGCGCCGCTCACGCAAGCTGACGATGGGTTGGTAATGCACCTTGATCTGGCCGATTCGGATCGCTTCGCCGAGCGCTGTCGCTAACGCCAGGCGACGCGGCGAATGGCGGTCGAGCGCCGGTGAATAGAGTTGAGCGCGAAGACCCTTGCGCTTTGCCTCGTACATCGCAACGTCCGCGCATCGGAGCAGCGTCGAGGCGTCATTGCCATGCACCGGAAAGATCCCGGCGCCGATCGACGCGTCGATGCCGAGGTGCAGCGTCCCGACCAGGAACGGCTCGCGCAGCGCTGCGACGAGCTCGGCTGCGGTCGCGTGGATCGCACCTTCGCTCCCAGCACGTCGGATGATCACGGCGAACTCGTCGCCACCTAGTCGCGCGATCTCCCCGTGCGTCGCATCGAGCAGCGGCTTGAGGCGCGGTCCGATCAACTTGAGCAGCTGGTCGCCAGCAAGATGCCCAAGCGCGTCGTTGATCTCCTTGAAGCGGTCGAGGTCCATCAGCAGCAGTGCGAGCCGCTCGCCGTTGGCCGCCGACTCGGCGATGCGTGCGCTGAGCTGCTCGGCGAGCCACTTGCGGTTCGGTAGGCCGGTGAGTGGGTCGTGCCGCGCCTGATACTCGAGCTTGGCGAGCGCGCCCTTGCGTCCCGTGATGTCGCGCCATGTGGACCAGAGTCCTGTCAAGGCGCCATCCTTTATCACGCCAACATTCGAACCCAGCACCCACCGCGACCGGCCGTCGGTCGCGGTAATCTGGAATTCTTGCTCGCTCAGGCGGTAGCCCGCCCGCACCCATTCGAGTGCGATGCGGTGCGCGACGCCCTCGGGAAGCAGGTCCGCGATCGACCGACCGCGCAACAATTCCGTGGAACCCACGCCCAGCATTCGCGCGAGCGCCTGATTACATTCGACGATGACGGCGCGCGCCGTCACCTCGTCCGCCTGCTGCTCCAGCGGTAGATCCGTCTTCACTGGCGGATCGAACTCGGCCCCCAGGACCGCCTCGGTGGAGATCGAAACGTAGGTGCGATACCGCTCCTCGCTGTGCGCGAGCGCAGCCGTGAGGCGCCGGCGACGATCGTCGGTAAGCGCACCCGTCACCATGTCTGCGATCGAGGCGGCGAAGCTCCTTTCATCGAGCACCCACTGGCGAATTGGTCCGACATGCTCGTGGCAGACGACGCCGACGAGCTCGCCGGTGTCCATGCGCACCGTCGCCTCGAGCATCGACGTGATGCCAAGCGGCACGAGGTAGCCCTCGGTCAGCTCGCGGGTACGCGGATCGTTCTGCGCGTCGGAGGCGTCCAGAGCGCGATTCTGCTCGAGCGCGAGGATATAGGCGGGGAACGCGCTGACGTCGAGATCCGGGCCGGCCATCTGACGGCCGAGGCTTCTTCGGAACAGACTCCTGCAGACGAGTTTCGAGCGGTCCTCCGTGAACAACCAGACGCTGGTGCGCTCCACGTCGAGGGTGGTGCCCGCCACCTTCGTGATGCGCGCCAGCGCGTCGTCGAGGGGCAGGTTGTCGTCGCGTTCGTTGGAGACCAGCGCGAGCAGCGCGCCCTGCTGTCGGCGCATCCGCCTTTCGGTGACGACCGCGGCCGGAATCTCCTGCATCGTGCCGACGAGGCGGACCGCCGCGCCCGACGAATCGCGCATTACGCGCCCCTTCGCCACGAAATACCGGCAAGCTCCGTGAACGTCGAACACGCGGAACTCGGCATCGCACTCGGCGCCACGTTCAATCGCATCGGCAAGCGCAAGCTCGAAGCGCGGCCGGTCGAGCGGCATGAGCCGCGCGATAAATGACGACTTGGTGCTCTCGAACCCGCCGGGCGGGTAACCAAGGAGTGTCTCGAGGTAAGGCGACAGCGCCATGCGGTCGCTGACGATCGGCCACTCCCAGAGGCCAACGCCGCCGGCAAGCAAAGCCGTGTGCACGAAGGCTTCCGGCACCCCGCCGAGCAGCTCCGAAGCAAAACTGGCGTCCGTGCCTTCCTTGGTCATGACAATGTCCCGTCGAGCGGCAAGCGTTGTCGGTGAGACCAATTGCCGACCAACGTCCAGCACTGCAGCAATTTCAATGTTGGCGCCTTGAGTTACCTTCGTCAACCGTGTGCCTCGAGACAAGGGTCAAGGGCGCCGTGTTCCTGCGCTCGCAGACCCACGTATGGACTACCGCACGCATTGGCGTCATTCTCGACACCGCGTGGGTCAAGTCTGCCGTCCAAACGAATGACTTCTTATGGCCGTTCGGCGAAGTCCGCGAACGTCCGCTTTTTAGAGCACGACAGGCTGCTCAGGGTTGTGGATTCAACTGGTCAGCGCAACACATGCTAGGTCTAGGAAACGCAACAGCAAGTGCTTGTCAAATCGGTACTAATCGCAAATAGCGCTGTTTCCTGGTCCCTCTCACTCGTGCTTTTACAACCTCGGATCCTCGCTAAGCCACGTCGCGAGAAGGCCATAGGCTTCAAACCGTTGTCTATAAGGATGGACGGTGTTGCGTCGACCGGTTGAGCCCGCAGTCGAAAGCGGTCGTTCGCGGCTAGGCCAAACGGATGATTGCGGGCCGGCCCCATGTCGGAGCGTGGTGGCAATTAGTCGTATCATCTCGACCGTAGGTCCCTCTCCATCACCTCTGACGGAGGCACCCCATGGCAGAGTATTTCGAACTCAAGCCCGCAGCAGGCGGGCAATTCATGTTCAACCTCAAGGCAGGAAACCACGAGGTCATTCTCACGAGCGAGCGCTATACCAGCAAGTCCGCCGCCGAGAACGGCATCGCATCGGTCAAGACCAACGCCCCTAACGACGACCATTTTCACCGCAAGACGGCCAAGGACGGCTCACCGTACTTCGTGCTGGTTGCCAGCAATGGTCAGACCATTGGCAAGAGCGAAATGTATTCGTCTGCGTCGTCCATGGAAAACGGCATCAAGTCGGTCAAGCAGAACGCTCCGACAGCTACAACCAAAGACTTGAGGCCTGAAGGTCCGAGGGCCCCTCCGGGCTCACGATCCCGCAGTCGCAATTCGTTCGCGCAAGTGAGGTGTTCGGGAACGGCGGGCGGTCATTCGCGGCTAGGCCAAACGGATGATTGCGGGCCAGGCGCTGAATGCGCGACGCTGGCGAAATGAACGAACGCGAATTCGCGGAATTCTATGGGCGCTGCGGAACCTTGCATCCGCGCAGGAGCGCATGGCTACCGCTCCTCGGGCGGGTCGTCGTCATTCCTGAACAGGATGTCTCGCAGCACCAGCGCAATGAACGCGCCGATAAGCGCCACCCAAAAAATAGCCAGCCCTTCCAGCAGCGCGATCATGGGATCAATGGGGTGCAATCTTCGTGCCATTGCAGGAACCCAAAGGAAAAACCAATGAAGTCTTGTCACCGACAAGAGGTACGCTACTGGCGGACTACGCCGTAATAGGGTGCGGTTAGGCCAAACGGATGATTGCGGGCCAGCGTTGAATGCGCGACGCGGCCCGGCACACGCAAGCGGTTGCTCCGTTCGCCTCGTCTGGAAGGGCGGGCGCCACAAAAGACAAACCCCGCCGTAGCGGGGTCTGTGTCCGTGCGGCGTCTGCTACTGCTTGCGAGCGCGAACGCCAGTCCGGCGAGACCCAAACCAAGAAGCGCGAGCGTAGCGGGCTCCGGGACAGCCTCCGTGACAAGAGGCGTCATTACTTGCAAAGCCTCCCTTGCCCAATATCCATATAGCGGGTCGAGCTTCACATAGATTGCGGAAACTGCGAGCGCGGCAACGCCAAGAATACGCGCCAATCTATGGCGATAGCCCATTTTCTCGCCCCCCGTAGTAATGAAAGATTGTCGGACGCACGAATCCTGCCTAGCCGCGTAGGCCATTGAATTGATGGCAATTGCGGACGGGCTATTTGGAGCGACTGTAAGATTCCCCGTCATGGCCGATCCGCTTGACGCGGCCTCATCGGCCCGGTGTTCCGCGACATCATGCAAATGGACCGAATGCCGAAGAAGATGCAGGACCGCGTCAGGCGAGCTAAGACATGAGCAGCGCGGGTGCGGGCCGCGCCATTGAGGCGTTCGTCGACGCGATGCGCGAAGCTCGAAACAAGGCAGAGTCCGGCCAAGTCGGCACCGATTTCGATGATCTGCTGCGCCACGCGAAAGAATTGCTCGACATCATGGACGACGAGTTGAGCGAACTTGATCGCTGCCAGCACGTCGAGCTTTTCGCTGCAGCACCGATACTGCGGCGAAAGTTAGAGCGGCTTCGCGACGAGCTGCGCGGCGGCACCGCACATTAGCATCCGGCGACCCGTCCAAGGCGAGATTATTCATTCGCGCATAACGTCGGAGATCGTACGGACCCGTGGGTCGATCAATTCAAGATCTTCCAACGTCATGTGGACGCGCATCGCATAGTCGACGACGACCGGGCGTCCGTTCAGGTAGCCCCATTCGCCTAGTTTGTCCTCGTACAGCTCTGGGTCCGGATAGTGTTCCGGCTTCTCGCCGCTGGCGTCAAACCGATCCAACTCAATGCGCGTCATGATGTGCACTGCGGGCATCACGAGCGCGATTCCGAATGGCAAACACGCAACAACGGGGCAGAGTTCAGGATATCGACGCTGCCAACCTTCACGCCAGATGCGAGCCTCTTCCAAGTTGGCTCGCGCGCCCGCGCGCAGTCGGTGTAGCCGCGGTAACTTGACGGCGTATCCGCCGCACACGATCACCCGTCGTTGGCTGCCGCGCGCGAAGCGAATCATTGCGCGATTGTACGGGCGTTACATCGTGGAGTGCATCCGCACGGGCGTGCCGCCTGCTTAGAACCTGAGCAGGCCGCTGCGCTCCTGGCCGAACTGCGACAGAGTTGTCTTGGACCAGCTACGGCAAGGGCTCTGCTCTAGTCGGCGTGCGCTGCGTCAGCGTCGACGGCGTGACCGCGCCGAAGAAGTAAACTGACCAACAGGAGGCGATATGGACCCAACCAAAGAGCCAGCCGTGCCGATCTCTGAGGCGCGACGCATCTGGACTTCGCTGTTAGAAGTTATTGATGGTCTACGCGACGATTCATTCACAAAGGGCGACGCGCTCGACTACGTTGCGGCGAAGATAGAGGAATACGTCGCCACATTGGACGAGTCGGCGCGTGAGCACGGCTTTTACCCTCCGCCGCGCGGCGACGGCAAGAAGTAGGAGGAGAACTTGCACCCGAAACAAGTGCTATCACGGATCAGGAAGCGGCAAGGCCGCTGCTACGAACTCGCAGCCAAGGCGATTTTGGATTCAGGCGACGAGTGGGTACTGATACACGGCGAAGCAAATGGGCCAGGTGGCCGGAGCGATCACGCATGGCTGCAATCGGGCGACATGGTTTACGACCCGGTAGCCGACCGCGAGATTCCGCTTGCCGTCTATCTGACGAAGTACGGCGGCAATGAGCATCGGCGCTACACCAAGATGCAAGCGGCAAAGATGGTGTCGGATTGCTCTGTTTGGGGTCCTTGGACATTGGACGAAGAGCGCCGAATCCTGGGCACCCCGACCGCGTAGAACGCCCCAGGACGCGCGCTACGGGACCGGCCGCTACCCCGGCCTGTTATCCTTGAGTGATGCGTCCAAGGGACTATTCTCAGCCGTCTATATTCTGTCTATACGCGCCTGAACGAGTCACCTGGTAAGCGCTGTTTCCCCTATTACGGGCCCGTAGCTCAGTTGGTTAGAGCAGAGGACTCATAATCCTTTGGTCGCTGGTTCGAGTCCAGCCGGGCCCACTCAACTACCGCTGTCACTCGGACCACCACCCAATGACCCCGACGAACTCCGGGCGAATCGACCGATACGCGACGCAGTTGCGCAGGCGCGGCGCAGGAAGCGCGAAGCCCGCGACCTGGGGTAGACTTCGCGACAGTCGGTCCGGCAACGTCTGCCTCAATTTCCACGCCTCGCAATGGCCACTCCGCTGCAACGCGCGTATCGATTCTGTATGGGCGACGGCAGCCTGACGCTCGCCGTCTGCATCCTCATCTTCTTCGTGTTCGTCCTCTACCCGATGGTCGAGGTCGGCGTGATCCGGCGCTTCTGGCTCGATCTCGTGTTCGCTGCGTTCCTCGCGCTGGGCGCCATGTTCGTGTTCGAGCCGCGGCCGATCGTGCGCATGTTCCTCATCTTCCTGGCCGGGTCGGTCGCGGCCAGTCTCCTCGAACACTTCTTCGACCACGCATGGCTCACGGCGCTGCGCTCGCTGCTGACGATGCTGGCCGCGGGCTTCCTCGGCGCGCTGCTGCTGGCGCGCGTGATGCGCGACGGCCGGATGAACCTCAACCGCATCATGGGCGCGATCGGTTCGTACCTGCTGATCGGCATCATCTTCACGCAGGCATACCGCCTGCTGGCGGCTTTCGTCGCCGGACGCGTTTGCCATCGGCGGAGTACCCGCCGACTTCGCCGCGATCAGCCCGAAGCTGTCCTATTACAGCTTCATAACGCTGACGTCGACCGGCTATGGCGACATCACGCCGTTGCATCCTTATGCGCGCTCGCTGGCCACGATGGAAGCCCTGGCCGGCAACTTGTTTCTCGCCGTGCTCGTGGCGCGGCTGGTCGGACTGGAAATCGACTGGCGTCACGAACAGCGGGACTTGCAGCGCGAAGAAGAGGCGGCACGCAAGGCCGCCGAATCCGCAAACGGACGCACTAAACCGCGAGCAGCGCGCGCACGTTGTCGGCGTCCATCGTCGCGCCCGGTCCCCGCGCCACGACTTCGCCGCGCGACATGACGATGTAGTGATCGGCCAGCGACTTGGCGAAATCGTAGTACTGTTCGACCAGCAGGATCGCCATCTCGCCGCCCTGCGTCAGCTTGCGGATCGCGCGTTCGATATCCTTGATGATCGACGGCTGGATGCCTTCGGTGGGCTCATCGAGGATGAGGAGCCTGGGGCGCAGCGCGAGCGCGCGCCCGATCGCCAGCTGCTGCTGCTGGCCGCCCGACAGATCGCCGCCGCGGCGGCCCAGCATGTCCTTCAACACAGGAAACATTTCGTAGATGAATGCGGGGATCCCGGCGCTCTTGTTCTGCGTGGCCAGCCCCATCTGCAGATTTTCGAGCACGGTCAGGCGCGGGAAGATGTCGCGGCCTTGCGGCACGTAGCCCAAGCCTCGGCGCGCCCGCGCGTGCGGCGGCAACGTGGTGATGGCAGCAGCATCGAGCCGGATGTCGCCAGACCGCACCGGCACGAGTCCCATGAGGCAGCGCAGCAGCGTCGTCTTGCCGACGCCGTTGCGGCCGAGGAGCGTCGTGCATTTTCCGGCGGGAACGTCGAACGACACGTTGCGCAGGATGTGACTGCCGCCGTAGTACTGATTGATTTTTTCCACCTGCAGCATGGTCAACGTCCTAAAAATACTTCGATCACCTGTTCGTTTTCCTGCACGACCCTCATCGAGCCCTCCGCCAGCACGCGGCCTTCATGCAGCACTGTGACACGGTCGGCGATCTGCGCGACGAAATCCATGTCATGTTCGACGACCACGAGCGTGTAGTCGCCAGCGAGCGTGAGGAACAGTTCGGCGCTGCGCATCGTTTCGTCGTCGGTCATGCCGGCCACCGGTTCGTCCAGCAAAAGGACCTGCGGCTCCTGCATCAGTAGCATGCCGATCTCGAGCCATTGCTTCTGGCCATGCGACAGCAATCCGGCCAGGCGCGACGCCTCTGGCGCTAGGTGGATCGTCTCGAGGATGGTCAGGATCCGGTCGCGCGCCGTGGAATCGAGCTCGGCCGTCAACGTCGGCCATACGCGCTTGTTCGCCTTGCGCGCGAGTTCCAGGTTCTCGAATACCGTGTGCCGCTCGAACACCGTCGGTTTCTGGAATTTGCGGCCAATGCCGCGGCCGGCGATCTCCGGCTCGGTCAGTTCCGTGAGATCGATGGTCTGGCCGAAATACGCAGTGCCGCTGTCCGGGCGCGTCTTGCCCGTGATCACGTCCATCATCGTCGTCTTGCCGGCGCCGTTGGGGCCGATCACGCAGCGCAGTTCGCCAGCGTCGACGACCAGCGAGAGATCGTTCAGCGCCTTGAAGCCGTCGAACGCGACTGAGATCGAATCCAGGTAAAGAATCCCGCGGTGGCTGATATCGACGCCGTCGGTGAGCAGGTGGCCATCGCTGATACCGGTGTCTTTGCTGCCGCCCTGCGCGACCGGCAGCGGGTCGTCCGACGCGGGCGCGGCATTCTTCATGATGATTTTTTCGACCACAGTCCGGCAATGCCGCGTGGAAGGAACAGCGTCACGAGGATGAACAGGAGGCCCAGCAGGAACAGCCAGTATTCGGGAAATGCCTGGGTGAACCAGCTTTTGCCGAGGTTCACGGCTGCGGCGCCGATGACCGGGCCGATCAATGTTCCGCGGCCGCCCACGGCGGTCCAGATCGCGATCTCGATCGAATTGGCGGGCGACATTTCGCTCGGGTTGATGATTCCGACCTGCGGCACGTACAGCGCCCCGGCGATGCCGCAGATCACCGCCGACAGTGTCCAGATGAATAGCTTGAAGTACACGGGGTTGTAGCCGGAGAACATGACGCGCGTCTCGGCGTCGCGAATTGCGGTCAGCACGCGTCCCAGCTTGGACCCGACGATGACGCGCCCTAACATGAGGAAGCCCAGGAGCGCGGCGCCGGTCAGCACGAAGAGCGCCATCCGCGTTTGCGGCGCCGCGATGGGGAATCCGAAGATGCGCTTGAAGTCGGTGAAGCCGTTGTTGCCGCCGAAGCCGGTGTCGTTGCGGAAGAACAGGAGCATGAACGCGTAAGTCATCGCCTGCGTGATGATCGAGAAATAGACGCCCTTGATCCGCGAGCGGAAGGCGAAGAAGCCGAAGACGAGTGCCAGCAGACCCGGCACCAGCACCACCAGCAGCGCGCAATACCAGAAGTGCTCGGTGAAGCTCCAGTACCAGGGGTAGGCCTTCCAGTCGAGGAACACCATGAAGTCGGGCAGGTCGCTCTTGTACACGCCGTCGTGCCCGATCGAGCGCATCAGGTACATCCCCATCGCGTAGCCGCCAAGCGCGAAGAATGTGCCGTGGCCGAGCGAGAGGATTCCGGTGTACCCCCAGATCAGGTCCATCGCCAGCGCAACGATGGCGTAGCACATGATCTTGCCTGCGAGCGTGACCGAATAGTCGGAGATGTGGAACGCGTTGCCTTCCGGAACGACGAGATTGCCGATCGGTATCGCGATGAAGAGGAGCGCCGCCGCCGAACCCAGGAAACTCCACATCCGGCCGGACCAGAGACGGGGCAGCGAAAAGCCTGCGGGGGGAGCGAGCGGCATGAATCCTGGGGCCACGGATCAGGCCTCGACCGTTCGGCCCTTGAGCGCGAACAATCCTTGCGGGCGTTTCTGGATGAAGATAATGATGAACACGAGGATCATGATCTTCGCCAGCACCGCGCCCTGCCACGCCTCGAGGAACTTGTTCATGACGCCCAATCCGAGTGCGGCGTAGACCGTCCCGGCGAGTTGACCCACGCCTCCCAGCACGACGACCATGAACGAGTCGACGATGTAGCTCTGGCCCAAGTCCGGGCCCACATTGCCGATCTGTGACAACGCGCAACCTGCGAGGCCCGCGATACCCGATCCCAATCCGAAGGCCATCATGTCGACCTTCGGCGTGCGCACGCCGAGCGCGCTCGCCATCGCACGATTCTGCGTGACCGCGCGGACGTGCAACCCGAGCCGCGTGCGCGTCAGCAGCAGCCAGACCGCGAGCAACACGCACGCGGCGAAGGCGATGATCACGACGCGACTCCACGGCAGCACGACATTCGTCATGATCTCGAGGCCGCCAGACATCCACGACGGGTTCTCGACCTGGACGTTCTGCGCCCCGAAGATCGTGCGCACCGATTGAATCAGGATGAGGCTCAAACCCCATGTGGCGAGCAGCGTTTCGAGCGGGCGCCCGTAGAGGTGCCGGATCACCGTCCTTTCGAGCACGACGCCAACCGCCGCGCTGATCGCGAAGGCCATCGGGGCGGCCAGCAGCAGGTAGTAGTCGAACGCGCCAGGGGCATGCTGGCGAAAGAGGCTCTGCACGACATACGTCGCGTAAGCGCCGATCATGATCAACTCGCCGTGCGCCATGTTGATGACGCCCATCAGGCCGTACGTGATCGCCAATCCCAGCGCCGCCAGCAGCAGGATGGTTCCGAGCGAAATCCCGGAGAAGATGCGTGCGGCAATGTCGCCGGTCGCAAGCCGCTTTTCGACCGCGGAAAGCGAGCGCTGCGCCTCGGCGCGGACCTGCTCGTCGGCCTCGACGTAGACGCCGCCCTTGCGTTCGAGCACCTGCTGCAGCAGCGTCTTGGTTGCGCCGGTATCGGATTGCCCGAGCGCGCGGACCGCGGCGAGGCGCTTCGCCTTGTCGCCGCTGCGCAATTCGATCGAGGCTTGGGTCAACGCCAGCAGGCCGCGCACTTCAGCATCCGATTCCTTCGCCAGTGCGGCGTCGATGGCCGGCAACGCCGCTTCCTCGGAGTTGTTCTGAAGGTCCTTCGCCGCAGCCAAACGGACGGCGCGGTCGGGTGAGGAGAGCTTCAGCGCGGCGATGGCGGTTGTCAGTTCCCGCCGCATCCGGTTGTTCACGACTACATCGTCACGCGCCTCGGGTAACGGCGCGATCGCCTTGCCTGTAAAAGCATCGACTGCAGCGTCGCCCTTGACGACCAGGACAAGATCTTCACCCGAGGTCTGTACCTCGCCGTCCAGCAGCGACTGAAGGAACGGGAGTGCCGCGCTGTCGCCGCTGCTGACCAGCGCGTTGAGGGCTTTGATTTTCGCGTCGCTTTCACCGAATGCCAGGTCCTTGATGACGGGCACGGGCAGCGCCAGCGCGCAGGACGCCCACCACCCTGTGACGAACATCAGCACGAATTTCAGCAGCCGTCCGCGCATCGATCAACCTGTTCCGCCCGAACCGAGCTCAAAAAAAACCGGCGACGGGTGACGGCAGCGGACAAAGAACCGCAAATGCCGCTCCCGCGCCGGCGGGCTGTCCAACCCATTTGCTTAACTTGCGGTACCCATTCCTTAAGTTCACGCCGTAGGCCAGGCCGCATTTGGTCGACGGCCGGCATTGGTGACGGCAGTCGTCACTTCTTCTAAGGTTCGTCCTTCTTGCCCTTGTCCTCGGGGATGTACGGGCTCCACGGCGTCGCCTTGATCGGACCCGGCGTCTTCCAGACCACGTTGAATTGGCCATTGGCCTGCACTTCGCCGATGAATACCGGCTTCCACAGATGGTGATTCTTTTCATCCATCTTGATCGTGAAGCCGTCCGGTGCCGCATATGTCTGCCCGGCCATCGCCACGATCACCTTGTCCGGTTCGGTCGTCTTGGCCTTGGTCACCGCCTGCGCCCACATGTGCACGCCCACCCAGGCCGCTTCCATCGGATCGTTGGTGAGCGGCTTGTTGGCATTGGGCAACTTGGCTTTCTTCGCGTAGGCCGCCCAGTCCTTCTTGAATTTCTCGTTGGCGGGATTTTTTAACGTCATGAAGTAGTTCCACGCGGCGAGATGGCCCACCAGCGGCTTGGTGTCGACGCCGCGCAATTCTTCCTCGCCCACCGAGAACGCCACGACGGGGACGTCGGTGGCCTTGAGGCCCGCGTTGCCGAGTTCCTTGTAGAACGGAACATTGGAGTCGCCGTTGATCGTCGACACCACGGCGGTCTTGCCGCCGGCGGAGAACTTCTTGATGTCGGCCACGATCGTCTGGTAATCGCTGTGACCAAATGGCGTGTACGTCTCCATGATGTCCTTGTCCTCGATCCCCTTCGAATGCAGGAACGAGCGCAGGATCTTATTGGTCGTGCGCGGATAGACATAGTCGGTGCCCAGCAGCACGATGCGCTTGGCGCCGCCACCGTCCTTGCTCAACAGGTATTCCACGGCGGGGATGGCCTGTTGGTTCGGCGCGGCCCCCGTGTAGAACACGTTCTTCGAGAGCTCCTCACCCTCGTATTGCACGGGGTAGAAGAGGAGTCCGTTCAGTTCCTCGAACACCGGCAGCACGGACTTGCGCGAGACCGATGTCCAGCAGCCGAATACCACCGCGACCTTGTCCTGGGTCAGCAGTTGCCGCGCCTTTTCCGCGAACAGCGGCCAGTTCGACGCGGGGTCGACGACGACCGCCTCGAGTTTCTTGCCGAGCAGGCCTCCCTTGGCGTTGATGTCCTCGATGGCCATCAGCGTCACGTCCTTCAGCACTGTTTCGCTGATCGCCATCGTGCCCGACAGCGAATGCAGCACCCCCACCTTGATCGTGTCCGCCGCCAGCACCGGCGTGCCGAAACTCAAACCGGCAGCGGTGACCGCGGCAATCAGCGCCAGGCGCTGGAAGAATGTTTTGCGTTGCATGTGGTATTCCCCGTTGAGTAATCGGTTGTGCGATCCCGGTCTCGTGGAACGCGCCCGACGTGCAGTCGGAGCCCGTTAGGTCCACTGCCATGTTGCATTGCACGACGCATGCCAAGCGCGGGAGTCTTGGCCAAGGATGTTGATTTGACTTGTGAATCGCACCTTTCGGCGCATCGTCACGACCCGCATCTGCGCTAACGAAGTGCGGGCAGGCCATCCCACATTGGTGCGCAGCGGGCGCGCGCGCACCAACTTGGGGAAGCCAACTGAGGCTAGCTGCGCGACGAGGGTTTGGGCGAGCGAATGCGGCGGCGGCGAAGGCGCAGGACGACAGTCACCGCCAAGGCAACGACGACGGATGCGATGAAGAATTCGCGTCCGATGTGCGTCACGTGGCCGAGAAGGCGATACGCGGCTTCACCCAAGCCGTAGCCGACACCGACCCAGCACGCACTCCAGACCACGGCGCCGAAGGCGTTGAGCAGCAGGAACCGCGGCCAGGAGATCGCGCTGGTGCCGATGACGGCCGGCCCGACCGTGCGCAGGCCGTAGAGAAAGCGGATGCCGAATACGGTGAGCGCGGGATAGCGCTCGATCAGCTCATGCACGCGCTCTGCCGCCGGCGCGAACTTCGGAAATTTTTCGAGAAGGGTCGGTCCGCACTTGCGGCCAATCGTGAAATAAGCGATGTCGCCGATGGCGCCGCCAAGCGCGCCCAGCGCGATCAACAATGGCAAGTGGAGCACGCCGCGATGGGCGAAGAGTCCTGCCAGGACGAGGACCGTTTCGCCCTCGAACACGGCGCCGACGAGCGCAGCCGGATAACCGTAGTCGGCCACCAGGGGGGCGAAATCAATGGCCATCGGCCGGTCGTCGTTGCCGCATGCGTTGCGAGTCGCGCAGGCGCGTCAGGTTATTCGCTCGGGAGCAGGTTTCTTGAGCATCCCGCGCTCCTCGACGAAGCGGATCACGAAATCGAGCCCCACGCCGGTCTTGAGGTTGGTGAACACGAACGGCCGATCGCCGCGCATTTTCCTGGCATCGCGATCCATCACTTCCAGAGACGCGCCGACCATCGGGGCCAGGTCGATCTTGTTGATCACGAGAAGGTCGGAGCGCGTGATGCCCGGGCCGCCCTTGCGCGGGATCTTGTCGCCGGCGGCGACATCGATGACGTAGAGCGTGAGATCGGACAGTTCCGGACTGAACGTCGCGGCGAGATTGTCGCCGCCGCTTTCCACGAACACGACGTCGAGATTGCCGAAGCGCCGCGCGAGCCGGTCGACGGCCTCGAGGTTGATCGACGCGTCCTCGCGAATCGCGGTGTGCGGGCAGCCGCCGGTTTCGACGCCGATGATCCGATCGGCGGCCAGCGCCTCGTTGCGAACGAGAAAGGCCGCGTCCTCTTCGGTGTAGATATCGTTGGTGACGACGCCGATCTGGTAGGTGTCGCGCAGCGCGCGGCACAGTTCCAGGGTGAGCGCGGTCTTGCCGGAGCCGACGGGGCCGCCGATGCCGACGCGCAGCGGTTGGGGAATTGCCATCGCGAGATCGCCCTTCTAACTGCGAAACAACCGTGTGTATTGCGTTTCGTGACGCGCCGACGCCATTGCCAATCCGGGTGCGAAGCTTGCGACGTCGTCATCGTCCAGCATTGTGGCGGCGACGACGACGGAGGGAATCCGCGAACCCAGCGCCCGCAACAGGCGCTGGCCGCCCACTTGGCCCAGCGGAACCGCCTTCATCGCGGCGAGGACCTGGTTCTCGAGCCACGACCACACATACGCGGTCATCGCGTGTTCCGCCTCGACATGCGACCCGCGCGCCGCCAACGCGAACGCCGCGGGCAGCGTCATCGGGCCCGCGCCTTTCAGCGCCTCGCCCGCCGTTGCATCGAGCATGTCGAGCTCGCCCAGCAATTTGATCAGCGCCGCGCCCATCTGCTCCGTTTCCGAGCGCAACTCGGCAGTCTCGCGCGACGCCCGGAACCACGCGTTCCACGCGGCGAAGGCCGCCGGATCACCTGTCGCAATCGCACTCATGCAGCGGTGCAGGACGGCGATTTCACCGGGTCCGATTGCGTACTCCATGAGGTCGCCGATCCAGGCTTGCGCGCTTTCCGCGTCATGTACGGTGCCCGCCTCCACCGCCCACTCGAGCCCCTGCGAATAGCTGTACGCACCGATCGGCAGTACCGGACTCGCGAGTTGAAGCAAGCGCACCAGCGCGAGCATATCGCCGTTCATGTGTTGGTCCGAACGCGTGCGGCCATGTCGTGAATGATGCCACCGTGCTTTGCGTCGCCTGAATGGTGATGATGGCCGCCGGCGTACGCGCCGGCTTCCGGTTCGAACGGCGCGGTGATCACCGTAACCGTTGCGCCCACGGCGCGCGCCATCCCCGCCAGCACGTCGTCCGCCGCGAAGCGCAGCCACCCGTCACCGACCTGCACGGGCGTGTGCCGGTTGCCGAGGTGATACGCGCAGCGCGCGAGACCCGTCGCGTCGCTGCAACGCGCCTCCATCAGCGCTTCGTCAGCCGCCACGACGCGCACGACCCGGCCGTCGTCCGCGCGCAGGCAATCGCCGCCGCGCAGCACCGTGCCACGGTCGAGCACGAGTCCGACGGACTCGCCCGAGGCGAGCATCGTCATGAGCCGGCTTTTTTGCCGCGACTCGAACGGCAGCACCAGTTCCGCGTCGGCGGGGAGCGCCTGCGGCAACCGTTCGCGGATCGTAATCATCAGAACAAGAAGTAGCGCTGCGCCATGGGCAATACCTTGGCCGGCTCGCACACGAGCAATTCGCCGTCGGCGCGCACGGCATACGTTTCCGGATCGACTTCCATCTTCGGCGTCAGGTCATTCCACTTCATGTCCTTCTTGCCGATCTTGCGCGTGTTCTGCACCGCGATCAGCGGCTTGCCGAGCCCGAGTTTCGCAACTGCGGGACTCTTGAGCGCCGCCTTCGACACGAAGGTCACCGACGTCGCTAGCGCCTTGCCGAACGCGCCGAACATCAGCCGGTAATGCACCGGTTGCGGCGTCGGGATTGACGCGTTGGGGTCCCCCATCGCCGCGGCCGCGATCATGCCGCCCTTGATGATGAGCGAGGGTTTGACGCCGAAAAAAGCAGGCTTCCAAAGCACGAGATCGGCCAGCTTGCCCGGCTCGATCGACCCGACGACATGCGCAATGCCCTGCGTGATGGCCGGATTGATCGTGTACTTGGCGATATAACGCTTGACGCGGAAATTATCGTTGCGCGCGCTATCGGCCGCCAGCGCGCCGCGCTGCTGCTTCATCTTGTGCGCGGTCTGCCACGTCCGGATGATCACCTCGCCGACGCGGCCCATCGCCTGGCTGTCGGACGACATCATCGAGAACGCGCCCAGGTCGTGCAGGATGTCCTCCGCGGCGATCGTCTCGCGGCGGATCCGCGATTCGGCGAACGCGACGTCCTCGGCGATCGCCGGGTCGAGGTGATGGCACACCATCAGCATGTCAAGGTGCTCGTCGATCGTGTTGACCGTGTACGGCATCGTCGGATTGGTCGACGACGGAAGCACATTGGGCTCGCCGCACGCCTTGATGATGTCGGGTGCGTGCCCGCCGCCCGCGCCCTCGGTGTGGAACGTGCCGATCGCGCGGCCGGCGATGGCCGCGAGCGTGGTCTCGACGAAGCCCGATTCGTTGATCGTGTCGGTGTGTATCGTGACCTGGACGTCGTACTTGTCGGCCACGCGCAGGCAGTTGTCGATCGCGGCCGGCGTCGTTCCCCAATCCTCGTGCAATTTGAGGCCATAGGCGCCGGCTTCGATCTGCTCGGACAGCGCACCCGGCGTCGAGCAATTACCCTTGCCCATGAAGCCCAGGTTCATCGGGAACGCCTCGGCTGCCTCCAGCATCCGGTGCAGGTGCCACGGCCCCGGCGTGCACGTGGTCGCGAACGTCCCGGTGGTGGGCCCGGTGCCGCCGCCCAGCATCGTGGTGATGCCCGACATCAGCGCATCGTCGATCTGCTGCGGGCAGATATAGTGAATGTGCGAGTCGATGCCGCCGGCGGTGACGATCATGCCCTCGCCCGCGATGATTTCCGTGCCGGCGCCAATCACGATGTCGACGCCCGGCTGGATGTCGGGATTGCCGGCCTTGCCGAGTTTCGAGATCTTGCCGTTTTTGATCGCGAGGTCGCACTTGACGATGCCCCACCAATCGATGACGAGCGCGTTGGTGATCACCGTGTCCGCCGAGTCCTTCGCGAGACGCTGGCTCTGGCCCATGCCATCGCGGATCACCTTGCCGCCACCGAACTTCACTTCCTCGCCGTATATCGTCAGATCGCGCTCGACCTCGACGACGAGATCGGTGTCGGCGAGCCGCAACCGGTCGCCCACCGTCGGACCGAACATTTCGGCGTAGGCGCGGCGGCCGATCCTCATCGCTTTCCGCCTCGTTTGGCCACGGGCTTTTCCACCTTTTTGATTGGCCTGTCCAGCGGCCCCATCACCGCGCCCGTGAAGCCGAACACGATGCGATCGCCCGATAGTGCTACGAGTTCCACCGTTCGCTTCTGACCGGGCTCGAAGCGCACCGCCGAGCCCGCGGCAATGTTCAGGCGAAAACCGCGCGACTTGCCGCGGTCGAACGCCAGCGCGCCATTGGTCTCGGCAAAGTGATAGTGCGAGCCGACCTGTATTGGCCGATCGCCGGTGTTCGCGACGACCAATGTGACACGATCGCGGCCCGCGTTGAGCTCGAGTTCGCCGTCGCTGACGAAGAGTTCGCCGGGAATCATGGAATGGGGTTGTGGACCGTGACCAACTTGGTGCCGTCGGGGAAGGTGGCCTCGACCTGGATCTCGGGAATCATTTCGGGAACGCCCTCCATCACCTGTGCGCGCGTCAGCAATGTCGTCCCGTAGCCCATCATTTCTGCCACCGTGCGGCCGTCGCGAGCGCCTTCGATGATCGCCGCCGAGATAAAAGCCACAGCCTCGGGATAGTTGAGCTTGAGGCCGCGCGCCAGCCGGCGTTCTGCGACCAGTGCGGCCGTGAACACCAGCAGCTTGTCCTTTTCGCGCGGCGTCAAGTCCATCAGGTTTTCCAGATGCGCGGGGCAACGGCTTTGCGCCCCGAAACGCGCGGGCGCACGATCGCCCACAGCGCCGAAAAATATTCGTGCGCCGCTTCGCTCGAAGCGCCGCGATAGCGCGCGACCAGCGCTTCCGGAAGCAGCGTCACGGTGCCATCGCCGTCCACCGGTGCAAGCGCACGGCAGGCGATGAGTGTCGCATCGTCGAACGCGGAGAACATGGCCACGAATGTGCCAAAGACTGGCGCGGTGTTCAAGCCCGCGGGCGATGAAAGCCAGGGAGAATTTCCGTCGAGGATCGCTCGCTCGCTCCAAATGAGTGCGCCGTCGCGCAATACGTCGCAGCGTTGGCGCCAACGGCCGCGCGCAAAGCGCTCGGACGACGCGGTGCGGCCGAGGCACACGACGTCCCAGCCGATATACGACGCATTTCCTGTCAGTTCGACGCGAAGGTCGCTCGCGGCATGGGCGCCGTCGAACACGATGGTTCCTTGCGGCATCCACTCGAGGTTGGCACCCTCCGCCACACGGAAGGCGATGTGCTGCGTCGCCGGGGCGCCGGCATTCCGGTACCACCGTGTCGCTCCGGGTGTCGTGAGTTGCGCATGCGCACCGGCTTCCACGTCCACCTGAAGTTCGACGCGATCTCCACCGGCAATGCCGCCGGGCGGGTGCACGATGATGCACTGGCAAACGTCGCCACCCTCCGGATAGAGCGGCTTCTGCACCACCAGCGGACCAACGTGCGTCCGCCGGACGAGACGCGTGCGCGTATCGGCCTTCGCGAAGCGGAGTGCGAGATGTGCATGCCAGCCCGCGCGCCGATCGGCAACCGGATTGGCAACATGAACAGGGGAAGTGTGTCCGGCGTCACGCATGGCCGGAGTCTACCGCAGAGAAGGCGGCCGAATTTTGCCTCAAACGCCGAGCCGGGTCGCCAACGCTTCCGGCCTCAGGTCCTCCGAGCGGCCCTCGAGCACCACACGGCCCTTCTCCAGGATGATCGCCCGGTCGGTGTTGGCAAGCACAGTGCGGAAATTGCGATCGACGATCAGCGATGCGATCCCGGTGCCGCGAATCTCGCCGATGATCCGCCAGATCTCGCGCACGACGAGCGGCGCCAGGCCTTCCGTCGCCTCGTCCAGGATCAGGAGGTCGGGATTGGTGGACAGCGCGCGGCCGATCGCGAGCATCTGCTGTTCGCCGCCGGACAATTGCTGTCCTCCATAGTCGAGGCGTTCACGCAGTCGCGGAAACGTGGCGAGAATGCGCTCGAGCGGCCAATCGTTGCGGCCGGACACGCCGCGGCGCGCCGCGACCACGAGATTTTCGCGCACCGAAAGATTCGGAAAGATCGCGCGGCCCTCGGGCACATGCGCCAGTCCCCATCGCGCGACGCGGTCGGGCGGCGTCCGGGTTGCGTCCTGTCCGCGAATCGCGATGCGTCCGCGCGACGCGCGCACGTGACCCATGAGGGTGCGGATCAGCGTGGTCTTGCCCATGCCGTTACGCCCCAGCAGGCCGATTGCCTCGCCGGCGCGCACCGACAGCGAGATGCCGCGCAACACGTGACTTTCGCCATAGTGGGCGTGCACGTCGTGCGCATCGACCAGCAGTGGCTTGGTCGGCAATTCAGCCGCAATCGGCGCTTCAGTCGGCATGAACTTCGCCCAGGTAGGCCAACTGCACATCGGGATCGGCGCGGACGGCGGCGGGCACGTCGCTCGCGATCACCGCACCGTTGATCATGACGGTAATGCGGTCGGACACGCGGAACACCGCGTCCATGTCGTGCTCGACCAGGAGGATCGCATGCGCTTCCTTGAGGCCGGCGAGCAAGGCCAGCATCCGATCCGTTTCTTCCGGACCCATGCCGGCGAGCGGCTCATCGAGCAGCAGGACGCGGGGCCGCGTGGCGATGCACATGGCGATTTCCAGTTGCCGCTTCTCGCCGTGGGACAGGAGGCCTGCGGTCCGGTCCGCAAGCCCGGCCAGGCCCGTCCGCTCGAGCGCTTCCTGCGCCAGGGCAGTGCTCCACGGGCATGCGGCCGCGGCCGCCCACCATTTCCACGGCGCCTGGTGTGTTGCTTGTGCGGTGAGGCGGCAATTCTCGAACACCGAGAAGCGCGGGAAGATCGTCGTGCGTTGATAGCTGCGGTTGAGGCCAGCCTGCGCGCGCCGCGGCTGCGACCAGAGCGTGACGTCGCGTCCCAGCAGTTCGACCGAACCTTCCGTGATCGGTATTTCGCCCGCCAGCACATTGATCAAAGTCGACTTCCCTGCGCCGTTCGTGCCGATCACCGCATGGATCTCCCCTTCCGCCAATTCGAGCGAAACATCGGAAACCGCGGTGAGCCCGCCGAAGCGCTGCGTGACACCGCGAGCGCGCAGAAGCTTCGCGCCCTCAGTTGCGTACGGAGGCATGCGCCTCTCCGGATTTCTTGCGCGCGCGCCACGCGCGCCACTGGCCCGGCAGTCCGATCAGCCCGTTCGGCATGAATGCAACGCAGAAAATGATCGTGCCGCCGAGCATGAGCTGCCAGTGCTTGGCGAAATTGCCGAACACCACATCCCATTGAAAAAACAACTGCAGCAGCGAAAACGCAAACGCCCCCAGCACCGCGCCCGACAAGCGTCCCATGCCGCCCAGGATCAGCATCAGCAGCACGGCGCCGGACTCGTGCCATGACAACATTTCCGGATTGACGAAGCCATCCTTGACGGCAACCAGGAATCCGGCCAGGCCAGCCAGCGCACCGGCCAGCGTGAACGCGGCCCACTTGTAGGGAAAGGTGGCGAAGCCGACGGCGCGCATCCGCTGCTCGTTGCTCTTGATTCCCGCTAGCACGCGGCCGAAGCGGCTTTGCAGCAGCACCACGAGAAACAGGAACACGGCTACCAGGCAGGTGAGCACGAAATAGTAGAAGACGACCGGCTTGCCCAGGTCGGCGAGCCGCGCGCCGAAAAGCACGACGTCCGGCTTGACGTTGAGATAGATTCCGTCGGTGCCGCCGCCCAATGGCGTGTCGTGGAACACGTAGTACGCCATCTGCGCGAACGCGAGCGTCACCATGATGAAGTAAACGCCCTTCGTGCGCAGCGACAACGACCCGACGGCGAACGCGTACAGAGCCGCGCAAATGACGGTCACCGGCAGAAGCCAGAAAAAGTTGGCTGCGCCATACTTGGGCGACAGCAGCACGGTCGCGTACGCAGCGATGCCGAAGAACGCGGCGTGGCCGAGGCTTACGAGCCCGGTCGCGCCCACCAGCAATTCGAGCGACAGCGCGAAGATCGCCAGAATCATGACCTTCGCCGTGAATTCGAGGTAGAAGCCGGTCGTCGCGAGCGGGAACGCGAGCAGCAGCACGACGACGATGAGCGACGGGGACAGGCGGCGGGTCACGGCGTGCATTCGTCCGAGTCAGCCCTGCTTGAAGAGGCCTTCGGGCTTCCACAGCAGGATCGCCGCCATCAGCAGATAGATGGCGATTCCCGCGGCCTGCGGAAACAGCACTTTTCCGAATGTGTCCACGATGCCGACCAGAAGCGAGGCAAGGAATGCGCCGCGCACGGAGCCGATGCCGCCGATGACGACGACGACGAAGCAGATGATGAGCACCTGCGCCCCCATGCCAGGGTACACCGAGGAAACCGGGGCGGCGATCATGCCCGCCAGCACGGCGAGTGCCACGCCTGCGGCAAACACGACGCGATACAGGAACTTGATGTCGATGCCGAGCGACTGGATCATCTCGCGGTTAGAACTGCCCGCGCGGACCATCATGCCGAGGCGCGTGCGCGCAATCACAAAGTAGAGCGTGGCCGCCACCGCCAGGCAAACCGCAGAAATTGCGAGCCGGTAGACCGGATACTGCATGAGATCGCCCAACTGGATGGAGCCGTCGAGCCATGCCGGCACCGGGACGCCATGCACATCGTTATCGACCAGGATGCTGCGCAGCTCCTCGAAGACGAGGATGAGGCCATACGTCATCAGCACCTGCTGCAGGTGGTCGCGCTGGTACAGGTAGGAAAAGAACAGCCACTCGAGGACGTAGCCGAAAATCACCGCCAGCACGAGGCCCGCAAAAAGCGTAGCGACGAAGTTGCCGCCGAACACCGGCGCGAGCGAATACGCGAGGTAGGCGCCGATCATGTAGAAGCTGCCGTGCGCCAGGTTGATGACGCCCATGATGCCGAAGATGAGCGTGAGTCCGCTCGCGACCAGGAACAGCAGCAGGCCGTACTGCAACGCGTTCAGGCACTGGACGAGAAAGGTGGCTAAGTCCATGCGAGGCTTTCGATCGTGGACTTCAGCGTATCAATTCATCCGCGCGCACCACCAGCGATTGCGGAACGGTGATGCCGAGCGCTGTCGCCGTCCTGAGATTGATCACCAGATCCACCTTGGTCGCCCGCTCGATCGGCAGGTCATCCGGCTTCGCGCCTTTGAGAATCCGGTCCACAAAATAAGCGGAGCGACGATACAGCGGAACCGGATCAGGCCCGTAACCGATCAGTCCACCGGCGACCGCGAATTCCCTGGACCCGGCCGAAGGAAGTTTGAGACTTGCCGCACGATCTGCGATCTCGATGGCGTGGGCACGAAAGAGCGTGTCCGTCGGAACCATCAGCGCGTCGACGCGCCGTTGCGCCAACGCTGCAAGCACATCCCCCAATTCCTTGGCATTGCGTGCCTCGAGTGCTTGCACCTCCACATGCAATGCGTTTGCCGTGACGGTCATGGTCTGGAGTTGCAGCGGATTCCCGGCGTTCGCCGGATTGATGAGTACCGCAATCCGGGTGATGCGCGGAATCGCCTCCTTGAGAAACTCCAGTCTTTTCGCGCCGGTTTCCGGAGAAAACTGGACGGACCCGGTGATGTTCCCTCCCGGACGCGCGAGGCTGCTGGAGAGGCCGATCGCAACGGGATCGCCCATGACCGGATCGACAATGGGAATCGTCGTGGTAGCGCGTTGGGCTGCCGATACCGCTTTGGTTCCAAAGGCGACAATCACGTCGACCTTGAGCCTGGCCAGCTCCGCCGCCAATTCGGGCAGACGATCGTAATTGCCCTCAGCCGATCGAAGTTCGATAACGATGCTCTTGCCCTCGACATAGCCGTGATCACGCAGGCCCGCGCGCAACGCTTCGACGCGACTCGCCTCAACGGAAGGAGTCTCCGGAATCAGGAGGCCGATCCGCGGGATCCGCCGCGGTTGTTGGGCGAACGAAGCAAGCGGCGGCGCGAGCGCACTCACGCCCAGCACGACGACAAAACGCCGCCGGTCAATCGTCACATCGTGCAGCCACGTCCGGGATCGGCGAGCGCCTTCGCTGCCAGTCCGATGGACTTGTTCTCCCCGTTCTCGACCTTGCGCAGGTAGAAGTCCTGCACCACGTTGTGCGAAGGCGAGAGGGTGATCCTGCCGCGCGGGCTGTCGATCTCCGCCGAGGCCATCGCCCGGTAGAGCAGTTGTCGCTGGCCTATGTCACCGCCGACGGCCCGCAATCCGAGGCCTAAGAGCTGCGCCGAATCATAGCCCTGCACGGCGTAGACGTCGGCCTTGGCGCTATAAGCCTTGGCGTAGGCAAGCCGGAATGCGGTGTTGCGCGGCGTGGTCAGGTTGTCGGCGTAATGCAGCGTAGTGAGGAGCCCGTCGGCGGACGCACCCTGTGCGTCGAGCGTGCCGTCGGTAAGAAATCCCGCGCCGAGCAGCGGGACCTTTTCCTTGAGGCCGGCCGCGGCGTAGTCCTTGACGAACTTGACCGCACCCCCGCCGGCGAAGAAGGCGTATGCGCAGGAGGGCTTGATCGAAGCGATCTCGGTCAAAAGTGCCTGGAATTCCACGTTCGGGAACGGGACGAACAACTCCTTCAGCACCTTGCCGCCGCCCCTCTCGAAGGTCTCCTTGAAGCCGCCGATCGACTGCTCGCCGGCGGCGTACTTCCAGGTGATCGTGACCGCGGTCTTGTACCCCTTCAGCGCAGCGACGATGCCCATTGCGAGCCCCGGCTGCGAATTGGAGAACGAGACGCGGAAGACGTTCGGCGCGCACAGCGGGCCGGTCGCCTCGTCCACGCCGGCATTGGGAATGATCAACAGGGTGTTGTTTTCGCGCGCAGCCTTCACGATCGCCATCTGCACGCCGGAGTGGACGGTGCCGACGATGACATCCACATTGTCGCGCTTGATGAGCTTGTTGACGTTGTCCGCCCCCTTCGCGGGTTCCGATTCGTCGTCGACGGTGAAGTACTCGAGCTCGCGTCCGCCGAGCTTGCCGCCCTGCTCGCTGACATAGAGCTTGAAGCCGTTCTCGATCGCGCGCCCCAGCGCCGCGTAGGTGCCGGTATAGGGCAGCATGAAGCCGACCTTGATCTTGCCGGCCTGGGCCCAGGCCAACTTCGCTCCCCCGATTGCGCCAAGGGCGCCCGCGGCGCCAAGCGCTTGGACCACCCGGCGGCGTTGCCTCCACTGTTCGTTCATTGCCACGGCTCTCCTCCTGGACGTTGATTCGCGTTCTTTCAGCGGTCCGCGCGTCATCCTACACGACTCATCGCCGCCCGCGCGCGTCGAAGCGGTGGCTGCCGCCCGTGGCGGTCGCCTTCCCGGATCATGAGCGGGCCGCCACGGCCGAGTACAACGGAAACTGTCGATGTTCGTTCAGAAATGACACCACCGCGTCGGTCAGCACCGCGGGCTGGTCGCGGTGCGGCGAATGTCCGCATCGCGGGCAATTTGACGAGCCTCGCGTGGGGAACGAGCCGAGCGATGGCGTCGATCTGCGCCATCGTTCCGTATTCGTCGTCCTCCCCTTGCACGGCCAGTACTGGGCAACGGACGCACGGCAGGCATTGCTCGATGTTCCAGGCGCGAAAGGCAGGGTCGAGCCAGATGTCGTTCCAGCCGCGGAAGGCGGAGTCGGGATCGTCGTGGTAGCGCGCGAGTTTCTGACGCATATCGGTCGCCTCGTATGCAATGCGTGCCTGTTCGATGCTGGCCACGCTCACATCCTCGACGAACACATGCGGTGCGACGGCCACCAGGCCGGCGAGGCGCGCTGGAAACGCCGCGGCGTAGAGCAGCGCGATGGACGCGCCGTCGCTGTGTCCGAAAAGCCACGGCGGGTCCTCGATGCCGAGTTGCTCGAATAACGCGGGCAGCACGGCGTGCGCCTGCACGTGCATGAAGTCGACGGGCCATTTCTCCGTCGGGGGCCGCGATGTCGAACGGCCGTAGCCATAGCGCGAGAACACGAGTCCCCGCATCCCGGCGGCCGCGCAGAGTGTTGCGGGATAGTCCCTCCACATCGCGACGGAGCCTAGTCCCTCGTGCAGAAATACGATGAGCGGCGCGTCCGCGTGCGCGGCGTCGATCCATGCGTATTCGAGCCGCTGTGCGCGGCCTTTGATGTCGAGGTCGACGAACGTGGAATTCATCGCAACACTGGAAAATGCGTCAGCCCGCCGCGCGCTCGCGCAGCCTGAAGCGCTGGATCTTGCCCGTGGCCGTCTTGGGAAGTTCCGGAAGAAAGCGAATCTCGCGCGGATACTTGTGCGGTGCGAGTTGGTCCTTGACGAACGCCTGCAGCGTACCCGCCAGCGCTGCGTCCCCGCTCTGTCCGGATTTGAGCACCACATAAGCGAGCGTACGGGTGAGTCCGTCGGCGTCGATCTTGCCGACGACCGCGGCCTCGAGCACCGCCTCGTGCCGCATCAGCGCGGCCTCGACCTCGAAGGGCGACACATACTGGCCGCTCACCTTGAGCATGTCGTCGCTGCGCCCGGCATACGTGTAGTAGCCGTCGGCGCTTTGCGTGTACTTGTCGCCGCTCTTCGTCCATTCGCCCTGGAACGTGGCGCGCGTGCGCTCGCGGTTTTCCCAATACATCAAGGCAGCCGAGGGCCCGCGGATGAACAGGTCTCCGATCGTGTCGACGCCCACCGGCCGGCCATCTTCGCCGCGCAACTCGATGTCGTATCCGGGAACGGGCTTGCCGGTCGTGCCGTAGCGAACATCGGCGGGCTGGTTCGACAAGAAGATGTGCAACATCTCGGTCGACCCAATGCCATCCAGGACTTCGCAGCCGAAACGCGCCGCGAAACGCTCGCCCACTTCGCGCGGCAGCGCTTCGCCCGCGGAAACGCAACGGCGCAGCGCCACGTCGCCACGTGACGGCAGTTCGGGCGAAGACAACATTGCCGCATAGAGCGTCGGCACGCCATAGAAGATCGTCGGCCGGTGTTGCTTAAGGCGCGCGAACACCGCCGCCGGCGTCGCGCGCTCGGCCATCAGTATGGTCGCCGCACCGACGGCGAGTGGAAACGTCAGCGCGTTACCGAGGCCATAGGCGAAGAAGAGCTTGGCCGCGGAAAAAACCACGTCATTCTCCGTAAGCCCCAAAACGGCCTTGCCGTAAAGCTCCGCAGTCCATTGCAGGTTGGCGTGCGTGTGCACCGTTCCCTTCGGTCGACCGGTGGAGCCAGACGAATAGAGCCAGAACGCCATCTCGTCGGCTGCGGTGGCCGCGGGGTGCGACATGGCGCCGGCCGAGATCGACCACGCGGCGAAATCCAGCGCGCTGCCTTCAGGCAACGCGGCGGTCGCGCGCGAGACCACGATGTGATTCACGGCGTGTCCGCCCGGCACCATCGCCTGCTGCAGCGTTGGCAGAAGCGCACCGGAAACCACGAGCGCCTGCGCGCGGCTGTGCGTCAGCAAGTAAGCGTAATCGTCCGCCATCAGAAGCGTGTTGACGGCAACCGGCACGATGCCCGCATACAGCGCGCCGAGGAATGCCACGGGAAAGTCGATCGTGTCGTGCAGGCAAAGCAGGATGCGCTCTTCGCGGCGAAGACCCAATGCGACATAGGCTGCCGCCGCGGCCCGCACGCGCACATCCAGTTCCGCGTACGTGAGCGATCCGCTGTCATCGATATAAGCGGCCTTCGTCCCGCGCGCGGCATTCCGCTCGAGAATGCTTTGCGCAAAATTGAAGCGCTCCGGCGGCGCCCTGCCCTGCGCGATCATTGTTCTTGTTCCCCTGTGATGGTTGCACCGCCAGCGAACGTCTGGTACTTTAATGCATGCTACTCCGCTGCGACAAGCATTAAACTACACTTGCCCCGTGACGGCTAGCGCTTCCACAGTCGATACGAAGGATCCCTTTCTGACCGTCCTGGGAGAGCGGGTGCGGTTGATGCGTTCGCGCCGCGGAGTGACGCGCAAGGTCCTGGCGCGCGAGGCGCGCATCTCGGAGCGCCACTTAGCCAATCTCGAAACCGGCACCGGCAACGCCTCCGTCCTGCTGCTGCGGCAGCTCGCACAGGCACTGAATTGCTCGATGGCCGAATTGGTCGGCCAGGACGGCATTGCCTCGCCGGAACTGGTGCTCATACGCCAACTGCTTCGCGGCCGCGACGAGACGACGTTGCAGCGCGCGCGCCTTGCCATTGCCGATCTCCTCGGCACCCGGCATCCGGATCCGTCGCGGACCGGTCGGATTGCTCTCATCGGTCTGCGTGGTGCTGGTAAGTCCTCACTTGGTCGGATGTTGGCCGGCGACTTGGATGTTCCCTTCGTCGAACTCAACCGGGTCATCGAACGCCTGGCCGGCTGCGGCGTGCAGGAGATCCACGCGCTTTATGGCTCGCCGGCCTATCGCCGCTACGAGCAGCGGGCACTGGAAGAGATCGTCGCCACCTCTCCCCGGGCGGTCATCGCGACCGGCGGCGGGCTTGTGTCGGAGGCGTCGACGTTCGGCCTGCTGCTAAGTCACTGCTATGTGGTCTGGTTGCGCGCGTCGCCGGAAGAGCACATGCAACGCGTGGTCGCGCAGGGCGACACACGGCCCATGGCCGGCAACAGCGAGGCGATGACGGATCTCAAGCGGATCCTCGCCAGCCGCGAGCCCTCCTATGCCAAGGCCGACTTCTGCTTCGACACCGGCGGGAAGTCGTTGGCCGACGCCTACCTGGAACTGCGCACGAGTGTCTTGCAGCGCGTTCCCCAGGACCTTTGAAATGCATTCAAGTGCCTATTATACCGACGTAACTGCATTATCGTGCATCCGTGCCTTGCGAATGGGGGCTGGGGCGACACGTGAGCGCTGAATCGCGGGTCGACTACCGCACCGACCCCTCGCGCTACAAGCACTGGAAGCTCGACTTCGACGGCGCCGTGGCGACGCTGGCGCTCGACGTCGCGGAGGACGGCGGCGTGCAGCAGGGCTATAAGCTCAAGCTCAACTCCTACGACCTCGGTGTGGACATCGAACTGCACGACGCCGTGCAACGCATCCGGTTCGAACATCCGGAAGTCCGCTGCGTGGTCGTCACGAGCGCCAAGGAGCGTGTCTTTTCGTCCGGCGCCAACATTTTCATGCTCGGCCTGTCGAGTCACGCGTGGAAGGTGAACTTCTGCAAGTTCACCAACGAGACGCGCAACGGCCTGGAAGATGCGAGCCTGCACTCCGGCCTCAAGTTCGTCGCCGCCATCAATGGCGCCTGCGCCGGAGGCGGTTACGAATTGGCGCTCGCCTGCGACGAGATTCTTCTGGTCGACGACCGCTCCTCCAGCGTGGCGTTGCCGGAAGTGCCGTTGCTGGGAGTCTTGCCGGGAACCGGCGGCCTGACCCGCCTCACCGACAAGCGCCACGTGCGGCACGACCTGGCCGACGTTTTCTGCACGCGCAACGAAGGCGTGCGCGGCCAGAAGGCGCTCGACTGGCGGTTGGTCGACGCCATCGCCAAGCCCGCGCAATTCGCCGACGCCGTGAAGGCGCGCGCCCGCGCGTTGGCTGAGGGAAGCGACCGTCCCGCCGGCGGCAAGGGCGTCGCGCTGAGGCCATTGCAGCGCACCGTGGATGACGCGGGCTACCACTACGAGCACGTCGACGTGGCCATCGATCGTGCGGCGCGCACCGCCACGTTCACCGTGCGCGGCCCCGCGGGCGCGCAACCGGCGGACATGGCGGCCATCGAGGCCGCGGGCGCGGCGTGGTGGCCGCTCGCAATGGCGCGCGAACTCGACGATGCGATCCTGTCGCTGCGCACCAACGAACTCGCCCTCGGCACGTGGCTTCTGAAGACGCAGGGCGAAGCGCATTCCGTACTCGCCGTCGACGCTACGTTGCTGCAATGGAAGGGCCATTGGCTTGTCCGCGAGACGGTCGGCCTCCTGCGCCGGACGTTCGCACGTCTGGACGTCACGTCGCGCACGCTGTTCGCGCTGATCGAGCCCGGCTCCTGTTTCGCCGGAACGCTGTTGGAACTGGCGCTCGCAGCAGACCGCGTTTATATGGCAAGCCTGCCCGACACGCCGGAACGCGAGCCGCGCATCGCCGTATCGGAACAGAACTTCGGCGCGTATCCGATGGTGAATGGCCAGTCGCGGCTTCGTCGCCGCTTCTGCGACGAAGGCGGCCCGCTCGACACAGCGCGCGGCGCCATCGGCACGCTGCTTTCCCCCGCGGAAGCGGAACGCCTAGGGTTGGTGACGGCCGCGCCCGACGATCTCGACTGGGCCGACGAGATTCGCCTCGCGCTGGAAGAACGCGCGAGCATGTCGGCGGACGCATTGACCGGCCTCGAGGCGAACCTGCGCTTCGGCGGTGCCGAAACGATGGCGACGCGCATCTTCGGACGCCTGTCCGCCTGGCAGAACTGGATCTTCACCCGGCCCAACGCCGTCGGCGAGAAGGGCGCCCTCAAGGTCTACGGCAAAGGCGGCAAGCCGCAGTTCGACCCGACGCGGGTATAGCGGCTATCGAGGGGATTCCGAATGACCAGCATCAACTATAGCGAAACCATTCCAAACAACGTCGACTTGGCGGGCGATCGGACGCTGCAACGCGCGCTCGAACAGTGGCAGCCCAACTTTCTCAGGTGGTGGTCGGACATGGGCCCGGATGGATCGCAGAACTTCGATGTGTATCTGCGCACGGCCGTCAGCGTCGAACGCAGCGGATGGTCGCATTTCGATTATGTGAAAATGCCCGACTACCGCTGGGGCATTTTCCTGGCACCCGCGGAAGCCGGACGCAGGATCCACTTCGGCGAGCACCTGGGCGAGCCGGCGTGGCAGGACGTCCCCGGGGAACATCGCGCAAACTTAAGGCGGATCATCGTGACGCAGGGGGATACCGAGCCCGCGTCGGTCGAGCAGCAGCGGCATTTGGGGCTCACTTGCCCGTCGCAATACGACTTGCGCAACTTGTTTCAGGTCAACGTCGAGGAAGGCCGCCACTTGTGGGCGATGGTCTACCTGCTGCACCGCTACTTCGGGCGCGACGGCCGCGAAGAGGCCGAGGAACTGCTGCAGCGCCGGTCCGGCGACACCGACAATCCGCGCATCCTGGGCGCATTCAACGAGAAGACGCCGGACTGGCTGGCGTTCTTCATGTTCACGCATTTCACCGATCGCGACGGCAAGTTCCAGTTGTGCGCGCTGGCGGAATCGAGCTTCGATCCTCTTGCCCGAACGACGAAATTCATGCTGACCGAGGAAGCGCACCACATGTTCGTGGGCGAATCAGGCGTTGCGCGCATCCTGCAGCGAACCTGCGAGGTGATGAGGGAACTGGACACCGACGACCCCGGCCGGATACGCGCCGCCGGCGCCATCGACCTGCCGACGATCCAGCGCTACCTCAATTTCCATTTCTCCGTGACCATTGACCTTTTTGGCGCGGACCAGTCGTCAAACGCCGCGACGTTCTACAACGCGGGGCTGAAGGGCCGCTTCTTCGAAGGAAAACGCGCGGACGACCATCGGCTGCAGGACGCGCATTACCGAATCCTGGAGGCGGTCGATGGCCGGCTGGTCGAACGCGACGCGCCGATGCTGAACGCGTTGAACGAAGTGCTGCGCGACGACTACATCAAGGATTCGGTCGGCGGCATCGGCCGCTGGAACAAGGTGATGGAAAAAGCCGGCGTCACCCCGCGCCTCACGCTTCCGCACAAGGCGTTCAACCGGAAGATCGGCACGCTCGCCAACACGCGCGTTTCGCCGGACGGCCGCGTGGTGGACGAAGCCGAATGGGCTGCGCATGAAAGGGAATGGCTCGCCACGCCGGAGGACCGCGCGTTCGTTGCGTCATTGATGGGGCGGGTCGTCGAACCGGGACGCTTCGCGGGCTTCATCGCTCCGCCAGCCACGGGTATCAACATGCAGCCCGTCGCTTTCCAGTACGTCCGTTTCAACTAGCCGATGCGATTCGCGGATTTCCAGGCGGGGCAGGTTATCCACTGCGGCCCGGCGACGCTGACCGAGCGCCAGATCATCGACTTTGCGCACGAATACGACCCGCAGTGGTTCCACACCGATCCGCGGCGCGCGGCGGCCAGCACCTGGCGAGGGCTCATCGCCAGCGGCTGGCAGACGTGTGCCGTGGCCATGCGCATGGCGTGCGATGAGATTCTCGCCGGTTCGGAATCCTTCGGCTCGCCGGGATTGGCATACCTCAAGTGGGAAAACCCGGTTCGTCCAGGTGACCTCCTGAAACTGCGCGTCGATGTGCTCGATGTCCGCGTGGCGAGCAGCAAGCCCACGCTCGGCATCATCCGCTGGCGCTGGCGGCTCACCAACCAGCACGAACAGCCGGTGCTCGACCTCGAGGCGACAAGCCTTTTCGATCTCGCGACCGTGAGGACGCCGTGAACTACCGCTGCGGTTTGAGGGCGAGAGCCCGCGCGTAAACCACGTCGCGCTTGATTCCGGTAACCGTGGCAACCACGCGGGCGGCGCGCGCTGGCGCCATTTCTTCGAGCAGTGCGGCAAGCCAGCGCTCCGCGTCCGCGGATAACCCTTGGGCCCCGTCACGCGGGACTGACGGCCGCACGTCGACGATCAGCACGAATTCGCCGCGCTCGCGATTCGGGTCTTCCGCAAACCATGCGTCGGCCTCCCGCAGCGGCAAGCGGGTGATCGTCTCGAAGGCCTTGGTGAGTTCACGCCCCACCACCAGGACACGATCGCCTCCCAGCGCGGCGGCCAGGTCGGCCACGGTGGCGCGCACGCGGTGCGGCGCTTCGTAGACGACGATCGCCGCCGGCGCGTCGGCGAAGGCGGCCAGCCGTTCGCGGCGCGCTTTGGCTTGCTGCGGCAGGAAGCCTATGAAAGCGAATGATTCCGCATCGAGGCCGGCGGCCGAAACCGCGGTGACCAGCGCCGAGGGCCCAGGCAATGGGACGACCGTGTAACCGGCGTCGCGCACGGCGCGCACGAGCCGCGCTCCCGGGTCGCTGACCGCGGGCGTTCCCGCGTCGCTGACCAACGCGACGCTCTTGCCTGCCGCGAGCATCGCGATCAGCTGTTGCGCGCGAGCGGCTTCATTGTGCGCATGCAGTGATATCGCCGAAGTGGCAATTCCATAGTGCCGGAGCAAGGTCGCCGTCACCCGCGTGTCCTCCGCCGCGATCACGCTCGCGGTGGCCAGCACATCGAGCGCCCGCAATGTCAGGTCGCGCAGATTCCCGAGCGGCGTCGCCACCACATATAATGATCCCGGTACAGCGCGAAACTTCGGGGCCACGTCATGTTCGGCGTGAACGTGTTCCTGCTTCTTCCCGGGATCCCCGCCCGCCACCTTCACGCTCGCCCCGTTCCCATGGTCGTTTCCTTCACCGCATCGCAACCCGGCCGCGCGCTTCGTGCGATCGCGTTCCATGGGTTTGTGCTCCTCTGTCTTGCCCGTCTGGCGATCGCATTGCTCGCGGTGGCCGCCGCATTCTCCGCTGCGCAGACACCTGCGGCAAGCGAAGCCGCGGGGCCGGCTCCAGACGTTGCAGGCAAGCCGTCGCCCCTCGCAAGGCCTGCGGTGGACATCGCGCTGGTGCTGCCGCTCGATGCGCCTTCTTATGCGCGCGCGGCCGACGCAGTGCGCGCAGGTTTCGTCGCGGCTGCGGAAGCGGGGGGTGGCCGCACAACCTACGTCGTCATCCCGCATGGTGACGACGGCGTGCTGGAGGCATTCGAGGTAGCGCGCCGGTCGGGAGCCAGGGTCATCGTCGGGCCGCTGGTCCGCGACGATCTGCGGGTGGTTGCGCAGACGTACCTCGAGCTTCCGTGGACGCTTGCGTTGAACCAATCCGAGGATGCGGCACTCGGTCCGCCGCAGCTGTTCACGTTCTCGCTCACTGTCGAAAGCGATGCGCGAGCGATCGCGCGCCGCATGCACGACGACGCAGCCCAGAACGTCGCCGTCGTCGCCGCGGACACGCCGCTGATGAAGCGCTTCGCCGGCGCGTTCGCGACGGAATGGCTGCTGTCCGGCGGCAATACGCCCAGCGCGTTCCGCTTCGAGCGAACGCCCGAGGCGCTGACCGTCCTGAAGCGCGACCTCGGAAAGAAGGTGCCCGATGCCGCCCTGCTCGCCGTGGATGGCGTCGATGCCCCCTTGGTCAAGCCGTTCCTGGGGACGGTAAGCGCCTACGCGAGTGCGCTGGTATTCGACCGGAAATCCCTCGCCACGCTGCGCGACCTCGACGGGCTCGCGATCGTGGAAGTTCCATGGCTCGTGATGCCCGGCGCTCCCGAATTCGCAAGGTTTCCCCACCGCGATTTCGGCAGCGAATCGCTGGAACGCTTATACGCGCTCGGCCTCGACGCGTTTCGCATCGCGCAAGCGCTGACGGACGGCCCGCCGGTCCAGTTCGTCCTCGAGGGCGCCACCGGGCGCGTCACGCTCGCCGAGGGCCGGCAGTTCGTGCGCGAGGGGCGCCTGGCCGTTTATCGCGCGGGACAACTGGTGCCGCTCGATGGCGGGCGCTGAGCCACCGCGTGGGCCACCGGCGCGCGCAGTCGCCGGCGCGCGCGCCGAGACGATGGCCGCCGAGTTCCTGGTCGCCAGGGGCCTTTCCATCGTAACCCGCAACTTTCGTGTTCGTCGCGGCGAGATCGACCTCATCGCGCGCGATGGCGCGACGCTCGTGTTCGTGGAAGTTCGGTTGCGCCGCAACCAATCCTTCGGCGGAGCCGGCGCCAGCATCACCGCTGCCAAGACGGCGCGGCTGACCGCGGCCGCGCGCGTCTACTTAGCCCGGCTCGGCGCCGAACCTCCGTGCCGTTTCGATGCCGTGCTGCTCGACGGCCTCGACCCGTCGCGCATCGTGTGGGAGCGCGACATTCTCTGCGCATGACAGGGCACTCACCGTGCATCCTGCTAAAATCCGCGCACGATGATCGACCACCTGAAGCGCATCCGCGACCATTTCGCGGAAAGTGCGCAGTTGAAACTCGAGGCGACGGAAGTCCTCGCACCCGGAATTGCTCGCGCGGCGGGAATTCTCACCGAGTGCCTGTTCGCCGACGGCAAGATCCTGGCCTGCGGCAACGGTGGCTCCGCGGCGGATGCGCAGCATTTCGCTGCCGAACTGGTCGGGCGCTTCGAGCGCGAGCGGCCCGAACTGCCGGCGATCTCGCTGGTTACCGACACGTCGCTGCTCACTGCGGTCGCCAACGACTATTCGTTCGAGCAGGTGTTTGCGAAACAGGTTCGCGCGCTGGGGACCAAGGGCGATGTCCTGCTGGCGATTTCCACGTCGGGCAACTCGGGGAACGTGATGGCGGCGGTCGACGCCGCCCACAAGCGCGAGATGCGCGTCGTTGCCCTCACCGGCAAGGGCGGCGGACATATCGGTGAACTGATGGCGCCCGGCGATGTCCACCTGTGTGTTCCGCACTCGCGGACCGCACGCATCCAGGAGGTCCATTTGCTGATGATCCATTGCCTGTGCGACGCCATCGATGCGACGCTGCTCGGAGACGAATCATGAATCGCGCGTCGTTCCTGCGCATCGCCGCGTTTACGCTCGCCCTTTCGTCTCTCGCAGGGTGCGTGCCGGTGGTGGTGGTCGGCGCCGCCGCCGGCGGCGCCATGGTTGCAACCGACCGCCGCACGACGGGCACGCAAGTCGACGACGAATCGATCGAACTCAAGCTGGGGCACCAGGCCGGCGATCAATATGGCGATCGCATCCACCTTAACGTCACGAGTTACAACGGCGTCGTGCTGCTGACCGGGGAGGTGCCGGACCAGGGCGTGTGGGCCAGCATAGGCGGCATGGCCAAGAGCACGGAGAAAGTGCGCGCGGTGAACAACGAGCTCGTCGTCGCGCCGAACGCAGACCTCTCATCCCGTTCCAACGACACCTACATCACGTCGAAGGTCAAGTCGCGGATGATCGAAGCCAACCGGTTTCCGCCCAACGCGGTCAAGGTGGTCACGGAACGCGGCGTGGTTTACCTGATTGGAATTGTCTCGAAGGAGGAAGGCGATGCCGCGGGCGAGACCGCCGCAACGACGTCAGGTGTCGTGCGCGTCGTCAAATTCTTCCAATACCGGACGTGAGATGGCCGCGCAGCCCGACGCGGCCGGCCTGCCTGCGCCGCGGTATCCAGCCAAGATCGCGTCGGCCGCCGACGCAACAGCGCGCATCGCTCGCCTGCCGCGCCCCGTCGTATTCACCAACGGCGTCTTCGACCTGCTGCATCGCGGGCACGTGACCTACCTGGAGCAGGCGCGCGGGCTCGGTGCATCGCTGGTCGTCGCCGTCAATTCCGACGCGTCCGTCAAACGGCTTGGCAAGGGCGACGAACGTCCGCTCAACACCCAGGACGATCGCATGGCGCTATTGGCCGCGCTTGCCGCGGTCGACCTCGTCGTTCCGTTCGACGCCGACACGCCGCGCGAACTGATCATGGCAGCGATGCCCGACATCCTGGTCAAGGGGGGCGACTACACCGCCGCAACGACGGCGGGCGCCGCGGAAGTCATCGCCCACGGCGGCCGATTCGTCGCGATTCCGTTTACCTTCGAGCGCTCCACCACCGCACTCGTCCGTCGCCTCCGGCGCCCGGAACCGTTCAGCGGCCCCTGATATACTTTTTTGCGACGGGCGGCTCGGAACAAACAATGAGGGATCGGATGGTGCAGCACGACCGCGAAGTCGACGCGCGCGGGCTCAATTGCCCGCTGCCCGTCCTGCGCACGAAGAAGGCGCTGAACGACATGGCCAGCGGACAGCGTTTGCGCGTCGTCGCCACCGATCCGGGCAGCGTTCGCGATTTTCTCGCCTTCGCCAAGCAGACCGGCAACGAGCTTGTCGAGCACGGCGAGCAGGACGGCGAGTTCTGGTTCGTTCTGAAGCGGCGCTGAAAACGCGGGCTCTCGCGGAGCGCGTCCCCGCGCCGCGTACCGGAACTATCGCCGGTAGCGGTTCAGGAAGTCCGCAACGATGCCGCGCTGCGATCGGTCGATCGCCGCATCGAGCGTGCGGTCGGACGGATCGTACTGCTTGGCCTTGCGGAATGCCGCGATGGCGTCCTGGTGGTAACCCTGCGCCTGCAATGCCTGGCCCAGGCATCGGTAGGAATCGGCATTCGCGAGTTCGAGTTCGGTCCACGCGCGGCAAAGCTCGGCCGCGCGGCGCCAGTTCCCCGCGCGCAGCATTCGCGGCCCTTCGACGCTGACGACGGCGACCTTCGCGCGCCGTTCCGCGAACAGTGCCGCGACGTCGGTGTCGATGGGCTCGGAACTCGATATGGGTTGCGGTGCCGCGTCCGGTACCGGGGTGGGCGCCAGCAAGGACGACGGAACCTTGGCGGAAACGCCCGACGGAACCGCGGCCGGGGGCGGCGGTTTGCCGGTGATCGGGCCGCCGCCACCGGCGAAACCCGCGGAAAACGTGCTGGCGGAAGGCCACGAATCGGCGATCGTCGTGCGTGCCCACGCGATCGATTCGGCCATCGGCTGATGCCACGCGACGCCATAGAGCCACAGCATCGCCGCCAGGCCGCAGACGCCGGTTACCGTATTGAGCACGCCCGGCGGGCCGTGCGTCACGAGCACGTCCTGCGCGAAATCCCAGTCCGTTTCCTGGTTCTGTGCGATCTTTTCGTAGGCGACAGCGATCAGCACGGGCGCGAGCAAGGGAAAGCCGCAGGCGACACCTTCCCACCAGACGCGGAATGACCGCTGCAATGCGCGCTGCAGCTGCGCACGCGTGTCGCGCCGGGCATAGGCGTCCGAGATCGAGAATTGCAGGAAGACCCCGAACAGCCACTTGCCCGGCGTCGTGCCCACCGACGCGATGAGCAGCGCCTCGATCGGGACCCACGATCCGGTGATGAGGATCGGCGCCGTGAGCGGATGGCCGAGCCAGAAAGACAAGTCCTCCGGCACGAGACCCAACCCGCGCAATTCGGACAGCAGTAACGCCAGGACCAGCCCCCAGATCGCGTAGTCGAACAAGCGCGCGGCAAGCCGCTGCCATGGCCTTGCTTCGCTCGTCCGTCCGGATTTCGCCCGCTCGAGCTCCGCCATCCGCAACTGGAAGATCCAGCTCGCGTCTTCCTGCGGCTGGTTGGTGCCCAGGAAGACACTCTTCTCCCGGCGCCAGTTGAGGATCGCCAGATCGGTCTGCGGGACCATCACCGGTTGCGGCGCACCGCTTCGCCGCTGCACGAACGCGATGCCGTGCACGACGCCGTAAACCACCGTCAGGGCCAGCAGCGTGATGGTGAGCCAGACCAGCACCTGTTTCGCGACCAGGATCGTGTCGGCTGGCGTGACAAAGGCGATGGCGGTTGCGATGAACGTGCCGAAGAGCGCGCACAGGCCGACGGTCACGATCGGCGAACGGCCGAAGGACGCGACGCGCTCCGTCAAGCCGGGATGGTGGAGGCTCGACTCGACCATCGGCTCATCCGCATCGAGTCCGGTCTCCAGGTCCTCGTCCATCGCTTCCGGCGACGAGGGGCGCGGCGGCACTTCGACGAGATTGCCGACGTCGGTCTGCTCGCCGGCCTCGGCCACCGCGTTGTTCACGACGTGCTCGATGCGCTGCTCGGTCGTCCCGGTGGACACCGCGAGCTCGTTGTCGTAGCGATGACGGCGATCGGGATCGGAAAGGATCCGGCTCGCGTGATTGATGAAACGCAGCGCCTCCTCGACGTTGCCCTGGCCGTCGCGCGTCTTCGCGTAATACTTGCGAATCAGCCGGCGCAAGCTCGCCCGCACGTCCTCATCGGAGGAAGTGGGGAGGATGCCGAGCGCTTCGTAGAGCGTTGCCTTCATGCTGCGGGTGGCGACAGACGGTCAATTATGCCGTTGGAATCTTGGGCGAAAAGCCCCGGCAAGGCAAGGCAACCTAAGCAAAAAGCAGGCCTTGGCCGCAAAAAATCGCACATAAGCCGCCTTGCGGAAACCCGTCCTACAACGCAAAACGGCCCCGAAGGGCCGCTTTGACGGTTCTTATCCCACCGGACAGTGTCCGGGAATGCGGAGACTGCGTGGACCCTACTCCGCCTTGCCGGCGTCCTTGAGCTGGCTCCGGTGGGCGAGTTTTTCGCGGATCCGCGCCGACTTGCCCGAACGATCGCGCAGGTAATAGAGCTTGGCACGGCGGACATCGCCGCGGCGCTTCACTTCGATCGACGCCAGCATGGGCGAATAGGTCTGGAACGTGCGCTCCACGCCTTCGCCGCTCGAGATCTTGCGCACGGTGAACGACGAATTGAGGCCGCGGTTGCGCTTGGCGATGACCACGCCCTCATAGGCCTGCACGCGCTTGCGCTCGCCTTCGACCACGCTGACGTTGACGATGACCGTGTCGCCCGGGGCGAATTCGGGCACCGTCTTGCCCAGGCGTGCGATTTCCTCTTTTTCCAGTTGCTCGATGATGTTCATGCGATTCCCTCGTTTTCCGTGGCCGCAGTTGACTGCCGACCGTGGCGCACAGCGCAGGGACGGACCCTGATGTGCGCGGTTTGTCGCAACGCCCATTCCCTTCGTTCCGGGACATCGGCGCCAGCTTTTTCACGTGCTCACTTCTTCACCGCTTTTGCGACGCGTTCGCGCTGGTACTCCGCGAGCAACCGGGCTTCGTCCTGCGACAACTGCCGACTTGCCAGCAGGTCCGGCCGCCGCTCCCACGTTCGCCCCAGCGACTGCTTGAGCCGCCAGCGCCGGATTTCCGCGTGGTGTCCCGACAATAATACTTCGGGGACCGCGAGGCCTTCCAGCATTTCCGGCCGAGTGTAATGCGGACAGTCGAGGAGTCCCTCGGCAAAGGAATCCTGCTGCGCGGACTGCTCGTCGTTCAACGCACCCGGCAACTGGCGCACCATGGCATCGATCAGCATCAGCGCCGGCAGCTCGCCGCCGGAGACGACAAAATCGCCGATCGCAATTTCCAGGTCGGCCTCGCGCGCCAGCAACCGTTCGTCGATGCCTTCGTAACGCCCCGCGAGCAACACATATCCCGCATTCTTCGCCCGCGCGAGCGCCAGCACGTGTTCATGGATCAGCGGCACGCCGGCGGGCGACAAATGGATCACCCGCGGCGCCGCCACGCCCGCGGCGGCCTGGGCCGCCTTGGCCGCGGCGATCGCCTGCGACAGCGGCTCCCCTAGCATCACCATCCCGGGACCACCGCCATACGGCCGGTCGTCCACGGTCTTGTGATTGTCGGTCGTGAAATCGCGCGGATTCCACAATTCCAGGTGCCACAAGCCGCGTTCGCACGCCCTGCCCGTGACGCCGAATCCCGCGGCATGCGCGACCATTTCCGGAAACAGCGTCACGACATCGATACGCACCGCGGGTCCCGCGCTTCAATAATCGAGCTGCCAGTCGACGTCGATCCGGCCCGCCGCGACGTCGACGCCATCCACATAGACCGCGACAAAGGGAATCATCCTCTCCTGCGCAGTCGCCTCATCCGCGACGCAAAGCACCGGATGCGCGCCAAAGTCCTGCACCTTCGACACCACGCCCAAGCGCACGCCCTGCCGGTTCACCACTGCAAGCCCGACGAGGTCCGAGTAGTAGAGCTCGTTCGCTTGCCTAGCCGGCAGCGTGGAGCGCAACACGCCCACATCGCCACCCTTCAGCATGGCCGCGGCTTCCCGGTCGCCAATCCCCGCCAACAGGGCAATCAGCGAAGCACCATGCTCCCGGGATGCTTCGACCCGGTATTCCTTCCAACCTGTCGCGGCGCCGGAACCCGCCCGCGGACGAATCCACCACGCCGCGTGATCGAGGAGCGTGGCCTTGCTCTCCGTATATGGGTGGACCTTGACCCAACCCTTGACGCCGTAGGGGGCCATGACCCGCCCCATCACCATGTAGTCGTCGGCGCGCAGCGGAACCTCAGTGATCCCTCAGTCGCCGACCCGCTCAATTGCGACCTCGTTACGCCGCGGTGGCCGGCGCCGGGGCAGCAACTGCGGGAGCCGCCTTGCGGTGTCGATTTCTTGACGAGGCCCGCCACCGTGTCCGACAGCTTGGCGCCACGTTCCTGCCAGTACGAAATGCGATCGAAGGAGAGGCGCAGGCCTTCCTCGTTCGCGGTGGCGATCGGATTGTAGAAGCCGACGCGCTCGATGAAACGGCCGTCGCGCCGGCTGCGCGAATCGGCCACGACCACGTTGTAGAAGGGGCGCTTCTTGGCGCCGCCGCGGGCAAGTCGAATCACTACCATTTTCGTCAGCTCTCGAGTTCTTGGATTGCGGGAAAAGTCTTTGATTATATATGGAGTTAGGTGTTGAGCGCAACCGCCTGTCCGCGGCGCCTACCGTATCCCGGGAAGCATCCCTTTCATCCCCCGCAACATCTTCTGCATGCCCCCCTTGGACACCATCTTCATCATCTTCTGGGTCTGCTCGAACTGATTGAGGAGCTGGTTGACCTCCTGCACGGAAACCCCGGCGCCGGCGGCGATCCGGCGCTTGCGCGACGCCTTCAGCAGTTCAGGCTTGGCGCGCTCCTGCGGTGTCATGGAATTGATGATTCCCTCGAGTCGGCCGATCCTGCGCTCGTCCACCGTGGCGCTTTGCGCGGCACGCGCCAGTTCCGCAGGCAGTTTGTCGATCATTCCGGCCAGCCCGCCCATCTTGCGCATCTGCCCGATCTGAGCCCTGAAATCCGTCAGGTCGAAGCCCTTGCCCGATTTGACTTTCTTCGCGAGCTTTTCGGCTTCGGCGACGTCGACATTCCTCTGCGCGTCTTCCAGCAGCGACAGCACGTCGCCCATGCCGAGGATGCGCGACGCCATGCGCTCCGGATGGAAAACCTCGAGGCCGTCGATCTTTTCCGATATTCCGGCGAACTTGATCGGTGCGCCGGTGACCTGCCGCACCGACAGCGCCGCGCCGCCGCGCGAATCGCCGTCGAGCTTGGTCAATACGACACCGGTCAGCGGCAGCGCATCGCGGAATGCGCGCGCGGTGTTGACGGCATCCTGGCCCTGCATCGCGTCGACGACGAACAGTGTTTCGATCGGCTTGACCGCGGCATGCAGCGCGGCGACCTCCTTCATCATCGCGTCGTCGATCGCGAGGCGGCCGGCCGTGTCGACGATCAGCACCTCGTGGTAATGCCTGCGCGCCCAGTCCACTGCAGCTTCGGCAATCGCCACCGGTTGCTGGTCCGCGGTCGACGGGAAGAAATCGACGCCGACCTGGGTCGCGAGCGTGCGCAGTTGCTCGATGGCCGCGGGCCGGTAGACGTCGGCCGACACGAGCAGCACTTTTTTCTTCTGCTGCTGGCGAATGAGGCGAGCGAGCTTGGCCGCCGTAGTTGTCTTGCCGGTGCCTTGCAATCCGGCGAGAAGGATCACCGCGGGTGGCTGCGTGGCGAACGACAGGGGCGCGGCCGCCCCGCCCATGAGCGCGGCAAGCTCGCGATGCACGACGCCGATCAGCGCCTGGCCGGGGGTCAGCGACCCGGCAACTTCGGCACCGATCGCCTTTTCCCGGATGCCGTGGATGAAGTCCTTGACCACCGGCAGCGCGACGTCGGCTTCGAGCAGAGCGAGCCTGACTTCGCGCAGAGCGTCCTGGATGTTGTCGTCGGTAAGCCGCGCCTGGCCGCGCAATTCCTTGACGACGCGGGAAAACCGCTGAGTGAGGTTGTCGAGCATGGGGAATCCGGCGGTGGGCGCCAGGGGCTTCGCGGCGCGCATCGGGTAAACTGCAATCGGTGATTTTACTGCACTTCGCCGTCGCCGCCCTATACACCGCTGCCGCGTGGGCGAGTTGGCCGCGCGCGCGCGCGCCGGCACCGGGCTTCGCGCGAACCTGGTTGCTGCCGGCGGCGCTCGCGCTCCATGCCTTCGCGATCTCGCGGGCGATCGCAACGCCGGCCGGCCTCGACCTGTCCTTCGCCAACGCTCTGTCATTGGTCGCCGGACTCGCTGTTCTCGTCGCGTGGGCGTCGGGCCTCATGCGCACGCTGCCCGGCGTCGCGGCCGTGGTCCTGCCCGTCGCCGCGGTGTGCGCGCTGGCGCCAGCCGGCGGCGAAAGCCCGCACCGGTTCGCCTACGCCGGGGAACCGTGGGCAGCCGTGCATATCGCCGTCGCGCTGCTCGCCTACGCATTGTTCGTTGTCGCGGCATTGCAGGCGCTCGTGCTGATCGGACTCGAAGCGCGCTTGCGCCGCGGCCTGCCCGCCGATGCGGACGGGAACGCGCCGCCGCTGCTGATGCTCGAGACCTTCATGTTCCGCCTGGTGACCCTGGGCTTCGTCTTGCTCACCGCGACGCTCGCCAGCGGCATCCTGTTTTCCGAGGAAATCTTCGGCCGCCCGCTCACGTTCACGCACAAGAACGTGTTTTCCGTCGCCGGATGGCTGACGTTCGCGGTCCTGCTGTTCGCGCGTTGGCGGTATGGGTGGCGCGGCCGGCGCGCATTGCGCTGGATCCTTGCCGGCACACTGCTGCTCGTGCTGGGCTACCTCGGTAGCAAATTCGTCTCCGAAGTGCTGCTGCGCCGCTGACCGGCCATTTAAGCACCCGCAGGACGAATACTCGGCGCGTCCCGTTCGACATGGCAGGTTCTTGGACGACATCCCACTTTCCACGCTGAGTATCACGCTGGTCGTGCTGCTCCTGCTTTCCGCGTTCTTTTCGCTGGCGGAAACGGCGATGATGGCATCCAACCGGCACCGCCTGAAGCATCGCGCGCAGCGCGGCGACTATGGCTCGAGACTCGCGCAGTCGCTGCTGGGGCAGATGGACAAGTTGCTGGGCGTCATCCTCCTCGGCAACACGCTGGTCGCGGCGGCCGCGGCGACGCTTACCGCAGTCATCACCAAGCGCCTTTTCGGTGAAGGCGAGCTGGCGCTGGCGCTGGGCACGGTCGCGATCTCGTTTGCCATCCTGGTGTTTTCCGAAATCACGCCCAAGGTGATCGGCGCCGCGCATGCCGACCGCATTGCGCCGCTGGTGAGCTTTGCGCTGGCGCCGTTGCTGAAGGCGGCAACGCCTGTCGTGTGGTTCGTCAACCTGTTCGTTCAGGGCCTCCTGAAACTCATGCGGATTCGGCCCGCAAGCGATACCGGCGGGCAACTGACCCAGGAAGAATTGCGCTCGCTGGTCCTGGAGGGGAGCCAATACTTCCGCGGCAAGCACCGGACGATGCTGGCGAACCTGATGGACCTCGAGGCCATCACCGTCGATGACGTGATGACGCCGCGCAACCGCATCCATGCGCTCGACCTCGCGGAAAAGCCGGCCCTGCTGCGGCAGCAGCTGGCCACGTCGTACCACTCGCGGGTGCCCGTCTACGAGGAATCGCTCGACAACATCGTCGGTGTGCTGCCGCTCAAATCCGTGGTCCACCTGCAGCAACAGGCGGGAGAGGTCGACGCCGATCGCCTGCGGCCGCTGATGCGCCCGCCCTATTTCATTCCGGCAGGGACGCCGCTGCTGACCCAATTGACGCAATTCCAGAATGACCGCCAGCGCCTCGGGCTCGTGGTCGACGAATACGGTGAGCTGCAGGGACTCGTCACGATCGAGGATATCGTCGAGGAGATCATCGGCGAGTTCACCACCCAGGCGCCCGGCGGCACCGAGACCTACCGCCGCGAACCGGATGGCAGCGTGGTCGTCGCCGGCATGGCGCTCCTGCGGACGCTGAATCGCCGGCTGGGGACCCAATTCCCGCTGGACGGCCCGAAAACCCTGAATGGCCTGATCATCGAGCACTTGGGCGACATTCCGGAGGCTGGCGTCGCGTTCCGCCTGGAGGGACAGCAGATCGAGGTCCTGCAAACGCAGGATCGCGCAGTCAAGGTGGTCAAGCTGCTCGCCCCTGTCGGCCGCAGTGCCCCGCCTTTACAAACGCCAGTCGAGCGGGCATCATCGTCCAGTTAACTTTTATGCATATGGAATAGCCCCCGCCGGGGCATGTGGAATAGCCCCGCCGGGGCGTACGGGAATAGTACCGGCACGACGTTTGCTTGCCCAAGACTCCAGTACTGACACCAAGACCGACCGGACACCTTTACCCCCGCCATGGCCACGCAAGCCGCCACCCGCAATATCAGCGGTCTCGCGCGCGCTCTCGCGCAGCACGGGGTCATGTCCGAGTATGAAGCCGAAACCCTCCAGACGCAGGCGCAGGCCGCCGGCGCGTCCTTCGTCGAGACTGTGCTGCTCGGCAAGCGCCTGACCGCGCTCCAGCTCGCCGTTTTCGCATCGCGCACGTTCGGCAACCCGCTGATGGACTTGGCGGCTTTCGACCTCGACCAGATCCAGAAGGATTTGGTCGACCTCCGAATGGCGCAATTGCGGCGCGTACTGCCGCTGTACAAGCGCAACAACAAGCTGTTCGTCGCGATCTCCGATCCGGCCAATCTGCAGGTCTTGGACGAAGTCCGCTTCAAGACGAACCTCGTTCCGGAGCCGATCGTCGTCGAGGACGACAAGCTCGCGCAGGCGATCGGCAAGCTGGTCGAGGCGAGCGGGTCGAATTTCAGCAAGGCCCGCGAGCTCGAGGACATGGAAGTCGGCCTCGAGGACGATGGCACGCCGCAGGTCTTCCTCGACGAGGAGTCCTCGGACATCGAGGACGCGCCGGTCGTCAAGTACATCCAGAAGCTGCTGCTCGACGGAATCAGCCGCGGCGCGTCGGACATCCACTTCGAGCCGTACGAGAAATTCTTCCGCGTCCGCTACCGGGTCGACGGAATCCTGTCGGAAGTGGCGCAACCGCCGCTCGCGATCAAGGACAAGGTCGCCTCGCGGATCAAGGTGATCAGCAAGCTCGACATCTCGGAAAAGCGGGTGCCGCAGGACGGCCGGATGAAGCTCGTCCTGAGCAAGACGAGATCGATCGATTTCCGGGTGTCTTCGCTGCCGACGCTCTACGGCGAAAAGATCGTGATGCGGATCCTCGATTCGGCCGGGGTCAAGCTCGGCATCGAGGCGCTGGGGTACGAGCCCGAAGCAGCAGGCGACCTGTTGAATGCGATCGGCCGTCCTTACGGCATGATGCTGGTGACGGGACCGACCGGCAGCGGAAAGACGGTGTCGCTTTACACGTGCCTCAACATCCTGAATCAGCCCGGCGTCAACATCTCGACGGCCGAGGACCCGGCGGAAATCCAGCTGGCCGGCGTCAACCAGGTCAACGTCAACGACAAGGCGGGCCTCACCTTCGCCGTCGGCGCTGAAGTCGTTCCTGCGGCAGGATCCGGACATCATCATGGTCGGCGAAATCCGGGACCTCGAGACGGCCGAGATCGCGATCAAGGCGGCGCAGACCGGCCACCTCGTGCTTTCCACGCTGCACACCAACGACGCGCCCACGACGCTCGACGCGGATGCTCAACATGGGCGTCGCGCCGTTCAACATCGCGTCGTCCGTGATCCTGATCACCGCGCAGCGGCTGGGCCGCAAGCTGTGCGTCAAGTGCAAGAAGCCCGAGGACATCCCGCCCGAGGCGCTGCAGCGCGCGGGGTTCCGCGACGACGATCTCGACGGATCCTGGCAGCCGTACGGCCCGGTCGGCTGCGACGACTGCAAGGGAACGGGCTACAAGGGACGCATCGGCATCTACCAGGTAATGCCGATCTCGGACGATCTGCGCCAACTCATCATGCGCGCCGGCAACGCAATCGAAATTGCCGAGCAGGCCGCGCAAGGAAGGCGTGAAGGATCTGCGCCAGTCCGGATTGATCAAGGTCAAGGCCGGCATCACGTCACTCGAGGAAATCGAGGCGATCACCAACGAGTGACGGGGCATCCCGCCGCGCGAGGACAATCATGGCAACCGCAACCGCACAGCACGACGCGACGTCAAGGAATACACATTCCTGTGGGAAGGCGTGGACCGCAACAACCGCCAGGTCCGTGGAGAATCGCGCGCCGCGTCGGAAACAGTGGTCACGACCAACCTACGGCGCCAGGGCGTGCGGATCGTCAAGATCAAGCGCCAGACGTTTCGCGGCGGCAGCAGCGTCAACGAAAAGGACATCACGTTCTTCACGCGCCAGCTGGCGACGATGCTGAAGGCGGGGGTGCCACTGCTGCAGTCCTTCGAGATCATCGCCCGCGGTCACAGCAATCCGCGCTTCTCGCGCCTCATGATGGACATCAAGAACAAGATCGAGACGGGCTCGTCGATGTCGCAGGCGTTTCGCGAGCATCCCAAGTATTTCGACGCCCTCTTTTGCAACCTGGTGGCCGCCGGCGAGACGTCGGGCATGCTCGACGCCATCCTGGATCGGATCGCGACCTACAAGGAAAAGATCCTGGCGATCAAGAGCAAGATCAAGTCCGCCCTGTTCTATCCGATTTCCGTAGTTACGGTGGCCATCGTCGTGCTGTGGGTCATCATGGTGTGGGTGATCCCTTCCTTCAAGAAGGTGTTTGCCAATTTCGGCGCGGACCTTCCGGCGCCGACGTTGATCGTGATGGCGATCTCGGAGTTCGTCGTCGCATGGTGGTGGGCCGGATTCATGGTCATCATGGGCACGATCTTCGGCTTGGCTTTCATGCTCCGGCGCTCGACGGCGTTCCGGCTTGCATTCGACCGCGCGATCCTGCGGTTTCCGGTCATCGGCCCGATCCTGCGCAAGGCCACGATCGCGCGCTGGACGCGTACGCTGCAGACGATGTTCGCGGCGGGCGTGCCGCTCGTCGAGTCGCTGGATGCCGTGGCCGGTGCTTCCGGCAATGCCGTCTATGCGGCTGGCACCAAGAGAATCCAGACCGAAGTGAGCACTGGCACGAGCCTCACCAACGCCATGGGCAACACCAATCTCTTTCCGACCATGGTCCTGCAGATGACGCAGATCGGCGAGGAATCGGGATCGCTCGACAACATGCTGGGCAAGATCGCCGACTATTTCGAGCGCGAAGTCGACGACGCCGTCGCCGCGCTGTCCAGCCTCCTGGAGCCCATCATCATCGTGTTCCTGGGCGTGATCATCGGCGGCCTTGTCGTCGCCATGTACCTGCCCATCTTCAAGCTCGGTTCCGTCATCTGACGCCGGCCACCGCGCGCGGATGACATCTTTCCTCCTGGATCCGGCGGCGGCGCCGTTCTTCGCCGCCGCCATCGGTCTTTGCGTCGGCAGTTTCCTCAACGTCGTCATCCATCGCCTGCCGCAGATGCTCGAGAGGGGCTGGCAGGCCGAGTGCGCCGAACTGCGCGGCGAAACGGCGCCGGAACTGCCGCGCTACAACCTGGTCGTGCCGCGCTCGCAATGTCCATCCTGCGGACACGGCATCACCGCGCTCGAAAACATTCCCGTCCTGTCGTGGCTCGCACTGCGCGGGAAGTGCAGCGCGTGCGGAGCGCGCATTTCGCCCCGCTATCCGGTCGTCGAAATCCTGGGTGGCGTGCTGGCGGCCTGCGCCATATGGCGGTTCGGTCCCACGTGGGTAGGGCTCGCGGCGTGCGGCTTCCTGTGGTCGCTGCTGGCGCTCACGTTCATCGACTTCGATACGCAGCTTCTGCCTGACGACATCACGCTGCCGCTTCTCTGGGCCGGTCTGGCGGTGAACCTGTCCGGCGCGTTCGTCCCGCTGCGCGAGGCCATTATCGGCGCGATGGCCGGCTATCTGTCGCTCTGGGCCGTGTATTGGCTGTTCAAGTTGATCCGTGGCAAGGAAGGCATGGGGCACGGCGACTTCAAGCTGCTGGCCGCCCTGGGAGCGTGGCTGGGATGGCAGATGCTTCCGGTAATCATCCTCATGTCGTCCGTCGTCGGCGCGTTCATCGGCATTGCCCTGGTCGTCTTCAAGGGGCGCGACCACAATATTCCCCTGGCTTTCGGCCCGTACCTTGCGATCGCCGGAGTGATCGCCCTTTTCTTCGGCCCAACGTTGCTGCGCACCTTCCTCCCGGGATGAATGCGCCACTCGTGATCGGCCTCACAGGGGGCATCGGCAGCGGCAAGTCGGAAGTCGCGCGCGCGTTCGCGGCGCGCGGCGTCGAGGTCGCCGACGCCGACGATGCCGCTCACGCGATGAGCGCGCGCGGGACGGCCGGTTATGACGCGGTCGTGGCGGCATTCGGAACCGAAGCGGTTGGCGAGAGCGGCGAACTCGACCGGCCCTGGCTGCGCCGCCTGGTCTTCGCCGATGCGGAAGCACGCGGGCGGCTGGAATCCATCCTCCATCCGCTGGTTCGCTCTTTCCTGGAAGACGCCATCGCCACGTGGCGCGGCGCCTATGGCCTCTTGTCCGCGCCGTTGCTGCTCGAGCGCGGAGGACTGCTGCCGCGCATCGCGCGCGTGCTGGTCGTCGATTGTCCGGAGGTCGAGCAGGTGCGGCGCGTGGTGAACCGTAGCGGCCTGCTTCCCGAAGACGTCCGCGCCGTGATGGCCACGCAACTGACGCGCGCGGAGCGGCTGGCGCGCGCCGACGACGTGATCGACAACAGCGGCGCCTTGGCGGACTTGACTCCGCAGGTCGCGCGACTCGATGGCCTTTATCGGGAATTCGCGGCGCGCCGGGCCGGCGCGCCAGCCGGTGCTTGAATGCGTGCCATGTTGCTCGCAGAATGATGCGGTGAGTCCTTGCGCGCGACGCTCCTAAAGTGATCCGCTACGAACATCCGCTGAACGAACGGGTCCGCACACTGATGCGGCTGGAGGATCTGTTTGCGCGCGTCGGCTACTTTGCCTCGCAGGATGCAGCACCCGACCACCATTCCGCATTGCTGGCGCTGTTCGAGATCACCGACGTAGCCGCGCGCGCGGACTTGAAGACCGATATTCTGCAGGAGCTCGAGCGCCAGAAGCAGATTCTCGCCCCGTTGAAACACAATCCGCAGATCGAGCAGAACGCGCTCGAGGACCTGCTGGCGCAGATCGACCACGTGAACGCGCAAATGCTCGCGCAGACGGGCCGCGTCGGCTCCCACCTGCGCGACAACGAGTGGCTGATGGCGATCAAGCAGCGCACGGCCATTCCCGGCGGCGTTTGCGAATTCGACCTTCCGGCCTATCACTGGTGGTTGAACCAGGACCCCGGCCCGCGGCGCAACGACCTTGCGGGCTGGATCGAACCTTTCGCTCCGATCCGCGCGGGTTCGGCCATCGTACTGAAACTGCTGCGCGACAACGGCCGCGAGAGCCGGCACACCGCCTATCGCGGCGTTTTCCAGCTGATGCTGACGACGACCAAGGTGGCCCAGCTGCTGCGGCTCACCGTGCCGCACGATCTCGCCTGCGTTCCGGAAATAAGCGCCAACAAATATGCGCTCAACATCCGCTTTCTCGGCGTGAGCGGGATGGACCGCGGTGCGGTGTTCGACCAGGACGTCGAGTTCGAGCTGATGTTCTGCAATCTTTGATCATGACGGTGAGCCCAGTGGTGAATACCGCGGATAAACCTCGCACGGTCGCCTGTCCGCAATGCGGCGCTCCGGTCACGTGGACGGGGACCGCGAAATGGCGGCCGTTCTGTTCGCAACGCTGCCTGACGATCGACCAGGGCGCCTGGGCGAGCGGATCCTACCGCGTGCCGGCCGTCGATCCGCCTGACGAGGCCGATTCCCCGCCGCCTCCCGACGACGCCTAGTCGGGCCAGGCCGCGCGCCGCAGCGCGACTCCGTGCGCACCGTGTTCGATCGCGGTGGTGAGATCGTCGCCGTCGAGGCCGCCCAGCGCATAGACCGGCAGGCGCGTGTCCGCGACGATCGCGCTAAAGCCGTCCCAGCCAAGCGGTGTGGCGTGGCGGTGCGTGGGGGTCGCTCCAACGGTTCCGAGCAATGCGAAATCGAGGCCCAGCCGTGCGGCGCGGGCCAGGTCATCCTTGGTGTGGCACGATGCCGCGGCCATCATGTCGGTGCGGTCGTTCCATTGCCTGCGCGAGCGTCGCTCCGGTCCAGTGAACGCCATCGCACCCAAGGCGCCGCGCGTCGGCCGCAGATCCGTTCAGCATGACCTTGGCCTCGAAGCGATGCGCGAGCGGCACGAGCCGCTGCGCGAATGCATCGCGCCGCGCGACCGGCCAATCCTTTTCGCGCAACTGGATCAGTCGAAGCCCGCGCTCGAGCGCACGTTCCGCGCGTGCGAGGAAGACATCCTCACCGACATCGCCCGCACACGTGATGCCGCACACCGGCGGCAGCGCGAGCGCGGCCAAGATGCGCGTGTTGGCGGGCAACAACGGCGCGACCGTGTAACGCCCCGGCACCTGCCAGGCGAATGCCTGCCCGTCGTGCCCGACCAGTTCGCCGTCCCATGCGAACACGCGATAAAAATGGAGCAGGACATGCGCGTGCGGGTAGACGAATTCCTGGCTGAACCACGGCGACGCGCGCTTGACTGCGATGCCCAACTCTTCGCGCAATTCGCGCGTCAGCGCCTCGCGCGGCGTCTCGCCGTCCTCGAGCTTGCCACCCGGGAATTCCCAGTAGCCGGCATATGCCTTGCCGGCGGGCCGCTGCGCCAGGAGGACCGTACCGTCCTTGCGCAAAAGGACGGCCGCGGCGACGTGGACAATACCGCCAGTCAACGTTTGGCCGGCGGCGCGTGTTCGCCGGCGTAGTTCTTGGCGAACTGCCACGCCACGCGGCCGCTGCGGGAGCCGCGCGAGAGTGCCCATTGCAGCGCTTCCTGCGTGCGCGCGTGCGCGTCGCGCGCGCTGCCCGGTTCTTTCACGCCGAAATGGGCGAGCCAGCGGGCAACCGCGGCGAGGTAATCATCCTGGTCGAACGGATAGAACGAGATCCACAGGCCGAAACGCTCGGACAGGGAAATCTTTTCCTCGACCGATTCACCGGGATGGACTTCTTCCCCGACGTGCTTGGTCTCGAGGTTCTCGCTGAAATATTCGGGCAGCATGTGACGGCGGTTCGACGTCGCGTAGATGAGCACGTTGCTGGCGCCCCCGGCGATGGAGCCGTCGAGCATCACTTTCAGCGCGCGGTAGCCCGATTCGCCGGCGTCGAATGTGAGGTCGTCGCAGAATACGATGAAGCGCTCGGGCCGACCTTCGACACGCTCCGCGATGTCGGGGAGGTCGATGAGATCGCCCTTTTCGACTTCGATGAGGCGCAGGCCGCGCGCGGCGTATTTCGCGAGCATCGCCTTTACCAGAGACGACTTCCCCGTTCCGCGCGAGCCGCTCAGGAGCACGTTGTTGGCGGGGAGCCCCGCCACAAAGTGCTTCGTGTTGCGGTCGATGGCCTGCTTCTGCGGGTCGACCGCGACAAGGTCGTCCAACCGGATGGCGTGCGGGCGTGCGATTCCCTGCAGATAGCTGCGCCCTCCTTGTTTGCGCCAGCGCGCGGCCGTGATCTTCTTCCAGTCCGGATCGGGCGGGGCCGGCGGCAGCAGCGCCTCGATGCGCGCCAGCAGGCTTTCGGCGCGCGCGAGTAGTGTGGTGAGCTCGTTCGCCATGTCAGGACCGATAGTCCGCATTGATGGAAACATATTCGTGCGAAAAATCGCACGTCCACACCGTCGCGGCGGCCTTGCCGCGCCCTAGGTCGACGCGCACGCCGATCTCTTCCTGCTTCATCACGCGCTGGCCGTCTTCCTCGCGATAGCTCGCCGCGCGGCCGCCCCGGTCGACGACCAGCACGTCGTCCAGCCAGAATGAGACACCGGCGGGATCGACATCGGCGGGCGCCGCGTTGCCGATCGCGCACACGACGCGTCCCAGGTTCGGATCGGAGGCGAAGAACGCGGTCTTGACCAGCGGCGAATGCGCGATGCTGAAGGCGATGTGCTTGCATTCGGCGATCGACTGGCCCCCCTCGACCCGAATCGCGATGAACTTGGTCGCGCCTTCGCCGTCACGGACGATGGCCTGAGCCAGTGTGACGGCGACTTCCTCGATCGCCGCGCGGATCGGCGTGAGCCGCGGATCGCCTGCATCGGCGATCGGCGCCAGGGCCGCCTTCCCTGTCGCGGCGATCACGAAGCTGTCGTTGGTGGAAGTGTCGCCATCCACCGTCGCGCCGTTGAACGAGACGTCGGCGACCTCGCACGCGAGGCGTGTCAATACCGCCGCACCGAGGGGCGCGTCGGTCGCAACGAACGACAGCATCGTCGCCATGTCGGGATGGATCATCCCCGAACCCTTCGCGATCCCGGTCACCGTCACCGGAACGCCGCCGACGTCGACCCGGCGCGATGCGGCCTTGGGAACCGTGTCCGTCGTCATGATGGCGTTCGCGGCGGCGAACCAGCCATTGGCGCGCGCCGCGGCGATTGCCGCGGGCAGGCCCTGGACGATCTTTTCCGTGGGCAGCGGCTCCATGATCACGCCGGTGGAAAACGGCAGCACCTCTTCGGGTGCGCAGTCGATGAGGCGCGCCACCGCGACGCATTCGGCGCGCGCATCGGCGAGCCCGCGGTCGCCGGTGCCCGCATTGGCATTGCCGGCATTGACGATCAATGCGCGGAAATCGCTCCCGGTTGCGTGCTGGCGCGCAAGATGGTCGCGACACACGATCACGGGGGCGGCGGAGAAAAGATTCTGCGTGAACACGCCGGCCGCCACGGTGCCGCGTTCGCAAAGGACGAGCAGGATGTCGTCGCGGGTCCAGTTCTTGATTTTCGCGGCGGTGGTACCCAGCGCCATTCCGGGTACGGGAAGGAGCGACTCGGAAGTGGGCGGCGTGTAGCGGACCGGCATTGCGGTGCCCGCGTCAAATGCGGCCGTGGCAATGCTTGTATTTCTTCCCCGAGCCGCAGGGACAAGGGTCATTGCGTCCCACTTTTTCGCCGGCGCGCGTGAAAGGAGGCGGCGGCGCCAGCGCGACGTCACCGTCGGGTGACGTGGCCGCGAGCGCTTCGTCATAGCCGGCGTGCTGGTATTTCACATTGGACACGGATTCCGCTTCCTCGACTGCCTGCACATCCTGCTCGGAGCGAACCGTGACGGTCAGCACGACTTTCACCACGTCCTGCTTGATCCGGTCGAGCATGTCGGAGAAGAGTTCGAACGCCTCGCGCTTGTATTCCTGCTTGGGATTCTTCTGGGCGTAACCGCGCAGGTGGATGCCCTGGCGCAGGTGGTCCAGCGCCGCCAGGTGGTCGCGCCAATGGTGGTCGAGTGTCTGCAGCATCAGGCTGCGCTCGAACTGGCGCATGAGCTCGGGGCCCACCATCGTTTCGCGTTCGCGCCACGCGGCCTCGGCCTTGTCGACGATCCGCTCGCGAATGGTCTCGTCGGTGAGTTCGGCGTCAGCCTTCATCCAGTCGGCGACCGGCACATCGATCTGGTACTCGCTGGCGAGCACGCTGGTCAGCGCCGGGACGTCCCATTGCTCCTCGACCGATTCCGGCGGCACGTGAAGCTTGACCGTATCCTCGACCTGGCCGCGGACCATGTTGCGGATCGTGTCGGCGATGTCCTCGCCTTCCAGCAACTCGTTGCGCTGCTGGTAGATCACGCGGCGCTGGTCGTTGGCGACGTCGTCGTACTCCAGCAGCTGCTTGCGGATGTCGAAATTGCGCGACTCGACGCGGTTCTGCGCCTTGGCGATCGACCGGTTGACGATCGGATGCTCGATGGGCTCGCCTTCGGGCATCTTCAACTTCTGCATGATGGTGCCCAGCCGTTCGCCGCCGAAAATGCGCAGCAGCGGATCCTCGAGCGACAGGTAGAAACGCGAGCTGCCGGGGTCGCCCTGGCGTCCCGCGCGACCGCGTAGCTGGTTGTCGATCCGGCGCGATTCGTGGCGCTCGGTGCCCACGATGTGCAAGCCGCCCGCCTTGACCACGGCGTCGTGGCGCACCTGCCAGTCGGCGCGCATCTTGGCGATCTCGCGCTCCTTCTCGGTGGGCAGCAGCGTCTCGTCGTCGCGCAGCTTGAGGATGAGGGGCTCGAGCGTCCCGCCCAGCACGATGTCCGTGCCGCGGCCGGCCATGTTCGTGGCGATGGTGATGGCGCCGGTCTTGCCGGCCTGCGCGATGATCTCGGCCTCCCGCGCATGCTGCTTGGCGTTGAGCACCTGGTGGGAAAGCTTCTCCTTTTCCAGGAACGTCGACAGCAGTTCCGAGTTCTCGATCGACGTCGTTCCGACGAGCACGGGCTGGCCGCGCGCGAAGCAATCCTTGATGTCGCCGATGATCGCGTCGACCTTTTCCTGGAACGTGCGGAAGACCAGATCGTTCTCGTCCTTGCGCACCATCGGCTGGTGCGTCGGGATGACCACCGTCTCCAGATGGTAGATCTGCTGGAACTCGAAGGCTTCGGTGTCGGCGGTGCCGGTCATGCCAGCCAGCTTGCCGTACATGCGGAAATAATTCTGGAACGTGATCGAGGCCAGCGTCTGGTTCTCGCGCTGGATGTTGACGCCCTCCTTCGCCTCGACGGCCTGGTGCAGGCCGTCGGACCAGCGGCGGCCCGACATGAGGCGGCCGGTGAACTCGTCGACGATCACGACTTCGCCGTTTTGCACCACATACTGCTGGTCGCGGTGGAAGAGCGAATGCGCGCGCAGCGCCGCGTACAGGTGGTGCACCAGCGAAATGTTGTGCGCATCGTAGAGGCTCGAGCCGGCCGGGATGAGACCGGCCTGGGACAGGATGGCCTCGGTGCGCTCGTGGCCGGCTTCGGACAGGAGCACCGTGTGCGCCTTCTCGTCCACCCAGAAATCGCCGGGTCCGTTCTCCTCCTTCTGGCGCGAGAGCTTGGGTACCAGCTCGTTCAACCGGTAATACATGTCGACGTTGTCGTCAGCCTGCCCCGAGATGATGAGCGGCGTGCGCGCCTCGTCGATCAGGATCGAGTCGACCTCGTCGACGATCGCGTAGTGCAGTCCGCGCTGGACGCGCTCCGAGGGGGCGAACACCATGTTGTCGCGCAGATAGTCGAAGCCGAATTCATTGTTGGTGCCATAAGTAATGTCGGCGTTGTAGGCGACCTGCTTGTCCGCGTGGTTCATCTGCGTCAGGTTGACGCCGACGGTCAGGCCCAGGAACTTGTAGATCCGTCCCATCCAGTCCGCGTCGCGCTGCGCGAGGTAGTCATTGACGGTGACGATGTGCACACCCTTGCCGGTCAGCGCGTTGAGGTAGGCCGGCAGCGTGGCGACGAGCGTCTTGCCCTCGCCCGTGCGCATTTCCGAAATCTTCCCGTAGTGCAATGCCATGCCGCCGATGAGCTGGACGTCGAAGTGGCGCATCGACAGCGCGCGCTTGCCGGCCTCGCGGACGACCGCAAAGGCCTCCGGAAGCACCGCTTCCAGCTCCTCGCCGTTGCCCACCCGGGCTTTGAGCTCGGCGGTCTTGCCTTTGAGCGCGTCGTCGGACAGCGCCGCGATCGTGGGTTCCAAGGTATTGATTTCCCGCATCGCCTGTCCGTATTGCTTGAGCAGGCGCTCGTTACGGCTGCCGAATATGCGGGTGAGGATGTTCGAGATCATTGGGGATGGGAGACCGGCTCAATGGCGGCATGTTTCGCCGAGCGGGGCAAAAAACAAGGGGTGAGGACCGCCTCACCCCTATTCTGCGCCGTTTGCGAATCGCGACTCGTAAGTGGGATCAACCGGGTGCTTGCAGGAAACGAGCCGGATTTTGCGGTGTGCCGTTCAGGCGGACCTCAAAATGCAGGTGGGGCCCTGTCGACCTTCCGGTGGTACCGACTGCGCCGAGCCGTTGACCCGCAACAACCAGGTCGCCTTCCTTGACCAGCATGCTGGACGCATGGGCATAGCGCGAAACCAGGCCATTTCCATGGTCGATTTCGATCATTTTACCATACTGAGGATGCCACTCCGCGAAGACGACCTTGCCGCTGGCGGCGGCGACGATGGGTGTGCCGGTCTCCGCCGGAAAGTCGATACCTTCGTGCATCGACTGCTGCCCGCTGAAGGGATCGATCCGGTAGCCGAAGTTCGACGAATACCAGCCGTCGAGGATCGGATATTTCGTGGGGAGGAACTTGCGGTTGGCCGAGTCGGCCACGAGAAGTGCCTCGAGCACCGACAGCTGATCGGAGCGCTGGTCGACTTGCTGCGCCAGTTTTTCCACCAGATCGGAGAACTCCTTCACCGAAAGGTTGCGCGACGGCAGCGACGATTCCGCGCCACCGCGGCCCGGGGCCGCTCCCGGAGGCAGCGAAGGCAACTCCTGCGGTTTGAGGCCGGCGGACCTCGCCAGGCGTTCACCCAGCCCGTCGAGACGCATCACCCGGGCCTGCAGTTCCCCCAGCCGCAGCGCCATCGCGTTCAAGTGGCCCTGAATCCGCTCCTCCACCCGCGCAGCTTCCTCGCGCTGGTCGGCCAGGACAAACGCCTGGAACAACGGATGATTCACCGCCGCCGCCCATCTCAACGTCACGAAATTGAACATGAACGTGAAAGCGAGGAACAACACAAGCAAGGATATGCTTCCCGCGATCCAATGCCGCCAATCCAACGTGAGGGTTCGCGCCCGCGCAGTGGCACCGGTCACCAGGATGATGTTCAATTGCCTGCCCTCCACCTTTGCGTCGCGCGCGAAGCGCAGGCGACCGTCATTTATTTGGCATACTTGACCTGACTATGCCCAAACCGCATTCCCTGCAGCCTCTGGCCCGCGTTCTGGCGACCGACGCGACCCTTGCGGCATGGCATGCGCGGGCGCTGGCCGAGGCACAACTGACATCCGCCGTTCGCCGGCACCTTCCTCGTCAACTTGCCGACCGCGTGCACGTCGCCGAAGCCACCGAGACGATGTTGACACTTGCCACGGGCACAGGGACCGTCGCGGCGGTGGTCCGTCAGCGTTTGCCGGACATACTCGTGGGGCTCAAACGGGAAGGCCGCAACTTTACTGAAATACGGGTGAGTGTGCAAGTACGGGTTGATCCGCCAGCGCCTACGAAATCCTTGAAAATTCAGAGAGATAAAACCGATCCCGCGTCGTTGCGCCGTCTGGCCGAAAGTCTGCCGGAGGGTCCGTTGAAGGCTGCGGTGGAGCGGCTGGCGCGGAGGATCTGAAGCGGTTCAGCCCGAAAGCACCAGCCGGTCGAGCAAATAGAACACCATCACGCCGGCTAAGAGGTAGATCGTGTATTTGACGACCTGGCCGATGAAGCGCAGGTATCGGCGGTCTCTCTTGAAAAGATAGAGGATCGCCGCAGCGACGATTCCGGCCAGCGCCAGGAACAGCAGGACCCGGACGAGTATCACGCGGGCTGGAAGGCCCAGTCCTGGAATGCCGTGGGTACTGTCGCCTCATCCTTGAAACTTACGACCTCGAACGCGTCGGGGCGGGCCAGGAGTGCGCGCGCCAGCTGGTTGTTGAGTCCGTGGCCGGACTTGAAGGCCGTGTACTGGCCGATCAGCGGATGGCCCAGCGTGTAGATGTCGCCGATGGCGTCCAGCACCTTGTGGCGCACGAATTCGTTGTCGTAGCGCAGGCCTTCGCTGTTCAGCACCTTGAATTCGTCCAGCACGATCGCGTTCTGCAGGCTGCCACCCAATCCCAGCCCGGCGGCACGCATCGCCTCGACATCCTGCATGAAGCCAAACGTGCGCGCGCGCGCCACTTCCTTGGCGTAGGAATTTTCGGCGAAGTCGACGACCACCTGCCGGTTCTCGGAGCCGAACACCGGGTGCGGAAAGTCGATCGTGAAGTCGAGCTTGAAGCCGTCGAAGGGTTCAAAACGCGCCCACTTGTCGCCATCGGCCACCTCTACGGCGGCGAGGACGCGAAGGTAGCGCTTGCTCGCGGACTGCTCCTCGATGCCTGCCGACTGCAGCAGGAAGACGAAGGGCCCCGCGCTGCCGTCCATGATCGGCACTTCAGGTCCGGACACGTCGACGAAAAGATTGTCGATGCCGACTCCCGCCAGCGCCGACATCAGGTGCTCGACGGTCGAGATGCTCGTAGCTCCCGCTTTCAGCGTGGACGACAAGCGAGTGTCGCCCACATTCGCCGCCAGCGCCGGTATGGCCACCGACTGCGGCAGATCGGCCCGATTGAAGACGATGCCGGTGTTCGCGGGGGCGGGGCGCAAGTTGAGTTCGACGCGCGCGCCGGTATGCAGGCCGACACCTGTGGTCTTGATCGCGGCCTTCAGCGTGCGTTGTTTCAGCATCGAGGTGCTCTTGCGGTCGTGATCGCCGATGGGCGCTAATAAGTCGCGGCGGTTCAAGGAGTTATCCCTCCAATTGTACCATTGCACGAAGGCGCGGGGGAGGTGCATCCTCCCGCCGCCCTTCAGTCAGCCTGCTTGCGCAAGAACGCCGGGATTTCGGATGCGTCGAAGTTCGAACCAGCGCCCGCGTTCGGCGTACTACGCCCTTTCCGGATCACCGCCGGTTGCTCGAGCCGGTCGTAGTCGATGGTTTCACCCAACTGAGCACCCAACTGACCGCCCACCGGCACACCCATGCCGTCGGTGCCGGTGCGCTCGATCACTTCGTTGTTGACCATCATCTCCATCTTGGGCGTGCGCTTCGCCGCCGCCGCGCCACCCAATCCCGTCGCGATCATCGTGACGCGCAAATCCGCACCCATCGCGTCATCGATCACCGTGCCCACGATCACCATCGCATCCTCCGCGGTGAACTCTTTGATCGTGTTCATCACCTCGTAGTATTCGCGCATCTTGAGGCCCGCCGACGCGGTGACGTTGACCAGCACGCCGCGCGCGCCCGCCAGGTTCACGTCCTCGAGCAATGGGCTCCTCACCGCCTGCTCCGCCGCGACGCGGCCGCGGTCTTCGCCGGCAGCCGTCGCCGATCCCATCATCGCCATCCCCACCTCGCCCATCACCGTGCGCACATCGGCGAAGTCGACGTTGACGAGGCCCGGGAAGTTGATGACCTCGGCGATGCCGGAAACGGCGCCGTGCAGCACGTCGTTGGCCGCCGCATACGCCTCGAGCAAAGCGATGTCCTCGCCGAGCACGTCGATCAGCTTGTCGTTCGGGATGATGATGAGCGAATCCACTTTCTTCTGCAGTTCCTCGATCCCGCTCTGCGCGACCTTCTGCCGCTTGCCCTCGAACCTGAAGGGGCGCGTGACGACGGCGACGGTGAGGATGCCCAGGCTCTTCGCGATATCCGCGATGACCGGCGCCGCGCCGGTGCCGGTGCCGCCACCCATGCCGGCGGTGATAAACAGCATGTCGGCGCCGGTGATCAGTTCCGCGATGCGATCGCGGTCCTCCATCGCGGCGTCGCGGCCGATTTCCGGCTTCGCTCCGGCCCCGAGGCCGCGCGTCAGCGTCGAGCCGAGCTGCAACTGCGTGCGCGCCGTCGAGCGGCGCAGCGCCTGCGAGTCGGTATTCGCGCAGATGAACTCCACACCCGCCAAGCCACGCTCGATCATGTGCTCGACGGCGTTGCCGCCGCATCCGCCCACGCCGATGACCTTGATGATCGCGCCTTCCTGCGGCGATTGGTCGATGATTTCAAACATGATGTGCTCCTTCTCTCCTGTCAAATGAAACTGCAAACCTCTGCGAAGGCAACCCCTGTTCCTTCCAGAACTAGAAATTGGCTTTGAACCAAAGCTTCATCCGTTCGGCGACGCCACCCAAGCCGGCCACCTGCGCGCGCGCCGCCTCGCCGCGCAGGAACTGGTCGCGGCCATCCAGAAGCAGCCCGACCGCGGTCGCATAGCTCGGGCTGCGCACGACGTCGGCAAGGCCGCCCATGTACAGCGGTACCCCGACGCGCACCGGCATATGGAAGACCTCCTCGCCTAATTCCGTGATGCCCTGCAAGAGCGCCGACCCGCCGGTGATCACCACACCGGACGAGATCATTTCCTCGAAGCCGCTCCGGCGCACCTCGGACTGCACGAACTGGAAGAGCTCCTCGATGCGGGGCTCGATCACCTCGGCCAGCGTGGGGCGCGACAGCTTGCGCGGGCCACGTTCGCCGACACCCGGAACTTCGATGATGTCGTTCGGGTCGGCCAGCTGCCGCAGCGCGCAGCCATACCGGACCTTCAGTTCCTCGGCTTCCTTGGTCGGCGTGCGCAGCGTCATGGCGATGTCGTTGGTCACCTGGTCGCCCGCGATCGGAATGACTGCGGTGTGGCGGATCGCGCCGCCGGCATAGACGGCGATGTCCGACGTGCCGCCGCCGATGTCGATCAGGCAAACGCCCAGGTCCTTCTCGTCCTCGGACAGCACGGCGCGCGCCGAGGCGAGCGGCTGCAGCACGACATCGAGCACTTCGAGCCCGCAACGGCGGATGCATTTGGTGACGTTCTCCACGGCGGACACCGCGCCGGTGACGATATGTACGTCGACTTCGAGGCGAACCCCGCTCATGCCGAGCGGCTCGCGCACGTCCTCCTGCCCGTCGATCGTGAAGCCCTGCGGCACGATGTGCAGGATCTGCTGGTCATTGGGGATGGGGATGGCCTTGGCCGTCTCCACGACGCGGTCGATGTCGGCCTGCGTGACTTCCTTTTCCTTGATCGCGACCATTCCATGCGACGTGTAGCAGCGGATGTGGCTGCCCGCGATGCCCGTGTAGACCGCTTTGATCTGGCAGTCGGCCATGAGCTCCGCTTCCTCGAGCACGCGCTGGATCGAGGCCATCGTTGCCTCGATGTTGACGACCACGCCTTTTTTCAATCCGCGCGACGGCTGCGTGCCCATGCCGATCACGTTGAGTTCGCCCTCCGGCGTGACCTCGGCGACGATCGCGACGATCTTCGACGTCCCGATGTCGAGGCCCACGACCAGATTCTTGCTGTCCTTCACCATGCTCGTTGTCCCCTGGCCTCTCTCTAGGCCGCCGGCTTGCCCGGCTTTTCCCGGAATTGCGGCACGCGTGCGGCGAAACCGTTGCGGTACCGGAGGTCGACGTAGTCCACGCGCGTTCCCGCGCGCGCAAGCGTGCCCAGCGTCCGCGGCTGCACCAGGACGAATCGTGCGAGGCGCGCATCCGGCTCGTCGCGACCCAGTTCCACCGTCAAGTTCCCTTGCGCCCCCGCTGCCTGGATCTGCCAGCTGCCGCGCGGCGACAGCCGGAGCGTCCGTATCGCCAGCGCGAGCGGCTCCAATCGCACGGACCACGCGCGGTACCGCGCCGACATTTCCGGGGCTCGGCCCTCCTGTCCTTCGAACTGCGGCAATTCGTCCTTCCAGTCGGCAGTGAACACTTCGCCGCGCGAATTGACGAGAGACGCTTCGTTCCAGCGCGCGAACGGCACGTGCTCCTCGACTTCGACTTCCAACCGATGCGGCCATTGCCGCCGCAGCGCCACGTTGCGCACCCATGGCACCTCCTCCAATGCCCGCCGCGAGCGATCGAGGTCCATGGTGAAGAACGTTCCGGTGAACTCCTCGCGGATAACCGCCTCCAGGTGGGCCGCACTTGCCCGGGCGAGGCGATTGGTCACGACGACCTCGCGCAATGCGAATGCCGGTTGGCGCACAATCCATGCAACGCCCGCCCACAGCAGCGCGGCCGCGGCGAGCATGCCCAGCGTTGCGGCAATCGCGTTCATCTGCTTCGCGTCATCCCACATGCGCGCCCCGCAGTATTTCCACGCACAACTCCGGAAACGACATCCCTGTCTGCTTCGCCGCCATCGGCACCAGGCTGTGCGGGGTCATGCCGGGCGACGTGTTGACTTCGAGAAACGAGAACGTGCCGTCGGCGCGCAGGATGAGATCGAGACGGCCCCAGCCGCTGCAGCCGACGATGTCGAACGCACGCATCGACATGGCCCGGATCTCCTGCTCCTTGGCCTCCGGCAGGCCGGCCGGACAGAAGTATTTCGTCTCGTCCGAGAAATACTTGGCGTGGTAGTCATAGTTGCCGCCGGGCGCCTCGATCCGGATCAGTGGCAGCGCGCGTCCGTTCACGATCGATGCGGTGAGCTCCGATCCGATGATGAACTCCTCGACGAGCACGAGGCTGTCGTGCTTCGCGGCTTCTGCATACGCGAGCGACATTTCGTCATGGTCGACCTTCGCGACTTTGGTGATGCCGATCGTCGAGCCTTCGCGCGCTGGCTTCACGATGAGCGGCAGCCCGAGTTCCGCGACGACGCGCATCCAGTCCGTGCGCGCATCGACTACGCGATACGCAGGCGTCGGAATTCCGCTCGCAAGCCAGACGAGCTTGGTGCGCGATTTGTCCGTCGCCAGTGCGGACGCCATGACGCCGCTGCCGGTGTACGGAATCCGCAGCGTTTCCAGCGCGCCCTGCACGGTGCCGTCCTCACCGAAGCGCCCGTGCAGCGCGATGAACGCGCGCGCGAAGCCTTCCCGCTTCAGGTCGAAGAGCTCGCGCTCGGCCGGGTCGAAGGCGTGCGCATCCACGCCCTTTTCACGCAGCGCCGCCAGGACGCCGTTGCCGGACATGAGCGACACCTCGCGCTCCGCGGAGGGGCCGCCCAGAAGCACCGCGACTTTGCCGAACTCATCCATCAGTTCGGCTCTCCGATGATGCGCACTTCCTGCTGGAGTTCCACACCCGTCTTCGCGCGCACGGTATCGCGCACGAACGCGATCAGGGCTTCGATGTCCGCGGCAAGGGCGCCGCCGCGCGGATTGACGATGAAGTTGGCGTGCTTTTCCGACACTCGCGCGCCGCCGATCGCATGGCCTTTCAAGCCGCAAGCCTCGATCAGCCGCGCGGCGTACTCGTTCGGCGGATTGCGGAATACGCTGCCGGCATTGGGCTGGTCCAATGGCTGCGTCAGGATTCGCCGCGCCAGCAGCTCGCGTATCCGATCCCGCGCGGCATCGGCATCGCCCTCGGGAAAGCGGAACCATGCCGCCGTGAAAACTTCCCCCACGCTCGCGGCTGACGCCGCTTCGCTGCCCCCAGAGGCGGCCTCGAGTCCCGCGCCTTGGGACGGCGCTGCGGCGCAAATGTCCCTCCGTTTTACGGTCCGGTAGCCGATCTCATAGTCGGCCGGCGTGCGCACGTCGAAGGATCCATCGCGCCGCAGCACTTCGACGCGCGCGACGTAGCGCCACGTCTCGCCGCCGAAACACCCGGCATTCATCGCCAGCGCCCCGCCCACGGTGCCGGGAATGCCGGCCAGGAATTCCGCCTCCCCACGATCATGGTTGGCCGCGAAGCGAGCGAGCTTCGGACACGCGAGCCCGGCATCCGCGTAGATGAGACCGTCTGCGACAGCGAGCGTCGCGCCGGGGTTGTGCATCACGACGACGGCGCCGCGGACACCGCCATCGCGAACGAGCGTGTTGCTGCCGAGGCCGATGGCCAGCAGCGGCTGGTTCGCCGGCAACTGCGCGACGAAACGCGCGAGGTCGTCGCGATCGGCCGGAACGTACAGCGTGTCGGCGGAACCGCCCGCGCGCCAACTCGTATGCTTCGCAAGCGGTGCGTGGTGCGTGAGATGTCCGCGCAAGCCAACGAAGCGGAGGCGTTCGGCCATCATCATGCCGTCACCAGCTGCGGCGGCGTGGCGCCGATCGAGCCCGCGCCCATCGTCAGCACGACGTCGCCATCCCGGGCAATGGCGCGTAGCGCCTCCGCCATGTTCGCGATGTCTTCGACGAAAACCGGCTCGACCTTGCCAGCAACGCGCAGCGCGCGGGTCAGCGCACGGCCGTCTGCGGCCACGATCGGCGCCTCGCCCGCCGGATAAACCTCGGCCAGCACGACGGCGTCGGCTGTCGACAGCACACGCACGAAATCCTCGAACAGGTCGCGCGTGCGCGTGTAGCGGTGCGGCTGGAACGCGAGCACGAGCCGGCGCCCGGGGAAGCTCGCACGCACGGCCGCCAGCGTCGCCTCCATCTCCACCGGATGGTGCCCGTAGTCGTCGATGAGCGTGTAAGCGCCGCCGCTGTCGAGCCGCACGTCGCCGTAGCGCTGGAATCTCCGGCCGACGCCCTTGAAATCCGCGAGCGCGGTGGCGATCGCCGCATCGGCCACGCCCGTTTCACGCCCGACTGCGATGGCCGCCAGCGCATTACGCACGTTGTGTACTCCGGCGAGCGCAAGCTCGATCGCCAGGTCCGGCTGGCCCTTGGCGCGGGCAACAAAGCGCATGCGCCCGCCCAGGTTGGTCACCGCGGTCGCCTGCAGGTCCGCGTCGTCGGCCAGGCCGTAAGTTACCCGCGGCTTGGTGACTTCCGGCAGGATCTCGCGGACATTGGCGTCGTCCACGCATACGACGGCAACACCATAGAACGGCAGCCGCTGCAGGAAGTCGACGAACGCGCGTCTGAGTTTGCCGAAGTCGTGCGCGTAGGTTTCCATATGGTCGGCATCGATGTTGGTGACGACGGCCAGCACCGGCGACAGGTAGAGGAACGACGCGTCGGACTCGTCGGCTTCGGCAACCAGGAAATCCCCTTTGCCGAGCCTCGCGTTCGCGTCCGCCGAGAGGAGGCGGCCGCCGATCACGAACGTGGGGTCGAGGCCGCCTTCGGCGAGGACCGAGGCGATGAGGCTCGTGGCCGTGGTCTTGCCATGCGTGCCCGCGACCGCGATCCCCTGCTTCAAGCGCATCAACTCGGCCAGCATCAGCGCGCGCGGGACGACCGGCACACCGCGCTCGCGCGCCGCGACGACCTCCGGATTGTCCGCGCCCACCGCGGTCGACACGACCACCACATCGGCATTGGCGACATTGGCCGCGGCGTGACCGATCGCGATCGAAGCGCCGAGGCGCGCCAGTCGCCGCGTGACGACGCTCTCGGCCAAGTCCGAGCCGCGTCACTTGATACCCCTGGGTGACGAGCACTTCGGCGATGCCGCTCATACCGGCGCCGCCGATGCCGACGAAGTGAATGCGCTTGACCTTGTGCTTCATCGCGCACCCACTTCCGCGCAGACCGCGGCGATGCGTTCCGCCGCGTCGCGCTTGCCCAACGCGTATGCCGCCTCCGCCATTGCCAGTGCGCGCGGCCGATCCAGTTGGCGCAGGAGACCGCCGAGACGCTCCGGCGAGAGCCCATCCTGCGGCTCTTTCCACGCGGCGCCGGCGGTGACTAAGGACTGCGCATTCGCGCTCTGCTCATCAGCAATCGCGCCGGGCAGCGGCACGACGATCGCGCCCAAGCCCACGGCCGCCAATTCGGCAACGGTCAAGCCGCCGCCGCGGCAGATCATGAAGTCGGCCCACGCATAGCGCGCGGCCATGTCGTCGATGAACGCGACGCACTCGCCGTCGACACTGTGGCGCGCGTAGGCGTCGCGCAGGCCCGCGATCAGTTTTTCTCCCGCCTGATGGACGACCTGCGGCCGCTCGGCCGGCGCGAGCTGCGCAAGGGCGGCCGGCACGAGGTCGTTCAATCCTTGTGCGCCGAGGCTGCCGCCCACGACCAGCAAGCGCAGCGGGCCGCTGCGTCCCTCGAAGCGATCGCGCGGTGCGGGAAGCGCGCAAATCGAATCGCGCAGCGGATTGCCGACCCACTCGACGCGCCGCGCATGGCCGCCTTTGAGTGCTTGCGGAAATCCGAGCAGGATACGGTCCGCGCCGTACGCAAGGACGCGGGTAGCCAACCCCGCCACTGCGTTCGCGTCGTGCAGCACCAGCGGCTTTCCCGCCGCGGTACCCATGAGACCGCCGGGGAACGACGCAAAGCCGCCGAACCCGAGCACGACGTCGGGAGTCCGTCGGCGAATGATCTTCCACGCGTCGACGCAGGCGCCGAGCAGCGCGAACGGACCGAACACAAGCGTTCGCAGTCCCTTTCCGCGCACGCCACGGAACGAAACACTTTCGAAGTCGACGCCATGCTGGGGCACCAGTTTCGCCTCGATGCCTTCGCGCGTTCCCAGCCAGAAGACGCGTGCGCCGCGCGAGGTCAGCTTGCCCGCCACCGCAAGGCCGGGAAACACGTGCCCGCCAGTTCCGCCGGTAGTAATCATGACCGTCATCGTCATACCGGGAAGCCGCGCAGGAGCCGGCGGTTTTCGAAATCGATCCGCAACAGGATCGCCAGCGCAACGCAATTGGCCACGATGCCGCTGCCTCCGAACGACAACAGCGGCAGCGTCAGGCCCTTGGTCGGCAGCACGCCCACGTTCACGCCGATGTTGATGAAGGCCTGGACGCCGATCCACACGCCGATGCCCTGCGCGACCAGCGCTGTAAACGACCGCTCGAGACGCGCCGCCTGCCGCCCGATCGCATAGGCGCGATAGAGCAACCAGACGAAGAGCGCGATGACGAGCGCCACACCCGCGAATCCGAGTTCCTCGGCCACCACGGCGAGCAGGAAGTCCGTATGCGCTTCGGGCAGGAACAGCAGCTTCTCGACGGACGATCCCAAGCCGACGCCGAACCATTCGCCACGGCCGAAGGCGATGAGCGAGTGCGACAACTGGTAACCCTTGCCCAGTGGATCGGACCATGGATCCAGGAACGCGGTGAGCCGCTGCAGGCGATAGGGTGCGGCGACGAGGATTGCGCCGAGTGCTACCGGGAGCAGCAGCGCCAGACCGATAAACAGCCGCCAGTCGAGTCCGCCCAAAAACAGGATGCCGAAGGCGATCGCAACGATCACGACGAACGCGCCGAAGTCCGGCTCCACCAGCAGCAATCCGCCGATGCCGACCATGACGGCGAAAAGCGGCAGGAACCCGCGCACCAGCGTCCGCTTCAACGGCTGTTCGGCAGTCAGGAACGCCGCGCGGCGCACGGCGTAGCTCGCCGCGTACAGCACAACGGCCAGCTTCATGAACTCAGACGGCTGGACGTTGACCACGAACAGGGACAACCAGCGGCGCGAACCATTGACCGACCTGCCGATACCGGGGATCAGCACCAGCACGAGCAGAACGGCGCCGGCGATGAAGAGCCAGGGTGCCAGGCGTTCCCACACCTTCATCGGCACCTGGAACGCGACGGCGGCAGCGGCCAAACCGATGGCAACAAAGAGACCATGCCGCATCAGGAAATACCAGGCGCGGTTTCCCGTGTGGGTCGATGCCTCGGCCATCGCGATCGACGCCGAGTACACCATGACGAGGCCAAACGCGAGCAGCAGCAATGCGGTCCAAGCCAACGAAGCATCGTAGGCAAGCATCGCGCGCGAGTCGCGCGTGGTCGTGCCGCCACCGAACGGCGCGAGCGATGCCGTGAGCATCACGCGTTTACGCATGCGCCGGCTCCTTTGCCTTCACCAGCGCGATGAAGCGCTCGCCGCGCTCGATATAGCTGTGGAACTGGTCGAGGCTTGCACACGCGGGCGACAGCAGCACGGCGTCACCGGGACGCGCGAGCGCCACGGCGCGGTCGACTGCTGCCTCGAGCGTATCCACGGTTTCGACGGTCGCGCGCGACCCGGCCAGCGCCCGCGCGAGCAATGGCGCGTCGCGCCCGATCAGGAGCACGGCGCGGCAATCGGCGTCGACCGAGGATTTGAGGGGCCTGAAGTCCTGTCCCTTGCCGTCGCCTCCGCAGATGAGCACGGCGGGCCGGCCGATGCCGTCGAGCGCCGCCTGCGTCGCCACGACAGTTGTCGCCTTGGAATCGTTGATGAAGAGGACGCCGCGATTTTCCGCGACTCGCTCCATCCGGTGCGCAAGGCCGCGAAACGAACGCAGCGCGTCGAGCACGTGGCGGTCGATGCGCGCGACCGACGAAGTGAGCGCCAGCGCGGCCAGTGCATTGAGCGCGTTGTGCCGGCCGACGAGCGCGAGCGAACTCGCCGGGAGGAGCAATTCTCCGCCGCGCGCGAGCCACGTCGCCCCGTCGAACGAGACGAGACCCCACTCGCCTTCGGCCGCGGGGACGCTCGCGCCGAAACTCTCCACGGTCCGCCCGGGAATGCGCATGGCAATCGTGCGCGCATCGTCGCGATTGAGAACCTGTACGCCGCCCCCGGAGAAGATGCGCGCCTTCGCCGCAGCGTACTCGTCCATCCCGGGATAGCGGTCGAGATGATTGTCGGTGACGTTGAGCACCGCCGCCGCGGCAGGCGCGATCGACTTCGTTGTCTCCAACTGGAAACTGGAGAGTTCCAGCACGAAGACGTCGGGCCACGCCTCGCCCGCCTCGAAGGGCGCGATGACGTCGAGCACCGCATCGCCGATGTTGCCGGCGACCACGGCCGTCAATCCCGCCGCGCGGCACAGCGCGCATGCGAGCACACTCACGGTCGACTTTCCGTTCGAGCCGGTGACCGCCAGCACCTTCTGCGCCGGCGGGAGCGCGCGCGCAAAGATTTCGATGTCGCCGGCCAGCTCGACACTTTTCGCTGCGGCCGCGGCAATCGCCGGAAGGCTCTGGGGCACCCCCGGGCTGATGGCGATGAGATCCGCTCCGGCAAGCGTTTGCGCCGTGAACGGCCCGGTCGCAAGCGCAACGGCCGGCCGCAACTGCGCGAGCTCGGCGACGTGCGGCGGTGTCGTGCGCGAGTCCGCTACGCGGACGTGCGCGCCGTGGCGTGACAGGTAACGCGCGAGGGACAGCCCGGTGATGCCCAAGCCCAGCACGACGACGTTGCGGTCGGTGTAGTGGGGGTCGTTCATCTCAGTTTCATCGTCGAGAGGCCGAACAGCACGAGCAGCATCGTGATGATCCAGAAGCGGACCACGACCTGGTTTTCCTTCCAGCCTTTCAACTCGTAGTGATGGTGGAGCGGCGCCATCCGGAACACGCGCTTACCGGTCAACTTAAAGGACGCAACCTGCACGATCACCGACAGCGTTTCGACGACGAACACGCCGCCCATGATGAACAGCACGATCTCCTGCCGCACGATCACGGCGATCGTGCCCAGCGCCGCGCCCAAGGCCAGTGCGCCCACGTCGCCCATGAACACGTCGGCTGGATACGCGTTGAACCAAAGGAAGCCCAAACCCGCGCCTGCGATCGCGCCGCAGATGACGGTGAGTTCGCCCGCGCCGGGAATGTGCGGCAGGAACAGGTAGCCCGAAAAGTCCGCGCGGCTGGTCACGTAGGCGAAGATTCCCAGCGCCGCGCCAACCATCACCGTAGGCATGATCGCGAGGCCGTCGAGTCCGTCGGTCAGGTTGACCGCGTTGCTGGTGCCGACGATGACGCAATAGGTAAGCGCAATGAACCCCCAGACGCCGAGTGGATACGACACCGTCTTGAAGAACGGCACGATGAGGTTGGCCTTGGGCGACAGGTCGACGTTGAAGCCGCTGCCTACCCAAGCGGACAAGAGCCTCACGAACTGCGTGTTGTCCGGAGCGGACACGGAGAAGGCCAAGTAGATGGCGGCGACGAGCCCGATCAGCGACTGCCAGAAGAACTTGGTGCGCGCGGACAGGCCCTTGGGATTCCGGTGCACGACCTTGCGCCAGTCGTCCACCCAGCCGATGGCGCCGAAGCCCACGGTCACCAGCAGCACCACCCAGACGAAGCGGTTGGTGAGATTGCCCCACAGAAGCGTCGTCACCGCAATCGATACCAGGATCAACGCGCCGCCCATCGTCGGCGTGCCGGCCTTGATGAGATGCGTCTGGGGGCCATCGTCGCGAACCGCCTGGCCGATCTTCATGCGCGCCAGCCACGCAATCATTCGCGGCCCGACGACAAAGGAAATGACGAGCGCGGTCATCGTCGCCAGCACCGCGCGCAGCGTGATGTAGCCGAACACGTTGAACGCGCGCGCATACTGTTCCAGCCGTTCGGCGAGCAGGACGAGCATCAGTGCGCCTCCTTCGTCTCGCCGGTGAGTGCTGCCACGACACGCTCCATGCGCATCGAGCGCGAGCCCTTGACCAGCAGCGTCACGCCGGCGGTCGCCGCCTGCTGCACCCGCTGCGCAAGTTCGACGACCGTGGCCATGTGCTCCGCGCCATCGCCGAACGCCGCCACGCTTTCCCTCGTCGAGTCGCCGGTCGCGAACAGCCGCTCCACACCCTGCTCTTTCGCGTAGGCGCCGATTTCGCGATGGAATGCCGGACCCTGCGCGCCGACTTCGCCCATGTCGCCCAGCACCAGCCATTTCGCGCCGGGCGCGTGCGCGAGCACGTCGATGGCGGCGCGCACGGAATCCGGATTCGCGTTGTAGGTGTCGTCGATGACCAGCGCGCCGGAAGCCGCGCGCAGCGCCACCAGCCGCCCGGCCACCGGGCGGAACTCCGCCAGGCCGCGCTGAATCGCGGAAAGGGGCAAACGCGCGGCGAGCGCAGCGGCGGTGGCAGCTAGTGCATTACTCGCCATGTGACGCCCCGGCACGTGCAGCTCGACGCGCGCGTTGCCGGCATAGGTCCGCAGCTCGATGTCGCTGCCATCGGCGCGCAGCGTGCATCGCGCCGAGACATCGGCCCAGTCGTGGAAGCCGAAATCCACGACGGCCGCACCGGCGGTGCGCGCGGCCGCGCGCCAGGTGTCGACATGCGGGTCGTTCGCGTTGATGACGGCGGTTCCGCGCGGGCGCAACGCCAGAATCGCATCCGCGTGTTCGGCGGCGACCTCCGCAACGCTTTCCATGAATTCCTGGTGCTCGCGCTGCGCGTTGTTGACGATCGTGATCGTCGGCTGCGCGATTGCGCCCAGTTCGCGCGTTTCGCCGCGATGGTTCATGCCCAGCTCGACCACGGCCGCGCGATGCGTCTGGCGCAGCCGCAGCAGTGTCAGCGGCAGCCCAATCGCGTTGTTGAGGTTGCCCTGCGTGGCGAGCACGGCGGCGTCACCGAAATGAGCGCGGAAAATCGCCGCGGTCATTTCCTTCACCGTCGTCTTGCCGTTGCTGCCGACGACGACTGCGAGCGGAATGTCGAACTTCGCGCGCCAGAAGGCCGCGAGGCGGCCGAGCGCGGCAAGGGGATCGGGCACCGCGATCAGATCGCCCGGCAATGCGGGCGCGCGATCGGCCGCGACCAAGGCTGCGGTAGCGCCTTGCGCAAGTGCGGCGGCGACGAATTCGTGACCGTCGAAGCGCTCGCCCTTCAGCGCGACGAAGAGATCGCCCGATTCGAGCCCGCGGCTGTCGGTGACGACGCGCTGGAACCCGACGTTGTCGCCGATCAGCTGTCCATCCACGGCTTGCGCGGCGGTCTTGGTATCCATCATGCGGCGGTCCATGCCGACAATGCAGCGGTGGATTCGACGGCGTCCGAAAACGGCGTGCGCACGCCCCGGGACTCCTGGTACGTCTCGTGACCTTTGCCGGCGACGAGGACGACATCCCCGATCTTCGCCGCGGCAATGGTGTGACGGATAGCGTCACGCCGGTCGAGCTCGATCGTCCAGCGCCGGTTGCCTTCGTCGCGGACACCGCGCGCGACGGCGTTGGCGATCGCCGCCGGATCTTCGCTGCGCGGGTTGTCGCTGGTCACGACCACGCGATCGGCGTAGCGCGCCGCGATATGGCCCATCTCCTGGCGTTTGCCGGCATCGCGGTCGCCGCCGCACCCGAAGACGCAGATCAATTCGCCCGCTGCGAGTGGGCCGTAATGCGATCAACACTTTTTCGAGCGCGTCGGGCGTGTGCGCGTAATCGACGATGACCAGCGGCCGGTCACCGCCGCCCAAGCGCTGCATCCGCCCCGCCGGCGGCTGCAGGTCCGCGAGCGCAGCAGCCGCGTCGTCCAACGGGATGTCGCTCGCGAGCATGACGCCCAGCACGCCCAGCAAGTTCTGCGCGTTGAAGGTTCCGAGCATCGGCGACGCGAACTCGGCCTTGCCCCAGGGCGTGTTGACCGACAGCGCAATCCCGTCCGCCGATGCCGCAGTGTTCGTCGCCGCGATGTCGGCGGCATTCAGGCCGTAGGTCAACAGCCGGGCGCCGCGCGAGCGCGCGGTATCGATGAGACTCTTGCCGAACGGATCGTCGGCGTTGACGACCGCCGTGCGCAGTCCCGGCGCCGAAAAAAGCTTCGCCTTGGCCTGCCCGTACGCCGCCATCGTGCGGTGGTAGTCGAGGTGGTCGCGCGTCAGGTTGGTGAATAACGCAATGTCGAACTTGATCCCGCCCACGCGCCCCTGCTCGAGTCCGTGCGAGGACACTTCCATCGCCACCGCTTTCGCCCCCGCGGTCTTGAATTGCTGCAAAAGCTCGTGCAGCGCGGGCGCGTCCGGCGTCGTATGTGTGGCGGGCGCCAGCGCGCCGACCAGCCCATTGCCCAGCGTGCCGAGGATTCCCGACCGGCGGCCGCAGGCATCGAGCGCGTGCGCAATCCAATGCGCACAGGAAGTCTTGCCGTTCGTGCCCGTGACACCGATCATCCACAGCGCGTGCGAAGGCCGGCCGTAGATGAAGTCGGCAATCGCTCCCAAGCGCGTTTGCAGGCCCTCGACCGGCAGATGCGGGACCTGCCAGCCGCGATCCCAGGCGAATCCGGCCGATTCCCACAGCACGGCGCTCGCGCCGCGCGCGATCGCATCCGGCACGAACCGGCGACCATCCGAATTCATCCCCGGATACGCGGCGAACGCGACGCCCGGTTCGATACGGCGGCTGTCGGCCGTGATGCGGCGGGGAAAGGTGCGCAGCTTGGCGAGCAGCGCGGGGACGTCGGAGGCGGGAGGCGCAAGAGTGGCCATGGTCTACCGTCAGGTTTCCTCGCGGATCTCGCTGCCTTCCGGCGGCAGGATCACGTTGTTGAGGGATGCATCGGTCGGCACGCCGAGCATGCGCAACGCGGACCCGGTGACACTCGAAAACACCGGCGCCGCAACCGCGCCGCCGTAATGCTGTCCGGCCGAAGGTTCGTCGAGCATCACGGCCACGATCAGGCGCGGGTTCGAGACGGGTGCGAAGCCGACGAACGACGCGACATACTTGCTGACGTACGCGTGTCCCTCGATCTTGTGCGCCGTGCCTGTCTTGCCCGCGACGCGATAGCCGGGCACCTGCGCGCGCGGCGCGGTCCCGCCGGGAGAGGTCACCAGCTCGAGCATGTGCCGCACGGCTTTCGCCGTCGCGGGCTGCAGCACCGGGCGGCCTGCGACCATGCCGTCGGTCTTGAGCAATGTCGCGGTTTTCACTTCGCCATCGGTCGCGAAGATCGTGTACGCGCGCGCCAACTGCACCAGGTTGACCGAAATGCCGTGCCCATACGCCATCGTCGCCTGCTCGATCGGCCGCCACGTCTTTGCCGGACGCAACCGTCCGGACACTTCGCCGGGAAAGCCCGTCCTGGGCGGCGTGCCGAAGCCCGCGCTGGAAAACATTTCCCACATGGTTTCCGACGGCAGCGAGAGCGCGATCTTGGCGGCCCCCACGTTCGACGACTTCTGGATGACCTGCTCGACGGTGAGCGTGCCTTCCGGATGCGCGTCGTGAATGGTGTAGTGGCCGATCGTAAGCGCGCCCGGCGCGGTTTCGACCACCGTGTCGGGCCGCACGCGCCCCGCTTCCAGCGCCGCCGCGATCGTGAACGGCTTCAGCGTCGAGCCCGGCTCGAAGATGTCGGTCAGCGCGCGGTTGCGCATCGTCGACGGCGCGACCTTGTTGCGGCTGTTCGGGTTGTAGGTCGGCCAGTTCGCCAGCGCCAGGATCTCGCCCGTCTTCACGTCGAGGATCACGAGGCCGCCCGCCTTCGCCTTGTTCAGTTCCACCGCGGCCTTGAGTTCGCGAAACGCGAGGTATTGCAACCGGGCATCGATCGCGAGCGCCAGATCGTGACCAGCCTGCGGCGCGCGAATCGCGGCGACGTCCTCGACGGCCTCGTTGCGGCGGTTGATGATGACGCGGCGGCTCCCCGGAATCCCGGCCAGCCATGCCTGCTGCGCGAGCTCGATCCCTTCCTGGCCGACGTCGTGGTCGCCGGTGAAGCCGACGATCTGCGCGGTGACTTCGCCGCCCGGATAGAACCGGCGATATTCGTTCTGGTCGTGCAGGCCCGGTATGCGCAATGCCATCGCGCGCTCCGCGACCTGGGGAGCGATCTGCCTGGCGATGAACGCAAAGTCCTCGTTGGCGTCGAGCTTGGCGTTGATCTTCTGCGGCGTGGTTTCGAGGATGGCCGCCAGTGCCGCGATCTGCTCCGGCGTCGCATCGAGCTTGTCGGGAAACGCCCACAGGGACTTGACCGGCGTCGACAGCGCCAGCGCCTCGCCTGCGCGATCGATGATGCGGCCGCGATGGGCAGGCACCTCGAGCTCGCGCGAATGCCGCGCCGAGCCCTGGCCCTGCAGGAACTCGGTGTCGACCCCTTGCAGGTAGAGCGAACGCCCGAGCAGCACGATGAACAGTGTCGCCAGCGCGCCGAACACGAGCGGCGAGCGGAATCGCGGCAGCGGCATCGGGACCGCGGCACGGTTGCGCGTCATGAACGATCCCCACGCTCACTGCGTTCGCTGCACCCGAAGGCGGCCTGCTTTCCCGCGCGCTTGGGCGGCCCTTCGGCTCGCGAACGACCCCCACGCTCACTTCGTTCGCTGCCCCCGGAGGGGGAGCAATTCGAGCCTCGGGGCGGCCCTTCGGCTCTCATTTTCCCGGTCCTTTCGCGTCCGGCAGCGCGACGACGTCGGTGCGCGCGGCGGATGGCAATTGCATGCGCAGCTGTTCGCGCGCGACCTTCTCGACCCGCGCCGGCATGCCCCACGTCGACTGTTCGAGTTGCAGCTGGCCGTATTCCGTTTCCAGCGCGCGGCTTTTCGCCTGTTCACGCTCCAGCTCGACGAAGAGGCTGCGCGCCTGGTGCCGCGACGTCACCAGCGACAGCGCGCAGGCGATCAGGATCACGAGCAGGACGACGTTCACGCGGGTCACGTCCCGTCCTCCGCATAGCCGCGCGGCCAGTCCGCCGGCAAGGCATGAGCCGTGCGCTCGGCAACGCGCAGCACCGCGCTGCGCGAGCGGGGATTGCGCGCAATTTCGGATGCCGACGGCTTCACGGCGCGCCCGACGAGCGCGAGCGGCGCGCCCGGCAACGCGTCCGCGCGTATCGCCAGCCGGGCGAGCGCAGGATTCCCCGCGTATGGCTGCGACGCGCGGGCAAGAAAGCGCTTGACGATGCGGTCTTCGAGGGAGTGGAAGCTGATGACGGCCATGCGTGCGCCTTGCCTTAAAGCCGCCACGACGGCGGGCAAGGCTTGCGTCAGCTCAGACAGTTCCCGGTTCACGAAAATCCGAAGGGCCTGGAACGTCCGCGTGGCCGGATCCTGACGCCAATCACCCCGCGTGCGCGTGCCGATGGCTTGCGCCACGAGTGCCGCCAACTGCCGGGTGCCGACGATCGGTTCACGCGCGCGAGCCGCCGCAACTGCTCTTGCAATCGATTGAGCAGACCGTTCCTCACCATAGTCGCGCAATACCTCCGTCAGTTCGCGCACCGTGGCGCGGGCAAGAAATTCGGCAGCGGATTCGCCTCGCGACGGGTCCATCCGCATGTCGAGCGGACCGTCGTGGCGGAAAGAAAGGCCGCGCTTCGCGTCATCGATCTGCGGCGAGGAGATTCCGAGATCGAGCAGCACGCCGTCGACCTGCGCGAGCGCAAGTCCGGCAAGGACGTCGGGCAGTTCCGAAAACCAGGCGCGGCGAAAAACGAAACGAGGATCGGTGCGAGCGAGAGGTGCAGCGGCGGCCTCGGCCTCGGGATCGCGATCGATGGCGATGAGGCGTCCGGACGGCGCCAGCCGCGCAAGTATCGCCTGCGCGTGGCCGCCGCGGCCGAAGGTCGCATCGACGTAAACGCCGGCCGGCTTGACCGCCAGCGCCGCCAGGGCTTCTTCGAGCAGGACGGGGACATGGATGCCATGGCTCACGAAGGCTCTACAACGTAAAGCCGTCGAGCTCGGACGGCAGGCCGTCGGCGGGGAAGGCGATGGTCTGCGCCGTTTGCGCCTGCCACTGCGCTTCGTCCCAGAGTTCGAACTTGTGACCCTGGCCGACCAGCACCACGTGCTTGTCGAGATTCGCGTAGCGCCGCAGCGCGGGTGGCACGAGGATGCGGCCTGCCGTGTCGATGTCTACGTCGTCGGCATAGCCGACCAGAAGCCGTTGCAGGCTGCGGATCTTGTCGTTGAACGACGAGAGCGACATGAGGCGCGCCTGGATGGGTTCCCACGCGGCGAGCGGATAGAGCAGCAGGCAACGCGATGGATCGGCGGTAAGCACCAGGCGACCCTGGCCGTTGATCGCCAGCGCATCGCGGTGTTTGGCAGGAACAGCGAGCCGGCCCTTGGCGTCGAGCGCCAGTTGCGTGACACCGCGAAACACGGGGAACGCAACTCCCCCGCTTCCCGGCACGCCCGCCGAATCGACCGCCTCGCCCGCCACCGTTGCCCTCCTCGCTTGTCGGGCCTTTGGGGTGAGCGCTCATTAACTCTGCGCCGGCGAGTTATCACAACGAGCTCGCCTTTTACCCACTTTGACCCACTTTTTACCACCAACCGCCACTATACGCGGGGAGATTCGCGGGGGTCAACGGTTTTCCGGTTTCCGAACAAGGACTTAGCGTCGAAAATGCAACAAAACTCTTTTCTTCTAATAAATAGATACTTAGCGTCGTTTCCGCAAGTAATTTGCTAACTCAAATCGTGTATTTTTCCCACTTTCGAACGTTCGTTCTATCGATTGTGTGCAACAACGGAACCCGGGACCCAAAAACGGCAAATTTTCGCGACTTCCTCGCGAAGCGCCGGCGTGGGGCAAACTTGATGCCGCCGGCATGCAGTGCAGGGAAAGGCGCCACTTACGACGGTGATGTCGCAAAGGACGTGGCGAATGAAACGCAAATGAGTGGCAAATGAACGACGAAGGCACGCGACAGCATTCGCTTCGGCATGAGAGGATGCCGCGAGTTCACCTGGATGGGCGCCGTTCATGACCCGTTGCCAACGCGTCGTCAAGTTCATGCCGTTCGTTGCGTTCACGCTGTGCGCGCTCGCGTCGGGGGCACTGCTTGCACAGGGCCTGCCGACGGGCGCCAATGTTTCGAGCGCCTCGATTTCCGGCCTGGGGCAATTCGACACCGATCTCGATTCCGGAGGCAGCTTTCGCTGGGCGGGCGTGCGCGCCGCGTTCGACATCCTTCACCAGTTCACGCCGCGCTTTGCCGCGGGCGTGGCGGTCAGCTATCAATACGACGACTGGAATTTCGCGAATCCCGCGGCATTCGGCGGCACCGCGCCATGGAAGAATCTGAACCAGCCACACGTCGGCGCGACGTTCGTCTTCACGCCCACGGAGGATTGGACGTTTGCTTTCGTTCCGTCGCTGGAATGGGATTACGAAAGCGGCGCGTCGACAGGCGACGCTTTGGAATACGGCGCTGTCTTTTCCGTGGCGAAGTCGTTTTCACCGACGCTGACGTTGGGCGTGGGTGCAGGTGTGTTCCACCAGTTGTACAAGACCAATGTTTACCCGTTCCCGGTGGTCGAGTGGCAGATCGACGATCGCTGGAAGCTGACCAACCCGTTTCAGGCGGGTCCCGCCGGAGGGGCAGGCCTCGAACTGACCTATGCCTTCAACGACCGGTGGGACATGGGATTGGGAGGCTCGTACCGTTCGGTCGTGTTTCGCCTGAGCCAGAACGGTCCGGTCGGCAACGGCATTGGGGAGAACAATTTCGTGCCCCTGTTCCTGCGCGTTTCATACCATTTCGGGAAGGATACGCAATTCGACCTGTACGGCGCCGCATTGACTAATGGCAAGCTTACGGTCAAGAATGCGTCGGGTAATGATCTTGTCAACGATTCGTACAAGACCGCCCCGGCGTTGGGCCTGACCTTACAGACCCGATTCTGAGGTGCACGTCAACCATGGAGGCCTTCATGGCCATTCGCGCCCGCCGCACGTTGTCCCTCGCCGCCACACTGGCGGCCATCGCCGTTCTTTCCGGATGTGCCACGACCTACGACAGCGCTGGTGCCACCTATTACTCGGTCTGGCCATTCCTCGGATCGCGCGATGCCCTCCTGCAGCTCAGTTATCCGACGCCGGATCCAAGTCGGTTGCGGCTCAGCCGCGATCCCGATCCGCTCGATTGGATTTCGCCCAAACCGCCGGTGGACCCCAGGGTCACGTCGCCCTACTCGCTAAACGAAACGCCGGTGCGCATGGCAGCGCAGAGGGATAATGCGCAGTGTGCGAACCGTTGCAACACGCCGGAACCCGGCGCGCTTCTGGCTCTGCGCGCTGATGCTGGCGACGGCCAGCGCACCGCTCTCCGCTGACGCCCAGTCCGCCGCCTCCGAATCCTCGGTTGCAGCTTCGGAAGCGCACGCCGACGACACGATCCGCTATCGCGTCAAGATCGTCGCACCCGACGCAATCGCCGGCACGATAAGCGCGGCAGTCGATCTCGTCCGCTGGCAGGACTACGCGGACATGACGGAGGAATTGCTCGACCGCCTGGCGCGCGAGGCGCTGCCCCAGGCGCGCGAGGCCGCGGCAACGCAGGGATATTTCTCGGCGCAGGTCGACATCGCGATCGACCGCACTACGCAACCCGCGAACATCACTCTGACGGTCAAGGCCGGCCCACCCACGGTGGTCAGCGACGTCAAGGTCGTCGTGATCGGCCCGGCGCTGACGGATGGGCCCATCGGCACCAATGCCGTGGAGGCAGTTCAGCAGAACTGGGGACTTCGTGCCGGGGAAGTCTTTCGCCAGTCCGCGTGGACGACGGCCAAGGAAAGGGCTGTGACGGCTCTCGCAGCGAGTCCTTATGCCGCGGCGAGGTTGGTCGCCAGTGAAGCGAAGATCGAACCCGATGCCAAGACTGCGGAACTCTCGGTTGTGATCAGCAGCGGACCGGCGTTTCATTTCGGCGCCGTCGAGGTTCAGGGAACCAGCAAATACACGCCCTCGCTCGTCCGCGACTATTCCACGATCAAGCCCGGCGACCTGTACGGCGAGCGCGTGCTCGACGACTACATCCGGCGCCTGCTTGCGTCGGGTTATTTCGCAAGCGCGCAGGCGTCGATCGTGCCCGACCCCGAGCATGCCGACGACGCCCCCGTCACGCTCGCCGTGATCGAGGCGCCGGCCAAGCGGCTCGAGTTCGGCCTCGGCTACTCGACAGATACCCAGTGGAAAGCCAGCGGCAACTACAGCGACGTCAACATCGACGGCCACGGCCTGCAGTTCTACGCCGACGCGCGCGTGGAAACCAAACTCTACTCGGGCAGCGTCCGCTTCGTGCAGCCACCGAAACCCGGCGGATGGATCGACTCGTACACGGTCGCTCTCGTGCGCACCGACATCGAGAACCTCGTCACGCGGACGGCGTCGGTCGCCGTGCGCAGGCGTTCCATCGACGAGGTCAGCACACCCGCGTTCGGCGCAGGATTCTATGTCGATCAACAGGCGCCACTGGGCAGCGACACCGACGATTCGCATGCTCTCTACGTCGACGGCGAATACACGTGGCGTAGCGTCGACAAGCTGTTGGCACCCGAGCGCGGCTACATGGTGAACCTTCAGGCGGGCGCCGGCGTACCGGGCGCGTCGACGCGAACCTTTGGCCGCCTGATTGGAAAGGCTGCCGCGTGGTGGCCGCTCGATCGCAATTGGGAGCTCTACGCGCGCGCGGAGGCAGGCGCCGTGATCGCCGATTCGCGCGACGGCATTCCCTCGCCGTTCCTGTTTCGCACCGGCGGTGACACGACCGTGCGCGGCTACGCGTTCGAAAGCCTCGGCGTGCAGCAAGGGCAGGCGGTTGTCGGCGGCCGCTATTACGCCGTCGCGAGCGTCGAGGTGACCCGCTGGATCGGGGAGAACTGGGGCATCGCAACCTTTGTCGACGCCGGCAACGCGGCCGACTCCCTCAGCCATTTCCACCTCGCGCCGGGTTACGGCGTAGGTGCGCGGTTGCGCACACCCATCGGCCCGTTTCGCGTCGACGTCGCCTACGGACAGGACGCGAGCAGCGTGCGCGTGCACTTTTCCGTCGGACTTGTCGTTCTAAGCGCCAATGAGCGACGCTCCCGACAGTTCCGCGGTGCCGCCGCCGCCACGCCGGCGCCGCTGGCTCCGTGTCGTCCCATGGCTCGGCATTGCGCTGCTCGTGCTTGCCGGAACGGGCGCCGCGATTCTGTCGAGCCAGGCTGCGCTTTCGTGGCTGGTCGCAGCGCGCGCTCGCCGCGAGCGAGGGCAGGCTCACCATCGAAGGCGCCACAGGCTCATTGCTGTCCACGGTTCGCGTTGCCCGGATTGCCTGGGCCGGCGACGACGTGGACGTGGAAGCGCAGGACATGGCGCTGACGTGGAGCGCCACCGACCTCCTTTCGCGGCGCTTCAACGTCACCGGGCTGGGCGCGCACCGGCTCGCGATCACGATCAAGACCAGCACCGGCGCGGCCATCACGCTCCCGCCGGATCTCGTGTTGCCGCTGGAGGTCAACGTGCGCAACGTCGGCGTCGAAAGACTCGAATGGCAGCATCGGCGCGCGCACGGGGACGATCACCGGCGTGGCCTTCGACTACGCCGGCGGCGCGCGCAACCATTCCGTGCAAAAGCTGCGGTTCGTGGCCGACGTCGGCACGCTGGAAGGCCGCGCCGAGATCGGCGCCGTGGCGCCGTTCCCGTTGCAGGCGGCACTTGTTTTTACCGGCGACGGCGCATTCCGCGACACGCGCGCCAATGCAGACGCGAGCGGCACGCTGGAACATGTCGCGCTGGCCGCGGCCGGCACGTCACGCGACGCGGCCGTTTCGGCGAAGGCGACGCTGACACCCTTTGCCGCGGTCCCGCTGGTCGACGCGCATATCGACGCGCGAGACGTCGACGTGGCGCGCTTCGACGCGAGGCTTCCGGCGACGCGACTGACGATGACGGTGGAAGCCAAGCCCGTGGCGGACGGCTTCGCCGGCACGCTGCGCGCCAGCAACGTCGACGCGGGCGCGATCGATGCAGGCCGCGTTCCGCTCACGCAGTTGACGTCGCGCTTCAACTGGGACGGCCGCGGGCTCGCACTGGACGACGTGGACGCGAGGCTCCCGGGCGATGCGCGCGTGACCGGGCGCGCCACGCTTCCATCGGATGGATCCGCGAGCAGCCTTGCGCTCGCTGTGCGCAATCTGGATTTGCACAGCGTGCATTCGGCGCTGATCGCAACAAGGCTTACCGGCACGCTGGCGGCCGATGTCGCGCAGGAGAAGCAATTGGTGCGCGGCGACTTGGCGCAGGCCGATCTGTCGCTGAATTTCGTCGCGACGGTCACCGGCCGCCGCGTCGATATCGAGCGCTTCCGCGGCCGCGCGGGCGCGGGCGAAGTGAGCGGCCGCGGCCACGTCACGCTCGAAGGCGAGCGCGCGTTTGGGGTCACCGCGGAGGCCGCACACTTCGACCCGTCGCGCTTCGGCGCCTTCCCCGCGGGCAGTCTCAGCGGCAGCGTGAGCGCGCGGGGCCGCCTGGCGCCCGCCTGGAATGTCGGCGCCGAAGTCACGGTTGGACAGGGAAGCCGCCTCGAGGGCGTCGCCGTCAGCGGCACGTTGCGCGCGGATGCCTCGGCCAGGACGCTGCGCAATGTCGCCGCGAATGTCGTCGTGGCATCGGCAACGTTTTCCGCCAGCGGCGCAGCCGGCACACCGGGCGACAAGCTCACCTTTGCGGCCGACGCAGCGAAGGTCCAGGAGTTGCGCGGACTGCTCGTCAAATACGGACACCTCGCCGTCCCGGAAACCATCGCCGGGGCGCTCCACATCAAGGGAACGCTGAGCAGCGAACCGGGCGGCAACGGACTCGAACTCGATGTCCATGGCAACGGCTTGCGATGGGGAACACTGCTGCGCGCAGGCACGCTTGACGCCCGGGCTGCGATCGCCGCAGGAGGCCTGACGCTGGACCCCGCCGTCAATGCCGCGCGCACGATCGGGCTGACGCTGGGAGCCACGCAGCTGAGTGCTCCGCAAGGCGACGTCGCTGCGTTCTCCGTGGACGCCGTCGGCACGTTGGCGCATCACACCGCAACCTTCGCGTTTGCCGGGGAAGGCTTCGATGCCCATGTCCGCTTCGCCGGCGGGCTGGCCAATCCCGGCGCCTCAACGTTGGCGTGGGCCGGCACACTCGACACGCTCGACAATCGCGGCGATTACGCGATGCGGCTGGAGGCGCCGGCACAGATCGAGTGGACACGCGAGCACTTTCACATGGGCGCAGCGCGATTGCGCGTCGCCGAAGGCCGCGTCGATCTCGACGACCTGCGTTGGGATGCCGGCAAGCTGGCGACGCGCGGCGCGTTCGACGGCATTCCGCTCACCGTGGTCACGCGCCTCGCGGGTATCAAATCTCCGCTGGCATCGACACTCGTGATCGGCGGCGACTGGTCGCTTGCCGCAGCGCCGCAGTTGAACGGCGTGGTTCATGTGCGGCGCGAACGCGGCGACTTGTTCGGCACCGAAACCGTGTCGCAGCAACCCGGCGGATCTCGGGCTCGGCATCAGCACGCTCGAACTCGAAGCCAGGTTCGCCGACGACACTGTCAACGCCACGGGCACGCTGCGCTCGCAGCGTGCCGGAAACGCCGACGCCACGCTCCGGATCAATGCCAAGGCGGCAACAGGGGCGTCCGGGCGCATCCTGCTCGACGCGCCGCTTACCGCATCGCTCGCCGCGGACCTGCCGTCGCTGAAGCCGCTGCAGCCGTGGCTGGGAACGCTCGCCGTCGTCGACGGTCGCGCACACGTCGACCTCACCGCCGGCGGCAGCCTCGCGAAGATGGTGCTGTCGGGCGCGCTTAGCGCGGACGCGGTCCGCGTCGACATCCCGCAATACGGCGTTCACTGGCACGACGGACGCGTGCGTGCGCGCGTCGCCGACAATGTGCTCACGCTCGAGGATCTTTCGTTCACGGGCGGCGACGGAAAATTCACCGCGCAGGGAACGCTCGCGCGCACGCCGCGCGCGGGAGACGTTGCACCCGTGGCGCGCGTCACCTGGAACGCGGAAAAATTCCGGGCCGTCAATCGCCCCGACTTCCATCTCACGGTTGGCGGCAGCGGCGTCCTGGCGATCGAGGGCGGCAAGCTCGCCGTGCGCGGCAACGTGGCCATCGACCGGGGGCGAGTCGATTACGAACCTCCCAGCGTTGGCACATTGAGCAGCGATGTCGTGATCGTCGGCCGTCCGCGCGGAGCTGCGAACGCCATGGCGGCGCTCGACGTGCCGCTGATACTCGACCTCGAAGTCGCCATGGGAGACGACCTTCGCTTCATCGGCGAGGGGCTCGACACCGGACTTGCCGGAACCTTGCGCGTGACGACCGGCACCAACGGGGCGATCATTGCGCGGGGGGCGATCCGCGCTGTCAACGGAACGTACTATGTCTTCGGACAGCGCCTCGTCATCGACCGTGGTCAGCTGCTGTTCGACGGTCCCGCCGACAACCCGGCCATCGACGTCGTCGCGCTGCGCAAGAATATGGCCGTCGAGGCTGGCGTGGAAGTCACCGGCACTGTTCGGCTGCCGCGCGTGCGCCTCGTCTCGAATCCTCCGGTGCCCGATGGAGAAAAGCTGTCCTGGCTGATGACGGGCCAGGGCCTCGATCGCGCGTCGCGCGCAGACTTAGCCGCGTTGGGATCGGCGTCGGCATCGCTTCTGGGCGGTCAAAAGAAGCCCCTGACGACGACCTTCGCCAATTCGCTCGGGCTCGACGACATCTCGCTGCGCGAACGCACCAGTGCCGTCACGTCCGGGACACACGAGCCAAGTCGTCGCATTCGGCAAGCGGATCAACGACCGGATGACGCTTGTCTACGAGCAGGGCCTCACCGTCGCCAACAACGCGTTGCGCATCGAATACGCTCTGACCCGCACGCTGACGCTGCGCGCCGAAGCCGGGATCATCTCCAGTCTCGGCGTGTATTTCCGGCGTACCTACGACTAAAGCAAGTGGCGCGCCCGACAGGATTCGAACCTGTGACCCTTGGCTTCGGAAACCAATACTCTATCCAACTGAGCTACGGGCGCGTAAGGCGGTTGCGGTGCATGGCACTGCCATGCATGCGCATTTTACGGCGCGGGCAGCCACAGCGTCTACCGCGCATGCAGCGACCGGTATAATGCAGCGGTTTTTCCACCGACCGACCCCCCATGACCTCCACTGATCAACGAACACGACCGAGGCAACTCATCACCGATCAAGACACCAGGCAGCTCATCATCATCGTGCTGCTGGCCTTCGCCGTGCCGATTGCCGTGGGCGTGCTGGTTTCGCAGCTCGTAACGAGCGGCGAGAAAGGCATGGACAAGAACGACAGCAAGGTGCTGGAGCGCATCCAGCCGGCGGGCGAAGTCGTGCTCGCCGACGCAAGTGGTCCCAAGGGCGCACTCACCGGCGAAGAGGTCTATGGGCAAGTCTGCAAGACGTGCCACGACGCCGGCTTGGCCGGTGCGCCCAAACTCGGCGACAAGGGCGCGTGGAGTGCCAGGATTGCGGCAGGGCGAAAAAACGCTCGACCAGCACGCGATCGCGGGTTTCAAGGCAATGCCGGCCAAGGGTGGCAACGCCGATCTCACCGACGACGAAGTCCGTCGCGCGGTCATATTCATGGCCAACAAGTCGGGTGCGAGTTGGAAGGAGCCCGCGGTCGCGCCACCTGCGGTTGCGAGCGCTTCCGCCGCGTCAGCGGCAGCGGCCCCGGCGGCCGCGACCGCAACTCCAGTAGCCACGACCCCAGCCCCAGTAGCTGCCACTTCGGCCGCAACTCCCGCCGCGGCAGGCAAAGCCGACGGCAAGAGGGTATACGAAAGCACGTGCACGGTTTGCCACGGCGCGGGCCTCGCGGGAGCGCCCAAGGTCGGCGACAAGGCCGCGTGGGCGCCGCGCATAGCGCAGGGGATCAACGTCTTGTATACGCACGCCATCGGCGGCTTGACGGGGAAAGGTGGCGTGATGCCGCCCAAAGGGGGCAACCTCGCGCTGACGGATCCGGACGTCAAAGCGGCCGTCGATTTCATGGTGGCCGCATCGAAGTAGGCGTTCGAATTTTCAGCGCGCCAGCATGGCCTTGAGCGATTTCAGGCGCTCGCTGCCCGCTGATTTTTCCTTCGCCGCCTCGTCCGGGGGCAACGGCAGGTCGGCGTAGCGCAGGTCCTCCTGCGCCAATTCAGCGATGAAGCGTGATGGCGCGCACGCCATTTTTTCGCCAGCACGCTTGCGCCGCCGGCAGTACGACAGATGCAGCGTCTGTTGCGCCCGGGTGATGCCGACATACATCAGCCGCCGCTCCTCTTCAATTGTTCCGGTCTCTACCGATTCACGATGCGGCAGGAGACCCTCCTCCAGACCGACCAAGAAAACGTGCGGGAATTCGAGGCCCTTGGCGGCATGCAGCGTCGACAGGTGCACGGCATCCGTACCCTCGCCTTCCCTGCCCTCGAGCATTGTGATGAGCGCCACCATCTGCGTGAGCTCGAGGAGATTGCGGCCATCGCTTTCCCCTTTGCGGGCGAGCCGATCGATGAGGTCGCGCACGCTTTGCGTCCGCGCCTGCGCCTCTCGCTTGTCGAAGCACGACACCAGCCACTCCTCGTAGCCCGTCGCCGCGTAAAGCTCATTGAGGAGCCGTCCCGCCGGCTCGCGTTCCGCCCGCGACCGCAGGTTGTTGATCAGCGCGCAAAACTGCGTGAGCGTGGCGTGCTGCCGGGCGGGAATGCCATCCAACGATTTTGCGGCGAATACCGCGGCGAAGAGGCTCTCGCGCCGCGCCGCGGCGATGTCGCCCAAGTGACCGAGCGTGGCTTGTCCGATGCCTCGCTTCGGCGTGGTGACGGCGCGGACGAACGCCGGGTCGTCGTCGTCGTTCGCGATGAGGCGTAAATAAGCGACGATATCCTTGACCTCGGCCTTGTCGAACAGCGACTGGCCGCCGGACACGTCGTAGGGCATGTTCTGCCCGCGCAGCGCCGTCTCGAACGCGCGCGCCTGGTGATTGCCGCGGTAGAGGATCGCGAAGTCGGAGAACTTCGCGCGCCGCTCGAACTTGAGCGCGGACAGGCGGCGCACGACCATGTCGGCTTCCGCTTCCTCATCGGCCGCGGGCACGACGCGGATGACGTCGCCATGGCCATGCTCGCTCCACAGGCGTTTCGAGTAGAGCTTCGGATTGTTGGCGATCAACGCATTCGCGGACCGCAGGATGCGCACAGTCGAGCGATAGTTCTGCTCGAGCTTAACGACCTTGAGGCCGGGATAGTCGCGCGGCAGGAACGAGAGGTTGTCGACGGTAGCGCCGCGCCAGCCGTAGATCGCCTGATCGTCGTCGCCCACCGCCGTGAACGGTGTGTCGGTGCCGACGAGTGCCCGCAGCAGCCGGTATTGCGCCGGATTGGTGTCCTGGTATTCGTCGACGAGGACGTGCGCGCATCTCGCCTGCCAGCGTGCGCGCACGTCCGCGTCACCCTCCAGGAGTACCACCACACGAACGATGAGATCGTCGAAGTCCACGGCCTGGTACGCGGCCAGCGCCGAGGCGTAGTTGCCATAAGCGCGCGCGGCGATGGCCTCGTCGTCGTTCTGCGCCTCTTTCAGCGCCACCGAGGGCGGCACCAGCGCATTCTTCCACGCGCTGATCTTCCACTGTGCCGAGCGCGCGCGGCCGCGGTCGGACGTGCCGACAAGTTCGGCAACGACGGATTCCAGGTCGGCGGGATCGAAGATCGAAAAGCCCAGTTTCAATCCGGCCGCCTTCGCTTCGCTGCGCAGGATCTTGAGCCCCAGCGCATGGAACGTGGCGATCACCACCTTCGCCGCCTCGCCCGCCTTGCCATCCTTTTTCAAAAGCAACTGCGCCCGCTCCCGCATTTCGCGCGCAGCCTTGTTGGTGAACGTGATGGCGACAATTCGGGCAGGATCGATGCCGCGTTCGATCAAATGGGCGATCTTGGCGGTGATGACGCGTGTCTTCCCGCTGCCCGCGCCGGCCAGGACGAGCAGCGGGCCGTCGACGTGGCGTACCGCTTCGCGCTGGGGAGGGTTCAGCTGCAAGTGAGGTGGAAAATGAGGTGGAAAATGCGCGAAGCTTGCTAGAATGAAAGCGCTTCGATTCTAACAGTCGAACACGAATTCCAAATCGATCGTCACCGATTTCGCGAAATAAGAAAATGGCGCTCTATGCAATCGGTGACATCCAGGGCTGCCACGCCGAGTTTTGCCAGCTGCTGGACTTGATCGGCTTCTCGCCGCCTTCCGATCGATTGTGGCTTGTCGGCGACCTCGTGAATCGCGGACCGGAATCGCTCGCGGTCCTTCGCGAGGTGCGACGGTTGGGCGATGCCGCGACGACGGTGCTCGGCAACCATGACCTCCATCTGCTGACCGTTGCGGCGGGCCATCGCGTGCCGCATCGCCAGGACACGCTCGACGCGATCCTCGAGGCGCCCGACCGCGATGAGCTCATCGCCTGGCTCACCGCGCAGCCCCTGGTGGTCATCGAAGGCAGCCGGTTGCTGGTGCACGCGGGCCTTCTGCCTTCGTGGACACCGGCGACCGCGTTGATGCTCTCGCGCGAAGTGCAGGCGATGCTTGCGGGCGAGCACGCGAAGGAATTCTTAGGCGTGCTCTACGGCGACGAGCCGCGGCAATGGCAAGACGACCATGCCGGATACGACCGGCTTCGCGTCGCGGTCAACGCCTGCACGCGCCTTCGTTTCTGCGCGGCCGACGGCACGATGGATTTCCGGGAAAAGCGTGGCGCGGGTCACGCGCCCGACGGCTTTCTGCCGTGGTTCGCGCACGCCGGCCGGCAGAGCGCGCACATGACCGTCGTATGCGGGCACTGGTCGACGCTGGACCTCGTGCTGGCACCCAACGTGCTGATGCTCGACTCGGGCTGCCTGTGGGGCGGGACGCTCACCGCGATCAGCCTCGATGACCTTCGCGTGATGCAGGTTCCATCAAGGCATCCGGTGCAGCCAAAGCCGTTCGGATAGAACGTTCGGCCGCGCGGGCCAACTCGCGCCGGTGTCCTTCGCGCGCCAGCAACGGCGGCATCGCGATCAGATCCACCGTCAGTGCGCGCTCGCCGCACACGCTCCAGAATGATTGCGCAAAGGTCGTGTCGCCGACATATGCGGGCGCGACCGACAACGTGCCGTCAGGTGCGCGGTAGCGAATCGCCACCGGCTGCACGTGGCCGGCCGCCTCGACGATGGGCTGCAGCAACGAGCTCTTGAACGGCAGCATGTCGCGACCGTCCGTGGTGGTGCCTTCGGGAAAGATGGCCACGACATCACCGCTCGCCAGGACTTCCGCGACGTGGTGATTGATGCGGCGGGTGTCGCGCCGCTTGGTGCGCTCGATGAACAGCGTCCCCGCGCCACGGCTCAGCGCGCCCACGATCGGCCAGTGTGCCAGGTCGGACTTCGCCACGAAACGCACGGGATGCACCGAGTTCAGCACGAAGATATCGAGCCACGAAATATGGTTGGCTACGATCAGGACATTGCCGCCGCGCGCACGCAGGTCACCGTGCACGCGCGTCCTGACCGCGAGAATGCGCAGCAGGCGGCGGCTCCAGCGTTTGACCAGCGCCCGCTTGCGCGCAGACGAGACCAGCGGAAAGACGAACAGCGTCGTCGCGACTCCCGCGCCCAGATGCACGCACGTCCGGACATAACGGTACAGCCGGAGCAGGGGCGGGAGAGGCCTGTGATGCGTGCGTGTGGAGTGCGTCAATCGCGACGCCACGTCAAGTCACCAAACGTGAGTGCCGAACGTCTTGAAGTAGAGGTCCCCCACCGTATCGGGGTTGACCACGTGGTTCTGTCCGCCACGCGAGCCGATCTTGAGCGATCCCATCACGGACGCGAGCCCGCCGGTCTTCTCCCAGTCCCAGCCGTGGCTTACACCGTAGAGAATTCCCGCGCGATAGGCGTCGCCGCATCCGGTCGGATCGAGCACGGCGGTCGGTTTGGCCGCGGGTACCGCGTAGGTGGCGCCGTCCGCATGGATGACCGAGCCGTCGCCGCCCAGGGTCACGATCAATGCCTCCACACGTTCGGCGAGCGCCGTCAGCGACAATCCAGTGCGCTCGGCCAGCAGCTGTCCTTCGTAGTCGTTCACGGCGATGTAATGCGCCTGGTCGATGATCGCAAGCAGTTCTTCGCCGCTGAAAAGGGGCATCCCCTGTCCCGGATCGAACAGGAACGGAATGCCGGCGGCGGCGAACTGTTCGGCGTGCGCGGCCATGCCTTCCTTGCCGTCGGGCGCGACGATGCCAAGGCCGATGCCCGTGGTGTCGCCGACGCGATTCTGATGCGAGAAATTCATGGCGCCCGGATGGAACGCGGTGATCTGGTTGTCGTCCAGGTCCGTGATGATGAAGGCCTGCGCCGTGTACGCGCCCGGCACGTGACGGACGGCGTCGACGGCGACGCCCAATGCGGCGAGCCGCTCGCGATAGTCGTCGCCGTCATCGCCGACCGTCGCCATGACGACCGGTTCGCCGCCGATGCCGCGCAGGTTGTAGGCGATGTTGCCCGCGCACCCGCCCCATTCGCGGCGCATTTCCCCGATCTGGAACGACACCGACAGCACGCGCAGCTGCTCCGGCAGGATGTGCCGCGCGAAGCGGTCGGGGAACACCATGATGGTGTCGTAGGCGAGCGAGCCGCAGACGAGCGTGCGCATGGGAACCGTGAAAGAGTGAATGGGCGCAGAGGTGAAAACGTGCCTGCGCGCAAAAGTGTAACCGTTCCGCTCGCACGGCGGCTTACTTCCGTATCTACGCCTTCACATTTACGCCGCCAGCAGGACTTACCGCCGGAGTCAGGCGGCGGTTTCGCGTCCCACGTCGCGCACGACGAACTGCTGGCGCCGCGACACGGGCAGCGTCTCGGTCACGCCGGCCAGCAGGACTTCCCAGTGCGCGTCGCCATCGTCGTTCACGCGCCGCTCGAAGCCGCGTATGTGATCACGCGCCGCGAGGCAGTTGCGATGGACCCGCACGAACCGGCAACCGAACTCGGTCTCGAGCTTGGTCAGCGATTCCTCGAGCAGGTATTCGCGTTGCGCGGTGCGGATCGTGATGTACTTGAGTTCGGCCTTGAGGTAGATGACGTCCTCGAGCGGGACCAGCACCACGCGCGAACGCTCGGTCACCGACAGGAACCGGCGCGCGGTGGTGGGCAGTTGCGCGAGTTTCTCCGCCGGCACCGGCCGCAGGCGCGGGACTCTCTGCAGCGCGCTCAAGAGCCGCTGCATGCGGATCGGCTTCATGAGGTAGTCGACCGCGTTGAGTTCGAACGCCTGCACGGCGTGCTCGTGGAAGGCGGTGGTGAAGATCACGACCGGCGGATGCTGCAGCTTGAGGAGGTGGCGGGCGAGCTCGACGCCGTCCATGTCCGGCATGTGGATGTCGGTCAGCACGAGATCCGCAGGCGCGCTTTGCAGCAGATCGAGCGCCTCGCGCCCGTGTTGCGCCTCGCCGATGATCGACAGCGGCAGCACCGACGCGCAATCGTCCAGCAGTTCGCGCAACCGGCGCCGCGCGGGCGTTTCGTCGTCGACGACCAGGACACGCAGTGGTGCTTCAGCCACGGGCGGCCTCCGGCGTGGCGAGGCGCGAATTCGAATCGCGCGAGCGATCGTTTTCGTGGCCGGGCTGCGGGCCGGTCACGGTCGGAACCCCCGTGGCGGGCTCCAGCGCTTCGGTCCGGTAAGGAATGCGAATGTGCACCTCGTACGCGTCCTTGGTGACGCGCGATTCGAGGCTCGCCTCGGCATCGAAATGCAGCGCGAGCCGTTCGCGCACGTTGGCCAGCGCCATCTTGTTCCCCGAGTGATGGTTACCGCCGGTCGCCCGGTACGGGTTTTTCAGAATCGCATGGACTTCGCCACGCGACAGGAAGAGGTTGATCGAAACCGTTCCCGGCGTGCTCGACGGCTCGATGCCGTGGTACACCGCGTTCTCCAGCAGCGGCTGCAGCATGAGCGGCGGCACCAGCGCGTCGGCGGGCATGCTCTTGACGTTCCAGTCGACGGTCAGCCGGTCGCCCAGGCGCAACTTCTCGAGTTCCAGGTATTGCCGGCACAACTCGACTTCATCCTCGAGCGGGGTGAGTTCGCGGTTGTCGCGCATCAGCACTCGGAACAGTTCGGCCATGTCTTCCAGCGCGGCCTCGGCGCGCCGCGGGTTCGACCTCACCAGCGAAAGCACCGCGTTGATGCTGTTGAACAGGAAATGGGGCCGGATGCGTGCCTGCAGCGCCTGCAGCCTGGCTTCCGTGATGGCGGGCGACAGCGCACGCGCCCGCAAGTGGAAATAAAACAACAGGGCAGCCTCGGCCAGGAGGCCGAACAGGATCCAGCGGAGCAGCGTGCCGTCGGGAAGCGGGGCGAGGCGGGCCAGGGCCGCGTATATGAGCTGTCCGGACAGCGCGATCGCGACCGCAATGAGGCAGGCAGCGACGCCAAACGGCAGTCGCAGGAGCTGCGGCGAAGCCGCCCAAAGCAGTGCGAGCATGAGCAGCAGGTACGGCTCGACCACGCCGGTCGCCTCCACCCATTCGGTGAACGCCGCCGACGGCTGTGGGGCGTGCGCAAACGCGACAAGGGCTGCCCCAAGGTTCACCGCCACCAGGATGCGCAGGACCGTTCCCAGATTGCGGAAGTCGGGCAATGCAGGCTGATCCGGGTTTTGTCTTATAATTGCTGCCATATCGGATGCGGCATGCAAGCATTGTGCCCGCCTTCGGGGACGCCGCGGCCGCAGTTCCCGCAAGCCTGCCGTTTCCGGCTGTTCCCTGGCACTGCCCGCCACCCAAAAGGCATACCGCACTCCCCTGGCAACCATTGTCGGCATGCCATGCGGCCGACGCAAGACATACTTCCAAGTCGCCATGGCCAAAGCGCCTCCCCCTTCCGTGCCCCCGCCTGCGGCAGCCGACGACGCCGGTGGTTGGTCGGGGCGGTTCAGCGAGCCGGTGAGCGAGCTCGTCAAGCGGTTCACAGCGTCGGTCGAATTCGACCGGAGGCTCGCCGCCGTCGACATCGCCGGATCGCTCGCCCATGCGCGGATGCTGGCGGCTAACGGAATCGTTCCGGCGCGCGACCTGGCCGACATCGAGCGCGGCATGGCGCAGATTCGCGCCGAGATCGCGCGCGGCGAATTCGCCTGGTCGCGCGACTTCGAGGACGTCCACCTCAACATCGAAAGGCGGCTCACCGACCTGGTGGGCGACGCCGGCAAGCGGCTGCACACCGGCCGTTCGCGCAACGACCAGGTCGCGACCGACCTGCGCCTCTGGCTCCGCGACGCGATCGACGCGCTGGCGGCGCAACTCGTGTCGCTGCGCCGCGCGCTGCTCGACCTGGCCGAACGCCACGCCGCCACGATCATGCCCGGGTTCACCCACATGCAGGTCGCGCAACCGGTCACGTTCGGCCACCACCTCATGGCCTACGACGCGATGTTCGCGCGCGACCTGGATCGTTTCGCCGACTGCCGCGGGCGGGTCAATTTCCTGCCGCTCGGGGCCGCGGCGCTCGCCGGCACGTCGTTTCCGATCCAGCGCGAACAGGTGGCGAAGGAACTGGGCTTCGCCGGCTTGTGCCCCAATTCTCTCGACGCCGTGGCGGACCGCGATTTCGCCATCGAGTTCGCCGCCGCGGCGGCGCTCGTGATGGTCCACCTGTCACGTCTATGCGAAGAACTCGTGCTCTGGTCGAGTCCCCGGTTCGCATTCGTGCAACTGGCCGACCGGTTCTGCACCGGCAGCTCGATCATGCCGCAGAAGAAGAATCCCGATGTGCCCGAACTCGTCCGCGGGAAAAGCGGACGCGTCGTCGGCCATCTCGTGTCGCTGCTCGTGCTGATGAAAGGCCAGCCGCTGACGTACAACAAGGACAACCAGGAGGACAAGGAGCCGCTCTTCGACACCGTCGATACGCTGTCGGACTCGCTGGCGGTCATGGCCGACCTGGTGGCGAGCGGAATCCGCGTCGACAGCGAGCGCATGCGCGCCGCTGCATGCGAAGGCTTTGCCACGGCGACCGACTTCGCCGACTACCTGGTGCGGCGCGGCCTGCCCTTTCGCGACGCGCACGACGTCGTCGCGCGCGCCGTGCGTCACGCGGAAGGCAAAGGCTGCGACTTGGCCGACTTCCCGCTCGCTGAACTGCGTACGTTTTCGCCGCTCGTCAACGACGACGTCTTCGCCGTGCTCACGCTCGAGGGTTCCGTCGCCAGCCGCAATCATGCGGGGGGCACCGCGCCGGCGCAGGTGCGCGCGGCCATCGCGCTTGCGCGGAAGTCGCTTCCGGCGGGATGAGAATGAGCGCCGCCGGGCCGTCCAAGAACGCGGAACTGCAGGCCGCCTTGGGGGCAGCGAACGAAGTGAGCGTGGGGGTCCAGTGAACTCTGTCGCCGCCATCGGGCAGGACGCGCTCGGCTATGTAGCCGGTGCGTTGACCACCATCGCCTTCGTGCCGCAGGTGGTGCGCATCATGCGGACGCGCTCGGCGCGCGATATTTCCTGGGGCATGTTCGTCATCTTGAGCGCGGGCGTCGCGCTGTGGCTCGGGTACGGCGTCATGCTTGCGTCGCCGCCGCTGATTGCCGCCAACGCCGTCACGCTGGTGCTGGTTTTGGCGATACTGGTCCTCAAGTTGCGCTACGGGTCCGGCGCAGCACCGCCTTCTTCCGGTGGCCGGAAATCGAGATCTGAAATGTCCAAGAAAAAATGAGGGAACTGCGATGAAACTTGCCTTTCTGGGATTGGGCGTCATGGGCTATCCGATGGCGGGCCATCTGTCGCGCGCCGGACACGAGGTCACCGTCTTCAATCGCACGCCCGCCAAGGCGTCGAAATGGGTGGAAACCTTCGGGGGCAAGAGCGCGGCGACGCCGGCCGCCGCGGCGCGCGGCGCGCAAATCGTGCTCATGTGCGTGGGCAACGACGATGACGTTCGCACCGTTATCGTCGGCGCCAACGGCGCGTTGGAGGGAATGGCCGCGGGCACGATCCTGGTCGACCATACGACCGCATCGGCGCAGGTCGCGCGGGAAATGAACGCCGCCGCCGGAGTCAAGGGAGTCGCGTTCCTCGACGCGCCGGTTTCGGGCGGGCAGGCGGGGGCGGAAAACGGCAAGCTCACGATCATGGTTGGCGGCGATGGCGCGACGTTCGCCAAGGCCGAGGCCGTGCTGGCTACCTATGCCCGCGCAGTGACGCTGTTGGGCGCTTCCGGCAGCGGCCAACTGACGAAAATGGTCAATCAGATCTGCATCGCCGGCCTGGTCCAAGCGCTGTCCGAGGGCATCAACTTCGCCGTGCGGGCCGGCCTCGACCCATCGCTCGTGATCGACGTGATCAGTAAAGGTGCGGCGCAGTCCTGGCAGATGGAGAATCGCGCCAAGACGATGATCGCCGACAAGTTCGACTTCGGCTTCGCCGTCGACTGGATGCGCAAGGACCTCGCCATTTGCCTAGCCGAGGCGCGCGCCAACGGCGCCGCTCTCCCCGCAACGGCGCTCGTCGATCAGTTCTACGCGCGGGTCCAGGCGAAAGGGGGCGGCCGCTGGGATACGTCTTCCCTTATCCGCGTGCTGCGGGAGGAGCAATCAGCATGAACCGCCAGTTGCGTTCCTGGTTGCGCGGCGGGCTTGCGGCGTGGGCCCTTACCTGTTGCGCCGTTGACTTTGCGTTTGCGGCCGATCCGATTGCGGGCAACATCGTGCTCAAGACGGCGTGGCTGCGTCCGGCGGCTGCTGGCATGGCGGAAGCGCAGGCATACGTCGACATCGTCAGCGAAACCGATCTCGAACTGGTCGGCGCATCGACGCCGTTCGCCAAGAGCGTCGAACTCGTGCAGGTGACGATGAAGAACGAGGTTCCCCAGCAGGAGGTGGTGAAGTCCATGCCCGTCCCGGGCGGCAAGACGACTCGCCTGGCCTATCGAGGGAGTCACTTACGCCTGGTCGATATCACGACGAGTTTCGGCAACGCCACCAAGGTGCCGTTGACGCTCGCGTTCAAGTCACCGGACGGCAAGGACGTGACGGCCACGACCGACGCCCAGGTGCGCGGCCTCTTGTTGCCGCAACAGATGCCTGCAGCGATGGCGAAGGAACCCGAGCCGGCAACGAAGGACCCCGAACCCGTGGCGAAGCAGCCACTTCCCGCCGGAGCGAAGTAGGCAATCCATTTTCCGGGGGCCTTTAGTTCATCTGCGTTCACGGCCTCAATCGTCAAGAGGTACGCGGTCGCCCTCGGTGACGCCAATCTCGTAGCTGATTTCGGCGGTGCGCGCGAGCATGATCGTCGCCGAGCAATATTTGTCCTTGGAGAGCTTCACGGCGCGCTCGACCTGCTTTGCGTCCAAGCCGTGCCCGGCCACGGCGTAGGCCAGGTGGATTCGCGTGAACACCTTGGGTTCTTCCGGCGCGCGCTCTGCGACGGCGGTCACGACACAGTCGGTCACCGGCTGCCGCCCCTTTTTCAGGATCAGCACGACATCGAAGGCGGCGCACGCCGCGGCGCCGGTCAGCACCATCTCCATCGGACGCATGCCCAGGTTGCGTCCGCCGTGTTCCGGCGCCCCGTCGATCACCACGGCATGACCGCTGCCGGTTTCACCGACAAAGCTCACGCCTTCCACCCATTTGATCCGAGTCTTCATATTTGCCCCACTTTGGCGCAACGGACGGCGCTGATCCTACCCCTGACCCCGTGTTTTACCGGCCGACGCATAACACGGTCATTCGTTTATGCTGCACCGCACCCGAAAATGTTGCGTTGTGCGCTGCAATATGCGAGGATCATATCGTCTGCGGCTCCGCCTTACTCCTCCCTAGGCACCGCAGGCGCATTCCTCCATTCTCCTCCTATGGTGGAATCCTAAAGGCGCGGTCTAAACCACCGCGCCTCTTTTTATCCGTATTGCGCTGCCGCATCGCGGGGGACCGGAGGCGCAACCGGGTGACCGCAGGGCTTCCTTGACGCTGGAAGTCGTTGAATAGTAAACTAGCGGACTTTGCTGATTGAACTTCAACTGAAGCGCCAGAGACTTATCCGATGAAGACTTTCTCCGCCAAACCCACGGACATCACGCGGGAATGGTTCGTCGTTGACGGGACCGACCAGGTGTTGGGCCGCCTCGCGAGCCAGATCGCGCTGCGCCTGCGCGGCAAGCACAAACCTATCTATACGCCGCACATGGACACGGGTGACTTCGTCGTCGTCACCAATGTCGACAAGCTGCGCGTGACCGGTAACAAGGCCGAGGACAAGCTCTACCACCGCCATACGGGCTATCCCGGCGGCATCCGGACCGTGAATTTCGGCCAGATGCAGGCGCGCTTCCCGGGCCGCGCGCTGGAAAAGGCCGTCAAGGGCATGCTGCCCAAGGGCCCGCTCGGTTACGCGATGCTGAAGAAACTCAAGTGCTATGCGGGGCCCACGCATCCGCACTCGGCGCAGCAACCCAAGGCCATCGATCCGGTGAAGAAACTCGGGAAAGAAGAACAGAAACCATGATCGGCAACTACTACTACGGCACGGGCCGCCGCAAGACCTCGGTGGCGCGCGTTTTCATCAAGCAAGGTTCCGGCAAGTTCGTCGTCAACGACAAGCCCGTTGACGAGTTCTTCACCCGCGAGACGGGCCGCATGGTGGTCCGCCAGCCCTTGGCACTGACCAACCACGCCGCGACGTTCGACATCATGGTCAACGTCATCGGCGGCGGGGAATCCGGCCAGGCGGGTGCGGTGCGCCACGGCATCACGCGCGCGCTGATCGACTACGACGCGCAGTTGAAGCCCACGCTGTCGAAGGCGGGCCTCGTCACGCGCGACGCGCGAGAAGTGGAACGCAAGAAAGTCGGCCTTCACAAGGCGCGCAAGCGCAAGCAGTTCTCGAAGCGCTAAAGTTTTCCAAGCTTCCCGCGCAAAGGCCGCCTCAAGGTGGCCTTTGTGCTTCCGGACCACGCGTAATGTTGTTATGCCGATGTCATGAAGCCGGGAATCCGATGCTAGAATCAGAACGAATCGCCGGACCGTTCATCAGAGGCAGCGCATGGTAAAGATCGGCATCGTCGGCGGCACCGGGTACACGGGCGTCGAACTCCTGCGGCTGCTGGCTTCGCATGCGCAAGCCGACGTGCGCGCGATAACGTCCCGTTCCGATGCCGGCACCCATGTCGTCGACATGTTCCCGAGCCTGCGCCGGCACTACGACAAGCTGCAGTTCACAGCGCCGGACGCGACGGATCTCAAGTCCTGCGACGTGGTGTTCTTCGCGACGCCGCACGGCGTGGCGATGGCGCAGGCGCGCGCCCTGGTGGACGTGGGCGTGAAGATCATCGATCTTGCCGCGGACTTTCGCATCCGCGACGTCGCGATGTTCGAGAAGTGGTACAAGATGCCGCACGCGTGTCCCGATCTGCTCGCCGAATCGGTGTACGGCTTGCCGGAGTTCCACCGCGACGAGATCCGCCGCGCGCGCATCGTCGGCAATCCCGGTTGCTATCCGACATCGGTCCAGTTGGGCTTTGTCCCCCTCATCGAGGCCGGCATCGTCGACACCGAACACCTCATCGCCGATTGCAAGTCGGGGGCCTCGGGTGCCGGCCGCAAGGCCGAGATCGGTCTGCTGCTGGCCGAGGCGTCCGACAATTTCAGGGCCTACAACGTGGGCGGCCACCGGCATCATCCGGAAACGGTGCAGGAACTCGCCAAGCGCAGCAAGGCCCCGCTCAACCTCGTGTTCACGCCGCACCTGCTGCCGATGATCCGCGGCATCCACGCGACGCTGTATGCGCGATTGACGCGCACCGACGTCGACCTGCAGGCGCTGTTCGAAAAGCGCTACGCCGGTGAGCCGTTCGTCGACGTGATGCCGCCCGGTTCGGCGCCGGACACCCGGAGCGTCCGCGCGTCCAATGTCGCGCGCATCGCCATCCATCGTCCTGGCAACGCCGACATGGTCACCGTCCTCGTCGTCATCGACAACCTGGTCAAGGGTGCGGCCGGCCAGGCGGTCCAGAACATGAACCTGATGTTCGGCTTGCCCGAAACCACAGGATTGACGGCCGCACCGGTCGTTCCTTGATGGCCATGCGTCCGCTGTGGCGACAGGTACGTCGGAATTTCGGCATCTCGGCGCCGCGGATGGCGGTGCGCACGCACCTGCCGTGGTGGGGACGCGGCGCGATTGTCCTGACGCTTTTGGCCATCATCGCCGGAATGTGGTGGTGGGGCTTCGACTTCGGCCAGATTTTCGGCGGCTTCAATCGCAAGGAGATCGAAGCGAAGATGGTCACGCTGGAAACCGAGGCGAAGAAGCTCAAGGCCGAGGCCGGCGAACTGCGCACCCAGAACTCGACGCTGGAAAGCGAACTCGCGATGGCGCGCGGCTCGCAGGAGACGCAGCAGAAGCAGTCCATCGAGCTTGCCGGCGAAAACGCGCAGTTGAAGGAAGAGCTCGCCTTTCTGCAACAGCTGGTATCCGATTCGAGCAAACAGGTCGGGCTACAGCTGCAGCGGCTGTCCGTGGAACGCGACAGCGAGGAAATGTGGCATTACAGCCTGCTCGTGGTGCGCGGCGGCAGCCCGAAGGACGAGTTCCAGGGCAGCGTCGTCCTGCAGGCCACGCTGGCGCCCATCCCCGGGGCGCCCGCCCCGGCGCATGGCACCATCCTGACGCTGCCGGACGACCAGCCCGAAGCTAAATCGGCGCTGAACCTCAAATTCAAGTATTATCAGCGAGTTGAAGGTAGGTTCCGCGTTCCCTCCGGGATGCGCGTGACGGCCGTGACCGCGCGCGCATTCGAGTCCGGCCAGCAAAGCGCCCGGGCCACGCGGACCCTGCAGCTTTAGAATGGCGAAGGGAGTCCCCATGTTTGAACGGAAGAAGCACGCACCGCCGCAGAAGCGCATCGACTGCCTGATCGGCGCCGGGACCGTAGTCCGCGGCGATGTGATCTTCACCGGCGGGCTGCGCATCGATGGCCAGGTGCAGGGGAACGTGACGACGCACAACAACGAGCCCGGCACGCTGGTGGTGAGTGAGCAGGCGCGCGTCGATGGCGAAATCAGCGTTTCCCACGTGGTCGTGAACGGCACCGTGAACGGCCCCGTGACCGCCAACGATTTCCTGGAATTGCAGTCGAAGGCGAAGGTCGTCGGAGACGTCGAGTACCGGACGTTCGAAATGCACCTGGGCGCGGTGATCCAGGGAAAGTTGAATCACGTCGAACCCGGGACCGCGAGCGTGGTCGAACTGAAGAGGGCAGCAGCCGAGTAGTACAGGCGAACAGCCCTTAGCGAATAGCACAGGAGTCGATGATGAATGCAATGAACGAGATGCCCGCCCCGCTGGTCTTCACGGACTCCGCGGCCTCCAAGGTGAAGGCATTGATCGAAGAGGAAGGCAATCCGGACCTGAAACTCCGCGTCTTCGTATCGGGCGGCGGCTGTTCCGGCTTCCAGTACGGCTTCACCTTCGATGAGGTCATCAACGAAGACGACACGTCGCTGGTGAAAGACGGCGTGACGCTGCTGATCGACCCGATGAGCTACCAGTACCTGGTCGGCGCCGAGATCGATTACCAGGATGGCCTCGAGGGCGCGCAGTTCGTGATCAAGAACCCCAACGCCACGACGACCTGCGGCTGCGGCTCGAGTTTCTCGGCCTGACATCGCCGCATAAAGCACCCGCCCAAACGGGGGCCGCATTTGCAATGCGGGCCCCCGTTTTTCGTTTCAGGAGGCCTGCAGGCGGCGGATGAGGACGTCGATCATGTCTTCGCCGTCGGGCGATTTCAGCCGGTGCTGGCGCAGCGCCTGCATGAGCTCGGGCTTGGCAAAGTCGAGGGGTAGTCGGCGCGGATCAGGATTCCGGCGATCGCCCGCTGCACGTTGACGGACTTGGCGAGCGGGAACAGGCGCGTGAGCTCATCGAGGCTCTCGCGATCGGAAAGGCGCTGCCGGGCAAGCGTGTTGAGCGCGCGCACCTGCGCATCGGAGCCGTTCATCCGCGTGATACCTGCGGCCACCGCGCGCAACTCGCCGGTATCGGCAAGCGGCCGGTGGCGCAAGTAGATCTGGGCGATCTGCACGTCGTCCTCGTTCGCGCTCGTCAGCGCGCGCAGCACGCGCGCATGAGCCTCGACGCTCCCCAGGCAGGCCAGCACCGCCGCGTTGGCGACCTTGCCAGCCTGCGCCGGAGACAGTTGCAGGCGATAAAGCTCATTCTTCAGTCCCTGGTCCTTGTTCAGCGTGCAGGCGAGGTCCACTTCGGCTGAACCTACGGCGTTGCGCGCGAGCCGCTCGCCGAACATGTGCATGATCTCGGCGCGCTGTTCCGCGGCCGAAAGCCAGCCCAGCCCGCGCGCCAGCTCCAGCATGCGCGCGCGCACCGCGGGTTCGTCGGCATCGCGCGCGAACTCGAGATAGCGCCCGCGCGCCGGCTGCGTCGCGCGCGATCGCGTCCAGCGCGGCGGATACCGGCGAGAGCTTGCCGCTCGGCGTCTCGCCGAGCGACGCCGAATATTTCTCGAGGTGGTCGAGGAACATCCGCACTTCGGCCATCTCGCGGCCCAGCACCTCATGGACGAAGCCCAGCTTCTGCGCCGGCGACAACCGGTCATCGGACAATTGGCAGGCGTCGCGGCGAAACCCGCGCGCGGAATCCGAATCGTTCAAGCCCGGCGGTGACGGTCATCGAGCTGGGCGCGAAGAGACCCAGCAGCTTCGCGCTGGCGCGGCCGCTGCCGATCTCGCCGCCAGCGCCCGATTGAAAGTAGCGTTCCAGCAGCGGGCCCGCCGTGCGCCCGAGCGGCGCCTTCGAGGAAAAGCCGTAGATCACCGGCACGTCCTTGAAGATCTGGCGCATGCGATCGCGATTGCTTTCGCCATGGCGCTCGTTCAGCACGCGCGACAAGCGTTCGGCGTCGGCCGGCGAGTGCCCGGAGCGGACGAGGCTGCGCCCGATTTCCGCGGATGCGCTGCGCATCGCTGGCCGCGTTCAGCGTGTTGCAGCCGAAGAGGTAAACCTCCTTCAGCTGCGAGAAAAGTCCCGGGCACGAGTCGCTGCACGCGACGCGTTCCATTTCGTCGACCGGCAGGAATTCGCGCGCATCGAGGCGATCCGTGTAGAACTCGGTGCCGCCGTCGAAATGGCCGGAGATGACGAGAAGGTCGCAGCGGACGCCGGCCCGGCACGCCGAGGCCAGCCAATCGGGCCGGCCGCGTTCCACCAGCTCGACGAACTGGAATTCGTCCTGCGGCAGGTTGCGGCGGAAGATTTCCTTTTCGTCGGGCGAGTTGACGGTGATCGTGCACACCGTCTTCTTGTCGGCGTGGACTTCGTGGGCCACGCGACAGCAACAAAAATGCGGCCAGCAAGGCCGCTTTCGCGAATGCGGGCATGGACGACAGGCGATGGGAAAAATGGGCGCGCTAGTATTGCACAGTGCGCGGCCTATCGAAAGCAACAGGACGTGCTTGTAGGACAAGCCTTGTAGGACAGGCGCCTTACTGCGCTTGCAGCCGGCGGATCAGGACGTCGATCACGTCCTGGCCGGCGCCGCGACTTCAGCCGATGCTCGCGCAGCGTTTGCACGAGCTCGGGGCTGGCGATCGTCTGGTAGTCGGCGCGGATGAGGACGGCGGCGATCGCCGTCTGGACGCCCGGCGATTCGGCGACCGGATACAAGCGCGCGAGCGACTCCAGACTCTCGCGATCGGACAGGCGCAGGCGCGCCAGCGTCTCGAGGGCGCGCACCTTCGCGTCGGAGCCGTTCATGCGCGCGACACTCGCTGGCGACCGCACGAAGCTCGCTCCGGATCGTCGATCGGCCGGTGGCGCAGATAGACCTGCGCGATCTGCGCTTCGTCATCGTTGGGACTCGTCAGCGCCTGCAGCACGCGCGCATGTCCTTCGGCACTTCCCAGGCAGGCCAGGATCGCCGCCTGCGGCACCTTGCCGGCCTGCGCGTCCGGCAGCTGCAGCCGATCGAGCTCCAGGTCCAGCTCGTGATCCTTGTTGAGCGCGCACACCTGGTCCACTTCGGCCGGACTCACGGCATTGCGCGCCAGCTGGTCGCCGATCATCCGCATGATCTCGTCGCGCTGCTCTTCCGGCGTGAGCCAGCCCAGGTCTGCGCGCCAGCTCCAGCATCCGGGCGCGCACCGCGAGCTGGTCGGCGTCGCGCGCGAAGTCCAGATACCGGGTACGCGCGGACTCGTCGCGCGCGATGCGTTCGAGCGCATCGGCAACCGCCGGCGTCTGCCGCTCGCGTGTCGCTCGAGCGACGCCGAGTATCTCTCGATGCGCTCCAGGAACATGCGGACTTCCGCCATCTCGCGGCCCAGGAGCCCATGGATGAAGTCGAGCTTCTGCGCCGGCGGGCAGCCGGTCGTCGGAGAATTGACAGACGTCCTGCCGATGCGCGGCCAGCGGATCCGCATCGCTCAACCCGCTCGTGACGACCATCGAGTGGCCGGCGAAAGCCGCCGAGCAGTCCTGCCGCTCGCGCGTCCGGTTCCGATTTCGCCGGCTCCGGCCGATTGGAAGTGGCGCTGCAGCAGCGAAGCGGCCGTCGGCCCGAGCGGCGCGACCGACGAAAAGCCATAGATCGCCGGCACGTCCTTGAAGATCTGCCGCATGCGGTCGCGGCTGCTTTCCCCATGGCGCACGCTCAATGCCCGCGCCAGCCGCTCGGCGTCGGCCGCGCGAATGTCCGGAGCGCACGAGGCTTCGCCCGATCTCGGCGGACGCGCTCTTGTTGGCGCCCGCGATTCAGCGTGTTGCAGCCGAAAAGGTAGACCTCCTTCAGCTGCGAGAACAGGCCGGGGCACGTACGCGCTGCACGAGACGCGCTCCATCTCGTCGACCGGCAGGAATTCGCGCGCCTCCACGTTGATCGGAGAAGAATTCGTTGCCTCCGTCGTAATGGCCGGAGACGACGAGAACATCGCAGCGAATGCCCTGGCGGCACGCCGACTCCAGCCAATCGGGCCGGCCCCGCTCCACCAACTCGACGAACTGGAATTTGTCCGGCGGCAAGCTCCGGCGAAACGCTTCCTTCTCGTCCGGCGAGTTGACGGTGATCGTGCAGACGGTCTTCTTGTCGGCACGATTGTCGGCACCCGCGTCGTGCACCCACACCGCCGTCAGCAGCGCAAGCAAGAGGAGGAACCGCGTAGGCGCCGGCATCGAATGCCTCAAGTAGGCGATTAGCGGCCATTAGATGCGCTTGGTTCCCCGCTGTCCGTCGGACGGCAGGCCATTTCGCTTAAGGCTCGTGATTATTCTGGCGTAGGAAAACGCCGGACGCGCGCAGGAAACTAGCGCGGATAGATCGCGCCCAACACGCGCATCCCGCGCGCGCCGGTCACGGCAGGGAGATTCGCCGGCCGGCCTTCGATCGCTTCGCGCGCCAGCCAGGCAAATGCGAGCGCCTCGACATGGTCGACCGCGACGCCGTGATCCGCCGTCGTCGTCACGCTTCGCGGAACAAGTTCCGACGCGAGCATCCGCATGAGCGTGCCGTTCTTCGCGCCGCCGCCGCAAACCAGCACTTCGGTCGCGCCGGCGGCATGTGCGCGGATCGCATCGGCGACGGATCGCGCGGTCAGCGCCGCGAACGTCGCCTGCGCATCCTCGTGCCGGCCGCGCCAGTCGATCCGCGAGAGCCTTTCGTCGAGCCAGTTGGCGTTGAAAAGATCGCGCCCGGTGCTCTTGGGCGGAGCGGCGGCGAAGAACGGTTCGGCGAGCAAGGCCGCCAGCAACGCGGAATCCACATGGCCTTGCGCCGCCCACGCGCCGTTCGCGTCGAAGGGCTGCTTGCGATGACGCGCGGTCCACAGGTCCATCAGGACGTTGCCGGGGCCGGTATCGAAACCGCTGACGGCTCCGCGCGGCGGCAGGTCGGTAATGTTGGCGATGCCGCCGATGTTGACCACGACGCGATGCCGGTCGGCCTGCCGGAAAATTGCGGCGTGAAATGCCGGAACCAGTGGCGCCCCTGCCCGCCCGCCGCGACGTCGCGGCTGCGGAAATCCGCTACGACCGTCACGTACGCCCGCTCGGCGACCCGCGCCGGATTGTTGACCTGAACCGTGTACCCCTGCTCCGGCCGGTGCCGACGGTTTGCCCGTGGACGCCCGCGGCCACCAGGTCGTGGGGCGCCACGCCCGCCGCCTCGCAGGCATCCTCGATCGCCATCGCGTAGAGGTCCGCGAGCGTATTGCCCGTGCGTGCTGCGCGCGCGAGTTCGTCCGCGCCGGCGGACTGCAATGCCATCAACTCGTCGCGCAACTTGGAAGGCAATGTCACATGGGTCGCGCCCAGCAGCGTGCAGGATCCGCCCGGCTGCGACGGAAATTCCGCGACCACGGCGTCGATGCCGTCGAGGCTCGTTCCGGACATCACGCCCGCATACAGCTCGCGACCGGTGGGCATCGTGGTTGCGCGCGCAGATGCGTGTAAGCTACGCCGCGACGGCGCAGGCGGCGACGTGCGCTAAAATCGGAGGTTTGCGTGCGGCCAAGAGTGGAAGCCTTCGGTGCGCTTTTCGGTGGAATCCACCAGTCGCGATTCTAACAAACGGCCGGACCGCATGATGTCCGGGCGCGCGTATCGGTACTGCAATGCCCACTGATATCGAACACCAGCTCGCGATATTCAAGCGTGGCGCCGACGAACTCCTGGTCGAATCGGAAGTTGCCGCCAAGCTTGCGCGTGCGCAAGTGACCAAGGAGCCGCTGCGCATCAAGCTGGGCCTCGACCCGACCGCGCCGGACATCCACATCGGCCACACTGTCGTGCTGAACAAGATGCGCCAGATGCAGGACCTGGGGCACCAGGTGATCTTCCTGATCGGCGATTTCACGTCGATGATCGGCGACCCTTCCGGCCGCAACGCGACGCGCCCGCCGCTGACGCGCGAGCAGATCGTCGCGAACGCGCAGACCTACCACGCGCAGGCGTCGAAGGTGCTCGACCCCGCGAAGACCGAGATCCGCTACAACTCCGAATGGAGCGAGCCATTGGGCGCCGCCGGGATGATCAAGCTCGCCGCCCATTACACCGTCGCGCGCATGCTCGAGCGCGACGACTTCGCCAAGCGCTTCCGCGGCAACCAGCCGATCGCCGTCCACGAGTTCCTGTATCCGTTGATGCAGGGCTATGACTCGGTCGCGCTCAAGTCCGACATCGAGTTGGGCGGCACCGACCAGAAATTCAACCTGCTGGTCGGCCGCGAACTGCAACGAAGCTACGGGCAGGAGCCGCAGTGCATCCTGACCATGCCGCTGCTCATCGGGCTGGACGGGGTCGAGAAGATGTCGAAGTCCAAAGGCAACTATGTCGGCATCACCGATCCTCCGCAGGAAATGTTCGGCAAGCTGATGTCGATCTCCGACGATCTCATGTGGCGCTACTTCGAACTCCTCTCGTTCCGGCCGATGGACGAGGTGGAGGCGCTGAAGCGCGAATGCGCGGAGGGCCGCAACCCACGCGACGCGAAGGTGATGCTCGCGAAGGAGATCGTCGCCCGGTTCCATTCGTCCGCAGCGGCCGACGCAGCGCTCATGGAATTCGAGTCGCGCTTCAAGGACGGCGCGATGCCCGGCACCATGCCGGAGATCACGCTTGCGAGCGCCGGCGCCGGAATTCCGATCGCTCAGCTTGCGAAACAGGCGGGTGTGGTCGAGTCGACCTCCGAGGCGCTGCGTCTGATCGCCCAGCGCGGATTGAAGGTCGATGGCGAAGTGGTCGGCGACAAAGGCCTCGTCGTTCCCGCGGGGAGCACCGTCGTCGTGCAGGCCGGCAAGCGGAAATTCGCGCGGGTTACCATCAGCTGACTACCCGAGGAAAATCCATGGCTCGAGGCATTGCTAGCGTACTGGCCGGACTGGTCGCATGGACTGTTGCGGCCACATTGGTGAATCTGCTGTGGCGCTTTGCGTGGCCGGGCTACGCCGCGGCGGAGCCTGCGATGACGTTCACGCTCGGCATGCAGGGCGCGCGGCTCGCAACCGGCGCGCTCGCTTCGATCGCGGCCGGATTTTCGGCCGCCTGGATCGCCAGGGGAACAGGAACGCCGGTTAAGGTGCTTGCCGCGTTGCTGCTTCTGATGTTCATTCCCATCCATTACCGGTTGTGGGACAAGTTCCCGATCTGGTATCACCTGACGTTTCTCGCCTCGCTCATACCCCTTACGCTGTTGGGCGCAATCTGGAACGCGAAGACTGCGCAGACCGCGTCGCAGGACTAGGTCATGCCGGGATTCCCGCGCATTCCTTCGATCACCGGCACGTTGGGAATTTTCGCCTTGACGGTCTTCTGCCCGCGCAGGTAACGCGCGCACACGTCCCAGATCGCCTCGCCGCCCGCGGCGCTGCGCTTCTTCCGATACCGACGCCCAGCCCGCAACCTTGTAGTTGCGGCCGGCATCGATCGGCTTGCCCGCGAGCGCCATCCGCGTGATCCGCTTTCCCATCGTGGCGTCGGGATCGATCGCATACGACAAGCCGCCAACCCGCACCATGTCGCCGCCCTGCTGGTAATACGGGTCCGGGTTGAACAGATTGTCCGCGACGTCTTCGAGAATGGTCTTGATCGTCTCGCCGGTGAATTCGTTGACGGTGACGTGCGGATAGGTGATCGCCGTCTGGTCCATCAGGTCCTCCATGCGGATCGCTTGTCCGGGCAACAACGCCGTGCCCCAGCGGAATCCTGGCGAAAACGCGATCGGCGCATCCTTCTCCGCCATCAGCGCGTCGAGTATCAACTGGTCCGCGGTACCGTTGAAATTGCCGCGCCGGTAGAGAATCCCCTCGGTGATCGCGAGTTCTTCGGCGAGCTTCGGCAGGAAGGGCGCGCGCGCGTCGGTGATGTGGTCGGCCATGGCGCGGTCGGCCGGCAGCAGGTTGCTGAATACCGGAAGCAGCCGGTAGCGGAAGTCGGCCACCCGGCCATCCCTGATGTGGAGGTCCAGGACCGCGAGGAACTTGCCGTTGCTGCCCGCGTTCGTGACGACAGTCTTGCCGCCGCGGTTGGCGACGATGGTCGGTCGTGGAACGCCATCGTGCGTGTGGCCGCCCAGGATGACGTCGATACCGGTCACGCGCGACGCCATCTTGAGATCGACATCCATGCCGTTGTGCGACAAGAGCACGACCGCCTGCGCCCCTTTGCCGCGCGCTTCATCAACGACTTTTTGCATCGACTCTTCCTGGATGCCGAACGTCCACTCGGCCACGAAGTAGCGCGGATTGGCGATTGGCGTATACGGAAACGCCTGGCCCACGATCGCGATCGGAAATCCGTTCAGCGATTTGATGACGTACGGCGGGAATACCGGGTCGCCAAAATCCGCCGTGCGGATGTTCTGCGCGATGAAGTCGACGCGGCCGGCGAAATCCTTCGCGACGACCTCCTTCACGCGGTCGGCGCCGTACGTGAATTCCCAGTGGCCGTCATCACGTCCACGCCCAGCAATTTCTGCGCGTCGACCATGTCCTGGCCGCGGGTCCATAGCGACGTGGCCGACCCTTGCCACGTGTCGCCGCCATCGAGCAGCAATGCGCCGGGGCGCGTGGCCTTGAGCTTTTTCACCAGCGTCGCGAGGTGCGCGAAGCCGCCCATCCGGCCGTAGGCGTTCGCGGCGCGCGCGAAGTCGAGGCTGGTGAAGGCGTGCGCGTCGCGCGTGCCTCGCGAAATGCGGAAGAACTTCAGCAGATGTTCGCCCACGAGATGCGGCGGCTGACCCCGGGCCGAACCGATGCCGAGATTGACACTCGGCTCGCGGTAGTACATTGGCAGAAGCTGCGCGTGGCAATCGGTGAAATGCAGCAGGCTGACATTGCCGAAAGGCGCGATGCCATCGTAGAACCTGGAACCGGCGGACAGGTCGAGCGCGCGCGCGTCCGTCACCGGCAGACCGGCGGCCACGGCGGCGGCTACGGCATGGAGGAATTCACGGCGGTTCACGGGCAAAAAACTTCTAGTGGACCCGGGCCCGCGCCGCAGGCCCGAACATCATTTATTTACTGGAGACTCGGGATCGGTGAGCAGCGCGACCAGGTCCTTGACCTGCTGCTCGGAGAGGATCTGGCTGTGCCCGAAGCGCGGCATGTTCGAGCAGGCGTTGTAGGCATCGGCATTCCAGATCTTGCCGTACGCGTACTTGCGGGTTTCGTCCGTATAGCCGCGCAGCTTGCCAAACCGGTACAGCGAAGGGCCAATGGTCCCGAATGAAACTTCCTGCGGCGAAAGTTGGTGGCACGCGTAGCAATTGCCGCCCACCGGGCCTTTGGGATCGTCCGAGAACTGTTTGCCGCGGCCGTCCTGCGCGACGCGTTCGCCGCTTTTCCAGTCGCCCGCCCATTTTCCGTCGGCGGGCCACTGGATCGACGCCAGGTTCAGCTTTTCGATCATCTCGGCGACATCCTTCGGCACGGCTTGTTCGCATAGAGCGTGCACAGCCGCTGCGTGTCGTCCTGGTCCAGCCGGTCGAGTCCCGCCTGGCCGTTCGCCTTGAACGAGTCCTTGAGCACGGCCGACGCGCGCTTCGAAACTTCGGCGTCGTTGGGCGCCATGGCGCATCCGACCAGCAGCGCAGCCATACCACCGGCGACGACCCACATTCCATTCTTCATGCGCGCGCGCGTCCTTGGTCTAGAGGCATATCAGCGTCAGCGCTTGATCGCCGGCGCAGCGAATGCGGCGCCGTTGGCGTTGCGGGCGAGATACATCGTCAACGCGATCGCCGCATCCGACCCGTACAGCAATTCGGGAAATCTTTGCTGCCGGAAACAGTCGTAGAGGCGCCACTCGAACGAGCGCACCTCGCCCTGGGAGACGCGATACGCGGGCCAGGTCGTGTACGCCTTTTGCGCGCCTTCGACGGTCGTGAGGTTGGGGAGGTCCTGCAGCCTGATCCGCTTGCCGTCCTCGCCGTGGCAGGTGAGGCACGAGAAATCGTGGGTCCCGCCGCGAAAGACGAACATCTTGCCCCCGAGCTCGAAGGACTCGCGCTCCTTGGGGTGGTTCAACGCCACGTTCATCTTGATGCCGCGCGACTCGGATGTGACATAGGCGACCAGTGCTTCCATGTCCGACCTGCGTTCACTGCCCGAGCCAAAGGGGTTCTTTTTCGCGTCGGCCTCGGTGTAACCCTGTTGCGCGACCATGCAATAGACAAGGCGCGTCTCGAGGTCCATGACGCGGTCCCCGTCGGCGAAATACCGCGGCATTTGCGCGTACGCGCCTTTCACTACGCCGGGTCCTAATCCCAGATCGCAGCGCTCGAAGGAGACCTGCTTGGACCGCGCGGCTGGCGCCAGAGTCCCTCGCCGCGCGCTTCCCAGAGTTCGGCCGGATTGCCGTCCTGCAGCGCGGCGCGGTACTTCGCGATTTCGTCGACCGCGGACGTCTGCGCCAACGCTGTGACCGCGGCGAGTGCCGCCATCGCGGCCAGCGCGCCCTGCAAACGAACGCTATCGAGGAACTTCATGCCGATTCATTGCAGTCGCGCATTCATGCGATCGTGGCCTCGTCCGTGCGTTTGTCGCCGTGATTGTCGGTCCACGTCACCTGGACTTTCTCGCCTTTCGCGCCGCCCTTGAACTTGAACGACAGGAAAGGGTTTTGAGCGATTGCCGTGCCCCACTGCGCCGACATCACGGTCTTGCCGTTATAGGTGACCATGACGTGCTGGATGAACCATGCCGGAATCGCCTTGCCCTGCGCATCCTTGCGCTGGCCGGTCTCCATCTGGTGGCTCATCAGCACCTTCACCTCGGTCGTGTCGCCGACCAGGCTGGCGCGGATGCGCATCGGATCTGCCATGTCTTCTCCCTCAGCCGCCGCAGCCGCCCAGCGTGACCTTGACCTCTTTGGTCGCCACGTAGAACTTCCCGTCCGCTTTCACCAACGCGTAGATATTGGAGGTCTGCGCCATCTTGACCCGCGTGGACAGCGACGGGTCGGTTCCCGCGGGAATGTCGAAAATCGCCGCGAGCATGTTCGGATTCTTCTCGATCAGGATGGCGATCGACTCGGTCTTAGGAATCGTGCTGGTGACGCCGACGGGAACGACTGCGCCGTTTTCGGCGATGTCGGGAGTCTGGAAGAACGTGATTCCGGCGTTCGGTACCGGGGCAGCACCGCCCAGGGCCTTCACCGTCTCATCGAGCGAATGCGTGTCGAACGCCGCCTGGTTCCATGCGTCCGCCGCGCGGGCCTCGCCTGCCTGCAACCATCCCGCTGCCGCGAGCAGTGTCAGCAGCGTGGCGCCACCACTCGACTTCAAGACCCGCCTGCGCCCAATATCCATGCCCGTCTCCGTCCTGCAGGAGCGCAGATTCTAATCCGATTTCGCGGGCGCGTCGGGGTTTGCGGACAGGCGTCGGCCAAGCGCGCCGTTGCGGCGCCGCTCGATTGGAGGCCGCTCTAGTGGATCACCGCGCTCGTCAGGAACCGCACGATGAATCCGTTCTTCAGGCGAAATACACCCTCGCCGAGCAGCACGGCGTCGTCGATTTCGTCGCGTGTCAGGTCGATTTCGGTTTCTCCGCGCCGGGCCTCGAGCACGACATCGTCGGCGGCCGTGAACTCGTCAGGCACACGCAAATAGCCGGTCTCAAACATGACGCCGTCGATCACGACGTAATCGGCGCCGTTCATCATGTCGATCAGCTGCGTCTCGGTCCGTTTCGTTTCCGTCGACTTGGCTTCCATGGCTTTGTCCTTGGCGTGGCCTCCAGGCCTCGAGGGGCATTCCCGCGTGTATTGATGTTGAGGGCGGCGCGACCCGGATTCAAGGGTCCCAGCGCCTGCGGACTTGTCAGTGTCCATAACGCGCGGATGTCGGAATCGGATGCCGGGAGGCCGCCGAAAGGGCGAAAATCCCGGCTGAACGGCGGTGTGCCGCTCCAGGCGCGACGGAAACCCTAGGCTACGAGCGCGCGCACGAAGTTCGGCAGCGCGAGGGCCGCGCGATGCGTGTCGCCGTTGTAGTACTGCAGGCCGCGGATGCCGCGCTGCGCGATGCGGCGATCGACGTCGAGGATGGACATGCCCTTGGGATCCAGGCTCGCCGAACAGCATGCCATCATCCACAGGCCGCCGTAGAGCGGCACCGACGTAAGGTAGGGCGTTACGACCGCGAAAGCACTGCGCAGCCTCGCCAGCGTTTCGCGAACGCGTTCCGGATGGGCGATCGGGCTCCCGATGTGCAACGTCACTGCCCCGGCCGGCTTCAAGCGCGCCGCGCACGCGCGATAGAAATCCTGCGTATAAAGCGCCTCGGACGGCCCGCCGGGATCGGTCAAGTCCAGCACGATGAGGTCGTACTGCTCGGTCGTGCCGCGGACGAAGGCGAAGCCATCCTCGATCTTCAGCGTCAGCCTGGAATCATCGAGCGCGCCGTGGTGGACGTGCTGCAGGTATTTGCGCGCGATGTCGACGACGGCAAGGTCGATTTCGCACAGCGTCACCGATTTTATCGACGCGTGCTTCAGCAGCTCTTCGGCGGACCCGCCATCGCCGCCGCCGACGATGAGCGCGCTCGCCGGCTGCGGGTGCGTGATCGCCGCCACGTGGACCAAGTTTTCGTGATAGAAAAATTCGTCCCTTTCCGACGTCATGAAATGGCCGTCGAGACGGAACAGCTTGCCGAATTGGGTGGTGTCGTGCACTTCGATCGCCTGGTGCGGCGACCGGAATTTCTCGAACTGGCGCGACGACTTCACGAAAAACGCCCAGTCGTCGGTGAGATATTCGGTCATCGCGCCCGGGGCGATGTCGCCCGCGGGAGGTGGCGCTTCGATTTCCCTGCGCTCAGGCATCCTTGCCACCGCGGTGGATCGCCTGGTACCGCGTCCTGCGCGGCTTCAACGCGGCCTCCAGCGTGCGGAAGACGTGCTCCGCCTTGGCCGTGTTGTCGGTCTGCAGGTTGCACACGTAGACGTCCACGGTAACGAATCCGTGCTCGGGCCACGTGTGGATCGCGATGTGCGATTCGGCGAGCAGCACCGTGCCCGTCACGCCCTGCGGCTCGAACTGGTAGAAGCTGTCGCCCACCACGGTCAGCCCCGCGTCCTGCGCAGCCCTGATGCACAGCGCGCGCAGTGGGCCGGATTGCGTGAATTCCGGCGCTTCGGCAGGGCAGTCATACCACTCGCCTAACAGATGGATTCCGTCCATTAGTCGTCCCCTCCAAATCGGTCGCCGCGTTTCGCGCCGCCCCGTGTCTCTTGCCACATTCGCTTACGGTTTTTTGGCGAACCTAAACATGGAATTATTGCACAATTTTCGTGCCAAAGCGATAATTTGGCGTTGTATCACGACGCGTCTCGCTTTCGTTGCACGAGCGTCCTTGCCTCCGGTCTCGCCTCCTCGAAAATTGATGAAATGAGCGAAAGATGACGGTGCCCGCCACAGCCGTGCGCGTTTCCGACAAGCAACTTGCCGATGCAATCCGCGCACTGGCGATGGATGCCGTGGAAGCCGCCAAATCCGGCCATCCCGGCATGCCGATGGGCATGGCGGAAATCGCCGTTGCGTTGTGGAACCGCCACCTGCGCCACAACCCCGCGAATCCGCATTGGCCGAATCGCGACCGTTTCATGCTGTCGAACGGACATGGCTCGATGCTGCAGTATGCGCTGCTGCATCTCACCGGCTATGACCTGCCGATGGCGGAACTGCGCCAGTTCCGGCAACTCCATTCGAAGACGCCCGGCCATCCCGAAGTCGGCGTGACGCCCGGCGTGGAAACGACGACCGGCCCGCTCGGCCAGGGATTGGCCAACGCGGTCGGCATGGCGCTCGCGGAGAGCCTGCTTGCCGCGCAGTTCAACCAGCCGGGACACGCGATCGTCGACCACCACACGTATGTGTTCGTGGGCGACGGATGCCTGATGGAAGGCATTTCGCACGAGGCCTGCTCGCTTGCCGGAACGCTGCGCTTGGGAAAGCTGATCGCGATCTACGACGACAACGGGATATCGATCGACGGGCACGTTGCGGGATGGTTCACCGACGACACACCGCGACGGTTCGAGGCCTATGGCTGGCACGTGATCCCGAACGTCAATGGCCACGATGTGGCTGCGGTCGACGCAGCGATCGTGGCCGCGAAGGCCGCCGCCGACAGGCCGACGCTCATTTGCTGCAAGACCGTCATCGGCAAGGGCGCGCCGACCAAGGCAGGCACGGAAGCGACACACGGCGCGGCACTCGGTGAAAAGGAAGTCGCGGCAACCCGCGCGGCGCTCCACTGGCCGTATCCGCCGTTCGAGATCCCGGCCGAACTCTACGCCGGCTGGAGCGCACGCGAACGCGGCGCGTTGCGCGAAGCCGAATGGAATGCGAAATTCGCGGCGTACCGCGCCGCGCACCCGGCGCTGGCCGCCGAATTCACGCGGCGGATGAGCGGCGTGCTGCCCGCCAGCTTCGCCACGACCGTGGATGCGTTCGTCGCCGCGCAAGCGGCCAAAGGTGAGACGATCGCCACGCGCAAGGCCTCGCAGCAGGCGATCGAGGCGTTCGCGTCGCACTTGCCGGAAATGATCGGCGGCTCGGCCGACCTCACTGGATCGGTCTTCACCAACTGGTCGCGAAGCGTGCCGGTCGCGGCCTCGGCAGCCGGGAACGGAGTTGCCGCCCGCTCAGCTGGCAACATCGGCAACTACGTCAATTTCGGCGTGCGCGAATTCGGCATGAGCGCCATCGCCAACGGCTTGGCACTCCATGGCGGCTTCATTCCCTACATCGGCACCTTCCTCACGTTCTCCGATTATTCGCGCAACGCGCTGCGGATGGCGGCGCTCATGAAGTTGCGAACGATATTCGTGTTCACCCACGATTCGATCGGATTGGGCGAAGACGGCCCCACGCATCAATCGGTCGAGCACGCATCGAGCCTGCGCCTCATTCCCGGCATGGATCTCTGGCGGCCCTGCGACACCGTGGAAACCGCCGTCGCGTGGGCCGCGGCGCTCGAACGCCAGCACGGTCCGACGTGCCTGCTTTTCACGCGGCAGAATGTGCCCTTCGTGGCCCGCGCCTCGGACAAGATCGCCGAAATCGAGCGCGGCGGTTACGTGCTCGCCGATTTCGCTCCGACGCCCTCGGCTTCGCGCGCCGTCGTCATCGCCACCGGGTCCGAAGTCGGTTTGGCGTTGGGCGCGTGCGATGCGCTCGCCAAGGAAGGGATCAACGTGCGCGTCGTGTCGATGCCTTGCACCAGCGTATTCGACCGGCAGGATGCGGACTACCGCGCATCGGTGCTGCCGCACGACATTCCGCGCGTCGCCGTGGAAGCCGGCGTCACAGACGGGTGGCGGAAGTACGTCGGCGCGGTCGACGATCCGAAGGCAGGCGTCGTCGGCATCGATACGTTCGGCGAATCTGCGCCCGCGGGGGCGCTGTTCAAGTACTTTGGATTCACGGTGGACCACGTCGTCGCCGCCGTCAAACGTGTGCTCTGAATGCCGATGAGCGACGTTCGCATCCGCCCTGCCACGCCCGCCGACGCCTTGGCCATTGCGCAGGTGCGCGTAGATGCGTGGCGCACGACCTACAAGGGCATGATCCCGGAGGCCTATCTCTCCGCGATGAAAGTCGAGGACAGCGCTGCGCTGTGGGAGAAGATTCTCACGGCCGGCCCCAACACGACCAGTGTCTTCGTCGCCGCGAATGCCGGGGGCGTCGTGGGCTTCGCCGGCGGCCACATGCTGGCCGAGCCCAAACACGGCCTCAACGCGGAGTTGTCCGCGGTCTACCTGATGAGCCAGGCCCAGCGCGCCGGGATAGGCCAGCGCCTTGTCGCCACCGTCGCGGCAGCCCAGCGCGCGCACGGCGCCACGGGCCTCATCGTCTGGGTGATCGCCGGCAACAAGGCCGCGCGCGCCTTCTACGAAAAGCTCGGCGCCGAATTGCTGATCGAGCAGCCGTTCACGTGGGACGGCATGGACCTGGCGGAGGCCGGCTACGGTTGGCGCGATATCGATTCACTTGTCGCGGCGGCGGACTTGCCGGCCGTGCTGCACTGAATAAGTCGATTTCTTTCCGGAGAGCAGGATGACCATCAAAGTCGCCATCAACGGTTACGGCCGCATCGGCCGCAACATCCTTCGCGCCCACTACGAGGGCGCTCAGTCGGGGAAGCCCAAGCACGACATCGCGATCGTCGCGATCAACGACTTGGGAAGCCCCGAGACCAATGCGCACCTGACGCGCTACGACACCGCGCACGGCAAGTTTCCCGGCAAGGTGGAGGTCGACGGCGACGCGATGGTCGTCAATGGCGACCGGATCAAGGTCTTTGCCCACCGCGATCCCGCCGCGCTTCCGTGGGGATCGCTTGGCGTGGACGTCGTCCTGGAATGCACGGGTCTCTTCACAACCAAGGAGCGGGCCGGCGCCCATCTAAAGGGGGGCGCCAAGAAGGTCATCATTTCCGCGCCCGGCGGCAAGGATGTCGACGCCACGATCGTTTACGGCGTCAATCATCAGGTGCTCAAGGCCACCGACACCGTCATTTCCTGCGCGTCGTGCACGACGAACTGCCTGGCGCCGCTGGTCAAGCCGCTGCACGACAAGATCGGCGTGGTCAACGGCCTCATGACGACCGTGCACGCGTACACCAACGACCAGGTATTGACCGACGTCTATCACGAGGACCTGCGCCGCGCGCGTTCGGCAACGATGAGCATGATTCCGACCAAGACCGGCGCGGCGGCCGCGGTCGGCCTCGTGCTGCCCGAGTTGAACGGCAAGCTCGACGGGTTCGCGATCCGCGTCCCGACGATCAACGTGTCGCTGGTCGACCTGTCGTTCATTGCCGCGCGCGACACGACCGTCGACGAGGTCAATGCGATCATGAAGGCCGCCGCCGAATCCGGGCCGCTCAAAGGCATCCTCAACTACAACAAGGCGCCGCTCGTCTCGGTCGACTTCAACCACGACCCGGCGTCGTCCACGTTCGACGCGACGTTGACCAAGGTGTCGGGCCGCCTGGTGAAAGTCTCGAGCTGGTACGACAACGAGTGGGGGTTTTCCAATCGCATGCTCGATGCCACCGTCGCGTTGATGAACGCAAAGTGAATCCCGACGGACCCGTGATCCGACCGATCGCAATCGCCGACATCGATGGGTTCCGCGCCTGCATCGGCGCCGTGATGCGGGAGCGGGAGTACCTCGCGTACCTGGAGCCGTTCCCGCTGGCGCAAACCGCCGCGTTCGTTGCGTCGAACATCGAGACCGGCAACCCGCAGTTCGTCGCGGACGACGGCGGACGCATCGTCGGCTGGTGCGACATCCGCCGCGAAACCGTGCCCATCTACGCGCACGAAGGCATGCTGGGCATGGGATTGCTCGCCGAATACCGCGGGCGGGGTCTGGGCAAGAGGCTGATTCGCGCGGCGCTCGACGCCGCGCGCGCGGCGGGGTTCGAGCGGGTCTCGCTGTCGGTGTATGCACGCAACACCCGCGCCGTTGCGCTTTACCGCAAGGTCGGCTTCGTCATGGAAGGCACGCGCATTCGCGGCAAGAAGCTGGACGGCGCGTACGACGACGTGCACATGATGGCGTACTTCATGGACAATGGGGGCTAACTCGCGATGAATCCCTTTACCGCGCATCCAGCTTCGGTCGGCGAAACCTATTCACAACACCTTCGCTTCGCCTTGCGATTCGGCGCGAAGATGACGGCCGGCGGCCTCGCGGCCATCGTGCACTCGCTGTTGCCTTTCTGCTTCGTGACCACGGCCTCCCGCATCAGCGACGACCTCGTGAAGATGCGCGCGGCGTCGCGGGGCCGCACCGTGCGCGTCGTCGACGTGGAGACGATGCAGCCACTCGATTATCACATCTGATTAGCACATTTGAACCACATCAACTGACACTATGGCGATCCGGCGGCTTTCCGACATCGACGTGCGCGGCAAACGCGTGTTCATCCGCGCCGACCTCAACGTGCCGCAGGACGACCACGGCAACATTACCGAAGACTCGCGGATTCGCGCGTCGGTTCCCGCCATTCGCGATGCGCTCGATCGCGGCGCCGCGGTCATGGTCACGTCGCACCTCGGGCGTCCAACCGAAGGCGAGTGGACGCCCGCGACGTCGCTCGCCCCCGTGGCCAAGCGGCTGTCGGAACTGCTGCGCGTCGACGTGCCGCTGATCCGCGATTGGGTCGACGGCGGGCCGTGGCATGCCGCCCTCGCGCCCGGGCACGTCGTCCTGCTCGAAAACTGCCGGATGAACAAGGGCGAGAAGAAGAACGCCGACGACCTGGCGCAACGGATGGCGAAGCTCTGCGACGTCTACGTCAACGACGCGTTCGGCACCGCGCACCGGGCCGAGGCGACGACCCACGGTCTGGCGAAATTCGCTGCCGTTGCGTGTGCCGGGCCTTTGCTTGCCGCGGAACTCGATGCGCTGGGCAAGGCGCTCGCCAATCCGAAGCGGCCGCTCGTGGCGATCGTCGCAGGATCCAAGGTCTCCACCAAGCTCACGATCCTGCGCGCACTCGCCGCGAAGGTCGATTGCCTGATCGTCGGCGGCGGCATCGCCAACACCTTTATCCTGGCCGCGGGCGGCAAGATCGGCAAGTCGCTCGCCGAACCGGATCTGGCCGGCGAGGCGAAGGCGATCCTGGATGAATTTCCCGGCAAGGTGCCGGTGCCCATAGATGCCGTCGTGGCGAAGGAATTTTCTGCGGCGGCGAAGCCCGAGGCCAAGGCCATCGAAAACGTGGCACCCGACGATCTCATCCTCGACATCGGTCCCACGACAGTTGCCGCGTTGAAGATGGTGATCGCGCGTGCCGGGACGATCGTCTGGAACGGACCGGTCGGCGTCTTCGAGTTCGATGCTTTTGCCGGCGGCACCAAGGCTATTGCGGAAGCCATTGCCGCGTCGCCCGCGTTTTCGATCGCGGGCGGCGGCGACACGCTCGCCGCGATCGCCAAGTTCGGCCTAGAGAAGAAGATCGGCTACATTTCAACCGGGGGCGGCGCGTTCCTCGAATTCCTGGAAGGCAAGACGCTGCCCGCGGTGCAAATCCTGGAGGCGCGGGCGAAAGATTAACGCCCGCGCACTTCGGTCTGCAGTTCGGTCACTTGGCGAGGAATGCGCGAATCGCCTCGCCCTGCTTCGCGACGTTGAGCACGCCTTCGAGGTGGCCGCCGTCGCCCTCGATGACCACCACTTCGGCCGTGCCCCCCAACGCCTTGAAGCGCGTCGCCGCGCGTTGCGAGAGCTCCGGCGGAAAGATGCCGTCCGACGCCGCCGGCACGAACAGGATCTTCGCCTTGATGCCCTTCACCTCGTCATCGGTCAGCCGGTACAGCTGGTTCGCCTTGACCGTGTAGATGAACGAGTTGGCGTCGGTGGTCTTGGCGCGCGCCTGTCCCGTCTTCGTCAGCGTGTCCTCGATCGCGAATGGGTTGAACATCGCGTCGGCCGGGTTCTTCCCGGCATCCGCCCACTTGTAGCCGAACGTCTTCTCCGCCCAGCCGAACGAGCGCGCCGTAATGGTCACGTTCATGAGCGCCACCGAGACTCCGTCGACCGGCTCGTCGCGACCGTAGTAGTCGCCCTTGTTCCAGCGAGGGTCGAGCATGATGGGAGTGGCCCAGACATCCAGCAGCTGGATTACATACGGATGGATGTCGAAGCCGGGCCCGACCACGTGCACCACGCGCTGCACGAAGTCGGGGTACGCGGCCGCCCACTCCATGGCCTGCATCGATCCTCCAGAAGGGCCCGCGACCGCGTGCAGCCTCTTCACGCCCAGCGAGTCGACGAGCGCCTTGTGCACGCGCACGCTGTCGCGAAAGGAAACGACGGGGAACGCGAGTCCCCACGGCTTTCCGGTATCGGGATTGATGCTCGCGGGACCCGTCGTAGTCACGTTCGGGTCTTTCGTGTTCAGGTTCGTGAGGGCGTCCGCGCTGATGACGAAGTATTTGTCGGTGTCGATCGGCCGGCCGGAACCGATGATCGGATCCCAGTAACCGAAAGCCGCGTCCGTATCCTTGTATTTTCCCGCGGCGTGCGAATTGCCGGTGAAAAAATGCGGGATGAAGATCGCGTTGTCGCCGGCCGCGTTCAACTTGCCGTAGGTCTCGTAGCCGACCTTGACTCCCTTGATCGTCGCGCCGCTCACCGTCGTGTATGTCGGCAACGCAAAGACCTTCTTTTCGACGGGCCCGTCGTAGGCCGCCGCGAATTCAGCGAACACAAGCGCTGCCGCGGCCATTGCCGACAGCACATATCCTGCGATCTTGTATCTTGCCATTTCCATTGCTGTCGCTCCCCAAGATTGGCCGCTTCAAGGCGGCCTCGCCATCGAAGGTTCACATTCTAACGTGCCGCGCTTTCCGACTCCCACCGATTGCGCGTAACATTGCGGCACTGAAACTGGGGATTTGCCGTGTCACGCAACACCAAGATCGTCGCCACGCTGGGTCCCGCGTGCAGCGAGCCGGAAATACTGCAGCGCATGCTGGCGGCGGGTGCGGACGTTGTCCGCCTCAATTTCTCGCACGGCCGCGCGTCCGACCACGTGGAGCGCGCGCAATTGGTGCGCGAATGCGCGCACCGGCTCGGTCGCGAAGTCGCGATCATGGCGGACTTGCAGGGCCCGAAGATCCGCATCGGAAAGTTCGCCGAGGGCAAGATCCGGCTCGAGCCGGGACAGTCCTTCATTCTCGACGCGACGTGCGAGTCGGGCGATGCCCATCGCGTCGGCCTCGACTACAAGGAACTGCCGCAGGACGTCGCGGCAGGCGCGGTGCTGCTGTTGGACGATGGCCTGATCCGCCTCAACGTCGAGTCCGTGGATGGCCCTCGCATCATCACCCGAGTCGTCATGGGTGGGACGCTGTCCAACAACAAGGGCATCAACCGGATGGGCGGCGGCCTCACCGCCCCCGCGCTGACATCCAAAGACATGGACGACATGAAGACGGCGGCGCAGCTTTCGGCCGATTACCTTGCCGTCTCGTTTCCCAAGTCCAAGGAAGACATGTACATGGCGCGGCAGCTGCTGCGCGCCGCCGGCGGCCACGCGCTGCTGATCGCCAAGGTCGAACGCGCGGAGGCCATCACCAACCTGGAAGAGATCATCGATGCGTCGGACGGCATCATGGTCGCTCGCGGCGACTTGGCCGTCGAGGTCGGCAATGCCGCCGTACCCGGGCTGCAGAAGCGGATGATCCGGATGGCGCGCGAGCGCAACAAGCTCACGATCACGGCGACGCAGATGATGGAGTCCATGATCCACGCGCCGGTGCCGACGCGCGCCGAGGTATCCGACGTGGCCAACGCGGTGCTGGACGGCACCGACGCCGTCATGCTGTCCGCCGAGACCGCAGCGGGGAAGTATCCGGTCGAGACCGTGGAAGCCATGGCGCAAATCTGCGCCGAGGCGGAGAAATCCGACACGGTCGAGCTGGACCGCGACTTTCTCGACCGCACGTTTACGCGGGTCGACCAGTCGATCGCGATGGCAACGCTGTTTACCGCGTTCCATCTCAAGGTCAAGGCGATCGCCTCGCTGACCGATTCGGGTTCCACGGCGCTGTGGATGTCGCGGCACAATTGCGGCTGCCCGATTTTCGCGCTCACGCCGAAGGTCGATACGCAGCGCAAGATGGCGCTGTATCGCAACGTGCGCCCGCTCTTCCTCGAACAGAGCGGCGATCGCGACGACGTCTTGCTGGCGGCGGAGGATTTGCTGCTCGCGAAAGGCCAGGTGAAGCATGGTGATCTCATCGTGCTCACGATCGGCGAGCCGATGGGCAAGTCGGGCGGCACCAACACGATGAAAATCGTCAAAGTCGGTGAACACCGCGCCTGACGATTTCGGCGTACGCTAACGTGAGCGAAGCGAACGTTAAGCGAGCATAGCGAGCGGCGTGCGCTCAAATGTTGAAGGTCGGCGAGCACCGCTCCTGACTTTACGGAACGAGGCTAGCCGGACACGAACATCGCGACGACCGCGGCGGCCATCGTCCAGGTCGCGAGCCAGCCCAGCGCCTTCAGCCGGCGCGTCACCGTGAAGCTTCCCATCACTCTCGGGTCGTCCGCCAGGAGCATCATCACGACCATGATCGGCACGGCGATGACGCCGTTGATCACCGCGCTCCAGAACAACGCCTTGATCGGATCGACCGGCGTGAAATCGAGCAGGACGCCGCCCAAGGTCGCGAACGCTATGATTCCGTAGAACTCGCGCGCCTCGAGCAGTTTCAGGTCCAGCCCGCTCTTCCATTCGAACGTCTCGGCGACGGCGTAAGCGGCCGAACCGGCCAGCACGGGAACGGCCAGCATCCCGGTGCCGATGATGCCGAGGCTGAACAGGAGGAAGGCCGCATCGCCTGCGAGCGGCCGCAGCGCTTCGGCTGCCTGCGCCGAGGTATTGATGTCCGTGATTCCGCTCCGGTGCAGCGTGGCCGCGCAACTAATGATGATGAACAGCGCGATCAGGTTCGAGAAACCCATTCCGATATAGGTGTCGAACTTGATCCGGCGCAGGTGCCGGCGCGCGCCGGCGGGATCGAGCACGAGCGCCGTCGAGGCCGGATCCGCGTTAAGTTCCTCGACTTCCTGCGCCGCCTGCCAGAAGAACAGGTAAGGGCTGATCGTGGTGCCGAATACCGCGACGATGACGGTCAGCGCTTCGGCGGTGAGGGCGACCTTCGGCCAAACCAGTCCTAGCACTACTTCGCGCCACGGCACGGCGATGGTGAACACGACGGCCACATACGCGAGCAGTGACAGCGTCAGCCACTTCAGGTAGCGGACATAGACCTGGTATGGCAGGAAGACCTGCAGTCCGAGGCACACGACGCCGAACGCGATCGCGTAAACGTGCGTTGGACCTCGTGCGACCAGCCGCAGCGCCTCGCCCATCGCCGCGATGTCCGCCGCGATATTGATCGTATTGGCCGCCGCGAGCATGGCGACGATCGCGTAGAGAACGGGCCGCGGAAAATGCCGGCGGATGTTGGACGCGAGGCCGTGACCCGTGACCCGCCCCATGCGGGCGCTGACCATCTGGATGCCGACCATCAGCGGATAGGTCAGCGCGATCGTCCAGCCCAGCTGATAGCCGAACTGCGCTCCTGCCTGGGAGTAAGTCGCGATGCCGGAAGGATCGTCGTCCGCGGCTCCGGTAATGAGCCCCGGGCCGAGATGCTTCAGCCAGCGGTTGGTCGTCCGCATCATCCCGCATCCTCCGCGTGCCGCATTGTGCCTGACATCGCCGGCCTGTATCGTAACGGTTAAAGCTCAACGTGACCGCATCCCCTGCGCCCACCATCGTGTCCGGGCTTGTGCTCGCGCTGCGATCGCATGTGCCCTTCGCGGCTATGTCCGATGCATCGCTCGAGCGCATCGTCCGGGCGTCGCGGCTTCGCTACTTTGCGCCCGCCGATACGATCCTGTCGCCCGCACCCGAGCGGCCGGCGGATTGCTACATCATCAAGCAGGGGGCCGTGCGCGGTGAGCGTCCACGCACCAAGGCCGATGGTGACGCCGTCGCGTTGTGGGAACTGTCCGCCGGCGACATGTTTCCGTTGGGCGCCCTGCTCGCCAATCGCGGTGTGACGTCGGTCTACCGCGCGACGCGCGACACCTTTTGCCTGGTCTTTCCCGCAGGTACGTTCGACACGCTGCTCGCCACATCTCCCGTATTCGCGGATTTCTGCACCCGCGGGCTCGCGCATCTGCTCGACCTTGCGCGCGCAGGCCTTCAGTCCGAATACGCGGCAAACGTCACCGCGCGCTACGGGATGGACACCCCGTTGATGAGCCTCACGCGACAGTGCCCGGTGACCGTGACGCCCGCCACGACGATCGGCGCGGCCTTGACTGCGCTGGAGGGAAACCGCATCGGTTCGCTGCCGGTCGTCGACGCGCAGGGCAATCCGCTCGGCATTTTCACCCGCCAGGATGTCATCGGCCGCGTCGTCCTGCCGCAACGGGAACTCGCCACTGCCATCGGCGAGGTGATGAGCGCGCCGGCACTCACGCTGCCGGCGGACGCGACGGCCGGCGACGCCGCACTGCTGATGGCGCAGCGAGGTATCCGCCATGTCATCGTCACCGACGCCGTGGGACGCGTCGCGGGTGTCGTGTCCGAACGCGACCTCTTCGGCTTGCATCGCCTGTCGGTGCGCGAGATTTCCTCCGCGGTTCGGCGCGCGGATGATGTCGACGCGCTCGCGCAGTGCGCGGCCGACATCCGCGGGCTTTCGTTCGCGCTGGTCGCGCAGGGGGTCGCAAGCGCGCCGCTCACCCGGATGATCTCGAGCCTGAACGACCAGGTGACATCGCGCGTCCTGGAAATCACCTGGGGGAAATTCGCGCTGGAAGGTCTGGGCGTCTGCTGGCTCGGCATGGGCTCGGAGGGGCGCGGCGAGCAGACGATCGCCACCGACCAGGACAACGCCATCATCTTCGCGCCCGATGAGCCGACGCAATCCGCCGCAAGCGCACGCGAGCGCCTCCTGCCCTTCGCGCGCGAGATCAACGAAGCGCTCGATCGCTGCGGTTATCCGCTGTGCAAAGGCGGCGTCATGGCCATGAACCCGCAATGGTGCCTCTCGCTGCCGGAGTGGTCAGCGGCCTTCGCGCAATGGATCGACCGTGGGGGTCCGGACAGCCTGCTCGCGGCGAACATTTTCTTCGACTTCCGATCGCTGTGGGGCCGCGCGGAACTGGCACAACGGCTGCGCGACGACATCGCGACCTGGGCCAAGGCCAACTCGCGCTTCTTGAAGCAGATGAGCGACAACGCATTGCGCAATCGGCCGCCACTTTCCTGGCGTGGCGAGTTGAAGGCCGCCGCGGATGCGAACGGCGGCGAGGCCATCAATCTCAAGCTTTCGGGCAGCATGCCGCTGACCGACGCCGCACGAATCTTGGCGTTGGCCTCGGGAGTCGTCGCCACCGGCACGACCGAGCGCCTGCGGCAGGCCGGGACGAGAATGGGCATTGCTGCGGGCGACGTCGCGGGTTGGTGCGATGCCTTCGACTACCTGCAGATGCTGCGGTTGCGCACGCAGCATCGGCGCGCCGCCGGAGATCTCCCACCCTCGGCCAATCCCAATCTCCTTCCGCTCGCGAGCGTGTCGCAACTCGACCGGCGCATCCTCATGGAAGCGTTACGGCAGGTGCGCAAACTGCAGCGGCGCCTCGAAGTGGACTATCCATGACATTCGCGCGGCGGCTTCGCGAGTGGTTGCATCCGGAAACGGAGCCGAGCGACAACGGGCGCTGGGTCGTCCTCGACACGGAAACGAGTGGACTCGATCCGGTCAACGACCAGCTGCTCGCCATTGGCGCCGTGACCGTCGATCCAGCCGGAATCCGTCTCGATGACAGCTTCGAAGTCGTGCTGCGGGCCGCGCCCGTCGACGATCGGGCAAATGTCGCCGTTCACGGAATCGGACACGATGCGCAGCGCTCCGGCATCCCGCCGACGGAAGCCATCGGCGCATTCGCGGCTTTCGTCGCAGATGCGCCGTGCGTAGGCTTCCATTGCGAATTCGATCGCGTCGTCCTGGCGCGGGCCGCACAGGCAACCGGTGTGCCCCTGTCACAGCCACGTTGGCTCGACGTGGCGCAACTGGCGGCCGCCATGGTTCCGGAAACCCACCGCCGCGGCCGCCGCAGCCTCGACGACTTGCTCGACGCATTCGACATCGACGTGCGCGGACGGCACAACGCGGCGGGCGATGCGCTGGCCACGGCCGAGTTGCTGCTGCGACTGCGCGCACTCGCCGCGAGGCAACGGGTTTCCGGATTCGCCGCACTCGTGCGGCTGTCTCGGCAGCACCGCTGGCTGGGCGCCTGAGCTACGCTACTTTAGGGACGCTCCTTAGGGGACGCCACAGAGGGACGCCACTTTAGGTGCGCCACACCGCGCCGCCAAAGAAAAAGGCCCGCATCGCTGCGGGCCTTCTGTCTGCCGGCATTGCCGGAACAAATCCGATCAAGTCGCGATGGAATCCACCGTATCGCCGGTGAGATTCGGGTAGCGGACATGCTCGACTAATTCCTGGACCTCGCGATTCGGCGCCGGCGTCAGCAGGCTGACAACGATGATCACGATGAAGCCCAGGGGAACGCCCCACAGGCCCGCGGAGATCGCCTGGATGCCCCACCAGATGTGGTCGTTGATCGGCGATGTCACGCCGAACACGCCGCGCAGCCATGGCTGGGTTGTCGCCATGTAGTAGAACGTGATGCCCAACCCGGCGAGCATCCCCAGTGTCGCTCCCCATTTGTTGGCGCGCTTCCAGAAGATACCCAGCGTCAATGCAGGAAAGAAGGCCGCCGCTGCCAGCGAGAACGCCGCCGAGACCAGGAACAGGATGTCCGCCGGCTTCTGCGATGCGACCCAGGCCGCGACCAAGGCCACGACCAGCAGCAGGACCTTGGAGACCGTCACGCGGCGCGCGGTGGATGCACTGGGATCGAGCATCTTGTAGTAAAGGTCATGCGACAGCGCGTTGGCGATCGTCAGCAGCAGACCGTCCGCGGTTGACAGCGCCGCCGCCAACCCCCCCGCGGCAACAAGTCCGGATACCACGTAAGGCAGGCCCGCAATTTCGGGCGTCGCCAGCACGATGATGTCGCCGCCGATCGAGATTTCCGCCAGCTGGACGATGCCGTCCTTGTTGATGTCGATGATCGACAGCAGCCCTGGATCGACCTTTTGCCAGGACGCCACCCACTGCGGCAGCTTGGCAAACTCCGAGCCGACGACCAGTGTATAGACGTCGAATTTCGCGAGAACGGCCAGCGCCGGCGCCGTGAAATACAGGAGGAAGATGAAGAACAGCGACCAGAACACCGATTCCCGGGCCTGGCGCACCGACGGGGTCGTGTAATACCGCATCAGGATGTGCGGCAACGCGGCCGTGCCCACCATCAGGCAGAAGACCAGCGCCAGGAAATTGCGCCTCGATACGTCTCGCGCGGCTTCGTCCTTGCCCGGGAAAGCCTCGGCGTGGCGGATCGGCGGCGCCGCGCGTCCGGCCTGCGCGGCCTCCTTGGTCCAGGCAGCCTTCGCCGCGGCGGCGTCGGGGGGGTAGGCCGCCAGAGCCTTCTTCGCCGCGTCTATCTGGTCCGGGGCATTGTCGGCCGTCGGCCTTCGCCAATGCCTGCTCGGCTGCGGCGCGGCCGGCGGCGTACGATTTATCGACATCCTTCAGATTGGCGGACGCTTCTGCGGCACGCGTCTTGAAGATGTCGCGGACCTGGATCTCCTTCGGATCCTTGATCAATTCCTCCTCGCGCGCGGTGACCTTTTCCAGCACCTTGCCGTATACAACCTGAGGGACCGGGATGCCGGTGGATTTCACCGAGAGCCAGATCACCGGAATCATGTACGCGATGATCAGGATGATGTACTGCGCGACCTGCGTCCACGTAACCGCGCGCATGCCGCCCAGGAACGAGCAGACCAGAATGCCGCCCAGACCGAGGAACACACCGATTTCGAAGGGGACGCCGGTCAAGCGGGTGGTGATCAATCCCACGCCGTAGATTTGCGCCACGACGTACGTGAACGAGCACAGGATCGCCGCGCAGATGCCGACGAAGCGCGGAATGTTCCCGCCATAGCGCGCACCGAGAAAATCGGGAATCGTGAACTGGCCGAACTTGCGCAGGTAGGGCGCCAAGAACAGCGCCACCAGGCAATAACCGCCTGTCCACCCGAGGATGAACGCCAGACCGTTGAAACCCAGCAAGTACAACGAGCCCGCCATGCCGATGAACGATGCGGCGGACATCCAGTCCGCGCCGGTGGCCATGCCGTTGAACAGCGCGGGCACCCGGCGGCCGGCCACGTAGTACTCGGCCGCGTCCGACGTGCGGCTCATGACGCCGATGCCGGCATAGAGGCCGACCGTGGCGAGCAGGAAGATGTATCCGATCCAGGCCTTCGGAAGACCCATTTGCTCGGCGATCGCCAATGCGATCAGAAAGACGATGAATCCGCCGGTGTACCACGTGTACACCTTCTTGAGCTGCGACTTGAAAGCGCGGTCGGAGCCGGCGCTGAACACCCCACCGGTGCCGGTAGCTGGCGTAGCCATCAGTCGTCCTCCCCTTCATGCACATCGTAGATGCGATCGAGCGTGTTCATGTAGCGCGCGTAGTACCAGATGATGATCACGTAGATGATCAGTGAACCTTGCGCGGACATGTAGAACGCCAGCGGCCAGCCGAAGAAATTGATCTGGTTCAGCTCGCGGGCGTAGTAGCCCATCACGAATGTCACCACGAACCAGATGAAAAGCAGGATGCCGGTAATAAGGAGATTCTTTCTCCAATACTCCAGCTGCTTCTGGGTCAACTGCATGACAGGCTCCTCCCCTAGATGGCAACGGCCGTTGCCGAACGTCCCGAAAAACCGCCGGCCGCGACACTCTTCTCGGGTCTTGGCCGTACCGGCCGAGCACAAGGGGCTCGTCCGAAGTGCACGGAGTATAGACGGCTTTTTTCCGCCGCAACAAGCCCGTTGGGGAGATCAGCGGCCTTTTCCAAGCCTGTGGCGCCATGAACCGCTTAAGTCACAGCCTCGGAGGCGCCCGGAGGCCGGTCTCGCGCGCGAGCTGCGCCGCCACCTTGGGCTCGAACGTTGCCAGGTGATCGATGATCGCCTGGGCCTTCTCCGGCTTGCCCCGGTCGAACTGGACGCGCGCCAACTGGTACCAACCATAAGGGCTCATCGGCTGCAGCTTGGTGTTCTTCTCGAGCGGCGCCACCGCCTCGTCGCGGCGCTTCAATCCGATCAGCGAAAGCGCCTTTCCGTACAGCGCGCGGTCGTGCTTGGGATTGATCGCGATCGCCCGATCGAATGCGGCGATCGCCGCCTCGGGGTCGTTCAGTTGCTGGAGCAGGAATCCCCGGTCGAAATGCGCTTCGGCCCAGTCGGGCGTCAATTGGACGACGCGATCGAAGCGCGCCAGCGCCTCGCGCTTGCGTCCCTCCTGCGCGAGTTCGTAGCCGACGCTCGCCATCACTTTCGGATCATCGGGCTGCAATGCCAGCGCGAGTTCGTAGTATTTGAGCGCCGTCTTGGTGCGATTGAACCGCTGGCACAGTTTGGCCATCTCGATCCAGAACCGGTGCTTGATCGTGTTCACGGTGCGACTTTGGGAATCTCGAATGCCAGCCAAAGGAAGATTGCTGCGAGGCCGCAAAATGTCGCAAAGGCAACCAGCCGGTCCGGGACGAGCGCACGCGGTGTCAGCAAGCGAAACAACTTCACGAACGGCGACGGAATGATCCGGATGATCTGATAGAAGAGGTTCTTGTCGCGGTTCTCGCCGGCCAGGACATACAGGATTCCTTGTCCGATCAGCCCCATCAGCGCGATGGCCACCACCAACTGAATCATGCCGAGGAACTGCCGCATCGTTTCGCCAGCTTTTCTTGGATCGCGCCGAAGCCGAATCATAGCGCGCCCCGCGCGGAATATACTGCCGCGGTGGAAGCGCTTCGCCGCATCGTTCGCATCGTGTTCCGGCCCAGGGACGAGTGGGATCGGATTGCGCAGGAAGACACGCCATTCCGTGTCCTCGTCAGCCGTTACATTCTCCCGTTGTCATTGCTGGCGCCGATCGCCACCGTGGTCGGCATGATCGTGTTCGATGCCACGTGGGACGCGGGACAAGGGTATCAGGTGCCGGCGCACGAAATCGTGGCCGCGGGCACCGCGACGCTGTTCGCGTCGGTCCTGTCCGTGTTCGCGCTCGCGGGAATATTCGTCCTGATCGCGCCGATGTACGGCAGTTCGCGCAACTACCGCGACGCGCTCAAGGTCTCCACATTCGGCGCCGTGCCGGTCTGGCTCGCCGGCGCCACGCTGCTGCTGCCGGTGATGGCGGTCGTCGCCGTCGTGGCGCTCGTCCATTCGTTGTTCCTGTTCTGGCTTGGCGCCAAACAGGTATTGCACGTCAAACGAGGCGAGCAAGCCGAATTCGTAGGGATTTCGATGCTGTTGCTGTCGGTGGTGTCGACGGTCGCGGGTGCTGCCGCCAGCGGCTTGGGGCTCTTCTGACCTGAACCTCGCCGGCGCGATGGTGACGTTCAGCGCTCGCGGCAGTCGGACGATGCGAGCGCCTGCAGGACATCGCCGTTCTTCGTATCCTGCACGAACGCAACCACCATGGGAGCGGTGCCTCGATCAGCCGGCGGCGCAACCGCCAGCGAGGCAGCGGTGGCCCCGCTGGCGTCGACGCGGTAAGGGCCGTGCAGCGAGCGTACGACATTGTCATGGCGGAGGCGGACGCCGCGGTTCTCTCCCGCGGCGACATCCGTGACGTGACCGCTGTCGACATAGGCAAGCCACAAGACGGCGTTCTTGCGCAAGGCCGGCTCCGCGACGGTCGCGGTCGCGCGAAGCTCCAGCGCGCCCGTTCCCGGCGTGACATCGAGTCCGATCACCGCTCGCGGCGGTCGCAACTCGGCCGCGGCAATCGCGTCGATCGCCTTGCCGCGATTCCAGCCCGCGACGTCGTGGCCTTGCACGAGGACCTGCGGCGTGTAGACAAACGCAGCACCGTTCGCGGTCATTTCGTCGCGCTGCCGTTGGGTGAATTGCGCCGAGGCGAAGCGGTCGCGCCAACCGAGTCTGTCCCAGTAATCGACATGAAACGCCAGCGCGAGCGTGGACGCGCCCGCGGTTCGGGGAGGAAATTCCGCGGAAAGCCACCGATCCGCCGGAGGACAGCTGTCGCAGCCTTCGGATGTGAACAGCTCGACCAAAGGCACGCTGCGCGGTCCGCTGGCAGCGTGGCACGTCGCAGGCGCGGCCGCCGAGGGTGTCGCGGCGAGCCCCAACCCCGCCGACAGGACGGCAGCCGCGACCATCAGGGGTCGCCAGAAATGGTCGATCGGGCGCATCATTATGAGTCGCGACCGCGGCGTCACCGCTTACAATGGCAATTGAGTAGCAGCCGAGGCAACCCAACTCCACCGGGGGAGATTGCAATGGGAATCATGGGAATCATCTGGATGATCGTGGTCGGGTTCATTGTCGGCCTCCTCGCACGTTTTTTCTATCCGGGGGCCATCGCACTGGGTTTCTGGATGACGACGCTGCTGGGCATCGGTGGTTCGCTGGTCGGCGGCATCATCGGCAGTCTCATATGGAAGTCTCCCGACGGCAGGTTCCACCCGGCCGGAATCATCCTCTCGATCGTCGGTGCGCTGATCCTGCTCTGGCTGTACCTTAATTTCGTGAAATAGCTTCACCCCATCAGCAGCGTGCCGAGCTCGTTCGCCGCGGATTCGAGTTCGCGCAGGAATGTCTTTTCCATTTCCGCCAGCGAAACCCGCGACGCGTGCGTCCCTATGTTCATTGCGGCCACCACCGCGCCCGCGTGGTCGCGCACCGGTACCGCGATCGAGCGCAGGCCGATCTCCAGTTCCTGATCCACGATCGCGTAGCCCGCGCGGCGGATGCCGTCGAGCTCGTGGCGCAGCTTCTCGGGGGCGACGATCGTGCGGGGCGTGTAGCGGATTATCTTGGCGCGCGCTAGATAGGCGTCCAGTTCCGTAGGCGGAAGGTACGCGAGCAGGACCCGGCCCATCGAAGTGCAATAGGCCGGCAAGCGCGTCCCCAGCCCCAGGTCGACGGACATGATCCGCCGGTTGGTCGACGAGCGGGCGACGTAGAGAATCTCGTCCCCCTCGAGCAACGCGATCGACGACGACTCGTGGAGCACATCGCTCACCCGGTCGAGCAGCGGCTGGGCGGCGCTCGACAGCGGCGTCGACGACAGATAGGCATGCCCGAGCGACAGGATGCGCGGACTGAGCGTAAAGTCCTTGCCTTCGTCGGCGTTGACATAGCCGAGTTGGGCAAGCGTATAAAGACAGCGGCGAACCGCCGCGCGGGGAATGCCGGTCCGCTGCGAAAGCTGGGAGATGGTGAGCCGGCGTTTTTGCTGCGTGAACGCACGAATCACGGCGATGCCGCGAGCCAGGGAGGTCATGAAATTCGGGTCACCGCTCCAGGCCTCGATGCGCTCCGCAGCCGAGACGGGAGGTTCCATGCGCGCAGCGCCGGCCGATGAGGCAGCCTTCGTGGGCAGGTCGCCGGCGGGATCGGCCCTGGTCGCGCGCGCAACGTGCTTCCCGGTCGCGGCGGCTTTCAGGCCAGCAGACATGGGGGATTCCTTCGGATGGGTGTCGTTCGCCGACATAGTAATTGATGGGCGATAAACGCACAACATATCGATAATCGCCCTTGACGCACTTCAGCCAGCATTTTAACCTGCTGTTCGTTGATCGCACAAATGGGCGTTAATCGAACAGCATCAACAATACGCCAACGTTAGAGTTAGTTGAATTCTTTCAACGTACAAAGGAGGAGTCACCATGAACAGGATCGTACGGACGCTTGCCGCCGCCATGGCGCTTGCCGTCCCTCTCGCCACGCCCTTTGCCGTCTGCGCCCAAACGGGCCCGATCAAGATCTTCGATATCGTCGAATTGTCGGGGGGTGGAGCAACCGCCGGCACGAATTTCGACAACGGCGTCAAGCTCGCGGTCAAGGAAATCAACGCGGGGGGCGGCATCCTGGGGCGCAAGGTCGACTTGCAATCGCTCGACACGCAAACCAACCCGGGCGTGGCCAAGGCGCTGTCGCAAAAAGCCGTCGACGACGGCGCCTACGTGGTCATGGGTCCCGTATTTTCGGGCTCGATCATCGTCAGCATGGCCGAGACCAAGAAGGCCGAGGTCACCAACTTCACCGGCGGCGAAGCGGCCAACATCACGCAGCAAGGCAACCCGTACATCTTCCGTACGTCGTTCACACAGTCCACGGCCATGCCGAAGCTCGCGCGCTACATCAAGGACGGGCTCAAGGCCAAGTCGGTGGCGATCATCTATGTGAACAACGACTTCGGCAAGGGCGGCCGCGACGTGATGCTGAAAGCGCTCGAAGCCCAGGGCATCAAGGTGGCGGCGGACATCTCGACCGATCCCGGCCAGGTCGACTTCTCGGGCGCCGTGCTGAAGGCGAAGCAGGCCAATGCCGATGCGCTCTTCGTCTACACCAACGAGGAAGAATCGGCGCGCGCGCTGCGCGAACTGCGCAAGCAAGGCTACGACAAGCCGATCGTCGGCGAAACCACGCTGACGGGCCAGAAAGTGATCGAGCTTGCCGGCGAAGCGGCCAACGGCGCCATCGCCCACGTCGGCCTCACCGTCGATGCGCCGCAACCGACGATCAAGGCCTTCGACGACAAGTTCCAGAAGGAATACAAGTACAAGAGCGATCACAACGGCATGAAGGGCTACACCGCCATGTACGTGGTCAAGGCGCTCACCGAGAAGAACGGCAAGGTCGACTCCAAGCTGCTGGCCAAGTCGCTCCACGGCGCCAAGATCTCGGCCAAGGACAACCCGGGCATACTTCTCGACGTCTCTTTCGACAACAACGGCGACCTCGACCGCGAAAGCTTCCTGGTGAAGGTCGTTAACGGCAAGCAGACGGTCACCGAGACGCTGCCGCCAGCTTCGGCCAAATAACCAGGGTAAGCGTGTAATTGCTTCGGGGCGCCCCTCGCGGGCGCTCCGAAGAGATCCAAGGCGTCTGCCAGGAGACCTCCCGTGGGCGATCTCGTACAACTCGTCTTTTCCGGCACCGCCACGGGCGCGATTTACGCGCTCGCCGCGCTGGGGTTTACGCTGCTGTGGCAGGCGGCGGGCGTCATCAACTTCGCGCAAGGCGAATTCGTGATGCTGCCGGCGTTCGGCATGCTGTTCTTCATGGCCATGGGTGCGCCGCTGTGGCTCGCATTCCTCCTGACGTGCGCGATGTCGATGGTAATCCTTGGGTATGGCTTCAAGCGCGTGATCGTCGATCCCCTCATAAAGCATGGCGTGATTCCGCTGGTGATCGCGACATTGGGCGTTTCGATCGCAGTCAAGTCGCTGATTCGCGCGGGATACAGCGCGGAGGCGCACCCCTTCCCCAGTCCGTTTCCCACCGGACAATTCGCGCTCGGTGCCATCAACGTCTCGTATGCCGACGTCGGCACGCTGATCATGGCCGGGCTCATCGTCTTCTTCCTGCAGAGCTTCCTCAACAAGACAGTTACCGGCCGCGCGATGCAGGCGGTCGCGCAGAACACCGACGCGGCGCGGGTCCTCGGCATCAACGTCAAGCGGATGGTCCTCTACGTATTCCTGATCAACGCGCTGCTCGCGGTTGTCGCGGCGCTGCTGGTGACGCCCACCTATCTCGCCAAGTTCGACATGGGCGACTCGATCGGGCAGAAGGCTTTCTTCGCCGCCATCATCGGCGGGTTCAACCAGACGCGCGGCGCGCTGCTGGGCGGGGTGCTGATCGGCATCCTGGAGAATGTCGTCGGCTTCTATGTGTCGCCCGCATACAAGGAAGGCGTGGCGCTGGTCTTGTTCCTCGGCGTCATCCTGTTCCGCCCTGAAGGACTGCTGGGCAAGCCCGAGGAGCGCAAAGTATGAACACCCAGCGCAAAACCATCCTGCTCGTCGTCGGCCTTGCGCTCGTCGCCATCGCGGCCCTCTTCGCCAAGCGCAGCGAGGTCTACCTGCTCACGCTCACGTGCGTCTACCTGATGGCCACGTTCGGCCTCAATCTGACGGTCGGCTACGCGGGACAGATGTCGCTCGGCCAGGCGGCGTTCTTCGGCATCGGCGCCTATCACGCGGCAATCCTCCTCAAGATGGGGTGGCCGATTTTCGTCGTGCTGCCGATCGCCGGTGTCGCCTGCTTCGCCGTCGGGCTGGTCCTGGGCTTCCCCGCGCTGCGCGTCCAGCACCACTACCTCGCGTTCGCCACGCTGGGCTTCAACGTCCTCGTCTTCCTGGTGATGCGCAACGAGGAAAAGATCACCGGCGGCACGTTCGGGATCTCGGGTATTCCGCGTCCGAGCATCTTCGGTATTTCGACTGACGGCTACGTCGCGTACTTCTACTTCACGTTCGTCTCGCTGATCATCCTCGCTGGGTTGTTGTGGTGGCTGCTACGGTCTCCTTGGGGCCGCGCCTTCGCGGCGCTGCGCGACAACCCGATCCGCGCCGAAAGCCTTGGCGTCAACATCACCGCCTACACGCTGCTGGCGTTCGCGATCGGCGCGGCCTGCGCGGGCATCGGCGGCGTCTATTACGCGTGCCTGGTGGAATTCATCGAGCCGGGGCCGTTCCATTTCTCGACGTCCCTCCTCATGTTGCTTGCGGTCATCGTCGGTGGCTCGGGACGCTTCATGGGACCCGTCGTCGGCACGGTCATCATCATCCTGCTCCCGGAGTTCCTGCGCTCGTCCAACGTCGAGTGGTTGAAGTTCATGCAGAAGTGGTACCTCGCATTCTTCGGCGTCGCCGTCATCGCGCTGATGATCTGGCTCCCCGGCGGCATTCTCTCGTTCGGCGACCGCTTCAAGGCGAAGGGAGGTGCGAAATGAAACCTTTCCTCGAAGTGAAGGACGTGCGCAAGGTGTATGGCGCGATCAAGGCCGTCGACGGCGTCAGCTTCAGTGTCGGCCCCGGCGAAATCGTTGGCGTCATTGGCCCCAACGGCTCGGGAAAGACGACACTCTTCAACAGCATCCTGGGGCAGATCAAGCCGACGTCCGGAAGTGTCGGCTTCTGTGACGAGGACGTCACCGGCATGTCCCCGCTGGAACTGTCGCGCCGCGGCGTGGGGCGCACATTCCAGACGCTGCAGGTGTTCGTCAAGCTGTCCGTTCGCGACAACCTGATCGCGGCGGCCCAGGAATTCAAAGGCACGCTGATATCGCGGCTGATCGCCAAGCCCGACGCAGGGTTGGGCGAACACGCGGACAAGATGATCGAGTTATTTCGCCTGCAGCGCGTCGCGCACCTGCCCGCAGGAAGTCTCTCGTACGGACAGCAGAAGCTGATCGACATCGCGATGGCGTTCATGCCGGCGCCTCGACTCGTCCTGCTCGACGAACCCTGTGCAGGCGTCAACCCGAGCCTCGTCGACCAGCTTCATGATCTGCTGGTCGAGCTCAACAAATCGCAGGGCGGCAGCTTCGTGGTCATCGAGCACAACATGGACTTCATCATGAAGCTCTGCCCGCACGTCATCTGCATGGTCGAGGGCAAGGTGCTTTCGGAGGGACCGCCGGCAACGGTGCAATCGAATCCGCAGGTCCTCGAAGCATATTTAGGAAACTGAGCTAGGCAAACGAGTAGGAAACGGACCATGACCGCAGAAAAAATCATCGAGTTCGACCGCGTCGTCGCCGGCTATTCGCCGAGCTTGACGATCCTGAACGAGACCACGCTGGACGCGCGCCGCGGCGAGATCACGCTCCTCATCGGGCCCAACGGCGCCGGCAAGTCGACGGTGCTGAAGACGCTCTTCGGCATGTTGACCCCGCGCTCGGGCGAGGTTCGCTTCGAAGGCAAATGCATCAACGGGAAATCGCAGCGCGACTTGCTGGCCGACGGAATCGCGTTCGTTCCGCAGGGAAGGAACCTCTTCGGGTCTTTGTCGGTGCGCCACAACCTGGAGTTGGGCGGCATCACGCTCCCGCGCGGCGAATTGGCTGGCCGCATCGAGGAAGTGCTGACCCGATTCCCACGCATCCGGGAGCGCATCGACAACCAGGCTTCCACGATGTCGGGCGGCGAGCAGAAGCAGCTCGAAATCGGACGCGCATTGCTGTTGCGCCCGCGCGTCCTGCTCATCGACGAGCCGTCGATTGGCCTTAGCCCCAAGCTCGTGCAGGAGGTGATGGCGCTGCTGCGCGCGCTGGCCGACGCAGGCACGACCGTCTTGATGGTCGAGCAGAACGTGCGCACGGCGCTCAAGTACTCCAATCGCGCGCTGGTCCTCGAGATGGGCCGCCTGGCGCTCGACCGCCCGGCGAACGAAGTGCTGAACGACCCCGACTTGAACCGCCTCTTCCTGGGCGGCCATGCCGAAAAGAAAAGCGCGTGAAGCCTTAGGATCGTTCCCATCGTCCGGAGACACGACGCATGATCGACAAGACCGTTCCAACACCGGCCGCGGCCGTCGCCGGTATTCACGACGGCGCCACCGTCATGATCGGTGGCTTCGGTACCGCAGGCATGCCGTCCGAGCTGATCGACGCCCTCATCGACCAGGGCGCGCGTGAATTGACCATCGTCAACAACAATGCGGGCAACGCCGACACCGGACTGGCGGCACTGCTCAAAGCCAGGCGCGTGCGCAAGATCATCTGTTCCTTTCCGCGGCAGACGGATTCGTATGTGTTCGACGCGCTCTATCGCTCCGGCGAAATCGAGCTGGAACTGGTGCCGCAGGGCAACCTCGCCGAACGCATCCGCGCGGCGGGCGCGGGCATCGGCGCATTCTTCACGCCGACCGGCTACGGAACGCTGCTGGCGGAGGGCAAGGAAACGCGTGTCATCGACGGGCGCCACTACGTCCTCGAATATCCGATTCACGCGGACTTTGCGCTCATCAAGGCCGAACAGGGCGACCGCTGGGGCAATCTCGTCTATCGCAAGACCGCGCGCAATTTCGGGCCGATCATGGCCAGCGCCGCCAAGTGCGCGGTCGCACAGGTTCGTGAAGTGGTTTCGCTGGGTGGCCTCGATCCGGAAAACATCGTGACGCCGGGAATCTTCATTCAGCGCGTCGTGGCGATCGACACACGCACGGTCCAGTCACAACCGCAAGCCGCCGCCTAGGAAAGACCCATGAAACGTTACAGTCGCGATCAGATAGCCGCCCGCGTCGCGCGCGACATTCCCGAGGGTGCGTACGTCAACCTGGGCATTGGCCTGCCGACGCTGGTCGCCAATCACCTGCCCCGGGACCGCGACATCTTCCTGCACAGCGAAAACGGACTCCTCGGGATGGGACCGGCGCCGGCGGCCGGACACGAAGACCCCGACCTGATCAACGCCGGCAAGCAGCCCGTGACGCTGCTCACCGGCGGCGCGTATTTCCATCATGGCGATTCGTTCGCGATGATGCGCGGCGGCCACCTCGATTTCTGCGTCCTGGGCGCCTTCCAGGTTTCTGCGCAGGGCGACCTCGCGAACTGGCACACCGGTGCGCCCGACGCCATTCCCGCCGTGGGCGGCGCGATGGACCTGGCCATCGGCGCCAAGAAGGTGTTCGTGATGATGGACCACCAGACCAAGAGCGGGCAGAGCAAGATCGTCGCCAAATGCACGTACCCATTGACCAGCCTTGCGTGCGTCAACCGCATCTACACCGATCTCGCGGTCATCGATGTCACGCCGCAGGGTCTTCGCGTGCTGGAGATGGTCGACGGCTTGTCGCTGCCGGCACTTGCGACGCTGACAGGAATGCCGCTGGCGATGGCATAAGCTCGCGAAGGAAGATCCGATATCGAAGGCGGCCGCGGGCCGCCGCGTAGCCACAGGAACCCCCATGCAAAACGCTTTTATCTGCGACGCCATCCGAACGCCCATCGGTCGCTACGGCGGCGCCCTCGCCCATGTCCGCACCGACGATCTCGGCGCCATTCCGCTGCGCGCGTTGATCGAGCGCAACGCGAAGGTGGATTGGTCCGCGGTGGACGATGTCATCTACGGTTGTGCCAACCAGGCGGGCGAAGACAATCGCAACGTCGGGCGGATGGCACTGCTCCTGGCCGGGCTGCCGGTCGACGTCCCGGGCACGACGGTGAATCGCCTCTGCGGGTCGAGCATGGACGCCATCGCCATCGCCGCCCGGGCGATCAAGAGCGGTGAGACCTCGCTGATGATCGCCGGCGGCGTGGAGAGCATGTCGCGCGCCCCGTTCGTCATGGCCAAGGCCGATAGTGCGTTCTCGCGCGCCGCCAGGATCGAGGACACGACGATCGGCTGGCGCTTCGTCAATCCGCTGATGAAAGCGAAGTACGGCATCGATTCCATGCCCGAGACCGCCGAGAACGTGGCCGCCGAATTCAACGTGTCCCGCGCGGACCAGGATGCCTTTGCGCTGCGCAGCCAGCAGCGCGCGGCCGCGGCGATCGCCGAGGGCCGGCTCAACGAGGAAATCGTTCCCGTCACCATTCCGGCCAAGAAGGGTGACCCGGTCATCGTCAGCCGCGACGAGCATCCGCGCGAGACGACGCTCGAATCGCTCGCGAAGCTCAAAGGCGTCGTGCGCCCCGACGGGACGGTCACGGCGGGCAATGCGTCCGGTGTGAACGACGGCGCGTGCGCGACACTGATCGCGTCGGAGGAAGCCATCGGCCGCCATGGCCTGACGCCCAAGGCGCGCATCGTCGCGGCGGCGGCGGCGGGCGTTGCGCCGCGCATCATGGGCTTCGGCCCCGCGCCGGCCACGCGCAAGGTGCTCGCGAAGGCGGGCCTCACGCTGGCCGACATGGACGTCATTGAACTGAACGAAGCATTCGCCGCCCAGGCGCTCGCCGTCACCCGCGACCTGGGATTGCCCGACGATGCGACAATCGTCAACCCGAACGGCGGCGCCATCGCGCTCGGCCACCCGCTCGGTGCGAGCGGTGCGCGGCTGGTGACGACCGCGCTTTACCAATTGCACAGGACCGGCGGGCGCTATGCCCTGTGTACGATGTGCATCGGCGTCGGCCAGGGCATCGCTATCATCATCGAACGCGTTTAGGAGCCTGTCCGACAGGCTCCCTAGGAGGAAGTCATGACGTCCCGACCCCGGAATCTAGCCACTGCCCAGGTGGCCGGTTACCGCAAGCCGGACCGCGGCACGCAGCCCGACTATCTCTATCCGCCGTACGCGTCGACGGTGAAGCGCGCACCGACGCAGCCGTTGGTGATGCTGCCGCATTCGCTGTCCGAGGTTACCGGCCCGCTCTTCGGTCACGATTTGATCAAGGCCAACGACTTCGACCTGACCAAGCAGCATGCGAGCGACCCGATTGGCGAGCGGATCGTCGTCGGCGGACGCGTGCTCGACGGCAACGCCAAGCCAGTTGCGAACACGCTGGTCGAGATCTGGCAGGCCAACGCGGCCGGACGCTATCCGCACAAGCGCGACAACCACAACGCGCCGACAGACCCCAATTTCACCGGGTGCGGACGCACGATGACCGACAGCGAGGGGCGCTATCGCTTCGTCACGATAAGGCCCGGTGAATATCCGTGGCGCAACCACTACAACGCGTGGCGGCCCGCGCACATTCATTTTTCGCTGTTCGGTCCGGCCTTCGTGACGCGCCTGGTGACGCAGATGTATTTTCCCGGTGATCCGCTGCTCGAATACGATCCGATGTATGCCGGAATTCCCGACGAGCGTGCGCGCCGGCGCCTGGTTTCGGCGTTCGATTGGGAAGCGACGATTCCCGAGCAGGCGCTGGGCTACCGTTTCGACATCATCCTGCGTGGCCGCGACGAAACGCCGATGGACAACTACCTTCCCGCCTGACGGAGCTTAAGGCCATGAGTCTGCAAACGACCGCTTCCCAAACCGTGGGACCGTATCTGCATATCGGCCTCACGTGGCTCGTCACCGACAACCTGGTGGGTCCGGGCGTGTCCGGAGAGAAGGTCACGATCGAGGGCCGCATCCAGGACGGGGACGGCAATCCGATCGACGATGCGCTCGTCGAAATCTGGCAGGCCAACGCGCACGGCAAGTATGCGCATCCCGACGACTCGCAGGACAAGCCGCTCGAAGAAGGATTCAAAGGCTTCGGCCGCGTGCCCACCGACGCGTCCGGATGCTTCAAGTTCGCGACGATCAAGCCCGGCCGCGTTCCTGCGGCGGGCGGCGGCCTGCAGGCGCCGCACGTGAACGTGACGATCTTCATGCGCGGACTCATGAAACAGCTCACCACGCGGATCTATTTTCCCGCGGATCCCGCCAACGCGGAGGACCCGGTGCTGCAGAGCGTCCCCCAGGCACGCCGACAAACGCTGATTGCGAAGGCCGTAGCCGGACGTCCAGGCACATTGGAATGGAATGTCGTCGTCCAGGCGGTGGACCGTGAGGATGAGACGGTTTTTTTCGACTGCTGAACGCACGCCGCGAATCTGCCACCGCGACCGAGCCCATGCCTTGAGCCTGCAGGACGCACCCGGCCTCACCGACGCCCTGTTCACGACGGAGGCGATGCGCGCGCTCCTTTCGGATCGGCGACGCATCCAGGCAATGCTCGACTTCGAAGGTGCTTTGGCGCGCGCGGAAGCGAAAGAAGGCGTCATTCCGGCGAGCGCGGCTTCGGCCATCGAAGCGCAATGCCGCGCCGACCTGTTCGATATTTCCGCGATCTCCCGTGCCACCGCCGACGCGGGCAACCCGGCGATTCCGCTGGTGAAAGCGTTGACGGAGCGAGTCTCGCGGCACGACCCGGAGGCCGCCCGCTATGTGCATTGGGGCGCGACCAGCCAGGACGCGATGGACACGGGCCTCGTGCTGCAGTTGCGCGCGGCGCTCGATCTTGTCGCCGGCGATTTGACGGCGTTGTCCGCCGCGCTTGCGACGCTTGCGCGATCCCACGCGCAAACCCCGCTTGCCGGCCGCACGTGGCTGCAGCAGGCCACACCCGTGACGCTGGGGCTCAAGGCCGCCGGCGCGTTGAGCGCGATCGAGCGGCATCGCACGCGCATCGCCGCGTTGCGCCCGCGCATCGCCGTGCTGCAATTCGGCGGCGCGGCGGGAACGCTCGCCTCGCTCGGAACACAAGGGCTCGCCGTCGCCGCGCTGCTGGCGAAGGAGCTCGAACTGGAATGGCCGGACGTGCCGTGGCATACGCAGCGCGACCGCGTCGCGGAAGTCGGCACGACGCTGGGTTTGATCGTCGGCACGCTGGGAAAACTCGCCCGCGACGTGTCGCTGCTGATGCAAACCGAGGTCGGCGAAGCGTTCGAGCCTGCCGCAGCCGGCCGCGGCGGTTCGTCGACGTTGCCGCACAAGCGAAATCCCGTCGGTTCCGCCGTCGTGTTGGCCGCTGCGCAGCGCGTGCCGGCGCTCGTGTCGGTGATGCTGGCCGCCATGGTCCAGGAGCACGAGCGGGGCTTAGGCGGCTGGCATGCCGAATGGGAAACGCTGCCTGAGATCTGCAGGCTGACCGCCGGCGCGCTGGCCCAATCGATCAGAACCATCGAAGGTCTCGACGTCGATGCGGGACGGATGAGCGCCAACCTCGAAACGACTAACGGACTGATCGTCGCCGAGGCCGTATCGATGGCGCTCGCCACCCATCTTGGGCGCCAGCCCGCACACGAACTGGTGGAGCGCGCATGCCGCAGGAGCGTCGGCGAGCGGCGTCCGCTGCTCGCCGTCCTCGACGAAGACGCCGCCGTGCGCGCGCATTTTTCGACGAAGGACCTCGAACGTCTGCTCGATCCGCGCAACTACACCGGAAACGCGCAGGCGCTCGTCAACCGCGCCTTGTCTGCGCTGTCGGGATCAGCGGCCGCCACCGCGATGTCGGCCACCGACAAACCAGTGGACACGTTCGTCGATGTGGATGGCGCGCGCATTCACTGCCGCATCGAAGGTGCGGCCGGCGCGCCGGTGCTCGTACTCTCCAATTCGTTGGGAACCGACCTTGCGATGTGGGATCCGCAGATCGCCGCGCTGGCGCGCGCGTTCCGCGTCGTCCGCTACGACACGCGCGGACACGGCACCTCGGCGGACACGCCTGGCCCGTACTCGATCGAGCGTCTGGGCCGCGACGTGGTCGGTCTGCTCGATGGGCTCTCCATCGAGCGCGCGCATTTCTGCGGCTTGTCGCTAGGTGGAATGACCGGCATGTGGCTGGGAGCAAACGCGCCAGGCCGCCTCCGCCGCCTCGTGCTCGCGAACACCGCCGCGCGCATGGGGCCTCCGGACAACTGGAACGCGCGGATCGAGAAGGTCCGCGCCGGCGGCATGGCCGCCATTTCGCAGGCCGTGCTGGAGCGATGGTTCACGCCCGGATTCATGGCGAGCCATCCCGACCGGATCGCGGCGATGCGACAGATGATGGAGCACACGCCGGCGCAAGGATATATCGCGTGCTGCGTCGCGGTCCGCGACATGGACCAGCGCGACAGCATATCCGCAATCGCGGCGCCGACGCTCGTCCTCAGCGGAACGCGCGACGTCGCAACGCCCCCCGTCGAGGGAAAGTTTCTCGCCCAGCGCATCCAGGGTGCCGCCTACGCCGAACTCGATGCGCCGCACCTTTCCAACATCGAAGCGGCGCCGGCGTTCACCGCCGCGCTGCTGGCCTTCCTCAACGCCTAGGAGAAAAGCCCCGTGGATGAACGCGACCGCCATGCCGAGGGAACAAAAGTCCGCCGCGCCGTGCTGGGCGATGCGCACGTCGACCGCTCCGTTGCGAACAGTAACGCATTCAACGAGGAATTCCAGGACCTCATCACCCGCTACGCGTGGGGCGAGGTCTGGACGCGCCCCGGATTGCCGCGGCACACGCGCAGCCTGCTCACGCTGGCGCTGATGATCGCGCTCAATCGCGGCGACGAATTCCGGATGCACTTACGCGCGGCATTCAACAACGGCGTGACGCGCGACCAGATCAAGGAAGTGATCCTGCAGTGCGCGATCTATTGCGGCGTGCCCGCGGCCAACGGGGCGTTCCACATGGCGCAGGACGTGTTCAGCGAAATGGATCGCGGCACCTAAGCCTGCGCGCTGGCGCCTCCAGGATCTATGCGAACGCAGGTCGGCATCGTCGGCGCGGGGCCCGCGGGACTCCTGCTGTCGCACCTGCTGCATCTGCAGGGCGTCGAGTCGGTGATCGTGGAGGCCCGCAGCCGCGAGCACGTCGAACATCGCGTGCGCGCCGGCGTGCTCGAGCAGGGCAGCGTGGACCTGCTGGTGAGCTCCGGTGTCGGTGAGCGGCTGCGCCGCGAAGGATTGGTGCATCACGGGATCGAATTGCGCTTCGGCGGCTGCGGGCACCGCATCGACCTGACCGAACTCACGGGCGGACGCGCGATCACCGTTTACGGCCAGCAGGAGGTCGTCAAGGATCTCATCCGCGCGCGGCTCGAGGCCGGTGGCCAGGTGCTCTTCGATGTCTCCGACGTCAGCGTGCACGCGCTTGAATCGTCGCGTCCACGCATCCGCTTCCGGCACGACGGCGCCGACACCGAAATCCAGTGCGACGCGATCGCTGGTTGCGACGGCTTTCACGGTATCTGTCGTCCGGCGGTGCCGCCCGCGGCATTGAGCATCTTCGAACGCGCGTATCCCTTCGCGTGGCTCGGCATTCTCGCCGAAGCGGCGCCGTCGCACGAAGAGCTGATCTACGCCTATCACGAGCGCGGCTTCGCGCTCTTCTCCATGCGTTCGCCGTCGATCACGCGCCTTTACCTGCAGGTCGCGCCCGACGAGGACATCGGAAGCTGGTCCGACGACCGGATCTGGCAGGAGCTGCACACGCGCCTCGAGACGGACGACGGCTGGAAGTTGAACGAAGGCCCGGTGCTGGAGAAGGGCATCACGGGGATGCGCAGCTTTGTCACCGAACCGATGCAGCATGGCCGGCTGTTCCTGGCGGGAGACTCCGCCCACATCGTCCCGCCCACCGGCGCCAAGGGCATGAATCTCGCCGTAGCCGACGTCAACGTCCTCTCCCGCGCGCTCGCCGCATTCTTCAAGTCCGGCCGCGACGATCTTCTGCGCGCCTATTCGCAGACGTGCCTGAAGCGGGTCTGGCGCGCCGAGCATTTCTCGTGGTGGATGACCTCGATGCTCCACCGCTTTCCCACCGACGACGTTTTCCAGCACCGGTTGCAGCGCTCGCAACTCGACTATGTCGTGAGCTCGCGGGCGGCGGCGACCTCGCTCGCGGAGAATTACGTCGGCCTGCCGCTTTTCTGAAAACCGCGGTGCCTTCGCGGGAACCAAGGGCGCGCTTGCCGTGCCCAAGTTCAAGCCTGACACTATGGGCGCCGCCATTTGAATTGCGTGCCCGAATATCGGCGGCGCGCCGCAACCAAAGGCTCTAGAATCCGCTCCATGTCGAACCTGCCCGCTCCCGCAACGATGTACCGCGCTGTTGTCCGCCACGATTCCTCTTACGAGGGCGTGTTCTGGCTCGGCGTGCGCACTACCGGCATCTTTTGCCGGCCGACCTGCCGCGTCCGCACGCCGAAGCGCGAGAACGTCGAGTTCTTCGCCGCTCCGTCCGAGGCGCTGCACGCGGGCTACCGGCCGTGCATGAAGTGCCGCCCACTCGATCACGGACGCAAGCCGCCCGAGCTCGTGGCGAAGCTGCTCGTCGCCGTCGAGCGCGAGCCGCTGCGGCGATTTCGCGACGCGGAATTGGCCGAGTTGGGCATCGACCCATCGACCGCGCGCCGCCAGTTCAAGCGCTATTGCGGCATGACATTCCAGGCGTATCACCGGGCGCGGCGCATGGGTCTCGCGCTCGCCGATATCAGAAAGGGAAAACCCGTGATTGATTCACAACTCGACCAGGGCTTCGAATCCGGCAGCGGCTTTCGCGAGGCCTTCACCCGTATCGTCGGGACTGCGCCTTCGCGCGCACGCGACGTCACCGTCTTGCACGCGAAGTGGCTGGAAACACCGCTGGGTTCGATGCTGGCCCTCGCGGACGACCGCGGCCTGCATCTTCTCGATTTCGTCGACCGGCGCGGACTCGAGCGGGCGCTCGAAACGCTGCAAAAACGCCTCAACGCACGCGTCCTGCCGGGAGAACATCCGATCCTGACGCAGATCACACGCGAACTGGCGGAGTATTTTGCCGGCACGCGCACGCGCTTCGACACGCCCGTGGTCCTGACCGGATCCGCGTTCCAGGCGACCGTGTGGCGGGCCCTGCAAGCAATTCCTCCCGGAACGACGAAGTCCTATGGAGAACTTGCCGCGAAGATTGGCCAGCCCGCCGCGGTACGCGCCGTGGGCCGCGCCAACGGCGACAACCGGCTTTCGATCATCGTGCCTTGCCATCGCGTGATCGGCGCCGACGGCACGCTGACCGGCTATGGCGGCGGACTGTGGCGCAAGCAGAAGCTGCTCGACCTGGAGCTTCGCGCGACCGCAACCCACTGATGCCCGCACGTTCGCTTTTCATGCTCACGGCGCTGGCCGCGCTGTGGGGCGGGTCCTTCGTATTCATGCGCTACGCCGTGCCGGCATTGGGCCCTGCGCCACTCGCGTTTGCGCGCACTGCAATCGCGGCGCTTGCGCTGCTCGCGTTCGCGATCACGCAGTTCAGTTTCCGGCAGCGCGACCTGCCCCTGCTTCGGGCGCGCTGGCGCGGGCTTGCGGTGGTGGGCCTCGTCAATTCGGCGCTGCCCTTCGTCCTCTTCTGTTTTGCCGAGCAAACGATCGCCGCGTCGACAGCCGCGATACTCAACGCGACGAGCCCATTTTTCGGCGCGATGGCCTCGGCAATCTGGCTGGGCGAGCCGCTCACCGCGCGCAAGGTCAGCGGCATGGCGCTGGGATTGGCGGGTGTGGTCGCACTCGTCGGATGGCAACCGGAGCCGCTGGACAGCGCGACGGCCCTGGCGATCGCCGCGTGTCTCGCGGCGGCCTTGTGCTACGGGCTGGCAGGCGTCTATACCAAGCGACGGATGCAGGGCGTGTCGAGCAATGCGCTGGCATGCGGCAGCCAGCTGTCCGCTGCGATTGTGCTTGTCTCGGTGCTGCCGTTCACGTCCGTGCCGGGACCGGTGACGGGCTGGGTCATCGCCAACGTCGTCGCGCTGGCAGTGGCGTCGACGGCGATCGCCTACCGGATCTACTTCCGCCTGATCGCCGACATCGGGCCGTCGCGCGCCCTCACCGTGACGTTCCTGATTCCGCTTTTCGGCGTGCTGTGGGGATTCCTGTTCCTGGGCGAGGCGATCGGCCCGAACATGCTCGTGGGCGGCGTGCTGATCGTCGCCGGCACGGCATTGGCGCTGAAGGACGGTGCCGCTCCCGCGATCGTGCCCGAAGGCGCCGCGGTGAGGCGGCATCGATGAGGCCGCGTCAGATCAAATCGCCGGCGGGGCCCAGGATCTGTTCGCGCAGTTCACGATAGCGAGGGAGCTGCGGCGGGTAGACGCACAGATATTTCACCTGCGCCGCTTGCAGGCAGCGTTGCTTGATCACTTCGAGTTTCTGGTCGCGCGGATTGATGACCTGGTCGGGCTCTTTCGCGTCGACGATGGCGACGATCGTCATGTCGCGGTCGCAGACCACGAAGCCGACATGCTGGTTGGCGATCTTGCGGAAGGCGCGCAGCCGCTCCATCCCCTGCGGCCCGATCTTGACCTGAAGCACGTCGGCCAGCCGGATCCGCGCGAAAATCTCGTGCCGTGGAAAGGCCGCCTTCAGCAGAAGGTAGACGACGCTTTCGGCACGGGTAAGGAAGCGCGGCCGCAGCAGGTACAAACCCGGTAACTCGGCCGAGGAAAGGAGGCGCGTCGTTTCGCCTTCGGTCCATTGCGCGACCGTGTTGGGCGAATCGTCGCTGCTGCGCGGTCCGCCGCCGCCGGCGCGATTGCGGCGCATGAGTCCATAGGCGATCGCGATCGCAAACGCGAGCATCGCCAATCCGAACAGAACTCCCTGCGTCATCAAGACTTCGTCCCTGCCCCGATCATCCCGCGAGAGGCATCATGAACCGGGCGTATGCGTTGTAGTTTTGCAAGTCTACCCGTTAACGCCTTGTAGTCTAAAGCATTTTGCGAAATGCCTCCTCCGAAGCACCCCTCGGCGTGGAAACCCGTTGTGCCGCGGCAACGGACCGCCTTGGAAACACAAAGCCCGGCGCCAAGGCCGGGCTTTGCATTGAGCTTCGCTTGGGGGCGAACCCCTCGTTCCTCGTTACATATCCATGTCGCCCATGCCGCCCATGCCGCCCATGCCGCCGCCACCGCCGCCGCCACCACCCTTTTCGTCCTTGGGCAGTTCGGCAACCATCGCCTCGGTAGTCAACAACAGCGAGGCAACAGACGCCGCGTTCTGCAGCGCAAAGCGTGTCACCTTGGTCGGATCGACGACGCCCATTTCCACGAGGTCACCGTACTCGCCGGTCTGGGCGTTGAAGCCGAAATTGCCCTTGCCTTCGACGACCTTGTTGACGACCACTGACGGCTCGTCACCCGAATTGGCAACGATCTGCCGCATCGGTTCCTCGAGCGCACGCAGCACGATCTTGATGCCGGCGTCCTGGTCGTGGTTGTCGCCCTTCAGATTCTTCAGGTTGGCGCGGGCGCGCAGGTAAGCCACGCCGCCGCCGGCGACGATGCCTTCTTCGACAGCCGCACGTGTCGCGTGCAGCGCATCTTCCACGCGCGCCTTCTTTTCCTTCATCTCGACTTCGGTTGCGGCGCCGACTTTGATCACTGCCACGCCGCCGGCCAGCTTGGCCACGCGTTCCTGCAGCTTTTCCTTGTCGTAGTCAGACGTTGCGTCCTCGACCTGCTTGCGGATGTTCTTGACGCGCGCTTCGATCGCTGCCTTTTCGCCGGCGCCGTCGATGATCGTCGTGTCTTCCTTGCCCACTTCGATCTTCTTGGCGCGACCCAAGTCCTTCAGCGTCGCATTCTCGAGCTTCAATCCCAACTCTTCCGCGATCACCGTGCCGCCCGTGAGGATCGCGATGTCCTCGAGCATCGCCTTGCGGCGGTCGCCGAAGCCCGGCGCCTTGACGGCGGTGGTCTTGAGGATGCCACGGATGTTGTTGACCACCAGCGTCGCCAGCGCCTCGCCGTCAACGTCCTCGGCGATGATCAGCAGCGGCTTGCCGGCCTTGGCAACCTGCTCGAGCAGTGGCAGCAGGTCACGGATGTTGCTGACCTTCTTGTCATGCAGGAGCACGTATGGATCCTCGAGCAGCGACACCTGCTTATCCGGATTGTTGATGAAATACGGAGAAATGTATCCACGGTCGAACTGCATGCCTTCGACCAGGTCCAGTTCGTTCTCGAGGCCCTTGCCGTCTTCGACGGTGATCACGCCTTCCTTGCCGACCTTGTCCATCGCCTCGGCGATCGTCTTGCCGATCGACGCGTCGGCGTTGGCCGAGATCGCGCCGACCTGCGCGATTTCCTTGCTGGTCGTGCACGGCTTGCTGATCTTCTTCAGCTCCTCGACGATAGCGATGACCGCCTTGTCGATGCCGCGCTTCAGATCCATCGGGTTCATGCCGGCCGCCACGAACTTGAAGCCCTCGTTGCAGATAGACTGCGCGAGCACTGTTGCCGTGGTCGTGCCGTCACCGGCGACGTCGGAAGTCTTGGACGCGACTTCCTTCACCATCTGCGCGCCCATGTTCTCGAACCGGTCCTTCAGCTCGATTTCCTTCGCCACGGACACGCCGTCCTTGGTGATCGTCGGCGCGCCGAAGCTGCGCTCGAGCACGACGTTGCGGCCCTTGGGCCCGAGCGTGACCTTGACCGCATTGGCCAGCACATTCACGCCGACCATCATTTTGTTTCGAACGCCTTCGCCGAAACGGACGTCTTTTGCTGCCATGATTTATTTCTCCTGGAACTTTGTTCGGTGGACGCTTATTTGGCTGTCCGTTGGCTATCAGCCGACGATGCCGATGATGTCGTCTTCGCGCATATGCAGCAGTTCGGCGTTGTCCATCTTGAATTCCTGGCCGGAGTACTTGCCGAAGAGGATCTTGTCGCCGGGCTTGACACCCATCGGCTGCAGCTTGCCGTTGTCGTCGGTCTTGCCGGGGCCTACGGCCACGACTTCACCCATCGAAGGTTTTTCCGCGGCGGTGTCGGGGATGACGATGCCGCCGGCCGATTTACGCTCTTCCTCGAGGCGCTTGACGATCACGCGATCGTGCAGGGGACGCAGTTTCATGTTAGCACTCACTCCTGATAAAATTAATCTAAATTACAGCAACTTAGAATCACCCGTGACCGGAAGTCGCTGTGGGCCGGAAGGCGAGGTGCGGTCGCGCGCGGGGCTTTAAATTGGCTGCTTGCTTGGGCCTACATCCGCCGCGACGTCGCGAACCCGCCGAATCTCGTTGTTAGCACTCAACGGCTGCGAGTGCTAATAATAGGTCAAATGGGGTTCCGATTCAACCCCTTTTCCGGCGGGACATGCAAATCGACCAGCTCCTGCCGTTCATGGACGGTACGCAACCGCCTGTAAGTCGACCGCCCACCCTACGTTGGCGGCGCGCTACTTTAGCGTCGTCATTGCCTCGGGACACGTCGTACATGCTCCAGCCTGCCCATGTCGGACACCTCGCGTTGCTGCGGACGCTGATCCGCCAGGGCGCAGCGGACGGCAGCTTCGACCGCGATCTCGCCGTCGATTCCGCCGCAGGCGAGGAATTCTTCGCCAAGCTGAAGCGCGCGCTGGTCACCGGCTATTTCGTCGAGGACGTCGGCACCGGCAAGTTGGCCACCGTGTCCGTTCCCGGCTACGTGTTCTGGCCGGACGACCGCCATAGCGGCATGCCCCCGGTCGGGTTCGGACTCTTCCGCTCGATCGAAGCCACTGGCTATGAACTTTGGCTCGCAGGACTCGACCTGACCGCGCGCAGCGGGGACCAGGGCCGCGCACTGCTGGCTGCGCTCTTTGGTACGCCGCCGGGTCAGAAGACCTATATCGTCCGCGTGCACCGCGACTCGAACCACATCAAGGATCTGCAAAGCCTGCTCGTCGATTTCGGCTTCTCCGCCATCGGCGATACCGCGCAGCTGCGCTGGTTCCTGCACCGCGACGCGCCGGAAGCGCTCGCTTCCCGCGTGCAGCGAACCGTGGATTCGCGCGTCGCGCTAAACTGAGCGGCATTGTCATTTCCACAGGAGAGCGGCCCGGGGTCTGTCCCCGGTGGCCGCGTCCCATGTCCGCGTCGCGCGACAACGCACAGAACGTCCAGGGCGGCGCGCTTGCGCCGTGCGGCCATGCGCCGATGACCGGCTTTTTCCGCAACGGCTGCTGCGACACCGGCCCGGACGACACGGGTATGCATACGGTCTGCGCCGTGATGACGACCGAGTTCCTCGCCTACTCGAAATTGTCCGGCAACGACTTGTCCACGCCGCAACCGGAAACGGGATTCCCAGGACTTTCTCCCGGCGATCGCTGGTGCCTGTGCATCGGCCGCTGGCGTGAGGCGCTGGACGCCGGCGTCGCGCCGCCGGTGGTGCTGGCCGCCACTCACGAGGAAACGTTGGCCGTCGTGTCCCTCGAGGATCTCGAACGCCACGCGGCGTAGGAACCCGAAGCAGCTTGGGCCAGCGGCGGACGCCGTGCTAACGTGGCAGGCCTTGCAGCAACGATCACGGTGATGCTCATGTCCTCACCGCTTCCTCCGCTACCGACGATCAATGGACCTCGCCCGACGGGTGGGCCGATCACCCCGCGCGTCGTTGCGGCGGGCGCCGGCGCGACGTGGTGGGCCGAAGGCTGGCGCACGTTCACGTCCCAGATCGGCACGTGGATCGGCATCGTCATCCTCTATGTCGTCATTTCGATGCTGCTGAGCAGGGTGCCTTACATCGGAGGCGTCGCGCAATGGCTGCTCACCCCTGTCTTCGTCGGCGGCATCATGCTGGGCTGCAACGCGCTGGATCGCGGCGAGCGGCTGCGCGTGTCGCATTTGTTCGATGGCTTCAAGGGCGCGCATTTCACGTCACTCCTGATCGTCGGCGTATTCAATATCGTGCTGACCGCATTGGCCGTGGTCGTCGCCGTCGTCATCATTGCGGCCGGCGTGGGCTTGTCCGGCATGATGAATCTCGATCAGTTCGCCGACGATCCGTGGAAGATGCTGGGTGAATTCGGGCTCGTCACTTTTCTGCTGGTGCTGCTGATGCTGGTGGTGGTCGCGGTGATCGCCATGGCGAACTGGTTTGCCCCTTCATTGATCGTCCTGGGCGAGGCGCGCCCACTGGAAGCCATGGTCCTGAGCTTTCGCGCCAGCTTGCGCAATTGGGTGCCGTTTCTCGTCTACGGCGCGATCGGCGTCGGCATCGCGGTTGCCGTGGGCTGCGTGTTCGTCGCGCTGGCCGGCGTCATCGGATTCGGCGCCTTCATGGCAGTGTTCAGCGAAGGCGTGAATTGGGGCTCGATGATTTTCGGCATCGTGGCGCTCGTCTTGCTGTATGTCGTGTGCGCGGTGGTCGTGACACCGGTGGTGTTCGGCTCGGCATATGCGAGCTACCGCGACACGCTGGGCGCCGCAAGACGTGGGACTCGTTAATCCGGCTTACCGCTGACCACGATCCTGGCGAGCCCTAGTGCGCCTGCTCCCAGTTGGGGCCGACGCCGATATCGACCACCAAAGGCACGCGTAGCGTCGCCACGCCGGTCATCAAGCCCGGCAACTCGCGCGTCACGCGCGCGACTTCGGCTGCCGGCACTTCCAGCACCAGCTCGTCGTGGACCTGCAGCAGAAGTTTCGTCGCCAGCGCCTCGCGGTCGAGCCATGCCTGCACACTGATCATCGCCAGCTTGATGAGGTCGGCGGCGGTGCCTTGCATCGGCGCGTTGATCGCCGCGCGCTCGGCGCCCGCGCGCCGCGGTCCGCCGGCCGCCTTGATGTCCGGCAGCCAGAGCCTGCGCCCGAACACCGTTTCGACGTAACCGAATTCGCGCGCGGTCTCGCGGGTGCGCTTCATGTACTCCGCCACACCCGGATAGCGCGCGAAATATCTTTCGATGAATTGCTGCGCGGCGTTGCGCTCGATGCCGAGCTGCTGCGCCAGGCCGAAGGCCCCCATGCCGTAAATCAATCCGAAGTTGACCGCCTTGATGTAGCGCCGCTGGTCGGTCGTCACGGCGTCGGGCTCGACGTTGAAGATCTCGCCCGCCGTGGCGCGATGGATGTCGCGGCCCTCGTGAAAGGCCTTGAGCAACGCGGGATCCCCCGACAGGTGAGCCATGATGCGCAGTTCGACCTGCGAGTAATCTGCCGAGAGGAGAACATGGCCCGCGGGCGCTATGAAAGCCTCGCGAATGCGGCGGCCGTCGGCCGTGCGCACGGGGATGTTCTGCAGGTTGGGGTCGGTCGACGCCAACCGTCCGGTGACGGCGGTGGCTTGCGAAAACGTCGTGTGCACGCGGCCCGTGCGCGCATTCACCATCAGCGGCAGCTTGTCGGTATATGTCGACTTGAGCTTCGACACCGAGCGATGCTCGAGCAGGATCTTCGGCAATGGATAATCGGCCGCGAGTTCCTGCAGCACGTCCTCGTCGGTGGACGGTTGCCCGGTGGCCGTTTTCCTCACCACGGGCAGGTTCATCCGCTGGAACAGGATTTCGCCCAGCTGCTTGGGCGAACCCAGATTGAACGGCTGGCCCGCGAGCTGGTGCGCCTGTTGCTCGAGTGCCATCACACGCGCGCCGAGTTCCCGGCTCTGCTGCGCGAGGAGCTGCGAGTCGATCAGGATGCCGTTCCGTTCCATCCGAAACAGCACTTCGCGCACCGGCATTTCGATCTGCGCGTAGACGAATTCGAGCTTGGCGTCGGCTGCGATCGGCGGATGCAATGCCTGATGCAGTTGCAGCGTGATGTCAGCATCCTCGGCCGCGTACTCCGTGGCGCGTTCGACGGCCACTTGCTCGAACGGGATGCGCGTGGCGCCCTTGCCGGTCACCTCGTCGTAGGAGAGGGTCTTGAGGTTGAGGTGCCGCCACGCGAGATTGTCCATGTCGTGCGGCTTGTGCGGTTCGAGCACGTACGATTCGAGCAGCGTGTCATGGGCAATCCCTTTGAGCGCGAGATCGTCGTTCGCGAGCGCGTGTTCGTCGTACTTGAGGTTCTGCCCCAGCTTCTTCCTGGACGGATCGGCCAGCCACGGGGCCAGGCGGCGCAGCGTCGCATCGCGGTCGAGCTGGTCGGGTGCGCCCGCGTAGCGGTGGCCCAGGGGGATGTAGCAGGCGTGACCCGGCGCGACCGCCAGCGACACGCCGACGATGCGCGCCTGCATCGGGTCGAGGCTTGTCGTCTCCGTGTCCAATGCCACGAGTTCCGCGGCATCAATGGCCGCGAGCCAGCGTGCAAGCGCAGGTTCATCGCACACCATCTCGTAATGTTTTTCGACCGGGGCCGCCGCCGCATCCGCCGGAGATTCCGGGGCGCTTGCATCCCAGCGCCGTCCCGCAGTGTCGCTGGCCGCACGCTTCGCGATGGCGTCGGCAGCGTCCGGCGCATCCGCGGCTTGTCCCAGGTCGCGCAACCAGCCCTTGAACTCGAAGCGCTCGTACAGCGGCCGCAGCTCCGCCAGGTCCGGCGCCGCAATGCCCAGATCGGTCGGCGTCAACTGCAACGCGCAATCGGTCTTGACCGTGAGGAGCTTGCGCGCCTGCGGCAGCCAGTCGAGCGCGGCGCGCAGATTCTCGCCGACCACGCCGGGGATCTCGCCCGCATGTGCGACGATGCTATCGAGCGATCCATATTGCGCGAGCCACTTCGCGGCCGTCTTCGGACCCACCTTCGCTACGCCGGGAACGTTGTCCACGGCGTCGCCGGTCAGCGTCAAGAGGTCCAGCACCTGGTCCGCGCGCACGCTGAACTTCGCCAGCACGCCTGCCTCGTCGAGCTTTTCGTTGCTCATCGTGTTGACGCAGATGATGCCCGGCTTGACGAGTTGCGCGAGATCCTTGTCGCCGGTCGAGATGACGGTGTCGATGCCTGCGGCGGCGGCCTGCGTCGCCAGCGTTCCGATCACGTCGTCGGCTTCCACACCTTCGATCATCAGCAGCGGCCAGCCATTCGCGCGCACGAGCTCGTGCAACGGCTTGATCTGTGCGACGAGATCGTCGGGCATCGGCGTCCGGTTCGCCTTGTATTGCGGATACCAGTCGTCGCGGAAGGTCTTGCCCGGTGCGTCGAACACGACGGCGAAATAGTCCGGCTTGCCGTCTTCGGCCATTCGGCGCAACATCGAAAGCACACCGCGCAGCGCGCCGGTCGGCTCGCCTTTCGAGGTGCGCAGATCAGGCAGCGCGTGGAATGCGCGATACAGGTACGAAGACCCGTCAACCAGCACGAGCGTAGGCATGCGTCAGACCCACAAGATTCCGGAACTCATCGATCCGCAGGCACTCAACACGACCAACGGTCAGGAAGCGTGGCGGGTGATGGGGATTATGGCAGAGTTCGCGATTGCGACAGAGCGCCTGCGCGGCATCCGTCCTGCCGTCAGCATGTTCGGCAGCGCGCGCATCAAACCCGATCACCCGTATTACGAAAAGGCTCAACGCATCGCGCGCCTCCTCTCGGACGCCGGCTTTTCCGTCATTTCCGGCGGCGGCCCCGGCCTCATGGAAGCCGCCAACAAGGGCGCACATGGCGGCCGGGCGCCTGCCATCGGTCTCAATATCCTGTTGCCGTTCGAACAGGGCGGCAACGAGTACCAGGACATCTCCGTCGACTTCCGGTATTTTTTCGCGCGCAAGATGATGTTCGTGCGCTTCGCGTCAGCCTACGTGATCCTGCCCGGCGGTTTCGGCACGCTCGATGAATTGGGCGAAGTGCTGACACTCGTGCAGACGGGAAAGAGCCGCAAGATCCCGATCATCCTGGTCGGCGGCGATTTCTGGCGCGGTCTCACCGATTGGATGCGCGACAAGCTGGTCGGCGAAGGGATGATCAGCAGCGAGGACATGAACCTCGTGCAGGTCATCGAGGAGCCGGAGGCCATCGTCGAGGCCATCTTCCTGTTCTACGAGGGACGCGGCTTTGCGCCCACCCGCGCCGAACGCGAGAAGATGCTCAATCTCTAGAACGCGCGTTGTTCGCGCTCGGCGCCGGTGCCAGAAGAAGCCGCGGCGCGCGGCCTTTGGTAGAATTGGCGGTTCGTGGCCCCCTACCAATGACGTCATTGCGCATCGCTTGCCTGTTCACCGCTGCCGCAGTTGCGGCCGCCCCCGTTCTCGCACAGTCGCCGGCGCCGCCCCCCATTCCTGCGAATGCGACGCCACCCCCGATTCCGGCGAACGCGGCGCCGCCTCCAGCTTCGGCCAAGAACGCGCCGCCGCCGCCTCCCGACGTCTACGGTGAGCCCGATCTCGAAGCGCAGGTCACGATCATCCGCAAGGACGCCGATACGGTCGAGGAAATCCGGGTCAACGGCGAGCTCCGGTATGTGCGCGTGACCCCGCGCGGCGGCAAGACCTACTACCTCGTGCCAAACAGCAATGGGAAAAATTTCCTTCGCTACGATTCGCTGGGTTCCAACCTCAGCGTACCAATGTGGCTGCTGTTTTCCTGGTGATCTGATTCGCGCCCTTGAGGATTCCGGCGCGCCCGCCTGCCGCGCGCACCGGACAATCGCATGTCCGTCTACACCCCCGTAACCGCCGAAGAACTGGATGCATGGCTCACCCGATATGCGGTGGGAGGGGCCACGGAACTCCAGCCCATCGCATCCGGCATCGAGAACACAAACTACTTCGTGGCGACCACGAAAGGCCGTTACGTGCTCACCCTGTACGAGCGCCTGCCGGCCGCCGAGCTGCCGTTCTACCTCAATCTGATGGCGCATTTGGCCAGGGCCGGCGTCGAAGTGCCGGTCCCGGAACCCGACCGCACCGGCGCGCTGTTTTCGCTGTTGAACGGCAAGCCAGCAAGTCTCGTGACGCGCATCGACGGCGCGCCGGTGGAGGTACCGTCGCCGCAACATTGCGCAGGCGTTGGCGCGGCCCTCGCGCGCCTGCACGTCGCCTCGATGTCGTATCGCGCGAGGCTGTCCAATCGGCGCGGCCCGGCATGGTGGCGTCAGGCGGCGCGCGCGGTGAAGCCCTCCTTGTCGACAGACCAGGTTGCGCTGCTCGAATCCGAGCTCAAGTTTCAGACAGGCTTCGGACGTGGCAAGTTACCGAAAGGCGCCATCCACGGCGATCTTTTTTGCGACAACGTGCTGTTTCACGACGGGCGCGTCGCAGGGATCATCGATTTCGGATTCGCGGCGACGGACTTTTTCGCCTATGACCTGGCCATCACCGTCAACGATTGGTGCGTCGACGACGCCGGCAGCAAGGCCGTGGACGCGGAACGCGCGGAGGCGCTGGTCACTGCCTACGATGCCACCCGGCCGCTGACGCCGGATGAGCGTGACGCATGGCCGGCGCTGCTGCGCGCGGCCGGGCTGCGCTTCTGGCTGTCCCGCCTCTACGACCTGCATCTGCCCCGTTCGGGAGAGCTCACGCACGCGCACGATCCAGAACATTTCGAGCGCATCCTGCGCGATCGCGTCGCGCGGCCGGCGCGCTTTCCCGAGCGTGCTGCGTGAACGACGACCCGCGCGAATTCGTCTTCACGCGTTACGATGCGAGGCACGGAATGGCGTGGCTCGCGCAGGCTTATTCGCTGTTCAGCAGGAAGCGCCTCCCCTGGATCCTGCTCCTCCTTACGTACTACATCATATTGAGGCTCCTGCTTTCCCTTCCGTTGGTCGGACCTTACGCCATCACCATCCTGAAGCCGGTGTTCGCCGTCGGGCTCCTCGCGGCAGCGTGGACCCAGGAGCGCGGCGGCACGCCCGCCTTGAGTCAGCTATTCCAGGGATTTCGGGCGAATCTCAAGTCGCTGCTCGCGATCGGTGTTTTCTTTGTGGTCGGGGTTACCGCGGCGATATTCGCGTCGTCGCTCGTGGACGGCGGCAAATTGCTTGACCTGCTGTCCAACGCGGGCGCAATGAATGACGAGGAGGTTGCCACGGCGCTTGCCGACGGTGCGCTACAGGCCGGCATGCTGTTTTCGGCGTTGCTGACGATTCCCGTCCTCATTGCGACGTGGTGGGCGCCCGCGCTGGTCGTGTTCCAGAATGCCGGCGCGGGCATGGCGCTCGCCGTAAGCCTGCGCGCGGCGCTCGCCAATTGGAGGCCGCTCGCGATCTACGTTCTCGGCGTGTCCTTCTACGGCGTGGTCCTGCCGGCGATCGTCACCGGCCTGCTGGTGCTGTCGCTGGCGGAAGCGGGCCTCCTGACGGCCAAGGTGCTGCTGGTGCCGTACGGAATCTTTCTCGCCGCCACACTGCACATTTCCGACTACGTGAGCTACCGCGACGTGTTCCATGCCGGCGAGACGCTGGCCCCGCTGTCGGGATAGGGGCCGGACCGGACCAACGAAACTGAGTCGCAAACGGGCAACGCGGCCTTGCGTCAAGAAAGGCGAGCCGATTGCCTTCTGTGACTCTTCCAAAAGGAAAAAAGGCCGATCCCTCTCGGGACCGGCCTTTCGCCAATTTGGCGGCAAAACTGCGTGTTTACTGGTGCTCGCAACGTCCCATCAGTGCGCCGCGGTTGACTTCATCGGCGAAGACCGCAGGGAAGTCGGTCTCCAACGATTTGCCGTGCTTGCAGACGAAGGCCTTCTTCATGTCGACATACCAGGTGAGCGGATACCCCGGAATGCCGCCGACCATTTCGGTGCCGCGACCATTGATCGACGCGGGTCCGTCCAGGCCAAAGCGGTAGGCTTCGGCCACGCCCTGGGTGCGGAAGAAATCCTTCAACTTGATCCAGCCCAGGTCTTCCACCCACAGCATGCCGTGGAAGCCGCTCTCGAAGAACGTACCGGCCCGCGCGAGCATCACCTTGCCGTCGTCGCTGATATCGCTCGTATAGATCGGGATGGGCCCAAAGTTGCTCTGGATGAATTCGGCGCCGTCGACCTCGCAGCTGAATCCGAAGTCATAGAAAGGCAGGTCGACGCACCATTGCAACTTGCGCGTCTTGGTGAAGGCGCTTGGTTGCGTGCCCTTATTGGCATTCCAGAACACCACGCCGTCCTTCTCTGTTTCGAGCGCGATGCGGGTGCCATCCGGCGTCATTGCATAGCCGCCGTCCATCGCACCGATCGCCTTGTACAGATCGATCGGCTTGCCTTCATCGATCCACGCATAGGCCTTCGAGAGGTTGCTGGTGCCGAGCACGAACCTGCCGTTGCCGGAGATCGCATGCGCGCGGTGCCAGGGCTCCGCGGTGAGATCGACGCCCTGCAGGCTGAGTTGGCGCATGCCCTTGCTGGCGGTCCAGATGAACGGGACGATCTCGCCGCCACCGGCGCCGCCGGTTTCGGACCAGCCGCCTTCGCAGCTGCCGTCGCCGTTGCGATCGACATAAGCGGTGCCCACCGCTGTCTTGGCAGTCGCATCCAGCGACCAGCCGTAACTGCTGGAGAAACCAATTTGACTGCCGCCGAAGCAGGTGTTGCCGTTGAGGCTGCCGAGATCGGCTACGCGTCCGGTCTTGGTGTCCCAGATGCCGGCGGAATTGGTGATTATCGGCAGACCGGTCCCACGGGTCGATGCCCAAATTCTTGCCGTTCTGGTTGGTCTGCACGATCAATTGCCGGCCATCGCGGGTGATGCTGGCATTGGTGCCCGACAATCCCGGCAGGCGCATTTTCGACTCCCGTCCTGGCATCCCAGACGAAGGGAACATTGTCCATGATCCCCGCGGCGCGATTGCCGTCCTTGGCCATGCTGCCCAGGTAGCCGTAGGTCACAGGCGTGTACTGCACGCCGTCCATGTAGCCGTTGAAATAGAAGTTGGCCGTCTTGGTCACGCCGGCTTCCGCCGTGATGGCGCTGGCGTTGCATGGAATGTCCTTGGCGGCATTCGCCTGCTCGTTGACATTCCAGTATTCGGCTTCCGACACCAGCGCCGTCGGCGTGGTGGGGTAGCCACCGGCGACGATCTCTTCGGTGTAGAGCTGGTACTTCTGTCCCGGCGTCAGGTTGTTGATGCGGAAGCGTCCGTCCGGCCCGACTTTGCCCTGTGTCTTGTCACCCGTCATCGCCGAGATCGCGTCGCCCAGCGGATCGGCGACGTTGCGGGCGATGATGTTGATGCCGCTGTAGGGCGTGCGGCCATCCTTGAGGAAGAGCGTGCCGGCGATGGAACCCCGCGTCTTCGCATAGCTGGCCGTCGGATACAGGTCCGAGATGGCCGCGATGTCGTCGGCGCGGTCGACAGTGCTTTGCTCAACGCCCGGATTGCGCCCATTCGCGTCCAGCGACGTCGGGTTGATGAACGGGAACATCGTCTCGATGTACTTCGGGTCCAGCTTGTTCGCGCTGGGATCAGGGTTGCGCCAGGAATGAACCGGACCGACGCAACCGGGAACGCCCGGATAGAGATCCTGGCCCCAGCCCGGAGAACTGAAATAGCCCAGGTGGCCGTTGACCTGCGAGTGCGACATGTTGATCGCGTGGCCGAACTCGTGCGTGAACACGCCGGCGATGCGCTTGCCGTCCACGTCCGGCGGCGGGACGAAGTTGTCCGGGTCGGCCGCTTCGGTGGAAACGACCCAGCCATTCATCACCGCCGTCGCCTTGACGATGGTCTCGGGATAGCCGTCGCCGTCGCGGTCTTCCGCGATTTCGGCGAAGGCAATGCCCAGGACCTGGTCGCGTGGCGCGCCGAAGATCTCCTCGATCACCATGCCGTACTGGTCATAGATGACGTACAGGCCGCCTTCGTTGTACTGGCCGTAGATTTTTGACGGCGGTCGCGCCGTCGACCACGTCCACGCCGATGCTCGGCACCTGGCTGAACTTCGTGAATTTCGCCGGATCGGTTGACGGCCTTCCAGGTGGACGTGGTGACGTCGCTCCATTGCTTGAGCGCGAACGCGGTGATTTTGTCGGCCTGGACGTTGTTCAGGAAGACTGAGCCGTCGATCTTGTACGCATAGTCCCCGATGTCGGTATAGACCTTGACGGGACCCTTGCTCATATCCCAGCGCAGCGGCTGCGGATTGCGCGGATTGTCGGTCGTCAGCAGAGGACCGGCAGCTTGCGCGACCGACAGAACCGCCGCCAGGGCGACGGCCAGAGAGAGTTTTAGGGTTTTCATTAGCGCATCAGACCTTTTTCAATCCATTGTTCCTTGACGGCGCGCTTGACGAAATTCATCAGCACCTCGCCTTCCACCGAACCCGCAGGCTTTGCCAGCATTGCCGACTCCTTGGCGTTCAGTACGCTGGCGTCCACCGTCATCCCCTTGAACAGATCCCCGGTTGTCGAAGCTGTTGGCCGCCTGCGTGCCGCTGTAGGTGAACTTGCCCTGCGCCATGCCGACCGGCGTGCTCATGCGGGTGCGGGTGGCCGGCTTGTTCATGAACGTGGTGACCTTCTCGCCCACGGTCCAGGTGGCCATGCCTTCGATCTTGGCGGGCAGCAGATAGCGGCCATCCTGCAGCTTGCGAGGCTTCAGCAGGCCGTACTGGCGGAAGGTGTAGTTGCTGTTCAGTGCCAGGTCGCGCTTGATGCTGCTGTTGACCTTCATCGTGACTTCGGTGAACGGGAGGCCGTTGTCGACGCCGTCGGTGATCTTGCTGACCTCGCCGGTCACGATCACGTCTGACTCGTGGATCATTTGCTTCAGGTTCTGGGGAACCAACTGCGACGCGTGCAACGGCGCCATGGCCGTGGCGGCCAGGATGAACAGAGCGGGCAGCAACGCGTGGCGCTTCACTGCCGCGGACAAACGGGTCAGGACTGGCGCCTGGTGGGCGCATTCTTCCGGCCCAGGGGTACTGGGCATCAGACGATGAATGGATCGATTCATTGGGTTGGCTCGGTGAGATGCGCACGCTGTCGGGGTGCGACTTCCGGCGCGCAGTGTAGAGACCTGCGGAATTGTGTCAATTGCAAAATGTGTGTGGTATTCGTTGCAACAATTGCAACGCCGACCCTTTTTTCCGCCCTATACTTGGCGTTCCTCGGGCCAGAGCATTTCTGCCGTCGCGGCTCCATTCACGCCGGTCGGCACATCCGAGCTTCAGTAATAAAGGGCGTACGGGATTTCATGACCAACGCAAGGCAGCAGATCTTTGACCCGGTGTTCGACCAGGCCGCAGGCGGTGGGCGGGGGGCCGCGGCGCGCGCGATGAAGGCGGCCGTCGCACAGCACGGCGATACCGAAACGCCGCTTCACAGGGCCTTTGCGGCCATTGCGCGCGGCGCCGAAAGCATCAACGCCGGCCGCTACGAGGAAGCGTTGAACTCGATCATTCCGGCGCTGGAAGAACTGGAGCGCAGCGCCTTCAACAAGCGGTTGGGCTGGCTGCACAACATGGTGGGCTTTGCCGTTGGAATGATGGGCAATCCCGAACGCGGATTGGAATGGACGGCGCGGGCGGTCGCCGCCGTCGACGCCACGCCGTCATCCGTCGACAGTTTCAATGCCTACAGCAACCATGGCTGCCTGCTGGGAATGATGGGCGAGCACGATGCCTCCGGGGAAGTGCTGGAGCGGGCTCTCGCAATCGCCGTCACGACAGGGAATGTGGGAAGCCAATACATCGCGCTGTCGAACATTTCGTACGGGCTGCTGATGAAACTGCAGCAGAGCGAAACCCTGTCTTCGTCGCAGAAAAAATCACTGGCTAACCAGGCGCTCCAGTACGCGGAAAGAGCAAGGAAATTGTGCTCCGGGGAGGAGCTCGGTCTGGATCCTGGGGCGATGGACAGTCTTGTTGGACAGGCCATGCTGTACGCGGGAGACGTGGCACACGCCAAGGTCATGTTCAAGCAAGCTCTGGAGACCGGCCTCGTGCATCCCGGTGTCAGTGTCGATGCGCACCTCGGATTAGCGGTTGCCCATCGGCTCAGTGAAGAGTATGACGAGGCGCGCGTTCACTTGCGGATCGCCGAAGAGATCGCGACCACGGGACAGCTTGGCCTGGTGCTGGATCGCGTGATGGCCGAAGGAGCGCGTCTTGAAAGTTCAGCCGGGAACATGAAAGGCACCCTGGACTGGACAACCCGACGCTGCGACTTTCTCGAAAAGCACTACAAGCAGCGACTGCGACTGCTGGCCCGCAGCACGGAACTGGCCACCCAGGCGGACTCCGTCAGCCAAAAGGCTTTGCGTTATCAGGACGAAGCCCTGTCCCTGAGCTCGAAGAGCCGCGGCTGGGACGATGAAAGATTGCGGGATGCGCTTACCGACACCTTCAATCGCCGAGGGCTGGCGCGGGTCGCCGGTCACGTTTTCGCGCCGTTTCGGCAATTGGCGACCGCCATCATCGATATCGACAATTTCACATCGATCAACGAATCCTACGGCCGGTCCTCAGGCGACCTGCTGCTCAAGCAAATTGCCGCAACCATTGCGTCGCACTTGCGCAATGCGGACCAGTTCGCGCGCGCGGAGGGCGCGGAGTTTCAATTGCTGCTGCTGGACACCTCGCCGGACGCGGCCATTGCGACCTGCGAGCAGATTCGGACCGCCATCGAGCGCGGCCAATGGATTCCGTCGCAGCCTGGGGCCAGGATCACGGTCAGTGTCGGGATCTGCAATCGTTCGTCAGAGAAGAGTTTCGAGGCCACTCTCGCGGCGGCAGACCAGGCACTCGAGCAGGCGAAGAAATCCGGCAGGAACAGGACGTGCGTAGCGTCGCTGAATTCAAGCCTGGGCAATCTTCCTCGCGAGGTCCAGCACCTTGATGGCTGAAGGCGCGAGGACCCGGTTCTTGGGCCAGATTGCATGCAGGTAGCCATAGAGGCTCGATGGGTCCTCCGGATCGAGGACGCTCAGTGAACCTGCATGATTCTCGAATACCTGTGGCGGCAGGATTCCGATCAAGTCGGTCGTCGCCAAAAGGTTTGCGAGCACGGTGAGGTCATCGCACTCGATGACTGTGGGAATCTTTTCCGACGTTTCCAACCCGAAGCATGCATGCAGTTCCCGGTCGATGGCTGAGTTGACTTGCGACAGCGCCAGACGATACTTGAGCAAATCCCCGGCGGTCACTCTTCCCGCGGATGTCAGCGGATGGCCAGTGCGGCAGCAAACGACGGCTTTGACAATGGCCAGCTTCTTGCTCGCATAGCGGTCTTCGTTACCCGCCGCGTAGCGAATGTCGCCGAGGCAAATGTCGATTTCATTCTTGTCCAGCCGCTCGATGAGGATCGACATGTTTCCGAACTCCACCTGGATCCGCAAGTGGGGAGTCTGCTGGTGCATCGAGCGGATGAGTTCGGGAATGATAATGGATGCCGGAATAGGTCCGGCACCAATGCATACCCGGTCGAAGTCCCCGCGCCGCAGCAAGTCGAGATTGAGTTCGAAGCGCTTGTTCTCGAAATCGAGCGCCTTTGCGTGTCCCAGGACCGCCTCGCCGGCGGCGGTGAGAGTCACTCCGTTCATGCCGCGGTGGAACAGTTGGAAGCCCAGGTCATCTTCAACCGATTGAATGCTTCGACTGAAGGCAGACGGACTCAAGTGGACGCGCATTGCGGCGCGTGAAATGCGCCCTTCTTCAGCCAACGCGATGAGGTGGACCAGATTCCTGGGGCTGAGTTTCACTGTGTCAGCCTATAGTGTGACGCTGCAGCGGGCAATAGTCAGTCGCGCATCACGCGGGCTCGAGCTTCGCGTATTCGAGCGCCAGCCACTTCACGCCCGTATCGCGGAAATTGACCTGCACGCGCGCGTCGGGACCGCGGCCCTCGGCGTCGATGATGACGCCCAGCCCGAACTTCGCGTGCTTCACGCTCTGGCCGATGCGCCATGCCGGGCGCGGCGGGCGTCGGTTGCGGCGCGCGCGTGACGCGGCCCCACTCGGCGTCGTCGACGTCGACCGCCCGACGGCGGTAGGGCGACAGCCACTGCACGAGATCGGCGGCAATTCGGTCAGGAAGCGCGACGGAATGTTGTAGCGCGTCTGCCCGTGCAGCATGCGGCTTTGCGCCTGCGTAACGTACAGGCGCCGCCGCGCGCGCGTGATGGCGACGTACATGAGCCGCCGCTCCTCTTCCAGGCCGTCCGCTTCGGAGAGGCTGTTCTCGTGCGGGAACAGGCCCTCCTCCAGTCCGGTGACGAACACCGTGTGGAATTCGAGGCCCTTGGCCGAATGCACGGTCATCAATTGCAGCGCCGGACGGCCCTCCGCTTCCTGTGTCTCGCCGGCCTCGAGCGCCGCGTGCGTGAGGAAGGCCGTCAGCGAATCGGTGGCGCCCTCCGCTTCGCCCGCTTCCGGCGAACTCGCGCTCGACGTCGACGCGGTCGGTGAGCATCGGCGCATCGGTCGCCAAGTTCGCCTCGCGCACGAAGCCGTCCGCCGCGGTGACCAGTTCCAGCAGGTTCTCGACACGATCCTGGCCGTCTTTCTCCGCCTTGTAGTGCGCGAGCAGGCCGGACCTCTCGATCACGTGCTCGACCGCTTCCGGCAGCGGCAGCGCGCGCGTCTCGTCGCGCAGCGCCTCGATCAGCTTGACGAACGCGGCGAGTGCCGACCCGGTCTTGCCCGACATCGCGCCGGACGCCGCAACCTGCCATAGCGACGCGCCCTGCCCGCGCGCGGCATCCTGCAGGTTCTCCAGCGTGCGCGCGCCGATGCCGCGCGGCGGAAAGTTGACGACACGCAGGAATGCGCCGTCATCCCCGGGCGCGGCGATGAGACGCAGGTAGGCCAGCGCATGCTTGACTTCCGCGCGTTCGAAAAAGCGCATGCCGCCATACACGCGATAAGGGATGCCCGGCGCTGAACAGCGCGTGCTCGAGCATCGCGCGACTGCGCATTGGAGCGATACAGCAGCGCCACCTCGTCATGCGGCACGCCGTCGGCGGCGATGCCCTTCACCATGTCGACGATGAACTCCGCCTCGTCGTGGTCGGAAGCCGCCGAAAACGCGCGCACCGGCTCGCCCTTGCCCTCGCTCGTCCACAGATTCTTGCCCAGCCGCGCCTGGTTGTGGCGGATCAGCGCATTGGCGGCGTCGAGGATATGGCCATGCGAGCGGTAGTTCTGCTCGAGCTTGATGAGCTTGACCGGTTGCTCCGGCGTGGCGAAGTCGCGCTCGAACTGCTGCATGTTGGCGACCTTGGCGCCGCGGAACGCGTAGATCGACTGGTCGTCGTCGCCCACCGCGAACACCGCCGTGTGCGGCCCCGCCAGCATGCGCAGCCACTTGTACTGCAGCGTGTTCGTGTCCTGGAATTCGTCGACGAGCAGATGCGAGAACCGGCGCTGGTAATGCTCGCGCAAGCCCTGGTGACCGGCCAGCAGCTCGTAGCTGCGCAACAGCAGTTCGGCAAAATCGACCACGCCCTCGCGCTGGCACATCGCGTCGTACAGCGCGTAGTGCTCGACCTGCCGGCGCGACAGCTCGTCGGTCGCCTCGACCATGTTCGGCCGCAGGCCCTCCTCCTTGGCGTCGGCGATGAACCACTGCAACTGCTTCGGCGGATAGCGGTTGTCGTCCAGATTGTGTGCGCGGTACATCCGCTTGATCAGCGACAGCTGGTCCTGCGTGTCGAGAATCTGGAAGAGCTGCGGCAGATTGGCGTCGCGATGATGCGCGCGCAGCATCCGGTTGCACAGGCCGTGGAACGTGCCCACCCACATGCCGCGCGTGTTCACCGGCGTCAGTGCCGACAGGCGGATCAGCATCTGCTTCGCCGCCTTGTTCGTGAACGTGACGGCGAGGATCGACAGCGGGCCCGCCTGCCCGGTGGCGAGCAGCCATGCGATGCGCGTCGTGAGCACGCGCGTCTTGCCGCTGCCCGCGCCCGCCAGGATCAGCGCGGACGCGTGCGGCAGCGTGACGGCGGCCAAGCTGTTCGGGGTTCAGGTTTTCGAGAAGCGGCGATGCCATGCGACGAATGATAGCCGAGAGCGAACCGCGTCGACCGCGCTCGACGCCGCGCTATAATCGCGCGCACCCAGAACGCGTCTCTTCCCGCCAGGCCGCTCTTTCATCCACGCCAATGCCCCGCGCCCCCGACGTCACGCCCGCCGCGAATTCCGCCACGATGCGCGCGTTCGTGCACTGGATTCGCGCGGCGGCGCCGTATGTTCACGCGTTTCGCGGCAAGACCTTCGTCATCGCGTTCGGCGGCGAAGTCGTCGCGGACGAGGAATTCCTGGGCGTCGTGCACGATCTCAACCTGCTGCACAGCCTCGGCATCCGGCTCGTCGTCGCGCACGGCTGCCGGCCGCAAGTCGAGGCGATCCTCGAGCAGCAGGACATCGCGAGCCGCTACGCGCATGGCGTGCGCGTGACCGATCCGGAGTCGATGGACTGCGTTCTCGAGGCCGCCGGGCAGGTGCGCGCGCGGATCGAGGCGCTGCTGTCGCTGGGACTCGCCAACTCGCCGATGGCCGGCGCGCGCAATCGCGTGTCGAGCGGCAACTACCTGACCGCCAAGCCGATGGGTGTCGTCGATGGCGTGGACATGCAGCTGACCGGCGAGGTACGCCGCATCGACACCGAAGCGATCCAGCAGCGGCTCGACGACGGCGACATCGTGCTGATCTCGCCGATCGGCTACTCGCCCACGGGCGAGATCTTCAACCTGACCGTCGAGGAAGTCGCCACGCAGGTCGCGGTGCGGCTGGAGGCGATCAAGCTCATCTTCCTCATGGACGCCGACGGCGTGCGCAACGGCCGCCGGCAATTGCTCACGGATCTGTCGACGGCCGATGCAGAGGCGCTGCTCGCCAAGGGCGACAAGCTGACGGGCGACGTGCGCGATCTACCTGCCGGCCGCGATCCGCGCGTGCAACAACGGCGTGAAGCGCGCGCACCTCATCAGCCGCCACCACGACGGCGCACTGCTGCTCGAACTCTTCACGCGTGACGGCGTCGGGACGATGATCGCCGCGACCGCGCTGGCGCACATCCGCAGCGCGACGATCGACGACGTCGGCGGCATACTCCGCATCATCGAGCCGCTGGAGGAGCAAGGCGTTCTGGTGCGCCGCTCGCGCGAGCGGCTGGAAAGCGAAATCGAGCGTTTCGTCGTCGCCGAATACGATGGCCACATCATCGGCTGCGCGGCGCTGTACGCGTTCCCGGAGGACAAGCTGGGCGAACTGGCCGCGCTCGCCGTGCAGCCGGACTTTCGCCGCGAAGGCTACGGCGAAGCGCTGATGCACGAGATCGAGATGCGCGCGCGCAAGCTGAAGCTCGCGGAACTGTTCGTGCTGACGACCAAGACCGCGCACTGGTTCCTCGAGCGCGGGTTCCGGGTCGCGCAAGTCGCCGACCTGCCGCGGCAGAAGCAGGCGCTCTACAATTACCAGCGCAAGTCGCTGGTCTACCGCAAGACCATCTAGGACGTTTCACCCATGGCAAGAACCGTCAATTGCGTCAAGCTCGGCCGCGAAGCGGAGGGCCTGGATTTTCCGCCCTACCCCGGCGAACTCGGCAAGCGCATCTACGAGAACGTGTCCAAGGAGGCCTGGGCAGGCGTGGCTCAAGCACCAGACGATGCTGGTGAACGAGAACCGCCTGAGCCTCGCCGACATCCGCGCGCGGAAGTGGCTCGCCGAACAGATGGAGAAACATTTCTTCGGCGGCGGCGCGGACATGCCGCAAGGTTACGTCCCTCCGACGTCGTAGCGCCGGAAGCGCCAACGAAAGCGGCCGCCGGTCTTTGACCAAAGCGGCCGCGGGCCATTGACGCAGGGGATTATTTCATTCCGCTTTCAACGTCCTTTTAGGTTCCGATGGAGCGTTCCATCGTCACCTGGACTGGTTGAATTTGGAACCCCGTCAATGACAGCCCCAATATCCCAGCAATCGAATGCCCGGTAAGTCGGGAGGACGTGGATTGCCGCGTCGGTTGAATCCTACGCCACGCCGGACGCGGCGGCCATGACGGCCGCCTGACCGCGGGCGAATTCGCCGCGGCGTGGAAGTCCTACAGCGGGCAGTAGCCGGCTTGCGCTAGACTGGGCAGCGCGACCCCGCCGCCCATCATTTACTGGGGCGGCTGGCTGTCACAGGAAACTTGCGTGTTCCAATCCGCGAAGCTTCCGTTGGGGTTGTGCTCCCAAGCCCAGACATGAAGTTCATAGAACGCTGGCAGACCGTAACGGTTCGGCGCGTCGACGTAGTTCGTCAGATGCCCATCCACCGCCGGTGTGCTCCCGTCCGGGTGTTTGCTCGCCCAATCGGCAGCGAGCACGATGAACTCGACGCCCACCAAGCGCAACGCGCCGTTGGGCAGGGGTTCATAGATCAACGACTCGGGTTCGTTCGCGTTCAATACGCCGTCAAAGAGCCGGCCCAGCAAAAGGTAATGCACGCCCATCGCGCCGGAATTGGGTCCGCTGACACATGGGGTCCCCGGAACCCAGCCTTCGTGAAGCGCGACATTGACGTCGACGAATCGAGCCGTGGCCGCGCGAACTTTATCGATCAACGGCGAATTGCCCGTTTTCGCAGATAAGGAATCGTGCGAGTGCGCGGATGGGAGTTGCGCCAACGCGTAGGGGGGCGCGACAAGAGCCGCCGTGGCGACGGCTGCGAAAAGCTGCGAAAGTCTTTTCATGATTTCCTCTCTGTAGGTAACACGGCGTCACTGTGCGCGGCGGTACGCCCTTCGGTCCTTAAGTCGGCCTTAAAAGTTCTTAATTCACTCGCCGCCGCGTGGCAGCCGGTCCCGCTCGGCGCTATGCTGTCGAAACGAACCAGCGAGGGAGGCACCATGCTCGGCCAATACCGTTTCGGCAGCAGCGAGCTCCGACCCGCGGAGCGGCAGTTGTTGGTCGACGGGGCCCCGGCGGCATTGGGCGCGCGAGCGTTCGACTTGCTGCTCGCGCTGATCGAGCGGCGCGAGCGCGTCGTCGACAAGTCAGAGCTGCTCGATGCCGTCTGGCCTGGGCTCGTAGTCGAGGAAAGCAACCTGCAGGTGCAGATGAGCAGCCTGCGCAAGCTGCTCGGGCGGAACGCCATTGCGACCATCCACGGACGCGGCTACCGGTTTGTCGCGGCGCTCGAGCCCGACGGGGCCGAGAACGCGAGCGCCGGCCAGCAAACAACGACGAATCCTAACAATCTACCGAGGCTGCGAACCCGTTTCATCGGTCGCGAAAAGGCGCTCGACGATTGCGCGGGCCTGCTGCACGATTCGCGGCTCCTCACGCTATCCGGCATCGGCGGTTGCGGCAAGACGCGGCTGGCGCAGGAATTGGCGCAGCGGCAGCTAGGGGCGTTCCCGGACGGTGTCTGGTTCGTCGACCTGGGGCCGTTGCAGGACGCGGAGCGTGTTCCGGCGACGGTCGCCGCGACGCTGGGAATCAAGGATGCGGTTGTGGCGCCGCTCGAGCGGCTCACCGACCACCTGAAATCGCGGCAAACGCTGGTGCTGCTGGACAGCTGCGAGCACGTGATCGATGCCGCCGTCGAATCGATCGACGCGCTTCTCGAAAAATGCAGCGCGCTCAAAGTCGTCGCGACCAGCCGCGAAGCGCTCGGCATGCAGGGCGAGCAGATCTTCATGGTGCGCTCGCTGTCGCTGCCCGCGACCACCGACCTCGATGAGATGCTGCGGTCCGAGGCGGTCCGCCTTTTCGTCGATCATGCGCGGCTCGTACTGCCCGACTTCGCGGTGGACGAGCGCAACGCGGCGGCGATCGCCGAGATCTGCCGGCGGCTCGACGGCATTGCGCTCGCGATCGAGCTGGCCGCCGCGCGCGTGAAGGTCTTGTCGGTCGACGAGATTCACGCGCGCCTCGACGATCGCTTTCGCCTCTTGACCGGCGGCAACCGCGCGATGCCGCGTCACCAGACGCTGCATGCGACGATGCAATGGAGCCACGACCTTTTGACCGCACCGGAACGGCGGCTGTTTCGCCGCCTCGCGGTGTTCGCCGGCGGTTGCACGCTGGCCGCCGCGACGGACGTCAGCGGCGACGCCGCGGACGAGTACGACACGCTGGAACGTCTGACGGCGCTGCACGACAAGTCGCTGCTGATCGTCGACCGCGACACGCAGGCGCAGCCGCGCTACCGGATGCTCGAGACGGTGCGTCAATACGCGGCGGAACGGCTGAACGAAGCGGGGGAAGGCGACGACATGCGCACCCGGCATCTGCTGCACTACGTCGCGCTTGCGGAGCGCGCGGCGCCCGGCATGGAAGGGCCACGGCAGGGCGAGTGGTTCGGCGCGTTGTGGCACGAGCAGGAAAACCTGCTTGCCGCGCACGCATGGTGCGCGCACGCGGCGCAAGGCGGCGAGCACGCGTTGCGGCTGACGGCGTCTCTATGGCGGTATTTTCCTGCCACGTCACAATACGCACTCGGCTACCGGCTCGCGGAGGCCGCGCTCGGCCTCGCGCGCGGCGATGTCGAATGCGCCGACGGCGCCCTGGCGCTGGTCGCGATGTCCTTTTTCGCCATGCGGTTGGGCCAATACGACGTTGCGCACTCGTGTGCCGAGCGAAGCCTCGCGATCAGTCGCTCGCTCGACGATGTCGAATTGATTGCGCGGGCGCTCTCGGCAGTCGGCTCCTCGCTTCACGCAAAGGGCGAGCTATTGCGCGCGATCGCCAGCTTCCAGGAGGCGTGCGACCTGGCGCGAGCGGAGAACAAACCCAAATCTCTGAGTTTCGCGCTCACTGGAATTGCGGAAGTCCATCGCGAGCTCGGCAACCTCGCCGAGGCCGAGGCATTCTACGAGGAGTCGCTGACGCTGGCACGAGCGCGAGAGGACGCGCGCGCGACGGCGATCGGGCTGGGCAACCTGGCGAGCCTCTGGATCATGAGCGGACAGCTGGATCGCGCACGAGCGGCTCTCCGCGAAAGCATGGGACTCGGGACAGTGATGAACAGCAAGGCGGTTGTCGAATGCCAACTGGATGTCGTGGCGGCGCTCGCGGCCGCGTCGGCCCGCCACGCTACGGCGGCGCGGTTCCATGGCGCGACGCTGACCCGGCTGCGCGAATCGGGATTCTGCCACGATCCGGCCGACGAGGCTTTCATCACAGGCTGGATGGCTCGATCGCGCGAGGCGCTCGGCGCCACCGCGTTCGACGCCGCCGAAGCGGAAGGCAAGGCGCTGAATTACGAAGAGGCGATGGCGGAGATGGAGCGCTGGCTGAGCGGCAGCGAATAGCGGCGACTCAGGCGCGATGACGCCAAACGGACCCGGGCACTGCGCAGAAGTCGCTGGCGAGCGCGCGCTCGACAAGTGGCAAGCCCGGATTCCAGACGACTGATCAGCGCACTGTCCAGAGCGGTCTCGTCGAGCTGGAGGCCGCCGGACGGGTGCGCTCGCTCGGGCGCGCGCGCCAACCGCTAGCGGGCGCCGCCGCTGGCCGGATTCACGACGATCTTGTTACTTCCCAGCGCGCTGCCGCTCGGGTAGATTGGTCTTGCGGTGCCGTTCCACGCAGAGAGGAGCCAGGCGATGACCCGCTGTGGTAATGAATTTCGCTGATTGACCTCTCCCGTTTGCGGCCGAGGTACTTGACCGGCGGGACAAATTTCAGGACGGTGCAACTTTCGGATTCTTCTAGATGTTTTGGTGTCCATCGGCAGAGTGTGGATCGGAGATCGCGCGTGATTCTTGACCTTCGGCGAGTTTCAGCTGGATAGCGATCACTTCGAACTTCGCCGAAACGGGCAACAGTGCAAGGTCGAGCCGAAGGTGTTCGATCTGATGGCCCATTTCGCGAGGAACCCCGGGCGCGTGTTTTCCCGCGAGGAACTCATTGCATCCGTATGGCATGGCCGGGTGGTGTCCGACGAGACGGTGTCGACCTGTATCAAGAGCGCACGCAAGGCGCTCGGCGACAGCGGCGTTGAACAGCGCTATATCAAGACCGTCCGCGGCCGGGGGTTCCGGTTTGACGCCGATGTCGGGCATGACGATGTTCGCGCCGATTCGGATGCGCAGACGCAAGCGGCGGACGCCGCGCGGCGCGTCGGCTTCGGACCTTCGTTGCTGGTGGTTCCGTTTCGCGCCTTGTCGGGTGGCGCGGATGCGGCGCGACTTGCCGATGGCGTGGCAGCGACCTGGGAACCATCCTCACCCGCATTCCCCTGTTGCGGTTGAGCAGCGAGACCGCCAGGTACCGGAATAGGGACGTCACGCCGAGCGCGCGCGATATCCATGAAGAGATCGGCGTCGACTATGTACTCGAAGGTACGCTCAACGAACACGACAGCGGATGTCGCATCAACGTCCAGCTCTCCGATGCGAAATCAGGCTTCCGGTTGTGGGCGGAGCAGTTCTCGGTGCCCGGGCCCGCTCGACGCTGCCCGCGACCAAGCCGTCACTGCCGTCATCGCCAAACTCGAGCCGCAGTTACACCGCGCAATCTACAACACGGTTCGCGCGACGCACGGCGAGCCGAACGCCCAGGAGCTGTTTCTCGAGGCGAGCAGCGTGCTGGCGCTCAAGGGCTGGCATCCCGCCTCCTTCTCCACTGCGGCCGAGTTGCTGCGCCGAAGCCGGACGCTCGACCCGGATTTCGCCCTTGCGCCCGCTTACCTCGCACTGGTGACGGGACTCGCAAACCGCATGGGGCTTGCGGGCGAGCGGGAAAAGTCCAGGGCCGAGACCCTCGAAGCGGCCGAGCGCGCACTCGATCTCGACAGCATGGACTCGACCGTGCTCGGGTTCGTCGGATGTGCGCTTGCCGATATCGGTTATCTGGATCGGGCGTTGCCGATCTTGCGCAATGCCGTCGAGATCAATCCTGCCAACGCGCAGGCATGGGCCGCGTTGGGCTCGGCCTGTTTGCTCGACCGGCGTGTCGAAGAAGCTGTCCGCCACCTGACCCAAGGAATCAACATTTCCCCGCTCGACAGCCGGCTGTCGATCTGGGGCGCGATGCTGGCGCTCGGTCTCATGCAGTCGAAGGATCTGGAGGGCGCCTTGCGCCAAGGCGAGCTGGCCTGTCAACGCGATCACCGAAGTCACATGCCACGGATCGTCGTGGCCGGGATCCGCCTGCTTCGGAACGAGCCGGAGCTTGCCCTTCAAGCTCTGAATGAGGCCTGTCGCATCAAGCCGGATCTCGAGCCTGCTCATGTTTTTCCCCTGCGGGCCGGGAGCTGGGCAGCATCGCTGTTGAGACTCAGGTAGCCCGCGTTGGAGCCCACCGGGGCTCTTCACGCAATCCCCCGCAAGAACCCACGCTTCCCTCAAGCCCCGTTGCGCGGGGCTTCCTAACCTGTCTCCCGGCGGTCGGGCACCCAAGCATGACCGGGCCAACACAGGAGATCGACATGACAACCGCAACCGTGGCAGCGACCCGTGTCTCACCCGATTACACCGCCATCAAGATAAAGCAGCAAGCCACCTGGGGATCTGGCGACTATGGTCGCATCGGCGTCACCCTGCAGATCACGGGCGAAGAGCTGTGCGAAGCCATGGATATCCGTTCCGGCCAGAGCGTGCTCGACGTTGCTGCCGGCAACGGCAATGCCTCGCTCGCGGCAGCGCGGCGTTTCTGCAAGGTCGTTTCGACCGATTATGTTCCGTCGCTGCTCGACCAATCGCGGGTTCGTGCTGCGGCGGAGGGACTTGCCGTCGACTACCGGGAAGCCGACGCGGAGGCGCTGCCGTTCGCCAACGCGAGCTTTGACAACGTGGTATCCACTTTCGGGGTCATGTTTGCCCCCAACCAGCGAAAAGCCGCATCGGAGCTGATCAGGGTATGCAAGAAGGGCGGCAAGATCGGACTCACCAACTGGACTCCTGACGGCTTTGTCGGGCAGGTATTCAAGACCGTCGGCCGGCACGTGCCGCCGCCCGCGGGGGTCAGCTCGCCGGCCGCCTGGGGCACCGAGGCGTTTCTCAAGGAGCATTTCGGTTCGCGCGCGTCGAAGGTCGACGTGAAGCTGCGGCAGTTCAACTTTCGCTATCATTCGCCGGAACACTGGCTCGATATCTTCGGCACTTACTACGGGCCTATGCTCAAAGCGTTCGAAGTCCCTCGGCAAGCCAGGCGGGGAGTCGCTGCGCCAGGATCTCGAACGGCTGATCGAGCGCCACAACCGGGCCACCGACGGCACGATGGTCGTGCCGTCGGACTACCTCGAGATCGTGATTTCGCGGTGACGGGAGCCAGTCCTATGGACGCGTTCAACGTGCGCGAGGCACAAGCACCCTTGAGAGCGAAGTACAGGACTGCACCTGAGACTGCGCTCGTAGTGGACCGGGCGCGAACGTCCGGCAAAGATGCATGCGATCCGTACCATTCAGTGGTGGAACCGATGCCCGGCTGCGGGGCGACCATGCCGGTCGGCGTACACCGCGCACTTGGCGGTGCCCACGACGCGCCCACACCGGGAGACATCCTTTGTTCAGCGCTTGCCGCCTGCCAGGATTCGTCGGTTCGCATGATTGCCAACCTCCTCGGGGTGGAGCTTGAATTGCTCGAAGTAACCGTGACAGGCGATGTGGATGTCCGTGGCACCATGATGGTCGAGCGAACCGTGCCCGTCGGCTTTCAAGCGATGCGATGTAATGTGCAGTTGCGCGTCAAGGACGGGACAGACCCTCGTCTTGTCGACAAGCTGAAGGCTGCTGCCGAGCAATCGTGTGTTGTGCTGCAGACGCTGCGTGCGCCACCGCGTGTTGAGATGCGATTCGAGGTGTGCTGACCTGATCGAGGGCAGGCAGTTGGCCCTGCCGCTCATGGCCATCAGGCGCCGTGTCCTGGAATGGACTGCTTCTCGCTGGTAGACTCATTTGCATGACCGCGCCGCCCATCAGCCGCTATCCCGTCCCGAAGCTCGCAGACCTGCCCGAGGATATCCGCATGCGAATGCTGGAAGTCCAGGAAAAAGCGGGCTTCATCCCGAATGTCTTTCTCGCGCAGGCCCATCGTCCGGCGGAATTCAGGGCATTCTTAACCTGTTGTAATGAATGTCGCTGATTTACCGCTCCGATTTTCGGACCACGTAGCCCGAGATGCTGAGCGGCTTTGGGCGACGGCGTGTCACCGGTCGCATCGAGCCGGATTCGATTTGCGCTTCCGTCCAAAGACCGCGTTTCGACCCGAAGCGGCCACACGCGTAGCTCAGAGTCACCGTTCGGATCGCATGACTCTATGCTGACCTTCCTGCCTCGATCGACACCTTTGCCCGCCAGCCTTAGACTCTGGCTCAGTGCGTGGCGGAATGCGTCATTCGTAATGTTCAGGATGGGGTGGATACCGCCTCAAACGGTTCCCCGCGTCGACGTGACAGAACGCTCGGAGTGACTGCCTGTGACGGACGATATCGCGCGGTGGCTCGAAGGACTTGGCCTTGGGCAGTACGTACAAGTCTTCGCCGATAACGCGGTTAGCCTGGGCGATCTGCCCTACCTGACCGACGAGGATCTGACGAGCTTGGGGCTGCCACTCGGGCCTCGGAGGAGACTACAAGCGGCTATCAAGACGTTGCGCGAAACCTCCAATGGATCGTCCAATCGGCAAACCGGAGCGCAGCTGGACTCGTCCACGGAAGCAGAGGAAAAACGGTCCGATGCTGAACGCCGCCAGCTCACCGTGTTGTTTTGCGACCTCGTCGGATCGACCGAACTCTCACGGCGGCTCGACCCCGAGGACATGGCCGGAGTGATCGGGACCTATCAAGACCAGGTAGCGCGCGAAGTGGCGCGCTACGAAGGCCATGTTGCGAAGTTCATGGGTGACGGAGTCCTCGCCTATTTCGGATGGCCGCGCGCGCATGAAGACGATGAGGAGCGGGCGGTTCGCACAGGTTTGGCGGTGACAGAAGCGGTGGCACGCCTGCGAACGCCGGCTGACGAACCGCTGGCAGCGCGGGTTGGGATTGCAACTGGCCTCGTCGTTGTCGGCGACATGACCGGCGAGAGCGGGACCGAGACCGACGCGGTCGTCGGTGAAACCCCCAATCTGGCTGCGCGCCTGCAGGCCATCGCCAGCCCGGGCAGCGTCGTGGTCAGTCGAGACACCTGCCGTCTCCTTGGCGAGTTTTCGAGCTCGAGAATCTCGGCAGACATGACCTGAAGGGCTTCCGGGAGCCCGTGCAGGCTTGGCGGGTGCAAGGCGAGAGCCGCGCCGAGAGCCGCTTCGACGCCCTGCACAGTGCTGGCCTTACACCGCTCGTCGGACGCGAACACGAAATCGCTCTGCTGCTCGATCGCTGGCAGATCGCTAAGGGAGGTGAGGGCCAAGTAGTCCTCATCGCCAGCGAGGCGGGAGTTGGGAAATCACGCATGGTTCGAACGTTGCGCGAGCGGCTCGGCGACAACTACATGCCGGTCAGTCATTACGGCTCACCCTACCATACGAATAGCGCGCTTTATCCGGTCATCAGGCTGCTCGAGCGTGCCGCGGGATTCGAGCGCGCGGATGCGCCCGAAGCACGACTAAGAAGCTCGAATCCCTCCTTGCGCCTGGGAGTGAAAACCTGCGCGACGTTGTGCCACTGATTGCAGCGCTCTTGTCGCTCCCGTTGAATGCTCGCTACGCGACGGTCGATCTCACTCCGCAGCAGCAGAAGCAAAAGACACTGGAAGCCCTTGTCGATCAGTTGCAGGGCCTTGCTGCACGCCAGCCGGTACTTGCGGTTTTCGAGGACGCGCACTGGATGGACCCGACGACGCTCGAGTTCATGGACATGATCGTTCAGCGCGCGCCAACCCTGCCGTTACTGGTGATTGTCAGCTTTCGCCCGGAGTTTGTACCTCCGTGGACCGGCTATCCGCACGTTGCGACGCTCACCCTTTCGAGGATGACCCGTCGTCACGGCGTGGCGATTGTCGACCAGATCACCGGCGGCAAGCGCTTGCCACCGGAAGTACTCGACCAGATTCTGATGAAGACCGACGGCATACCGCTGTTTGTCGAGGAACTGACCAAGACCGTCATGGAGTCCGGCTTGCTGACCGACACGGGCGACCACTTTGAGCTTTCCGGCCCCCTTCCACCGTTCGCGAT
>CAVWIM010000012.1:0-51724 GCA_963755065.1 uncultured beta proteobacterium
GCTCTCGCTATCGGCCCGCGCTACCACCGCATACTGAAGGTGGCGCGCACGATTGCCGATCTCGCCGCGTGCGAGCGCATCAACGCGACGCACGTCGCCGAGGCGATCGGTTATCGGCGCTTCGACAATTCGTGACAAGACGCTTAGAGGTCGGGGCGTTGGGCGGCGCCCGCATCGCATGTCATGAGCGACCGTGGCTGGGACGAGTAGCCGAATTCCGGGGCGCTCGCGCAACGGCGGTTGTTCGACTCGCGTCGCCAAAACGGCCATCGCGTGGTCGGCGGCGGAAGGGGCGTAGCGCCGGGGCCACGTCGTCCGTCTTTGGCGACAGTCGGACGCGCTCCTACACGCAAATCAGCGCGGCGCTGATTCCCGCAGCGGTAGCGTGTACGTTAGTCGGTAGCGACACGCGAAGGCAGGGTTTCAATGCAACTGCCGGCATCGCATGGCCCGGGGGGTGGCAGCTGTTTATCGCGGTCGTCGTGGACGTGTTGGCGCTTTTTTGTGGCGTCTGCACTCAACAGAGGCGTGGACTTCTGCACACCGGGCAACACCGACGCCAGCCAGACCCGACACCCACCATCATCTGCCCCCAGCGATGGGCAACCAAAAGGAGAAGAGAACATGAAGCGAGTAATGACGATGCTGAGCGCGTTCGCAGTGGCCTTGGCCCTCGCCCTGCCCAGTTGGGCGCAGGTCAAAGAGCTCCCGAAACAGACCGTCACCGTTACCGGCACTGTAGAGACGATCGATCAGAGCAGACGCGCCGTGAACATCAAGACGGCCGATGGCAAGTTCGTCGCCCTCGACGTGCCCGCGAGCGCCAAGCGCTTCGACGAGCTCAAGGTGGGGGACAAGGTGGGGGTGACGTATAACAACAACGTCTTTGTGCGCCTGAAGCCGGCGGGCGAGGCGGCGGTCGATACCGCCGACACGTCCTCCACCATGGGAAAGGAAGCGCGGCCCGGGGGCACGGCGTCGACGGTGCGGACGATGACGGCAACTATCGCCGAGATCGACAAGAGCGCGTCGTCGATGACTTTTGTCGGGCCGAACGGGTGGAAATACAGCCGACGGGTCGTCGATCCGAAGGTGTTCGATCAGGTCAAGGTGGGCGACAAGGTCGACATCACCTGGAGCACCGAAGTCAACTTCGCGGTGCAGTAGCCCCGGGGACGAGCGCGCGGCTGCGGGCGAGAGACGACCATAGCAGGGCGACCGCCCCGTACTGGGAAAGGGCCTCAATCGACGGGAGCCGAGGCGATCGGTTATCGGCGCTTCGACAATTCGCGACGAGACGCTAGAGGTCGGGGCGTTGGGCGGCGCCCGCATCGCGTGTCATGAGCGACCGTGGCTGGCACGAGTAGCCGAATTCCGGGGCGCTCGCGCAACGCGGCTGTTCGACTCGCGTCGCCAATGCGGCCATCGCGTGGTCGTCGGCGGAAGGGGCATAGCGCACGATTAGCGGCGAGCCCAACACCAGCGCCAGGTAGATCGCGGCGAACACCGTCGCGGCGCGTGCGGTTTTGCCTGCCGCGCTTCCGCTCCGCTTCTCGGGCTCCGATCCGGGTGACAGTCGTCCTGATCCGTTTGTCAGTAGCGCATCCATGGGCTTCTCCTTGCTCGGGGCACCCCTGCCGCCTGCTGCCACCAAAAAAATCCCGCGAAGGCGTCGCCAAATCGAATGGCTTGCGACTGCGGACGCGCGGCCCCTTTCCAGTCGGCGCGCCCCCGCGGGTGGAGGTAACGGTTGGTGGCGTTCGGCGCCCTCGACGGGGTCCTGTTGGGGACCGACCGGGGAACCGAGCGCAGCTTTGTGGGTGACCATGGCGCAACGATAGGCTGCCGGTTCGCGCCGTGCGTCGGAACTTTCATGCCCGCGGAAGCGGAAAATTCGCATTCTTGAGGCAAAATGGCCGTTCGATGACGCAGAACACGATCTCTCCGGCGACACCCCCCAGCGCCGCGATCCCGGCCGATCGGGCCGTTCCGCCGCTGGCGTTCGCCGATGCGGACGGCGCCAAGCGGTGGGCCAAGCCCCTGTTGCTGATGGGCGTGGGCCCGCGCTACCAGGCGATCCTCGGCCAATTGCGCGCGCTGTCCGCCGCGTCGTTCCCGCCCCGCGAGCGCGCGACGATCGCCGAGATCCTGCGCGACCAGGTCGCCGAGTTGCATACCGAATTGGCGCGCCGCTTCGCCGGCAAGCCCCAGCCGGCCGCCGAGCGCGAACACGACGCCGCCGAGCAAGCCATCGCGCTATGGCACGCGCTCTGGGAACAATATTCCGCGTGCTTGAAACCCCTGCTCGAAGGCGATGCCGAACTGCACGGCGTGAAGGCCAAGCTCCTCCAGCGCGGACTTTACGTCGGCAAGCAACTGGTGCTGGTCTACGGGCTCGCGCGCCGCGCCGCACCCGCGGCGCTGTGGCAGGAGCTCCACGCCTACTATCGGCTGACCGAGATCCTCGATTGCGCCGTCACTGCGGTTTCGGATGAACTGACGCCGCAGGCGGTCGGCATCTCGTGCTATTCGACCTATTGCCACGCGCTGCTGCTGGGCCTGGCCGACCCTTGCGCGATGTCCATCAGGCAGATCGAACTGACCGACCGCTGGCTTTCGCAATGGGCGCGCAAGGTGTTTCCCTACGCGCAGCAGCGGGAGACCGAAGGTCCCATCATGCTGGTCGACCTGGACGGCAGCACGGGCGCGACACTTGTCGCCGCAGCGCCTGGCGCTCCACCGCACTCGATGCGCTTCTGCTATCCGGGCAAGCTCGCCACCAGCGTCCGCGGGCGGCTGAAGCGCCTGGCCGCGGGTACGAGCCCCGCCGAACTGCAGCTGGGGCACGACCTTTCCGTCGAAGTCTGCACCGTGCTCCTGTCGCACCTCGATGCCCATTGGTACCAATTGCCGCGGAAGAGCGGCGAGACCAATCGCGCGTGGCTCGAACTCGTGACGGGCGGCGTCCCTGCCGCCTATTTCCGCGTCGGCGGCCGCACGTTCGATCGCCAGGATCCGCTGGGACGATTGACGTTCCAGGGCGCGCAATACCTGCAGACGTTAGGCGCCCTCACCGACTACGATCGCCACCGCGAGGACGCCGAGCGCAACTGGCCGTGGGAGCGCTGGCAGGGACCCTATGAATGGCGCGAGGCGGTGCTGTCGCGCAACGACGGCGGACGCTATCGCTGGTTCCTGGAGCAACTCGTGATCGCGCGCGACGACGAGCGCGTGCGCTTGGGCTATGTCACGCGTGTTTGCCTCGATCCGCAGGGCGAGTTCACGATATCGCTCGTGTTATGGCCCGGCGCGCCCAAATCGCTGGCGGTCCGGCCGATGTCGCTGGCCTACGTCGAGGAACCGCCAATGCCCGCGATGCTGCTGACGGAAACGCCGGACGAGCGCGTGACGCTGATCCTGCCGCCGCGCACTTTCAATCCCGGCCGCATGTTCCGGTCGATGGACCCGGGACCGGAGCGCAAATTCCGCCTGACCAAGCTCGTGCAGCGCGGCGGGGATTTCGAGCGCGTCGCCTTCGAAGAGTCCTGACGCCGGCTTAGCACGCTCAAACGCGGGCCGGCGGCTTCGTCCGATGACCAATCGCCTCCTTGGCGCTACCAGCCCGTACCTCCAGCAGCACGCCGCGAATCCGGTCGACTGGTATACGTGGGGCGATGAGGCGCTTTCCCGCGCCCGCGACGAGAACAAGCCCATCCTGCTGTCGATCGGCTATTCGGCGTGCCACTGGTGCCACGTCATGGCGCACGAATCGTTCGAGGATGCGAACGTGGCCGCGGTGATGAACGAGCTCTTCGTCAACATCAAGGTGGATCGCGAGGAGCGGCCCGACCTCGACCAGATCTACCAGACCGCGCACGCGCTGCTGACGCGGCGCTCGGGTGGCTGGCCGCTGACGATGTTCCTCACGCCGGCCGGTACGCCATTTTTCGCCGGGACGTATTTTCCCAAGGACGGGCGCTACGGCCTTCCTGGTTTTCGCGAACTGCTGCCGCGCGTGGCCGCCGCGTATCGAGAGCAGGGAGACCAGATCGCGCTGCAAAACGAGCGGCTGACCGAGGCGATGGCGGGCTTCGAGCCCGCCGGCGGCGGCGCGGAGCTCCCCGTGGAGGCGCCCGCGCGGGCCCTGGCCGCGCTCAAGCAGCGCTTCGATCCGGAATACGGCGGCTTCGGCGGCGCGCCGAAGTTTCCGCATCCGGCGGAGCTCGAATTCTGCCTGCGCGCTTGGGGAACCGGACACGACGAGGAGGCGCGCAACGTCGTGCGCAAGTCCCTCGCGTGCATGGCCGACGGCGGCATCCGCGATCATTTGGGCGGCGGGTTCTGCCGCTACTCGGTCGACGCGCAATGGACGATCCCGCACTTCGAGAAGATGCTCTACGACAACGGTCCGCTGCTCGGCCTCTATGCGGACCTGGCGCGTGCCACGGGCGACGCACAGTGCGCGGATGTCGCGCGCGGAATCGTCGGCTGGCTGGCGCGCGAAATGATAGACGATAACGGTGCCTTCTACTCGAGCCTCGACGCCGACAGTGAGGGCGAGGAAGGCAAGTTCTACGTGTGGTCGCGCGAGGTGGTGCGCGCGCTCGTCTCTGCCGACGAATGGGCGGTCGCCGAACGCTACTTCGGACTGGATCGGCCGCCGAACTTCGAGGGACACGCGTGGCACTTGCGATTGGTGGAGCCGCTGGAGCGCGTCGCCGCGCAACTCGGCCTATCGCTTCCCGATGCGCGCACGCGCCTCGCCGGCGCGCAGGCCGCCCTGTTTGCCGCGCGCGAGCAGCGCGTTCACCCCGGCCGCGACGAGAAGGTCCTGACGGCGTGGAACGCGCTCGCTATATCGGGCCTCGCGCGCGCCGCACGGGCGCAGGACGAGCCGCGCTGGGCCGAGATGGCGTTCGCAGCGGCCGATGCGCTTTCGCGCACGGCCTGGCGCCACGGACGGCTTCTCGCCACGCGCTTTCGCGATCACGCCGACTTGAACGGCTATCTCGACGACTACGCGTTTCTCCTGGCGGCGCTGGTTGAACTCATGCAGACGCAATTCCGTTTGCAGGATTTCGCCTGGGCGCGGGAACTGGCGGATGCGTTGCTCGCGCGGTTCGAGGATTCGGAGCGCGGCGGCTTTTTCTTCACGAGCCACGATCACGAAAAACTGTTCCACCGCACGAAGCCCGGTCCCGACAACGCCACGCCGTCGGGCAACGGCGTGGCCGCGTGCGCGCTGATCGCATTCGGGCACCTTGCATCGGAGCTGCGCTACATCGAGGCCGCCGAACGCTGCGTGCGGCTCTTCGCACCGATGCTTGCGGAGTCGCCGGGCGGATGCTCGACGCTGCTCGCAGCACTTGCCGACCTCGAATCGCCACCCACGGCGGTGCTCATCGATGGCGAGCCCGACGAGGCGCTCTCCTGGCAGCGGGCGCTGGAGAAGCGATACCGCCCTTGGCGCGCGTCTTCAATGTCGCAGGCGTTGCGGCGCTCCCGCCCGCGCTGGCCAAAGGCGCACGACCGGTGGAGGGCGCCGTCGCCTGGGTGTGCCGCGGCACGCGCTGCCTGCCTCCCATCGCCACGCTCGCGGAACTCGAACGCGAACTCGGCGTCGGGTAACATTCGGGCGCGCCATCCTTCCCATCTCGCATTGGAGACTGAATGAAACTTGCACTGTTTGCCTTCGCCGGTGCCGCGCTTTTCGCCGCCGGCACCGCGCATGCCGCGCTCGACAACACTTCGGCCGAAGCGATGATGAAAAAAGACGGCTGCGCCGCATGCCACTCCGTTGACAAGAAAATCGTCGGTCCGAGTTACACGGAAGTTGCCGCGAAATACAAGGGCGACAAGGACGCCGTCGCCAAGCTGTCCAAGAAGGTGAAGGAGGGTGGTTCGGGTGTCTGGGGTCCTGTTCCGATGCCGCCCAACGCAGCGGTGTCGAATGCCGACATCACGGACCTTATCACCTGGATTCTTACGCTCAAGAAGTAGCGCCACTTGCGGGGCGGCCCTGCCTTTGACCGGAAGGCCCCTTCGCCGGTAGAATTCACGGGTTCGTGCAGGAGAGCGTGACGTCGCGGCGGTTAGCTCACCAATGAGAGCTGAACGGGCCGCGCAACGTCGCCGCCGAAGGCGTATTCCCGAAAATCGCTCAGGTACCGAGGACTGCACGCAACGCAACGCCGATCTGGAGAGCGGCTGTGAGGAGGCCGGGCAGACCGCCTGGCGCCGACGCAGCCCACCGAAGGGGCACCGGGTGATGGGACTTTGAGCTGCGCCGTCCCGCCACTCCAAATCTCTCAGGTAAAGAGGACAGACGGGGCGAAGTGGATGATTCCCTTCCGCCCATTTTCTGTTCGCTGCCGGAGACCTTCAGTGCTGAAGCAGACCCCGCTCAATGCCACCCACCGCGCCGCGGGCGCGCGCATGGTCGACTTCGGCGGCTGGGACATGCCGGTCAACTACGGTTCGCAGATCGACGAGCACCACGCGGTGCGCCGCGACGCGGGCATGTTCGACGTTTCGCACATGCGCGCCGTCGACTTGGCCGGCGCGGGCGCGCGCGACTTCCTGCGCCGCGCGCTCGCCAACAACGTCGACAAGCTGAAGGAGCCGGGAAAGGCGCTGTACTCATGCCTGCTCGCGCCGGACGGCGGCGTTTTGGACGACCTGATCGTCTATTTCCTGCGCGAGGATTTCTTTCGCATCGTCGTCAATGCCGGAACAACGGACAAGGACATCGCGTGGTTCCGGCGCCTTATCGCCGAACACGCGCCGCAACTGACGCTCACCCCACGTGATGACCTGGCGATGATCGCGGTGCAGGGCCCCAACGCGCGCGCGAAGGTGTGGCAGGCGTTGCCCGGCAGCGAAGCGGCGACCGCGGCCCTCAAGCCCTTCACGGGCGTTGCGTTCACGGACAAGGTATTCATCGCGCGCACCGGCTACACCGGTGAAGACGGATTCGAAGTGATGGTGCCCGCGAAGTCCGCGGAAGCGACGTGGCGAGCGCTCGCGGAAGCCGGCGTGAAACCGTGCGGGCTGGGTGCGCGCGACACGCTGCGGCTCGAGGCCGGAATGAACCTCTACGGCCAGGATATGGACGAAACCGTGACCCCGCTCGTGTCCGGCCTTGCCTGGACCGTTGATCTCGCCAGTTCGCGCGATTTCGTCGGCAAGGCGGCACTCGTGGCCAAGCCGCCCGGCCAGCAACTGAGCGGGCTGTTGCTGCAGGACGCTGGCGGTGTGCTGCGCGCCCACCAGAAGGTGCACACCGCACACGGCGACGGCGAAATCACCAGCGGCACGTTCAGCCCCACGTTGGGCAAGTCGATCGCGCTCGCGCGGCTGCCGCGCGGGGTGGCACCGGGCGACATCGTGCGCGTCGCGGTGCGCGACAAGCAACTCGCCGCGCGCGTCGTCAAGCCGCCGTTCGCGCGCAACGGCAAGGTTCTCGTTTCCTGATGATTCCTCTGATGTTTCCTGAAGTTACCTAAAGCGCACGATGCCCTACGGAGAAACCGCATGAACGTTCCCGCCGACCTCAAATACACCGACAGCCACGAATGGCTGCACGCCGAATCCGACGGCACGGTCACCGTTGGCATCACCGACCATGCGCAGGAGGCCCTGGGCGATCTCGTGTTCATCGAATTGCCCGCCGTCGGCCGGCAATTGAAGGCGGGCGAGGCGTGTGCGGTCGTGGAGTCGGTGAAGGCGGCGAGTGATGTGTACGCTCCGATTGCCGGACAGGTGGTCGCCGTGAACGAAGCGCTGCCAGGCGCGCCCGAATCGCTGAACGCCGACGCTTACGCTGCGTGGCTCTTCCGCATCAAGCCCGCCGATGCGAAAGCGCTCGCGGCGATGCTCGACGCGGCGGCCTATGAAAAATTGATCGGCGAAGCATAAAGGATGCATTGCCCATGAAAATGAACGAACCGCTGCCCGGCGCGGCATCGACAAGCTTGCGCGAACTCGAAGACCGCTCGGCGTTTCTCGCCCGTCACATCGGCACGACGGACGAGGATCAGGCCGCGATGCTCGCCACGCTGGGCTTCGCGACGCGCGCCGAATTGATCGATGCCCTCATCCCGCCCGCGATACGCGAGCGGGCGCCGATCAAGCTCGCCGCACCTGTGCCGGAAGCGGAAGCGCTGCAGAGGCTGTCGGGAATCGCCGGCCAGAACAAGGTGCTGAAGTCGTTCATCGGACAGGGTTACTACGGGACGCACACGCCGGGCGTCATCTTGCGCAACGTCCTCGAGAACCCCGCGTGGTACACCGCCTACACGCCCTACCAGCCGGAAATCTCGCAGGGGCGGCTCGAGGCGCTGGTCAATTTCCAGACGATGGTGTGCGACCTGACCGGCATGGCGATCGCCAACGCCTCGATGCTCGACGAGGCCACGGCGGCGGCCGAGGCCATGACGCTGGCGCTTCGTGTCGGCAAGAGCGCAAGCAAGCGCTTCTTCGTCGCGGACGATGTCTTTCCGCAAACGCTGGACGTCGTGCAAACGCGCGCGCGCCCGCTCGATGTCGAGGTCGTCGTCGGCCCCGCCGCGGACGCCGCGGCGAGCGGCGCGTTCGCCGTCCTCCTGCAGTATCCGGGCGCGACGGGTGAAGTTCGCGACAGCCGCGCGCTGGCCGATGCGGTGCACGCGCGGGGAGGGCTCGTAATCGTCGCCGCCGACATCCTCGCGCTGACGCTGCTAGCGCCGCCCGGCGAATGGGGCGCCGACGTCGTGGTCGGCTCGACGCAGCGCCTCGGCGTGCCGGTTGGCTACGGCGGGCCACACGCCGGATATTTCGCGACGCGCGACGAGTTCAAGCGCTCGATGCCGGGCCGCCTGGTGGGCGTCACCGTCGACGCCAACGGCAACGCGGCGTATCGGCTGGCGCTGCAGACGCGCGAGCAGCACATCCGCCGCGAGAAGGCGACGTCGAACATCTGCACCGCCCAGGTTTTGCTGGCGGTCATCGCGGGCATGTACGCTGTCTATCACGGCCCCGAGGGCCTCACGCTGATCGCGCGCCGTGTGCACCGGCTGGCCGCGATCCTGAAAGAGGGGTTGGAAAGGCTGGGCTATAGCGTTCCCACGCAGGCGTTCTTCGACACGATCACCGTGGCGACGGGTGCGAAGACCGCGGACATACTCGCGAACGGCGTCGCGTACGGCTTCAATTTTCGCAAAGTCGACGAGCGCACGCTCGGGATCTCCTTCGACGAGACAACGACCCGCGACGACGTCGCGCGCATCTGGGACATCTTCGCCTTCGACGACGCGCCGTTCACCGTCGCCGACCACGATGCCGCCGTGTCCGAGGGCCTGCCGGCGACGCTGTTGCGTTCCACGCCGTTCCTCACGCACCCGGTCTTTCACCGCTATCGCTCGGAAACCGAGATGCTGCGCTACCTGCGGCAGCTCGCAGACCGCGATCTGGCGCTCGACCGCTCGATGATCCCGCTCGGCTCGTGCACGATGAAGCTCAACGCGACCTCCGAGATGATCCCGGTGACTTGGCCCGAATTCGGCGCGCTGCATCCGTTCGCGCCCGCGAACCAGGCTGTTGGCTACCACCGGATGATCCACGAGCTCGAGCAGATGATGTGCGCGGCGACCGGCTACGACGCCGTGTCATTGCAACCCAATGCGGGATCGCAGGGCGAATTTGCCGGCCTCCTGATGATCGAGGCGTATCACGCGAGCCGCGGCGAGCCGCACCGCAACGTCTGCCTCATTCCGTCGTCCGCGCACGGCACCAATCCCGCGTCGGCGCACATGGCCGGCATGAAGGTGGTGGTGGTCGCGTGCGACGCGGAAGGCAACATCGACCTGGACGATCTCGAGGCCAAGGCCGACGAGCACGCGGGCGACCTCGCGGCGATCATGGTCACTTATCCGTCGACGCACGGCGTGTTCGAGGCGGGCATCAAGCGGATCTGCGAAGTCGTGCACGGCCATGGCGGGCAGGTGTATGTCGATGGCGCCAACCTTAATGCATTGGTCGGCCTGGCGGCGCCGGGTCATTTCGGCGCGGACGTCTCGCACTTGAACCTGCACAAGACTTTCTGCATACCTCATGGCGGCGGCGGGCCGGGCGTGGGCCCCGTGGCGGTGAAGGCGCATCTGGCGCCGTTCCTCCCTGGCCATCGCGACATGCCGGCGGAAGACCGCGCGCCGCGCGCGATCGGTCCGGTTTCCGCCGCGCCGTATGGCAGCGCATCTATTCTCCCGATCTCGTGGATGTACGTGACGATGATGGGCGGCGAGGGATTGAAAGCCGCGAGCGAGAGCGCGATCCTCGCCGCGAACTACATTGCGAAACGCCTCGCGCCGCACTATCCCGTTCTCTACGCCGGCCCCGGCGGCTTGGTCGCGCACGAGTGCATCCTCGACCTGCGCCCGCTCAAGGTCGCGTCGGGCATCGAAGTCGAAGATGTCGCCAAGCGCCTGATGGATTATGGTTTCCACGCGCCGACGATGAGCTTCCCTGTTCCGGGGACCCTGATGGTGGAGCCGACGGAGTCCGAGCCGAAAGCGGAGCTCGACCGCTTCATCGACGCGATGATCGCCATTCGCGCCGAAATCCGCGCGATCGAAGAGGGCCGGATGGACCGCGCCGACAATGCATTGAAGCACGCGCCGCACACCGCGGCCGCGGTATCGGCCGACGAGTGGGCGCATGCGTACTCGCGCTTGTCCGCTGCGTATCCGACGGCTTCGCAGAAGGCGGTGAAGTACTGGCCGCCGGTCGCGCGCATCGACAACGTGTACGGCGATCGCAACCTTTTCTGCAGCTGCATTCCGATGGCCGAAGTCGCGGGAATGGAATCAGATTCGGCACCCGCCGCCGCCTGATGCGCATCCTGGTGCTCGGTGCCGGCGTGGTCGGCGTCACGGCCGCGTGGTACCTGTCGCGGGACGGCCACGAAGTCACGGTGCTCGATCGCCATCCCGGAGCGGCGCTCGAGACGTCGTTCGCCAATGGCGGGCAGATCTCGGCGTCGTACGCGGAGCCGTGGGCGAATCCGGAGGCGCCGCTCAAGATCCTGAAATGGCTGGGCCGCGACGACGCACCGCTCCTCTTCCGCTTGCGCGCGGACCCGCAGCAATGGCGCTGGGGACTGCAATTCCTCTACGAATGCCTGCCCTCCCGCACGCGGCACAACACGATCCAGTGCCTGAACCTCGCGTTGTACTCGCGCGATTGCCTGAAGGACCTGCGCGCGCAGACCGGCATCGAGTATGACCACCTCGAGCGCGGCATCCTTTCCTTCTACACCGACGCGAAGGAATTCGCGCAGGGTGTCGCATCCGCCGAGCTGATGCGCAGTTTCGGCTGCGACCGCGACGTGAAGACAGTGGCGGAGTGTGTCGCCATCGAGCCCGCGCTCGCTGCGTGCCGCGAGCAGTTGGCCGGGGGCATTTTCACGATCTCCGACGAGTCTGGCGACGCGCAGCGCTTCACGCAGGAGCTGGCGCGCATGGCGGCAGAGCGCGGCGTGAAATTCCGCTGGGGCATGGCGATCGCCGCCCTCGAAGCGGAAGGGGATGCGATGACCGGCGTGCGCTGCATCAACGAGGATCACCGCAAGGAAGTGCTTGCTGCGGACGCCTATGTGTTGGCACTCGGAAGCTACAGCCCATTCCTGCTCAAGCCGCTCGGGGTGCCGTGCCTCATCTATCCGGCGAAGGGTTATTCGGCGACCATTGCGATCGACGACCATCGCGGCGCACCGACCGTGTCGCTGACCGATCTCGCGTGGAAGATCGTCTTCACGCGCTTGGGCAGCCGCCTGCGGGTCGCGGGCACGGCGGAATTGTCGGGCTACAACAAGGACCTGAATCTCGTGCGGTGTGAAGCGCTCATCCGGCGGACCTTCGAATTGTTTCCCGATGCGGGGGACCGCGACACCGCGCAATTCTGGACCGGCCTGCGTCCGGCCACACCGTCAAACGTGCCGCTGGTGGGCGCCACGCGCTATCGCAACCTTTTCCTCGATACCGGGCACGGCACACTGGGCTGGACGATGGCGTGCGGCTCGGGGCGCGCACTCGCCGACGTGATTGCCGGGCGGAAGCCGGGTGTCGACTTTGCGTTCACCGGCGGCTGACGACATGCAGGCACCGGACACTGGCCAGGCAACAACCGCGGATGCGTTCTGGCCCAATTTCCTGTCACGGTACACGCGCCGGCAGGCGGCGCTGTTCCACCTCGCCATCAGCGCGTTGGTCGCGGGAACGATCTTCGCGCTGATGTTGCTCCTCTGGTATCCCAGTCCGTACTTCGAAGCTGCCGGCGGCAAGAAACTCCTGCTTCTGATCGTCGGCGTTGACGTCGCCCTGGGGCCGCTTCTGACTTTCATCGTGTTCAATCCCGCCAAGCGCAGCCTCATCTACGATATCGCGGCCATCGTGATGGTGCAGATCGCGGCGCTCATTTATGGCGTCGACGTAATGGCGTCCGCGCGTCCTGCATTCATCGTTTATGTCCACGGCGCGTTCGCGGTGGTGGCCGCCAACGAGGTGGTGGCCGGTGAAATGGACGACGCCAAGCTCGCGGAATTCCGATCCATGCCGCTGGCCGGACCGCGGCTTGCGGCGGCTCGCGTTCCCGTCGATCCGGGACTCGAGATTCAGATCACCATGGAAGCCTTAGGCGGCGGCCCCGATTTTTCCGCCCATCCGCGGTTCTATATTCCGTATGCTACGGCGGCCCGGGACGCCGTCGCATACGGGCAACCCCTGGCCAAGCTCGCGAAAAGCAATCCGGCCAATGCGGAAGTCGTCGCCAAACTTGCCAGCGTATCCGGCAAGCCGGTGGAGGAGCTGGTCTATCTGCCGTTGCGGACCCGCATCGGCGCAATGACGATCGTCCTCGAAAAAGATACCGGAAAAGTTGTCGGCGTGATTCCGGTTGAACCGTTGTGACCTTGCGACGTCGCGTAGGATGCCTGCCATGAAGATCAGCACCGCCAGAGCTTGTTGCGCAGCACTTGCCGGAATCCTCGTGATCTTCGCCACGACGGCGCGCGCCGTGGTCACCGTCCACGCGCCGTGGGTGCGGCCGACGCCGGAGCGGACCGCAACGGAAGCGTACCTGCGGCTCACCAGCAGCGAGGACGCCACGCTCAAGGAGGCGAGGTCGGCGATCGCGACCAGCGTTGTCATACGCTCCGCCGGAAGCTATTCGAAGGCGCTGCCACAGTTGGCCTTGCCGGCCGGCGTGCCGGTCGTCCTCGCGCCGGATTCCGTTCACCTGGTGTTGCGCGGACTGGCCCATCCGCTGGCCGCCGGGGAACGGGTGACGCTGGTGCTGACCATCGAGGCGGCCGATGGCTCGCGCCACGATATTTCCGTCAACGCCGAGGTGCGTGTCCGCGCGCCCGCGGACGACGAGCGCCGCGCCCGCCCGCGCTGAAGACATATGTCCCGACACTCGCTTCTTGCCGCGCTCGTCTGCGCAGCGCTCGCCGTTCCGGCGCCCTGCCTTGCCGCGACTCCGGCGACACCGGCGGTTTCCGATGCCGTGGCCATGTCCGCGGAGACGAATCCGGCGCCGGGAATCGCGGCCGCTGCATTTCGCCTGGTGGACGTCACGAGCGGCCAGACGCTCGCGAGCGCCAACGCCGACGCGCGAAGGGACCCCGCATCGCTGACCAAGCTGATGACGGCGTATCTCGTTTTCGGCGCGCTTCGCGCGAGGACGATTGCGCCGTCGCAGATGGTGAACGTTTCGCAGCGCGCGTGGCGCGCGGAGGGTTCGCGGATGTTCATCGAGCCACGGCGCGCCGTGTCGGTGGACGAGCTGCTGCGCGGCATGATCATCCAGTCGGGCAACGACGCGTCGATCGCGCTGGCCGAACTCACCGATGGCAGCGAAGAGGCATTCGTCGCGCGAATGAACAAGGAAGCGGCGCGCCTCGGCATGGCGAATTCGCACTTCATCAACGTCACGGGCCTCTCCGCGCCCGAACATTACTCGACTGCCGCGGACATGGCGAAGCTTGCCAGCGCGGTGATCAACGACTACCCGGAGTTCTATCCGCTCTACGCGCAAAAGGAATTCCGCTACAACAACATCACGCAGCCCAACCGCAACCGGCTCCTGTGGACCGATCCCAATGTCGACGGCATGAAAACCGGCCATACGGACGCCGCAGGGTGGTGCCTGATCGCATCCGCAAAGCGCGGCGAGCGGCGGGTGCTCGCTGTCGTGCTGGGCGCGGCGTCGGACGCGGCGCGTGCCAAAGAGGCGCAGAAGCTGCTCAACTGGGGCTTCCAGGCGTTCGACACCGTTCAGCTCTACCAATCGGGCAAGACGATCTCGACGCTGCGGGTCTGGAAGGGAACGCTGAACGAAGTGCCGGCGGGCTTTCTTGCCGATCGATACCTGACGCTGCCGAAGGGCAAGGCCGACAAGCTGGCACTGACGATGGAGGCGCAGGAGCCGCTGGTGGCGCCGATCGCGCGCGCGCAGCGACTGGGGACGGTGAAGGTCGCGCTCGACGGCAAGCCGGTGGCGGAGTTTCCGCTGATCGCGCTGGAGGAAGTGCCGGCCGCGGGCTTCTTCGGTCGCGCGTGGGATACGATTCGGCTGTGGATCAAGCGCTCGTGACCGTGTTCGACTCCGACCAGATCGTGTTCCTCGATGGCGAATTCGTTCCGCTGGGCGAGGCGAAAATCTCGGTCCTGGACCGCGGCTTCATCTTTGGCGACGGCGTTTACGAACTGATCCCGGTCTACGCCCGCGAGCCGTTCCGACTGCCGCATCATCTGGCGCGGCTGCAGCGCAGCCTCGATGGCATCGGACTTGCCAATCCGTACACCGACGAGCAGTGGGAAGCGCTGGTGCGCAGCCTCGTCGGCCGCCAGCCGTACGCGAACCAGGGCGTCTACTTCCAGGTGACGCGCGGTGTGGCCCAGCGCGACCACACGTTCCCCAAGGACGTCGCGCCGACGGTGTTCATGATGAGCAATCCTCTTGCCACGCCGTCGCGCGACGTGGTGGAGCAGGGTGTCGCGGTGGTCACCGCGGAGGACAACCGCTGGCATCGTTGCGACTTGAAGACGATCTCGCTTCTTGGCAACGTGCTCATGCGCCAGCTCGCCGCGGACCAGGGCGCGGTCGAAACCGTGATGTTCCGCGACGGCTTCCTCACCGAGGCGTCCGCATCGAATGTGCTGATCGTAACGAACGGGCAAATCGTCGTTCCGCCCAAGGACAACCTGATCCTGCCCGGGATCACCTACGACGCGACGATGGAGTTCGCGCGCGAGGCGGGAATTCCGCTCGCCGTGAGGCCGGTGCCGAGGGCCGAGGCGCTCGCGGCCGACGAGATGTGGCTGTCGTCGTCGACGAAGGAAGTGCTCGCCGTTACGACCGTCGACGGCAAGCCGTTCGCGGGCGGCCGTCCCGGTCCGGTATTCCGCAGGATGTGGGAAGTCTTCCAGGCAAAAAAGCCCAAGGCGCAGTGATCGGTTCGCCGCCCTTCAGGTTTCCGGCACCGGCACCACCGAACCGAATTGCCCGTGGTGGAAGACGAGTCCGCGGCCCTGGGCGCGCTCGCAGGTCGTAACTTCACCAATGAACACCATGTGATCGCCGGCGCGATGGCGCGCGTGGTGACGGCATTCGAACCAGGCCACGCAGCCGTTAATCAATGGCGCATCCGCCCACCCCATCCGATAGCCGACGCCGGCAAAGCGATCCTTGTGGGGCCGCGAGAAGCGGCGCGCGAGTTCCGTCTGTTCCACCGAGAGCACGTTGACGCAATACCGCTCCGCAGCTTCGAACGCGGGCAGGCTTGCCGAGCGCCGCGCCAGGCTCCAGAGCACCAGCGGCGGGTCGAGCGACACCGAATTGAAAGAGTTGGCCGTGAGTCCGACGTAGCGGCCGTCGCCGGTGCGAGCGCAGACGATCGCAACGCCGGTCGCGAACTCCCCGAGCGCATCGCGGAATTGCCGGGCGTCGAAGGCCTGCGGCGGGAGCGCCACGGTGGTTGCCATCGAGCCGGATGTTAGGCGGCGGGCTCTTCGCTGTCAAAACGATGGGGCATTCGCCTACACAAGCGGTGGCACTTCTTGCTAAACTTGTGTGGCAGCCGTGCTGGCGGCGGGGTTGCCGCCCTAGGTATTCGTTAAGTATTTCGCGACGGTATTTTGGTATCCGGACTTCGCTAATACCCCAAGGGGACGAAGGACCATGGCCGAAGCACTCCAGCACTTGATCGCGAGCCGCTATGGCGGGCGTGACGTCCCGGCGACGCTCGTCCTGCCGGACGGCGCGCGCGTGCCGCTGTCCACCGCGCCGGCCGTCGACATCGTCGCCCGCTCGTGGAAGGGTCTGCGCGCATTGGCGAAGCCCGCGCTGGGCTCGCTCGCCGGGCGTACGTGCACGGCGACCTCGACTTCACCGGCAGTTCGCGGCGCATGCTCGGCATCGCCGAGTCGATGGTGGGCTCGGTGTCGCACGGCCGCGAGCGCGCTGCGCGCTCGCCTCAAGGCGTTCCTGCAACAGCAGCGCGGGAACCGCCGGAACATCGCGCATCACTACGACGTCTCCAATGCGTTCTACCGGATGTGGCTGGACCAGCGCATGGTCTATTCCTGCGCCTATTTCCACAGCGACCACGGACACGCTCGATGCCGCGCAGGTGCAGAAGCTCGACCACATCTGCCGCAAGCTGCGCCTTGCGCCGGGCGAGCGCTTCCTCGACATCGGCTGCGGCTGGGGCGCGCTCCTGTTCCACGCCGCCGAGCGGTACGGCGTCGACGCGACCGGCATCACGCTGTCGCAAAACCAGTTCGACCACGTGACGCGCGAGATCGCCGCGCGCGGCCTGGCCGGGCGCGTGCGCGTCGAACTGCGCGACTACCTGGACCTGCCCGAGGAACCGGCCTACGACAAGGTGGCGAGCGTGGGCATGTTCGAGCACGTCGGCGTGCAGCCGCTTCCCGCGCTACTTCGGCAAGATCTACCGCGTGCTGAAGCCCGGCGGCCTCGTGCTGAACCACGGCATCACGCACAACTCGCTCGACGCCGACAGCCTGGGCAGCGGCATCGGCGACTTCGTCGAGGACTACGTCTTCCCCGGCGGCGAGCTGACGCACGTGTCGCGCGTGATCGAGGGCATGGCGAGGGAAGGACTCGAGTCGGTCGACGCCGAAGCGCTGCGCGAGCACTACGCGAAGACGCTGTGGCACTGGGTCGACCGCCTCGAGGCGCACGAGGACGGCGCGCGCGAGCCGAGGTCGGCGACGAGCGCTACCGGATCTGGCGCATCTACATGGCGGGGTCGGCGCACGCGTTCGACCGCGGCTGGCTGTCGCTGTGGCAAGCTGCTGGCCGGCAAGCCGCATGCCGACGGCCGCCTGCCGCATCCGCTGACGCGCGAGTACATGTACAGGCGGCTGAAGGCTGCCGGGCGGTTGCGCCGGACGCCGCCGCCCGCATATTGCACGGCATCGCCCGCTGGTGCTCGCGACTGTCCCGGCCGGAGAGCGCCATGACCAAGCCCGACCCCGCCCTCGACGCCCTGCACACCGAAGAGCGGGAATCCGCGCTCACGTTCCCGTGCGTGTTCCCGATCAAGATCATGGGCCGCACGCAGGACGGTTTCGCGCAGGCGGTGGCCGACGTCGTGCGCAAGCACGCGCCGGATTTCGATCCGGCGGCGCTGGAGATGCGCGCGTCGAAGGAAGGCAACTGGCTGTCGGTCACCGCGACGGTCAACGCCGACGTCGCGCGAGCAACTCGACAACCTGTACCGCGAGCTGGTCGCGCACCCGATGGTGAAGATGGTGCTGTAGGCGCAGTGGCGCCGCTCCGCCTGCCCCGGCGAGCGTTGCGGGCCGCGCTGTTTCTGAGGCAAACTATCAGGCATGATTTCCGCATAAATACTTTCCCCATGAACGCCGCATTCCTGCCAGCCCCGCGCCGCCGCGCCCGCGCCCGTGGCGGAGCCGCCGTGCTCAGCAAGGCCGCGGTGCGCGCGGCGACGCTGCTCGGGCTCTACGCAGCGCGACGTCGCCGCGGCGCTCGGCGTTTCCGAGGCCACGGCGTCGCGCCTGTTCGCCGGCAAGTACCTGCTGTCGCCCGAGCGCGCCAAGGAATGGGAGCTGGCGCGGCTGTTCGTGCGCCTGTTCCGCTCGCTCGACGCGCTGTGGGGCCACGAGGAACCGCGCGCGACCTGGCTTGCGAGCGACAACCTCGCGCTCGGCGGCCGCGCCCGCACGACCTTTGCGCATCGGTCGAGGGCCTGGTCCGTGTCGTCGCGTACCTGGACGCCGCGCGCGGTCGCGTCTGAGGCCGCGCGCTGCGCGCTTCGACGTGTGGCGCGCGGTCGAGGCGCAGCACGTCGCGTCGACGATGGCGCTGGTCGACTCGCTCGACGAGCAGCACGTCCTCGAGCGCCTGCTCGACGAGAGCAAGCCGCCCGTTCCCGACGCGGCGCCGCGCGCCTCACTACCTGCTCTTCACGCCGTTCCGCTATGCGCCGCCGCCGGGCGGCTCGCGCTTTCGCGGACCGAACGACCCCGGCGTGTTCTATGGCGCGGACGAGGTGCGCACCGCGTGCGCGGAACTCGGCTACTGGCGCTGGCGCCACCTGCTCGACACGCCGGCGCTGCGCGGCGATGCCGCGCGAAGCCGCAGACCGTGTTCCGCGCCAGCGTCGCGCGCAGCGCCGTCGACCTGCGCGAGCCGCCGTTCGTGCGCGATCGCGCGCGCTGGACCGATCCGGACGACTACGCGGCGTGCCAGCGCTTCGCGCGCGTCGCGCGCGAAGGCCGGCGTCGGCGCCATCCGCTACGAATCGGTGCGCGATCCGCGGCACGGCGGCTGCTGCGCGGTGCTCGAGCCGCGCGCGTTCGCCAAGCCGTCGCCGCTCGAGCAGCAGACGTGGATGCTGTCGGTGACCCGCGAGCGCGTCGTCTGGCAGCGCACCGCACGTCGGCCGGCGGCGAAGCGTTCGAGTTCCCCGCTCGAATCTGGACCGAGCCGACATGACGCCACTTGTCGACTCGCCGCCGAGCGTCGTAGTCCGCGCACTCGGCCGCACCGACTACGCGGCGACGTGGCGCGCGATGCAGGCGTTCACCGACGCGCGCGACGCCGGCACGCCCGACGAGCTCTGGCTCACCGAGCATCCGCCGGTCTACACGCTGGGGCTCGCCGGCCGCCGCGAGCACCTGCTGCGCGACAACGGCATTCCCGTGCTCAAGGTCGACCGCGGCGGCCAGGTCACGTATCACGGTCCCGGCCAGCTCGTCGCGTACACGCTCGTCGACCTGCGCGCGCGCGGCTGGCCATCCGCGACATGGTCCGGCGCCTCGAGGCCGCGGTGGTAGAATGGCTTGATTCCGTTGGCATTTCCGCGTACGGCAAGCCGTCGGCGCCCGGCGTGTACGTGAAGCGCGACGGGCGCCGAGGCGAAGATCGCGGCGCTGGGCCTCAAGGTGCGCAGCGGCTGCACGTATCATGGGCTCGCGGTGAACGTCGCGATGGACCTGGCGCCGTTCGCCGACATCGACCCGTGCGGCTATCCCGGGCTCGCGGTGACGCAACTGCCGACCTCGGCGTCGCGCGCACGCGTGGACAGCCGCGGGCGCGAGCTGGCGCCGATACTCGCCGCACACTTGACGCAGTCGATGACCATGGACAGCGCCGACCCCCCACCGCCACCCGCCAACGCCGCCGGCGTCAAGCACAAGGGCGACGCCAAGACCGCGCGCATCCCGATCAAGGTCGTCGCCGCGCGAGCGCTGCAGAAGCCCGAGTGGATCCGCGTGCGCGCGCCGTCGTCGCCGCGCTTCTCCGAGATCAAGAAGATCCTGCGCGAGCACAACCTGCACACGGTGTGCGAGGAAGCGTCCTGCCCGAACATCGGCGAGTGCTTCGGCAAGGGCACGGCGACGTTCATGATCATGGGCGACATCTGCACGCGGCGCTGCCCGTTCTGCGACGTCGGCCACGGCCGGCCGCTGCCGCTCGACGCCGACGAGCCCGCCAATCTCGCGCGGACGATCGCCGCGCTGGAGCTGCAGCTACGTCGTGATCACGAGCGTCGACCGCGACGACCTGCGCGACGGCGGCGCGCAGCATTTCGTCGACTGCATCCGCGCGGTGCGCGAGCATTCGCCGGACACGCAGATCGAGGTGCTGGTGCCCGACTTCCGCGGCCGGCTCGACCGCGCGCTGGAGATCCTGCGCGACGGCGCCGCCGGACGTGATGAACCACAACCTCGAGACCGTGCCGCGCCTGTACAAGCAGGTGCGCCCGGGCTCCGACTACGCGCACTCGCTGCACGCTGCTGCGCGAGTTCAAGGCGCAGTTCCCGGACGTCCCGACCAAGTCCGGGCTGATGGTGGGCCTGGGCGAGACCGACGACGAGATCCTCGCGGTGATGCGCGACATGCGCGCGCACGACATCGACATGCTGACGCTCGGCCAGTACCTGCAGCCGACGCGGCGCACCTGCCGGTGCTGCGCTACGTGCATCCGGACGCGATTCGCGAAGTTCGAGCGCGAAGCGTATGCGATGGGCTTCCGGCACGCCGCCGTCGGCGCGCTGGTGCGCTCGTCGTATCACGCCGACAAGCAAGCCCTCGACGTGCTGGCCTAGCCACAAGCGCGGCGACCCATTCGCGCCGCAGGGCCGTCCCAAGGCGCGAGACTGCGGGCCGCCTCGGGGGCAGCGCAGCGGCGAGAGCCGCAAGCGTGGGGGTCCATCTAATGCGCGGGGTCGGCGCCCACCGGCCACAAAAGCCACATCCGCCCGTCCTGCAGCATCCGCCCGGCTTCGCGTCCCGCCTGCGGGCCGAAGCCCCAGAAATAATCGGCGCGCACGACACCGCGGATCGCCCCGCCCGTGTCCTGCGCCATCACAAGACGCGTGAGCGGCACCTTCGACAGCGGCATCGTCGTCGCCAGGAAGACGGGAGCGCCCAGCGGAATGCTGCGCGGATCGACGGCGATCGTGCGTTGCGCAAGAAGCGGCACGCCGAGCGTTCCCAGCGGGCCATCGATTTGCGCATCGAGCGAACCTTTTTCCGGAGACGGTACCTCGCGAAAGAAGACATAGCTCGGGTTTTCGTCGAGCAGCGCGCGTGTCGCCTCCGGGTGCGCCTTCGCCCATGCGCTGATCCCCGCGAGCGACGCGCGTTCCTGCGGCAGGTCGCCGCGTTCGATAAGGACGCGCGCGATGGAGCGGTACGGGTGGCCGTTCTGGTCAGCGTAGCCCAGGCGGATCACCGCGCCATCGGGCAATTCGATGCGGCCGGAACCCTGGATCTCGAAGTAGAACGCCTCGACCGGATCGGCGACATAGACGAGCGCCTTGCCTGTCAACTCGGTCATTCCGTGCTCGATGTCCGCGCGCGTCCAATAGGGCACGACCTTCTTGCCGTCGATACGGCCGCGGACGCGCTTGTCCTTGAGTTCCGGATAGAGAGAGGCCAGGTCCACGGTCAGCAGATCGTCGGGCGGCGCGTACAGCGGCACGGCGAACTGCGCGGCGCGCTCGCGCGAACCTTTGAGCAGCGGCTCGTAGTAGCCGGTGACGCGTCCCACGTCACGGCCGTCGGCGGCCGCGACGCGGTATGGGATAAAATGGGTTTCGAAGAACGCGCGGACGCCATTCACGCTGGTTGCATCGACGCGCTCGGAGTCGGCGCATGGAAGTTGCCAAAGCGGCTGCGTTTTCGGATCGGCAAGAAGCGCGCGGCAGCCGATCCGGAACGCGGGCCACACGGCCTCGACCGGGTCACTGTTCCAGCCCGGCAACTCGGTCCATGCGGACGGCGTGAAAACGGGGCGCACGGTCGCTGCGGGTGCGGTCGTTGAAGGTACAGGCGCCAAGGGGACAGGGGTCGTTTGACAGCCGGCGAACGGCAGGCAGCAAAGGACGAGTGCGGCAAGCGCGGTGAATGAAATGCGCGGTGCGGCCGCGTGACGGATGCTGCGAAAGGGCAAGGCCATGGAGTGGTTTCTGATCGAGGCGCTCGTCGCGTTGGCAGTAGCCGTCGCCATCGTGTGGTGGACCGTCACGCCGCCGAAAAAGTTGCCGCGCGATGTCCCGTCGAAATCCGGCGATGCGCCGAAGAATCCCTAATGCAGCGTGCGCGGCACCGAAAGCGTGAACAACGGAATCGGTGCGTCGAAGGCTATTCCGTCCGCGGCCATCATCTGGTAGCTGCCGTGCATCGTGCCCACGGCCGTCGGGATGGAAGCGCCGCTCGTGTATTCGAAGGACTCGCCGGGCTTGAGCAGAGGCTGCTGGCCGACCACGCCGAGCCCCTTCACCTCCTGCACCTTGTGATCGGCATCGGTGATGATCCAATGGCGGCTCACGAGCTTGGCCGCGACATCGCCGGTGTTCGTGATCGTGATCGTGTAGGTAAAGACGTACTGGTTCCTCGCCGGGTCGGATTGGTCGGCGAGGAACGCAGCCACGGGCGTCACCGTCATCTCGTATCGCTTGCTGTCCGTCATCCGTAATTTGCCCTAACTTGCCATTTACCCCACTCGCTTCAAGCCGACCCGACCCACGCGGATTATAGTCCGATGCCCACGACCTACAGAATTGCGCCCTCATTGCTGTCCGCCGATTTCGCGCGCCTGGGCGAGGAGGTGCGCGCGGTCGTTGCCGCGGGCGCGGACCTGATCCACTTCGACGTGATGGACAACCACTACGTCCCCAACCTGACGGTCGGGCCGCTGGTCTGCGCCGGGATCAAGCCGCACACGAGCGTTCCAATCGACGTGCACCTCATGGTCAAGCCGGTCGACCGCATCGTGCCGGATTTTGCGGAAGCCGGCGCGTCGATCATCACGTTCCACCCGGAAGCCACCGAACATGTCGACCGCACGATCGGCCTCATCCATGACAGCGGAGCGAAGGCCGGCCTCGCGTTCAACCCGGCCACGCCTCTCGATTGGCTGATGCACGTGATCGACAAGCTGGACCTGGTCCTCATCATGTCGGTGAACCCCGGATTCGGCGGCCAGTCGTTCATCCCGCACGCGCTGGACAAGCTGCGCGCGGCGCGCAAGCTGGTCGACATGGCGGAGCAGCGCACCGGGCGGCCGATTTTCCTCGAAGTCGACGGTGGCGTGAAGGTCGACAACATCGAGGAGATCGCGCGCGCGGGCGCCGACACGTTCGTCTCCGGCAGCGCTATCTTCGGCGCAGCGGATTACGCCGCGACGATCGCGCAGATGCGGGCCGCGCTGGCCATGCTATAGTCGAAACGATGAACTTCGACATCGACCCCAACAGCCTCCCTGTCTTCAAGGGATGGTGGCGCAAGGGCGAGTGGCGCTGGCAGCGCCCCTCCTGATCCTTCGCGTCTTTAGCGTCGCGCGCAGACAAGACTTGAAGCGACGCCCCCGTTGATGAGTGGCTGAGAAGCAAGAAGGTCGAAGCATGATCACCGAAGCGCAATTCCGCGCCCTGGCGGCGCAGGGCTACAACCGCATTCCGCTCGTGCTCGAGACGTTTGCCGATCTCGACACCCCGCTCTCGCTCTACTTGAAGCTCGCTCGCGAGCGCCATTCGTTCCTGCTCGAATCCGTCGTCGGCGGCGAGCGGTTCGGGCGCTATTCGTTCATTGGCCTCCCGGCCAACGTGCGGCTGCGCGTGCGCGAACGCCACACCACCGTCGAAGACCAATCCGGAGTCGTCGAGCTCCACGACGGCGACCCGCTGGCGTTCATCCAGTCGTTCCTGGCGCGCTTTCGCGCGGCCCCCTTGCCGGGACTGCCGCGCTTCTGTGGCGGCCTCGCCGGCTACTTCGGCTACGACACGGTCCGCCACGTCGAAACAAGGCTCGCGCGTTCGGCGAGGCCGCCCACCCCCGGACTCGCGGACATTCCCGACATATTTCTGCTGTTGACCGAGGAACTCGCGGTCGTCGACAACTTAGGCGGCAAGATTTCGCTGATCGTCTACGCGGATCCGGCCGCGCCCGATGCCTATGCGAAGGCCACGGCGCGCCTCACCGAACTGCGGCGCAAGCTGCGCGAACCCGTGGCGATTCCCTTTCAGACCGCGACGACGGTCACTACGGCGGAAAGCGAATTCGGCGAAGCCGGCTACAAGGCCGCCGTGGCGCGCACGCGCGAATACATCGCCGCCGGCGACATCATGCAGGCGGTGATCTCGCAGCGCACGATGATGCCGTTTTCCGCGTCGCCGCTTTCCCTGTACCGCGCGTTGCGCTCGCTGAACCCGTCGCCGTACATGTTCTACTACGACTTCGGCGACTTCCACGTCGTCGGCGCATCGCCGGAGATCCTCGTGCGCAAGGAGGGCGAAACGATCACGCTGCGCCCGATCGCCGGGACGCGGCCGCGCGGCAAGACCCGCCAGGAGGACGAGGCGCTCGCGCACGAACTGGCGCACGACCCGAAGGAGATTGCCGAGCACGTGATGCTGCTGGACCTCGGCCGCAACGACGTCGGGCGCGTCGCGAAGACGGGCTCCGTGCAGGTTTCCGACCAGATGGTGATCGAGCGCTATTCGCACGTGATGCACATCGTGTCCAACGTGGAGGGCGTGCTGAAGCCGGGAATGAACAGCATCGACGTATTGCGCGCGACATTCCCCGCGGGCACGGTGAGCGGCGCGCCGAAGGTCCGCGCGATGGAAATCATCGACGAACTCGAACCCACCAAGCGCGGCATCTACTCCGGCGCCGTCGGCTACATCAGCTTCCAGGACGACATGGACACGGCGATCGCGCTGCGCACCGCGGTATTGAAGGACGGAACGCTCTATGCGCAGGCGGGCGGCGGCATCGTCCATGATTCGTCGCCCGAGGGCGAATGGCAGGAGACGCTGACCAAGCTGCGTGCCGTCATCCGCGCGGCGGAGATGGTGCAGCAGGGTCTGGACGAGGAAGCCTGATGGACCCCCACGCTCGCTTCGTTCGCTGCCCCCGGAGGGGGCGCACAGTGCCCTTCGGGCGGCCGGGCGGGCACTGACCATGCTCCTCATGCTCGACAACTACGACAGCTTCACCTACAACCTGGTGCAATACCTGAGCGAGCTGGGGGCGGACGTGCAGGTCTTCCGCAACGACGCGATCACGGTGGAGGAAGTGGCGCGGCTCGCGCCGGCGCAGATCGTCGTCTCGCCCGGGCCGTGCACTCCCAACGAGGCGGGAATCTCGGTGCCGCTGATCCAGCGCTTCGCCGGCGAGGTTCCGATCCTTGGCGTGTGTCTCGGCCACCAGGCCATCGGCCAGGCCTTCGGTGGCCGCATCGTGCGCGCGCAGCGCGTCATGCATGGCAAGCTCTCGCCCGTGACGCACGACGGCCGCGGCGTTTTTGCCGGCGTCCCGGCACCGTTGGCGGTGACGCGCTACCATTCGCTGGCGATCGAGCGCGCAAGCCTTCCTGGCGAGCTGGAGGTCACCGCGACGTCGGATGACGGCGAGATCATGGGTGTGCGCCATCGCCGGTACGCGGTCGAAGGGGTGCAGTTCCATCCGGAGGCCATACTCACCGAACACGGCAAGCGCCTGCTTGCCAATTTCCTGGAGGGGAAAGCATGAACACAACTTGGGTCGCGATGGCGATGGTCCTGCTGGGCCTGGCCGCGCCGGTGGCGGCGGGGGCCCTCGACGAATGCCAGACGGCGGGTGATCACGCCGCGGTGACGCGCTGCCTCGCCGAAGCCGATGCCCAGGCGCAGGCAAGCTTGCGCAGCGCGGAAGCGGCCGCAGGGATTCGCGCCCGCGAAATCGACAACGCCACGGGCCGCGCGGGCGCCAACGCGGCGCTGGCGAAAACGCTGCGCGCGTTCGCGGAATACCGGACGCTGCAATGCGACTACGTCAAGGCGCTCTATGCCAGCGGCGGCGGCGCCGAGCAGGCGGGCCTTGCATGCCGCGTCGACTTGACAAGGCGGCGCGTCCGCGAATTGCAACCGTAGGATCCGACATGTCGATCACCCTCCAGGATGCGCTGCAGCGCACGATCGAGCACCGCGAGATCTTCCACGACGAGATGCTGTCGCTCATGCGGCAGATCATGAGCGGCGAGGTCTCGCCGGTGATGATCGCGGCGCTGACCGTCGGCCTGCGCGTGAAGAAGGAAACGATCGGCGAAATCGCCGCGGCGGCACAGGTGATGCGCGAACTCTCGACCAAGGTCGACGTGCCCGACCGCGAGCACCTGGTCGACATCGTCGGCACGGGCGGCGACGCGTCGCACACGTTCAACATTTCCACCGCGTCGATGTTCGTCGCCGCCGGCGCGGGCGCGCGCGTGGCCAAGCACGGCAACCGCTCGGTGTCGTCCCGGTCGGGCAGCGCCGACGTGCTGGAAGCGCTGGGCGCCAACATCATGCTGTCGCCCGCGCAGGTCGCCGCGTGCATCGCGGAAACGGGCGTGGGCTTCATGTTCGCGCCGAGCCACCATTCGGCGATGAAGCACGCCGGGCCGGTGCGCAAGGAGCTGGGCGTACGCACGATCTTCAACATCCTGGGCCCGTTGACCAATCCCGCGGGGGCGCCGAATCAGCTGATCGGCGTGTTCCATCCGGACCTGGTCGGCATCCACGTGCGGGTACTGCAGCGGTTGGGCAGCCTGCACGCGCTCGTCGTCTACGGCAAGGACGGGATGGACGAGGTCTCGCTCGGCGCGGCGACGATGGTCGGCGAGCTGATCAACGGCGAAGTTCGCGAATACGAGATCCATCCCGAGGACTTTGGCTTGTCGATGAAGTCCAACCGCGGCCTCAAGGTCAAGGACGCGGCGGAGTCGAAGGAAATGGTACTGGAGGCCTTGGGCAACGTCGAAGGCACACCCCGCGAGATCGTCACGCTCAATACCGCGGCGGCGCTCTACGCAGCGGGCATCGCGTCGTCGATTGCCGATGGCATCGTCCGCGCGCGCGAAGCGATCGCCAGCGGGGCGGCCAAACGCAAGCTCGACGCGTTCGTCGCCACGACGCAAAAGCTCGCCGCCAAGGCTGGTTCCGCGTGACCAAGAGCGACATCCTGGCGCAGATCGTCACGACCAAGGCGGCGGAGGTCATCAGCGCGCAAGTCGCGCGTCCCTTCGGCGTGGTCGACGCGGAAGCGCGCGCGGCATCGCCCCCGCGCGGATTTGAACGGGCGCTGCGCGCAAAGATTGCTGCCGGCCGCGCGGCGGTGATCGCCGAGATCAAGAAGGCCAGTCCGAGCAAGGGCGTGCTGCGCGATGCGTTCGATCCGCCGGCCATCGCCGCAAGCTACGAGCGCGCCGGCGCAGCGTGCCTGTCCGTGATCACCGACCGCTCCTTTTTTCAGGGCGACCCGGAGTATCTGGTCGGTGCGCGCGGCGCGTGTTCGCTGCCGGCGCTGCGCAAGGAATTCATCATAGACGCCTACCAGGTTGCCGAGTCGCGCGCGCTCGGGGCCGACGCGATCCTTCTCATCGTCGCCGCGCTGGAAGACGCTCAGATGGCCGAACTCGAGGCCGCGGCGCACGGATATGGCATGGACGTCCTGGTCGAGGTGCACGGCGGCGCCGAGCTCGACCGGGCGCTCCAACTCACGACGCCGCTCATCGGCATCAACAACCGCAACCTGCGCAACTTCAGCGTGACGCTCGACACGACGTTGAACCTCCTTGCGCGCATCCCGCCGGGCCGGCTTGTCGTGACGGAAAGCGGCATTGCCACCCAGCGCGACGTGACGCTCATGCGCAACCGCGGCGTGCAGGCATTCTTAGTCGGCGAGGCGTTCATGCGCGCGCCCGACCCCGGCGCGGCGCTCACGGCGCTCTTCGGCTGAATCCCGCGGCCCGAGTGGCCGGTTTGCTATCATGTTTTGCAACGATCCACGTTGCACTTGGGGACGCGCACGGTGTCGGCCATTGTCGTCGAGAACGTCAGCAAGCACTGGACGACCGCCGATGGACAGGTGCGCGCCGTCGACGCCGTCTCGTTCGACCTTGCGGCGGGCACCTTCAACGTGCTGCTCGGGCCGTCCGGCTGCGGCAAGTCCACGACGCTGCGCCTGATCGCGGGGCTCGAGGCCGCCGACGGCGGCCGCGTCATCATCGACGGGCGCGATGTCACGGGCCTGCCGCCTGCGCAGCGCAACATCGCCATGGTGTTCCAGAGCTACGCGCTGTTTCCCCATCTCACCGTCGCGGAGAACATTCTCTTCGGCCTGCACGTGCGCCGGGTCTCCGAAGCCGGATTGTCGGACGCGGCTTGCGCGGGTTGCGGAGCTCCTGGGCCTGTCGCCTCTGCTCGAGCGCAAGCCCTCGCAACTCTCCGGCGGACAGCAACAGCGCGTGGCGCTGGGGCGCGCGATCATCAATGAAGCGCCGGTCTGCCTCATGGACGAACCGCTGTCGAACCTCGACGCGCAACTGCGCGCTGAAATGCGGCTCGAGATCCGGGCACTCCAGCGCAAGCTCGGCATCACGATGGTCTACGTCACGCACGATCAGGTCGAGGCCATGTCGATGGCCGACCGGGTGATCCTGTTGAACGGAGGCCGCATCGAGCAGAACGGCACGCCGGTGGAACTCTACGAGCAGCCGGCGAACACGTTCGTCGCGCGGTTCATCGGCACGCCGCCCATGAACCTCATGAAGCTCGAGGGTGGCGCCGGCGGCGCGGTGATTCAAGGCGCGGGCGAGCCAGCGCTGCTGCCCGCGCAATGCGCCGGCGGCATGCTGGGCGTGCGGCCCGAGCACATCGGCCTCGCGTTCGAGCGTGGCGTGCGCGCGAGCGTGGAAAGCGTCGAATACCTGGGCGGCGACTCGCTCCTTGCCTGCCGGATCGGCTTGCAGCCGCTCGCCGTCCGCACGCAGGGTAACGTCGGCTTGGCGCGCGGCGACGTCGCATGGCTCACGTGGCCGCCGAGCGCACAGCATTACTTCGCGGAGAACGGGGTCCGGAAGCCGGTACCGGCAAACCGCGAACCGGAAACGCAGATTGCCTGAAAACAAGCGATTCGATTCGCTGCCCTGGGAGGAGAAAGTCATGTTGCATCGATGCATCCGTAACGGAATCTTCACGCTGTTCGCCGCTGCCTGCTTGGGTTCCGCGCTCGTGCAGGCGCAGAACCCGACCGAGGTGTCCTTCTACTATCCGGTCGCCGTGGGCGGCCCGATCACCAAGATCATCGACGGCTTCGCGGCGGACTTCGAAAAGGAAAATCCCGGGATCAAGATCAAGCCCATTTATTCGGGCAGCTACCAGGATTCCATCACCAAGGCGCTTACGGCCGTGAAGAGCGGCGAGCCGCCGGTGACGTCGATCCTGCTGTCCACCGACATGTACACGCTGATCGACGAGGACGCGATCCTGCCGTTCGACGATCTCCTCAAGACACCGGAAGACAAGGCCTGGCTCAAGAGCTTCTACCCGGCGTTCATGGAGAACAGCCAGACCGGCGGCAAGACGTGGGGCATTCCTTTCCAGCGCTCGACGATCGTTCTCTACTACAACAAGGAGCTGTTCAAGGAGGCCGGCCTCGACCCCAACAAGCCGCCCGCGACATGGAAGGAGATGACCGAGTACGCGCAGAAGCTCACCAAGCGCGACGCCTCGGGCAAGGTCACGCAGTGGGGCGTGCAGATTCCGTCGACCGGATTCCCGTACTGGCTGTTCCAGGGTCTCGCGATTGAGAATGGCGCGACCCTGACGAACCCTGCCGGCACGCAGACATACTTCGACAAGCCGGAAGTGATCGACGCGCTGCAATACTGGGTCGACCTCGTGAACAAGTACAAGGTCCATCCGGAAGGCATCGTCGATTGGGGCACGACGCCCAAGGATTTCTTCGAGAAGAAAGTCGCGATGGTCTGGACGACGACCGGCAACCTGACCAACTTCAAGAACAACGCCAAGGTCGATTTCGGCGTCGCGATGCTCCCAGCGGGCAAGCAGCGCGGCAGCCCGACGGGCGGCGGCAACTTTTACCTCTTCAAGAAGTCGACGCCGGCTCAGCGCGAAGCCGCGTTCAAGTTCATCAAATGGGTTACCACGCCCCAACGCGCGGCGCAGTGGGGTATCGACACCGGTTACGTCGCCGTTCGCGCGGACGCCTGGGACACACCGGTGATGAAACAGTACGTCGCCGGCTTTCCGCTGGCCGCCGTCGCGCGCGACCAGTTGCCCTATGCCAAGGCCGAGCTGTCGACGCACGACAACCAGCGCGTGACGAAGGCGCTCAACGACGGCCTGCAGGCGGCGCTCACCGGTACCAAGCCGCCGGAACAGGCGATGAAGGACGCGCAGGCGCAGTCGGAGCGAATTCTGCGTACCTATCGACGGTAGCGACAAGACGTTTGTTGCGCGGCTGGATTTGAATCGAACGACACAGTGGGTGTATGGCTGGCTGCTGATGTTGCCGGCGATGGCGCTGCTGGCGCTGTTCACCCACTATCCGGCACTGGCCAACCTCTGGCACAGCTTCCAGTCCACCCCCAAGGGCGACCGGCCGGTGGCGTTCGTCGGCCTCGAGAATTACCAGCAACTGGCCGAAGACCCGATCTTCTGGCAGGCGCTCGCCAACAATTTCTGGTACGCGCTCGGCACGATTCCCGTGTCGATCGCGCTCGCGTTGCTGATGGCGGTGTGGGTGAACGATCGCATTCCCGGACCGCGGCATCCTGCGCCTCGCGTATTTCACGCCGACAGTCCTGCCGATGATTGCCGTGGCCAACATCTGGCTTTTCTTCTACACGCCGGAATACGGTCTGCTGGAACAGTTCACGGGCGCATTCGGCATGTCAAGCCACAACTGGCTGGGCAGCAAGAACACGGCGTTGGGTGCGCTCATGGTCGTGACGATCTGGAAGGAAGCCGGCTTTTTCATGATCTTCTACTTGGCGGCGCTGCAATCGATGTCGCCGCACCTGGCCGACGCGGCCGCCATGGAAGGGGCGTCGCGCTGGTATTTCTTCCGCCGCGTCACCTTGCCGCTGTTGATGCCCACGACGCTGTTCGTGCTCGTCAACGCCGTGATCAACGCGTTTCGTTTAGTCGACCACATCGTCGTGATGACGCGAGGCGGGCCGGACAACGCGACGGAGCTCCTGCTCTACTACGTCTACGAGATCGGCTTCCGGTTCTGGGACTCGGCCTACGCGGCCGCGCTGACGATGGTGCTGCTGGCGATTTTGGGCCTCGTCGCGCTCGCGCAGTTCTTCTTCCTCGAGCGCCGGGTTCACTATCAATGAGCGCTACGCTTCATGTCTACGAGCCACGCGGCATGGGCCGGGCGCTGGAAGCGGCCGGCGCGTGGCTGCTGGGATTCCTGTGGGTGCTGCCGCTGCTGTACGCGTTCTGGACGGCGTTTCACGCCCCCGAGTTCTCGACGCGCTTTTCGCTGGCGGCGCCGCTGACGCTGGCCAACTTCATTACCGCCTGGCACGCGGCGCCTTTCGCGCGGTATTTCTTCAACACGACGTTGCTGGTGACGATGGTGCTCGCGGCGCAGCTCGTCCTGACCACGCTCGCCGCCTATGCGTTCGCGCGCTTCCAATTTCCCGGCCGCAACGTGCTGTTTGCGCTGGTCCTGGTGCAACTGATGGTCATGCCCGATGTGCTGATCGTGGAGAACTACCGTACGATGACGACGCTCGGCCTGAAGGACACGATCACGGGCATCGGCCTGCCGTACATGGCAAGCGCTTTCGGCATCTTCCTGTTGCGCCAGACGTTCAAGAGGGTGCCGCGTGAACTCGACGAGGCCGCGCGGGTCGAAGGCTGCACGCCGCTCATGGTCCTGTGGAAGGTCTATGTGCCGCTCGCCCGGCCGACGTATCTCGCCTATGCGCTGGTGAGCGTAAGCTATCACTGGAATAATTTCCTGTGGCCCCTCATCATTACGAATTCGGTGGAGTCGCGTCCGGTGACCGTGGGTCTGCAGGTATTCTCCGCAACTGATCAAGGCATCGACTGGTCGATCATCACGGCGGCAACGCTTTTGACCACGGCGCCGCTGCTGATAGCCTTCCTCCTCTTCCAACGCCAGTTCGTCCAATCCTTCATGCGAGCCGGAATCAGATGAAGCTCATTACGTGGAACGTGCAGTGGTGCTGTGGCGTGGACGGCAAGGTCGACCCTGCGCGCATCGTCACCGAAGCCAAGCGTCAGGCCGACTTCGACGTGCTTTGCCTGCAGGAGATCGCCGACAATTACCCGCATCCGCGGCTTGCGGGGAGCGCGGGCGAAGACCAGTTTGCAATGCTGGCCGCGCTGTTGCCGGGCTACGTCGCCATTCCCGGGGTCGCGACCGACCATCCCGCTGAAGGGGGCCGCCGCCGGCGCTTCGGCAATATGATCTTCAGCAGGCTTCCGGTGCAGCAGGTGTTCCGGCATCTGTTGCCTTATCCCGCCGACCAGAACTTCCTCAGCATGCCGCGAATGGCGCTGGAGGCGGTCATTACGGCGCCCTTCGGCGACGTCCGGGTGATCACGACGCATCTCGAGTATTACTCGGTCGCCAAGCGCACGGCGCAAATCGACGCGCTGCGGGCGATCTACGTCGAGGGTTATCGCTATGCGCTCGATCCGCGCATCACGGGAACCGACGGCGGACCGTTCCAGACTTATCCGCGTCCGGCGGCGACGATCATCACCGGCGACTTCAATCTCGACCCCGGCAATCCCGGGCACGCGCAGATGCTGCAGCCGTTCGCGGACAAGACGCCACCGCTGACCGACGTGTGGGAGCACGCGCACCCCGGCGTCCCGCACGCGCCGACGATGTGCATCTACCAGAAGATCGATCCCGCCGCGCCCGGTTACTGTTGCGATTTCATCTTCGTCAGCGAGAACCTGAAATCGCGGGTCCGCGACGTTACCGTGGACACGCAATTACAGGCGTCGGATCACCAGCCGGTCGTGCTGACTTTGGATTGATGCCGGCACCACCTTGTCCCACGCGCCCTCAACCGCCCCCGCGCTGACCTTCACCGGCGAGCGATTCACCCCCGAGGTGCGCGGTCCGATCTGGTACGAGCACTGGCATCGCTACGCCTTCGTCGCACCCGTCGTCCGCGGCTTACGCGTGCTCGACGCCGCCTGCGGGGAAGGCTATGGCAGTTTCCTGCTCGCGCACGCCGCCGCCCGCGTGACGGGAGTCGACATTTCCGCCGACGCGGTTGCGCACGCGCGCGAACGTTATCCGAGGGACAATCTCGAGTTCATCCACGGCTCCGTGACGGAACTCCCCCTTCCCGACGCCAGTGTCGACGCCATCGTCTCGTTCGAAACGATCGAGCACCTGGCCGCGCAACGGGAAATGCTCGCCGAATTCCGCCGTGTTCTGGCGCCTTCCGGCGTGCTCGTGATTTCCTCGCCCAATCGTCCGGTGTACAACGAGGGGGGCGCGATCGAGAACCATTTCCATGTGAAGGAACTCGACCGGGGCGAATTGAAGGCGCTGCTCGATCCCAAGTTTCCGCAGCAGGCCTGGCACGCGCAATCCGTCGTCGCGCAATCCGCGCTCTGGGCGGAAGGCGGCGGTGGAGAAGGCCCGCAGTTCCTAAGCCTTGCCGGTGACCGAACGCGCATGGCGAATGCGCCCGCGCCACCCATGTATTTCCTCGTCGTGTGCGCGGCGGCCGGCGTGCCGCTGCCGGTGCTGCCCGCCCTTTCGCTGTTCGACGACGCCGAACTCGCGTTGTGGCGCGACTATTCGCGCGCGCTGCGCCGGGAAAGGCAGCTTGCGTGGGATGAGATCGACGCCCGCGCTATGGCTGAGGACCGCCTTGCCGAGCTCGTGACGGCCGTCAATGCGCTGGCAAGCGAAAAGGACGCGGGTATCGCCAAAGACCGGCGCATCGCGGCGATGGCCGAAGCGGAGGCCGCGCTTGCCCGGGAGATCGCGGACCATGCCTCGACGCGCGAGCGGCTCATTTATCGCGAATCGGTCCGCGGCTGGCTCCGCCTGCCCTTCGCCGTGCTGAAGCGTCGAATAATGGGCCCGCGCTGATGCCTGCCATCGACATCATCGTTCCGGTCCATCGCAATCTGGAGGCGACGCGACGCTGCATCGAAAGCGTCCTGGCCTCGTCTTGCCGCACCCCATATGACCTTCTCGTGATCAACGATGCGGCACCGGAGCCTGAGCTCACACGATACCTGCGGGATTTGAACGAACGCGGCCATGCGACCGTCATCGAGCAGCCATCACGCCAAGGTTACGCGGCGGCAGTGAATCACGCGTTTGCCTTGCATCGCGATCGGGACGTCGTCGTGTTGCAGTCCGATGCCGAAGTCGCGAGCGACTGGCTTGACCGGCTCGCGCACCACGGTTCGTCAAGGGGCGTGGGCGTCATCGGCACATTTACCAATAACGCCGGCACCGCGACGTATCCCCTGTCGCACAACGACAACGCACTTCCCGCGGGATTGACGCTCGCGGCGCTCGACGCGCTGTTTGCGCGTGCGAATCCGGGGGGTTCGGCCGTGCTGCCCGCCGTCGATGGACCTTGCCTCTACTTTCGCCGCGACTGCCTCGACGTGGTCGGCGCGTTCGACGCCGCACCGCTCGGGAGCGACTACGGCGTCGAGATCGATTTCTGCCTGCGCGCAGGCAGCGCGGGGTTCCGCAACATGCTTGCGGGTGACGTGTTCATTGGTCATGCGGGCCATGCGACGTTCGGCGCGCGCGAAGCGAACGAATTGGCCGGCCGCACGGAACTGGCTCTGGCCAAGCTCTACCCCACGTACGTCAACCAGAAGGCGGATGCGCGGGCGCGCGACCCTGGCCGTCCGTTCGCGCGGCGAGTGGACCTGCTGCGCCTGGCGGAAGCTCCCGGGCGCCCGCTCCTGTTCATCTCGCATCCGTGGGGCGGAGGAATCCGTCGTCATATGAACGATCTCGCGACGCTCGTTTCCGATCGCTGCGAGGTGCTCTATCTCGAACCCGCCGCAGGCGACACGGTAAAGCTGTATTGGCCGCGCGCCGGCGAGGGCTTTGCCGCCTATTTCACTCTGCCCGGCGAATTGCCTGACCTCGCCGCCTTGCTGCGGGCCATCGGCGTCGAGCGGCTGCACTTCCACCATGTGCATCTGCTGCCCCGCGCCATTCTCGAACTTCCTTCGGCTGTCGGCGTCCCTTACGATTGCACGCTGCACGACTACTATGCGATCTGCCCGCAATACCACCTTGTCACCGAGGATGGGCAGTACTGCGGCGAGCCCGATGCGACCGGATGCGCCGCATGTCTCACGCGGCGCCCGGGTCAGTGGGGCCTCGACATCACCGCATGGCGCGGAGCCTTCGGACAACTGTTGCGCGGCGCGGACCGCGTCATAGCGCCGTCGCACGACGTGGAAAGGCGCGTGCGCCGATACTTCCACGACCTTGCGATCCAGGTTTGGCCGCACCCGGAAGTCGCGCCCGATCCCCCGCCGCGCATTGCGCGTGTCGCCGTGCTGGGCAACCTGTCGCCCGAAAAGGGACTGCACGTCGTGGCGGCCTGCGCGCGGGAGGCGAAGGCGTTGGGGCTTCCCATCGTGTTCCGCCTGCTGGGCTCCACCACGGAACCGATTCCGCAGTCCCCGGACGTGCCCCTGACGATTCACGGTCAATATATCGATGCCGACCTGCCGCGACTGATCGGTGCCGAGAAGCCAGACGTGATCCTGTTCCCTGCTCAGGTGCCGGAAACCTACGCGTACACGCTGACCGTCGCGCTTGCCTCCGGATTGCCGATCGTCGCGTCGGCGCTCGGTGCGTTCACCGAACGCCTGGCCAGCCATCCGCGCTCGGCGAATGTTCCATGGAATGCGCCGCCGTCGGCATGGAACGACGCGCTGCTCGCGGCGGCGGGATTACCTGTACGCCCCGCCATTCCTGTTTCGGTGCTTCAATCCAGGGTCCCATCCTGATGGACCCGGCGCAGTACGTCACCTTGTATCTGGCGTCCTTGCCCCCGGGTACGCGCGGATCCCGGTCGGCCGCCAATCCCCCGCCGCTGGACGAGCGCCATTATTACCTCGCCCGTGGCCAGGACGAGGCGCCACCGCTTTCGCTGGCCCAGTTGTTTTCCGCCGGCGTGGACTGCGGACATACGGAAGCGCGCAATGAGCTGAAGCGCCGTGTGGCGGTGGTGGATCAGCAACTCGGGGAATTTCGCGCCATTCGCGACCGCGCACAGGGCGATCGCGAGCATCTTGCGGCCGAACTACTGGCGGCGCAGCGCGAGTTGCTCAAGATGCAGATAGACATGGGATACGACGAGACGTCGCTCGCGGCTGCACTCGATCGCATCAAAGAGCTCGAGTCGTCGACGACCTGGCGCGCGACGGCGCCGATTCGCAATGCCGGACACCGCGTGAAGATATTGCTGGCCGAGGGGCGAGCTCGCTGGTCCGCCATCCGTCGCACGCCACAGTTCGCGGCGCTCATGTGGTCAATTCTCCGCAATGAGGGCGCGCACGCGGCCTTCAATCGGGCCAGGGCCAAGTTGAAAGGACAGGGGCGGTTCAAGGCTCCGCGAGCGGCGATATTCACGCTTGAGGAGAACATCGCACCGCTCGCGTTCGGGGCGAGCGATGCGCCCCGCGTGTCCATCGTGATTCCCGTCTTCGGCAATCCGTTGCTGACCTTCACGTGCCTCAAGAGCGTGCAGGCGCACACGCCCGCCGGACTGTTCGAGGTCATCGTGGTCGACGATGCGTCGCCGGAGCCGGTAACCGAACAGCTGAAGGACGTGACCGGCGTGAAATTCGTGCGCAATCCGGCCAATCTGGGCTTTGTCGGCACATGCAATGTCGGGGCCGGTCTCGCGAGGGGCGAAATTGTCGTTTTTCTCAACAACGACACCATCGTGACGCCCGGCTGGCTCGATGCGATCCTCGCGGTATTCCGCGAGCGTCCGGATGCCGGGCTCGTCGGTGCGAAGCTCATCTATCCGGACGGCAGGTTGCAGGAGGCGGGTGGCATCGTCTGGCGCGACGGATCGGCCTGGAACTGGGGCCGCGACGACGACCCGAACAAGCCGGAATACAACTATCTGCGGGAAGCGGATTACTGCTCGGGCGCATGCCTCGCGGTCCCGCGCGCATTGTTCCGCGAGGTCGGCGGCTTCGATGCGGCTTTTTCGCCGGCGTATTACGAAGACGTGGACCTGGCGTTTTCCGTGCGTGCGGCCGGGCGCAAGGTGTACTACCAGCCCGTCGCAACGGTTGTCCATTTCGAGGGCCAGACTTCCGGCACCGACGAGGCCACAGGTGTGAAGCGGCACCAGGTCGTGAACCAGGCGACCTTCGCCGCGAAATGGGGCAACACGCTGGCGCTGCATCGCCCGAACGGCATCCATCCCGAGCTTGAACATGACCGCGAAGCCAAGATGCGCGTGCTGGTCATCGATGCGTGCATGCTCACACCCGACCACGATGCGGGCTCGTTGCGGATGCAGGCGATCCTCGAAATCCTGACGTCGCTTCGCTGCAAGGTCACCTTTGTCGCGGACAACCTCGAATACCGGCAGCCGTACGTGTCGCAGCTCCAGCGACGCGGAGTCGAAGTCCTGTTCCATCCCTATTCGAACTCGATTGCGGAACTCCTGGCCCGACGCGGCGGCGAATTCGACATCGTGGTGATGTCCCGGCACTATGTTGCCGTCAAGCATATCGATGCCGTGCGCACGTTCGCGAACGGGGCGATGGTCGTTTTCGACACGGTCGACCTACATTTCCTGCGCACGGAGCGCCAAGCGGAGCTCGAAGGCAGTGCAGCTGCCCACGCGGCGGCGCGCGCGAAACGCGAAGAGGAGCTTGCGCTGATCCGCAGGGCCGACGTGACGCTCGTCGTATCTCCATTCGAGCAGGCGCTGCTCACCGAGCTCGTGCCCGACGCGCGCGTGATGGTGCTGTCGACGATCCAGGAGCTGCTGCCTGGGGGCAAGCCGTTCGCCGAGCGCGAAGGTCTGGTGTTCATCGGTGGTTTCCAGCATCCGCCGAACACCGATGCGGTCCTGTGGTATGCGCGCGAAATCCTGCCGCGCGTGCGCGAGGCACTGCCGGGCGCCAAGACGTACGTGGTCGGCAGTAATGTGCCCACCAACGTACGCTCGCTCGCAGCCGAGGACTTCATCGTCACGGGCTACGTCCCCGACGTCACTTCCTATTTCACCGGCTGCCGCGCATCGATCGCGCCGCTGCGCTACGGTGCCGGCGTCAAAGGGAAGATCAACCTCGCGATGAGCTACGGCCTGCCGGTGATCGCAACCACGCCGTCGATCGAAGGCATGCATCTCAACCCCGGCGACGATGTGCTCGTCGCGGACGATCCGGAAGGCTTCGCGGCCGAGATCGTCCGGGCCTACCGGGACGAGGCCCTCTGGCACCGACTCGCCGCCGGCGGGCGCGACAACATTCGCAAGCATTTCTCGCGCGACGTCGCGCGCAGCACCATTACGCGCCTCATCGCGCTCGCGCGCGGGGGCGGGGTGGCGAAATCGGCCTGACGCGACCGGGCGTCCGGCGCCTTTCAGCGGCGGCGGAACACGATGTCGCGCACGCCGTGGCCGAGCTTTCGTCCCCGAGTTTCGAATTTCGTCTGGGGGCGCCAGGCCGGCCGCGGGGCAAAGGCCTCGAAGTCATTCACTAGCAGCGGCTCCTGCGCAAAAGTCGCAAGGATCTCCTGCGCATAATCGTCCCAGTCGGTCGCCGCATGCAGGTAACCGCCGGGTTCTATGCGCTGCGCGAGCGCGTGCACGAAGGCGGGCTGCAGAAGGCGCCGCTTGTGGTGCCGTTTCTTGGGCCAGGGGTCGGGAAAGTAGACATGGACGGCGGCCAGCGAGGCGACCGGAATCATCTGCGCGACGACCTCGACAGCATCGTGCCGGATCACGCGTACGTTGGTGAGCCCCGCGGCGTCGACGCGATTCAGCAACGCGCCCACCCCGGGCCCGTGAACTTCCAGTCCCAGGAAATCCTGCTGCGGGTTCGCCGCCGCGATCGCAGCAGTCGTTTCCCCCATGCCGAAGCCGATTTCCAGAATGACGGGCGCCGTGCGGCCGAACGTCGCCGCAAAGTCGAGGAGTGCCGGCGCAAATGGGATGCCCAGTTCGGGCAGCAGCGTGTCGAGCGCGCGCTGCTGCGCGGGCGACATCCGCCCTTGCCGGAGGACGAAGCTGCGCACGGCGCGGTGCGCCGGATCCTGACCCCCCAAGCGAGTCGTGATCTTGACCGCGGTCATGGACGCCGCCAGCTCGCCATCGCTCAAGCGGCGCTCGAGCGTCTGCGCCTTGTCGCTGCCCGCTAGCGTGAATTCCAGCGTCAGCGTCTCGGCGTCTTTCCACTGCACGGTGACGTCGGACCATTCGGCGTCCGGCTTCCAGCCGAATTCCTTGCGGATGCCATCACGCGTGATGCGCCACACCGTGACCTCGTTGTCGCAATTCGTGCGGCAAAAGTCCGCGACGCCGAGGCGCTGCCGATCGGGGGAGAGCGAAGGTTCTGCCGGCAACGCGGTCACCTGCCCCGTCGTCCGCTGCATCACAGCGTAGCCCAGGCGACCCAGGTCCGTCGTGAACAGCACGACGACGTTGACCGGACTCCAGTAATCCCACAGCGACCACGTCGTGGCGCCGTGGAGCGAATCGACATCGACGAACTCGCGCACGCCGGAAGGAAACAGCGATATCTTCAGCGTTGCGCCATCGCGGATGGCGAGGTTGGGGAGCGCCTTCAGCTGCTCGGCCTCGATCAGGCGCCCGCAATGCGCGGGACCCTCGGCCTGCGCGCACAGCTCGGTGACGCGCGCCGTGGTGACCGGTGCCGCGTGAACGAAAACACACGTCGTGATCGCGACCGCCGCGACGGCCGCCCGCCTCACGATCCTGAAATCGTCCCGGACGTCGGCGAGCTCGGGCTGCCCGCGTAAAGCTTCCTCGGCATGCGGCCCGCGAGAAACGCGTCGCGCCCCGCCTCCACGGCGAGCTTCATTGCGCGCGCCATGCGCACGGGATCCTGCGCGAGTGCAATGGCCGTGTTCATCAGCACGCCGGCGCAGCCCAACTCCATCGCGATGGCCGCGTCGGAGGCGGTGCCCACACCGGCATCCACCAGCACCGGCACCTTCGCTTGCTCGACGATGAGTTTCAGGTTCCACGGATTGAGGATGCCCATGCCCGAGCCGATCAGCGAGGCGAGCGGCATGATCGCCACGCACCCGATCTGCTCCAGTTCGCGCGCGATGATGGGATCGTCGGACGTGTAGACCATCACCTGGAAGCCGTCGGCCACCAGCTTCTCGGCGGCTCTGAGCGTCTCGCGGACGTTGGGATACAGCGTTTCCTTGTCGCCCAGCACTTCGAGCTTGGTGAGCGCGTGGCCATCGAGCAGTTCGCGCGCGAGCTTCAACGTGCGCACCGCATCGTCGGCGGTGTAGCAGCCGGCGCTGTTGGGCAGGTAGGTGAACTCCGACGGCGGCAGCGCGTCGATCAGCGACGGCGCGTTCGCGTCCTGGCCGATGTTCGTGCGGCGGATGGCCACGGTGACGATCTGCGCGCCCGACGCATCGATGGCCTCGCGCGTCTGCGCAAAGTCGCGGTACTTGCCCGTCCCGACGAGGAGGCGCGAACGATACGCGCGTCCCGCGATGACGAGCGGATCGGCCAGAACCTCGTGTTCGGCAGGGGCATTCATCGGCGCTATTTTACGCCCGGCACGAAGGGACGGAAATGCGTGGGCTCGGATTGCCGCGAACTCGGGCGCGCGCCTATCCGCCGCCGACCGCCGCGACGACTTCGAGACGGTCACCGGCGGCGACGCGCGTCTGCGCATAGCGGCTCTTGGGGACGATTTCGCCGTTCATCTCCACGGCGATGCGCTTGCCCTCGAGGTTGAGTGCGCGCACGAGTTCGGCCACGGTCGAAGGCGGCGGGTCGAAGTGGTGCGAGGACCCATTGAGCGTCAAGTGCATGATTCCGGGATGATAGCGCGCCGGGCATAATGGCGCATTCGAGGGCGGCGAATGAGTGGCCGCTGAGTGGTTGCCAACGCCTGAGCACATGACCGATCGTTGCGAACATTTCAGCGACATTCAGCAAGTAGCTGTCCGCACAAACGGCTGCGAGGAATGCATCGCGCTGGGTGAGCCGTGGAACCAGCTCCGCGTGTGCCTCACGTGCGGCCATGTCGGGTGCTGCGAGGACTCGAAGCGCGCGCATGCGCTCGCGCATTTCAACGCGACCGGCCACCCGATGATCTCGTCGCTGGAACGCGGCGAAACGTGGGGATGGTGCTACGTCCATCGCCGCTACTTCGACCCGATGCCGGAACCGCTGCCGCGGAGGCGTTCGATGCTGGGTTCGCTCCTCGGGCGCATCATCCGGCGCTGACCGCGAGCGATGAGCCGGCCGCTTTGCGCCGCGGCGCTTGCGTTGGGCGTCGCCACCTCGGCGATGGCGGCCGAAGAACGGGCCGGTTACTTCGACGATCCCTTCCTTCAGGTGACCGGCGCAATTGCGAATTGCCCGCCGCAACAAAGGTCGACGTACACGAAGGATGAAATGCGTGCGGAAGCGCATTCGCGCGCAGAGCGCGGAACACGGTGCTTCCTGGACGGCCGCTGCCGGCTTCCCAGCTCCTACGACTACGACAAGGAAATCATTCCGCGCGTGAAAAAAGCCATCCTTGTCGATGGCCGCTTTTCCGGCACCAGCATCTGGATCGAAGGCCAGCGCCGCTGGGTGTGGTTGAAGGGGTGCGTTCGCACTCGTGCGGAGGCCGAGGCCGTGGAACGGCTGGTGCGCAACATCGACGACGTGGAGCGCGTCGTCAACGAACTCGTGGTGAAGCCGCGTTGAACGAACATCGGCCGTGCCCGCGGCTTCGGTTCAGGTGACGCTCGCGCCGTAGCAATCATCGTCGGCGCGACGCGACGCTAGCTAAGGCTTCGGCCGGTCGAGATGGTCGAGCGCTTCCTGCGCCGATTCGTAGATGTGCGGCGCGACGCCGCGCTCCGTGAGCGCGTCGCCCAACTTCATGCGCAGGAAATTCGACGTGGTATACCGGGTGACGCGCGTGTAGTAGTGCTCCATCAGGTACTGCACCATGGCCGACCACGCGTCGACCAGTTCCGGCACGATTTCGAAGCCGTCGTAATTGACGATCGCGTAGACCTTGTGGCCGATCGGCTTCAGGTTCTTCTCGACCTCCGCGTGAACATCGGCGAGGTCCTGCGGGCGTCCTTATGGCCAGCCGCTCGAAATTGATGAAGAAGATGTCCTGTTCCGGCGCGAAGGCAAAGCGCCGCGCGAGCGGGATGGCGAGCATGCGCTCGCGCAGGCCCATCTTGCCTTCGCGGAAGATGGCCGCGTCCATGAGCTTCGGCGGCGCCGTTCATCACCGGCCGGAATTCCATTTGCGCGAGCACGTCGCGCTCGAAATCCACGCCCGGCGCGATCTCGGTCAGCTCGATGCCTTCCGCGCACAGGCGGAACACCGCGCGTTCGGTGACGTAGAGCACCGGCTGTTTGCGCTTCCACGCATAGCGGCCCGAGAAGGTCCGGTGCTCGACGTCGCGGACGAACTTCCTCGCGCGGCCTTCGTTCACGATGACGAGCTTGCCGTCGCGCACTTCGAGCGCCAGCTTGCCGCACGTGAACGTGCCGACGTAGACGACTTCCTTGGCGTTCTGCGAAATGTTGATGAAGCCGCCGGCGCCGGCCAGCCGCGGCCCGAACTTCGACACGTTGAGATTGCCTTCGCGGTCGGCCTGCGCGAGCCCCAGGAATGCGAGGTCGAGTCCCCCGCCGTCGTAGAAATCGAACTGGTACGGCTGGTCGATCACCGCCTGCGTGTTGATCGCCGCGCCGAAGTTCATCCCACCTGCCGGAATGCCGCCGATCACGCCCGGCTCGGCGGTCAGCGTCAGCAGGTCGATGATGCCCTCTTCCGCGGCCACGCCGGCGACGCCCTCGGGCATGCCGATGCCGAGATTCACGACGCTGTTGGGCTTCAATTCCAGCGCGGCGCGGCGGGCGATGATCTTGCGCTCCGACATCGGCATCGCGGCGACCGCCGAGGCGGGCACGCGGATCTCGCCGGCGAACGCCGCGCTGTAGGGTTCGGCGAATGTCTGCATGTGGTATTCGGGTTTCTCCGCGACCACGACGCAATCGACGAGGATGCCGGGCACTTTCACCTGCCGCGGGTTCAGGCTGCCGCGCTCGGCAATGCGTTCCACCTGCGCGATCACGATGCCGCCCGAATTGTGCGCGGCCATCGCGATGGCCAGCGCCTCGAGCGTCAGCGCCTCGCGCTCCATCGTGATGTTGCCGTCCGGGTCGGCGGTGGTGCCGCGAAAGATGCCGACGTTGATCGGGAACGTGCGATAGAACAGGTACTCGTCGTCGCCGATCGGCATCAGCGTGACGATGTCCTCGGTCGTGCATTCGTTGACCTTGCCGCCGCCGAAGCGCGGGATCGACGAACGTGCCGATGCCGACGCGCGACAGCAGGCCGGGCTTGCCCGCCGCGATGTCGCGGAACAGGTGCGTGATGATGCCCTGCGGAAGGTTGTAGGCCTCGATCTGGTTGGCGACCGCGAGTGCCTGCAGCTTGGGCACGAGGCCCCAGTGGCCGCCGATCACGCGCTTGACCAGCCCCTTGTGGCCGAGGTGGTTCAGCCCGCGATCCTTGCCGTCGCCCTTGTCCGGCGGCGTAGACAAGCGTCAGGTCGCGCGGGCTGCCCAAGCCGTGCGGATCGTCGCGCGCCGCCTCGACGTAGCGCTCTTCGAGCGCGACGGCGATGTTTTCCGCGAAGCCGATGCCGACGAAGCCGCCGGTGGCGACGGTGTCGCCGTCGCGGATCAGCGCGACGGCCTCGCGCGCGCTGACGATCTTGCCGTGCTCGAAGGTATGCAGCGCGTCGAGCAGCTGACGCTGGTCGGTGGCTGCCATGGGTCGTGTCGGTAAGCGTCGCCTGCTGCAGCAACCCTGGACGCGATGCCAAGCATGGCGGTCTCCCCGTGCTGAAAAAGTCTGTTCTCGTTGGGCCGGATAATACGCTGGCGCGCCGTCTGGGTGGGGCGCTGCGGCGAAAGGCAGGGCGCCTCGAGCGGCGCAGGACATTTCAACGACGACGCGCGAGCCAGTTTGCCAAGCTCTGTTACATTCTGCCGGCATGAACGGACGGCCAACCCAGCGCCACCTTTCGGTACCCGACATGGAGGCGATCCTCGCGGTCACCATCCAAGCTGGCGGCCCCGTTCGACCTGATGACCATGCTGTCCGAAGTGGTGAGCGCAGCGAAGCAGGTTCTCAAGGCCGATCGCGGCTCGGTGTGGCTGTACGACGCCGCGGCGGACCAGCTGGTGCTGGAGATCGCCACCGGCATCGCGCCGGTGCGCGTCCCCGCGAGCCCGGGATCGTCGGCGCCTGCGCGCGTACCCGCCGGATCATCAACGTGCCCGATTGCTATGCGGACGAGCGTTTCAATCCGGAAGTCGACCGGCCGTCCAACTATCGAACGCGTTGCATGCTGACGCTGCCGCTTGGTCGACCACAAGGACGTCCTCGTGGGCGTGATGCAGGTGCTGAACAAGGCGGATGGCGTCTTCGACGAAAGCGACGAGGCGCTCGCGACGGTGCTGGCGGCGCAGTGCGCGGTTGCGCTGCAGCGGGTGCGCATGACCGAGGCGCGTGATCGAGGGCGAGAAGATGCGCCAGGAACTGGAGATGGCGCGCGTAGTTCAGATGAGCACGCTACCCGCCGTCATGCCCTCGGTTCCGGGCTACGACCTGTATGGAACGTCCCGGCCGGCGAGCCTCACCGGCGGCGACACGTTCGACCTGTCGGTGATCGACCAGGGGCTGCTGACGGTTCTGGGCGACGCCACGGGCCATGGCATCGCCCCGGCGCTGTCGGTGACGCAGATGCACGCGATGCTGCGCATGGCGTTCCGGCTGGGCGCCGATCTCGAGACCGCGTTCATGCAGGTGAACAACCAGCTAGCCGCCACGCTCGCCGACGATCGCTTCATCACGGCGTTCATCGGGCTTCTCGACGTTGCTGCCCACCGGATGCGCTTCCACAGCGGCGGACAGGCGCCGATCCTGCACTTCCACGCGGCGACCGGGGCCTGCGCGCGATACGATCCGACCAGCTTTCCACTGGCGGCCATGCCGCTGACTTCGCTGCGGCCGGCCGTCGACCTCAACTTGCTGCCCGGCGACATGCTGGTCCTTCTCTCCGACGGCATTTACGAATACCACGATGCCCAGGGCGAACAGTTCGGCGAGCATCGGGTCGAGGAAATCCTCCGCTTGCATCAGGGGAAATCCATGGCCGAGCTGTCGGCGATCCTGTTCGGATGCCGTCCACGCGTTTGCCAAGGGCGCGCCGCAGGAGGACGACATCACCATGGTGCTGGTGAAGCGCGAGGCGCGTGCCGCAGCGCACAAGCTGTTCCGCCGCAGCTTCGACTCGCTCCAGGAGATTTTCGCCTTCACCGCGGGATTTCTTCGCCCGGCATGGTGTCGACCCCGGGCTGCTGTCGACCGTCGACTTCACGGTGGAGGAGCTGTTCACGAACATGGTCAAGTACAGCCCCGGGGGCGACGCCTTAGTCCGCATCGACATGGCCACGATAGGCGGGGGCGTGGAAATGGCGCTGACGGACTATGATGTCGAGCAATTCGACGTCACCCGGGCGCCCGACGCGGACATCAACCTGCCGATCGAGCAGCGCAGGCCCGGTGGACTCGGGCTGCATCTGATCCGGCGGCTGGTGGATTCCATCGACTACGAGTATTTGCATGAGCGCCGGCAGAGCCGGATAACATTCCGCATGACGCTGGCGGGACAGGCGCGGTCGGCGAGACACCGACAAAAAGGGCTAGAGGATGCTGGCAATTGATTATGGTGCAGAGGGCAAGGTCGTGGTCACGGGCCGGCTTGATGCCGCGCAGGCCCCTGCCGCGCAGTCGTTTCTCGACGCCACCCAGGGGACGGTCACACTGGACTGCGGCGGCCTCGAGTTTTGAATGCCGCGGTTTCTTTTGGAGTTGCCGCAAAGACGTAATGCTCGGAGGGGGCACAATCCAATTCTGAATATTGAATGCAGGCGCCAGAACGGCTTGAAGTCCGTAGTAGTCCCGTTGCGTGATCGGCTCGAATTTGTGATCGTGGCATTCTGCGCATTGCAACGTGTCAGCCCGAATAAGGCGGAACCCAACATTCTCGACGGTCGCATCGAGAACCGCAAGTCGATCTTGAAGAATTACGTCGGGGATTGCTGTTGCTTTCGCCAGCGCCATCCTCAGCGTTGCGCAGGAAGTGCGTGACCTCCAGCAACTCGATTGTCTTGGGAGTCGGCTCGCCCCAGCGCGGATGCCGCTGATTCGTCCCCCGCAAGCTGCTCGCGAATAAACTGATCGAACGGTTTATCCGTGTTGATCGAACGGTATCATAATCGCGGTAACGATACGCGTAAGGGCGGAGGGTATCTGAATCGAAATGACCGTCCGAGTCGGCATAACCGGCAATATCCAGCCAATATTTACCCCAGCGTTCTCCATATCTGTGAGATGAAAGATAACCTTCGAGCATCCGCTCGTAAGCGTTTGTAGCGGAATCGGATAGATACGCGGAAATCTCCTCGAGGGTCGGCGGCAGGCCCGTCAAGTCGAAGCTCACTCGTCGGACCAGCGTCGATCCAACGGCCTCCGGTGAAAGTCCCAGTCCCCGCTATTCCAGGGCTGACTGCAGGAACCGATCGATATCGGTGCGGCAGTTGGCTTCACTGCGAACCTGCGGAATATCAGTCGGCTGCAACACACGGAACGACCAGTGCTCTGTCTGCGCCGTCTCAAGCTCGTCTTGCGTCGGCAAGCCCGGTGCACCTTGCGAGACCCAGGGTCCGAACAAGCATCCGTTCGTCATAGGACAGCGGTTATCGGGAGGCATTTCGTGCAAGGACTCGCATCCACATTCACTTCGTTCAGTTCCCCAGGCCGAACTGCTGCACCACTATCACCCCCACGCAGCTATGCCCCACTGCGTACTCAAAATACTCAGTTCTCCCTTCCTGTCTTGCCGGTCCGTGGCATTTGATGCATCGAGCTTTAAGCAATGGTGCGATGTCGCGATCCAACTTGACATCCGCTGTCCGCATCCTTGAAGAGCAAGGGCAACAGCACGACGATTGGCCAAACCAACCTTCGAAACATGCGCATGAACATCGATAGCGGACTTCGGATCGAGGCCGATCATCGCAGATTACGAATTCCTCGTTGCGACACAAGCGATCGACCGAGTCTGAACTTGTTCAGGCTAGCAATGCTGAAGAGAGACGCGATAGTCTGATACGAAAGCTGACAATGCCGCGACCGTCTAAACCCAGGTCATTAGTAATAGTTCCGCGCCGATGAGTTCAAATCAGCAGTCGGTAACCAACGGTGGCAGCACGTCCAATTGCCCAGCACCAAGCCTGTGGTTTTCTTAAATCGCGAATAGAGAGTTTGCGATTTCGTAGGGTCAGCGTTCGATAGACAACTTCCGCATCGAGGTTCCTGCACCGATTGTTCGATCCCTTCGATACCAGCGTTGGTAACTCTCGTTTTTCCAAGACTGATTCGCGACAATTGGCCGAGCTGCGGTACGGCACTCAGCCCCTCATCCGTGACCTCCGTGCCATACAAAGTCCAAAGTCTTAAGCTGGGGGCGCGGCATAAGCCATTAGGCCTCAATATCATTAATATTCGTAAAGGCGAGATCGGATACTTCCAGCGCGGGAAGGCGAGCTAGCAATTCTCCTGCCGCGTCAGAAATGGGTGCGTATCCCAGACTCAATACCTTCAGGGACTTCAAAGTCTCTAGCGCGATAAGCCCTTGTCCGTTGATTTGCGTGTTGCGTAAATTGAGTTTTCCAGCTTGCTCATCTTCGCAAGGACCTGCAACCCAGAGTCGGTGACTTGCGCGTTCCGCTGAGCGACAACTCCCTAAGCTCAGGCAACGCCGTCAGATACTGAAGCCCCGACGTCGGAAACATCCGAATCTGTCAATGACAACGACCGGAGTGCAACAAGTTCGGAAAGAGACTTCAGTCCATTGTCGGTAATATAGGTATTTCCAAGTCGAAGATTCTTCAGTGACGTAGCTGGGCGAGTTTCACTATTCCCAGATCCGTGATCTGAGTTTGACTCAATCCAAGTTCCTGAAGACTCGTAGCAACTCGCCAATCCTTCGAGTAAAGCGTCGTCGACTGGGTATCATTGAGTACAAGCGATTTGAGTTTCGGCAGGGATGCAATTTCCTCGATCAGTTTCGCCTGAACGTCTGCATATTGAAGATCGACTTCGTACCCACTCATTCTGCTTCCGCTTATTTTCCCCGCCTGGCCACGCGGGAAATGATTGCGAATCAGGGTTATTGCAGCCCATAATGCTCAGCACCAGGATTGCCTGGACACCGTTCGCATGGGTTCCTAGAGAATTCACAGGCTGATAGTAGTCTTCCGTCCACAGGCGCAACGTAAGGGATTCGACACGAAACCGACCCATGATTCCACTGGGTAAGCCAACAATCTGGTAAGATTAGCTGCGCGATCCGTTGTCATCTTTCCCGTGCCGTGAAAGGTGGCGAGAAACATGTCGGGACATAGTGTTCTGCGAGCGTCGGAGAAAGCAGGAGCAACCAGGGGTTGCGGAAGCAGAGAATGCGATAACGGCAGCAATGGCCCAAGAATATTTTCGCCAGTCGCTATCGGAAAAATCCTTACCGCGACCGAGTTTGGGAGACACGTGACACATTACCTTGCCCCATATGGCGACTACCCGAAGATGCAAGCGTGCTCGAATTGGGTTGCGGCTACGGATCTTGGATCAAAAGTGTTCTGCGCCGCAATAAACACGCTTTGGATATTTGCCCTGACTTGGCACGACTGCTCGCGGAAGAGGGTGTTCGCGATGTTAACGCGCAAGTCGGCACATGCACCGATCTGTCGCGGTGGTCCGACAGCTCGTTGGATCTGGTTCTTGCCAGTAACTTGCTGGAACATCTCTCATTAAAAGACGTGCTCACGACACTCCGCGAGGTGGTTCGGGTGATCCGACCAAGCGGTTGCCTGTGCATTGTTCAACCTAACTTTGCGATTTGTCCCAGAGAGTATTTCGACGACTACACCCACGTCTCGGTGTTTACGGATCGCAGCCTGCGCGACCTGTTGGCTGTGGCTGGACTCGAGACTGTGCGGGTTTGGAAGCGATTCTCCGCCGTTCTGCCATGAAACCCGCGGCTAGTCGGCTTACTTTTCTCGTTCCACACTTTACCTGCGCAGCCCGTGGAAGCCGATGGCAGGCCAAATGTGTCTGATCGCTAAAAAGAAAACTTCATCGTGCGGCATGTACTCCGTTGCCCGACTCTCCGAGTCGGGGCAGCAACCCGACTCGGAGAGTCGGGCAACTTTGCGGCCATGCCGCCGAGCGAATTAATGTGGTTTGATAAAACCGTTTGCCTCGTGTTCCCTGCTTTTAATGAAGCCAAGAATATCGAGCAAGCTATTCAGAGCTTTCGCGGCGTGTGCATTGGAGGCATGCCCGTGGTTGATTCCATTATCGTCATCGACAACAATTCACAAGATGGTACCGGAGAACTTGCCAAGCAAGCGGCGCGAAAGTTGTGCTGGAACTCCGGCAGGGATACGGTCACGCGATCCAGCGCGGCTTGCGGGAAGCCGACGGAGATTTGGTGCTGCTGGCCGAGCCGGACGGGACGTTTGTTGCGGAGGACTAATCAAACTTTGCGCCTATGGCCAAGATTTCGATTTGGTCTGCGGCACGCGCACGACGCAGGAGTTGATATGGAGTGAAGCCAATATGGGTGGTTCCTCCGAACAGGCAACCTCTTGGTCGGGAAGTTGCTGGAATTACTCTATGGCACTTGCTCGTTATCCGATTGCGGCTACACCTTTCGGTTATTCGAATTCAGCCGCTAAGCGTATTCTCTCCGATTTGCATGTGGGTGGTTCGCATTTTCTCCCCAATATGATCATTGCAGTGTGATGCAATGGCCTGAGCATCATTGAAGTCCCGCTAAACTATCGAGGTCGAATCGGCCAGTCGAAAATCACTGGCTCGTGGCAAGGGACGTTGAAAACCGGAAGCGCTATGATTTGGCTGATTCTTCGCTCGCTGCCCGCATACATGCTGCGAAAGAAAAAGCGACACTGAACATTGGTTCGGGGCAGTACAAGCTTGATGCGCGAGCGAGCGGCATTAGTGAATTGGACAGATTCACTTGCTTGCGCGTCGAGCTTGTATTGGCCTGCTTTGTCATCTTTCAACCATACCTTGTCAATCGCACATGTCGAAAGTAGCTACTAAGACAAACAGCAGACTGATTGAAGTGCTAGGTTACGCCGCCATCGTGGGCTTGACGACCTACATGCAGTTACATCTATCGCAATATGCAGGATTGCACTATGACGACTATCTCGTCTTTCGCCATTACCCGCCGATCGATGTACTGCGAAGTTTTTGGACGGACATCGCAGCCGCGACGTCGCCGGACCTATGGATTTCAGCGTATCGACCGATGACGCTGGTCTCGCATGCCACGATTTACGAGTTGTCTGGTTTCCTGCCGGATAATCTGTTGATCGCTCGGGTCATCATGCAATCGCTGATCGGGCTTTCGAAACTCCGTTGGTTGCGCCTATTGGGCCTGGAAGTCGGACCAGCACTGCTAGGAACATTGGTTTTCATCTTCTACCCGATCAACTTCCATGTTTTTACCTGGAGCACCGAGTTAGGCGCATTGAGCGGACTGGTTCTGTTTCTCCTCAGCCTGATCTTGCAATCAAGTTATTTTCAAAATGGTCGTCGCCCGCTACTATGGGCCAGTTATCTATTTGGGTGCTGTGCCGCTACAAAAGAAGTCGTCGTGCCAGTGACGATCATCTTCCCATCGCTTCAATTACTCTATGGCAAAGAGCAGAGGTGTACCGGCACATTGGTCTTGTAGTTAACACGCCCTATTTGCTGTTTCTGGCGGCCTACCTTGGAGTTCGAACCATTGTTCTACACGGCAAATGGGGTGGTCAAGGTATCAGCCCCGATACAGTCACGCTTGGGGAATTCATGGCGTCGGCAGCGGTGAACTACAGCCTCTTCCTCCAAAACATTTCATTAGCCAACACAGTTCTATTGCTGCACCCATCCTCGCCTTTGCCAGCGGTTCTGGCAGTGCTTTGCGGCGATCATGTCATGCATTGCGCCTCACGTTGCCCACGATGGGTGGCTCAGAACTTCGCAACATCCTGAACGGTTCACTCACCGAGTTTACAAGTTCGAGCAGCGCCAGTTGACATGAATGGGCGCTGTTTTAGGATTTGCAGTGTTGCTATTTGGTGGCCTGATCTGCTGCTTCTACGTGGCCGATCGAGTGACCTATGTCAGCACGCTAGGCTGCGGTTTGATCTGTGCCGCGCTGGTCCACGCAGCGCGAGAACGCTTTCGCTTTAGCATCAGCCGAGCTTGGACTTGCGATGGTGGGCTACTGCCTGCATAACGCAGATTGCGACTTGCCAGTTCCTTTTTGCCCGACGAGCAACTTCGCCAACGTCGCCGTTTGTGCGTTTCGCCGAAAAGTTCGATTTGGAAGCCTATTTCATGCTCGGCATTTGTTTCAGCAATGGAACGAGCATGCTCAAGCCGCGTACCTGAACGAAAAACTTCTCTCTGCAAAGCCTGATCGATTCCACGGGCAGACCTCAAGGGGATGTCAT
>CAVWIM010000013.1:0-155723 GCA_963755065.1 uncultured beta proteobacterium
TATTTGCCTGCTTTTCTGCAAGGGCAGCTGTCGCGGCGAAGCGGGCAACAGGGCGGCGGCTAACGCATCGGTTCACCAAGTCGGTGGTCCGCATGGAGGATGCGCTGACCGATCCCGACTATGATCATCGCTTCGCTCATGCTGGGGGGTGGCGGCGCATGCTGGGCGTGCCGATGCTGCGTGAAGGCAATCCGATCGGCGTGATAGTAGCGGGCTGGGCCGAGACCGGACCGATTCCCAAGGCGCAGGAGGAATTGCTCAAGACCTTTGCCGACCAGGCCGTGATCGCAATCGAGAACGTGCGGCTGTTCAACGAGACGAAGGAAGCGCTCGAGCACCAGACGGCGACCGCCGAGGTGCTGAAGGTGATCAGCGAATCGCCGACCGACGTGCAGCCGGTGTTCGACGCGATCGCCGAGCGCGCTAAGACGCTGTGCGGGGCGTTTACCGGGGCCGTGACGCAATTCGACGGGACGCTCGTGCACCTGCGCGCCTTCAAGGGAACGTCGCAGAAGGCCGAAGAACAGATGCTTTCGCTGTATCCGATTGAGCTTTCGCGTGGCGCCGCGAACTCACGGGCGATCCTGGAGCGCAAGCCGGTTCAGATCCCCGATGTTCTCGAGGATCCCGAATACACGCTCACGGATGCGGCGCGGGCAGCGGGCTTCCGTAGCTGTCTCGCCGTGCCGATGTTTCGGGAGGACCAGGTCATCGGCTCCATTGTCGTGACACGACAGGAGGTGGGAGGATTTTCGGAAAAGCTCGTCATCCTGCTTCAGACGTTTGCCGATCAGGCGGTCATCGCCATCGAGAACGTGCGCCTGTTCAACGAAACCCGGGAGGCGCTCGAACGGCAGACGGCGACGGCGGAAGTGCTGAAGGTGATCAGCGAATCGCCCACCGACGTGCAGCCGGTGTTCGACGTGATCGCCGAGCGTGCGGCGCGCCTTACCGACGCGGACTATGGCTGGGTGCTTCCTTTCGATGGCGAACTGATCCACGTGGCGAGCGCCTACGGCGTCAATGCGCAAGGCATCGAGGCGTCAAGGCGGGCGTTCCCGAGGCGCCCGGGCGACGGATCGTCGGCGTCACGCGCGGTGCGGGACGGCACGGTCGTGAACGTCGCCGACGTGCTTGCCGAAGACGACGCGCAGTTCGAGGCCAGCGTAAAGTCGGTCGCCAGGCTGGCGGGCTTCCGCAGCGTTCTCACGCGTTCCGATGCGGCGCGACCATCGATCCTCGGCGCGATCACGGTCGCGCGCGCCCAGGTCGGAAAGTTCGCCGAGAAGGAAGTAGACCTCCTGCAGACGTTCGCCGCCAGGCCGTGATCGCGATCCAGAACGTGCGCCTGTTCAACGAGACCAAGCAGGCACGCGCCGCCGCCGAGGCGGCGAACGAGGCGAAGAGCTCGTTCCTCGCGACGATGAGCCACGAGATCCGCACGCCGATGAATGCGGTGATCGGCATGAGCGGGCTGCTGCTCGACACCAAGCTCGACACCGAGCAGGCAGACTACGTCGAGACGATCCGCGATTCCGGCGATGCGCTGCTGACCATCATCAACGACATCCTCGATTTCTCGAAGATCGAGGCCGGCCGCATGGACATCGAGGCGCAGCCGTTCGACCTTCGCGAGTGCGTCGAATCAGCACTCGACCTCGTCACGGCGCGCGCCGTCGAGAAGAACCTCGACACCGCCTACGTGTTCGAGGGCGACGTGCCGCCGGCGATCGTCGGCGACGTGACCCGGCTGCGCCAGATCATGCTCAACCTGCTTTCCAACGCGGTGAAGTTCACCGAAGGCGGTGAGGTGGTGCTGACGGTGAACTCGCGGCCGGTCGCCCCCGGTCGCGTCGAATTGACGTTCGCGGTGCGCGACACCGGCATCGGCCTGTCGACGGACGAAATGACGCGGCTGTTCCAGTCGTTCTCGCAGGCCGACTCGTCGACCACGCGCAAGTATGGCGGCACCGGCTTGGGCCTGGCCATCAGCAGGCGGCTCTCCGAAATGATGGGCGGCCGCATGTGGGTGCAAAGCGACGGCCCTGGCAAGGGGTCGACGTTCCTGTTCAAGATCGAGGCGCCGACCGCCGACCTGCCGCCGGCGCGGCAACGCGGCTACGTCGGCGTGCAACCCGAAGCTTTCAGGCAAGCGCGTGCTGATCGTCGACGACAATGCAACTAACCGACGCGTGCTGAGCCTGCAGACGGCGAAGTGGGGAATGATCCCGCGCGACACCGAGTCACCGCTCGAGGCCCTGCGCTGGCTCGAGCAGGGCGAAGCGTTCGATCTCGCGATCCTCGACATGCACATGCCGGAGATGGATGGCGTCGCGCTTGCCAAACGCATCCGCGAGCACCATGACACGCTTCCGCTCGTGTTGTTCAGCTCGCTGGGAAGGCGCGAGATCGGCGACGGCGAGACGCTTTTCAACGCGTTCCTGGCGAAGCCGATTCGTCAGTCGCATCTTTTCGACACGCTGGTCGGCATTGTGCACGATGCATCGCCCAAGGCCGTGGCGGCGCCCGGCAAGCCGCACCTCGATCCCGGCATGGCGGCGCGGCATCCGCTGCGCGTCCTTTTAGCCGAAGACAACGTCGTCAACCAGAAACTTGCGCTGCGGCTGCTGCAGCAGATGGGCTATCGTGCCGACCTCGCGTCCAACGGCATCGAAGCCGTCGAGTCCGTACAGCGGCAGACATACGATGTGGTGCTGATGGACGTGCAGATGCCCGAGATGGACGGGCTCGAGGCGGCGCGCCAGATCAACTCGCGCTGGCAACCGAACGAGCGCCCGCGGATCGTCGCAATGACGGCCAATGCGATGCAGGGCGATCGCGAGATGTGCCTAGAGGCCGGGATGGACGATTACCTGACGAAGCCGATCCGCGTCGACCGCCTGGTCGAGGCGCTGAACCAGGTGCCCGCACGCAAGGACCGATGACATGCCGGAGCCGACGATCGATCCCGCAGTCTACGAGGCGCTGGAACAAAACGTGGGCAAGGAGTTCGTGAGTGAACTGGTGGACACCTTTCTCGCCGACGCGCCGCGCATGTTGGACGATTTGCGCACGTCGTTGGCTGCGCGCGACGCCGACCGGTTCCGGCGCGCCGCGCACTCGCTGAAATCCAACAGCAACACGTTCGGCGCGCGTACGCTGGGCGCGATGGCCCGAGACCTGGAAGTGAACGGACTCGACGCCGCCCTCGAAGCCAACTCGCCGCTGGATGCCCTGACGCGTGAATATGCGCTCGCCGCCGCGGCACTGAAGGCCCTTCGCGATGCCTGAGACGCGCAGCGACTCCGCCCGCCTGCTCGTCGTCGACGACAACAAGGTCAACCGGCTGCTGCTCACGCGCAGCCTGGAAATGCAGGGCCACCGCGTTGCATCGGCCGAGAACGGCCGCGTGGCGCTGGAGATGCTGCGTCGCGAACCTTTCGACCTCATGCTGCTCGACATGGAAATGCCGGAGATGGACGGCTTCGAGGTGCTGGGGCGGCTCGCGAAGGACCCGCAGCTGCGCGGCCTGCCCGTCATCGTCACGTCCTCGCTGGAAAGCGTCGAAACCGTCGTCCGCTGCATCGAGTTAGGCGCCGAGGATTACCTGAACAAGCCGGTGAATCCGGTGCTGCTGAAGGCGCGCATCGACGCGAGCCTCGAGAAAAAACGCCTGCGTGACCAGCTGCAGGAAATGGTGCGCCGCTTCGCGACGCCCGAGGTCGCCCAGGACCTGCAGGAGTCCGGCTTCTCGCTGGGCGGAAAGCGCGTCGTCGGGTCGGTGATGTTTTCCGACATCCGCGACTCCACGTCACTCGCCGAATCGCAGCCGCCCGAGGACACGATCGACCTCCTGAACACCTACTACACGCTGATGTTCGACGCGATCAGCGGCCACGGCGGCATCGTCACGATGATGGCTGGCGATGGGCTGATGGCGGTCTTCGGCGCGCCAATGACGCTGCCGGACCATGGGGAGAGCGCGGTGCGTGCGGCGCTGGAAATGATCGAGTTGGTCGAGCTCTTCAATCTCGAACGCGACGGGCTCGCGAAGCCGCGAATCCGCATCGGCATCGGCATCGCCTCGGGCGAGATGGTGGCGGGCTATGCCGGTACCAACAAGCGCGCGACATACACCTGCATCGGCAACGTCGTCAATCTCGCCGAGCGGCTGGAGGCGCACACCAAGGTCGCGCAACGCGCCATCCTGATCGACGCCGCCACGCGTAGTGCATTGAGCGAAAGCGTGACCGTCGAGCCGCTCGGCTCCGTTCAGTTCAAGGGCAAGGCCGCGCCGTCGGAAGTGTTTTCGGTCAACCTCGGGCAGAAGGGGTAGTCGGGGCACGTCCAACAAAAAGGCCGGGCGTCGCGCGACGCCCGGCCTTTTTTGCAACGCTTGCGTTCAGCCCTTTTGCTTGAGCGTAGCCGGCACGATCCATTTATTGCCGGCGGCCGACCGGGTCGCACGCGTCGCAGTCACCTCGACGGCGGGGAGCGTGACGATCTGGCTGCGCGCTTGCACGTCCGCGGCCATCGTGACCGAGTGCCCTGCCGGCGTGTGATTCGCCGGCAACAGCACCCCGATTCCCAGCGTCACGGCGGTGGCAACCACCGCGGCGACGCCCAGCAGCGGCGAGCGGCCCGGGTTGAAGTTGCGATTCATCGTGGCGTTAGTCATGGTGTCCTCTTGTCTGTCTCTGCTCCCGCAGCGGGCGGGCCCGTCGTTGCCGGTTCCGTGCCGGCCGATCTTTCGCGGCCTTTCGGCCTTCCTGACCTTGGATGCGGCGACCGGGAGGTTCGGATTCAACCCGGTTTCCAGTAGGTAGGGTGCATCCTAGGCGGCCGATATGACACCCTCAAGAACCAGGCGACAGAACGGAAGAAACGCGGCGCGAAGGCGTGGTGAACGCGACGAAATGCAACGGATGGGCGAGCGCAGGGGCGCCGCTGCCGCCGAACCTGAGTCTTATTTGGAAATTACGGACCCTGGCGAACCATCTGGTCGATGGCGCCGAAGAAGGAATGGCCGGCAGCATCGAACATCTCGATGCGGATGCGGTCGCCGAACTTCATGAAAGGGGTCGACGGCTTGCCCTGGAGGATCGTTTCCACGGTGCGCTGTTCGGCGATGCACGAATAGCCTCGCCCGCCGGCCGCCGCCGGCCGTCCGGGACCGCCGTCTTCCTTGTTGGATACGGTGCCCGAGCCGATGATGCTGCCTGCCGCAAGCGTGCGCGTCTTCGCCACATGCGCAATCAGCGTATCGAAATTGAACGTCATGTCGGTCCCGGCGTCGGGCTCTCCGAACAGTTCGCCGTTGAGATGCGACACCAGCGGGCGATGCAACTTGCCGTCGCGCCATGCGTCGCCCAGCTCGTCCGGCGTCACGGCGACCGGCGAGAACGACGAGGCGGGCTTCGACTGCAGGAAGCCGAAGCCCTTGGCCAATTCCGCCGGAATCAGGTTGCGCAGACTGACGTCGTTCACGAGCATCAGCAAATGAACATGGCGCCGTGCATCGGCAGCTGGCGTTCCCATCGCCACGTCGCCGGTGATCACCGCGACCTCGGCCTCGAAGTCGATGCCCCATGCTTCGTCGGCCAGCACAATATCCTCGTGCGCGCCCAGCATGTGGTCGGAGACGCCCTGGTACATGAGCGGGTCCGTCCAGAATTCGGGAGGCATCGTGGCGCCGCGTGCGCGCCGCACCAGCTCGACATGATTGACGTACGCTGAACCATCGGCCCATTGGTAGGCGCGCGGTAACGGCGCCATCGCGAGGGCAGGTTCGAACGGCTCGGCGTCCGGCATGCGGCCGGCGTTCAGTTCGGTGGCAATCGCATCGAGTCCCGGTTTGGCCTGGGGCCAGGCATCGAGCGCGGCCTGGAGCGTGCGCGCGATCTCGGGCACCGCCACGTACCGGGACAGATCGCGCGACACGACGACGAGCCGGCCGTCACGCGTGTGATCGTTCAGCGTCGCGAGTTTCATCCCTTTTCCCGGTCCGGAATCTGCCGCTTTAATTTGAAGCCCTTGGGGAGGTCTTCCATTTCCCAGCCGGCAGCAGCCAGTTCGGCGCGCAGCCGGTCCGCCTCGGCCCACGCCTTGTTGCTGCGCGCGGCGGCGCGCGCTTCGGCAAGCGCCTGCACATCAGGCGGCACGACTTCCTGCGTCGGCTGCCACGAAGCGAGACGCAGCCCCAGCACGGCGTCGAATTTGACGATCGTGGCGCGACGGATCGCCGGCGGCAGATCGCCGCGCAGCACTTCCCACGCCAGCGCCAGCGCACGCGGCACATTGAGGTCGTCGTTGATCTCGTCGGTGAAGCGTGCGACATACCCCGCATCCGGCTGCGCGGACGATTCATCGGGCAGCGCGTAGATGCCCTGACGCATGCGATCCAGCGCCGTCGCCGCTGCATCCAGCGCTTCCCACGAGAAGCTCATCTGCGACCGGTAATGCGCGGTGAGGCAAAGGTAGCGGTAGGCGAGCGGATCGACGCCGCGATCCTGCAGCAGCGACAGGCGCAGGAATTCGCCCGCGGATTTTGCCATCTTGGCGTCGTTGCTCAGCAGAAAGTAGCCATGCAGCCAGAAGTTGGCGAGCCGCGTGCCGACGCGCGCCTCGGTCTGCGCGATTTCGTTGGTGTGATGGACCGGAATGTGGTCCTCGCCGCCGCAATGGATGTCGAAATAATCGCCCAGGTATTTCTGCGCCATCGCCGAGCACTCGATGTGCCAGCCCGGGTACCCGCGGCCCCACGGGCTGTCCCATTCCATCTGGCGTTTCTCGCCGGGTGCCGTGAACTTCCAGAGCGCGAAGTCGGTGGGATGGCGCTTGTCGCCGATATCGACCCGCTTGCCGGCCTCCTGGCCCGCGATGTTGAGGCGCGCCAGGTACCCGTAGTCCTTTTGCTTGGAGGTATCGAAGTACACGCCGTCCGCCGTGATGTACGCGAAGCCGTTGCGTTCGATATCGGCAATGAATTCGATCTGCTCGCGGATGTGATCGGTCGCGCGGCACAAGATCGTCGGATCCTCGATGTTGAGGAGCCTGATGTCGGCCAGGAACGCGTCGGCGTAGAGCCGCGCGATTTCCCACGCCGTCTTGCCCGTGCGGCGCGCGCCCTTCTCCATCTTGTCCTCGCCGGTATCGGCGTCGGACGTCAGGTGGCCGACGTCCGTGATATTCATGACGTGCCGGACCGCATAGCCGTTCCACTGCAGGACACGCTTCAGCACGTCCTCGAAGAGGATACGTGCGGTGGTTGCCGATGTGCTGGTAGTCGTACACCGTCGGTCCGCAGGCGTACATGCCCACGCGGCCGGGCGTGAGCGGCTCGAAACGGCGCAGCGAGCGCGTGTAGTTGTCGTAGAGTTGCAGAGGAACGGGCATGCGCGGGCAATCCGGCGACGGGATTCGACATCTTACTGTGAACTGGCTACACCCCACGGGCGACAGGCGCGAAGTGGGCGGGCCCGGCCGGGCCGCCAAGGTAGAATGCTTAGGCCCGATTGGACCTCGCGCTTTGTCCGAAGTCGATTCGCCAAGCTCACACCTTCCTCCAACAATGCTGGCGTCCCTTCCCCGTTCCGCCTGGTGGCTCATTGCCGCTGCATTGCTCGTGGCCTGGTTTTCGGGCATCGGGGTACGCAAACTGCAGCACCCCGATGAGGGGCGGTATGCGGAAATCGCGCGCGAGATGGCCGTTTCGGGCAACTGGGTGACGCCGCGGCTGAACGGCCTTAAGTATTTCGAGAAGCCGCCGCTCCAGTATTGGGCGACCGCCGCGGCGTACAACGTCTTCGGTGTGCACGAATGGACCGCGCGGCTGGCGCCTGCACTTGCCGGCATCTTCGCCGTGCTGATCGTGGGCGTGACGGCCGCGCGCCTCGATGGGTCCGCTTCGGGGCCTACGTCGGGCGCGTACGCGGCGCTGATGCTGGCATCGTGCGTGTGGCAATTTGCGCTGTCGCAATTGCTCACACTCGACGGCGTGTTGAGTTGCTGGTTCGCCGCGACGCTGTGCGCGTTCCTGTTGGCCCAGCGCGATCAATTGCCGCGTGACGGAAGGCGCAACTGGATGCTCGTAGCCTATGCCGCCGCCGCGGGCGCGACGTTGACCAAGGGCCTGATCGGGCTCGTGATACCCGGCGCGACGCTGGTGCTGTACTCGCTGGTCACGCGCGACACGGGACCGTGGAAGCGACTTCACCTTCTGTCGGGAGCTGTGCTTTACCTGGCGCTGACCGCCCCCTGGTTTGTGCTGGTGTCGCGCGACAATCCGGAATTTGCGCAGTTCTTTTTCGTCCACGAGCACTTCGAGCGCTTCCTGACGACCGAACATCGCCGCGAAGGGACCTGGTATTACTTCATTCCCCTGTTCTGCGCGGGCATCCTTCCCTGGTTCTTCGTCTGGTTGTGGACGCTGCGGCGCAGTTGGCGCGACGCCGCCGTCGCGGCGAACGGCTTTGCGTGGCCGAAATTCTGCCTGGCCTGGGCGGCTCTGGTCTTCGTGTTCTTCAGCGCTTCCGGCTCCAAGCTGCCGTCCTACATCCTGCCGATGTTTCCGGCGCTCGCGCTCGTTCTCGGATGGCAACTCACGCAACTGCCGCCGCGAACCCTCGCTGCGCTGGTGGCGCCGATGGCGGTCCTGTTCTCGCTGCTCCTGGTCGGCGTACTCGTCGCGCTCGACCGGTTCATCCCGGAATGGTCGGAGGCCGCCACGCCGGCCGCGGTGTTCCGCGCCTTCGCCCCGTGGCTCACGGCGGCGGTCGCGATCATGGCCGCAACCTCCATTGCGGCGTTTCTGCTGCTGCGCCGTGGCACGCCGGCCACGAAGACGCTGGGCATCGTCGCGTTGTCGCTGGGGATGGTGGCGGGCACGCAAATCGGCTTCATCGGATATGACGCGTTCCGGGTGACGCGTTCGGCGTACGATCTCGTGCGCGCGGCGGAGGATGCCAACGGGGGCCCGCTCGATCCGCGCGTTCCCGTGTACCAGGTCCGCGCGTACGACCAGACGCTGCCGTTCTATCTCGGCCGGCCGACGACGCTGGTCGCATACCGGGACGAAATGGCGCTGGGCCTGGACGCGGAGCCGGAACGCGGGTTCGCAACCGAGGCATCGTGGATTCCCGCCTGGGACGCGCTGCCGCAGGGCTACGCGCTGATCAAACTGGATGACTACGCCGCGCTGGCCGCGCAGTCGGTTCCGATGCGTGTGCTCGCGCGCGATCCGCGCCGCGTCTTCGTCGCGAGAAAATAGCCATGATGACCGCTTCCGCCTTCGCGTTCCTGATCACCGGCGTCCTGCTCAACGCCGGAGCGCAACTGCTGCTCAAGGCCGGCACCAACGTGCTCGGCGTCATCTCGCTTACGCCGCGACAACTGGTGGGACATGCTGTGGCAAATGGGGACGCAGGGCTATTTCGTCGCCGGCGTCGTCTGCTACATGGTGAGCCTGCTGGTCTGGATCATGGGCCTGTCGCGCGTGCCCGTGTCCGTCGCGTACCCGATGCTGTCGCTGGGTTACGTCATCAACGCCGTCGCCGCCTACTATCTGTTCGGCGAGAGCGTGACAATCACGCGCTGGCTGGGCATCGGCTTCATCGTCGTGGGCGTCTGGCTGGTGGCCAAGACGTGAGCGAATGGCAAAATTAGCCGATGGCCACTAAGCGCACCGTGACCACAGGTCTCGCTACCTGCAGTTTGCGCGGCCCGCGCTCGACGAGGCGACGATCGCGAGCGTCGCCGACGTCCTGCGCTCCGGCTGGATCACGAGCGGCCCGAAGCTCAAGGCCTTCGAAGCCGCGCTGTCCGCATATGTCGGCGGCAGGCCGGTGCGCTGCGTGTCGTCGGCCACCGCCGCGCTGGAGCTGGCGCTGACGGTGTGCGGCATCGGACCCGGCGACGAAGTTATCACGCCGGCGATGACGTTCTTCGCGGCGCCGAACATGATCGTCAAGGTCGGCGCGACGCCCGTGTTCGTCGACGTCGAGCCGGGCACGCGCAACCTCGACCTCGCCGCGGTTGCCACGCGGATCGGGCCGCGCACGCGGGCGATCCTGCCGACGCACTTCGCCGGCCTGCCCTGCGACATGGACGGGCTCTACGCGCTGGCCGCGAAGCACAAGCTGCGCGTCATCGAGGATGCGGCGCTGGCGATCGGCTCGTCATGGCGCGGCAAGCGCATCGGCAGTTTCGGCGACATCTGCGTCTTCAGCTTCCATCCCAACAAGAACATCACATCGATCGAGGGCGGCGCGCTGGTCATGGGCGACGAACGCGAGGCGCGCGAAATCGAGGTGCTGCGCTTCCACGGCATCACCTACCTGCCCGACCGTACCCGCGACGTGGCGGTCGCCGGCGGCAAGTTCAACCTGCCCGACGTCAACGCCGCGATCGGCCTGGCGCAGCTCGCGCAGCTTCCCAAGTTCAACGCCAAGCGCCGCGCGCTTGCGCGCAGCTATTTCGAGCGCTTCCGTACCGACCCGGCGTGCGAACTGCCGCATCCCGGGTACACAGGCGACGAGGGCGGCCACAGCTGGAACATGTTCGCGCCGCTCCTGCCGCTGCCGCAACTGACGATCACGCGGCGCGAATTTCGCGATGCGCTGGAACAACGCGGCATCGGCACCGGCGTGTCTTACGAGGCGGCGCACCTTGCGACGCTCTATCGCCGCTTCGGCTATCATCGCGGCAATCTTCCGCATACCGAGCGCATCGCCGACACGACCGTGACGCTGCCGTTGCATCCCGCGATGACCGATGCCGATGTCGACCGCGTGTGCGCAGCCTGCGCCGAAGTGCTCGCCGCAAATATTCGCTGCTCATTGACCCAATGCAATCGCCACGCTGGTATCCGTCGTCATTCCGGTCTACAACGAGGAGGCCGGCCTGCCCGCGCTTGTTCGCCCGGCTGTATCCGGCGCTCGACGCGCTGCATGTCCCGTACGAGGTCATCTTCGTCAACGACGGCAGCCGCGACCGCTCGGCGGCGTTGCTCAAGGACCAGTTCCTGGCCCGACCCGACGTGACGCGGGTCATCCTGTTCAACGCCAACTACGGCCAGCACATGGCGATCATCGCCGGCTTCGAGCACGTGCGCGGCGAGCGCGTCGTCACGCTCGATGCCGACCTGCAGAATCCGCCGGAGGAGATCGCCCGCCTGCTGGCCGAGATGGACGCCGGCCACGACTACGTCGGCGGCGTGCGGCGAACGCGCGAGGACGCGTGGTGGCGGCGCGTCGCATCGCGCGCGATGAACCGGCTGCGCGAGCGCATCACCCACATCCGGATGACCGACCAGGGCTGCATGCTGCGCGCCTACAGCCGCGACATCGTCGACGCGATCGCCGGCGGCCCGCGAGGTCAGCACGTTCATTCCCGCGCTCGCCTACACGTTCGCGCACAACCCGACCGAGATCGAGGTCGCGCACGAGGAGCGCGCTGCCGGCGAGTCGAAGTATTCGCTGTACCAGCTGATCCGCCTCAACTTCGACCTGGTCACCGGCTTCTCGCTCGTGCCGCTGCAGCTGTTCTCGATGTTCGGCATGCTCGTTTCGATCGGCGCGCTGGCCACGTATCTCGGCGTCATCGTCTATCGGCTCGCCTCCGCCGAATGGCACCAGGCGCTGTCCGCGCTGTGGGATCGCGACATCCTCGCGTTCTTCCTGATCGGCATGGTCCTGTTCGGGCTGGGCTCGTCGGCGAATACGTCGGCCGCATCTACCAGCAGGTGCGCGAGCGGCCGCGCTACACGATCCGCGCCGTGCTGGAACGGCCGCAGGCCGAAGCCTTGACCCTCGACCAGGCAACTCAACTGAGCAGTCAACTGAGCGCACAGCGTGACTACGCGCCGTCGTCTTCGCCTACCACAACGTCGGCGCGCGCTGCCTGCGCGTCCTGCTGCGCGCACGGCGTCGACGTGCCGCTGGTCGTCACGCACGACGACGATCCCGGCGAGACGATCTGGTTCGAGCGCGTCGCCGACGTCGCCGCCGCACACGGCATTGCCGTGCATCACGCCCGCCGACTCCAACGCACCGGACGTCGTCGCGCGCATCCGCGAGCTTGCGCCCGACTTCCTGTTCAGCTTCTACTACCGGCAGATGCTGAGGCCGGCGCTGCTCGCGATTCCGGCGCGCGGCGCGCTCAACATGCACGGCTCGCTGCTGCCGAAGTATCGCGGCCGCGCGCCGGTGAACTGGGCGGTGCTGCACGGCGAGCGCGAAACCGGCGCGACGCTGCACTACATGGTCGAAGAAGCCCGATGCCGGCGACATCGTCGCGCAGACCGCCGTGCCGATCCTGCCCGACGACACCGCGCGCGAGGTGTTCGACAAGGTGACCGTCGCCGCCGAGCATGACGCTCGACCGCGTGCTTGCCCGCAGCTCGTTGCGCGGGAACGCGCCGCGCATCCCGCAGGACCTGGCGCAGGGCTCCTATTTCGGCGGCCGCAAGCCCGAGGACGGGCGCATCGACTGGTCGCGGACGCGCGCGCGAAATCCACAACCTCGTGCGCGCCGTGGCGCCGCCCTATCCCGGCGCTTTCACGACCGTCGGCGGGCGACGAGCTGCGCGTCCTGCGCACGCGGGTCGACCGGCGAGGCAACGCCGCGCCGGCCCCGCGCGCCTGTACGCCGACGGCGCAACGCGCTGCTTGCGGACTGCGGCGGCGGCGGCCGCCTCGAGATTCTCGCCGCCGAATGCTCGGGGATTCGCGCTCGACGCGGCAGCGATCGCGACGCGCTTCGCCACGCCCGTAGCGCTCGCGGCACGTTAGAATCCAGGTCTCGCGCCGGCGCTTACGACCGGGCTCTCGCCTGAATCGGCCCATGAAACGCGTCCTCATCCTCGGCGTCAACGGCTTCATCGGCCACCACCTGTCGCAGGAGATCCTCCGGTCCACCGACTGGGAAATCTACGGCATGGACATGCAGACCGACCGCATCGCCGATCTGCTCGCCGCAGCCGCGCTTCCACTTCTTCGAAGGCGACATCACGATCAACCGCGAGTGGATCGAATACCACGTCAAGAAGTGCGACGTGGTGCTGCCGCTGGTCGCGATCGCCACGCCGGCCACCTACGTGCGCGAGCCGCTGCGCGTTTTCGAGCTCGACTTCGAGGCCAACCTGCCGATCGTCCGCGCGGCGTGCGCTACAAGAAGCGCATCGTGTTTCCGTCGACGTCCGAGGTCTACGGCATGTCGCGCGACGCCGAGTTCGACTCCGAGGCCTCCGAACTCGTGCTGGGCCCGATCAACAAGCCGCGCTGGATCTACTCCTGCGCCAAGCAGCTGATGGACCGCGTGATCCACGCCTACGGCATGCAGGAGGGCCTCGACTACACGCTGTTCCGCCCGTTCAACTGGATCGGCGCCGGCCTCGACTCCATCAACACGGCGAAGGAAGGCAGCTCGCGCGTCATCACGCAGTTCCTCGGCCACATCGTGCGCGGCGAGCCGATCAAGCTGGTCGACGGCGGCACGCAAAAGCGCGCGTTCACCTACATCGACGACGGCATCGCCGCGCTGGTTCAGCATCATCGCGAACAAGGACGGCATCGCCAGCGGCAAGATCTACAACATCGGCAACCCGGCCAACAACTGGTCGGTGCGCGAGCTGGCGGAGAAGATGCTGGCGCTCGCGAAACGCTATCCGGAATACGCCGAAAACGCCGCGAAGGTGACGATCACGGAGACGACGGCCGCCGCGTACTACGGCAGCGGCTACCAGGACGTGCAGAACCGCGTGCCGAAGATCACCAACACGTGCGCCGACCTCGACTGGAAGCCGGTGGTCGGCATGGAGGACGCGCTGACGCGCATCTTCGATGCCTATCGCGGGCAGGTCGCCGAGGCGCGGCATCTGGTCGACTGAGTTGCCAACTGAGGTTCGCATGCTCCTCGCGCTCAAGATCGACGTCGACACGCTGCGCGGCACGCGCGAAGGCGTGCCCAACCTCGTCGAGATGCTGCGCAAGCACGGCGTCACCGCGACGTTCCTGTTCTCGCTCGGCCCCGACCACACCGGCCGCGCGATCAAGCGCGTGTTCCGGCCGGGCTTCGTGGGCAAGGTGCGCCGCACGTCGGTCGTCAAGCATTACGGCGTGAAGACGCTGCTCTACGGCACGCTGCTGCCCGGCCCGGACATCGGCCGCCGCGCGGCCGACGTCATGCTGGGCGTGCGCGACGCCGGCCACGAGACCGGCATCCACTGCTGGGACCACATCCGGTGGCAGGACGGCGTTGCCGGCGCCGACGAGAAGTGGACGTGCGACGAAATGCAGCGCGCCTGCGAGCGCTACACCGAGATCTTCAAGGCGCCGCCCGCGCACGCACGGCGCCGCCGGCTGGCAGATGAACCGGCATGCGCTGCGGCTGACGCAGCGGCTGGGGTTCGACTATTGCTCGGACGGCCGCGGCACGCATCCGCACCTGCCGGTCTGGAACGCGGAGCCGATCCGCTGCCCGCAATTTCCGACGACGTTGCCCACGCTCGACGAATTGATCGGCACCGGCGACATCACGGAGGACAACGTCGCCGCGCATCTGCTCGAGCGCACGCGGGAACCTGCGCCCGCCGGCCATGTCTTCACGCTGCATGCCGAACTGGAAGGGCATGCGGCTGGCGCCGGCCTTCGAGCAATTGATCGTCGGCTGGAAGGCGCAAGGGTGGACGTTGGGCCCCACGCGCGCGCTGTTCGACGCCGTGGAGCCGATGGCGCTGCCGCGCTGCGCGACCGGCCCGGGCACGGTGCCGGGCCGCACCGGCACGCTGCTCGTGCAGGGTGCCGAATTCCTGGCCGACGTCGACCTCGCGCAGGCCGCATGAAATGGAGCGGAAATGGAGGATTCCGATGCTCGGCAAGAAAGTAGCCGATTTCACCGCGCCCGCCACCGGCGGCACGTTCAAGCTGTCGGACCACAAGGGCGAGACCGTCGTCCTGTATTTCTATCCCAAGGACAACACGCCCGGCTGCACGACCGAGGGCGCGCAGTTTCGCGACGCGTACAAAAAATTCCGCAAGGCCGGCGCGATCGTCGTCGGCTGCTCGCGCGATTCGCTCAAGTCGCACGAGGACTTCAAGGCGAAGATGGAGTTTCCGTTCGAGCTCATCACCGATGCCGACGAGAAGCTGTGCGCGCAGTTCGACGTCATCAAGATGAAGAACATGTACGGCAAGAAGGTCCGCGGCATCGAGCGCAGCACGTTCGTCATCGACGGCGCCGGCAAGCTCGTCCACGAATGGCGCGGGGTCAAGGTGCCGGGCCATGTCGACGAGGTGCTCGCCGCCGTCAACTCCCTCCGCGCCACTTGATCGAACAGCCGACCGACGCATGTTGCACTCGCGGGCCCTTGCCGCCGCGCGCGATCTCCAGCATCGCCGAATAGAGCTCGCGCTCCGCCGCGGGATCGGGCGAGCGGCCCGAGCTGTCGAGGCGGCCGCGATAGGCGAGTTCGAGGCCCGCGTTGAAGCCGAAGAAATCCGGCGTGCAGACGGCTCCGTAGGCCTTCGCCACCGCTTGCGACTCGTCGAATACGTAGGGAATCGCGAGTTGGTGCTGCGCCGCGAACCGCTTCATGTTATCGAACGAGTCTTCCGGATATTCGGCGGGATCGTTGCTCGAGATCGCGATGCTGCCAACGCCGTGCGCGGCAAGTTCATTCGTGTCGCGCACGATCTTGTCGACCACCGCCTTCACGTAGGGACAGTGGTTGCAGATGAACATCACCACGATCCCGTTGCTGCCGCGCGCCGACGCCAGCGAATGCCGCCGGCCGTCGACACCCGGAAGGTCGAAAGGTGGCGCCGGCATGCCAAGCTGAATGGCACGGCTCGCAAGCCCATCCATGGTCGTCTCCAAAGCGCCGCGACGGCGCAGCGCGTCGCAACAGAATAGCACCGTCGACGAACCCGACTGTCCCGTTTCCACCACAACGGGTCGCCCCAGGCGCCGGCGGCGACCACTAGGGCTTGTGCCCATGGCTTTCCTTAGGGCAGCATGGCAACGATAAGCCCATTCACGACCTTTCCCGTTGGAGGCCCATGGTCGAACGCAAGCTGCGCCCCGCCCCTTCCACGCTGCATCTCCTCCCCTCCCGCAAGCCCGCCAAGACCGGCTCTGCGTCCGCGACGAAGCTCTTCGTCCTCGACACGAATGTACTGATGCACGACCCGACGAGCCTCTTCCGGTTCGAGGAGCACGACATCTACCTGCCGATCCTCACGCTCGAGGAACTCGACAACAACAAGAAGGGCATGACCGAAGTCGCGCGCAACGCCCGCCAGGTGAGCCGCTTCCTGGACGAGCTGGTCACGGCGCAAGGCGAAACCGGCGACGCCATCGCCAAGGGCATCCCGCTGTCGGCCAAATCGAGCGGCGCAGCGACGGGCCGGCTGTTCCTGCAGACGGAGTCCATCTCGACGGCGCTGCCGGCGTCGCTCGCGGGCGGCAAGGCGGACAACCAGATCATCGCCGTCGTGATGCACCTGTCGCAGCACCAGCCCAAGCGCAACGTGATCCTGGTGTCGAAGGACATCAACATGCGGATCAAGGCGCGCGCGCTGGGCATGGCCGCCGAGGATTACTTCAACGACAAGGTGCTCGAGGACACCGAACTCCTCTATTCGGGCACGCGCGAACTGCCGGCGGACTTCTGGGACAAGCACGGCAAGGGCATGGAATCGTGGCAGCAAGGCGGCCACACCTACTACCGCGTCACCGGCCCGCTCATCGCGTCGCTGCTGCAGAACGAGTTCCTCTACCAGGAGAAGAAGGACGAGTCGCCGTTCTACGCGATCGTCAAGGACATCACCGGCAAGACCGCGCTCCTGTCCACGCTCAAGGACTACACGCACCAGAAGAACAACGTCTGGGGCATCACGGCGCGCAACCGCGAGCAGAACTTCGCGCTCAACCTGCTCATGAATCCCGAGATCGACTTCGTCACGCTGCTCGGCCAGGCCGGCACCGGCAAGACGCTGCTGACGCTCGCGGCGGGCCTCATGCTGACGCTCGAATTCAAGGTCTACACCGAGATCATCATGACGCGGGTCACCGTCCCGGTCGGCGAGGACATCGGCTTCCTGCCCGGCACCGAGGAGGAAAAGATGAATCCGTGGATGGGCGCGCTCGAGGACAACCTCGACGTGCTCAACAAGACCGACGACGAGGCCGGCGAATGGGGCCGCGCCGCCACGCGCGACCTCATCCGCTCGCGCATCAAGGTGAAGAGCCTCAACTTCATGCGCGGCCGCACGTTCATCAACAAGTTCCTCATCATCGACGAGGCGCAGAACCTGACGCCCAAGCAGATGAAGACGCTGATCACGCGCGCGGGTCCCGGCACCAAGGTCGTGTGCCTGGGCAACATCGCGCAGATCGACACGCCCTACCTGACCGAAGGCAGCTCCGGCCTCACCTACGTCGTCGACCGCTTCAAGGGGTGGGGGCATTCGGGCCACGTCACGCTGCAGCGCGGCGAGCGCTCGCGGCTGGCCGATCACGCGGCGGAGGTGCTGTAGGCGTGAGGTATTGTCGCTCGCAACAACCTCGCAAAGCCTGCGGCGAATAGCGAGTTGATTATGCTCGGCAGGACCCGCTTCCACCAGAGTGGTTTTCTTCGATCGATGGCCAGAAGCGACCTGGTGGACCCACCTCGCAGCGGTCAGGAATATCGAGTACCATCCGAATGCTAAGAGGGACACTATTCCCTCGGTCTTATTGGACGTACTTCGATAGCGATTCAACCTGTCCACATTGAATGAACGCTGCCTCGAACATTCACCCGACCGCATTGATTTCTCCCGAGGCTCGAATCGCCGAAAGTGTTCGGGTGGGCGCTTTCTCGATAGTGCATGCCAATGTGGTATTGGCTGAAAACACGGTCATCGAATCGTATTGTGAGCTCGGCCTCGCCACCCCCTTGTCGGATGGCAGTCCTCTGAGAGTTGGCGAGAATTCAAGGGTTCGCTCTCACTCCGTGTTTTACGAGGGTTCGTCCTTTGGCGCAGGCCTCGTCACGGGACATCGGGTGACGGTAGGTGAAGGGACTGTCGCTGGGATCAATTTCCAACTCGGGACGTTATCCGAGGTCCAAGGGGATTGCCGGATTGGCGACCACGTTCGCTTCCAATCGAGCGTTTTTGTCGGGAGAAAATCAAGGATCGGCAACTTTGTCTGGATTCTCCCCAACGCTGTGTTGACGAATGACCCCACTCCTCCGAGCAATGTCCTGCTTGGATGCACAATCGAAGATTACGCAAGCATCGCCGCGATGGCGGTTATCCTACCCGGGGTCACCGTCGGTGAGCATTCGCTCGTTGCCGCTCATGCCTGCGTCAGCAAGAACGTACCCGCGCACCGGGTAGTCGCTGGCGTGCCAGCACGCGTGGTTGGAGAAACCAGCGCCGTCAAAAGGCGCGACGGCTCCGGCTTGCCAGCTTATCCGTGGCCCGTGCACTTCCATCGCGGATATCCAAAGGACGTCGTGGCCATGTGGCGAGATTCCTTTGCGGGAATAAAGCGCGAAGAAGAATGAGACTCCTGCTCCCATCACATGATTGATGATTGCCGGATCATCGAACTACCGCGCATCAACGATCCGCGCGGCAACCTGACCTTTATCGAAAGCGAGCGGCATGTGTCGTTCGCAATCAAGCGCGTGTATTACCTGTACGATGTTCCAGGTGGTGCCGAGCGCGGCAGCCATGCGCACAAGACCTTGCGGCAATTGATTGTAGCCATGTCCGGCTCCTTTGACGTCCATCTGGACGACGGACAGGCGAAGAAGGTCGTCCACTTGAATCGCAGCTATGTTGGTCTGTACGTATGCCCGATGATTTGGAGAACACTCTCCAATTTCTCATCTGGTGCGGCGTGCATGGTGTTGGCATCGACCTTCTATGACGAAGATGACTACTATCGCGATTACGCTCAATTTCAGGCGGATGTCCTCAACGGTGCACGATGAACGTTCCGTTCCTTGATCTGGGACGAATGCATCAAGAGGTCAAGGCGCCGCTGGAAAGCGCGTTTCAGCGAGTAATGGCTTCGGGCATCTTTATCATGGGTCCCGAACTGGCGGCATTCGAATCCGAGTTTGCACAATATTGCGGCGTCGCGCACTGCGTCGGTGTCGGCAATGGCCTCGATGCATTGCATCTGTTGTTTCGAGCCTATGGCATTGGGGCGGGACAGGAAGTTCTGGTGCCAAGCAATACGTTCATCGCCACCTGGCTCGCCGTGAGTCAATCCGGCGCAACACCGGTTCCCGTGGAACCCTGCCCCACAACCCACAACATCGATCCCGATGCCCTGCTTGCGGCGATAACACCGAAGACTCGCGCGATAATTCCGGTTCATCTTTATGGCCAGCCAGCAGATATGGATGCCATCAATGAAATTGCGCAAAGACATGCACTGATCGTAATCGAGGATGCCGCACAGGCGCAGGGCGCATCGTATAAACAATCGCGTGTCGGCGGCCTCGGGCACGCTGCCGCGACCAGTTTCTATCCGGGCAAGAACCTTGGTGCACTTGGTGATGCCGGCGCGGTACTGACCAACGATCCGGCGATCGCGGACAAAGTGCGTCTGCTCCGCAACTATGGTTCGCAAGCCAAGTACGTACATGAAGAACAGGGCTATAACAGTCGACTGGACGAAATGCAGGCCGCGTTTCTGCGGGTCAAGCTCGCCCGTCTGGACAACTGGAATGAGCGACGGCGCGAAATCGCAAACCAATACACGATGCAGCTGCAGGGGCTCGATCTCGGCTTGCCTTGGGTGCCGGAATGGGCTGTGCCGGTTTGGCACCTCTATGTCGTTCAGAGTCGACAGCGGGATGCCTTACGCGCGGCACCTGGAACAACGTGAAATCGCGACAATGATCCATTACCCGATCCCGCCACATCGTCAGTCTTGTTATCCTAAATCTCAGGCACAGTCTGCCAATAGCCGAGAGGTTGGCGAACGAGGTCATCAGTCTTCCCCTTTCGCCGTGCATCACCGAGCAGGAGATTGCGCAGGTGGTGGGCGCGCTGCGCTCGTTTTCTGGCGGCCGACATTCAGCAGGGCGTCCCTGACCATCGTGCGCCAGGACGCGTCGACCAAAGTGGTGACCAACTCCCGCAATGCCTATGCCCTTGCGGAAGCGGCAAACGTTACAAGCATTGCTGTGGCGCCCCTATCGGAATCGCAATCGGGACGGCGACCGAGCACCGCTCCGCCGCCGTGAGATGCAGACGGGTGCCAAGATGAATCTCGGCGCTGGCGGCTCAGCGGCGTGGCGATCTGGAGGTGGCTGCGAATCTTTACCGCGAGGTGCTGCTGGTCGAGCCGGATAACATCGATGCGCTTCATATGCTCGGAGTGATTCATTTCACTCAGGGCAATCTAGGCGAGGCAGAGCGACTCATCCGTTATGCAGATGGTCTGTGCCGGGAGCCGATAAAGATAATTCAACACAATTTGATGATGTTGCGAGAGAGGATTGCAGCCTCCGATCAACTAACGGAATCGCTTATGGCGATCCACATCGATGCGCATGACAGCCCAATTGCCCGTGTCGACGAAGTTTGCGGTGCTCAGGAGATCGCGTTGCCGGCATTTCGATCGACAGCAAGACGGATCCCGCCGGCGTCTGCAGCACGCAGGAGCAAAAATCGCTGTTTCCCGCGATCGGGCATTCGTCCTGGAAAATGCTGTCGTCGATGCGGAGTCGGCGATTCCGGCGACCAAAACGACCGTGATGCTCGATGGCCATGTCGATCTCTCGCGGCATCAGTCGCCCGAGTGGCGCATGGCCTGTACCGCCGTGGTGAAGCAGAAAACGTCATCGAGCGGACGCTGTGCGCGGACAGTTACGTTCGCTCAAGGTTGCCGTCTGCCATTGTCTTACGTCCGATTATTGGACCAATTGGGCGCACTTCCTGACCGAGGTCTTGCCCAAAGCGCTGATTGCCGATCGACGAGCGGAATGGAGCGACTGGCCGATGTTGATCAGTTCCGCCGGACTCTCCAATGCGCAAGAATTGTTGCGTCTCCTGGTAGCGCCCGATCGGCACATCGTCAAGTCCCACGGCCGCATGCGGATCGACGAGGCCGGATATGTGTCGTCGGTTGGATTCTGCCCGATTGAGTATGTTTACGATCGACGGACCGAATATCCGAAGATGCGTCCGACGGATTGCGTTTTTTCTCCCTATGCGCTGGATCTGGTGCGTACTGCCGCCAGCGACTGGCGCCGACCGGGGATGCAGCGCAGCCCCTCCGCTTCCTGTACTTGCGACGCAACAGCGCGACCCGCCGTTTTGTCAATCAGGATGAGGTCGAAAGAGTTTTCCAGGCACGCGGTTTTCAAGATCGTTGTGCCGGAAGACCTTTCCGCACAGCAGCAGATAGAACTTTTCTCCCGCGCTACGAGTGATCGCGGACCGACCGGCGCCGCAATTGCCAATCTGGTATTCGCGCCGCCCGGATGCCAGATACTGGTCCTGGCGGCGATGAACAGGCACTGGCCTTTCACTATTGGTTGAACATGGCGAATGCAGCCGGTCATCATCGCAATATCTGTTTGGCCGGCGGTCGGGCCGTCTCCCCATCCTGCCCATCCTGATCTGTATTTTGACGATCTGTCGAGGCTGGGCGCTGTCATTGATGCGGCAATCGAGAAAGCGGGAGCATCATGAACCAAGGCTATTTCGCCATTGCTGCGTATGCCAGAACGTGTTCGCGAACAGATTGCGCTGGGCAATCTCGAACGGCCGTTGGCGATGTGGCGCTTCGCGCGGAAGCAATCAAGAACGACCCACTTGCATTTTCCCGGATTTTTGGCTCCCCTACGCTTGACGCCCTGTGCACCGAATTGGGCGCCACCGTGCTTGGCAACGTCGAATCCGGGCGTGGCGCGTATCGGTTCGGGGCAGGCGCTCATGCCGTCTATGTCTGCACCGAGACCCTGAGCAGCGGTGGCCATACGCGGGTGGTCAGCGATCTGATCCGCGCGGCCCCGGAATGCACGCACCACGTGGTATTGACCAATCTATGGGAGCGCCCCCAGCTCTTTACGCAGGAATTTGAATTACTGGGGGCGCAGATAACGATACTGCCCAAAGGGCAATATGCTGGAGAAGTTGCGTCTTCTGACCGCGTTTCTCGATGGCTTTCGAGCAGGCGCGCGTTTTCCTTCTGAATCACCATCAGGATACGGTTGCGGTTGCCGCCGTCGGGGCCAATGCACGGCACGAGCGTTTCTTCATTCATCACTGTGACTATCTGTTCTGTCTCGGCCTGTTCCTTCCTGGTGTCGTTCACGTCGATCTGCACGCCATGGGATTCCACGATTGTCGAAGCACGCTCAAATTGGATCGCCAACATCTATTGGCCACTCACCTGCGATGACGGCACTACGATCCGGTCCGGCGATTTCCTCGACGATGGCCGCCTCGTCACTTGCTGTTGTGGCAGCGGACACAAGTTCACCGGGCGTTACCCGATCGATTATTTCGATACCGTCGCCGAAATTCTCAGGACGACGTCGGGCAAGCACATCCACATCGGTCCGATAGAAGATCAGGACAAGCGGCGCTTGCTGGAAAAGTTGGCGGCAAATGGCGTGCCCCCTGACCGCTTTCAGCATATTCCCCACGTGCCGAATCTTGCGCACAGCGTTGCTGGATCTCAAGGTCGATGCCTACCTAGTTTCCTTCCCCGTTGGAGGAGGTCGTGCGCTCATCGAGGCGATGTCGGCCGGAGTACCGGTCGTGGGGCACGTCCACCATCACAACAACGTCCTGGGCGGAACCGACTTGTTGCCGGAAATTGCGCCCGGAATGGTCAACTGTGCCGGAACTCCTGTCCCTCCTCCGATCGCTGGAGCGGGACAATGCTCGTCGCGCTTTCCGCGGCATCCAGAGAGCGCTACGAGACCTTCCATCATCCGCGCCTGCTCGCCAGGGGTCTGGCGGGAGAGAAGCTTTTGCCGCCCCCACGGCGCGTTCCGGACATCGAGCCGATGCAGGTCTTTCTGTTCGAAAAATACTATCTGCGCCCCCGGTCCAGAAACCGTTCGCACTTCCCTCCGTTTCCTGGCGACTCTAGCGGACGGCCCGCGCATCGACACACCGGCGATCCGGGGCGCGGGCGCGCTCTTCAGTAGGTTCCGGCCGACGCAAAATTCTCGAAGCGCGTGTGCTCGCCCAGGAACGTGAGGCGCACGGTGCCGATCGGCCCGTTGCGCTGCTTGCCGATGATGATTTCGGCCACGCCCTTTTCCTGCGTGTCGGGGTTGTAGACCTCGTCGCGGTAGATGAACAGGATGACGTCCGCATCCTGCTCGATCGCCCCCGATTCGCGCAGGTCCGACATCACCGGCCGCTTGTTCGGCCGCTGCTCGAGCGAGCGGTTGAACTGCGACAGCGCCATCACCGGCACTTTCAGTTCCTTCGCCAGCGACTTCAGCGCGCGCGAGATCTCGGAAATTTCCGTCGCGCGATTCTCGCCCGTCGTCGACGCCTGCATCAGCTGGATGTAGTCGACGATCACGAGGCCCAGCTTGCCGTACTGCTTCGCCAGGCGCCGCGCGCGCGAGCGCACTTCGATGGCATTCAGCGCCGGCGTCTCGTCGATCAGCATCGGCGCTTCGTTGAGGCGGCCGAGCGCGCTGGACAGCGTCTCCCAGTCGTCGGGCCCGAGGCGGCCGGTGCGCAGCTTGTGCTGGTCGAGCTTGCCGACCGACCCGATCATGCGCAAGCGCGAGCTGCGACGCGCCCATTTCCATCGAGAACACGGCGACAGGCAGCTTGAGATCGAGCGCGACGTGCTCGCCGATGTTGAGCGCCAGCGACGTCTTGCCCATCGACGGCCTTCCCGCCACCACGACCAGGTCGCCTTCCTGCAGCCCGGACGTCATCCGGTCGAGGTCGGTATAACCGGTGGCGACGCCGGTGACATCGGACGGGTCGTCGCGGTTGTAGAGCGTCTCGATGCGGTCGACCACGGCGGTCAGCAATCGGCCTAAGCGCTGGAAATTCTGCGCGCCGCGCGAGCCCTGCTCCGCGATGTGCAGGACCTTCGCCTCGGCCTCGTCGAGAATCGCGCTTGGCGCTGCGGCCCAGCGGGTTGTACGCAGTGTCGGCGATTTCGCCGGCGGTCGCCGCGAGCTGGCGCAGGATCGAGCGCTCGCGGACGATGTTCGCGTAGTGGCGGATGTTGGCCGCCGTCGGCACGTTCTGCACCAGCGCGCCCAGGTAGGCGAGGCCGCCGACGTAGTCGAGCTTCTGCGCCGACGCCAGCGACTCCGACAGCGTCACCACGTCGACCGGCTTGCCTTCGCCGGCCAGCTGGTTGACGTGCCGGTAGATCAGGCGGTGCGCGTCGCTGTAGAAATCGTCCTCGGCGACGACGTCGCCGACGCGGTCGGCGGCCTCGTTGTCGAGCAGCAGTCCGCCCAGGATGGACTGCTCCGCCTCCAGCGAATGCGGCGGCAGCTTCAGTGCGTCGAGTTGGGGATCGTCGGGCATGGGGACGCAATCGGGCGAACTGCGATTTTACTGCGCGGACGGCGGTTTGCGGCGATCGTCCAAAAGCAAAAGGCCGCGCCGATGCCGGCGCGGCCTCTTGCGTCGGACGAACATTGCGCCGATCTAGCCCTGGACCGTGTCGCCCAGCACGGAGACCGTGATGTTGGCCACGACATCGTGGTGCGGCGCGACCACCAGCGGGTAGTCGCCGACCAGCTTCAGCGGGCCCGCCGGCATGCGGATCATCGCCTTTTCGACTTCGATGCCCTGCGCCTGCAGCGCCTCGACGATGTCGACGTTGGTCACGGAACCGAACAGGCGGCCATCGACGCCGGCCTTTTGCGTGATCTTGATCGTCAGCGCCTTCGAGCTTCGCGCCCAGCGCCTGCGCGGCCTCGAGCTTGGCGTTGGCGGCGGCTTCGAGCTCGGCGCGCTTGCCTTCGAGCAGCTTGACGTTCGCCTCGGTCGCGCGCTTGGCCTTGCCTTGCGGGATCAGGAAATTGCGCGCGAAGCCGTCCTTGACCTTGACGATGTCGCCCAGGTTGCCGACGTTGGCGATCTTTTCGAGCAGGATGATTTGCATGTTCGTCTCCGGTCAGTGCCGGTCGGTGAACGGAAGCAGCGCCAGGAACTGCGCGCGCTTGATCGCCGTGCCCAGCTGGCGCTGGTAGCGGGCCTTGGTGCCGGTGACGCGCGCCGGCATGATCTTGCCGTTTTCCTGCACGAAATCCTTCAGGACGTCGATGTCCTTGTAGTCGATCTCGACGACCTTCTCGGCCGTGAAGCGGCAGAACTTGCGGCGCTTGAACAGCGCATTGCCGCGGTCGCGCTTCTTCAGGTCCTTCTTGTTTTTGCCTTTACCTCTTCCGATGGGACGGGGCATGTCGTTTCCTTTTTCTCTAGTCCAGATGCGTAATGTGCAGCGCGACGGTGACGCCGGTCCGGTAGCGCCGCGCGAGGAATCCCTCGCAGCGCAGGGCGCTTCCGACCGGCTTCGCGGCGAGCCTCCTGGCCACGTCACCGAACGCCACGGCGAACAGTTCGCAATCGACCTTGCGCTCGCCGCCGGCTTCCGCCTGCACCGATTGGTGGTGCAGCTGCAGTCGATCGCCGGAATGCCGGCGGGCGTGTAGCGAAGGTCGCCGCGTTCGTGCAAGCGTGGCGTCGAGCGTCAGCCGGTTGTTGCCCGGCACGTCCGCGCTTGTTAGCTGAGTTGTTAGCCGGGCTGGCAACCGAGCGGTTCGCTCAGCGGCTCAGCTGCCGGTGCCGCATCGGCGACGGGGCAGCTTCAGCCATGGGCTCGGCTCGCGCCTCCCCCCGGGGCTCACCGTCCCTCGACAGCGACCGCGCCTTCTCTTCCTTCATCATCGGCGACGGCGCGACCTTCGCTTCCGTCGTGGCGACGATGAGGTGGCGCAGCACCGCGTCGTTGAACTTGAACGCATGCTCGAGTTCGCCCAGCGTTTCCTGGTCGCACTCGATGTTCATCAGCACGTAGTGCGCCTTGTGGACCTTCTGGATCGGATAGGCCAGCTGGCGGCGGCCCCAGTCCTCGAGACGGTGGATCAGGCCCTTGTGGCCCGTCACCATCGTGCGGTACCGCTCGATCATCGCGGGCACCTGCTCGCTTTGATCCGGGTGCACGATGAATACGATTTCGTAATGACGCATAGGCAGAGCACTCCTTTCGGTCGGTTGAGTGGCGGCCCGTCTGTTGTTGCTGCACGCCTGCTCGCGGAGGCCACCCGGCGGCCTCCCCGTCTGCGGCGGGTGAGGCAAGGGAACCCGTAATTATAGGGTATTTCGCGTTATCGATCAAGGAGGTAGACACACGCGCGCTCTCCGGCGGGCGTCGTCGCGTCGAGCGAAACCGCCGGAAAAGCCTTGCCGTTCAATACCTAGCGGATTACGGCGCCCGCGGGCCGTCCGCGAACGTGGCCAGCACTGCATCGCGCTCGGCCTTGGGCAGCGCCGCGATCTCCTTCACCCGCGCGTAGAAGCGCGGCAGGTCGTCGCCCTCCTGCGCGAGCAGCGCGCGGAACGCGGGGACCTGCGCCGTGTACAGCGCGACCGACGCCAGGCTCGCGTTGTTCGGCCCCTGGTTGGCGTAGCCCGCGAACCAGCGGTCGTAGCCGGCCATCCCGGGACTCCCCGCCTTGGCGCGCTCGTAGCGCGTCCTTCATGGCCGCGAAGGTCGCGGCCTTTTCCGCGCGCTTCACGTCGTCCGGCGCGTCGCTCGCGATAGACAGGCGTCAACCGGGCACGCGGCGTCGCGGACGAGCTCGCGGAACACTGCCCGCTGCTGCTGCGCGCGCTCGAATTGCGCGTCGAGTTGCGGATTGCCTTCGGCCTTCAGCCAGCGCTCGACGCCGGCTTCCTCGACCGCGGCCGCAAACGATTCGTTGAACACCGAGTCGTCCTTCACGTAGACGATCTGGTGCGCGAGTTCGTGGAACACGAGGCGCGCGAGCTCGGTTCGGGCCAGCGCACGAACGTCGACAGGACCGGATCGTCGAAATAGCCGAGCGTCGAATACGCGGGCACGCCGCTCACGTAAACGTCGTCGCCGGCTGCCGCCAGCCGCGCCGCTTCCGCGCGCGCTTCGCTCTCGTTGAAATAGCCGCGATAGCTGACGCAGCCCGCGACCGGGAAGCACCATTGGCGCGCCGCGAGCGACAGCGGCGGCGTGGCGAACACGTTCCACACGACGAAGGGGCGGCCGAGGTCGCTGTAGCGCGTGTAGCTGCGGTTGTCGGGCAGACCGAGTTCGCGGCTGGCATAAGCGCGGATCGCCTGCACGCTGCGCGAGCCGCTTGGCCAGCGCGGCGTCGTCGCCCTGCGCGATGACTTCGTCGATCGGCTTGGCGCGCGCGAGAATGTCGAGCTGGCCCGACGCGCCCTGCCAGTAGTAGTCGGCCGCTTCGAACGCGCTGCAGCCGGCGAGCAAAGCGGCAACCAATCCGGCCCACACGCAACTTCTTCACTTCGATGTCCTCAGGAAACGGGCCAGGCGCGCGACGCCGTCTTCCAGTTTCGCCTGCGCGATCGTGTAGGCGAAGCGCACGTGTTCTGCGGCGCGGTGGCGGCCGAAGTCCAGCCCGGGCGTGATCGCGACACCGGCGCCTTCCAGCACCTCGCGGCAGAACTGCTCGCTGTCGTGCGAGAACTTCGAGCAGTCGGCATAGACGAAGAAGCCGCCGGTGGGCATGACCGGAATGCCGAACCCCAATTCGCGCAACGCGGGCACGAGGTAGTCGCGCCGCGCTTCGAACGCGCGGCGGCGCGATTCGAGGATCGCGAGCGTGTCGGGGTCGAAGCAGGCCAGCGCCGCGTGCTGCGACGGCGCCGCCGGCGAAATGTAGAGGTTCTGCGCGAGCTTCTCAAGGTCGCGCACGTGGCGCTCGGGCGCGACCACCCAGCCCAGCCGCCAGCCCGTCATGTTGAAGTATTTGGAGAAGCTGGAGATGACGAACGCGTCGTCCGCGAAGTCGAGCACGCTGCGCGGCCGCTCTTGCACCGAGGCCGTAGGTCAAGCCCAGGTAGATTTCGTCGACGATGAGCTGTCCGCCGCGCGCCGCGACGGCGGCGACGATCCGCCGCATCTCGTCGTGCGGCACGACGGTTCCCGTCGGATTCGACGGCGAGGCGATCAGCGCGCCGCGCGTGCCCGGCGTCCAGTTCCGCTCGATCAGGTCCGCCGTCAGCTGATAGTTCGATTCGGGCCCGACGGGGATCGCCACCGGTTCGCCCTCGAGCATGCGCACGAAATGGCGGTTGCACGGATAGCCCGGGTCGGGCAGCAGGATCCGGTCGTCGCGGTTGACGATCAGCGCCAGCACCAGCAGCAGCGCGGCCGACGAGCCGGCGGTGACGATGACGCGTTCCGGCGCGACGGCCACGCCGTAGTGGTCGGCATAGTGGCGCGCGATCGCCTCGCGCAGCGCCGGCAGGCCCAGCGCCGACGTGTAGAAGATTGCGCCGTCGGCGATGGCGCGCTGCGCCGCGGCAATCACCGGCGCCGGCGTCGGGAAATCCGGCTCGCCGATCTCCATGTGGACGACCGTGCGTCCCGCGGCTTCGAGCGCGCGCGCGGCGGTCTGCACCTCCATCACGTGGAAACGGGGCGATCTCGGCGACGCGGGCGGCGGTCTCGATGCGGGCATCCATCGAAAGTCGTAGTCCGTGGGGGTCAGGAAAGCGATATCGTAACGCCTGCCCTCCCACTTCGACCAAAGTCATGCGCGAATCGTTCATCCCGGCGATGGTCACCGCGGCGGTCGCGGTCGCTGACGGCGGGCCTTCCCGTCGGCACGTCTGCGGCCATGTACAAATGCATGGGCGAAGGCAATCAGCCGGTGTACCAGGACAGCCCCTGCCCGCCGGGCAAGGAGCTGCGCAATTTCGACACCGATCCGGCGGAGGTCTCGGTCATCCCATTCCGGGTCGTTCCCGGCATCACGACGACCCCGGACGCCGCCCAAAGCTTCCAAGGCGCAGGCCGCAGCCAAGCCCGACAAGAAGAAGGACGCCGCGCCCACCGCCGACGTCGCGCAGCGCAAGTTCATTGTTCCCGGGCATGAACGAAGGCGAGGTCGTCGCGCAGGATCGGGCCGCCCGACATGACGAGCGGCGGCAAGGGCCGCAGGTCATCGCGCTGGAGCTACCTGCCGGCCGCAGGCGACCCGCAGACGATCACCACCGTCGTCTTCGATTACGGCAAGGTGGTCGAAGTCGAGCGGAAGATGGTCAAATGAGTTGTCAAATGAAATGAGTTATCGCATGGGGTTGTGAAATGAGGGCCGCACGTTGAGGGCGCTCGTGCAGCGCGTCACGCGAGGCGAGCGTCACGGTCGGCGGCCGCATCACCGGCGCCATCGGTGCGGGACTGCTCGTCCTGGCGGGCGTCGGCGACGACGACGCGCCGGAGGATCGCGACTGGCTCGCGCGCAAGATCGTGCAGTTGCGCATCTTCGACGATGACGCCGGCGTAATGAATCGTTCGGTCGCCGAGACCGGCGGCGGCGTGCTCGCCGTCAGTCAGTTCACGCTCTACGCTTCGACGCGCAAGGGCAACCGGCCGTCATGGTCCAGCGCCGCCCCGCCCCTGATCGCGCAGCCCGCCTTCGACGCGTTCGTCGCGTCGTTGTCGCACGCGCCTCGGACGGCCCGTGGCCACGGGCGTATTCGGCGCGCACATGGAGATCGCGCTGGTCAACGACGGCCCGGTGACGATCTGGCTCGACTCGCGCGCGCGCGGAGTAGCGGGCAGCGCCCGCGCGCAATCTCTCGCGCTACGCGCGATCGACGCTGAAGCGGCCCGGACCGAAGGCTGCGACCATCAGCAAGCCGCCGATGACCGCGACGTTCTTGAAGAAGAATAGCGAATTCGCCATGATGGCGTCGGCCTGCATCGTCCAGAAGCTGTGGTAGATCAGCGTGGCAACCAGTGTGAATCCGGCGAGAAGCAACGCGACCCAGCGCGCCTTCCAGCCGATGATCAAGGCGATGCCGCCGCCCAATTCGACGAGAATCGTCAATGGCAGCAGCACACCCACCATCGGCAGTCCACGCTCGCCATCTAGCCGGCGGTGGCATCGTAACCCGTGATCTTGCCGAAGCCCGCCACCAGGAACATCAGTGCCAGCAGCACGCGCCCCACCAGCGCCGCCACATCCTTTGTGGAATCCATGATCCCTCCTCGGTCAGTTGACGATCGCTCAGTTGAGTTCGTTCAGTTGAGTTCGTTCAGCTGAGTTCGAACACCAGGACTTCGGCGTCGGCGCCGTCGCTAAGCGTGATCTGCGCTTCGCCTTCGATTCGCGCGGCATCCCCCGCCGCCAATGCTACGCCGTTGACCGCGACGCTGCCGCGCGCGACATGGACATAGGCGCGCCGGCCCGGCGCCAGCGCGATGCGTCGACCGTTTCGTCACCATCGAGCAGTGTTGCGTAGACGCGCGCATCCTGGTGGATCGTCACCGCCGCGCCTCGAACCTGCCGGCCCGGCGATCAGCGCCAGCTTGCCGCGCTTGGCGTCCGCCTCGACGCGGCTCTGCTCGTAGGACGCCGGAATGCCGCGCCCGACAGGCTCGATCCAGATCTGCAGGAAATGCACGCCGTCGGTCTTGCGACGGATTGAACTCGCTGTGCAGGACGCCGCGGCCCGGCGCTCATCCGCTGCACGTCGCCCGGCGTGATGATCGAGCCGTTGCCCATGTTGTCCTGGTGCGACAGCTGGCCTTCCAGCACGTAGCGAAATGATCTCCATGTCGCGGTGCCCGTGCGTGCCGAAGCCCATGCCCGGGCTGCACGCGGTCTTCGTTGATCACGCGCAGCGGGCCGAAAGCCCATGTGCTCCGCATCGTAGTAGTCGGCGAACGAAAAGCTGTGGTAGGAATCGAGCCAGCCATGGTTCGCATGGCCCCGCTGGCCGGATGGACGTACCGTGATCATGCCGATCTCCTGACTAGAGCTTGTACGCCGCCTTGGCGAGGTCGCGCGCAAGCAGCGGCGCAAGCTCGAACGCCTCGTCCTCGCCGATCTTGTGCTCGACGACCAGCGTGGCGAGGAAGCGGCAGTCCATCCGCCGCGCGACGTCGTGCCGCGCCGGGATGGACAGGAATGCGCGCGTGTCGTCGTTGAAGCCGACGGTGTTGTAGAAGCCGGCAGTCTCCGTGACCTGTTCGCGAAACCGCTGCATGCCCTCGGGACTGTCGTAGAACCACCATGGCGGGCCGAGCTTCAGCACGGGATAGTGCCCGGCAAGCGGCGCCAGCTCGCGCGAGTAGGTCGTCTCGTCGAGCGTGAACAGGATGATCGTGAGATTGCGCTCGTTGCCGAACCGGTCGAGCAGCGGCTTCAACGCGCGAACATAGTCGGTGCGGGTCGGGATGTCGGCGCCCTTGTCGCGGCCGTATTCGCGGAAGACGAGCGGGTTGTGATTGCGCAAGCTGCCCGGATGGATCTGCATCACCAGTCCGTCGTCGACGCTCATCCGCGCCATCTCGGTCAGCATCTGGCCGCGGAATGCCTCCGCCTCGTCGGCGGCAATCGTGCCGGACAGCGCCCGGTCGAGCAGCCGCTGGCATTCGCCGGGCGGCGAGATCCGCCGTGCGCGCCGTCGGATGGCCGTGGTCGGTCGAGGTCGCACCCATCGTCTTGAAGAATGCGCGGCGGTTGCGGTGCGCGGCGAGATAACCGTCCCACGTCGACGTCGCCTCGCCGGTCAGCGCGGCGAATTGCGCCACGTTGCCCGCGAAATCCCTCGAATTCCGGATCGACGACCGGATCAGGGCGGTAGGCGGTGATCACGCGGCCCTTCCAGCCCGAGGCGCGAATCTTCTGGTGATGGGCCAGCGGGTCGAGCGGCGACTCGGTCGTCGCGATCACCTCGATGTTGAAGCGCTCGAACAGCGCGCGCGGCCGGAAGGCGGGTTGCGCGAGGCACTCGTTGATGCGGTCGTAATAGCGGTCGGCGGATTCGGCCGTCAGCCGCTCGTCGATGCCGAACACCGTATTGAATGCATGGTCGAGCCAAATTCGCGTCGGCGTGCCGCGGAACAGGTGATAGTTGGCCGCGAATGCGTGCCAGATCCTGCGCGCGTCCGGTTCGCCTCGCCCTCCGTCGTTTGCCCTCCGGGGAATTCCCAGGTCCTCGAGCCGCAGGCCCTGGCTGTACAGCATGCGGAAGACATAGTGGTCCGGCGTGATGAGCAGCGCCGATGCATTGGCGAACGGCGCATCGTCGGCGAACCATTGCGGGTCGGTGTGCCCGTGCGGGCTCACGATCGGCAGGTCCTTGACGGTCGCGTACAGGCGCCGCGAGAGAATGCGCGTCGCGCCATGGGCAGGAAACAGCCGGTCGGGGTTGAGGTTCAGGGGAATCGCCATGATCGGGCCCTCGACAGTCGTGTGAAGGTCACGCCACATCAAGATGGCGCGCCAGCGTGATTCGCGCGCCATCGCGGAACAGCGCGATGACGTTCTTGCGCACGGCCTCGCGGAAGGCATAGTGCGCGACCAGGTCGGCGCCGAAAATGGACTTGAGATCGAGGAAGCCATCGGCGATGGCCCCGGGATCCCCGCCCCCCTCACGCACGATTTCCTCGAACGTCGGCGCCAATGGGTCCGCGACCGCGATCCGGCCCTGGCTCTCGTCGCTGCCGCTCGCATAGCGTATCCATCCGGCGATCGCCACGGCAAGATGGGCAAACGTAGCACCCGCGCTGATGCGGTCGCGCACGGTGCCCAGCAGCCGTTGCGGCAATTTTTGCGATCCGTCCATTGCGATCTGCTGCGTGCGGTGAGGCAGCGCCCTGTTGCGGAAGCGCTGCATCAATTGTCCGCAATACGCCGGCAGATCGGTTCCGGGCGGACGGGCGAGCGTGGGCGAAATCTCCTCGGCCATCTGGCGTTCAACGAGTGCTGCCAGCAACGGATCGCCGGCGGCCTGCCACACGAAATCGTGGCGCATCAGGAAGCCCAGGTAGGCCAGCGTCGAGTGGCTGCCGTTGAGCAGGCGCAATTTCATCGTCTCGAACGGCGCGACGTCGGCCACGAATTGCGCGCCGGCCTCCTCCCACGGCGGGCGCGCGCCGGCAAAGCGATCCTCGATGACCCATTGACCGAAGCGCTCCGCAGTGACGGGCGCTGCATCGTGAACGCCCAGCAGGTGGTCCGCCTCCTCGACATCGGCCGGCGTCGTCGCGGGCACGATGCGGTCGACCATCGCGGAAGGAAACGCAACGTGGTTGGCGATCCAGTTGGCCAGCGCCGGGTCGCGTTCGCGCGCGAACGCGTGGACAAGCCCTTCCACCATCCGCCCATTGTGCGGCAGGTTATCGCAACAGACGAACGTGAGCGGACCGGTGTTCGCATCGCGCCGCCTGCGAAGGCCCGCGGTCAGGATCCCGATCGCCGAATCCGGCATATCGGGATGCGCGAGATCGTGAACGATATCCGGATGCTCACGGTTGAGCGCGCCGGTGGCGGGATCGTGGCAGTAACCCTTTTCAGTGACGGTTGCCGTCACGATGGCGACCGCCGGATCCGCGAAGCGATGCGATGAGCCCGGCGCGATCGGCGCCCGCGAAGCGCGTTTCGCGAATACTGCCGATGACGCGGGCGATCGTTCCATCGCTGCCCTTCGTGAGCACGGTGTACAGCCCGTCCTGCCCGGCCAGCGGCTCGACCGCGCGCGGCGTCTTGAGCGACACGCCGCAGATGCCCCAGCGCCGGTCGCGCGCGAGGATGTCGTCCGTGTACACGGCCTGGTGCGCGCGATGGAAGGCGCCGAGTCCGAGATGCAGGATGCCGACGGTCACCTGCGCCGGATCGAAATCGGGCCGCACGACGGCCGGCGGCAGGCGGGACAGTTCGCGCAGCGAGAGCGCGGTCATTTCAGCAGCGTATACGGCACCCACAGCGACACTGCGGGAACGTAGGTGACGAACATCAGCGCGACGAACATGGCGAGGTAGAACGGCCAGATCGTCCTGACCGCGTCCTCGATCCTGATCTTGCCGATCGAGCAGCCGACGAAGAGGCACGTGCCGACGGGCGGCGTGCACAGCCCCGTGCCCAGGTTCAGCATCATCAGCATGCCGAACTGCACCGGGTCCATGCCGATCGACTTCACCACCGGCAGGAAGATCGGCGTGCAGATCAGGATCAGTCCGGCCATGTCCATGATGCAGCCCAGGATCAGCAGGATCACGTTGATGATGAACAGGATCGCGTAGGGGTTGGTGGAAATCCCGTGCATCAGTTCGATGGTCTTCGCCGGAACCTGGTGCACCGCCAGCACGTAGCCGAACGCATTGGCCGTGCCGATCAGCAGCATCACCATCGCGGTCGTCTTGGTCGCGTTGATCGTCGCTTTCCAGAAATCCGTAAACGACAGGCTCCTGTAGACGAAGATGGTCACCAGCAGCGCGTAGATGGCGCCGATGGCCGCGGATTCCGTCACGGTGAAGATCCCGGACAGCGTGCCGCCGATGATGATCACGGCGGCGAACATTCCCGGAAACGCGCCCACGAAGCCGATCGCCACCGCGCGCCAGCCGGGCCACGCGTCCTTCGGATAGCCGCGCTTCACCGCGACCAGGTAGGCGGCGACCATGAGGCACAATCCGGTCAGGATGCCGGGGATGATGCCCGCCATGAACAGCGCGGCCACCGACACGCCGCCGCCTGCAGCCAGCGAGTAGATGATCATGTTGTGCGACGGCGGAATCAGGATGCCCGTCGTCGACGCCGTGATCGTCACGTTGACCGCGTAGTCGGTGTCGTAGCCCTTCTTCTTCATCAGCGGGATCAGGATCGCGCCGAGCGCCGAGGTGTCGGCGACCGCCGACCCCGAAATGCCGCCGAACAGCATGCTCGCCAGCACGTTGACGAGCCCCAGGCCGCCGCGGACATGGCCTACCAGCGAATTGGCGAAGCGCACGAGGCGCTCGGCGATGCCGCCGTAGAGCATCAATTCGCCGGCATAGATGAAAAACGGTATCGCGAGCAGGGAAAACACGCCGATGCCCGACGCGATCCGCTGCACTTCGACCATCAGCGGCAGGCCATCGTAGAGGATCGTCGCGGCCGCGGAGATGCCGAGCGCAAAGGCGATCGGGACGTTGAACGCGATCAGCAGGAAGAAGCTGCCGAAAAGGATCCAGAGCTCCATTACGCGGCCTTCCGGTCGAGCAGTTCGCGCAGCGTGAGCTCGATCGCGAAGGAGACGATGAGCAGGCCCCCCAGCGGTATCGCGAAATACGTGGCGCCCTCGGGAATCCGGATGATCGGCGTGGCCACATCCCACGTCTCGTACACGAGCATGACGCCGTTCCACGTCAACACGGCGCCGAACGCGGCGAGGATCAGGCCCACGAGGACCATCACGGTCTTGCGCACGCCGGAGGGCAGCGCGTCGTTGACGAACGCGATGCCCAGGTGGACTCCTCGCGCACGCCCACCGCGCCCGCGAGGAAGGAAAAATACAGCACCAGCAACAGCGCAATGCGCTCGACCCACTGCGGTGAATCGTTCATGACATAGCGGCCGAACACCTGCCAGCCGGTGATCGCGGTCATCACCAGCAAGCCGATTCCGGAAAGCCAGAGCGCGGCGTAGCCCAGGCGGTCGTTGATGCGCGCGAGGCGAGTGAGCAATGTATTCATGATTCTGGCCGGCAGGACCCGCTTGCGATGCGCGCCGCTACGCCTCGAGTGTCACGGGAAGGAGCAGGCGCCGGGCGGCGATCGCCCGGCGCATTGCACGTGGCAGGAAGCGTCTAGTTGGTCGCCTGGATCTTGGCCACCATGTCCTTCATCTTCGGATCGGTGATGAACTTGTCGTAGACCGGCTTCATCGCGTCCTGGAAGGATTTCTTGTCGACTTCGGTGACCTTGGCACCGCCGGCCTCGACCACCTTGCGCGATGCGAGCTCCTTCTCGTCCCACAGCTTGCGCATGTAGGGAACCGAAGCCTTGGCGGCGTCACGGAACATCTGCTGCTCGGCGGGCGTCAGCGCGTCGTAGACCTTCTTCGACATCAGCAGCATTTCCGGCGCCATCGAATGCTCGGTCAACGAATAGTACGGGGCGACTTCGAAGTGGCGCGCGGTGTCGTACGACGGCCAGTTGTTCTCCGCGCCGTCCACGACACCGGTCTTGAGGGACGTGTAGACCTCACCGTAGGGAATCGGCGTGGCGTTGGCGCCCATCGCCTGCAACAGCGCAACCCACAGGTCCGACTGCTGGACCCGGATCTTGAGCCCTTGACGTCCGCCAGCGTCTTGACCTGCTTCTTGGTCGTGTAGAGCGAGCGCGATCCCGAATCGTAGAAAGCGAGCCCGACATAGCCCTGCGGCTCGCACGCCTTGAGGATCTGGTCGCCGATCGGACCGTCGAGCACCTTGCGCATGTGCTCCTTCGACTTGAACAGGAACGGCATCGTCGGGACCATGGTCTCGGCGCAGATGTTGTTCATCGGTGCCACGTTGATGCGCACGAGATCGAGCGCGCCGATCTTGACTTGCTCGATCGTGTCCTTTTCCCCGCCCAGCTGGTTGCCGGTGTAAACCTTGATCGAATCCTTGCCGCCGGTCTTCTGCTTGATCTGGTCGCTCATGAATTTCACCGCCATCACCGTCGGATAATCCTCGGGGTGAACGTCGGCCGAGCGGTATTCCTTGGCCGCGACCGTTGTCGCAACGCCCGCCGCGACAATCCCGGCGACAATCAATTTCCAGTGCTTGCTCATTTCGATCCTCCTTCGTGGTCCAACCTCGGTCGCCGCGGACTGCGGCCACGCCGTATTTTTTCCAACCGGGACACTACACCTTTGCCAAAGCCCGCGGGCCCTTTTTGCGCGCCGCCGCCCGCTTTTCCATGGCCTCCGGCTTGTCGTTCACACCGCGCTGGAATTCGCGCACGACGCGGTCGATATGGCGGTGCATCGCCACGCGCGCCGCATCGGAATCGCGTGCCTCGAGCGCTGCGAGGATTGCCGCATGGTCGTGAATGGTCCGCCGCGCGAGCGCTTTGGTGTGGAAATGCCGCTGCATCCGGCCCCAGAGTTCGGCGCGCTGATTCCACAGCCCTTCAACGACCAGTTCCAGCGAGCCGTTGCCCGTCGCTTTCGCGATGCCGAGATGGAAATCGCGGTCGGACTCCTCGCGTATCGCGAAGTCGTCGACGTGAGCGGTCATGCGCACGATCGCCTGCCGCAGTTCCGCGAAGTCTTCGGGCTTTGCGTTGATGGCTGCGAGCGCCGCGACCTCGCCTTCGACCAGCGTGCGCGCGCTCAGCAATTCGAACGGACCCGGTCCCTTGTCGCCGGCCATCGCCGCCGAGGCGGAACCCGCGGTAACGAAGACGCCGGCGCCGACCCGCACTTCGACCAGGCCGCCGATTTCCAGCGAGATGAGCGCTTCGCGCACCGACGTCCGCGACACCCCGAGCAACGTGGCCAACTCGCGTTCGGCGGGCAGGCGCGAACCGTGTGCGAATTCGCCATTCCCGATGAGGCCGGCGATCTGGTCGGCGATCTGGCGATAGAGCCGACGCGGTTCGACGGTCTGCAGCGGCAAGACGGCTCCTCGTTGCGAGGCCCGGTTGATTCCGGGCGCTAATCTATCGTTAGGCTGCGGCAGGATGGGACGCGCGCGCCTTGCGGCATGGTAGTCCCCCATGCGCCACGTGGTCAAGTGGCCCAACCACCGGGCCAGAATGGCCGCGATCGGCCATTCGCCTCCCTCTTCGGCGCCGGTAAGGCAGACTAGTCCACGGCGACGAAATGGCCCGATCTTCCGCCGGATTTTTCCAGCAGCCGGACGTCCTCGATGCGCATCGCGCGATCGGTGGCCTTGCACATGTCGTAGATCGTGAGCAGTCCGGCCGCGGCGGCGGTCAGCGCCTCCATCTCGACCCCGGTGCGGGCCAGCGTTTCGGCGATCACCTCGATCGCAACGGCCGATCCATCGGCGGCGAATGCAAACTCCACCGCCACGCGCGTCAACGGCACCGGATGACACAACGGGATGAGATCGGAGGTCCGCTTGGCCGCCTGGATCGCGGCGATTCGCGCGACCCCCAGGACGTCGCCTTTCTTCGCCGCGCCGCCGCGAATCAGCGCTAGCGTTGCCGGCTGCATGACGATGCGGCCTGCCGCGCGCGCCACACGCCTCGTTACATCCTTGGCGGCCACATCCACCATGTGCGCCTGACCGCGCGCGTCGAAGTGGGTAAAATGCGGGCGGAGCATGGCGGGACGCGGGCGCGCGGCGCCGGTGGCCGTTTTCGCCTTCGCCGCCACGGATTTCGCTGCCGTTGCCGCCTTGCGCGAACGTGCCACTCTCGTCCTTCGTTGAACTTGGATGTTCGTCGGGAATCTTAGCACCAACGGATGCTGACCAATTTCGCCCTGACGCTGAACCCTGACTTCGCCGAAAAGCGCGATGACAGGTCCGGCCCGCGCCGCCGCGTCCGGGCGTGGACTGCCGCGTTCGTCGCGTTCGCGCTGGCAATAACGCCGTTGACGCCACCGGTGGTACCCGCCGCCGCAGCGCAAGCGCCATCGGATTCGGGCGATCTCAACAAGTACGGAGCGGTCCCGCAGGTTCCCCCGCCGGCAACCGCGCCCGCGACGAGCGTCCCGGCGTACAGCGCCATTGGAGGAACCCCGCCGCCCGCCTCGCCCAACTTGAAGCTGCCCGAATTGGGCGACTCGTCGCAGACCATGATGTCGCCCACGCAGGAGCGCAAGCTGGGCGAGGCGATCGTGCGCCAGATTCGCGGCGGCGGCGGCTACCTCGACGACCCGGAAGTCAACGATTACCTGAACGAACTCGGCAACCGCCTGGTCACGTCGACCCGCGACGTCAGGCAGGATTTTGTTTTCTTCGCGGTCCCGGACGCCCAGATCAACGCCTTCGCGCTGCCCGGCGGATTCGTCGGCGTCAACACCGGGCTCATCCTGCTGGCGCAAAACGAATCGCAATTGGCGAGTGTACTGGCGCATGAAATTTCCCACGTCACGCAGCATCACGTGACGCGGATGCTCGCCAATCAGCAAAACGTGCTCATGACCACGATCGCGGGCCTCGCGCTGGCCATCCTGGCCGCGAAGGTCGGCGGATCGAGCTCGGGCCAGGCGACGTCGGCGGCGATCGCCGGCACCCAGGCGCTGTCGGCGCAGATGCAGATCAATTTCACCCGCGAGAACGAATACGAAGCCGACCGCGTCGGCTTCTCGCGCCTGGTCGCCGCGGGTTTCGACCCGAACGCGATGGCCGCATTCTTCGAACGACTGCAGCGCTCCAGCCGCTTCGTCGAAGGCAACGCGCCGTCCTACCTGCGCGATCACCCGATCACCTACGAGCGCATCGCGGAGGCGAAGTCCCGCGCCCAGGATCTGCCCTACAAGCAGGTCCCGGATTCGCTGGATTTCCACATGGTGCGCGCACTGTTGCAAAGCTACCAGGGCGAGCCGAACGCAGCAGGTCGCCAATTTCGACCGCGCCATCGCCGAGAAGAAATACAACAACGAAATCGCCGAACACTATGGCCTGGTCGCCTCGTTGCTGCGCGCCAAGAATATTCCCCGCGCCAAGGTCGAACTGGCCAAGCTCGAGAAAATAGCGCCACCGCACCCGATGGTCGAGGCGATGGCCGGCAACGTCTTGATGGGCGCGCAGGAATATCCGGCCGCCGTCGCGCGCTTCGAGTCCGCCCTGGCCCGCTATCCGAACAAGATGCAGCTGATCCACGATTACCCCGAAGCGCTGATCAAGGCCGGCCGGCCGGCGGACGCATCGGCCTTTGCCGAGCGCGAACTCCTCCGCTATCCTGGAGAAGGTCCGCTGCACGAAATCGCGGCGCGAGCGTACGCCGCCCAGGACAAGCGCTTGAAGCAGCACCAGCATCAGGGTGAGTTCTACGCGTGGATCGGCAACCTGCCGCTCGCCGTCGACCAGTTCCAGCTCGCCGCCAAGTCGGGCGACGGAGATTTCTACCAACTGTCGGTCGTCGAAACCCGCCTGCGCGTGTTGCGGCAGGAGATGGCCGAGCAGCAACGCGTGGGCTTCAGCCGCTCGGGGTAGGCCAAGCTCGCCGGGACGTCTTTGCGACGTTCGATGGTCAGGTCCGGTTTCCAGTCCCGGAAAGCCCCACGATCGCGGGGCTTTTACAATGCGACAAGCTCATTTAACGGAATTTCGTTCCCAGAACCCACCCGACAAGGGATTTGCGCAAACCGCTCGTGATCGGCCGCACCCGGTGCCACATGTCGGATTGAAAGAAGAGCGGGGTGCCGGGTTTCAACTTTTCAAAGGTCAGGGCGCGTTGCTCGACGTTGGGGCCGTAGACCTCGAGATCGAACTGCCCACCCTCGAATTCGTCGTTGAGAAAGACCGAGAAGCTCACTTTACGGACCCGCATGTCGGGATAGGGTGCGTTCGCCTGGTCGGTGTGCCAACCATATTCGTCGCTGGGCGAGTATTCGGTGTACTGAAGCGGCTCGACGACATCGAGATCAAGATCCCAACCCGCATCCTTGTTTGCGACTTTCGCAATGATCAAGGCTGCTGAAAGGAGCCAGGGATCCCTGATCCAGACGACATCGGACCTGCGTCTGGTATTGCCGCCGCCCTGGTTTTCGACTTTTGGAGCCTCCCGGGGTTGCCGCCGCACAAAGTCTTCAACGGCCGACAAGAACCGGGGAGAAAGCTCGTAGGTCATGAACCACTTGCCATATCTCATTTTGGTGCCTTTGGCCGAATGCCCTCCGACGGTAGCATGCGCCCGCACCACCTGTCGTAAATGACAGTATCGCCCGCCTCTTTCCGCTACTAGAGTGGTCGCCTGCGCACTGCCCGGACTCCGTGCGCGCCACTACGGGAGGGCCGTCGTGAAGATCCTCATCGTCGATGATCATCCGCTGATATTGCATGCGCTGGCGCAGGTGCTGCCGGAGCTCGACCCGAGGCTCGAAGTGTTCGGCGCCGCTGACCGCGTGGAAACGCTGACCCTCCTCGCGCGCCATCCCGATTGTGAACTGGTATTGCTCGATCTGACGCTGCCCGGTGCGCGCGGCTTCGACCTCCTGGCGGAGTTGCGCCGCGACCGGCCGTCGCTGCCGATCGTCGTATTGTCGGCGACGCACGACCGCGCGACCGTCGGCGCGGCGATCGCTGCCGGTGCGCGCGGCTTCATCGCCAAGACCGCAAGTCCGGCCGAACTCCTCGACGCGATCGACACGGTGCTCGAAGGCGGTCGGCATATCACGACCGACCTGGGTTCCGCGCCGCGCACCATCAAGGGCGTGCCGATCGACGCGCTGGGCCTCACGCAGCGACAATCGGACGTACTGCTCTTGCTGTTGCAGGGCAAGCCGAACAAGCTCATATGCCGTGATCTGCAGCTATCGGAGGGCACCGTCAAGGTTCACGTCAGCGCCATTCTCAGGGCGCTGAATGTGCATTCGCGCTCGCAGGCGATCGTCGAGCTTGCCCGCCGCGGCATCACCGTCGAGGGCATAGCGGCAAACTAAAGGGCGCGTCCGCCGTGTCGCCGCTTACCGGCATCGCACCCGCACTGGTCGCGCGCGCACGTGCGGACCAGGTCGGGGAACTCTATGCGTCCTGGCACCGCACGTCGCTGTCGATGCTCCTCGGCGCGCTGCTGCTGTGTACTGCGATGTGGGGGCAGACGCCGCCATGGCTGATGGCGCTCTGGGCGGCGCTCATCGTCGCCAACCAGCTTTGGCGCGGAGCGCTGGTGCGCTCGTGGAATCGCGCGCAGCCCGGGCTGGCCGCGACTCCGCGCTGGGGCAGATACTGGGCCGTCGGATCCACGCTGGGCGGGGCGCTGTGGGGCATCGCGGGCGTGACGATGTATCCGGAATCGCCATCGCACCAGGCGTTGTTGATCGTCTGTCTTTTCGGCGTGGTGCTGGGCGGGCTGAATCTCACCGCCGTCTACAAGCCATCGTTCTACGGCTTTGTCGTCCCTGCCCTGGTGCCGCTCATTTGCCGTGAGGCACTCGTCGCCGACCAGGTCCACACCTTCACCGCGCTGGTGATGAGCGTCGTGCTGGGATTCGTGCTGGCGTTCGGGCACAACCTCAACAACGTGCTGACACGTTCGCTCGCGATACGCTACGAAAACATCGACCTCATCGATGGGCTCAAAAGCCAGACGCGTGCCGCACATGAAGCGCGCACTGCGGCCGAGGCGGCCAATCGCGCCAAGAGCCAACTGCTTGCGGCGGCGAGCCATGACCTCCGGCAACCGCTGCATGCGCTGGGCCTCTACACGGCGGCGCTCGCAGGGCGTGCGCGCGAAGCCCCGTGGCGATCACTGGTGAACAACGTCCAGAATGCCGTCGCTGCGCTGGAGGCACAATTCGCGCAGCTGCTGGACCTGTCGCGACTCGAGGCCGGGGCGTTGATGCCGGAGCGCTCCCGCGTCGCCCTCGCGCCGCTGCTCGTGCGCGTGGCGGCCGAATTCGGGCCGCAAGCGGCGGCGAAGGGGCTCGTGTTGCGCTGCGCCTCCACGCGCCTCGCGGTCGACAGCGACGCCGCGCTGCTCGAACGCATGCTGCGCAACCTGGTCGCCAATGCGGTGCGCTACACATCGCGCGGCGGCGTCCTCATCGGGGGGCGGCGCAGCGGCGGCAACGTGGTGGTGGTCGTCGCCGATACCGGTGTCGGCATCGCGCCGGAACATTGCGACCGGATCTTCGAGGAGTTCTACCAGGTGCGCGGCGGACGCGATACCGCGGCGGCGCCCAGCGGCATGGGCCTGGGGCTGGCCATCGTGCGCCGCCTGGCGAAATTGCTGGGCCATGACATCGCGCTGGTCTCGCGCCCAGGAACCGGATCTTGTTTTCGCATCACGGTGCCGAGAGCGGCGGATGCCGTTCATGTCTTCGGGAGCCCGGTGCCGCCGCCCGCCTCGGCCGGGCGGGCGTCGCTCGATGGCACCCTCGTCGCCGTGGTGGACGACGATCCCGCAGCGATCGATGCGATGGCCGAGTTGTTCTCGACCTGGGGTGCTACGGTCGTCGGCGGCCGCGACGCGCGGACACTGCTCGATGCGCTGGGGCGATGGGCGCGTTATCCCGATCTCATCGTCGCGGATTTGCGCCTGGGGGGTGGCGCCAGCGGCGTCATCACCGTGCGCGCGCTGCGCGATGAATTGGGCTACGCGGTCCCAGCCCTGATCGTCTCCGGCGATACCAGTCCGGCGGCGGAACGCTCGGCGCGTTCCGCGGGACTGACGCTGCTTCCCAAGCCGGTCGTTGCCACCGTCCTCGAGGCCGTGGCGACGGCGCTTGTCGCGCGGGCCGTTCCGCGCGCCGCATAAAGAGGCGCCGGTGGGCCGCGGCGCAGGCGACCCGACCGGCGGTCGGAGGAAAAAGGTGGCGGTCCCGCGCCGGCGCCACGGGGGGTGCGACGCCGGATTCGTTTAACGCAGGACCGTCATGGTTGTGTGCGGCCGATGCCGCAGGATCATCAGGACATGAATCCTAAGTCGGGTGTGGCGAATTTGGCCAAGTTCGGGAACACCTGGGCGATGTCGGAACCCGGCATGCCGAACCATTTCGCGAGCGTTCCCCCAACCTGGTCGACGGAAGTCGTCGGGATCCACGCGCCGTTGTTGCCCGAATCGTCCGGCCCCTTGACAGTGAGGTCCGGGAACGTGCCGTACATGCTGCCGCCATTCACGGCGCCGCCGAGAACGAGATGGTGGCCACCCCATGCGTGGTCCACACCTGCACTGCCGTTGCCGATGAACGTGCGGTTGAAGTCCGAACTCGTGAATTGCGTGACCATCGTGTCGACGCCGTCGGCGACCGTGTAGTCGTAGAACGCCCTCATGGCCGGCGCCAACTGATTGAACAGCGTGGTCTGGCTGGCAACTGTCGTCGAATGCGTGTCGTAGCCGCCCATGCTGACGAAGAAGAACTGGCGCTGGGCACCGGTTACCGACCTGGCGTTGATGAGTCGCGCCACCTGCTTCAACTGCTGCGCGATGCCCGTATTGAGTTGCGCGCCGCCGACGGTGAACGCGTTCTCGATCACCGCCGGGGGGCGATTAACCTGCAGGATCGGGTTGGCCGTGGCATTGGCGAGCAGCGACTGCGCCATGATCGCCGATGCGCCGGCTACCACGGTGTTGGATTTCCCGGTAGCGAGCAGCGCTTGCAGTGCATTGAAGCGCGCAACCTGGTCAGCCGCTGCGCCTTGCCCGGTCAGCAATACGCCGCCATTCTGCGGGATGACTAGCGGGGCCGTCTTGGCGCCGATGGTGAACAGTTGCTTGCCGGATACCGAAATCGTCACGGGAATGAGGGAGCCTGCGTTGGCGGCGGCCACACTTGGCGCGTCCGCCGAACGCCCGCCCCAACCCGTCAGCACCGACGCGCCCGGCAGCTGGCCCATCCACGCGGTCTGCTGGTCCGAATGCGAGAACAGGTTTTGCGGCCGGAACTGGTTCGCCTGATACTGGGCCTTGGTCAGCGGCGCGATCAGCGTGCCGGCGTTGGCGATCACCGCAAGCTGGCCGCTCGTGTAGTTCGGGGCAAGCGGGGCAAACGAAGGGTGGAAACCATACTGTTTGACGGTACCGGGCACGCTGAACGGCAGCAACTGCGCCTGCGTGATCGCCACGTTGGACGCGGCCGTACGCGTTGCCGCGTACAACGAGTAGTCGGTGACCGGCACGATCATGTTGTTCGAGTCGTTGCCGCCGAACAGGAACACGCAGACGAGGGCTTTGTAGCCGCCCATCGCTTGCGCTTCGGCGCTCTCGACACCCCAGCGAAGCATGCTGGCCGCGGCCGCGCCCGCGGTGAGCGCGGTAGTCGACGTCAGGAATTTCCGGCGATTGATATTCATGTTAGCGCTGCACCTGGAAGTGGTAGGACGAAAGCATCAGATAAGCCGCCATCTGCGCGCGTTGCAGGAGCTGCGCGGGGGTCGGCGGGGAACTAAGCGGAATCGCATTGACGGCGGTTACCACGATCCCCTGGGCCGTCGGGTCGAACTGTCCACCCGTGAGAACCTCGCTGTACCTGGCGACCATCGCGGCCGGGTTGGCCGCGAGAGCCGAGAACTGCGACAGGTCGAGCCTCGTTCCGGTCGCGCCCGGAATCGTCGGATCCGGCGCATAGCCGTTGTAGACGAGCGTGTACATCAGGTTCGCCCGTGCTACCGCGGAGTTCGTCGTGTGGATCGCGAATTCCGGCGCTCGATACGTTGTTCCCGGAATCGTCGCGTCGGGCGGGAAGTAGTTGAACACCGTGGGCGCGAAGTACGGGTTCTGGCCCAGGTTGCTTGTGGCGCCCGGCAGCCGGTTGCCATCGGTGATTCCGTTCAGCGCACGGATCACCGCCGTGACCGCGAGCACGGGCTCGCGCAGGGTACCGAACGACGGATCGGGATTTCCCGGACCGCGCGCTTCGGGATCCATAAGGATCGCCCTCACCACCGCCTTCAGGTCGCCGCGCACGAGCGGGCTTGCCCCGTTATTCTTGAACACGGCGGAGATGCGCGCATGTAGGCGGGCGACGGATTCCCCGTGACCAGGCGCTGGATCAATTGCCGGCTGATGTAGGCAGGCGTGCTCGGATGATCGAACACGTTCTGCACCGCCGAATCGAGATCCTGTTGCGGCGTCTGATTGGCGGGAATGAGGCTTCCGTTCAACAGGGTCTTCGCCGACGTTTCATGGCCGGACGTCGCCGTCGTCGGATACGTCACCATGTTCGCCGCGTAGTACGCCGGGTTCTTTTTGACCGACGGCCCCGGAGCTGCCGGATCGGCGTACGTGTAACCAGTGAATATCTTGGCGAATTCCTTGATCGTGTTCTGGTCGTACGTCGGAACCGGTTGCGGCGGGACCTGCGCATCCATGATCGGCGTGCCGTCGTCGTTCAGCTCCTCGAGCCCGACCGAGAAGAGCTGCATGATTTCCCGGGCGTAGTTCTCGTTCGGCACGCGCGTTCCGTTCGCCCGGTCGTTGTTGACCATGGTCAGGTAGTAGCCCATGGCCGGACTGAGCGTGATGTCCGAAAGCAGGTTCTTGTAGTTGCCGAACGCGTTGTTGAACATGATGTTCTGGTAGCGCGACATCACGTACGCATAGGAAAGGTTCTGGTCGTTGCCCGATGTCACCGCGATCTGCGACAGGGCCCAGGCTACACGCTGGCGCAGCTGGTCCGGCGCGGTGATCGCATTGGTGAAGAAGTCGCGCTGGATCATCGCCAGGGTCAAATGGTCGCGCGCGCAGATCGCCTGCGGCGAGTCCGCCGGGTAATTCGTGTTCTGCGGCGTTTGCGTGGTGCAGGTCGGAGTCGTCTTCAACGAGATCACGTTGTACTTCGTGTCCGGATAGCCCGATACCGGCTTCGTGAACTGGGCGTTGATCCAGGCGAGGATGCCCATGCTGAGCACGTTCGCCGCTTCGGCCTGCGATGCGCCGAAGGTCGCCTGGTTCAGCAGGCGCCACACGTCCGGGTTCTTGCGTGACCACGGGCGGCGGACCGGAGATTGCCTTGACAGTCTGCGTCAGCGTCGACGTGAGTACACCCTTCGTGTCCGTCGCCGTCGCATAGATCGAGTGCGTGCCGGCCGGCAATGCGGCGGTGGTGAACGTGTACGGCGCGGTCGTCAGGTGGCGACTTCGCGCCGTTGACGTACAGCGCGACATTGGCGATCACGCCACCGGTTTCCGTCGCCGTTGCCGTGATGGTCACGGTTTGCGGCGCAATGATCAGCGTGTTCGACAGCGTGAACGCCACCTTCGGCGCCACCACGGCCGGCGTACCGGTGATCGACTGGCTGATCGCGGCGCTGGTCGATGCCGCGTTGGTGGCATTGCCCGAATAGCGCGCCACGATGCTGTGCGTGCCGACGGTCAGCGTCGACGTCGTGCATGCGGCAGTCCGCGAGTTGCCGCTGCCACCGGTCAGGTTCACGACCGCGCAGTTGCTGATATTCGCGACGCCATCCGTGAAGGCCACGCTTCCCGTGGGCGCATTGCCGGTCACCGTGGCCGTGAAGACGACGCTCGCGCCACTGGCTGCCGGATTGGCTGAACTGACCAGCGTCGTCGTCGTTGCTCCCGGTCCGCCACCGCCGCCCGGATTGACGACCTGCGAAACCATGCCGCTCGAGACCATGTTGTTGGCGTCGCCGCCATAGCTCGCGACGATGGTGTGCGTGCCCGCAGCAAGGCCCGAAGTGGAACATTGGGCGGTGCCGGCGCTCAGGGGTACCGCGGCGCAGCCGATGGACGCGCCGCTGTCGGTAAAGCTGACGGTTCCGGAAGGCGCATTGCCCGTCACGCTGGCCGTGAACGTCACGGCGGAGCCTGCCGTGGACGGATTGGATGAACTGGTCACTGTCGTCGTCGTGGCCGTTGCGCCGCTGCCGCTGTTGATCATTTCGACGACGGTGAAGCTGGACGTCCCGTTGAGCGGCGTCGCCGCCGTAGCTCGCCACGATGTTGTGGCTGCCGACAGTCAACGTGGCAGTGCTGCACGTGGCTGTTCCGACATTGCCGCTGACTGCGAGTCCCACCGTCGTACAACCAGCGATGCCCGTGCCGTCGTCGGTGAAGCTGATGCTGCCCGTCGGTGTAGTGCCGGTCACCGTGGCCATGAACGTGACGCTCGCGCCGGCCGTTGCCGGGTTCGCGGAGCTGACCATGGTCGTCGTCGTCGTTCCCGCCCCGCCGCCACCGCCACCGCCCGGGTCGGAGAGGACCTGATAGGCCACCCCTTCGTAGGTAAACCACGGCCAGGTCACCTTGACGTGTTCGCGTTCGGGGGCGCTGGTCGTGTAGAAATGCGCGCCGGTCCTGGTGTTGAAAAAGCGATAGAGGTCCTCGCTGCCAGCCACCGGAGTGCTCATCGCGTAGTACACCGGACCTTCATAGGCAAAGACCGGGTAATGCGCGAGCACGTAATCCTTTTCGTCTGGAACGATGGTGTAGAAGTGCGTGCCTGTCGACGTGTTGAAGAAACGATAGACCGGCTGGGCGCCAGCTACCGGCGTCTTGTACGCATAGAACACGACACCTTCGTAGTCGAACCACGGATAGAGCTGCAGGACCTTGTCCCGTTCTGCGCTATCGATCGTGTAGAAGTGCGTTCCCGTCCTCTCGTTGTAGAAACGGACGACCGGGAAGGCCGGGTCGGCATATGCGACTTGCGCCGCGAGACCCGCAGTGAGGCCACAGACCACCGCCACAATCGCCGCTGCACCCTTGAGCCAGCCGCGCGTGCGCGGCGCCACATGATTCTTGGACCTGCTGAATTCGCCCTGCATCACCAGCCTCCGGACTTTGGACGATGGATGTCGCGGTTGGCTCGTTCGTGTGGTGCGCACGCGCCTCGATTGCAAAGCCCGTAACGACGTCGGAACGCTCCCCTGTGCCGCGATTATTCACGGGCAAGTTATCTATTTCAAGTCTTTTTTTAAGTTTGGCGACAAACGGCAACTATGATCACTGTTTTATGCGATTGCCATGTGAAGAAGTTCATATAATTATTTGAATTTATTATAATCACAGGAAATCGTATGACGTTGTCTTGTCGCCTGTAGCACAGGTTAATGACATCAGTATGGACCGTTGAACAGGGGAAAACCGGGGGTCGCGGCAATTGCGAATGCGTTTGTCCGGCACTTTTCAACCCCGCCGGTCGATGCCGGCGGTACCGATTGCTTTTATGACGTCGGAATGGCCTGGGTCGGGACCTTGAACCACGCCTCAGCTAAGGAAGCCGAGATCCGTGCTCGCGAAGGCGGGCAGGTTGGGAAACACCTGCGTGAGTGCGGCTGGCGGGACGCCGAACCATTTCGCCAGCGTCGCGCCGTACTGCTCGATCGAGGTGGTCGGTATGGCGATGTCCCAGCCCAATGCGACGCGCGCAAAAAAAGGGCGTGCGCCAGGCACGCCCTTGTCCAACGCTCCCCGCTCCCGGCGAAGAGCCCCTTGAGATCAGCCGTGTTGCATGTGCATCCGCATCTTCTCGCCCATTTCCTGCATGCGCGCCAGCCGCTTCACCAGTGCGTCGCGCACGACCCCTTTTTGTTCGGGCGTGAACGTGGCGTAGATCTTGAGCCACTGATCGCGTACACCCTGGCGCAGCGTCTGGTTGCTGGTGTGTGCACTGTCGGCAACGGCGGCAACGGCCGCAAGGTCGGGCTCCGCCTTCGCCAACTCGGCCGTCATCGCGTCGCGCACCTTCTGCATGCTCGCGCGACCGGAATCGTGCGCCGCCTTGGTTTGGGCAACCGCGCTGTCCCACATCAATTGCTGCGAGGTGTTGAGGTTGAGTTGGCCCTTGAGCGTCGCCAGCACGCTGTCGATTTCCAAACCGCCACCATGCCCATGTCCGTGCCAGGGAGCGCCCGCAGCCTGCGCAACGGCGACGACGCCGGTCAACGCAAGGAGGGCGGCCGCGGCAAGCGCAGCCAGCCCAGATTTACCACCCGGAAATCTACGACCTGTCAATCCACGTGCGTTCATGTGCGTTCCTCTTTCAATGTTTTCCTGTCCGCCGGTGTCTTCCGTGTCACTTCGGAATTGTCCGGTGCGATACTTCGAAGGCCATTGTCGCCGTATCGTTCCTGGCCGCGACCGGTGGATTGCAACGGGACGTTGCGCGCACTCCGCAGACGTTACAATTGCTTACAGTACCGTCGCGCCAAAGGCGGGCGAGAGCCGCTCTAATCGCACACATGGTCACAAAATCCGCACCGCCGAAAATTCTCGTCGTCGATGACGACGTCCGTCTGCGCGACCTGCTCATGCGATATCTGGGCGAGCAGGGATTCCAGGTCGCGGCGATCGCCGATGCGCGCGACCTCGACAAGAAACTGCAGCGCGACCCGCCGCACCTCGTTGTCCTCGACCTGATGTTGCCTGGCGAGGACGGCCTGTCGGTGTGCCGGCGCCTGCGCGGCGCGGGCGAAACCGTGCCGATCATCATGCTCACCGCCAAGGGCGAGGAAGTCGACCGCATCGTCGGCCTCGAGATGGGCGCCGACGACTACCTGCCCAAGCCTTTCAATCCGCGCGAGCTCGTCGCGCGCATCCACGCAGTGCTTCGGAGGCATGTCGAACGGCAGGCGCCCGGCGCCCCGGGCGACGAGGGCAGCGTGCCGTTCGGGCCCTACGCGCTCGACCTGTCCGCGCGCGCGCTGCTGCGCGATGGCAAGAGCATTTCGCTGACCACCGGGGAGTTCTCGCTGCTGAAGGTGTTCGTCCAGCATCCGCGTCAGCCGCTCGCGCGTGAGAAGCTGATGATGCTTGCGCGCGGACGCGACCACGAAGTGTTCGACCGCGCGATCGATGTGCAGGTCTCGCGGTTGCGCAAATTGATCGAGCCCGATCCGGCCAACCCGCGCTTCATCCAGACGGTCTGGGGCTTCGGCTACGTATACGTTCCCGACCTCGCGACACCTTCCGCCGATGGACAACCCGCGGCCGTCGGCGACGGCGAAGGCGCCGCGTGACGCTGCTCCCGCGCTCGCTGTTCGGGCGCCTCGTTCTGCTGCTGATTACCGTGGTCGCACTGGCGGTGCTCACCAGCGTCGTCATGTTCCGCCATGATCGCGCCGAACTTCTCGTCCGCCATTTCAGCGACACCAAGCTTGCCCAATTGCAGGCGCTGCGCGCGGCGCTGGAAGGCGCCGACGGTCCCAACCGCAGGGAAACGATGCAGCGCCTCAACCGGGAATATGGCGTGCGCATCGTTCCGGAGGGCGATCGTCCCGGCATCGGCCAGGTCCCGCTGGGGCCCATGTTCACCGATCTCACCGAACGCCTGCGCGCGAGCCTCGGGCCGGATACCGAGGTTCGCATCGCCCCGCGGTTACGCCTTCTCCTCGTGCGCGTCACCGCGGGAGGCGAAGGCTACTGGGTGGGGTTTCCGATGCCCGAGCGGCCCCAAGCCGAGGACATCCCGTCGCGCGCGCTGACCTGGACGCTCGTCGTTCTCGCGCTGTTGTTGGCGGCCTCCTACGTCTTCGCGCGCTTCCTTGCGCGTCCCTTGCGCGAGCTGACGAGCGCCGTCGACCGCGTGGGCCGTGGCGAGACACCGCCACCGCTGCCTGAATCCGGGCCGTCGGAAATTGCCGCCGTCAACCGCGGCTTCAACGCGATGCTGGGCAACCTGCGGCAGATCGAGCGCGATCGCGCGGTGCTCCTGGCCGGCGTTTCGCACGACTTGCGCACCCCTCTCGCCCGGCTGCGATTGGGCGTCGAGCTTGGAACGCGCGACGAAGCCACGCGCACCGGCATGGTCGCCGACATCGAGGAAATGGATCGCATCATCGGACAATTCCTCGATTTTGCGCGCGACGATGCGGCTTCCGCGCTGGAGCCTGCCGACCTCAATGCGATCGTTGCGGCTTGTGTCGAGCGCTATACGCAAGCCGGACGCCCGGTGACCTTCGCGCCCGGCGATGTTCCGCAACTGCCGGTCAAACCCACGGCGATCTCGCGCCTGGTCGCCAATCTCGTCGACAATGCGCTCGCCTATGGCGCGCCGCCGGTGCACGTGGCCACGACGCTTTCGGGTGATCACGTGTGGCTCGATGTAACCGACCGAGGCGCGGGCATCCCTCCGGATCAAGTCGAACGGCTGAAGCAGCCTTTTACTCGCGCCTCGCTTGCGCGGGCCCGGGAAGACGGCGCGGCCGGCGCCGGCCTGGGCCTGGCGATTGTCGATCGCATCGCACGAATGCACGGCGGCAGCTTCGATCTGTCGCCGCGCGACGGCGGAGGCACGCTGGCGCGCGTCACCCTGCCGGTTCCGAAGTAGAAGGGTCCAGACTTACGGACCGGCATCCCGGTCGCGCATTTGGAGCAGCACGGTCGCCAGCGCGGCGATGCCCTCGCCGCGCCCCGCGAAGCCCAAATGCTCGGTCGTCGTGGCCTTGACCGAAACGCGCGTCTCGTCGCAGTTCAGGTCGCTCGCGAGATTCGCGCACATCGCTGCGACATGCGGCGAGATTCTCGGCTCCTGCGCGATCACGGTCGCGTCGACGTTGCCGATCTGCCAGCCCGCATCGAAGGCGAGCGCAAAGACCAGGCGGAGCAGCGCACGGCTGTCGGCGCCGGCCCAACGCGGGTCGGTGTCGGGAAAGTGCTTCCCGATATCGCCCAGCGCCAGCGCGCCGAGGATGGCGTCGGCAATGGCGTGCAGCAACACGTCGGCATCCGAATGTCCCGCCAAGCCCCGGTCGTGGGGAATCGTGACGCCGCCCAGGATCAGCGGACGGCCCGCGACCAGCGCGTGGGTATCGAAACCATTGCCAATGCGAAAGCTCATCGTGCGCTCTCGAAGGTTGCCTGCGCCGCGAGGATTGCCGCCGCCAGGTGGAGGTCGTCGGGAAAGGTGACTTTGAGGTTGGCGACACTGCCGTGGATGAGCCGCGGTGCCAAACCCAGCGCTTCGACCGCCTGCGCCTCGTCGGTACATTCGCGCGCCGCAGCGTGCGCGCACGCCCGCGCCAGCACGCCATAGCGAAACATCTGCGGCGTCTGCGCCTGCCAAAGGCCGGCGCGATCCTCGGTGCGCAGCACGCGCGGCGCGTCGCCATTCCCGTCCCCGCGCTTCAGCGTGTCGGAGACCGGTATGGCAAGCAGGCCTCCCGTGGCATCGTTTTCCAGTTGCGCCACCAGTCTTGCGAGCGCAGCACGCGGCGCGCACGGGCGAGCTGCATCGTGAACGAGAATCCAGTCGTCGTCGCGGCACATTGCGGCCATCCCCTGCAGTGCGTTGCGCACCGTGTCGGACCGGCTGGGTCCGCCGCTGCGCAATACGGTCACGCCATCGCGCGCGCCGATCAAACGATCGTAATGCAGGTCGTCCGGCGCGATGGCGACGGCGATCGCCTGCAGATCCAGCGCCTCGCGCAGGCGATCGAGCGTACAGGCGAGCAGCGGACGCCCGGCCAACGGCGCGTACTGCTTGGGAAGGGTGCCGCCGAAGCGGGAACCGCCGCCGGCGGCGGGGACGAGTGCGATCAGGCGCGCCGTCATGCCGGCTTCAAAGTACGGGAATCAGCAATGGCGAAAGCGCGGCGCGGATGCGTTCCGGTACCGGCGTCGGCTGTTGCGTTGCACGCTCGACCCACACGTGCACGAAACGTCCGGTCGCCGCGGGCCGGTCATCCTCCGCGCCGAACAAACCAATCTCGTAGGTGACCGACGTCGTCCCGAGCTTCGCCACGCGCAGGCCCGCGTCGACCGTCTGGGGAAACGACAACGACCGATGAAATCGGCAGGACGTCTCCACGACCACACCGATCACCGGCGCGCGCTGGATGTCGAGGTCACCGGCGCGCACCAGGTGCTCGTTCACGACGGTGTCGAAATAGGAATAGTACGTGGCGTTGTTCACGTGCCCGTAGACATCGTTGTCCATCCAGCGCGTCGGGATGGCCAGAAAGTACCGGTAATCGGCTCGATGATCACGCACCTGCGCGCGCTTGTCCGTGTTCTCTTCGGTGGCCGTCACGACGTGCGCGTGGGATTCATCATGCGATTGTCCAGGAGCTCGATCCAGTGGCGCACCGGCGTACGGGTGCCCGATTCGAGATGGGTCATGCAGCCGATGTTCGCGGTCGCGATCACATTCGGGCGCGACGCCTCGAGCGCCCGCAGCTTGTTGGCCTTCAGTTCACCGGCGAGCTTGGGCTGCAGGATCGAATATGCGCCGGCGGATCCGCAGCAGGTGTACGCGTCCACGACCGGCAACAGCGAGTGTCCGAGTGCTAACAGAATCTCTTCGACTTGGCCACGGATCTTCATGCCGTGCGTGAGCGTGCACGGCGGATGGAATGCGATGCGCTGCGGCCCCTGGTCCATCGCCACGAGCGGCGCGATCTTTCGCCATTCCGCGGTGACGATCTCGATCGGGTCGCGCGCAAGGTCGGCGATCTTCTGCGCCTTGGCGGCGTAGGCGGGGTCGTGCCGAAGAAAATGGCCGTAATCCTTGACCATCACGCCGCAACCGCTGGCGGTCACGATGATCGCCTCCACGCCTTGCTCGACCTGCGGCCACCACGCGTCGATGTTGCGGCAGACAATGGCGTGCGCTTCGTCGGTGGCGCCCAAGTGATGCGACAGCGCGCCGCAGCACTTCCCGCCGCCTGCGCGCGTGGCGGAAATACCGATCCGGTCGAACACGCGCGCCGCGGCGGCATCGATGTTGGGTTTCAGGGCCGGCTGCACGCAACCTTCCATCAGAAGCATCCTGCGCGCATGTCGTGGCGCGGGCCACGCGCCGGCGCGCGGAGCGGACGGGATGCGATCGCCCAGCTCGCGCGGCAGCAATCCCTTGACCATGCGCGCGGATGAAAGCGCCGCGGCGAAGAGCGATCCCGACAGGAGCGCGCGACGCAGGCCCCAGCGCTGCGCAGCTTCCGTGGGAGTGCGGCCCACCTTGCGCTCGACGACCGCGCGGCCGATGTCGAGCAGGCGGCCGTATTGCACGCCGGACGGGCATGTGGTTTCGCAATTGCGGCAGGTGAGGCAGCGATCAAGATGCAACTGCGTCGTGTTCGTGACCGCGTCGCCCTCGAGCATCTGCTTCATGAGATAGATCCGGCCGCGCGGTCCGTCGAGCTCGTCGCCCAGCAACTGATAGGTGGGGCAGGTCGCCGAGACAGAATCCGCAATGTACGCACGCGCGAAGGATCGCGTCGGCTTCACGGCCTTCGGGCGTGTCGCGGAATTCGGCGGCTAGCTCAGTTTGCATCAACAGTCTGCGTTGTTGGTCTGCATCAGAAGTCCGGATACAGGCGCCCGCGATTGAGGATGCCTTGGGGGTCGAACGCCGCCTTCAACCGCTGATGCAGGCCGTGCAGCGTGGCCGTGAGCGGATGGAATGCGCCCACACTTTTGTCCGCCGCGCGAAACAATGTCGCGTGTCCGCCGTTTGCCGCGGCCCATGCGCGCACGCGTTGCGCATCGGTGCGTTCCCCGCTGGCGAGCCAGCGCAAGCCCCCGCCCCACTCCAGCAGCTGCTCGCCCCCCAAGTCCGTGTACGGCGCCGTCGACTTGACGGACAACCGCCACAACGGCACATCGGCGGCACGCGATCCGGCAAAGAACAGATGGGTGTGGTCGCGCAGGCTGGCCCAGTAATCGTCGGGAGTCGCCACGCGGTCGCCGCCCAGTTTCGCAACCGCGGCGGCAACGGCGGGCTGTGCCCCCGACAACCGGATCCGCAAGCGGCCGTGGTGAAAGCAGGTGGCCGACAACGGCAGCGGCTGCGTGCCCCATTCGTTGACCTGGCGGATGGCCTCGTCCGCCGAGCATTCGAACGCGACCGTGGCCTCCGCCTTGGGCAGCGGCAGGCACTTCAGCGACACTTCGGTGATGACGCCCAGCGTGCCGAGCGCGCCGGTCATGAGGCGTGCCACGTCGAACCCTGCGACATTCTTCATGACACGGCCGCCGAAGGACAAATCCTGGCCGGTGCCGTCGAGGATACGCACGCCCAGCACGACGTCACGCACCGAGCCTGCGTAGGGCCGCCGCGGGCCGGACAATCCGCTCGCGATCGCACCACCCAGCGTGGACCCCTCGCCGTAATGCGGCGGCTCGAATGCGAGCATCTGTCCGCGTGCGCGCATCGCACTCTCGATGGCTGCCAACGACGTGCCTGCGCGCGCGGTGAGAACGAGTTCCATCGGCTGGTATTCAACAATGCCGGCATACACTTGCGTTTCGAGGATGTCGCCCAGCGGCTGGCCGCCATAGAAGTCTTTCGTTCCGCCACCACGGATGCGCAACGGCGTGCCGCCTTCCGCCGCCTTGCGAATCCTTGCCTGCAATGCTTCGAGGGCCGGGTCCAACACGGTCATTGGGGACGCCCCGCGACCGCAATCTTGTCGCGATAGAGAATGCGCGGCTCGTCGGCGTCGATGACTTCGGTTTCGGCGAGCGCCGCGACCTCCCATTCGCGCAGGAACGGATGCGCCAGCAGCGCCTTGAGGTAGGTCGCTGCAGCGCCGGCCGGCTGCACGCCGTAGGTCTGGAATCGGAATGCCACCGGAGCGTAGAAGACGTCGGCCAGGGAGAACGCGCCGCAGAGAAAGGCACCCCCCGCGCCGAAGCGCCGCCGCGATTCCGTCCAGATTTCCTCCACGCGCGCGATGTTCGAAGCCAGCGCGTCCGCCCACGGGCGCACGTCGACGCGCTCGCGGATGCACATCGTCATGTCGTTGCGCAAGGTCGCGAAACCCGAGTGCATCTCCGCTGCGATCGAACGCGCCCACGCGCGTGCCACCGGATCGGCCGGCCACATTCCCGGGTGCCGTTCGGCCAGGTACTCGCTGATCGCCAGCGAATCCCAGACTGCCGTCGTGCCATCGTGAAGCGCGGGCACCAGCGCGGTGGGTGAAAACGCGCGATTGTCGGGGTTGTACGTTCCGCGCAGCTGGACCACGAGCTCGCGAAAGGGCGCGCCCGAGAGCCGGGTCGCGAGCCAGCCGCGCAACGACCACGATGAATAGTTCTTGTTGCCGATGTACAGCGTATACACGTCAATGAGCCTGTCAGGGGGGCACGGTCTTGCCCGGGTTCATGATGTTGCGCGGATCGAGCGCGCGCTTGATCGCCTGCATGAGTTCCACCGCCTCGCCGTGCTCGGCCACCAGCGCCTCGAGCTTGTGCACGCCGATGCCGTGCTCGCCGGTGCAGGTTCCGCCCATGGCGATGGCGCGCAAGCTGACCCGCTTCGCCAACCCTTCGGCGCGCGCACGCTCGTCGGGTGAGTTCGGGTCGAACAATACGGTCAGGTGGAAGTTGCCGTCGCCGACGTGGCCGACGATCGGCGATATCAATCCGGTGGCATCGGCGTCCGCCTTGGATTCGAGGACGCAATCGGCCAGGCGCGAGATCGGCACGCAGGCATCGGTGGCAAACGCATCTTTGCCCGGATGACACGCCTTGGATGCGTAATAAGCGGAGTGGCGTGCTTTCCACAGGCGGCTGCGCTCTTCCGGTCGCGTGGCCCACTCGAACGCGCTGCCCCCATGTTCCGCGGTGATCGCCTGCATCATTTCAGCCTGTTCGGCAACGCCCGCATCCGATCCATGAAACTCGAAGAAAAGCGTCGGCGCGGCACTGAATCCTTCGAGTTTCGAGTACCGGATGCAAACGTCCATCTGCACGTCGTCCAGCAATTCGATGCGCGCGACTGGGATGCCGACCTGCATGGCCACGATCACCGTGTCCACCGCAGATTTGAGGTCTGGAAACTGGCAGACCGCGGCGCTGATCGCTTCGGGAATGCCGTAGAGCCGCAACTGGATTTCCGTGATGATGCCCAGCGTGCCTTCCGCGCCGACGAAAAGGCGCGTGAGATCGTAACCGGCGCTCGACTTGCGGGCACGGCCGCCGGTCCTGATGATTCGGCCGTCGGGTGTGACCACGGTCAGCCCGAGGACATTTTCCCGCATCGTGCCGTAGCGCACGGCGTTGGTGCCCGATGCCCGCGTCGAGGCCATGCCGCCGATGGTCGCGTTGGCGCCCGGATCGATCGGGAAGAAGAGTCCCGTGCCTTTCAACTCGGCATTGACCTGTTCGCGGGTCACGCCCGCCTGCACGCGGCAATCGAGGTCCTGCGCGTTCACCTCGAGCATGCGGTCCATCCGCGACAGGTCGACGCACACGCCGCCATAGAGTGCGGCCACGTGCCCTTCGAGGGACGTACCGATGCCGAATGCGATCACCGGAATGCGCGCGGCGTGGCATAACTTGACGATCGCGGCCACTTCCTCGTTGGTATGCGGGAACACGACGACATCAGGCAGCGCCGTATCGGCCATGCCCTCGCCGTGCCCGTGCTGTTCGCGGACCGCGTTGCTGGTGACTGCCCGCCCGGCGAATTCCTTCGTCAGGCGATCGACGATGGCCGCGACATCGGCGGCGGAGGGACGCACGCGCACATCGGCGGGCGCATTCATGGATGGCCTCGGCTCATTGATGCGCTCGGCGATGGGCTCATTGACGCACTCAAAAGCGGGGAATGTCCGGGTGCAGCACTTGCCCGGCGTGCACGTGCTTTCTGCCGAATTCGCCGCAACGCGCAAGGGTGGGGACGGCCTTGCCGGGATTGAGAAGGCCTTCCGCGTCGAAGGCATGCTTGATCGCGTGGAAACGTTCGAGTTCGGCTTCAGTAAACTGCACGCACATCGACGAAAGTTTCTCGACGCCGACGCCGTGTTCGCCGGTGATCGTTCCACCGACGTCGATGCACAAGCGAAGGATGCGATCACCGAATTCGATCGTCCTTGCCGACTCGCCAGGTTTGTTGGCGTCGAACAGGATCAGCGGGTGCAGGTTGCCATCGCCGGCGTGGAACACGTTGGCGCACGTGAGGCCGAACTCCTTCGACCACACGCCGATCTCGTGCAGCACGCGCGGCAATGCGGCGCGCGGAATCGTGCCGTCGATGCAGTAGTAGTCGGGCGAGATGCGCCCTACGGCCGGAAAGGCCGCCTTGCGCCCCGACCAGAACAGCAGACGCTGCGCTTCGTCCTTCGACACGCGAATTTCGGTCGCCCCCGCTTCGGCCAGCAAGCGCTTGATTTCCGCCATTTCCGCGGCGACTTCCTCGTGCGTCCCGTCGGATTCGACGAGCAGCACGGCGGCGGCATCCAGCGGATAATCGGCATGCACGAACTGCTCGACCGCGCGTACGGCGGGCTGGTCCATCATCTCGAGCCCGGCCGGGATGATGCCGGCGCTGATGATGGCGGCGACGGCCGCACCAGCGTGCTCGACATCGGCAAAGGCTGCCAGCGCGACCTGTGCCTGCTGCGGATGGGGGCAAAGCTTCACGGTGATTTCGGTGATCACCGCGAGCAGCCCTTCGCTGCCGGTGATGAGCGCCAGGAGGTCGTAGCCGGCGCTGTCGTGTGCCTCGCTACCGAATTCGACGACCTCACCCGTGATCAGCACGCCGCGCACGCGGCGCAGGTTGTGTCCCGTCAACCCATACTTGAGGCAATGCACGCCACCCGCATTCTCGGCAACATTGCCGCCGATCGAGCACGCGATCTGTGAAGATGGATCCGGCGCGTAGTAGAGACCGTGGATCGCCGCTGCTTCGGAAATCGCGAGATTGCGCACCCCGGTCTGCACGGTCGCCGTGCGCGTCAGCGGATCGACCGCAAGGATCCTGCGAAATTTCGCGAGCGAGAGCACGACGCCTCGTGCATCCGGCAACGCACCTCCGGAAAGGCTCGTGCCGGCGCCGCGCGCGACCACCGGAACCTTCGCCTCGTGGCAGGCCTTGAGGATCGCAACGACCTGCGCCTCGTCTTCCGGCAGCGCCACCGCGGCGGGCCGCTCGCGAAAGAGCGTGAGGCCGTCGCATTCGTAGGGCCGCGTGTCTTCGGCGGTGGTCAGCAGAGCAGCCGGCGGCAGGATCGCCGCAAGTTGCGCGTGCACGGAGTCAGCGAGCATGGGGAAGGGAGGAACCTGCAAAGGGACCCTGCAAGGGCCGTGGCTCTGGTGGCAGCCGGGATGGCCGCAACAGTGTCCGATTATTTCACAAAGCCGGCTCGAGGGGCGACGCCTCCCGGCGGGGCGTTTCCGCCTAGACGCAGCGCCCGCCGTCGACCTCTAGGCATGTGCCGGTGATGAACGCCGCCTCGTCGGAGGCGAAGAACACCGCTGCGGTCGCTACGTCGGAGGGCTGCGACAGCCGGCCCAGGGGGACCGACGCAATGAACTGCGCGCGCCGCTCGGGCGTGTCCTGCCCCATGAAATCCGCGAGCATCGCCGTTTCGCCGGCGACCGGGTTGATGATGTTCACCCGGATGTTGTCGGGGGCGAGCTCGGCCGCCATCGAACGGCTGGTCACGATGGCGGCACCCTTGCTGCCGTTGTACCAGGTGAGACCGGGCCGGGGACGCACGCCGGCCGTCGATGCGATCGTGATGAACACGCCGTTCTTCTTCGTCCGGAAATGCGGCACGGCATGCTTGGCAGTCAGGTACAGGCTCTTGACGTTGACTTGGTAGATCCGGTCGAACTGCTCCTCGCCGACATCGAGCATCGGCTGGTTCCTGTGCGTCGTGCCGGCATTGTTGACGACGATATCGAGTCCGCCGAAGCTCGCCAGCGCAAATTCGACCAGACGCTTCACATCGGCGTCCTTCGCCACGTCGCCAAGGCAGAAGCGCGCAGTGCCGCCCGATTGCACGACGTGACGCACCGTCTCTTCGCCATGCTCGGCATTGATGTCGTTGACGACGACGCTGGCGCCCTCCTCGGCGAATCGCCGGGCAATGCCGCGGCCGAAGCCGGAACCCGCGCCCGTGACGATGGCGATCTTGTTCGGGAGGCGCATCGCCTATCCGTGCTTGATCACGACGGTTTTGAGCGTGGTGAGCCCGTACAGCGCCTCGAATCCCTTCTCGCGCCCGTGCCCGGAATGCTTGACGCCGCCAAACGGCAATTCGACACCGCCGCCCGCACCGTAGTTGTTGATGAACACCTGCCCGCTTTGCACGGCGCGCGCCATACGCAACTGCCGGCTGCCATCCTGCGTCCACACGCCCGCCACCAGCCCGAAGTCCGTCGCATTGGCAAGGCGAATGGCGTCGGCCTCGTCCGCGAAGGACATCGCGGCCAATACCGGCCCGAACACTTCATCGCATGCAAGACGGTTGGTGGCCGGGACATCGCGCAACAACGTCGGCGCGGCATAGAAGCCACCCGACGGCGCATCGGCGACGATCGTTCCCTGGGCGACGATCGCGATGCCGTCCTTCGCCGCGTCCGCCAGGAAACCGCGCACGCGCTGCAACTGCGAACCGCGGATGAGTGGCCCGCAGTCGAGGTCGGCCAGCGCCGGTCCAGTCTTGAGCGCCGCGAATTTTTCGCCTAACCGGGCCAGCACTTCTTCGTAGCGCGAGTGCTCGACCAACAGGCGGCTTCCGGCAGAACAGGTCTGACCCGCGTTTTGCACGATCGCGTTGACGATGGCGGGGAACGCCGCGTCGAGATCGGCGTCGGCGAACACGATCTGCGGCGACTTTCCGCCCAGTTCCAGCGTGACCGGGCAATGGCGCTTGGCACCCGCCGCGCCGACCCACGCACCGGTCGCCGGTGAACCCGTGAACGAGACATGTTGGACGCCTGGATGCTCGACGAGCGCCGCGCCGGCCTCTTGCCCCAAGCCTGTGACGATGTTCAACGCGCCGGCCGGCAGGCCCGTTTCGGCGGCCAGTTCGGCGACGCGCAGCACCGACAGGCACGCATCTTCTGCCGGCTTCACCACGGCCGCATTGCCGGCGGCCAAGGAAGCGCCTGCCGAACGGCCGAAGATCTGCAACGGATAATTCCACGGAATGATGTGGCCGGTGACGCCATGCGGCTCGCGCCACGTCAGCACCGTGAAGCCCTCGGGATAAGGAATCGATTCGCCGTGCAGCTTGTCGCACGCGCCGCCGTAGAACTCGAAATAGCGCGCGCACGCCGCGACATCGGCGCGCGCCTGCGCGAGCGGCTTGCCGCAGTCGCGTGCCTCGATGAATGCCAACTCGTCGGCATGATCGACGATCTGCCGCGATAGCTTGGAGAGCACACGCCCGCGTTCGGCCGGCGACAGCTTGCCCCACGCGCCGATGCGCGCCGCCTGCGCCGCGCGTACGGCGGCGTCGACGTCCGCTGCATTGCCGCGCGCAATGGCGGCAAACGGCGCGCCATCGGACGGATCGATCATCGGCAGCTCGGCGCGCCCCTGCGGCGCGTGCCAGCGATTGCCTATGAAGTGCTGCGCCGGCGTCGTGATCGCGGGCCAGTTGGGAGGATGCGGTGCGTTCATGATTTCGTCGGAATGAACTTCCATGCCAGCGTGTTTTCATCGGTGCGCGGCACGTAAGTGATGCCGTCGCGCGTCGCCCACAGGTTCACCTGGAAATGCAGCGGGATGATGCCGGTGTCGCCGATCGCAAGTTCGGTGGCGCGCTGCAGGTAGGCCTCGCGCTTCACGTCGTCGACCGTCTGCAGCGCATCTTCGGTCAGCGCGTCCACCTTGGCGTTCGAATAGCGGCCGCGATTCGCGGTGCCGTAACCCTTGTCCTTGTTGTAGGTCATGAGCAGCGCCTTGAGCGAGGACGACGCTTCACCCGTGCCCGTGCTCCATCCCAACAGCATGAAGCTGAATTTCAAGTCGGTCGCCTGGGCGAAATAGGGCGCCGAAGGCATGGCGACCACTTTGGTGTCGATGCCGACCTGCGTCAACATCTGCGCGACGGTCTGCGCGATCTTCGAGTCGTTGACGTAGCGGTTGTTGGGCGCATGGATGGTCAGGCCGAATCCGTCGGGATAGCCGGCTTCCGCGAGCAGCTTTTTCGCGCCCGCAGCGTCGAACGGCTGCACCTTCAGGTTCTTGCTCGAGCCGAACAGAAACTCCGGGACTAGCTGGCCCGACATCACGGCCTCGCCTTCCATGACTTTCCCGACGATGGCCGGGCGGTTCAGCGCCTTCGACATCGCCAGGCGCACGCGCGGGTCCTTGAGCGGATTGCGGTCGAGCGGCTTGCCGGCCTTGTCGGTCACGAAGGGAGAAACGTCGCGGTTGCTGTCGAGGTGGAGATAGATCAGGCGATCCGCGACGGTGCGATAGACGTTCACGCGCTTGTCGCGACGCAGGTTGGCGACATCCGCTGGCGGCACGCCTTCAATGACCTGCACGTCACCCGACAGCAGCGCGGCCACGCGCGCCGCGTCCTGCGGCAAGAGTCGCAGCGTGACTTGTTCCCACGGCGTCTTGCCGCCCCACCACGCGTCGTTGCGGGCGAGCTCGATCCGGTCGCCCTTCGTGTAGCGCACGAGCTTGTAAGGGCCGGTGCCGATTGCGGCTTTCCCGGAATTGAATTCCTCCGTGGAGGCCTTGGCGGCGGCCTTCGAGATGATCGCGACCTGCGTCATGTCCGAGGGCATCAGCGGATAGGGCGTCGCAGTCTTGAAGCGGATCGTGTAGGGATCGACGACGACCATTTCCTTGATCTGCTTGGTATACGCAGTGAAGGGCGACGGGCTGTTCGGCACGGTAGGCACGCGCTCGACCGACGCCACGACATCCGCCGCGGTAAATTCGCTGCCGTCGTGGAATTTGACACCGCGGCGCAGCTTGAATTCCCACGTCAGCGGATCCACGGTTTTCCATTCCGTGGCAAGCGAGGGCTCGAGCTGCGACTTTTCGTTGCGCTGGACTAAGTAGCCGAAAAGGTGCGCGGCGACGTTGTTGTTGGGTGTGAGGTTGTGATAGTGCGGGTCGATCGCCGTAACGTCTGCGGAAAGGCCCACCTTCAAGTCCGCCGCCAGCGCATGTGCAGCCAGCGCGAGCGCTAGGGCACCCAGCCCAAGGTTTCGGAAACCATGCATCGGAACTCTCCGGGGAATGACCGCGCAGCGGGCGCGGCCTACTCGGCAAATGACTAGTTTAAAGGGTTTCCATATGTAACAGACCCTGCTGCCCGCGCCAGCCCGGTCAACCCCGGTGTCGGCGCGCCGCGTTTCTGGAAGCAGGACGTCCCGCTTCCTGCTTCGGTTTGGTACACCCCGCGGCGACGTCGTTGAAGAGGAGAAACTCATGAACCTTCGCACCCTTTCCGCACTCGCGATTGCGCTTGTGGTCGCCAGTGCGGCCTTCGTTCCGACGGCGCAGGCCGGCAATGTCGGCTGGAGCGTTTCCGTCGGGGGTCCGGGATTCGCGGTGTCCGCAGGCCAGCCCGGCTATTACGGCGGTCACGGCTACTATCGCGCGCCTCATTACCCCTATGCGTACTATCGTCCTTGGTATCGCCCGGTTGTCGTGCCGCGAGTGACCTATGTCGCCCCGCCGGTGGTCTATCCCTATTACGCGCCGGCGCCCGTGGTCTACGCGCCGCGGCCGGTCCCATACGTGCAACGCCCGGCGTATTACACCCAGCAACCCAACTGGGGCGATGAGTACAACCCGGGCAACGGTTCGTATTGAGCCGGCGAAGGGTGCCCTCGACTCAGACGCGTAGCTTTGTTCCACCCGGCGGCCATCACCCGCGATAGCGGATGCGGTAGATGGCCCCGGCGTAGTCGTCGGACACCAGCAGCGAGCCGTCGGGCGCGACCAGCACGTCGGCCGGCCGGCCCCAGACATCCTCCGTCCGATTGTCCAGCCAGCCTTCGGCGAAGGGCTCGTAGGACAGCGCCTTGCCCGCGGCATCGAGACGCACCAGCGTGACGCGATAGCCGATCTTCTGGCTGCGGTTCCACGAGCCGTGCTCGGCAATGAATACCTGATTGCGGTACGCCGGCGGGGAACTGCGTTCCCGTGTAGAAGCGCATGCCGAGCGAGGCCACGTGCGGACCCAGCTTCTGCGCCGGTGGCACGAACTCGCTGCACGCGTGCGCCTTGCCGAACTCCGGATCGGCGATGGTGCCGCCATGGCAATACGGATAGCCGAAATTCTGGCCGGCCGCGTCACGCGATTGAGTTCGTCGGGCGGAACGTCGTCGCCCAGCTTGTCGCGCCCGTTGTCGGTGAACCACAGGTCGCCGGTCACGCGGATGCCAGGCGAAGCCGACGGAATTGCGTATGCCGCGCGCGACGATCTCGCGTCCGCTGCCGTCGGCATTCATGCGCGTGATGATCGTGTAGCGCTCGGGATCGGGCGCGCAGATGTTGCACGGCGCGCCGACGGGCACGTACAGCTTGCCGTCGGGCCCGAAGGCGATGAACTTCCGGCCGTGATGGCCATCGGTCGGAAACGCTTCGCTCACGACGACCGGCGCGGGCGGATTGTCGAGGCGGCTCTCGATGTCGTCGTAGCGCAGGATGCGGCTGATGGCCGAGACGTAGAGCGCGCCATTGCGAAAGGCGACGCCCGCCGGCTCGCGCAAGTCCGAGGCAATGACGCGCACGGTCGCGCCGACGCCTGCCTTCAGCGTCACCGCGTACACCTTGCCAGCACTGGTCGAGCCGACGAAGAGCGTGCCGTGCTCGCCCCAGGTCATGCTCGCGCGCATTGGGCACTCGCGCCACGGTCTCGATGATGAAACCCGGTGGCAGCTTGATCCTGTCGAGCGGCAATGCCGATTGCGCGCCGCCGCCGGCAGCGCTGCGCAAGCCAGCATCGCGAGCGCCGCGCCGACGGCGCGATTTTGATGCATTCACCATGCTCATTGTCCTTTCCGCGTGAAGGATGGATTGTCGCGCAATCGACTGGGTTCGTCGCGCGACGACTGCGCTCGCTCCCGGCGGTCTTCGCGACTTGGGTGCGGCGCGGCCGGTGCTATCCTCTTTCTTTGGCGTCAGGAATTTCGCCATGAATGCTCCCGCCACGCGGGCGCAAGTCCGGCCCGATTCCATCGCGGTGCGCGCGGAAGATCTCCGGTCGCTCGAGTTGATCCGGAAGCTCGTGAGCTTCGATACCACCAGCCGCGAATCCAATCTGGCGTTGATCGAATGGGTGCGCGCGTACCTCGGCGAACACGGCATTGCGGTCGACGTTGACCTTCGACGACGACCGCCGCAAGGCCAACCTGTTCGCCACGCATTCCCGCGCGAGATGGCAACGCGACGGCGGGCGGCATCGTCCTGTCCGGCCATACCGACGTGGTTCCCGTCGACGGCCAGCCCTGGGACACCAATCCGTTCGAGGTCACGCTGAAAGGACGACCGGCTTTACGGCCGCGGCGTGACCGACATGAAGAGCTTTTCGGCGGTCGGCCTGTCGTTCGTGCCCGAATTCGTGCGGCGCGGCTTGGACAAGCCGCATCCACTTCGCGCTCTCCTACGACGAGGAGGTCGGCTGCATCGGCGTGCGCCGCCTCATCGCCGACGTCGTTGCGAAGGGCATTTCACCCGCCGGTTGCATCGTCGGCGAGCCGACCGGCATGCAACTGGTCGTCGCGCACAAGGGCAAGAAGGCCTGGCGCTGCCGCGTGCGCGGCTTCGAGGCGCATTCGTCGCTGACGCCGCAGGGTGTCAACGCGGTGCAGATCGCCTGCGAAATCGTCGCCTAGATCGCGCGCCGCGCGCGCGAATTCCGTGACGCCGGCCGCCAGGACGGCGCCTACGATGTCCCGTACACGACGGTGCACGTCGGCACCATCCATGGCGGCACCGCGCTCAATATCGTGCCGCGCGACTGCGCGTTCGACTTCGAGATCCGCCATCTGCCGTTCGACGATCCCGACGCATTCTTCGCCGAAGTGAAGGCGTTTGCCGAGACGTTCCTGCCGGCGATGCACGCGGTCGGCGCCGGGACCTACATCGAGTTCGACCACTAGTCGACGCTGCCCGGCTTCGACACGCACGAGGGCAGCGAGATCACCGCGCTCGGCGGCGCCTGCAACGGAACGCAAAGCGTCGGCAAGGTTTCGTTCGGCACCGAGGCGTCGCTCTTCCACAACGCCAACGTGCCCACGATCATCTGCGGCCCGGGCCATATCGCGCAGGCGCATCAGCCGAACGAATGGGTGTCGCTGGAACAAATCGCGCTGTGCGAGGCGTTCATGCGCCGGCTGGCGGACCGGGTGTGCGCCGTTTGATGGTCGTGGCAGACGCGCAACCGCACTGCCGCCCATCGAGGTCGAATTTCCGGACATCGAACGCTGGCGCGCCGGTAACACGGGCATTCCGTTCGTCTGGACGTTCGCGTCCGACCGCCCCGGACCGCATGTGACGATCCAGGCGCTGACGCACGGCAACGAGGTGTGCGGCGCCATCTCCAACGACTGGTTTCTGCGCGAGGGCTTCCGCCCCATGCGCGGCACGCTGACGCTCACGTTCGCCAACGTGGACGCGTATCGGACCTTCAATGCCGCGGACCCGTTTACCTCGCGGTGCGTCGACGAGGACTTCAACCGGCTCTGGACCGCCGAAGTTCTCGACGGCGCGCGGCAGACGGCCGATCTTGCGCGCGCGCGCGAGTTGCGGCCCGTGTACGACGCCACCGAATACCTGCTCGACCTGCATTCGATGACCGACCCTTGCGTGCCGCTCGCGCTCGCGGGCCAGCAGCAGAAGGGCCTGGAGCTCGCGTTCGCGATCGGCGTGCCGCAGCACATCATCATCGACGCCGGCCACAAGGCCGGACGCAGGCTGCGCGACTATGGCGCCTTCGACGATCCGGAAGATCCGCGCAACGCGTTGCTGGTCGAATGCGGCCAGCACTGGGAGCGTGCCGCACCCGCCATCGCTCGCCAAACAGCTCGTTGCGCTTCCTGCGCCATTTCGGCATGGCCGACAGCGGCGTTCCTCGATGCGCATCTCGATACGCTGCCGCTGCCGACGCAACGGGCGATCGAGATCACCCACGTCATCACCATCGCCACGGAAGGGTTCCGGTTCGCGCGGCCGGTCGAGGGGCTCGATCTCATTGCCGAAGCCGGCACACTGCTGGCGCACGACGGCGATGCCGAAGTGCACACGCCCTACGACAACAGCGTGCTGGTGATGCCGACGCGGCGCCCGAAGAAAGGCGAGACGGCGGTGCGCATCGGAAGGTATGTCAACTAAAGCGTCCATTGAATATTTTCAGTCCCGTCCCGAAAATCTACTGTCTTGCGACAAGGAACCTCCACCCATGAAACATGCTACGGCGATCGCTTTCGCGCTTGCTTTTTTCGCGTTGCCGGCGCTCGCGGCCGATCGGTCGCCTGCGGTTACGCGCGGCGAACAGGTTGCACTTGCGGGCGGCTGCAATGACTGCCACACGCCGTTGCGCATGGGGCCCAAAGGTCCGGAGCCCGACATGACACGGATGCTGTCGGGCCATCCGGAAAAGATCGTGCTGCCGCCGCCACCTCCGCTCAACGATGCGTGGAACAACGTCGGTTCGGCGACGAACACCGCGTTCGCCGGACCCTGGGGAATATCGTATGCGATGAACCTGACGCCCGATCCGGTCACCGGCATCGGCAAGTGGCGCGAGCAGGATTTCGTCCAGACGATGAGGACCGGTAAGCACCTTGGCGCGGGCCGTCCTATCCAGCCGCCCATGCCTTGGGAGGCGTATCGCCATCTGTCCGACTCCGACCTCAAGGCCCTGTTTGCATACCTGAAGTCCATTCCACCAATCAGCAATCGCGTTCCGGATTACGCCCCGCCCAAAGGCAAGTAACGAGCGTTGCCGGTCACTTCCCGGCCGCCGCCACCGCCGCCTGCGCTGCATTCACGAGTTCGCTGCCTACCGTACGGGTCCAGGCAGCGATCGCGGGCGCCGTGGCTTCGCGCAACGCGGCGCGTTGCGCCGGAGACAAGCGGACGATCGTCACCCCCTCCTTCGTGAGTTGCGCGAGCGCGGTCTCTTCGCGCGCCAACGCGTTGGCCTCGCGCGCCGCCTGCTCAGCCGAAAGCCTCACCAGCCTGCGGCGGTCTTCGCTCCACGCATCCCATGCCGTCTTGCGCACGGCGAACACCATGACGTCCGAAAACGCTCCCCAGCGCGTGACGAATTTCTGGCCGGAGGCAAAGGCACGCGTCGCAACGAGTGTCGTCGGCACCGCGTCCTGACCATCAAGCGTGCCGGACGAAAGCGCGGCCTGGGTCATCGCGAAATTCAGCGACTGCGGTAGCGCACCGAGTGCGAGATAGAATTCCAGCACGGGCCGCAGCGGCATGACCCGGACACGCAGGCCGCGGCAATCCGCGGGCGTTTCAACCGGCGCCTTCGAGGTCGCGAGAACATGCTCGCCCAGCGGCGCGATCGCCAGCCCGACAACACCCGCGTCTTCCATGAGCGCAAAAACACGCTCGCGCAACGCGGCGTCGGCGGCGAGCGCTTCCTGCTCGCGCGTTTCGACGGCAAGCCATGGCACCGCATAGACCGCGAGTGGCGCGAATTGCCCTGACCATGCGAGGGCAGATCCCACCGAGAGGTCGGCCACGCCATCTTTCAGCGCGCCGAACTCGCGCGCCGGATCCCGTTGCGCGAGCGTGGCACCCGGGTATTGCCTGACCTCGAAGGCGCCGCCCGCGCTCTCGTTCGCCAACTGCGCCCAGCGTTCGCCGGCACGCCCCAGCGGATAGGTGGGCGCCTGCGCCGTCGACAAGCGCAATTCCGGCATGGTGAACGCGCGCTCCTGCGCATGCGGCGTCGTCACGGCGAGCGCCGCGCCCAACAGCGCCGCCATGAACGTCACGCAACCACGGGCAGGAGCGCAAGTGAACGGATTGAGCATCTTCGAAGGAGTCTAGGCAGCGCGCGCGTCGGGGGTCAACCGGTTGCCTCTTCCGGTGCCAATTAGACAAGGCGGCAGGCGCAGGTTCATTCAAGCGCACCGAGAATTGAGTGCACTGTCTATTTACAAATGCGAATGGTTCGTATTACGCTTCGCGTTCGCATAAACTCAGGCCTTCCCACCATGCGCACCACGCTCGTTTCGTTCGTTACCCTCGCCGCCGCAACCTGCGCGCTGTCCGCCCACGCCGACGAGGCTGCGCTCGCCGCCCGAGTGGAAAAATTGTCCGTCGAGTTAGAGGCGCTCAAAGTCGAGTTGCGGCAACTCAAGGCTTCGAAGCCCGGAGCGGCGTCCGCGGTTGCTGCGCCACCTGTCGCGATGGCCACCAACGCCGAGGCAGAGACGCAGAAGCCGGCCGTTGTCAACGATTCCGGTGCGCGAACACCCCTGCCCTATGCAATGGCTCCCGGTTCGCCCTTCGCAAGCGCCGGTCCCGGTACGCCCGGTGTCACGATTTTCGGCTACGGCGAGGTCAACTACGAGAACTACCCGCGCAACCGGTCGCAAACGCAGGCGGATCTGGCGCGCGCCGTGATCGGCATCGGCTATCGCTTCGACGACCGGACGCGGTTCGTCAGCGAATTCGAATGGGAGCACGCGATCACATCGTCCGACGACCAGGGTGAATCGGAAGTCGAGCAGTTCTACGTCGAGCGTTCGTTCACGCCGCAAATCGCCGGACGCGCGGGCCTGTTCCTCATTCCCTCGGGCCTGCTCAACACCGCGCACGAGCCGACGCAATACTTCGGCGTCACCCGCAACTTCGTCGAGACCTCGATCATCCCGACCACGTGGCGCGAGGGCGGGTTGGGCGTCACCGGCATCACCGACGCCGGCCTGACGTGGGACGTCGGCATCACCACCGGCTTCAATCTCGCGAAGTGGGATCCGACGAGCGACGAGGGCAAGGCAAGCCCTCTCGGCAGCATCCATCAGGAGCTGCAGTTCGCCAAGGCCGCCAACCTGTCGGGCTATGGCGCGCTGAACTGGCGCGGCTATCCCGGGCTGCTGCTCGGCGGCAGCATCTTCGCCGGCAAGGCGGGCCAGGAGCAGCCGGATTTCCCGTCGCAGAACGCGGTGGTAACGCTGGCCGAGGCGCACGCGCGTTGGACGCCGGGGCCTTTCGACTTGTCCGCACTCTACGCACGCGGCCACATCAGCGACACCGCGCCCTACAACCAGACGGTCGTCGGCAACCCGACGCTGATCCCGCAGGATTTCTACGGCTGGTACGCGCAGGCTGCTTGGTATGCGTGGCAGCGCGGCGACTATCAGTTCGCGCCCTTCGTTTCGCTACCAGCGCTTCAACACCGGCTGGAAATACGCAACGCTTGAGGAGGGCCTCACACCCGAAGCGTTGCCGACCGAAGGGGTGACCACGCTCGGCGCGAGCTTCTACATCACGCCCAACATCGTGTTCAAGGCCGACTACCAGTGGTTCCAGGTCAACCGCGACGCCGATCGCTTCCAGCTGGGCCTGGGGCTCAACTTCTGAACCATGAGTTCGCCTGCTCAATCATGATCCTAGACCGTTGGCGGATCGTGCCGCTGGCGGCGCTCGTCGTCGCGCCGGCGTACGCCGCGGAGTACATGACGGTGGAAGCCGCACAACGCGCCGCGTTTCCCGACGCCTCCGCATTCGTGCCCGTTCCGATCAATCTTGCCGCAGATGTACGTGCGCGCCTCGCCGAAGTGGCGCGACCGCCGGGCGTACGCGATCCGCGCGTGTGGCGCGCGATGGCCGACGGAAAGTTCCTCGGCACGTTCTACGCCGACTCGGTAATCGGCAAGCAGGAATACATCGGCTATGCGCTGGCACTCGATGCCACGGGCCGTGTGCTGCGTCTCGACGTGCTCGAGTACCGGGAGACTCACGGCTGGGAAATTCGCAACGAGCGGTGGCGCACCCAATTCCTGGGCAAGACCGCCACCGATCCGGTGCAAGTCAGCCGCGACATCGCCAACATTTCAGGCGCTACGCTTTCCTGCCGCCACGTGACCGACGGCGTGCGCCGCCTGCTTGCCCTCAATGCCCTCCTGCCCACGCCCTGACGGCTGGACCATGCGCGCCCAGGTCTGGCTGGGCACGCTGGTCGAGGTCGCGCTGCCCGCCGTTGAAGCGTGCGAAGCGCGCTTCGTCACCGCGTTCGCCGCGATCGCGCATGTTCACCGGACGATGAGCGCGCACGATCCGGGAAGCGATCTCGCGCGCATCGCCCGCGACGCGCACGTGCGCGCGGTCACCGTTTCGGCGGATACATTTGCCGTGCTCGAACTGGCGCAGAAGTTGTATGGTGAATCCCGCGGCGCATTCGACGTCACCATTGCGCCAGTACTCGTGCACGCCGACGCGCTGCCCGCGCACGATTTCAACCGCGATGCGCAATGCGGACGGATGGACGCGCTTCGACTGGAGCACGGTCTGCAGGTGCGCACCACCGCTCCCGTCTCCTTGGACCTTGGGGGAATCGCGAAGGGTTACGCGGTGGATCGCGCCGTGGACGCCTTGCGCGCCACGGGCGCGCGCGCCGGGCGTGTCAACGCCGGCGGCGACCTGCGCGTGTTCGGCGATGTGTGGATGCCGGTGCACGTGCGTCATCCCGCCGATCCCGCACAGAGCATGCACTTGTTCGATGCGCGTGATGCCGCGGTCGCGACCTCGGCCGACTATTTCCGCGGCACGCGCGGCGCGCTCGTCGACCCTTGGGCGCAATCGCCCCGGCCGTTCGGGTGCAGCGTCACCGTCGTCGCGCCGACGTGTGCAATCGCGGATGCCCTTACCAAGATCGTCGCACTGCGGCCCGCGGAGTCGGCGGCCATCCTGGCTCGTTACCGCGCGCATGCCTTCGCGCTCCATTCCGGCGGCCCTCATTTGCCATCGTTGCTCGCAACTACATGCGCAACGTCGACGGCGCACGTGCATTTGCCGTTGACCGTGGCGGCGTGACTCGGCATGCGCCATCGCCTGCACAATCGCCTCCCGCGCTGGCATCGGCTGACGATCTATGCGTTGACCGGCGCGCTGGGCCTTTCGGGAATCGGCTGGCTCATCGTCGTATACCTGCTCGCGCCCGCCGGCGAACCCACGCCGGCGCCGCACCCGCTTGCCGGCACGATGCTCGCGGTGCATGGAATCGCGGGCTATGCGGCGCTCATCGCATTTGCACTCGTCGGCCACGTCCACATGCGAACCGGCTGGCGCGTTCCCGCGTTGCGCAACGCTGCGTTCTGGCTGTGCGCGACGCTTGCGGTCCTCGCGCTCACCGGGCTCGGGTTCTACTATGTCGCCGCCGAAGCGGCAGTGCCGTTCCTGCGCTGGACGCACGTCGCCGCGGGCATCATCCTTCCCGGCTGGCTCGCGCTGCACATCGCGCGCGGAAGACGCGTCACCGGGCGCTCCTGATCACTCGGCGGATGCAGGCTCCGCATCCACGCGCGCCTGCACCGGCGGGTCCATCCAGTAGCGCCGCCGCTGCTCCCGCGCCGCGACCGGCAGCAAAGGTGTTAGCGGCGCGAACGACAGCGTGATTGCTCCTTCGAGGTCGGTGCGCACCGTTCTCACCGATGCCGCGTCGTAGCGGGCGACGATATCCGCACGCGGGTGGCCGAAGCGGTTGCGGTAGCCGCAGGCGAAGATCGGCGACTTGCGGCGCGACTGCATTGATGAACGCCGGTGTCGACGACGTGCGCGAGCCATGGTGCGGCACGACGAGCACGTCGGCGCGCAGCGCGGAAGGATTCGTGCGCAAGAGCAGCGTTTCGGACTTGGCCTCCAGGTCACCGGTGAGGAGCGCGGTGCCATACGCCGATTCGATGCGCACGACGCACGAGCGATCGTTGGTCTTCGCGCGCGCATCGTCGTATTCCTCGCGCGTCGGATGCAGCACGGAGAAGCGCACATCGTCCCACATCCAGCGTTGTCCCGCGATGCAGGCCATGACCTCCTCTCCCGTCGCATTCTTCCCGTCATTTCCCATCTTCGCCCGCGCTTGCGCTCGTACGACGATCGGATGTTCGGCCGGCAACGACGAGGCGAACCACCCGACGGGCGTCACCTGCATGAGCGACAGCGTCCCGCCGGAGTGGTCGAGGTCCTGGTGGCTGATGATGAGTCCGTCCGCACGGCGCAATCCGGCCGCGCGCAGGAACGGCGCGACGATGCGGCCTCCGGCATCGGCGGTTTCGTTAAAGCGCGGGCCGGCGTCGTAGACCAATGTGTAGCGGTGCGTTTCGATCACCGCGCTCAGTCCCTGGCCGACATCGAGCACGGTCAGCCGAAATGCTCCGGGTGGCGGAGGGTCCGGCCGCACGACGAAGAGCGGCAGCAGCCAGACCAACCCCCATGCACGTCCCGGAATTCCGCGCGGCGCCAACAGCCACAGCGTGCCCGCGATCCCCGCGACGACCGTCCACGAAGGCGGCGCATGCTGCTGCCACGTCGCATCGGGCAGCGCCGCCAGTGACCTCGAGAAAACGCATCAGCAACGCCAGAACCGAATGCGCCGCCTGGAATACAAGGTCGACCGGCAGCGCGATTCCGGTCAGCGCCAGCGGCACGACACCGAGCGTGACGACCGGAATGGCGACCGCATTGGCGACCGGCGCGATCAGCGATGCCTGCTGGAACAACGCGAGGGTCATCGGCGCCAATCCCAGCGTCACCACCCACTGCGCGTGCGCGCCCTCGCGCAGCGCGTCGCGCCACTTCGCTCGCCATCCCGGCGGGCGCGCGCTACGCAGGCGGCCGGCCGACGCATACAGCAACAACCCCACGGCGCCGAACGAGAGCCAGAATCCGGGCGTCAGCGTGGCCCACGGGTCCCACAGCAGGACGCCGGCGAGCGCCCACAGCCATACGATGCCCGCGGTGCCGGGGCGGCCCCACCACAGTCCGCACGCGGCGATCGCCAGCATCGCGAACGTGCGGACCGCCGGAACTTCCGCGCCGGCGAGCAGCACGTAGCCGCCGGCCGCGATCACGCCGACTGCAGCCGCCAGCTTGCGCGCGGGAATGCGCGCCGTGAGCTGCACGCTGCGGCGGGCAAGGGCATACGCGACACCTCCGGCCAACGCAGCGAACACCGTGACGTGCAAACCCGAGATGCTGACGAGATGTGCGATTCCAGTCCGATTGAACACCGCCCATTGCGTTTCGGGAATCGCGCGCTGGTCGCCGATGGCGAGCGCGACGATCACGCCCGCGTAGGGCGCATCGCGGAGCGCCTTGACGATGCGGTCGCGAATGCGCTCCCGCGCCCGCTGCACGTAATCGCCGGGCCGCCCGGCGAAGAAATCGCGGCGCGCGTTGAATCCGTCGGGATGGACATAACCCGTCGCGCGCAGCCCCTGCTGCAACAGCCACGCTTCCAAGTCGAACCCGCCAGGATTGACGGTGCCGTGCGGACGCTTCAATCGCACCGTCAGGTACCAGCGTTCGCCGGCGTGGATGACCGGAATTTCGTCGTCGGCGAAGGTGGGGCGCTGCGGCGCGTACCACGCGAGCGACAGCCGCGACGGGGACGCTCGCGCGTGCGGTCAGGACACGCTCGACGGCGAATGCGAAGCGGGCGCCCTGGGTCGAGACGGCTGGAAGGTCATCGACGACACCGACGATTTCGATGTCCACGCTTTCCCACGCTGCCTGGCAACTCTTCCGCGAGACGGAGCTTCGGCGCGCAAGGCGGCGTAACCGAAGCCAGCCAACGCCGCGGCCGAAATCGCGAGCAGCAGCGTCGCAGCCGTCCGCAGTGCGTTCGCGCACGATCGCGGCGAAGGCCAGCGCACAGGCGCCTGCCCCGGCCAGCCACGCGGGATGGCCGGGCAACGCGGCGCACGTCTGCAGCCCAGCGACGCCGCAGGCGAACGCGACCAGGACGAGACCGACGGTGGAGCGCATCGCTTCGCCCGCGCGCTAACGCAATCGGGCAGCGACGACGTCTAGGGGTTGCGGATCAACATCGCGATGCGCCGTTTGGATGAGGCCATTGCGGGCGTCACGCCTTCTTCGGCCAAATGACGAGTCTGCGTGCAGCGGAAGAGCGCGATCTTCCTGCCGTCCGACTTGCGCGTCACCACGGCGTCCCAGATTTGCGTGGTGCCGCCCAGGTGCGCCGGCGTCGCCACGCACGCGATCGTGCCTTCCGTGCGCTGTGCCGAGGAAATTGGCCTTGAGTTCGATCGTCGTGAAAAGTTCGGCGCCCGCCGGCAGGTGCGCGAGGCAGCCATAACCGCACGCCGTGTCCGCAAGCGCGATCACCGTCGCCGCGTGCAGGTAGCCGTTGGGGGCGACCAGGTCCGGACGGACGTCGAGTTCGGCCGTCACCTTGCCTTCCTCGAGCGCGGTGACACGATAGCCGACGAGTCCAGGCAGGCGGCCCTTGCTGCGGGCGTTCAGGATTTCAACGGTCTGGTCGGGGCGCAGGGCCATTGCGAGCTCGCGATTCAGGAACGCAAGGCGCCACGCAGATCGGCGGCGAACGCATCGACGGTCGCCGGCGTCGTGTCCCACGAGCACATGAAGCGCACACCCGTCGCGCCGACGAAGTTGTAGAAGCGCCAGCCCTTCGCGCGCACCGCGGCGATCGGCGGGCTCAGGCAGGTCGATGAATACGCCGTTGGCCTCGACGGGCGCTAGCAATCGCGCGCCGGGCAGTTGCCCGATGGCGGCTGCGAGCCGCTGCGCCATCGCGTTCGCGTGGGCGGCGTGCCGCAGCCAGGCGCCGTCTTTCAGCACGCCCAGCCACGGCGCCGCGAGAAAGCGCATCTTCGACGCGAGCTGCCCGCCCTGCTTGCGGCGGCGTGCGAATTCCTCGGCCAGCCCGGGATCGAAAAACAGGATCGCCTCGCCGAAGGGCAGTCCCGTTCTTGGTGCCGCCGAGGCACAGCACGTCCACGCCGGCGCGCCACGAGATGTCGGCCGGCGCTGCATGCCAGCGACGCTACGGCATTGGCAAAGCGCGCGCCGTCCAAGTGAACCTTCATCCCGCGCGCATGCGCGCATCGAGCACAGCCGTTCGAGTTCCGGGCGCGAGTAGAGCGTGCCGAGCTCGGTCGCCTGCGTCAGCGCCAAGCGCACGCGGCCGCGACGAGTGCTCGTCGTGCGGCGTGACAGCGAGCGCGGTGACGGCGTCGGGCGTAAGCTTGGCGTGCGGGGTGTCGGCCGTCAGGAGCTTGGCGCCGCCGCTGAAGAACTCGGGCGCGCCGCATTCGTCGACGTTGATGTGCGCCATCGCGTGGCAGACGATGGCGTCGGTATTGCGGCAGATCGCGCCAGCGCGAGCGCGTTCGCGGCGGTGCCGTTGAACACGAAGAAGACGTCGCAATCGGTTTCGAATGCGGCGCGGATCGCATCCGACGCCGCGGCGGTCCAGTCGTCGCCGCCGTAGCCGGGCGCGTGGCCTGCGTTCGCCGCCGCCAGCGCCGCCCATGCCTCGGGACAGATGCCGGCGTAATTGTCGCTTGCGAATTGAGGGCTGCGAGCGCCTGATGGGCGCTTTCGCCGCTCACAGCCGCTGCTCGACGAAGCGCGCGCACCGACTGCAGCGCCGCCGGCAACCCTGCCGGATCGGTGCCGCCCGCTTGCGCCATGTCGGGACGTCCGCCGCCCTTGCCGCCGACCTGCTGCGCGACATGATTGACGAGCTCGCCCGCCTTCACCTTGGCCGTCAGATCGTTGGTCACGCCCGCGATCAGCGTCACCTTGCCGTCGGCCACGCTGGCGAGCACGATCGCCGCGCTCTTCAGCTTGTCCTTCAGCTTGTCCATCGTCTCGCGCAGCGCCTTGACGTCGGCGCCGTCGAGCGCGGCGGCGAGCACTTTGGCGCCCTTGACGTCGACCGCGCCGCCCGCGAGATCGTCGCCCGCGCTGGCCGCGGCCTTCGCCTTCAGCCGCGCCAGTTCCCGCTCGCTGGCGCGCGCGTTTTCCATGCAGTTGCGCGATCTGCGCCTCGAGTTCGCCGACCGGGGCCTTCAACAGCGCCGCGGCGGCGGTCAAGCGTCGCGTCCCGCGCCTGCACGTACTCCAGCGCGCCCCGGCCGGTCATCGCTTCGACGCGCCGGATGCCCGCCGCAACGCCGCCTTCGCCGACGATCTTGAAAAAGCCGATGTCGCCGGTGCGCGCGACGTGCGTGCCGCCGCACAGCTCGCGCGACGTGCCGATGTCGAGCACGCGCACTTCGTCGCCGTACTTCTCGCCGAACAGCATCATCGCGCCCGACTTCTGCGCCTCGTCGATCGGCATCACGCGCGCCTGCGTCGCCGCGTTGTCGAGGATCTCGGCGTTGACGCAGCTGCTCGACGCGCCGGATCTCGTCGTCGGTCATCGGCGCGTTGTGCGCGAAGTCGAAGCGCGTCTTGTCCGGGTCGACCAGCGAACCCTTCTGCTGCACGTGCGTGCCCAGCACCTCGCGCAGCGCCTTGTGCATCAGGTGCGTGGCCGAGTGGTTGCGCATCGTGCGGCCGCGCGCGTCGTGGTCGACGTGCGCCGCCACCGTGTCGCCGACGCGCAGCTCGCCGGTCTTCACCTCGCCGATGATGGCCGAACACGTCGGGCTGGATCTTCTGCGTGTCCTCGACCGCGAACAGCGTCAGGCACGCGCCGCCCTTCGACAGTTCGCCGCGATCGCCGACCTGCCCGCCCGATTCCGCGTAGAACGGCGTGCGGTCGAGCACGACGACGCCGCGCTCGCCTGTCGTCAGCGCGTCGACCCTGGCGCCGTCCTTGTACAGCGCGACGACGCGGCCTTCCTCGGACAGCGATTCGTAGCCGCGGAACGCCGTCTTCGGTCCCGCGTAGTCGAGCTGCGCGCCCGTCTTGAACGTGCATGCGGCGCGCGCGCGATCGCGCTGCGCCTTCATCGCGCGCATCGAAACCCGCCTCGTCGACCGTCGACGCCGCGTTCGCGGCAGACGTCGGCCGTCAGGTCGAGCGGAAAGCCGAAGGTGTCGTAGAGCGTGAACGCGGTCGCGCCGTCGAGCATCTTGCCGCCGGACTTGGCAAGCGCTTCGAGCGCGGCATTCGAGGATCTTCATGCCGTTCTCGAGCGTTTCGCCGAAGCGCTCCTCCTCCGCCTTCAACACTTGCGCGACGCGCGCCTTGTCGCGCCGCAGCTCCGGATACGCGTCGCCCATCTGCCGCTCGAGGTCCTCGACCAGCTTGTGGAAGAACGGCTGCTTCTGGCCTAGCTGGTAGCCGTGGCGGATCGCGCGGCGGATGATCCGGCGCAGCACGTAGCCGCGGCCTTCGCTGCCGGGAATGACGCCGTCGACGATCAGGAACGAGCATGCGCGGATGTGATCGGCGATGACCTTGAGCGACGGATTGGCGAGGTCCGTCGTGTGCGTCTCGCGCGCCGCGGCGCTGATCAGCGTCGACGAAGAGATCGATCTCGTAATTCGAATGCACGTGCTGCAGCACCGCGGCCAGGCGCTCGAGGCCCATGCCGGTGTCGACGCACGGCTTCGGCAGCGGCGTCAGTCGTGGCCTTCCCGTCCGCGCTTATTTGCCTGTCGAACTGCATGAACACGAGATTCCAGATCTCGATGTAGCGGTCGCCTTCCGCGTCCGGCGAACCCGGCGGGCCGCCGGGAATTTCCGGTCCGTGATCGTAGAAGATCTCCGAGCACGGTCCGCACGGGCCGGTGTCGGCCATCTGCCAGAAATTGTCGCTCGCGTACTTCGCACCCTTGTTGTCGCCGATGCGGACGACGCGCTCAGGCGGGAGGCCGATCTCCTTCGTCCAGATGTCGTAGGCTTCGTCGTCGTCGATGTAGACCGTCGCCCACAGCTTGTCCGGCGGCAGGCCGTAGTCCCTGGTCAGCAGGTCCCACGCGTAGCGGATGGCGTCGCGCTTGAAGTAGTCGCCGAACGACCAGTTGCCGAGCATCTCGAAGAACGTGTGGTGCCGCGCCGTGTAGCCGACGTTTTCGAGGTCGTTGTGCTTGCCGCCGGCGCGCAGGCAGCGCTGCACCGAAGCCGCGCGCACGTAACGGACGCTTTTCGGTGCCCAGGAACACGTCCTTGAACTGCACCATGCCGGAGTTGATGAACAGCAGCGTCGGGTCGTTGGCCGGGACGAGCGGCGAACTCGGCACGAGCGTGTGGCCCTTCGCGACGAAGTAGTCGATGAACTGGCGGCGGATGTCGGCGACTTGCATGGCGCAGGCAGCGTGGCGGAGCGCGCACCCAATGGATGCGAAACCCCATCGGGCTACAAAACGCTTCGCGGAATCAAAAGCTTAGATTCTAACCGGTTTTGGGACTATGGCCGAACCGGCAAAAGGCTCAGGCGTCCTCGCTGGCAGGCGCTCCGGCTGCTCGCAACACGCGCAACGCAATGGAAAGGCCATAGCCGCGCGACAGCGAGGAAGCGCACCTGGCTGCGCCTTTTCGCGCTGATTGGCGGGCGCTACGCCAAATCGTCGCTGCCATAGCGCCATGCGCGTCGGCGACTTCATCCGTGGCGGCCAGCGGCGCCAGCGCGGCCTGTGCATCGGGCGTGCCGATGCCCTTTTCGCTGCAGCACGTGGGCGATGGCGCGTTTGCCGTAGCGGCCGCTGCGCTGCGCGACGAGCGCTTGCGCGTAACGCGCATCGGACAGGTAGCCGGCCGCAGCAAGTTCGTCGAGCGCACGCTCGATGTCATCGCGCGCGACGCCGCGCCGCGCGAGCCGCTGCGAGAGCTCCGCACGGCTGTAATCGCGCCGCGCCAGCATGCGTACCGCGAGCACCTTGGCGCGGCACCGGCGGCTTGCCCGCCGGTTGGGTCGAACCGCCGGTCGTCTCGGCAACTGCCTTGCGGCGGTAGCGCACCGTGCCCTGCCTTCACCGGCCGCCGGTCACTCTTCGACGTCCGCCATCGGGCGTGATGCGCCCCGGCGTGGGCACGTCGACCGCGGCGCGGATCTTGGCCTCGATCTCCGTCGCGATCTCCGGATGCTCGCGCAGGAATTCGCGCGCGTTGTCCTTGCCCTGGCCGATCTTCTCGCCGTTGTACGCGTACCACGCGCCGGATTTTTCGACGATCCGGTGGGTGACGCCCAGCTCGACGATCTCGCCTTCGCGCGAAATGCCCTCGCCGTACAGGATGTCGAACAGCGCCTCGCGGAACGGCGGCGCGACCTTGTTCTTGACGACCTTGACGCGCGTTTCGTTGCCGACGACTTCTTCGCCCTTCTTGATCGAGCCGATGCGGCGGATGTCGAGGCGCACCGACGCATAGAACTTGAGCGCGTTGCCGCCGGTGGTGGTTTCCGGGTTGCCGAACATCACGCCGATCTTCATGCGGATCTGGTTGATGAAGATGACGAGCGTGCCGGCGCGCTTGATGTTGCCGGCGAGCTTGCGCAGCGCCTGGCTCATGAGCCGCGCCTGCAATCCCGGCAACTGGTCGCCCATCTCGCCTTCGATTTCGGCCTTGGGGACCAGCGCGGCGACGGAATCGATCACGATGACGTCCACGCCACCGGAGCGCACCAGCATGTCCGCGATCTCGAGCCCCTGCTCGCCGGTGTCGGGCTGCGAAATGAGCATCTCGCCGACGTTGACGCCCAGCTTGCCGGCGTAGACCGGGTCGAGCGCGTTTTCCGCGTCGATGTAGGCCGCCACTCCGCCCGCCTGTTGCACCTGGGCTACGACCTGCAGGCAAAGCGTCGTCTTGCCGGAGGATTCCGGGCCGTAGACTTCAACGACGCGGCCGCGCGGCAAGCCGCCCACGCCCAACGCGATGTCGAGGCCCAGCGAGCCCGTGGAGACCACCGAAAGATCGCTGGCGATCTGGGCGTCTCCCATTTTCATGATCGAGCCCTTGCCGAACTGCTTTTCGATCTGGAGCAGCGCGGCGGCGAGGGCTTTGCCTTTGTTGTCGTCCATTGAGGTAGTCCTGGAATCGAGGGGCATGGTCGTCTGGCCTTTGCGTAGGATAAGGGAAGGCGGGGTAGAACGGACGTTCTATACTGGTAGCGCGATTATGTATGGAACGATCGTTCGATGCAACACCCCTTTTTGCCTAATCCTTGGGGCCGAGGCGCTCGCTCAAGCCCTGCAGGGCGACCACGACGGACGCCCGCCGAACGGCCTCCCGATCGCCCGGAAAATACCGGGTGGCGGCGGTTGCCGCCCCGCCCCGCCCGGCCCAGGCGAGGCATACCATCCCGACCGGCTTGGCGGGCGTGCCCCCATCCGGCCCGGCGACCCCCGTGACGGCGACAGCCACGTCCGCGCGACTGGCCCGGATGGCCCCTTCCGCCATGGCGATCGCCGTCGCTTCGGATACCGCGCCGTGCCGCTCCAGCGTGCCGGGCGCAACGCCCAGCAGTTCCACCTTGGCCTCGTTCGAATAGGTGATGAAGCCACGGTCGAACCAGCCGGAGCTGCCCGGGATCGCCGTGATGGCGCCCGCCACGAGCCCGCCCGTGCACGATTCCGCCGTCGCGGCGAACGCGCCCCGCGCGGCGAGACGGCGCCCCAACTCCGCGGCGAGCGCCACGATTTCGGCGTCGTTCAGTGGCATTCGCCGGGCCGGCCGCGATAGTGATAGGTATAGGCGTCGACAAAGCCGAACTTGCGGTACACCGAAATCGCGGTCCGGTTCTCGGCGTCGACCTGCAGGTAGGCGTGCGTCGCGCCGTGTTCCCATGCCCAGCGCAGCATCATCGCGAGGATGGCGCTGGCGATCCCGCGGCCGCGCACGTCCGGCGCGGTGCCCATCGTGAAAACGCCGGCCAGTCCATCCTCGAGCATGACCGTGCCGGTGCCGACGGCCCGCCCGTCCATCACGGCGATGACGTTGCGCGTCGTCAGCGGCGTATGGGTGAGGCGTTCGAGGAACGCCGCGCGCTGTTCCGCCGAAGTCTCCTGCAATTCGCCGACGGCTTCCGCAAACGTCGCCGGCGTCGGCGTCATCAAGTCGACATCGTGTATCGGGATCGCTTCGGGTGGGCGGTCGAGTCGCGTCAACTGCACCCGCGTGGGCTGAAAGGCCTCGTAGCTGCGCGCGGCGAGTTCGGTTTCGAGATCGGGAGGCGAAGCGAATGGCGTGATGCGAAACAGCACCGGCAGGCCGCGCTCGGTATAGATGCGCTCGCAATAGGGAATCTTGCGCGCGAGCGGCAGCGTCGAGCCGAAACAGGGGTTCACGCTGCGCGCGCGCTTGGCTTTGCCGGGAGACACGCGCAGCAGCCAGCCGTCGTAGAAGAGCTGGCGCTGCGTCTGCAGTCCGTTGAGGCCCACTTCCTCGACGCGTTTCAGGTCGAGGCCGTCGAAGCGCAGCATGTCGCTCATCCGAACAGGCGTTGCCACAGGGCGAACACGAGGAGCGTATAGCCTGCGGCAAGCAAGTCGTCGAGCATCACGCCGATGCCGTTCTTCAGCGCCGCGTCGAGTTGCCGGATCGGCGGCGGCTTGACGATGTCGAACAGCCGGAAGACTACGAACGCGCCGGCCACGCGGGCCCAGCCGAAGCCCACGAAATGGAGGACCAGCAGGAACGCCGCGATTTCGTCGATCACGATCGCGCCATGGTCGGGAATGCCGAGATTTCGCCCCGTGACCTGCGCCGCCCATGCGCCCGTCACCAACAGGACCGCGACGACGGCGACAAATTCCCAATCGCTCGCGAATGCATGCAGCAGGAACGCCAGCGGGATGGCCACCAGCGTGCCGAACGTTCCCGGAGCAACCGGCGACAGGCCGGCGCCGAAACCCAGCCCGAGGAAATGCGCCGGGTGGCGGAACAGGAACGCGACGGTGGGAGCGGTCGACATCGCGACGCAGGCCTAGCCGAAGTGGTCGAACGAAACGGGCAGCGCAACCATAGGCACTCCGCGTTCGTCGCGGACGACAAGACCCGGACTTCCGGTGACCGTTCCGATGCGCGCCAGCGGGACGCCTGAATCACGCGCGATGACCGCAATGCGTTCGCGCGCCGACGGCGCCGCCATGAAACAGAGTTCGTAGTCGTCGCCGCCGGCCAGCAGGCAGGCGAGCCCCAGACCACGCTCGTCGCCGTCGATCAGCTTCGCGAGCGATGGCGAGCGCGGAATCAAGGCGACATCGAGTGTGGCACCCACGCGCGACTGGTCGAGAATGTGCTGCAGGTCGCCGGTGAGGCCGTCCGAGATGTCGATCGCGGCGGTGGCGACGGCGCGCAGCATTTCTCCCAGCACCACGCGCGGCTCGGGGGTTTCGAGACGCGCGCGCGCGCGCGCAAAGTCAGCCGCTCCGAGCGTCGCCCTGACCTGCAGCACTGCCAGCGCGAGCGCCGCATCACCCAGCGCGCCCGACACGTAGATGTCGTCTCCTGGCATGGCACCTGCGCGGGTGAGCGCCGTGCCCGCCGGCACTTCGCCGATGATCGTGAGGCAAAGATTGCGCGGCCCCCGCGTGGTGTCGCCGCCGATCAATGCGACGCCGAACCGATCCGCGAGACCGAACAAGCCGCGCGCGAAATCGTTGAGCCAGCGCTCGTCGCTATCGGGTAGCGCGCCGGCGAGCAGCGCCCAGCGCGGTTTCGCGCCCATGGCCGCCAGGTCGGACAGGTTCACGGCCAGCGTCTTGTGCCCGAGCGCTGCGGGATTGGCGTCCGCGAGAAAATGGCGGCCCTCGACGAGCATGTCGACGGAGAACACGAGGTCGCAGCCGGGCGTCGGAGCGACCACGGCGCCATCGTCACCGATGCCTATTCGCACCGCCGGATCGCGCACGGCGCGGCGGAAAAAGCGATCGATGAGCGCGAATTCGTTCATGAGGCGTCTAGCGCAGCGAATCGCCGATCTCCCGCCGCGCGCACATGATGGTAGCCCGGCGTGGTCAGGTCGTGCGCATTGTCAATTAAGGACGCGCCGCGCCGCCGCGATTTCCGTCGCGCGCACTTTCGTTGCGAGCTTGTCGAGGACGCCGTTGACATAGCGGTGCCCGTCGGTGCCGCCGAAGGACTTGGCGATTTCAACGGCCTCGTTGATGACGACCTTGTAGGGAATCTCGACCCGGTGCGCCAGCTCCCACGCGCCGATGACGAGGATGGCGCGCTCGATCGGCGAGAGCTCGGCGGGCGTTGCGGTCGAGGTGCGGCGACAGCGCCGCGAGAGTGCGTCGCTCTCGCGCGTCACGCCGTCCCACAGTTCGCCGAAGTACGGCTGGTCCGCGCGCGAATACCCCTGGCTCGCGGCCAGATCCCTGCGCACCGCCTCGGCGTCGTTGCGCGACAGCTGGCGCTGGTACAGGCCCTGCAGCACCAGTTCGCGCGAGCGGCGGCGCGGCGTCGTCCTCACGGTTCGTCATCATCGCAATGCGGCAAGGAGATTCGCCATTTCGAGCGCCGCCTGCGCCGCCTCGAATCCCTTCTGGTCCATCCGCGCCTTGCGCCTGCGCTTCGTTCTCGCACGTGAGGATGCCGTTGCCGATCGGGATGCCGAATTCGAGCGCGACGCTGGAGAGGCCCGCGGCCGATTCGTTGGCGACGATCTCGAAGTGGTACGTCTCGCCGCGGATCACCGCGCCCAGCGCGACCAGCGCGTCGTAGTCGCCGGTCTGCGCGATTCGCTGCAGCGCCAGCGGCGACTCCAGCGCGCCCGGAACGGTGACGACCGTGATGTCGGCGTCGGCCACGCCGGCTTCTTGCAGCGCGCGCAACGCGCCGGCCAGCAGCCCGTCGCCGATCGGCGGGTTGAAGCGCGACAGCACGATGCCGACGCGCAGACCGTCACCCTGCAGGTTGGAGGCAATGCGGTGGACAGGCATGGTCAAGGTCATCGATGAGCGGGAATAGTTTGCCAAAGGCGCCGCACCCGAGCATCGGTACGGGCAATCGCGGGTCAGCCGCCCTTGCGCGCGGGCAGGCTCGACTTCGTAGCCGGTCACTTCGAGATCGAAGCCCGCCATGCTCGGCATCTTGCGCGGCTTGGCCAGCAGACGCATGCGGCCGACATTGAGATCGCGCAGGATCTGCGCGCCGATGCCGTAGTTGCGCAGGTCCATCTTCGACAGGCGGCGGCGCGGCATCGGCAATGGCGCGCTGGCGCAACTCCTGCGCCGCTTCCGGGCGGTGCAGCAGCACGACCACGCCGCGGCCGGCGTGCGACGATCGCGGCGAGCGCGTCCGGGATCGTCCACGAATGCGACGCGCTGTCGGCGTCGAGCAGGTCCATCACCGACAGCGGCTCGTGCACGCGCACCAGCGTCTCGGTGTCGGGCGCGATCGGGCCGCGCACCAGCGCCAGGTGCGTCGCATCGGAGATCTTGTCGCGATAGACGACCAGCCGGAACGCGCCGTGCGGCGTGTTGAGCGGACGCTCGGCGATGCGCTCGACGATGCGCTCGGTGCGGCTGCGGTAATGGATGAGGTCGGTGATCGCGCCGATCTTGAGGCCGTGCTGCTGCGGCGAAGGCGATCGAGGTCGGGCATGCGCGCCATCGTGCCGTCGTCCTTCATGATTTCGCAGATCACCGCCGCCGGCGTCAGCCCCGCCAGCCGCGCGAGGTCGCATCCCGCCTCGGTGTGCCCCGCGCGCACCAGCACGCCGCCGGGCTGCGCCATCACGGGAAAGATGTGGCCGGGCTGCACGAGGTCGCCCGGCTTCGCGTCGGGCGCCACGGCCGCGCGCACGGTGCGCGCGCGGTCGGCCGCCGAGATGCCGGTGGTCACGCCTTCGGCCGCCTCGATCGACACGGTGAAATTGGTGCCCGTGCCCGGAGCGGTTGGCCGACGACCATCAGCGGCAGCGCCGAGCTGCCGGCAGCGCTCCTCGGTCAGCGTGAGGCAGACGAGGCCGCGCGCGTGCCTGGCCATGAAGTTGATCGCGTCGGGCGTGACGAACTCCGCGGCGATGACGAGGTCGCCCTCGTTCTCGCGGTCTTCCTCGTCGACCAGCACGACCATGCGGCCGGCCTTCAGTTCGGCGACGATTTCCGGAGTGGTGGCGAGCGGCATGGGTCTGGAGAATCTCGCGAGCGGATTGGCGTGCGCGGTCATTGCAACGCGCCGCGAAGATGCAAGTTTACCGCAGCGGCGGCGCCGCGCCTCGCGAGTCAGGCCGTCAGCAGCACCGTCTTGCGCACGGAATTCGGCGCGTGGCGAGGTTGCTCGACGATGAACGCGGCGACATCCGCCCGCGACACCCGGCCGGCGCGTGACGCCATCGAGGTCGGTCAGCGCTGCGTAGCAAGCCCGTCGCCGGCTCCGTTGGTCAGCGCGGCCGGGACGGACGATGGTCCAGTCGAGCGTCGCTGGCGCGCAACAGCGCTTCCTGCCGATCCTTGTCCTCGTAGATCGACTTCATGAAGCAGCGGCAGCAGGACCCGGTCGTAGAGGAAGCCGCCGTGGCCGCGGCTGTCGCCCGCACCCACCCGGTGACGCAAATGAGCCGGCGCACGCCGTGCTGCGCCATCGCCGCCAGCAGGAACTGCGTGCCGCGCGAAAACACGTCGACCGGCTTGCGCGTCGGCGCGATGCCGACGGTCCACACCACCGCGTCCTGGCCCGCGACCGCGCGCTCGATGTCGGCCGCGTCGCCGGCGTCGCCGGCAACCACGCGCACGCCGGTCACCGGCACCGCGAATCCGCGCCGCGTTGCGCGCCAGCACCGTGAGCGTGTGCCTGCCGCGTGCGCCGCCACGACGACTGCGCGTCCGACGCCGCGGGTGCCGCCGATGACCAGGACCTTCATGACAGCCTCGATCGTCTCATGCCGACGCCGCGGCTTCGGCCACGACGCCGGGCTGCACGCGGAACCAGGCCGCGTACAGCGCGGGCAGGAACAGCAGCGTCAGCACGGTCGCGACGACGATGCCGCCCATCATCGCCACCGCCATCGGCCCGAAGAAGTCGCTGCGCATGAGCGGGATCAGCGCCAGCACCGCGGCCGCCGCGGTCAGCACGATCGGCCGGAAGCGGCGCACCGTCGCGCCGACCACCGCGTCCCACGGCGCGTGGCCGGCCGCGATGTCCTGGTCGATCTGGTCGACCAGGATGATCGAGTTGCGCATGATGATGCCGGCCAGCGCGATCGTGCCCAGCATCGCGACGAAGCCGAACGGCTTGCCGAACACGAGCAGCGCGAGCGCGACGCCGATCAGGCCGAGCGGCGCGGTCAGCACGACCATCAGCGTGCGCGAGAAGCTCTGCAGCTGGATCATCAGCAGCGTCAGCACGGTGATCACGAGCAGCGGCATGCCGGCCGCGATCGACTGCTGGCCGCGCGCCGAATCCTCGATCGCGCCGCCGATCTCGATCCGGTAGCCGAGCGGCAGCGCCGGCGCGGATCGCGTCCAGCTCCGGGTTCGATCCGCGTTGGCGACGTCGGGACCCTGCGCGTCGCCGCGCACGTCGGCGCGCACGGTGATCGTCGGCAGGCGGTTGCGGCGCCAGACGATGCCGTCCTCGAGCTCGTAGCGGATGTCGGCGATCTGCGTGATCGGCACCGCGCGGCCGTTGCGCGTCGGGATCGCGAGGTCCTTGAGGAAGCTCATCCTCGCGCGCTCGTCGGCGGCGCCGCGCAGCAGCACCTCGATCTGCTTGTCGCGCTCGCGGTAGTAGGTGACGGAGAAGCCGGACAGCGAGTTGTTGAGGAACGTCGCGAGATCCTGCGACGAAATGCCGAGCACGCGCGCCTTGTTCTGGTCGATCGCCACGCGGATCACCTTCGACGGCTCGTCCCAGTCGAACTGCACGCTGCGCGGTCTCCGGATCGCGCGCGCATGACGTCGGCCACCTCGCTGCGCGATGCGCGCGCACCGTGGCGAATGTCCTCGCCGGACACGCGGAACTGCACCGGGAAGCCGACCGGCGGCCCGTTCTCGAGGCGCGAAATGCGCCCGCGCAGCTCGGGGAAGTCGCGTGTCGAAGAGTGCGAGCAGGCGCGCGCGCACCTGCTCGCGCTCGTCGATGCTCTTCGCGATCAGCACGAACTGCGCGAAGTTGGCCTGCTGCAGCTGCTGGTCGAGCGGCAGGTAGAAGCGCGGCGCTGCCGCTGCCGACGTAGGTGACGAAGCTCTCGATGCCCGGGTCCTGCTGTCGAGCACCGCCTCGAGTTTCTTCGCCTGGCCGCCAGCGATCGCGGCGAACGAGCTGCCCTCCGGCAGCCGCAGGTCGACCAGCAGCTCCGGCCGCGACGACGCCGGGAAGAACTGCTGCGGCACGAAGCGGAACAGCGCCAGCGCGCCGACGAAGATCGCGAGCGTGGCGACGATGCACCGTCTTGCGGTGCCCGACGCACCACGCGATCGACGCGCGCGCAGCCGCGTGTAGAACGGCGTGCGTACACGGCATCGGGATCGCCGTGGTGCAGTGCGGCGGCGCGGCGGCGCCGGCCGCCCGCGTACGCGCGCCACAGGCCGCGCCACAGCGACGGCCCGCGCGGCTTGCGTGAAGTCCGGCAGCATCTTGTAGCCGAGGTACGGGATCACGACGACCGCGACCACCCACGACGCGATCAGCGCGATCGCCGACACCTGGAAGATCGAGCGCGTGTATTCGCCCGTGCGAGCTCTTGGCCGTGGCGATCGGCAGGAAGCCGGCGACGGTGACCAGCGTGCCGGTCAGCATCGGAAACGCCGTGCTCGTGTACGCGAAGCTCGCCGCGCGGAAGCGGTCGAAGCCCTGCTCCAGCTTGATCGCCATCATCTCGACCGCGATGATCGCGTCGTCGACGAGCAGGCCCAGCGACAGGATCAGCGCGCCGAGCGAGATCTTGTGCAGGCCGATGTCGAACAGCCACATGCACAGGAACGTCATCGCGAGCACCAGCGGAATCGACACCGCGACGACGAGCCCGGTGCGCAAGCCCCAGGCTGACCAGCGACACGGCGAGCACGATCAGCACCGCTTCGGTCAGCGAGCGCAGGAACTCGTTGATCGAGCGCTGCACGGCGCGCGGCATGCTCGCGACCTGCGCAGCTCGACGCCCGACCGGCAGCTGCTGCTGGATGCGCGCGACATTCTGCGTCGAGGCCGTGGCCCAGCTCGATGACGTCGCCGCCCTTGACCATCGTCACGCCGAGGCCCAGCGCCTCCTTGCCCTGCCAGCGCATCTTCTGCTGCGGCGGGTCGACGTAGCCGCGCGTCACCTTGGCGATGTCGCCCAGCCGGAACACGCGGTTGTTGGCGCGGATGGCGATGTCGCGGATCGCCTCGACGCTGTCGAACGCGCCGGTCGGCCGCACGTAGATGCGGTCGGTGGCGGTGTCGAACACGCCGGCGGCCGCCACGGCGTTCTGCCGCGCCAGCGTCTCGATGATCTGCGCGGGCTCGACGCCCAGCGTGGCGAGCTTGGCGTTGGACAGCTCGATGAAGATCTTCTCGTCCTGCTCGCCGATGAAGTCGACCTTGGCCACGCCCGGCACGCGCAGCAGCTCGCGCGCGCACCCGGTCGCCGAATTCCTTCAGCTCGCGGTAGCCGAAGCCGTCGCCGGTCAGCGCGTAGATGTTGGTGTAGGTGTCGCCGAACTCGTCGTTGAAGAACGGCCCCTGGATGCCGGCGGGCAGCTGGTTGCGGATGTCGCCGATCTTCTTGCGCACCTGGTACGAACGTCTCCGGCACCGCTGCCGCGCGGCGCGGAATCCTTGAGCGCGAAGAACACCAGCGACTCGCCGGGCTTCGAGTAGCTGCGCACCCAGTCGACGTTCGGGACTTCCTGCAGCTTGCGCTCGATGCGGTCGGTGACCTGCTGCTCGACCTCGTGCGCGGTCGCGCCCGGCCAGTTGGTCTTCACGACCATCACCCTGAACGTGAACGGCGGGTCCTCGGACTGGCCGAGCCGCTCGTACGACATGAACGCCGGCCAGCGCGAACACGACGATGAGGTACAGCACGAGCGAGCGGTGCGTGAGCGCCCACTCGGAGAGGTTGAAGCGCGAGCCGGCGGGCCGCCGGCGGGGTTCGACGGGGGTCATCGAACCGCGCCTCGGTGCCGCGTCAGTTACCCGAGGCTGCCGGTCGTGCGCCGGCGCCGCGGCGCGGCAGCGTCGCCGGCCGCGCCGCCTTCGTACGGCCGCACGACCTGCCCGGGCAGCAGCTTGTGCACGCCGGCGGCGACGATCCAGTCGCCGTCGCGCACGCCCGCGGTCACCACGACGCCGTCCTCGCGATACTGGCCGATCGTCACCGGCGCGAGGCTGACCTGCCGGGTCGCCGGGTCGAAGCGCCACACGGCGGGCTTGCCGTCCTGCTGGTAGATCGACGTCAGCGGCAGCAGCGCCGCGTCGGGAGCGCTGGCGCCTTGCACGCCGACGTTCGCCGTCATGCCCCATTGCACCGAGGGATCGGGGTTGACGATCGACACGCGCACGGCGAACGTGCGCGTCGTCGGATCGACGGCCGGCGACGACTTCGCGCACGCGCGCCGGATAAGTCTTTGCCGGGTTGGCCCACAGCGCGACGACGAGCTGCTTCGCGCCGGTTAGCTCGCCGATGCGGTTCTCGGGCACGCTGATCGCGACTTCGCGCTCTTCCTCGCGCGCGAGCCGCACGACCGGCTGCCCCGCGGTCACGACCTGGCCCGGCTCCGCATTGACGGCGGTGACCACGCCGTCTTCGTTGGCGACGAGCGTCGCGTAGCTCGCCTGGTTCTGCGACGACCGCGAGGTTCGCCTTCGCCTGCTCGTACTTCGCGCGGTTGGCGTCGAGCGCGTTGCGCTTGGCGTCGAGCGCCGAAGCGCTGATGAATTTCTCGCGCAACAGATTCTGGTAGCGGTCGTACTCGGCTTGCGCGAACTTGTACTCGGTCTCGGTCGCGGCGACCTGCGCCTTCGCGGCTTCGGCCTGCAGGCCGACGTCGGCCGGGTCGAGCCGCGCGAGCGCCTGGCCCTTCTTCACGCGCGCGCCGACGTCGACGTTGCGCGCGACGATCTTGCCGCCGATGCGAAAGCCGAGGTCGGCTTCGTGGCGCGGCTTGACTTCGCCGGCGAACACCGCGGTGCCTTGCGGTGCCGCCGAGCTTGACTTGCGTCAGCTGCACCGGCCGCACAGGCTCCGGCGGCTTGTCCTTCGCGCCGCACGCGGCAAGCACGAGCGCAAGCAGGATCACTGCCGCAACGTCACGCAAAGAGGATGCGCTCATGATCGGCACCTTCACCGGGAAGGCGCCGATGAACGTCCGACCGTGCCTTCCCACAGCGCGAGCAGCGCGCGGTCGAGCTCGTCGGGATACCGCCAGCCGAAGACCACCGGGTCCGCTGCCGCGACGTCCATCGCGCAACTCGCGCCCGCAGATCCCCGGACATCTGCCAGAGGCCGATGATCAGCGCGTAGCTGTGTCGCAGCAGCGCCAAGCCGCCGCCGGCGGCAAGGTCCGGGAAATGGCGCTCGAGCCCGGCGCCGGCGCGCTGCAGCCGCTGCGCCATCCGCTGCTTGAACGCGAACGCGGCTTCGGGCGGAACGCTCTGCCCCATCAGGCCGAAGCAGCGCGCCGCGAGCGGGAGGAACAGCGGCGGCTCGACCATGTGCCGGTGGGTCAGCGCGAGAATGTCGTCGATCGCCACCGGCGTCGTCGCCTTCGAGGCGGACGATCAGCGCGCGGAAGAAGCCGTCGATGTTGCGCTCGTGCACGGCGAGCAGCAGCTCTTCCTTGCTCGGGAAGTAGAGATAGACCGTGCCCTTGGCGAGGCCGGCCTCGTCGGCGACCTCCGCCACGTTCGCGATGCGGTCGGGCGAGCGCAGCAGCAGGCGCTCGGCGGCGTCGAGGATCGCGTGGTGCCGCTCCTGCTTGTCTTCGGCCTGGATGGCCCGCTGGCGAATGACCATGATCAATGTCCTCTGGGTCTAGCCCGCTTAAATGACTGCGGGTCACTTGAGGGACAGCCTAAATGACCGTGGGTCAGTTGTCAATGGGCGTCCGGGGCGTGCCGGAAGAGTCCGGGACTAGCGGAAGAGCGCCAGCGTGGCGCGCGTCAGGTCGCTTTCCGGATCGGCGTAGTCGGCGACGACGCTGAAGTGATGCTTGCCTGCGAGGACGAGCGGTCCCGCCGGCCGGACGGCGGTTGTCCGGCCACGCATCCCATAGGAGCTGCGACTGGCGCAGGAATTCGGACGTCTCCGCGCCGCCCACGCGATCAGCAACGGCGCCCGCGACAGGCTGACTGGTTGACCGGCGACACGCGCGCCGCTTCCGCGTCGTCGAGCCGCAAGTCGGCGTTGAACGAAGAACTGGACGAGCGGCGTCAGGTCGTGCACGCCGGACAGCGTGACCCCGCCGACGAACGGCGCGCGACTTAAGCCCGAGCGCGTCCCAGTCGGTCGCGAACATCATCGCGGCGAGGTGCCCGCCCGCCGAATGGCCGCCGACGACGACATTGCTCGGCCGTGGCGCCATGGTCGCGGCCCTCGCGCGCGAGCCACAGCACAGCGCGCCGGCATTCGTCGACGATCGTCGCGATCGACACCGCCGGGCACAGGTCGTAATTGACGACCGCGACCGCGATCCCTGCTCCACGAACGGCCCCGCGACGAATGAGAAGTCGTCCTTGTCGAGCGCGCGCCAGTAGCCGCCGTGGATGAAGACGAACGTGCCGCGCGGCGTGCCTGTCGGGCAGGAAGAGATCGAGCGTTTCGAGCGGCTCGGGACCGTAGCGCAGGTCGAGGATGTGGCGGTAGCGCTCGCGCGCAGCCGCCGAGAGCTCCGCGTATTTCGCGAACCACGCGGATGGTCCGGCACCGCGGCGCGATTGTTGTAGCCGCGCTCGACGAACTCCGGCGTGAACACGAGAGCGGCGTTGTTCATGCTCGGCCTCCTTGCATGCGGCTCATAGGCGGCGTCCGCGAGTCGGCCTCCACCGCGTGAGCGCGGCGCCGCGCCCTGCGGGCCTCGGCTACGTCCGCCGCGCTCATGCGATGACGATCGACAGCGGCGTCAGGCCGTCGATGTGCCCGTCGAGCCGGTCGCCGGCAACCACCGCGCCGACGCCGGCCGGCGTGCCGGTGAACACGAGGTCGCCGGGAAGCAGCTCGTAGTATTGCGACAGGAACGCGAGCGTGTGCGGCACGTCCCAGATCATGTCGGACAAGTCGCCCTTGCTGGCGCCTCGCGCCGTTCACGTCGAGCCTGATCGCGCCGCGCGCCAGCAACCCGGTCGTCGCCACGGGATGGATCGGCGCGATCGGCGCGGCCTGCGCGAACGACTTGCCGATGTCCCACGGCCGCTTCTTCTCGCGCATGTCGTTCTGCAGGTCGCGGCGCGTCATGTCGAGGCCCGTCGCGTAGCCGAACACGACGTCGTTCGCCTGGTCCGCCGCGAGTTGCACGCCACGCTTGCCGATCGCCACGACCAGCTCGATCTCGTGGTGGAAGTTCTTCGTGGCGAGCGGGTATCTCACCGTGCCGACCTGCGGTGCGACGACCGGCGTCACCGCGTCCGCCGGCTTGGTGAAGAAGAACGGCGGCTCCTTCGTCGCATCGCCGCCCATCTCCTTCGCGTGCTCGGCGTAGTTGCGGCCGACGCAATAGACGTGGCGAACGGGGAAGCACTTGTCGGAGCCGGCGATGGGAACTGCGGGCAAGTCCCAGGCAGCGATGGCGTAGTTCATGCGGACTCCGGGTGCTTAGGATCGCTTCGTTGCCATCTAGTCGGCGTCCGGCTGCCGCGCAGGGGCGGCGTCGGCGAACGCGGGCAGCGCGGTGCACGCGGCGTCGATGCGCGTTGAGCGTGGGGAACGGCGCGACGTCGATGCTCATGCGCCGCGCGTTGGCGAGCTGGGGCACGAGACAGATGTCGGCGAGCGTCGGTGCGTCGCCGTGGCAGAAGCGGCCGGTCGCCGGATCGCGCGCCAGGCGCGTCTCCAGCGCCTCGAGGCCGACGTCGATCCAGTACTTGTACCACGCGTCCTTCTGCTCGTCGGCGACGCCCAGCGTGTTCTTGAGGTACAGCAGCACGCGCAGGTTGTTGAGCGGATGGATGTCGCACGCGATCGCGAGCGCGATGCTGCGCACGCGCGCGCGGTCTTCGGGCGTGGCGGGCAGCAGCGGCGGCTCGGGCACCGTTTCGTCCAGGTACTCGATGATCGCCAGCGATTGCGTCAGCACCTGGCCGCCGTCGGTTACCAGCGCCGGCACCAGGCCCTGCGGATTCAGCGCGAGATAGTCGTCGCTGCGCTGCACGTTCTTGCGCAGGTGGACGAACTCGCGCGCAGGCTTGAGGCCCTTCAGGTTGAGCGCGATGCGGACGCGATACGCCGCGGACGAGCGAAAGTAGTCGTAGAGTTTCACGTCAGTCCCGCCGGGCCGCCCCAAGGGACTGACTGCGCCCCCTCGGGGGGCAGCGAGCGAAGCGAGCGTGGGGGTCGTTCATCTTAAAATGCGGAGATTCCGGTCTGCGCGCGGCCCAGGATCAGCGCGTGCACGTCGTGCGTGCCTTCGTAGGTATTGACGGTCTCGAGATTCAGCACGTGGCGGATCACGTGGAACTCGTCGACGATGCCGTTGCCGCCGTGCATGTCGCGCGCGGCGCGCGCGATGTCGAGCGCCTTGCCGCACGAATTGCGCTTCATGATCGACGTGATTTCCGGCGCGGCGATGCCTTCGTCCTTCATGCGCCCGAGGCGCAGGCAGCCCTGAAGGCCCAGCGTGATCTCGGTCATCATGTCGGCCAGCTTTTTCTGGATCAGCTGATTGGCCGCGAGCGGCCGCCCGAACTGCGTCCGGTCGAGCGTGTATTGCCGCGCCGCGTGCCAGCAGAATTCCGCGGCGCCCAGCGCGCCCCACGCGATGCCGTAACGCGCGCTGTTGAGGCAGCCGAACGGGCCCTTCAAGCCCTGCACGTTCGGAAGCTGGTTTTCCTCCGGCACGAACACTTCGTCCATCACGATCTCGCCGGTGATCGACGCGCGCAAGCTGAACTTGCCTTCGATCTTGGGCGCCGACAATCCCTTCATGCCGCGTTCCAGGATGAAGCCGCGAATAATCCCCTGGTCGTCCTTCGCCCACACGACGAACACGTCGGCGATCGGCGAATTCGAGATCCACGTCTTCGCGCCCGAGAGGCTGAATCCTCCCGCCACGCTGCGCGCCCGCGTGACCATCGAGCCCGGATCGGAACCGTGGTTGGGCTCGGTGAGTCCGAAACAGCCGATCCACTCGCCGGTCGCAAGTTTCGGCAGGTATTTCCTGCGCTGCGCTTCGCTGCCGTAGGTGAAGATGGGGAACATGACGAGCGAGCTTTGCACGCTCATCATCGAGCGATACCCCGAGTCCACGCGCTCGATTTCGCGCGCGATGAGGCCGTAGCAGACGTAGCTCAATCCCGATCCGCCGTAGTCGGCCGGCAGCGTCGCACCCAGGAGTCCCAGCTGCCCCATTTCGCGAAAGATCGAGGGATCGGTTGTCTCGTGCCGGAACGCGTCCTTCACCCGCGGCATCAGTTTGTCCTGCGCGTACGCGTGCGCCGCGTCGCGCACCATCCGTTCCTCCTCGGTGAGCTGGGCGTCGAGGAGCAGCGGATCGTCCCAACGGAAGACGGGCTTGGTCGTGGCGGCGACGCGATCGGGAGCGTTCATGGGAACTCCGGTGGGGCAGCAGGCGATCCGCTCGGGCTTCTAAGGATCCGAGCAAAGCGATCGCGATTATCGCGCGCGCAGCCGTCCCGGGTCCAGCGGACCCTCGGTGCGCAGCTCAGTCTGCACGTCAGGCATCAGGAACGACGGCCGTGGCTTCGATTTCCACTTTCGCGCGATCTTCGATCAATGCCGTCACGACAACGGCGGTCATGGCCGGAAAATGCCGGCCGACGACTTCGCGGTACGCGGCGCCCAATGCGGGAAGGCTCGCGAGATATTCCCGCTTGTCGGTCACGTACCACGTCATCCGCACGATGTGCTCCGGGCCCGCCCCTGCCTCGGCCAGGATCGCCAATATGTTGCGCAGCGCCTGCCTGGCCTGCGCCACGAAGTCGTCGGACTCGAACTGCTGCCGGCCGTTCCAGCCGATCTGGCCGCCGACGAAGACGGTCGTACCGCGCGCGGCGACGCCGTTTGCGTAACCTTTCGGCGAAGCCCAATCAGCGGGCTGCAGGATTTTCATGGCTTTCTTTTAGCTGTTTCAGTCGGAAGCGCTGCAACTTTCCGGTCTCGGTGCGGGGCAGGCTCGCGATGAATTCGATCGCGCGCGGATACTTGTAGGGGGCAATGCTCCGCTTGACGTGTTCCTGCAGCTCCTTCGCCATCGCGTCGCCCGCGTCGTTTCCCGCTTTGAGCACGACGAAAGCCTTGACGATCTGGCCGCGCTCTTCGTCGGCGACGCCGATCACGCCGCATTCGGCGACGGCGGGATGCGCGAGCAGCGCCCCTTCCACTTCCGGGCCCGCGATGTTGTAACCGGCGCTCACGATCATGTCGTCGGTGCGCGCCTGGTAGACGAACCAGCCGTCGGCGTCGACGAGATATGCGTCCCCGGTGTAGTTCCAGCCGTGCTGCACGTACTGGCGCTGGCGGTCGTCGGACAGGTACCGGCAACCGGTCGGTCCCTTCACCGCGAGCCGCCCGACCTGGCCCGCGGGCAACGGGTGGCCCGCATCGTCCATGACGCACGCCTGGTAACCGGCGACCGGCTTGCCCGTCGCGCCCGGTTTCGCGTGCGCTTCATCGTGCGAGATGAAGATGTGCAGCATTTCGGTGGCGCCGATGCCGTCGATCAACTCGATGCCGGTGGCGTCCTTCCATAACTGGCGCGTCGCGGCGGGGAGCGCCTCGCCCGCCGACACGCACTTGCGCAGGCTGGATAGGTCGAACTGCGCGGCGATCGCCGCCATCGCGCGATACGACGTCGGCGCGGTGAAGAGAACCGTCGCCCGGTTCGCGGCAATCGCCTGCAGCAGCGCGTCCGGCGGCGCCTTCTCCAGCAGCAGCGTCGCCGCGCCCACGCGCAACGGGAACAGCAGCAGGCCACCCAATCCGAATGTAAACGCCAGCGGCGGACTGCCAGTGAAGATGTCGTTCGCGGTCGCGCGCAGCGTGGAGCGCGGCCAGCAATCGCAGCTCGCGAGCACGTCGCGATGGAAATGCATCGTGCCCTTGGGTTTGCCAGTCGTCCCCGACGTGAAGGCGATCAGCGCGGTATCGTCGGCAGCGGTCGCAACATTCGCAAAACTCGCAGGCTTCCGCGCGGCGCGCGCCTCCACGCCATCGGGCGCCGTAGTTTCGAAATGAGACGACCGTGGCGAGCGTCGGGCACGCCGCGCGCGCGGCGTCGAGTTCCGCGGCGAGGCGCGCATCGCACAGTGCGTGCGTGACCTGCGCCTTGGTGATGATGTCGGTCAGCTCCTTGGCGCGCAGGAGCGGCATCGTCGCGACAGCCACGCCACCGGCTTTCATCACCGCGAACCAGCACGCCGCCATCATCGGACTGTTCGGCCCGCGCAGCAGGACGCGGTTGCCGGGAACGAGATCGAGGTCCTCGACGAGTACGCGCGCGATCCGGTTGGCATGAGCGGTGAGTTCCGCGTAGGTCCAGCGCACGCCGCCCGGGGTAAGGATCGCGGTGCGCTCGCCCCAGTCGCGCTCGAGCGCGCGATCGAGCAGCTCGACCGCGCAGTTGATGCGTTCGGGATAGTCTAATTCGGGCAGGTCCAAGATAAGGTCGGGCCACTGGTCGCGCGGCGGGAGGTGGTCGCGCGCGAACGTGTCGACGTGCGACGTGTAGGTCACGCGGAAGTCCCTTTCAAGATCTCCCGGCCGATGATGAGCTGCTGTACCTCCGTCGCGCCCTCGTAGATGCGTAGCGCGCGGATGTCGCGGTAGAGGCGTTCGACGATGTGCCCGTGGGTGACGCCGAGGCCACCGTGGAGCTGGACCGCCGCGTCGATGACGCGTTGCGCCGACTCGGTCGCCACGAGCTTGGCCATCGCCGCTTCCTTGGTCGTCTTGGCGTTCTCCACGTCGCGCAACCACGCGGCGCGATAGGTCAGCAGCGCCGCGGCATCGACTTCGGCCGCCATGTCACCCAGCTTCGCCTGCGTCAATTGCAGGTCCGCGAGTGTCGCGCCAAACATCCGCCGCGACTTGGCGTGCGCCACGCCCTCGTCCAGCGCCCGGCGGGCGAATCCGACCGCGGCCGCCGCCACCGACGCGCGGAAGATGTCGAGCGTGCGCATCGCCAGCTTGAAGCCGTCGCCTTCCGCACCGAGCAATGAGTCGTGCGGCACCTTGCAATTCGCGAGCACGAGGCGCGCCAGCGGATGCGGCGCGATCACGTCAATACGCTCGGCAACGGTGAGGCCAGGCGTATCGGCAGGTATCACGAACGCCGAAATGCCGCGTGTTCCCGCTGCGTCGCCCGTACGCGCGAAGACGCAATAAAAATCGGCGATGCCGCCATTGGAAATCCAGGTCTTGCAGCCGTCGAGCACCCACGCGTCACCGTCGCGCCGCGCGGAGGTTGTCAGCGCCGCGACGTCGGAACCGGCATCGGGCTCGGATAACGCAAACGCCGCAATGGCCTCTCCACGGGAAACGCGCGGCAACCACCGCTCGCGCTGCGCGGGGCCCCCGGCCAGTGTGATCGCGCCACTGCCCAACCCTTGCATGGCGAACGCGAAATCGGCCAGCCCGTCGTGATAGGCGAGCGTCTCGCGCGCGACGCACAGCGCGCGCGAATCGAGCGCCGGCAAGGCGCCGCCGTGAGCTGCCGGGACGCAGTAGCGGAGCCACCCGCCGGCGCCCAGCGCGCGCACGAGGCGCCGGCACGCATCGTCGACATCGCGCCTGGCAACCGGATCCGAAATCGTCGGCAACCCGGCGCACCACGCGTCGAGTCCGGCCGCAAGCTCGCGCTGCTCGGCAGCGAAAAAAGGCCAGTCGAGATGCGTGCGATTCACCTCAATTGCCCCTCAGTTTCCTTCGAACTTCGGCGCCTTCTTCGCGGCAAAGGCCTCGAACGCGCGATGGAAGTCCTTCGTCTGCATGCAGATCGCCTGCGCCTGCGCTTCAGCCTCAATCGCCGCGTCGACGTCCATCCCCCATTCCTGATGCAGCAGTTTCTTGGTCATCGCGTGCGCAAACGTCGGGCCGTCGGCGAGCTCGCGGGCGAAGCCCTGCGCCTCGGACAGCAGCGCGTCGGCTGCCACGACGCGATTGAAGAATCCCCACGCCAGGCCTTCGTCGGCGCTCATGACCCGGCCGGTATAGAGAAGCTCCGCCGCGCGCCCCTGCCCGATCGTGCGCGGCAGCAGTGTGCAGGCCCCCATGTCGCAGCCGGCCAGGCCGACGCGCACGAAAAGGAAGGCGGTCTTGGCCGCAGCGGTGCCGAAACGGATGTCGGACGCGAGCGCCACCATCGCCCCGGCGCCCGCGCACGTGCCGTCGACCGCCGCAATGACGGGTTGGGGACAGTGCCGCATCGCCAGCACCAGGTCGCCGGTCATGCGCGTGAACGCCAAGAGTTCCGGCATCGCCATCTTCGTCAGCGGCCCGATGATCTCGTGAACGTCGCCGCCCGAGCTGAAGTGGCCGCCGGCGCCGGTCACCACAACGCACTTCACGTCGCTCGCATAAACGAGGCCGCGGAAGAGATCGCGCAGCTCCGCGTAGGAATCGAACGTGAGCGGGTTCCGGCGCTCCGGCCGGTTCAGCGTGAGGGTCGCCACCTTCGCGTCGGCGTCGACGTCCCACCGGAAATGCGTCGCGCGATACCCGGCAAACGGGCGCAGGTGCTCATCCATGCTCATCTCGGCGTTTCCTTCGCGCGCGCGTCCTCGCCGGAGCTGCGCAGGGTCGTCTTCAAACGGCCGAGCAGCGCATGCAACCGGTCGCGCTCGCTGGTGGACAATCCCGACAACATCTCGATGACCCAGCTTTCGTGCTCGGCCGCCATGACGTCGAAGGCGCGCTTGCCCTTGACCGTCAGCCGGATCGAAAACGCGCGCCGGTCGGAAGGTATCGGCGTGCGCTCGACCAAGCCCTCGCGCACCAGCTGGTCGGTCAGGCCCGTGACGTTGCCGCTCGTCACCATCAACCGGTGCGAGAGCTCGCCCATCTTGAGCCCGTCAGGATTGCGCTCGAGCTGCGCCATCAGGTCGAAGCGCGCCAGCGTCATCGCGAACCGCTCGCGCAGTTGCGCGCGCACGCGCCGCTCGATCGTCAATGTGCACGTGAGGAGACGCAACCACAGCCGCAGCGATTCGTGATGGGCGTCGTGCAGCCGCGTCTCGGGATCCGGCGCGATCACGCGCGCTTCATCCTTACCCATTGGCCTCGGGCGCTTCGCTCGCCAGTTGCGCCGCGCGCGCGAGGTTGCGCTCCAGTTGGTCCCTGCCATTCAGGTATTGCACGGGCCACTCGACGTCGTGGTAACCCAACTGGGCCGCCGCGTGCAGCGTCCAGTAAGGGTCGGCCAGGTGCGGCCGGGCGAGCGCGCACAAGTCGGCGCGACCCGCCATCAGGATGCTGTTGACGTGGTCGGGCTCGAAGATGGCGCCCACGGCCATCGTGGCGATGCCGGTTTCGTTGCGAACGCGGTCAGCGAACGGCGTCTGGTACATGCGGCCGTAGACTGGATTGGCCGCGCGCGTCGTTTGTCCCGACGACACGTCGATGAGATCCGCGCCCGCCGCCTTGAAAAGCTTCGCGATCGCCACCGCATCGTCGGACGTGTTGCCCCCTTCCGCCCAGTCGTGCGCCGAAATGCGCACTGACATCGGCTTGTCCGCCGGCCACACGGCGCGCATCGCGCTAAAAACTTCGAGCGGATAGCGGCAACGATTCTCGAGCGACCCGCCATATTCGTCGTCGCGCCGGTTGGTCAGCGGACAGATGAACGCGGAGAGCAGGTAACCGTGCGCGCAATGCAATTCAAGCCAGTCGAAGCCTGCCTCCACCGCCCACCGCGTGGCGCGGACGAATTCCCCCGTCACGCGCTCCATGTCGGCGCGGGTCATGGCGCGCGGCACCTGGTTGGTCGGGCCGTAGGCAATCGCGGACGGCGCGATCAGCGGCCAGTTGCCCTCCGCGAGCGGCTCGTCGATGGCCTCCCAGCCCAGTTGCGTCGACCCTTTCGGCCCCGCATGACCCAACTGCAGCGCGATCTTCGCTGGCGTCCGCGTATGGACGTAGTCGACGATGCGCCGCCACGCCGCGGCGTGTTCCGGCGTGTACAGGCCCGCGCAACCGGGCGAAATGCGCGCATCCGGCGCGACGCACACCATTTCGGTGAACACGAGACCCGCGCCGCCGTGCGCGCGGCTGCCCAAATGCACGAGGTAATAGTCGTCGGGCATGCCGTCGCGGCACGAATACTGCGCCATCGGCGACACGACGACTCGGTTGCGCAGCGTCAATCCGCGCAGCGTGAAGGGCGTGAACATTGGCGGCATCGGTTTCGCATCGGCGCCGGCGCGCCCGGCATACCAGGCTTCCATCCCGGTAACGAAGCCGCGATCGCGCACGCGCAGGTTCTCGTGCGAAATGCGCTGGCTGCGCGTCAGCAGGCTGTAGGCGAACTGCTCCGCCTCAAACGCCGAATAGCGCTCGACGTTCTCGAACCATTCGGTGGAGTTGCGCGCGGCATTCTGGATCTTGACGACCTCGATCGCGCGCTCGGCCTCGTAGCTCGCAAGCGCCGCGGAAAGATCAGCCGGATCGGACAACGCGCGGGCGAGCGCAATCGAGTCCTCGAGCGCCAGCTTGGTGCCGGATCCCACGGAAAAATGCGCGGTGTGCGCGGCGTCTCCGACGAGGATGACGGGCACGCGCTTGCCGTCCAGGTCATTCCAGTGCACCCATTTCCGGCAGACGACGCGCGGAAAGCGGATCCAGTTGGCGGAACCGCGCAGGTGGGAGGCGTTGCTCATCAGCGCATGGCCGTCGAGGTACGGCGCGAACAATCGCTCGCAGAACGCGATCCCCTCCTCCTGCGACATCGTTTCCAGTCCCGCCGCGCGAAAGGTTTCCTCGGGCGTCTCGATGATGAAGGTCGACGTGTCGTCGTCGTACTGGTACGCGTGCGCCTGGAACCAGCCGTGCGTCGTCTGCGCGAACGCGAACGTGAACGCCGGGAAGCGCTTCTTCGTCCCCAGCCAGACGAACCGGCAGCGGCGGACGTCGATATCGGGAAGAAACGTGTCGGCGTAGCGGGCGCGGATGCGGCTGTTGAGCCCGTCGGAGGCGATCACGACATCGGCGCCGAATGCGCGCGCTGCCGCCACGTCGTCCATGACCTCGTCTTCGAACGTGAGCTCCACACCCAGCGCCTCGCAACGCGCCTGCAGGATGTTGAGCAGGCGCTTGCGGCCGATGCCGCAGAACCCGTGGCCGCCGCTCGTGATCGTGCGTCCCTTGAAATGGACGTCGATGTCGTCCCAGTGATTGAAGGAATCGGCGATGTCGCGGGCGGTTGCCGGATCGGCCGTGGCCAGGTTGCCGAGCGTCTGGTCGGAAAACACGACGCCCCAGCCGAACGTGTCGTACGGCCGGTTACGTTCCGACACGCGGACGACGTGGCGTGGGTGGGCCTTCTTGAGCAACAGCGCGAGATACAGGCCCGCGGGACCGCCGCCGATGCAAAGCACGCGCATGTCGGGAATCTTTCGGTGAACCCGGACGGATGGACTCCCGGACGCAGCGACCGGGATCGTTCTTCTTAATCGTAAATAGTATAGACCTCAACTAATTGGCGTCAACAGTATCCGGCGTCCAGCGGGCTCAGTGCCCGCCGCCTGGCCGCCCAAAGGGCATTCTGCGCCCCCTCGGGGCACCGACCGCAGTGAGCGTGCGGGCCGCTCAACCAACCCTAGGCCAAACGGCGCATTGGCCGGACAAAGCGGTGCTCCCTAGCATGACCCGACACCGCCCGAACCTTTTCGACCTCGAGTTCCCATGCATCTCTGCCACCCCCGTTCCGGACATCCCAGGCGGCGCGGAGCCAACCGCGGGGTCACGCTCGTCGAGCTGCTGACCGCCCTCGCGCTGGCAGCGCTTCTGTTGCGATTGGCACTGCCTGCCTACAACGACTGGATCGCATCCATGCGGGTGATGCAGGAAGCCCAGCATCTCGCCGCCAGCATGAACCTCGCCCGTTCGGAGGCCATCAAGCGGGGCGTGCGGGTCAACCTCTGCAAGTCCGCGAACGGCCTGCAATGCACGCCCGGGTCGCTCTGGCACGGGGGCTGGATCATGCACGTCGACGCGGATGCCAGCGGCCAGCTCGAAGCGGCGACGGATCTCATCCGGGCCCGGGAATCGGTGGAGCCTGGAGTCACCGTTTCGGCCAACCGTCCGCTCGCGGACTACGTGTCGTACACCGCCTTCGGTCATCCCCGCCTGCTCAACGGCGCGCTGCAGATCGGCACGCTGACCGTCTGCGGGCACAATCAAAAAGCCGTCGACGTCGTGCTTTCCGCCGGCGGAAGGGCGCGGATCGCCAAGACCGCCATGATCTGCCCCTGATCGGGGGTTCGCGCGCGTCATGTACCGGATAACCGCGCCCGGGCCGCGCAGCGCTCGCCGGCATCGCTCGAGCGACCCGCAACCGTCCATTCCGGCCCGCGCACCATTGGTCAGACCGCGTTGCGAAGGGCGGGTCCAGCACTTAGCATCCATTCGTCCAAAGGGGGGTCCGGCTATGGCTGCAGGCACCGCAAGAACCAGGGGTTTCACGCTGCTGGAAATGATGATCACGGTCGCGATCGTCGGCATTCTCGCGGCCATCGCGCTGCCGTCGTACTCCGATTACGTCACGCGCAGCAAGATCATCGACGGGACGACCAAGCTGGGCGACTTCAAGGCGAAGATGGACAAGTACTTCATGGACAACCGAACTTATCAAAACGGCGCCGCCTGCGGGGTAACCCCGCTCGTTCCAGCCGCGTCGGACTATTTCCAGATCACCTGTGTTGCGCCTACGGCCACAACATTCACCGTTACGGCGACCGGCATTGCGGCCAAGGGAATGCCGGCTGCATTTGTTTATACGATCAATGAGTTCAGTGCCAAAACCTCCGCGGGTCCCGGCGGCAAGTATACGGCAGCAACGTGCTGGGCCGTGCGCAAGGACGGCTCCTGCTCATGACGTCCGCGTTGCACCGCGGATTCACCCTCATCGAGCTGCTGGTCGCGATGAGCATCGCGGGCATCCTGCTGCGTGATGGCGATGCCCGGCTATACGCTCTGGGTTCTCGACAACGAAATCCGCAACGGCGCGCAATCGGTTGCCACCGGGCTGCGCGCGGCCCAGGCGGCCGCGATATCGCGCAACCTCAACGTCCAATTCGTCCTCGGCGCGGGCGGCTGGACGGTGCAGATGGCCGACCCGCCGAATGCGGTCCTGCAGACGGCGAGTTTCCTCGAAGGATCCCGGAACGCGACGTTCACCGGCCTCGATGCCGGAGGTGTGGCTGCGACCACCATTTCCTTCAACGCGTTGGGGCAGGTCATCGCCGGCGCCAACCTGGTGCGGGTCGACGTCACGGTGCCTACGAACGCAACACGCGCTCGCTCCGGGTGATCGTGGGCCAAACGCAGGCGGGCGTGCCATTTCACGGTGTGAAGCTGTGCGATCCGAAGTTCGCCCTTCCCGACCCGAAAGCCTGTCCATGATCGCTGCCCATCCATCGCGGCGCGCGCGCCGCTCCCCGCAACAGGGGAGCTTCATGCTCGAGGCCCTCATCGCGATATTGATCGTCGCGCTGGGAATTCTCGGCACCGTCGGCCTGTACGCCCGTTCCATTCAGAACGTCGACGACGCCAAGTTCCGCGGCGAGGCCGCGCTGCTCGCCAACACGCTGCTCGGCCAGATGTGGGTGAACGACACGAAGCAGGCGAACCTGCAGGCGAAATTCGACAGCGGCTCCGGCGGTGCCGAGTACGTCGAATTCGCGGCCATGGTCGCCCAGCGATTGCCCAATTCGGTGCCGCCCACGGTCACCATCACGGCGGGACCAACACCCACCAGTTCCACCGTGCAGATCACCGTCCAATGGGCGAATCCCAACGACAAGAACGACCCGTTGTTGATTGGGACGCTGCGTAGATTCGACCTGTGGGCCATCGTGGGATCGAATACACCATGATCGCGCCCGCGCATCTCGCGACTGCACGCGCCCGCCAGCGCGGCGTCGGCATGCTCGAAACGATGGTCGGGCTTCTCATCGGCTTCATCGTCATCCTCGTCGTCTACAGCATTCTGTCGGTGGCCGAAGGGTACCGGCGTTCCTCCGTCGGCGCCGCGGACGCCCAGGTCACCGGCCTGCTGACCTCGTTCGTCGCCGGCCGCGACGCCGCCAACGGCGGCGCCGGAATCACGATGTCGGCGTCGGATCTGGGCAACTGCGTCAACGATGAAACGGGCGCCGCGGTTTCGGGTTTGGCCGCGACGGCGCTCGATGCCGCCGTGCGCCCGATTCCCCTGCTCATCACCGACGGCGGCGGCCCCGGGGTATCCGACAGCTTCATTGCGTTCAACAGCGGCGCTGCCTCACGTCATGTGGCCGGTCGACTTGAGTGCCGCCGATTGGGTCCCGGTGCGGCCCGGGTGCGGCGATCACCGTGCAAAGTCCGAACGGATTTACTGTCCCGCCGCCCGCGACGACGGCGTACTGGGTCATCATGATGACCAACGATGGCACCGGCAAGTGCAAGTTGATCCGGGTGATCGCCGCAACCTTGCCCCGGACGCGCAGGGCGCAGTCACGCTGACCCAGGACGCGGCGCCGTTGCACACCAGCATCGCCTACAGTGCGGCCTGGCCGGCCAAGTTGCTCAATCTGGGACCGGTGGGATCGGCCGCGCGCATCCGCTACGACGTCGACCCGGCCAACGGCACGCTGCGGACGACCGATCTTCTGACGCCGAATCGCGCTGGTGGCCAATCCGATCGCGCAAAACATCGTGCTGATGAAGGTGCAATACGGCATCGATACCACCGCGGATCCGGTCACCGGGCTCGGCGATGGCACCGTCGATTGCTGGACGCCGGCCGACGCCTCGGTCTGCGGCGATTGGAGCGTCGCCACCGTGCGTGCCGCGCCCAGTCGCCACGCTGAATCGCATCGTCGCCGTGCGCATTGGCGTGGTGGTGCGCGGCGACGAGCCCGACCTCAAGCTTCTGACAGACCCGACGAACGTGGATCTGCAGACCCAGGCCCGCGGGATTCTGAGCGCCACGCGCCCCCCAGTCGTGCTGTTCAATTGTTCGACCAACAATGCGGGCTGCCAGAGCCGCATGGTCGTGCCGATGGGTGGCACACCGACGGGGTCCGCGACCTGCGCGCCTGCGGTCATCTGCGACTACTGGCGGTATCGCACGTACGAGACCGTCATCCCCCTTCGCAACGCCATCTATAGCGCGACGATGCCACCATGAACATTCGACGGCTTTCCGCCAGCACCCCGCGTCACCAGCAGGGCATCGCCCTGTTCGTGGCACTGATCTCCATGGTGATCCTGAGCCTTGCCGGCATCGCGCTGGTGCGCTCCGTGGACACCGCCAATTCCGTCGCCGGCAACATCGCGTTTCGCCAAGGCTCGATCGGTCCCGTCAATCAGGCCATCGAGGTGGCCATCGACAAGCTGTTCAAGGCGAAGACGATCGTCCAGACGTCAAACGACACGGCGAACAGCTATTACGCATTGCTGCAGCCAGGGGAAAAGCCCAACGGCGTGCCTTTGGCGCTGGCCGGCGACTACGCCGTGATGACCGCTGCCTATACGGCCGCGGGGCTTCCGCCGGCGGTCGTCGATCCCGCGACGAAGATGGAAGTGCGATCGGTGATCGAGCGCATTTGCACCAACGCGAATCCGCCGCCCTGGCCCGCCGACCATCGGCACGTGCGACACGCTTCCGCCGAAGGTTTCCCCGGCAGGGACCGACAACAAGCAAGGCGATCCCGCTTCCGCCGATTCCGAATTTTCGCATAACCGTACGCGTCGACCTTCCCAATTCCAACACCGTCTCGCACGCGCAGGCGTTCCTGCGCTAGACCCATACATAACAAGGCAGCAGGGAGTCCCCCATGAGATATCCGAACCCGACACGCCGCGCCTCGACTCGGTTGCTCGCCGGCATCCTCACGTGGACATTCGTGCTGGGCCAGGTGATGCAGCCGGTGTACGCGCAGACGACCCCTCTGGGCGACGTGCCGATCGCCGCCAAGGTGGCCGCCAAGCCCAACATCGTCTACACGCTGGACGATTCCGGCAGCATGAACCTCAACTTCCTTCCCGACTTCGTGACTGCGGCTAACACCGCTACCAATCCCGCCTTCTGCCGCGGCAGCATTCTGACCAGCGGTCTCGGCGAGCCCTATTACAACAAGGATGCGACGTCCACGTTCAACGTTACGACAACCGCCTGTGGTGGGGGTGGCGCCAGTTTCACGACTCCTTTTAACTTCCCGGCTTTCTACGCCTCCGATTTCAACCATCTCGCCTACAACCCTGGCGTGACCTACACGCCCCCGATCAAGGCGGACGGCACGCCGCTCTACAAGTCGCTTATCACCGACGCCGCAGGGGAACCAGACCAACCTCGCGACAGTGCAGACGGACCCGTTCAATTCGCCTGCATCCACCGTGAATCTGACGACCAACGTCGACCGTGCCGATCTACTGCAATTCCGATTGGCCGCTCATCGGCACGCAGCCATATGACGGATTCAGCGACGTCGCGAGCCTCGTGATCGGCGATGTCGGCGACACAGTGGGCGAAAACCCGAGTTTGAACGCGGCTTTTGGCCAGCATTGCCGGATCAATGGCACAGCCTATGCCGCCGGCGCCTTCTCGCCGGCCATCACCGACGACTACAACTACCCGTGGCCCAAGGTCGGCGCCACGATCAATACGGTCGGCAAGGCGAACGACCGCGCCTACTACTGGCGCAGCAGCACGCTTCGTCAGTTGTGGTGCGACACGACGAACACGGCATGGCCGCAGACCTGCAATGGCGGATGGAGCTGCACTAAAGGCGGAAAATACACGCCTCCTGCCGCCACCCAACCGCAAACCTGCTATTTCGCAGGGAGTGCGACCTCATGTACCGCGTGGTCAACAACCTATGAGCCCTCCGGCTGTAACACGAATCCCGCCTACGATCTGGGCGGCTGCGTCGCCAGTCTCGAGCAGACTTGCCTCAGCTGCACCGCAACCACCACCTGTATCACGTCTAATCCGTACGATTATGGCTATTGCCACCTGACGGCCAACGGCGGCCCGCCGGGGTCAGGCGGCGACGGCAGCTTCTGTTCTTGCTGGGGCACGGGGTGCGCGCTGCCCGCGTGTCCCAATTTTGTACCGGCGCCCACCAACGCGAACTGCAGCAAGGGTGAGCTGACGCAGAAGTGCAACGCCAGCGCCGGCTCCTGCAGCGACGTCCTGTTCGACCCCGTCACCGGGGCCAACGTCGCTGGCGGGACGACGCTGCTCCAGGATTCCAATCTCCAGAACGGCGGCACCGGAGCGGTCTGCCGGCACAACAATTTCAACTATGGCGCGGGCGCGTTCCCGGATACGTATCCGTCCGGCGTCTGGACAAAACCGGTCTCGTCCGGCGTGCCCGACCATTCCCAATACGGCCAGCATTCCCCGCCATTACTACACCGTCGATTCGGTCGACTTCTGCGCAACCCCGAACACGACTGCCAACGCGCAGTGGCAGGGCTTCGGCACGAGCGCATGTCAGAAAAAGAACGACTTCGCGACGCACAAGTACGTCAAGTACGGGCAGTTTCATCGCACCGACCTCATTTCCGGCCGCAACTATCCGTACGTCGACCTCGTGACCGGTATCGCCGGCACGCGCACGTACGCGCAGGAGGCGATCAACTACGGCAACTGGTACGCGTATTACCGCACGCGGATCCTTGCGGGAAAGACGACGTCGTCGATCGCGTTCTCGTTCCTGGACGACACCTACCGTGTCGGTTTCCACAACCTCGGTACCAAAGCCCTGGCATCGGGCGGGGCCGATCCGATTTGGGTCGATGTCGGTGACTTCAAGGGAACGGCTGCCGGCACGCCGCGCTACGACTGGTACCAGGCACTGTTCGGCATCAACGTCACCAACTACAGCACCTTTACGATGAACGCGCTGCTGCGCATCGGCAACCTGTTCGAGGCCGGCAGCAGCGCCGGCGTGAGCGCCAGCGGCGTCAACCCGTTGCCCGCTTCGGCAAAGGACCCGATCCAATACAGCTGCCAGAGCAACTACCACATCCTGTTCACCGACGGCTTCACCAACCAGCCGACACTACCGACGGCAGCCTGGGTCGACGATCAGGATGCAACGGTGCCGGCAGCGTTCCCTGCGGCAATTCCCGTCGTGCCGCCGGCGATACAGGAACATGACATGCCGAATCTGCAGGCCACACTGGGGCAGCCGTGGCCAAAGCCGTTCGTCCAGCAGACCGCCGCCGTCAAAAATACGCTGGCCGATATTGCGACCTACTACTGGGCAACCGACCTGCGCGATGCCGCAAACGCGAGGAGCAAGAACACCCTCAAGAACGACGTACCGGCGTGGTCGAGTCCGGCCAGTGAACTTTGTTCCGTAGCGAATCCATGCCCACCTCTCGTCCCGGCGGACCTCGACTGGACGAAGGACGTGGCGTGGTGGCAGCACGTGAACTTCTCGGCCATCTCGTTCGGTTCGGAAGGGATTCTCGACGCGACGAACCCCAATGCCACCGTGGCAGCCATCAAGGCCGGAACGGTCAGCTGGCCCGACCTCACCAATCCCAACCAGCCGGTCAATCCGGTCGCCAACAAGGGCGCCGCGGGTGTGGACGACCTGTGGCACGCGACCGTCAACTCGCGCGGCACGTTCGTCTACGCGAAATCGCCAGTCGAAGTCTCGTACGGGCTGGCGAGCATCCTTGCGGGCATCTCGAACCAGCGCAAGGCGCGTTCGGGCGCATCGTTCAGCGGGCAGGTGCTCGACAACAACAACAACATCATTTTCCAGCCGACGATCGAGCCGGGATGGGCGGGTGATTTGATCAAGATCCAGATCGACCCGCAGACCGGCGCGCCACTTGCAATCCCCGTCAACGGGGTCTGGTGGAACGCTGCGAAGGCGCTCGCCAAGCAAATCGATCCGGTCGCTACGGGCAAAGCAGAGCCCTGGATGGACGAGCTGAATCGTCGTGTCGTCACGCTCACCGGCCCGACCGGACCGGGCGTTGCGTTCCGCGACACGAGCCTTACCGCAGCGCAACTGGCGTCGCTTTCGCCCAATCCCCCGGTGCAGAAGCAGATGATCAAGTACCTGCGCGGCGGAAATGTGGACGGCGCGACCATCATCGAAGGGAACAAACCGGGTCAGTTCCGGAAACGTTTCGGCGCGCTGGGCGATATCAGCAATGCGCAACCGGTCATCGTCGGCCCCCCGAATCGACACTTCACGGATCCCGGCTATGGCTGCGCTCCTTTTGATTCGGTCAATTGCCCCGTTCCCAACGGCTACGCGTTGGCGAAAATCGCGCGCGCGACGGTTATCGTCGCGCCGGCGAACGACGGCATGGTCCACGTGTTCGACGCAGGACCAATGCCACCCGCCGCGGTGACTGCCGGCGGCGGCACCGAGTTGTTTGCCTTCATTCCCAGGACGCTCTTCCGGGGCACTGCGGGATCGGTCGCTACCGAAGATGTGACGGGCCTCCAGGCGCTTACCTACCAGGATGGCGGCGTGCCGATTTATCACCATCACATGTATGTCGACTCCTCACCCCGGGCGGCCGATATCGACTTCGATCCGCTGGGTGGTGGTCTCTGGCATACGATCGTCATTGGCGGCCTCGGCAAGGGCGGCAACAGCTATTACGCCCTGGACCTGACGGATGTCGCGGTGCCCGACGAAGCCACGGCCGCGGCCAAGGTGCTGTGGGAATGGAACAATCCTGATTCTGACGTTCTGGTCGGCGACAGGCTTATTCCCGGCGGCAACCCTGGCTATACGTACGGACGGCCCGTCATCGTCAAGGTTCGCGACTCGGCGTATCCGTATGGTCGCTGGGTGGCGATCGTGACCGGTGGCTACAACAACTTGAGCCACAGGGGAAAGGTGTTCTTCCTCGACGCCAAGACGGGTGCTCTGATATCCACGGTGACAACACCGGCAGGCTCGGGTGGCAAGCCGATCGAGCTGGCGCAGACCCATGCGTTCGTCAAGAACCAGACCAACCAGACCGCCGAGCAGATCTATGGCGGCGACCTTCTGGGCAACGTCTGGAGAATCGACGTGTCGGCGACGGATTCCTACAAGACCGCCTCTGCGGTGCTGTTTGCGCAGTTGACCGATCCGGGCGGAACTGGTCAGCCGGTGACGACCGCGCCGCAGATCGAGATCGACATCAACAACGGGATCGATCGCTACGTGTTCGTCGGCACGGGCCGCCTGCTCCATCCGGACGACCTGACAACGCCAGCAGTCCCGCAGCAACAGACGATGTACGCCATTCGCGACGGCACGTTGACCACGATGATCCCGGACGCGTCGCCCCTGCTGCCGATCCAGCCGCGGGTCACAATGAAATCGATCGACATCGGGTCGAAAGGCATCAACGTGATCGCGGGTGGAGCCCCCAACGGCTGGTATCACGACCTGCCGAACAATCTCGCCGATCCGGTCAATGGCGCGCAACGCATCGTCGTCGACCCGCAGGCAAGCGTTAATATCGCGGCCTACGTGGGCACGAAGATTCAGGACGATCCCTGCGTGATTTCGCTGCCGGCGTTCCTGTACGCGCGCGATTACACCAGCGGCAGGTCGCTGGCCGAGACGTGCACCGGGGGTTCACCGGGTCCGCCCGCGGTGGCGCCGGTCTGCACGGTCAAGTCGTCTCTCTTCTTCCCGGGAGGCGCGGTGGGCGTTCAACTCGTGGGCCGTACGCAGCTCGATGGCAGCCTGTCGCTCGGTGCCATCGTGTCCGGGGAAATTCCCGGCACCACGCCGGTGGACATCGTCAACCCCGTCACGGGTCCGGGCATCCGGTGGTCGTGGCGGTTGTTGACCGGGGAGTGACCGTAAACCATCAGGCGGCATTCCTCTTCACGGCATTGCCGGCGGCCAGTCGACTTTCGGGTTGATTGGCCGCCGGCATTTTTGCCGTGCACACTGCAACGCCCATCATGAAGCTGCCCGATCAATCCCCGTTGCTCGTGGGCGCTCGTCGCCTCCACGGTCGTGCACACGGCCTTTGTCGCCATGCCGCGGGCGTTGCCGGGTCACGGAACGAGCGCGGGCGATCCCGGCGTCGCGCTGCAAGCCACCTTGGTGGCGCCCGATGATCACCGAGGCGACGTGACGGTCGCCGCTGCGTCATCGTTCCTGCAATTCCTGGCACCGGTAACCGCTCCGCCCATGCTGGCGCTCGCAACACCAATCCCGCTGCCGCAATCGCCGTCCCCACCAATCCTCGGGGTCGGCGGGTCGGCGAACGTTCACATCGATGGCGTACTGCTTGCGAACAGCGAACGCCTGGGCGAACTCTTGTCACGGCAGCTCGCTGAGTTCCCCGTGGAGGTCGACTCTCCGGCCCGCTTGGTCGCCAAGATCCGCGCGAGCTATCCGCCGGCCGCACTGGCGGAAGGACGCGAAGATTTGGTCGTGGTCTGGATCGTCGTGGATGCCAAGGGAGCCGTCGAGGAAATCCAGGTCGCCGAAGGAACGGAGGAATTTTCCGCGGCCGTCATTGCGGCGGTCAGGCAAGCGCGCTTCGTGCCGGCGCAAGGCAGCCTCGTGCCGATCCGCTTCCCGCTCGCGCTCGAGTTCCGCTTCGCCATCGGCCGGAAAGCCACGGCCGGCACCGCGACCGCTGCTCAATAGGCGGGCAGCCGCGTCAACCCAGCAACGGAATGTGAAACCCCGGCGCCGCGCTGCCGTCGTCGGGCCAGCGCGTCGTCAGCGTTTTTCCGCGCGTGTAGAAACGCACGCCGTCCATGCCGTGGACGTTGAGGTCGCCGAAGAGGGAATTACGCCAGCCGCCGAAGGAGTAGAACGCCATCGGCACCGGGATTGGGACATTGACGCCCACCATCCCGATCTCGACGTCCTGCTGGAAGCGCCGGGCGGCATGCCCCGAGCGAGTGAAGAGCGCAGCGCCATTGGCGAAGGGGTTGGCATTGATCAACGCGATGGCGGCGGTCAGCGAATCGGCCCTGAGCACCGAGAGCACCGGGCCAAAAATTTCATTGCGGTAGATGTCCATCTGCGGGGTGACCTGATCGAAGAGCGTCGGCCCAACGAAAAAGCCGTCCGGATGCCCGGATACGCCGAGCCTGCGGCCGTCGACCACCAGCCGCGCGCCTTCGGCGACGCCGCGGTCGATGAACCCTTCGATGCGGTCGCGCGCCGCGCCGGTGATGACCGGCCCCATCTCGACGTTCGGCGCATCGCCCGAGCCCACGGTGACGCGACGCGCGCGCTCGGCGAGCTGCGAGACGAGCGCATCGCCAGCGTCCCCGACGGCGACGATGGCGGAAATCGCCATGCAGCGCTCGCCGGCGGAGCCGTAGCCCGCGCCGATGATCGCCTCGGTCGCGAAAGGAATATCCGCATCGGGCAGCACCACCGCGTGATTCTTGGCGCCGCCCAAAGCCTGCACGCGCTTGCCGTGGCGCGCGCCGGTTTCATAGATGTATTTCGCGATAGGTGTGGATCCCACGAACGAGATCGCCGCGATGCCGGGATGGGCCAGCAGCGCGTCGACGGCTTCCTTGTCCCCGTGGACGACGTTGAACGCCCCGTCGGGTAATCCCGCTTCGCGCAGCAGTTCCGCCATCCGCAGCGAGAACGTCGGATCGCGCTCCGACGGCTTCAGGATGAACGTGTTGCCGCAGGCGAGGGCGATGGGGAACATCCACATCGGTACCATCGCCGGGAAGTTGAAGGGCGTAATGCCCGCGCACACGCCGAGCGGCTGGCGCAGCGAGTAGCTGTCGATTTCCGGGCCGACGTTTTCGCTGAATTCGCCCTTGAGGAGATGCGGAATCCCGGTCGCGAATTCGATGACTTCGATACCGCGGGTGATCGAACCTTCGGCGTCCGCCAGCGTCTTGCCGTGCTCCTGCGTGACGATCTTCGCCAGGTCCTTCTTGTGCGCCTCCATCAGCTCGCGAAAGCGCATCAGGATGCGCGCCCGGCGCAGCGGCGGCGAAGCGCGCCATCCGGGAAATGCATTCGTCGCGGCCTGCACGGCCGCATCGACGTCGTCGGCGTTGGCGAGCGGCACGTGGCGGACGACTTCGCCGGTCGCGGGATTGGTCACTTCGCCATAGCGCGCCGTCTGTGCGGACACGGCGCGGCCGCCAATCCACAGCGGCAAGCGCTCGAGTGTGGTCAGGTCCATGCTTCCTCCATGCGTCGCGGCGCTAAAAGACTTCGCGTCAGGCAGGGAACTCCGCAAGACGCGCGACGTAGCGCGCGACAATGTCGATCTCGAGATTGACCTTGGCGCCGGGCGCCAGCCTTGATAGCGTCGTCACGGCCAGTGTATGCGGGATCAGGTTGACCGCAAAGCGGGCATCCGCGACCTCGTTGACCGTGAGGCTCACTCCGTCCACCGCGATCGATCCCTTGGCCGCAATGTAGCGCGCCAACGCGGCCGGCGCTTCGATCTCCAGCAGCCAACTGCCTTTCGCGTCGCCAGCGATGGCCGCGAAGCGGGTGACGGTGCCCACGCCATCCACATGTCCCGATGTCAGGTGGCCGCCCAGCCGGTCGCCGAGGCGCAGGGCCAGTTCGATGTTGACCTCCCCCGTACGATCGAGCCCGGTCGTGCAACGCAGCGTTTCGGCCGATACGTCGAACTCGAGCATCGCACCGTGCATCGCGGCCACGGTGAGGCAGCAGCCGCTCACGGCAGACGCTGTCTCCGACCGCGACATCGGTGATTTCCGGCACGCCCAGGTCGACGGCAATGCGCACGCCGTCACCGCGATGTGGCGACATCGGCGATCCGGCCCACGGCCTCCACGATTCCGGTGAACATCAGGTGCCTCTTTCCTGCACCACGCGCGCAATCACGCGCAGATCGGCGCCGATGCGCTCGATGCTGTGCCACGCAACGCCGGTCTTCTGGCGAAGCGCGGTCAACGGCGCCCCCCGCTCGAACATGCCGCGCGCGGGATCGCCGAGCAACGCCGGAGCCAGGTACAGCAGCAACTCATCGATCAAGCCGGCGTCGAGCAAGGCGCCGGTGAGCTTGGCGCCGGCCTCGACGTGCAATTCGTTGATGCCGCGTGTTGCCAGCGCGCGCATCATCGCCGGCAGGTCGACCCGGCCATTCGCGTCGGGCAAAGTCAGGACGGCGAGCGACGCCGGCCACGCGGCATTGCGTTCGCCCGCCGTCACGAGCAACGCATTGTTGTCGGCCAGGACCCGCGCCGAGGGAGACGTCTGGCCATGGCGGTCGACGATGACTCGCAAGGGCTGCCGGGGCGTTTCCACCGCCCGCACCGTGAGTTGCGGATCGTCCTGCATCACCGTGCCCACGCCGGTCAGGATCGCGCAGGCTCGTGCCCGCCACGCGTGACCGTCGGCGCGCGCTTCCGCGCCGGTGATCCACTGGCTTTCGCCATTGGCGAGCGCCGTGCGGCCGTCGAGGCTCGCCGCCAGCTTAGCGCGCACCCAGGGCCGCCCGCGCGTCATGCGCGAGACGAAGCCGATGTTGAGTTCGCGCGCTTCCGCGCCCAGCAATCCGATGGCGACGTCGATGCCTGCGGCGCGCAAGCGATCGCTGCCATTCGCCTGTTCGGGGTTGGGGTCGCGCATCGCCGCGACGACGCGCGCAATTCCGGCCTTGATCACGGCGTCGGCACACGGCGGCGTGCGGCCGTGACGATTGCAGGGTTCGAGCGTGACGTACATCGTGGCGCTGCGCGGGTCGCCCCCGCGCACGTGCGCATCGGTCAGCGCATTGACCTCGGCGTGGGGCTCGCCCGCGCGCACGTGGTAGCCCTCGCCGATCACAGACCCGTCCTTGACGATGACACAGCCGACGCGCGGATTGGGTGTCGTCGAGTAGAGTCCGCGCTCGGCAAGCGCGAGCGCGCGCGCCATGTGCTCGCGGTCCGTGGGCGTGAACTCGGCCATGTCGACCGCAGGTACTAGCGGCGCGTGCGGCGCGGCGCGGTCGGCGGCGCCTCGACTTCCTTCAGCGCATCGCGAAAATCGGAAACGTCCTGGAACGAGCGGTACACCGAGGCGAAGCGGATGTACGCGACCTTGTCGAGCTTGTGCAGTTCCTGCATCACCATCTCGCCGATCTGCCGCGAAGGAATCTCGCGCTCGCCGAGCGAGAGGACCTGCTGGACGATGCGATCGATCGCGGCATCGACGTAATCGGTGGGCACCGGCCGCTTGTGCAGCGCGCGCTGGAAGCCGACACGGATCTTCGCGACGTCGAAATCGGAGCGGTTGCCGTTGGTCTTGACTACCTGGGGCAGCCGCAGCTCGACGTTCTCGTAGGTCGTGAACCGCTTCTGGCAGGCGACGCAGCGGCGGCGGCGGCGGATGGAGTCCCCCGGTTCGGACACGCGTGAATCGATGACCTGCGTATCGACGCTGCCGCAGAAAGGGCACTTCATCGCCGGGACCTAGCGCGACGGCGCACGCGCGTGCTTCACGGGCGGTATACCGGGAACTGCGCCGTCAACGTGGCCACGTCCTTGCGCGCCTTGGCAATGGCCGAGGCATCGTGTGGCGCCTCGAGCACGTCGGCGATGAGGTGTGCCAGGACCTCGCATTCGATCTCGGTAAAGCCGCGGGTGGTGATAGCCGGGCTGCCGAGCCGGATGCCGGAGGTGATGAACGGCTTTTCCGGGTCGTTCGGAATTGCATTCTTGTTCGCGGTGATATGGGCGCGGCCCAGCACGGCCTCCGCGTCCTTTCCGGTGACATTCTTGGCGCGCAAATCGACCAGGAACATGTGCGAGTCCGTGCCGCCGGACACGATACGCATTCCGCGGTCCTGCAGGACCCTGGCGAGCACGCGCGCGTTGTCGAGCACGTGCTCCTGGTACAGCTTGAACTCGCGTTGCAGCGCCTCGCCGAAGGCGACTGCCTTGCCGGCGATCACATGCATCAGCGGCCCGCCCTGCAGCCCCGGAAACACGGCGGAATTGATGGCCTTCTCGTGTTCGGCGCGCATCAGGATGAAGCCGCCCCGTGGACCGCGCAGCGTCTTGTGCGTCGTGCTGGTCACGAAGTCGGCGATCCCGACCGGACTGGGATAGACCCCCGCCGCGATCAGGCCCGCGTAATGCGCCATGTCGACCATCAGGAACGCCCCCACTGCGTCGGCGATTTCGCGGAAGCGCTTCCAGTCGATGACGCGCGAGTACGCCGACGCGCCGGCAATGATCAGCTTGGGCTTGTGTTCGTGCGCGAGGCGCTCCGCGGCAGCGTAGTCGATCAGTTCGGTGGCCGGGTCGAGTCCGTAGGGAATCACCTTGAACCACTTGCCGGAGATGTTCACGGGCGAGCCGTGGGTCAGGTGACCGCCATGCGGCAGGCTCATGCCGAGGATCGTGTCGCCTGGCTTCAGCGCCGCGAAGAACACCGCCTGGTTGGCCTGCGCGCCCGAGTGAGGCTGGACGTTGGCGGCCTCCGCGTGGAACAGTTTCATCACGCGCTCGAGCGCGATCCGCTCCGCAACGTCCACAAACTCGCAGCCGCCGTAATAGCGCTTGCCCGGATAGCCCTCGGCGTATTTGTTCGTCAGTTGGGAGCCCTGCGCAGCCATCACCGCGGAGCTGGCGTAATTTTCCGACGCGATGAGCTCGATATGGTCTTCCTGGCGCTTGGTTTCACTGGCAATGGCGTTCCACAGCTCGGGATCGGCGTCGGCAAGCGTTCGGGAGCGGGTGAACATGGCGGGAAGGGGGCGCGCGGCGCGAAAAGGGATTATTTTAGCATCGGCGCGACCGAATACCCGGTGCGCAGTCCGAACATGCGAGGGCGGCGCATTTTGGGGGAATCCCCTTATAATCCGCCCACCATCATGCGGGTACCGTCGGACCCGCGCCAAAACAACAAGCGTTCGGCGCCGTCCCGGTCGATCGGGGACGCCGCAGCGTTTGCGCCTTGGGGAGGAATTGTGAAGCCCTTGCTCGCCTTGTCTCGCGCCATCGACTGGCTCAATGAGCGCGTCGGCCACATCGTCTACTGGCTCGTATTGGTTGCGGTCCTCATCAGCGCGGCCAACGCGGTGGTGCGCAAGGCCTTCAACATGAGTTCCAACTCGTTCCTGGAAATCCAGTGGTACCTGTTCTCGGCGATCTTCCTGTTTTGCGCCGGATATGCGCTTCTGCGCAACGCGCACGTTCGCATCGACGTCATCGCGGGCCGCCTGTCGCCGCAGGCGCAGGCATGGATCGACATCTTCGGCACGATCTTTTTCCTGATGCCGATGTCGCTCATCATCATGTGGCTGTCCTGGCCCGTGTTCATCATGGCGCTGGAACGCCACGAGGTGTCGACCAACACCGGCGGCCTCATCATCTGGCCCGCGCGCCTGCTGGTGCCGATCGGGTTCTTCCTGCTCATCATCCAGGGCGTCTCCGAGCTCATCAAGCGCGTTGCCTTCCTCAAGGGCTTGATCCCGGACCCGGCGCACAAGCATCTCGAGAAAACCCCCGAGGAACAGTTGGCCGAAGAAATTCTGCGCGCACGGGGAGAGAAAGCATGAAGGCGCGTTCGCGGGCCCCGCGGCGGAGGGGCGACGGCATGACCGAATTCCTCATCGCCAACATGGCGCCGCTGATGTTCGCGGCGCTGGTCGTCGTCCTGCTGATCGGCTATCCGGTTGCGTTCGCGCTGGGCGCCGTCGGCATCATTTTCGGGTTGATCGGCATCGAGCTGGGACTCTTTCATCCGACGTTCTTCCAGGCGCTGCCCGAGCGGATCTGGGGCGTGATGTCCAACGACACGCTGCTCGCCATCCCGTTCTTCACGTTCATGGGGCTGATCCTCGAGCGCAGCGGCATGGCGGAGGACCTGCTCGAGACCATCGGCCAGCTCTTCGGACCGGTCCGCGGCGGCCTCGCCTATGCCGTGATCTTCGTCGGCGCGCTGCTGGCGGCGACCACGGGCGTGGTCGCGGCCTCCGTCATTTCGATGGGCCTCATCTCGCTGCCGATCATGCTGCGCTATGGCTACGACCGGCGCTTCGCGTCCGGCGTCATCGCGGCGTCCGGCACGCTGGCGCAGATCATCCCGCCGTCGCTGGTGCTGATCATCATGGCGGACCAGCTGGGCAAGTCGGTCGGCGACATGTATGCCGGCGCGTTCATTCCGGGCATCGTGCTGGCCGGTCTTTACGCCACGTACACGCATGGGCGTCTGCGTCCTGAAGCCGACATGGGCGCCGGCGCTGCCCGTCGAAGCGCGCACGCTGAAGGAGCCGGACGGCGACACCGGCACGCGCTCGCTGCTCGTCCTGTTCGTCCTGTCGGTGATCGCGGCGGTCGCGTTCGCCAAGTGGTACTACCCGCCGATGCGCCGCTCGACGAGATCATCGTCGTCGCCACGTCGCGTGGGCACCGCGGTGGCGTTCTTCTCCGCGCTGATCGGCAAGCTCCTCGAAGCTGAAATTCCTGTCGCGGCTCGCCGAGCGCGTCGTGTTCGTGCTGATCCCGGTGCTCGCGCTGATCTTCCTCGTGCTGGGCACGATCTTCCTGGGCGTCGCGACGCCGACCGAAGGCGGCGCGATGGGCGCGACCGGCGCGCTGATCATGGCGCTGGCGCGCAGACGCCTGTCGTTGAAGCTCCTGAAGCAGGCGATGGACACGACCGCCAAGCTCACCGCGTTCGTCGTGTTCATCCTGGTCGGCGCGCGCGTGTTCAGCCTGACGTTCTACGGCGTCGACGGCCACGTCTGGGTCGAGCACCTGCTGGTCGACCTGCCGGGCGGCCAGCTGGGCTTCCTGATCGTCGTCAACATCCTGGTCTTCTTGCTCGCGTTCTTCCTCGACTTCTTCGAGCTGTCGTTCATCATCATCCCGCTGGTCGGGCCGGTCGCGGACAAGCTCGGCATCGACCTCATCTGGTTCGGCGTGCTGCTGGGCGTCAACATGCAGACGTCGTTCATGCATCCGCCGTTCGGCTTCGCGCTCTTCTACCTGCGCAGCGTCGCGCCGGCCAAGGATTACCTCGACAAGATCACCGGCAAGATGACCGCCGAAGTCACGACCGGGCAGATCTACTGGGGCGCGGTGCCGTTCGTGATCATCCAGATCATCATGGTGGGCTCGTCATCCTGTTCCCGCAGATGGTGATGGTCTACAAGTCCGGCGAGACGCACGGTCGATCCGAGCAAGATCGAGATCAACATCCAGCAGGAGGAGACGACGCCCGACGCCGGATGCGGGCGGCGCGGCTACCGCCGGCGCCGAACCGGCGGAAAAGACGGAGCCAGCGAAGAAGGCCGACGACGCGGCGCAAGGCGCTGCAGGACGCGTTCAAGGCGCCGCGGCGGCGCCCGCGGCCCGCGAAGAAATAGGCGCAACATCGCGTTCGCCGGCGCCCAAGAAAAAGCCCCGCACGCGCGGGGCTTTTTCCTTCGGCAGCAGGTCGGCTATTTCTTCGCGGCCGCCGCCGGTGCGGCGCGTCGCGCTGATCATGAAGTTGTCGAAGCGTCTTCTCGGCCACGCTGAACCAGAGGATCCTCCTCGTCGCGGAATTTCTTCCACGGCTCGAAGACCTTCTTGAAGCTCGCGTTCTTGGCCATCGTCTCGTCGAACACTTCATCGGCCGCCTTGTAGCAGGCCTGCATGACCTCGGCGCGGGAACGGCCGCAGCTGCACGCCGTTGGCGAGCAGCCGGCGCAGCGCCGGCGGGTTCACCGCGTCGTACTTGGCCATCATGTCCACGTTGGCCTCGGCGCAGGCCGCCTCGCAGGACCGACTGGTATTCCTTCGGCAGCGCGGCGAACGCCTTGTCGTTGACGAACAGGTCGAGCTCGGGACCGCCTTCCCACCAGCCCGGGTAGTAGTAGTTCTTGGCGACCTTGTAGAAGCCGAGCTTCTCGTCGTCGTACGGACCGACCCATTCCGCCGCGTCGATCGTGCCTTTTTCCAGCGCCGGATAGATGTCGCCGCCGGGAATCTGCTGCGGCACCGACGCCGAGCTTGGCCAGCACCGTGCCCGGCGAAGCCGCCGATGCGGAACTTGAGGCCCTTGAGATCGGCGACCGTCTTGATCTCCTTGCGGAACCAGCCGCCCATCTGCGCGCCCGTGTTGCCGCGCGGGGAAGCTGATGATGTTGTAGCCCTTGAGGAATTCGCGCATCAACTGCCAGGCCGCCGCCGTGGTACATCCACGCGTTCTGCTGCCGCTCGTTCATGCCGAACGGAATGGCGCATGCGAACGCGAACGTCGGGTCCTTGCCGAAGAAGTAGTACGGCGCCGTGTGGCAGCACTCGACGGTGGCGTTCTGCACGGCGTCGACCACGCCGAACGCCGGGCACGATTTCGCCGGCCGCGAACACCTGGATCTGGAACTTGCCGCTTGGTCGCCGACGCGCACGCGCTCGCGAAATGGTCACCGCCGCCGCCGTAGATCGTGTCGAGGCTCTTGGGAAAGCTCGACGCGCAAGCGCCACTTGACTTCGGGGGCGGCCTGCGCAAATGCCGGCGCGGTGCCGGCGGCAAGGATGCCGGCCAGCCCGCATGTTTGATAAAGGAACGACGCTTCCATCGATGACTCCTCCGTAAGTGCCGGCGCTATGCCGGCGACGATTGCGTGATCCGGTCGCGCACTCCGGACGCGATTTTCCCGCTGCCGTTCGGTCCGGAAGACATCCCTCCTGGCGCGGATTAGCGGACGATTCTAAGCGGATTTCCGGCGGCGGCCATGCCGCGGGCGAGCGGCTCTACGCGGACAGCTTGCGCACCGCGTTGAACATCGCCCACGACCACCCGGCCTGCTGCTCGAGCGTCTGCGTGAACCGGATCAGGTACCGGGCGTTGCCGGTGTCGAGCTCGACCATGCCGCCCGGAATGAACTTGTCGTCCGGCCCGATGAGGCTGCGCTGCGACGACTGGCGGTTGTCCGGATGCGCCGGCAGGTAGATGCCGAAGAACGGCCGGTCCGCGCGGGTCCGTCCGGCATCCGACGGCGTGACCCAGCTGCGCATCAGGACGCGCACCAGCCGCCGCGCGATGATCTCCACGCCGACCGTGACCTCGTCGACCTGCTGGCGCTGCATCCGCCGCACGACCGCCAGCATCCACTGGTCGCCTTCCTTGATCGCGAGCAGTTCGCCCAGCTTGGCGGGCGCATCCTTCGCCGGCGCCATCAGCCGGCAGCCGGTGTCGCTGCGGTCGGTCAGCTTCCACGTCGTGCCGCGAATCCGGCGCGCGACCGACTCGGGGTTCGCCGTCGGGTTGACCATCTGCGTGACCTCGTCGTAGCTGGCGGCGACGCCCGGCGTGCGCGCCTGGTCGGGCAGCCGCTCGATCTCGGCGACCGCGCGCGTCAGCGCCTGCAGCCCGACCACGACGCGCACGTCGCCGTCCGTGTGCGAAGCGCGGCGCGCGCGGCGCCTGCGCGATGGCGTCGGGCCCGAACAGCGACGCCAGGCGCATCAGCAGCAGCCGCTGCTCGCGCGCCGGGAGGTCGCCCGGCTTGGTGACGCTCCTCGTCGTGCTCGGGCAGCCAGCGCATGCGCTCGACGATGCGCGCGTAGACGGGGCTCGCGTCGAGGAACAGCATGCGCCCGCCGCTGTGCGGGCGGTCGCGGCGGCGCAGGCCCGGCGTCCCGGTCAGGTCGACGAAGAAGGGCGCGCCTTCCGACGGCGGCGGGCGTCAGCGCCAGCGTGGGCGTCCAGTCCTCGAGCTGCCGCGCCACCCACTCGACCTGGTCGGGCGTGAAATTGCCGGAATCGAGGCGCATCAGCAGCAGCGTCTTCAGGTATTCCTGCTCGAACGAAACGCCCGGCTTGCGAAAAGCCGCCCACGCCGAAGACCAGCTGCTCGCGCTGCCAGCCGCGCATGCGCGCGAATTCGTAGAGCTCGTGGAACTCGCGCCATTGCGCGGGGATCCAGTGGCTGTAGCGGAACAGCCGGTACTTGCCGTCGAGACCCCTGTAGTGCGCGAGGCGCACGATGACCCACGGCAGGATCGCGCGCCAGCGCTTGTTGTCGCGCGCGGATAGCCCGCCTTCAGCGCGATCTGGTAGGCCGCGGTGAACGCCTTCACGAGATCGAACACCGAGTGCCACAGCCGCGACTCGACGCTCGTGCTCTTCTGGTAGTTGGCCGTGTACTGCTGCGTGAGCTGCGCGATGATCGGCTCCAGGCGCGCGTCGATGCGCAGCAGCGCCTCGACCTGCCCGGTCCGGGCTCCTTGCGCGAGCCGGGAAAGCCGGACACGAGCTCGAGCGCTTCCTGCTGGACGGCGATGGCCTCGGACGTCGGCAGCTGCGCGATCCAGCGCGCCGCGTGTTTGGCGCTCGACAGCGGATCGTAGAACGACCGCAACCAGTCGAGCACGTCGGCTGATCATCGCGATGCGTCCCGTGACGCGGATGTCGCGGCATCGGTCAGTGCCCGGCGACCGTCATGCGGCCGATCAGGATCGAGCCCGTGTGGCGCGAGCCGCGCCGGTCGACGTCGTTGCCGACCGCCACGATGTCGCGGAACATGTCGCGCAGGTTGCCGGCGATCGTGATCTCCTCGACCGGGATAGGCGATGGCGCCGTCTTCGATCCAGAAGCCCGCCGCGCCGCGCGAGAAATCGCCGGTCACCGGATTGACGCCCTGCCCCAGCTGCTCGGTGACGAAGAGGCCGCGGCCCATGCGCTGCAGCAGCGCCGCCAGGTCGTCGTCGCCGTGAGCGAGCACGAGGTTGTGGCTGCCGCCGCCGTTGCCGGTCGACTCCATGCCGAGCTTGCGCGCCGAATAGCTGCCCAGGAAATAGCCCTGCACGACGCCGTCGTTGCACGACGTCGCGCGGCACGGTGGCCACGCCTTCGCTGTCGAACGGCGCGCTGCCGCGCGCCGCGCAGCAGGTGCGGCTCCTCGCGCAGCTGGACGTGCGGCGCGAAGACCTCGCTGGCCGAGCGAGTCGGGCAGGAACGACGACTTGCGATACAGGCTGCCGCCCGACACCGCCTGCACGAAGAAGCCGATGAGGTCGGCGGCCTCCGGCGCCTCGAACAGCACCGGGCATTCGAGCGTGCCCAGCTGGCGCGCGCTCGAGCCGCCGCGCCGTGCGTTCGCCGGCGATGCGGCCGACGTCGTCGGCGGTCGCAGGTCTGTCGGCAGCGCGCGCGGCGGTGTACCAGTAGTCGCGCTGCATCGCGTCGTCGTCTTCGCCGATCACCGAGCAGTCGATGTGGTGGCGCGAACGTGCGGTAGCCGCCGGAGAAGCCGAGCGAGTTGGCGTAGACGAATTCCGATTCGCTGCGCGCGACCGTCGCGCCTTCGCTGTTGGTGATGCGCGGGTCGACGCGCAGCGCCGCGGCTTCGGCCTCGCGGCCCGAGCTCGATCGCCGCGCTCCACGGGCAGGTCCCACGGATGGTAGAGGTCGAGGTCGGGCCAGTCCTTGCGCGAGGCGCGGCGGGATCGGCGAGGCCGGCCGCAGTCGTCCTCCGCGGTGTAGCGGGCGATCGCCAGCGCCTTGTCGACGGTGGCGCGGATCGACTCGTCGGAGAAGTCGGCGGTGCTGGCGTTGCCGCGCCGCTTGCCCGACGAACACGGTGACGCCGATGCCCTTGTCGCGGTTGTAGGCGATGGTCTCGACTTCGCCCTTGCGCACGGTGACGCTCTGGCCGACCGCCTGCGAGACCTCGGTTTCGGCGGCCGTGGCGCCGCCGGCCTTCGCGGCGTCGAGGATGGCGGCGGACAACGCGTTCGAGCTCCGCCGTGGCGACCGGAAAGTGGCCGTCGGCGGCGACGCCGCTCGCACCATGCGGCGCGGGCTGCGTGTGGCCGACGATGAGTGAGACGGTCATGGCTGACTTCGGTGACTTTGGCGCGCGGCGCATCGCGGTGTGTGTACCGGTACGCTACCCGCGCGGCCTTAGCGGGGAATCGGTCGGTTATCATAGCAAAGCGCTTACGCCAGGCGCCGTTCCCGGCTGCCCGACCGACCAGAATGATCTCCCGACCCGACGAGCCGCGCCACAGCCGTCCGCCGCCGAGCCCGAAGCGACGCCGTCGAAGACCCGGCGCAAGCACGCCATGCATGCGCTGCAGGACTTGGGCGAGGCGCTGGTCGCGCTCGATCCGCGGCGGCTGCAGGAGCTCGGCACTGCCGGAGCGGCTCGCGGACGCCATCGCTGCAGGCGCGCGGCATTCGCGCGCACGAGGGCCGCCGCCGCCAGATGCAGTACATCGGCAAGCTGATGCGCGACATCGATCCCGAGCCCGTCCAGGCGGCGCTCGAACGCTGGGCCGGGCCCGCAGGAGGAAAACGCGCGCTTCGCCGCGGCTGGAACGCTGGCGCGACCGGTTGCTGGCGAGCCGCGGCGCTCGACGCGCTTCGTGCGGCGCTATCCGCAGGCCGACCGCCGCCGCCTGGCAATCGCTCGTCCGCGATGCGCAACGCGGAGCGCGCGCGCGGCGGGCCGCCGCATCGCTATCGCGAATTGTTCCGGCAACTGAAGGCCGCGGTGGCAATTGAGAAATGAGGACACATGAGGCCGAAGATGGCTGAATCACTGACCATCGGCCTCGTGTCGATTTCCGACCGCGCGTCGGCCGGCGATCTACGAGGACAAGGGACTGCCCGGGCTCACCGAATGGTTCACCGCGGCGCTCAAATCGCCGTGGACCACGATCACGCGCCTCATCCCCGACGAGCAGGCCGTCATCGAGCGCACGCTGGTCGAACTCGTCGACATCGCCGGCTGCCAGCTCGTGTTCACCACGGGCGGCACCGGCCCGGCGCCGCGCGACGTCACGCCGGAGGCCACACTCGCCGTCGCGCACAAGGTGATGCCGGGATTCGGCGAGCAGATGCGGCAGGTGAGCCTGAAGTACGTACCCACGGCGATCCTGTCGCGGCAGGTCGGCGTCGATCCGCGGCCGCGCGCTGATCCTCAATCTTCCCGGCCAGCCCAAGGCGATCAAGGAAACGCTCGACGGCGTCTTCCCCGCCGTTCCTTATTGCATCGACCTGATCGGCGGGCCGTACATCGAAACCCACGACGACGTGTGCAAGGCGTTCCGGCCGAAGAGCGCCATGCGCCCGCAACCTGACGGCTGAGCGCCGCAGGGCCGTCCCAAGGCGCGAATAGTTCCCCCTCTGGGGGCAGCGCACGCAAGTGAGCGTGGGGGTCCACTACTCTTCGAGCAGCAACTCCGTGCGCGCCGCGGGCTCCTGCCGGTAGAAGCGCGCGAATTGCTGGTACACCGCCACATATTCGTGGCGCAGCAGCGCCGGTTCCACGAAGAACACCTCCGACAGCACCGCGAAGAACTCGGCCGGGCTCTCCGCCGCATACGGGTCGATCGCCGTGCGGTCGCCGCGCGCCACGCGCATCTGGAAATGCTCGTAGGCCGCCAGCATCGTCTTCTTCCAGACGTGCGGCGGCATCTCCGCGCGGCAGCGGCGGGCAGCCGTTCGCGACGCCGTTGCGCATGTCGAGCTTGTGCGCGAATTCGTGGATCGCGAGATTCATGCCCGCCGTCGTCCAGTCCGAACTCGCTTCGACGTCGGCCCAGGACAGGACCACCGGGCCGCCTTCAATCGCCTCGCCGGCCATCGGGTCCGTCGTTGCGATGCACGACGCCGGCCTCGTCCTCCCATTCCCAGCCCGGGCACGAACTCGTCCGGATAGACGATGACGTTCTCCCACCCGTCGTAGAACGCGATGTCGAGGTTCAGGATCAGCACGCACGCCTGCAGCGCGATCACCACGCGCTGGCGCGGCGTGACGCGGTGGCCGCGCGCGCCGATGATGTTCTTGGCGTCGAGGAACAGCACGACTTTTTCGCGCAGGCGGGCGAGTTCGTGCATCGGTATAGATCGCGAGGAAGGGCAGCGATTCGAGCGAGTCCCGCCAGAGCGCCTCCGGAATCGCCTGCGATTTGAGGACGCGCTGCTGCCGCCAGCGCCGGAGGGTCGTAAACATGGGATCGCCCGCCGCGCTACTTCGCCTCGGGCGGCGCGATCGTCGGCGTCGAGGAGCAGCGGCGTTGCCGCAAGACGGTCGGCGATTCATCCTCCGGCGGCGATTCGACCTTGCGCAGCTCCCGCGCGATGGCGCGACTGCGCACGCCGGTCTCGTCGAGCGTCCTGCTCGCCTGGTCGAGCTTGTCCTTCGCCTTGGCGATGACTTCGCCGAACTTGGCGAACTCGGTCTTGACCGCACCCAGCACGCGCCAGACCTCGTTCGTGCGCTGCTCGATGGCGAGCGTGCGAAAGCCCATCTGCAGGCTGTTGAGCAGCGCCAGGAAATTCGTGGGCCCGGTCAGCGTGACGCGAAACTCGCGCTGCAGCATTTCGGCAAAGCCGGCGCGCGCCATCATCTCCGCGTACAGTCCCTCCGTCGGCACGAACAGGATCGCGAAATCGGTCGTGAACGGCGGCTGATACATAGGATTCGCGGATCATCCTCGCCTGCGCGCGCAGGAACTCGGCGAGCGCCTTGCGTGCCATGTCCGCCGCGGGCGCGTCGGCGCGTTCGAGCGCGTCCTGCAGTCGTTGCCATTCCTCGAGCGGGAACTTGGCGTCCACCGGCAGCCAGCACGGCCGGCCGTCATCGCCGCGACCCGGCAGGCGAATCGCGAATTCCACGCGCTTGCCGCTGTTCGGGACGGTTTCGACGTTGGTGCGCATACTGCTGCGGCGTCAGCACTTCAGCCAGCAGCGCCGCGAGCTGCACCTCGCCCCACATGCCGCGCGTCTTCACGTTCGAGAGCACGCGCTTCAAGTCGCCGACGCCCGACCGCCAGCGTCTGCATCTCGCCCAGTCCCCGGTGGACCTGTTCCAACCGGTCGGACACGATCTTGAACGATTCGCCGAGGCGCTGCTCCAGCGTCGCCTGCAGTTTCTCGTCGACGGTCGCGCGCATCTGCTCGAGCTTGGCCGCATTGTCGACGCGCAATGCGTCGAGCCGCTGCTCGACCGACACGCGTACGGCGTCCAGCCGTTGTTCGTTCGATAGTGTGAGCTTGGCCAATTGCTCGCCGAAACCTTGCAGTTGCCGCTGCTGTAATCCGGCCATGTCGGTCAACTGCTGCTGGGTCGCTTCGCGAAACTTGCCGATCGCGCCCGCGACTTCGGTACGCAGTCCGGAAGCGGTGTTGGCTTGCTCGGTGCGCGCATTGGCGAGGTCTTGGCGGATGTCGGACTCCACGTGCGCGACTTGCGCACCGAGCGCGTCACTGCGGGCACGTGCCTCCGCGGCATCGCGAGTGGCGGCGCGCGCCTCATCGTCGCGCGTCCTGCCGAGCGCGGAAATGCGCACGAGCCCGACGACGCCCAGCACAAGGAGGGCGGCGAGCGCGACTAGCACGAAGCTCGAAAATCAATTCGGTCATTGCTCGGGGCAGTCTACTGGGTCAAGGCTAGGGTGGCAAAGGTCGCTAGCCAGTGTTCGCTCATGTAGTCGCCCTGGCCCAGCGCCGCGATCCCGGCGTCGAGGTGGACGACCGACGCCTCGCGGAGAATTGCCGCGCGGGAATCGGACGCGGCAAGCCCCGACGCGATGCCGCGAAAGCACCACGCGCGCGAAAAATTCAACCCATCGAGATGCACGATGAACGGATCGCTGCGATCCGTGACCTCGGCCGGCGTGAAGAGCGTGGCGGGCTCGCGCCGCGCCAGTCCCGGCAGAAAGGCCCCGAGCCACGCCGCAAATTCGGGTTGTGGAAACACGCGCCGCATCAATTCCGCTTCGATCAGCGCCGGCGACAGGAAATCCGCGCCCGAGGGCTCCCATACGACCGGCGCATCGGCGTCGCCGGCGAACCACGCGCGGGCACGTTCGACGCACAGCGCGTCGAGCGCGGTTTCGTCCGTGGCGCGCGTATGATCGAGCGCAAACAGCAGGCCGAACGCGCTATTCGAGTGAACGCCGGCACGCAGCGGGTGTTGCTGGTTGGGCAAGTAGTCGATGTAGCGGCGGACGAACATGTCCGCGAGCGGTTCGAGCGCCGCGGACCAGCGCCGCGGCGCCGCATCCGATCCCCGCCGCAGTTCGGTGGCAAGTTCCAGGAGCCATGCCCATCCGTAGGTTCGTTCGAATGAACGCGACTCCGGGCGGGCCAGGTACGCACATTCCCCGGCAATGTTGCCCGGTGACAGGTGATCGTCGAACACTTCCTCGATTGCCTTTCGTTGCGGCAGCGCCGGAAAGAGCCGCCGCACCCGCGCGAGCAGCCAATGCATGTGCACGCACGAGTGCCAGTCGAAGCTGCCGTAGAATGCCGGATGCACGTCGCGCGGGCGCCGCGCATCGCCGGCCGCACCCATGACGTGGTCCATCTTGTTCGGAAATTCGCGGACGACGTTGGCAAGTGCACTCGCCGCGAATGAGGCGGCGCGATCGGGGGTCAGTTGCAAATGGAGCGACATGGCGATCGGAAACAGCACGTGGGGCGAGCCACATTGTCGCGTTCGCAAACATCGGCCGCAAGCCATTCCGCAGCGAAGGAAAGGAAGGATCCGGCAATGACACTACGTGCGGCACCCAAGATTCAGGCGTTGCGCATCCGATCGGTTCGCGTGCCCATGCAGCATCCGCATCAAACCGCCAGCGGGTCGGTCTCGGAATCGCCACTCGTGTTGACCGATGCAATCATCGACGACGGTACGATCGGCCACAGCGTCGTGTTCACCTACACGCCTGCGGCACTCGCCCCCACTGCGGAACTGGTCCGCAACTTCGAAGCGCTGGTGAAAGGCGAACCGCTCGCGCCAGCTGAGATTGCGCAGAAACTTTCCGCTCGCTTCCGCCTGCTCGGCACGCAAGGGCTGGTCGGCATGGCGCTCGCCGCGATCGACATGGCCCTTTGGGACGCGCTCGCGCGCAGTCACCAGACCTCGCTTGTGCGTTTGCTGGGCGGTGTCGAGAAGCCGATCCCTGCGTATGGGGCGGTCGGGTACGACGGCGTCAAGGGTTCGGCCGCGACCGCCACGGACTGGGCCAAGCGCGGTTTTACCGGCATCAAGGCCAAGATCGGTTACGCGACGGTGCAGGAAGACGTGGCGGTCATCCGCGCGATGCGCGATGCGGTGGGGGATAAGGTCGCCATCATGGTGGACTACAACCAAAGCCTGTCGCCGGCCGAAGGCGTCCAGCGAATGCGTGTGCTGGACGACGAGAACCTGACCTGGGTGGAGGAGCCCACACTCGCTCATGACTACGTGGGCCACGCGTTGATTGCGCGCGAGGCGCGCACGCCGGTTCAATGCGGAGAGAACTGGTGGGGTCCGCTCGACCTGCAGCATGCCATCGACGCGGCGGCCTCCGACTACGTGATGCCGGACGTCATGAAGATCGGCGGTGTGACGGGTTGGATGCGCGCAGCATCCCTCGCCCAGACCCGAAGCATCCGTTTATCGAATCACCTGTGGCCCGAGATCAGTGCGCAGCTATTGTGCGCGACCCCGACGGCTCACTGGCTCGAATATGCGGACTGGTGGAACCCGATCATGGACGAACCGTTGACGATCGAGAACGGCATGGCCAATGTGGCCGGAGCAATCGGAAGCGGAGTATCCTGGAACGAAAACGCAGTGGAGCGTTTCCTGGTGTAAGCGTTTCAGGCCGCTTCGCGGCTCGCGGAGGCGTTGGTGTCGCCAGACGGCCGCGCCGCGGCCGTTAAGTCTCCCCCACGCGTCCGCGTCACGCCGCTTCGCGGCTGGCCTTCTTGCGTTCGTGCTCTTTCAGATGCCGCTTGCGGATGCGGATCGACTGCGGCGTCACTTCCACCAGCTCGTCGTCGGCGATGAACTCCACCGCGTATTCCAGGTTCAGCTGGATCGGCGGCACGAGGCGCACCGCTTCGTCGGTGCCGGAGGCGCGCACGTTGGTGAGCTGCTTGCCCTTGATCGGATTCACGACGAGGTCGTTGTCGCGGCTGTGGATGCCGATGACCATGCCCTCATAGAGCATCTCGCCCGGCGACACGAACATCCGGCCGCGCTCCTGCAGCTTCCACAACGCGTAGGCGACGGCGGGACCATCTTCGGCGGAAACCAGCACGCCGTTGCGCCGTTCCGGAATTTCGCCTTTGACCGGCGCATAGCTGTCGAACACGTGGCTCATGAGCCCGGTGCCGCGCGTCAGGTTCATGAATTCGCCCTGGAAGCCGATGAGACCGCGCGCCGTGATGCGGTAGTCGAGCCGCGTGCGGCCCTGGCTGTCGGACTCCATGTTGGTAAGATCGCCGCGGCGCGCGCCCAATGCTTCCATGACCGCGCCCTGGTGCGTCTCTTCCACGTCAACCGAGAGTGATTCGTACGGCTCGCACGAGATACCCTCGATTTCGCGCAGCACGACACGCGGCCGCGATACGGCAAGCTCGAAGCCTTCGCGGCGCATGTTCTCGATCAGGATCGTCAGGTGCAGTTCGCCGCGCCCGGAGACCAGGAATGCGTCGGTGTCGCCCGTCTCCTCGACGCGCAACGCCATGTTCGTCAGCATCTCCTTGGCGAGGCGATCGCGCAGGTTGCGCGACGTGACGTACTTGCCTTCGCGGCCGGCGAGCGGCGACGTGTTGACCTGGAAGTACATCGACAGCGTGGGCTCGTCGATCAGGATCGGCGGCAGCGCTTCCGGCGTATCGACTGCCGCGAGCGTCGTGCCGATCGACAATTCCTCCACACCGGTCACCAGCACGATGTCGCCGACTTCCGCCGTTTCCACCGGAACGCGCTCCATGCCCGCGAAGGAAAACAACTGGCCGATCTTCGCCTTCTTCGGCATCTCGCCCTCGGCAAGGGAACCGTTGAGCACCGCGACTTCCTGACCCGGGGCGATGCGCCCGCGGCGGATGCGGCCGATGCCCAACCGGCCGACATAACTCGAGTAGTCGAGTGCGGAAATCTGCAACTGGAATGGACCATCGGAATCGCCCACCGGCGCGGGAACGTGCTTGATCACGGTTTCGAACAGTGCGCGCATATCCGCGCGCCCTTCCGGCGCCACGCCCGCCTTCGCGACCTCGACGTCCATCGTCGCCCAGCCGTTCAGCGCGGAGGCGTAGACCACCGGGAAGTCGAGCTGCTCTTCGGTCGCGCCCAGCTTGTCGAAAAGATCGAACGTCTGGTTCACGACCCACTCCGGCCGCGCGCCGTGGCGATCGACCTTGTTCACCACGACGATGGGCTGCAATCCCTGCTGGAGCGCCTTCATCGTGACGAATCGAGTTTGCGGCATCGGGCCTTCCACGGCGTCGACCAGCAGCAACACGCCGTTGACCATGCCCAGGATGCGCTCCACTTCGCCGCCGAAATCCGCGTGTCCCGGCGTGTCGACGATGTTGATCCGGACGTCGCCGTAGCGAATCGAACAGTTCTTGGCCAGGATGGTGATGCCACGTTCGCGCTCGAGGTCGTTAGTGTCCATCATGCGTTCGCCGATGTGCTGGTGCTTGGCGAACGTGCCCGCCTGCACCAGCATCTTGTCGACGAGCGTCGTCTTCCCATGGTCGACGTGGGCGATGATGGCGATGTTGCGCAGGTCCTGGCGCGGCGTGGTCATGGTGGCTCGTTGGTCTCGTAGTGTGCGGTGCACGCGTACCCTCACGCATGCGGCACCGCAGCAAAAACAGTCGATTATACAACGCAATAGGCGCGCCACGCCACAAATATTTTGAAAAATCCGCGACTTAGGCTATAATGCGAACTCGGGCGGCCGTTCCGGTCACCGCCCACATGAAGCGGGAATGACGCCACCCATCGCGGGTGAGATTCCTGCCTTATCCACACGCAATGTCATCTGCGCTGCCTGGACCGGAAACCGCCTTAGGCGGTGGGCCGCAACAGGAGCGATTCAATGAGTGTCACGAGCTTTGACAAGCTCGGTCTCAGCCCTGAGATTTTGAGGGCCGTGACCGAAGCCGGTTACACAACACCCACGCCCATCCAGGCGCAAGCCATTCCGGTTGTCATGGCCGGCCTCGACGTCATGGGCGGCGCGCAGACCGGGACCGGCAAGACCGCCGGCTTCGCGTTGCCGATCCTGCAGCGGCTGCAGCGTCACGCCAATACCAGCCCCTCCCCTGCCCGCCATACGGTCCGCGCGTTGATCCTGGCCCCGACCCGCGAACTCGCGATCCAAGTCGAGGAAGCGATCAAGGAATATGGCAAATACACGGGACTCCGGTCCACCTGCGTCTTTGGCGGCGTCGACATCAAACAACAATTGCCCATCGTCCGGGCCGGCGTCGAAATCCTGGTCGCCACACCGGGTCGCCTGCTCGACCATATCGAACACAAGAGCGTCAACTTAAGCCACGTCGAGATCTTCGTGCTGGACGAAGCCGACCGCATGCTCGACATGGGATTCATCCCCGACATCAAGCGGATCATGGCGCTGCTGCCAGCCACCGCCAAGCGCCAGAACCTTCTGTGGTCGGCCACATTCAGCAACGAGATAAAGCGCCTTGCCGACCAGCTCCTCAACGAACCGCAACTGATCGAAGTCGCGCGCCGCAATGAAGCCGCGGATACGGTCACGCAACGCGCGTACAAGTGCCCGCAGGACGCCAAGCGCGCGCTCCTCGCCCACATCGTCAAATCGCGCAACGTCTGGCAGGTGCTCTGCTTCGTGCGCACCAAGCACGGCGCGTCGCGCCTCGCGCGCCAGCTCGAAAAGGACGGGCTCATCACCGAGGCGATCCACGGCGACAAGACGCAACAGGCGCGCCTCGAGGCGCTCTCGAAATTCAAGGAAGGCAAGCTGCAGGTGTTGGTCGCCACCGACGTCGCCGCGCGCGGCCTCGACATTGACGACCTGCCGCTCGTCATCAACTACGAATTGCCCCACACTCCGGAAGATTACGTTCACCGCATCGGCCGCACCGGCCGCGCAGGCGCATCGGGGGAAGCTATTTCGTTCGTCGCGCACGACGAAGAGAAATATTTGGTCGAGATCGAACGGATGCTGAAGAAGAAGGTTTCGGTCGAGTCGGTGGATGGATTCGATCCTGCCGCGGCCGCCGCCCGCACACCCTCGCGAGAACGTGCGGAGCGTGCGCCCCGCGGTGAACATGCGTCGCGCGGCGATCGCCGCCCGGCGGCGCGAGCCAAAGTTGCACGCCCCGCCGCCACGGCGCTTGCCGAACATGACAGTACCTCGCGCGTTCGTGAACGCGGCGAAGGCCATCGCGACGACGGACGCAGTGAGCGTGAACGGCAGCGCGACGCGGTCTATGCCAACAATCCCGATCAGCCGGTGAGCAGCAGAAGCAATGGCGAGCCGGCGCATGCGAAGTCCGCGTTGATGCACGGTTCCGGCGCCCATCGCCATGGCGCGGGCGGGCAGAAACCGATTCCGGCACTTCTCATGAAGCGCCGCGCGCGGGAACCCGAGAACGCCTGACGATTCACTGGGCGGCATTGGATGTCGCCCCGTAGCGCTTCCGCGGCAGCGAGAAAATGACGACGAGCGCAAGCGCGATCGTCGCGCTCTGCCGAGCCGGTTTCGAACCCGAATGCGCGCGGGACCTCCTGGCATTAGCGGCGCAGGCGCGCGCAAGTCACGCCGAGGGCCCGGTTCACGTCCCTGGCCTCGTGACCCTCTCGCTGGCGCAATCGCTGGCACCCGCGCGCTTGACCGATGCCCTCGCGCGACAGCCGCCCATCTTCGCGCGTGAAGTCTCCATCGGGACGGGTCCGCATCCGTTGGGCGAGCGCGACCGCATCACGCCGATCGTCAATGCCGTCCGTGAGAACGGCGTCCGGTGCGGATCGCTGTGGCTCGAACACCCCGATACCAACGACGGCAAGGAATTGTCGCCGATGTGCCGTCGCCTCGAGCCACTGTTGCGCGAGGCTCTGCTTACCGCGAAGTCGTTGACCGCGCAGGAAGGCCCGGACCTGCCGCGCCTGCACGTCGTGTTCACGACGAAGCAAGACGCCTACATTGCGACGAGCGTGCCCTCCTGGAATTCCGCGTGGCCGATGGGTATTCCGCGGCTGAAGATGCCGCGCGAAGCGGCGTCGCGTTCGACGTTGAAACTGGCCGAGGCCTTCGCGATTTTCCTGACCGACGAGGAGCGGTTGCGGCTGCTGCGGCCAGGACTGCGCGCCGTCGATTTGGGCGCCGCGCCCGGCGGTTGGACGTGGCAATTGGCTCAGCGGGGATTGCGCGTTACCGCGGTCGACAACGGGCCGATGAAGGGAAGCGTCGCAGACGATCCGCTGGTCACACATCTGCGCGAGGACGGACTCACATGGCGTCCCAAGCGGCCGGTCGATTGGCTCGTCTGCGATATCGTGCTGCAGCCGATCCGCATCGCGGAATTGGTCGCGCGCTGGATCGCCGAGGGTGCGGCGCGGCGCGCAATCTTCAACCTCAAGCTGCCGATGAAGAAGCGCTACGACGAGGTGAAGCGCTGCGAGGAGCGGATGCTCGAAATTACCGATCGCGCAGGCTCCAGAGCCGAGCTGCGGATCCGGCAGCTCTATCACGACCGGGAAGAAGTCACCGGATACCTAACACGAATCGATTGAGGCATCAGGCGACCTGTGTTTCTGCCTGCGGTTTGCGTTTTCGGATGACGATCGTTTTCTTGAATGCCGCGTGCAATACACCTGCGGCATCGACCAACTCGACGTCGTAGATCCGCTCTGCACGTTCCGCCAACTGGAGCTCCCCGCGGATCGCCTCGATTGCTCCATCCGGCAGTTTGAATGTGGAATACAGAGTGGAGCGGCCGGCTCGCTTGAAATCGATCGTCGCGGCCCTGTCCCACACAACGTACTGCCGGCCAAGAAGAATCGAGAGCATCGTCATGTAGACCGGATCGACGCACGCATACATGCTTCCCCCAAAAAGAGTGCCGTTGTATCCCCGCGTCTTCCAGTTGAGCGGCAACTCGATGCGGACCTCGTGCTGGTCGAGCGACACGTAAGTCACGCGCACGCCGGTCCGGCGATAACAAGGGAAGAAATTGAACGCGATTCGGTAGAGCCTGGACTTGAACGATTCAGACATGCGCGACACTCCCTCGCGTTCGCGCTTGGACTAGCCTCCAAGCCGTCCGAACTGCTCCTTTAGTTTTTCCAGCGTGGCGGCGAAACCCGCGAGCCGCGCCCGCTCCTGCTCAACGACGGCTGCCGGCGCCCGCGCGACGAAACCCTCATTACCCAGTTTGGCGCTTGCCCTGGCAATCTCGCTGTCGACGCGCGCGATTTCCTTGCCGATGCGTTCGCGCTCGGCGGCGGGGTCGACCTCGACATGCAACATCAGCTTGAACTCCCCGACGATCTGGACGGGCGCGTCGGATGAGGGCAATTCAGCCACGATCTTCACATCCGACAGTCTCAGCAGTGGGACCAGGTACGGCCCGAATTCCGTGAGTGTTGCCGCGTCGCCGGTTGCGATGAGGGGCACTTTCTGCGCCGGTGACAAGCCCATCTCACCGCGCAACGTCCGGCACGCGTTGACCATGTCCTTCAGCAGCGCCATCTTGGCGTTTGCCGCGGCGTCGACGCGTTCGAAATTGGCACGCGGGAACGGCTGCAGCGAAATCGTCTCGTCCGACTTGCCGGCGAGCGGCGCCAACGTCTGCCAAAGCTCTTCGGTGATGAACGGGATGAAGGGATGCGCCAAGCGAAGCGTAGCCTCGAGCTCCCGCACCAGCACCGATCGGGTTCCGCGCGCGCCTGCCGCGTCACCTTCGTCTTCCGTACGCTGCAGCTGGACCTTGGCCAGCTCGAGATACCAGTCGCAGTACTCGTCCCAGACGAATTCGTAGAGCGCGCGGGCGGCGAGGTCGAAGCGGTAGTTGTCGATGTTGTCCGCGATGTCGTGCTTGGCCTGCTGCAGGCGGCCGAGCAGCCAGCGATCCACGAAACTCAGAGTTTGCGGTTGCGCCGAATCCAGCCCGACATCCTTGCCTGCGACGTTCATCAGCACGAAGCGCGTCGCATTCCACAGCTTGTTGCAGAAGTTGCGGTAGCCCTCGCACCGGTCCATGTCGAAGTTCAGCGTGCGGTTGAACGTCGCGAGCGAAGCGAACGTGAAGCGCAGCGCGTCGGCGCCCACCGAAGGAATGCCGTTCGGGAATTGCTTGCGCGTGCGCTTGGCGATCGCCTCCGCCTGGCGCGGGTCCATCATATTGGACGTGCGCTTGGTCACCAGCGTCTCGACGTCGGTGCCGTCGATCAGGTCGAGCGGATCGAGCACGTTCCCCTTCGACTTCGACACCTTCTGGCCGTGTTCGTCGCGGACCAGCGCGTTGATGTACACGTCGCGGAACGGAATGCGGCCGGTGAAGTAGGTCGTCGTCATGATCATGCGCGCGACCCAGAAGAAGATGATGTCGAAGCCCGTCACCATTACCGACGACGGCAGAAAGGTGCGCAGCTCCGGCGTGTCCTCGGGCCAGCCCAGCGTGGAGTGACACCACAAAGCGGACGAGAACCACGTGTCGAGCACGTCCTCGTCCTGTTTGAAGGATTCGGGGTCGCGGCCCAGCCTGACACGCGCCATCGCGCGCGCTTCGCCTTCGTCGCTCGCTACATAGATGTTGCCCGCGTCGTCGTACCACGCAGGAATGCGGTGGCCCCACCAGAGCTGGCGTGAGATGCACCAGTCCTGGATGTTGTTGATCCAGTGATGGTACGTCGACAGCCATTCGGCCGGGACGAAGCGCACGTGTTCGCGCGCGCCGCCCTCGGGCGGGACCAGCCCGTCGCCCACAGCGGCAAGGCAAAGTTGCTGGATCGTCTTGCCGGGAAAATACGGATGGGTGACCGGTGCCGGAGTGGTCATCGCGACGAACCACTGGTCCGTGAGCATCGGTTCGACGACTTCCCCGCTACGGCCGCAGCGGGGGAGGACCATCTTGTGCGGCTTTTCCGACACCAGCAATCCGGCGGCGGTCAGATCGGCCAGTACAGCCTTGCGCGCCGCGTAACGATCGAGACCGCGGTATTTTTCCGGCGCGTTGTCGTTGACCTTCGCGTCGAGCGTGAAGATCGTGATCGGTTCGAGCTTGTGCCGCTGCGCGATCTGCCAGTCGTTGAAGTCGTGCGCCGGCGTGATCTTCACGACACCGGTGCCGAACTCGCGCTCGACGTAGTCGTCGGCGATGACACGAATCGTGCGCCCGGTCAGAGGCAATGTGACTTCCTTACCGACGAATGCCGTGTAGCGTTCGTCTTCCGGATTCACGGCGACCGCGACGTCGCCCAACATCGTCTCGGGCCGCGTGGTCGCCACGACGAGTGAATCCTCGTTTCCGTTTCCTGCGCCGGAAAGCGGATACCGGATCTCCCACAGTTTGCCGGTCACCTCCTCGTTTTCCACCTCGAGGTCGGATACCGCCGTACCCAGCTTGGGGTCCCAGTGCACGAGGCGCTTGCCGCGATAAATGAGCCCATCCTCGTGCAGGCGAATGAAAGTCTTCCTGACCGCCGCGGACAGGCCTTCGTCCATCGTGAAACGCTCGCGCGACCAATCGGCCGAGGCACCCATGCGCCGCATCTGGCGCGTGATCGTTGAACCGGATTCTTCCTTCCAGGCCCACACGCGCTCGACGAATTTTTCGCGGCCGAGATCGTGCCGGGACTTACCTTCGGCCTTCAGTTGCTGCTCGACGATGATCTGCGTCGCAATGCCGGCATGATCGGTGCCAACTTGCCACAGCGTGTTGTCGCCGCGCATCCGGTGGTAGCGGATCATGACGTCCATCAGCGTTTGCTGGAACGCGTGCCCCATGTGCAGCGAGCCGGTGACGTTGGGCGGCGGCAACTGGATGCAGAATGCCGGCGCTCCGGCCGTCATCGACGGCTTGAAGTAGCCGCGCGACTCCCAGAGCGGATACCACTTCGCCTCTATGGCGTGGGGGTCGAAGCTCTTGGCGAGTTCCATGGACGATGGCGACGCGCGCGCCTCAGTTTGCACACTGACGCGGGTGCATGCAAAAGCGTGAAATTATAACGGAACGCGGCGCGCGGCCCGCGAGCCTCGCGACTAACGCGGCGCGGCGGCTTCGTCCACGCGCGCGGCGCCCGTCATCCGGTAGAGGATTCCGTTCGCATCGTCCTTCACCACCGAAAACTTTCCCGCGATGACGATCGGATCGAACGTGTAGGCCACGGGCGACTTCGCCTCGACCTCGACGATTTCGTCGGGACCGGCGGGAAGGCAGAACTGGCAGTGAGGCGGAACTGCGGAGAGAAGAAAGCGCTTTTGCTTGTCGCCGATGTCGAGCGGGATCATGAAGCCCTGCACCTTCACGTCGGTGCGATCGAGTCCCAGTATTTCGCGCGAGAACCCCGGGACCATCTTGCCATCTTTTTTCAGAGGTTCGACTTGCGCCAGTGTCTTCCAGGAAACGACGCCCGAGCGCTCGGGGAGCAGCCCGGACGAGAAATCTGCAGCCGAGGGCAATCCCGTTCCCGGAACATTGGTGTTGAGCGCGGCGGCGGGCGCGGCGGCGAAAAGCGGCGAGAACGGCGACAGCAACGATGCGAACCATGGCGTCAACCTTCGGCAAGCGTGGCCGCGACATCCAGGCGGTATGCCCGCCAAGCCGGCCACAGTGCAGCAATTATACCCGCGGCCAGCGCCAGTGCGACCACGGCCCATTCCTCCGGCATGAAGTGGCGCGCGGCGGATGCCAGCGGCGCCGCCTGCGGAAGCCATAGCCCGATCGCCGCGGCGGCGACGTGCGCAATGACCAGCCCCATTACCGTTCCGGCCGCCGCCAGCACCAAGCTTTCGGTCAGAAGGACAATGGCGACCTGAGCGCGCGATGCGCCCAGCGCGCGCATGATGGCCAGGTCGTAGCGCCGCTCGTCCAGCGCCTGCGCGAGCGCCACGAACAGCATCAGCGTCGACGCCGCGACCAGCAGCAGCGCAAACGCGCGGATCAGATCGACGCCAGCGCCGAAAATCGTGAGGAGTCGCGCGGTCTCGTACGCCGGCGATGCGGCGACCAATTCCGTTTCCTTGTTGATCGCGCGTGGCAGGCTTGATGCGGCCAGCGGCGTCCGATATTTCACCAACGCCAGCGTCACTTCGCGGCCAGGCCGGAGTTCGGCCGGCTCGTCGTCGTGATGCTCATGCACGCGCCAGACGCTGGCGACCGACGTCAAGACGAGCCGATCGAGCACGGTGCCCGTGGGCGCCAATACGCCCGTCACCGTGTAGCGTGCGTCGCTGTGCTCGCCGCCGCCTTCGGCGAGACCATGGGAGCCGACAAACCTGTCGCCCACGCGAAGCTTTGCCCCGTGCGCGACGTCGCTGCCCAGCACCGCATCGAGCGCCATGGTCCAAAGCGCGCCCTGCGCCAGCGTACCGCCGTAATGCGTGATGAATTCCGGTTCCGTGCCCACGATGCGAAAACCGCGGAAACTGTCTCCCAATGCGAGCGGAATCACCTGCGCAATTAGCGGATTCTTGCGCAGCGTCTCGATGGACGAGAGTGGAATGTTGCCCGGCGGGACGTCCGCGTGATAGACGCCCGCCAGCACGATCTGCAACGGACTGCCCTTGGCGCCGACGACCAAATCGATGCCCGCGGCATCGCGTGTCAGGCGCGCCTCGAGTTCGCGCGTGATGAGCAGCGTCAGCGCAACCGTGGCCACGCCCAGCGCGAGCAGCAGCACCACCAGCAGCGTCGACAGCGGGCGCCGGCGTGCGTAGGCAAGCGCGAGTCGAAAAATGCTCATGCCGCCTCGACATTCCACGCCGGCAAGGTGAACGCATGCGGCAAGAGAGGCCGCACGCGCGCGTCATGCGACGCGACGACGAGCGTTGCGCCGGTCTCGATCGCTTGCCCGCGCAGCAACTCCAGGGCCTGCGCGGCGTGCACGTCATCGAGATTGGCCGTCGGTTCGTCGGCCAGCACGAGCGCCGGACGATTGATCACCGCCCGCGCGATGGCCACACGTTGCGCCTGCCCTTGCGACAGTTGCGAAGGAAAACGCTGCGACAGTTCGATGACGCCGACCGCCTCCAGCAATGCAAAGACGCGGACGTCGTCCACGGGAAGTCCGGCCAACGTGTACGCCAGACGCAGGTTGTCGCGTACATTGAGCGCGCCGACGAGGTGCAGGCGTTGCGGGACCAGTCCCACCGTTCGGCCACGCCACCGGTCGCGCGCGCCTTCGGAAAGCGCGACGACGTCAGTGCCGCTGACGATCACCGCTCCGACCGTGGGTGTGGTCAATCCGGCAAGGATGTGAAGAAGTGTCGACTTGCCGCTGCCGGATTGTCCGGCGAGCAACCAGGCTTCGCCGGCGCCCGCACGCCATTCCGGCACCTCGACTGCGGTCACTGCGCCGTAGCGATGGAGTACGCCTACGAGTTCGAACATGGGCTCAATCTAACAGCCTCCATTGGCAACTCCGAGAGGTCACGATCAGACAGCCGCCTCCCGCATCCGTTCCGCCCATTTCGGCCGCCGGTCCAGCGTGCGACCAACGGCGTGCGCGACGGCCTCGAGTCTTGTCATCAGCGCGGCGAATTCGGGCGGTGTGAGCGCCTGGTCGGCATCGCACCAGGCCTCGGGTGGGTTCGGGTGCACCTCTACCAGCAATCCGTCCGCGCCCGCAGCCACCGCCGCGCAGGACAGTGCCGATACCATCCAGGCCTTGCCGCCGGCGTGCGAGGGATCGGCAATGACCGGCAAGTGGGTCTCCCGCTTCAGCACCGCGATCGCCGTCACGTCGAGCACGTTCCGGTAGGCGGTTTCGAACGTCCGGATCCCGCGTTCGCAGAGCACGATCTTGTGATTGCCGCCGGCCGCGATGTATTCCGCCGCCATCAGCCATTCGGAAATCGTCGCGCTCATGCCGCGCTTCAGGATGACCGGCACGTCGACGCGGCCGACTTCCTTCAGCAGATCGAAGTTCTGCATGTTGCGCGTGCCGATCTGGATGACGTCCACTTTCTGCGCGAGAAAGGTGTCGAGCATCCGCACGTCCATCAATTCCGTGACGACAGGCAGGTCGTGCCGCGCGGCGGCATCCTTGAGGAGCTTGAGGCCATCGACGCCCTTGCCCTGGAACGCGTACGGACTGGTGCGCGGCTTGAACGCACCGCCGCGCATCATCCGCGCGCCGCCTGCGGCGACGCCGTCTGCTGCAGCCGCCATCTGCGATTCGGTCTCGACCGAGCAGGGTCCGGCGATCATCTGCACGGCTGCGCCGCCCAGTGGAACGCCGCGCACGTCGATGACGGTGTTCGCCTTGTGCCATTCCCGCGCAACGAGCTTGTACGGCTTGAGGATGTGCATCGAGCGCTCGACACCCGGCAGCGTGTCGAACATTTCCGGATCGAGCTTGCGCTCGTCGCCGATCGCGCCGATCAGCGTGCGCTCGGTGCCGCGCGAAATGTGCACACCCAGGCCCTGGGCGCGGATCCGTGCTTCGACCGCGGCGACTTCGGCCTCTCCCGCGTCCGGTTGCATCACGATGATCATGGTCGTTCTCCTGTGCTAGGCCAAAAAAACAAATCGGGCGACCCTTTTGGGGCCGCCCGAATCGTGGAATCCTGCTTGGTGCTAAGGAAATCTACGGTCGTGTCAGGTGCCCCTCAGGCTTGTGCCAGGAAATAGCCAAAATAAGCGTACGCAAACGGACGCGTGCCGTACGGCCGGGCAGTCAACGGGGCAGAAGTCGAATTCATGCGTTCAGTCTAGCATAGACATCAGTGGTTGCGCCGCCAGCTGTCGATTTCGCGCTCGATGGCCTCCGCCACATAGGCGCGCAGCAGTTCGCCGACATGCTGGTTGATCGTCGCGACGAGATCCGCGCTCGCCCGATCGACGATCGGCTGCAGCCGCTCTCCCAACTGCGTGCGCAATCCGGTGTCCGTAAAAAGATCGATCCGCTGCAGAACCTGCATGCGGATTTCCTCGGCCATCGCTTCCCAATGCGCAGCGTCGGGAACGGCCGGCGGGGATGCGGGCTGCGCCGGTGATGGGAACGCCGGGGTCGGCGCAGCATCAACGGCCACGACTGGTTCTCCATGCAGCAGCGCCGCGGCGCCTCCGGCGATGACCGCGAGGGCGCGTAATTCGGCCGCGGGCGGCGGCGCAGCCGGCGATGGCGCGGGAGGCTCGGCGGCCCGCGGCCGCAGCGTTTCGTCTTCACGCGGCGCAGCGGCGACCGCGGCGGCAAGTTCTTCGTCGAGATCGTCGAGTTCTTCGATCGCGGGTGCGGGCGGCTGTCGGCGCAGATCCACCGGAGGAACGATCGCGATCGAGTCCGGCGCGTCGCCGATCACCGACGGCTGGCTTTCCTCGAAGTCCAACCAGATCGACGGCTCGCCCTCGCCGGACGCGGGGTCGACCGCAACGGCCTCGATTTCTTCGACCGCCTCGGTCAGCAGAGGCACGTCGTCGTCGTCCGCAGGGGATGCGCGCGGCTTCGCCGCGGGCTTCGGTGCGAAGTGCGACCTCGCCTCCTGCACGGAAGGCACGGCGTCGGTCAGGACCGGAATGTCGTCGCGCGGCGCGGTTGCGGCGCATCAGCGCGTCGGCCTGCTCGAGCAGTTCACGCGCCGTCGGCACCGCTCATTCCTTCCCGGAAAGGTTGTGCGGGCGCAGTTCGTAGCCGCGCTCCTTGTAGAATTTCCAGCGATCGCGGCCGGCCGCGGCGGCGGCGGCATCGGTGCCGACGATTTCCGCCAGCCGTTCGAAGCGGCTGAAGAATGGGGGCGGCGCCGGGTGCAGGTTCACCAATACCGCCGCGGGGCCTGCGTGCTCCAGAGAGTGTCCGATCCAGATCGGCGTGTCGGCGGCCACCAGGCTGTCCATTTTGCAATGGGGAACGAAACTCGTCGGCGGCTGCAGCCAGAGCCGGCGGTCGAGTGCCTCAGTCGTCGCGGCGTCGGGCGTGAGCACCCGGACATGACCATGCGCCGCGTGAGCCTTGGCAATAATGCGCGCCGCGACCTCCAGGGGATCGGCAACGTGCGTATAGAAATCGATCGTGGTCATCTACGAGCCCTGAGGCAGTTGACCGGGTCGCCGCGCCAACGTCACACCGGCGCGCTCTCCTGCGCGAGCAGCCATGTCGCCAGCAGCGCCACCGGCCGGCCGGTGGCGCCTTTTTCCTTGCCGTCCTTCCATGCCGTGCCGGCGATGTCGAGATGCGCCCAGTCGTACTTCTTGGTAAAGCGCGACAGGAAACAGGCGGCGGTGATGCTGCCGCCGGCGCGTCCGGCGATGTTCGCAAAATCCGCGAAATTGCTGGCGAGACCTTCCTGGTAATCCTCCCACATCGGCAACTGCCACGCGCGGTCGTAGGCATCGTCGCCGGCCGCGAGCAGTGCGCGCGCCAGCGTCTCGTTGTTGCTGAACAGGCCGCTCGCGACGTGTCCCAGCGCCACCACCATGGCGCCGGTCAGCGTGGCGATATCGACGACTGCCTCGGGCTCGTAGCGTTCCGCATACGTCAGCGCGTCGGCGAGGATGAGGCGCCCTTCGGCGTCGGTATTGAGCACTTCGATGGTCTGGCCCGACATGCTGGTCACGACGTCGCCCGGTTTGGTCGCGCGGCCCGACGGCATGTTCTCGCACGCCGGGACGAGACCGACGACGCTCACCGGCGCCTTCAGTTCCGCAATCGTCCGCAGCGTGCCGAAAACCGACGCGGCGCCGCACATGTCGAATTTCATCTGGTCCATGTCCGCGGCAGGCTTGATCGAGATGCCCCCGGTGTCGAACGTGATGCCTTTCCCCACCAGGACACAGGGCTTGGCGCTCCCCTTCTTCGACTGCATGTACTCGAAGACGATGAAGCGCGGCGGCTGGTCGCTGCCGTTGGTCACCGACAGGAACGAGCCCATGCCGAGTTCCTCGCATTCCTTGCGCTCGAGGATCGTGACCTTGATGTCGGGAAACTCGACCCCCAGCTCCTTCGCGCGCTCGGCCAGGTACGTTGGCGTGCACAGATTGGCCGGCATGTTGCCCAAGTCGCGGGCGGCGTCCATGCCGTGCGCGATGGCAAGGCCGCGTGCCGCGGCGGCTTCGCCGTTGGTGAGGTCCGAGCGCTGGGGTACCGACAGCGTGAGCTTGCGCAGCGGCCGCCGCACCTCGGTGGGCTGGCTTTTCATCTGCTCGAAGCGGTAGACCGCCTCCATCGCGACCACGACGGCGTGTTCGACGCGCCAGGCGACTTCGCGCCGTTTAACCCTTTCCTCGGTCAGGTAGACAACCGCTTCGTATGAGCCGGTTTCGTTCAGCAGCTTGACGGCCGAGCGGATCGCCGAGCGAAATTCGCGGTCGCGAAAGTCCCGCTCCTTGCCCAGGCCGACAAGCAAGACGCGGTCAGCCAGCGTTCCCCGGACGTTGTGCAGGAGCAGTGTCGCGCCCAGCTTGCCCTCCATGTCGCCGCGGCGGATGATTTCGCTCACGTAGCCGTTGCTGGCGCGGTCGATCAGCTCCGCCGACAGGGAAAGCTTGCGATTGTCGAACACCCCGACCACCACGCAAGCGCTGCGCTGCTTCTCGGGGCTGCCGCTTTTTATGGTAAATTCCATCGCGATCCTTCTTCTCACGTCTCGGCGTTTTGTTGCCGTTTGGCGACCTGCCGCGCATTATCGGCAAATTCGCCCGAAAAAGTCAAAACTTTTCCTTACGTCATGATTTTCCGGAGAAGCCTGGTTCGCGAGCTGACCGCCACGACAATCGGTCTGTTCCTGGTCCTGCTGGCCATCCTGTTCACGCAATCCGTCATCCGCATCCTGGGACGGGCCGCGGGCGGCGCCATTGCGTCGGACGGCGTCCTCGCGTTGATCGGCTTCAACGCGATGTTCTATTTGAACCTCCTGCTCTCCGTGGCGCTGTTCCTGACCGTATTGCTTACGTTGTCCCGCTGGTACCGGGATAGCGAAATGGTGGTGTGGTTCACCTCCGGGCAGTCGCTGACGAACACCCTGAAGCCGATTCTGCTGTTCTCGGCGCCGTTTCTGGTGGCGATCCTGCTGCTGTCGCTGTTCCTGTCGCCCTGGGCGGAGCAGCGCAAACTCGAATTCGAGCGGCAATTGGAGCAGCGTGACGAGGTCGGCGTGCTGGCGCCTGGCCTCTTCAAGGAATTCAAGCGCGCCGGCCTGGTCGTTTACGTGGAGAGCCTCAATCCCATCGACGGGCGAATTCGCAACGTATTCCTGCACTCGGTCGATGACGCCAAGGACACCACCACCGTCGCCCGCCTGGGCCATCTCGAGGAGGCGCCCAACGGCGATCGCTTCGTGGTGCTGGAAAACGGCAGCCGCTATGAAGGTAAGCCCGGGACCGCCGAATACCAGGTCATCGCGTTCGACAAGCTCGGGCGACGCATCGAGCCGGCCGAAGCGCGCGAAATTCCGGCGACAAACAAGGCGATGCCGACGACCGCGCTCGTGGTGCTCGATGGAAACGCGGAACGCGCCGAACTCTTCTGGCGCCTCTCGGTGCCGATCCTGGCGCTGATCCTGACCTTCCTCGCGATCCCGATGTCCTATGTGAACCCGCGCATCGGACGCTCGCTCAACCTCGTCGCGGCGGCGTTCCTGTACATGCTCTACACCAACTGCCTCAATATCGTGCAGAGCATGATCGCGCAGGGCCGCATCGGTTTCTGGACCGGCCTGCTGTTGCCACACGCCATCGCCACCTTGCTGGTCGTCGTGCTGTTCCGGCACCAATTGTCGATCTACGGCTTCTTTGGGCGCCCTCCGCGGCCCGCCAAAGCCACGCCGGCAGCCTGACATGCGCACCCTCACCCGCTACGTCAGCCACGATGTCCTCTTCTCGACGTTGCTGATTTTCACCGCGCTGTTGATGCTCTTCTCGTTTTTCGACCTCATCAACGAAATGCGCGACGTCGGCAAGGGGAACTACACGCTGACCACCGCCGTGCTGTTCGTTTTGCTGAACATTCCCTCGCGCCTGTATGAACTCTTTCCCGTGGCGGCGTTGATCGGCACGCTCTTCGCCATCGCCCAGTTCGTCGCCAATTCGGAATGGACGGTGATGCGCGCGTCCGGCGCATCGGTCATGCAGCTGGGATGGGCCGTGGTGCGAGTGGGCATTCCGCTGGCGCTGGCCACGTTCCTGGCCGGCGAGTTCGTGGCGCCTCCCGCCGAGCGTCTCGCGCAAAGCCTCCGCGCGAGCGCGCGCGGTGACGCGACCGGCCTGGTCGCGCAGCAGTTCGATTCCGGCTTCTGGTTCAAGCAGGACCTCACGTTCGTCAACATCCGCACGGTGCTGGCGGACATGAAACTGGTTGGCATCCGCATCTATGAATTCGACCGCGACCTGTCCCTCAAGACCGTTCGCAGCGCTGACTCCGCGAGTTTCGCGGGCGACGGCAAGTGGAAGCTCGAGCAGGTGAAGGTGACCGAATTGAAGGGCGATAGCGCACAGGTTTCCAGCGTGCCGGTGTGGATGTGGGAAACGGTGCTAAAGCCGTCGATCCTGACCGTCTACCAGGTCGCGCCGGAGCGGCTCGCCATTGCCACGCTGTACGACAACATCCGCGTGTTGGGGAGCGGCCAGAAGACGTCGCGATTCGAGATCGCGCTATGGGGCAAGCTGTTCTATCCGGTCACCGTGCTCGTGATGATGATGCTGGCACTGCCTTTCGCCCAATTCCAGCGACGGCAGGGCGGCATGGGATTTCGTCTTTTCGCCGGCACGATGCTCGGCCTCACATTCTTCCTGGTCGGCCGGCTGTTTTCGTATCTCGGCGTGCTCAATGCCTGGCCGCCGATGTTCTCCGCGCTCTTTCCACTGGCGACCTTCACCGTGCTGGCGTTCGCCATGCAGTGGTACATCGAGCGACGGTAAGCGTGGCGCAAACAAAAACCGCGCAGGGCTAAAGGTAGGCGACCGCCCAACAAAAGCCCCGCAGGGCTCGCGCGCCGCGGGGCTTTTTCTTGTGGCGAATCGCGCGCTACGCCGCTGCCGCCTCAGTTGCCAACTGGGTTGCGACAGGCACGACGTTGGCGTACTTGTGCTGATCCGGGCCCTTAGTACGGAATTCGACGTGGCCATCGACCAGTGCAAACAGCGTGTGGTCCTTGCCGATGCCGACGTTCACGCCCGGATGGATCGTGGTACCGCGCTGGCGAATAATGATGCCGCCGGCGCGAATGACTTCGCCGCCGTAGACCTTCACGCCGAGGCGCTTCGAGTGGGAGTCGCGCCCGTTGCGCGAACTGCCGCCTGCCTTTTTATGTGCCATGGGTGATTCCTCGTTACCCTTCAGTTACCCCTCAGTTACCCGACTATCGCTTCGATCTTGAGCTCGGTGAAATTCTGACGATGCCCCTGGTGCTTCTGGTAGTGCTTGCGGCGCCGCATCTTAAAAATCTTCACCTTTTCGCCGCGACCGTGCGCGACGACCGTTGCCGTCACCGTCGCACCGGCGACGGTGGGCTGACCCAGACGGACGCTATCGCCCTCCCCGACCATCAGCACCTGATCGAGGATCACACTCGCGCCCACATCCGCCGGTATCTGTTCTACTTTGAGTTTTTCGCCGGGGGCAACCTTGTACTGCTTGCCGCCGGTTTTTATGACCGCGTACATGAGAGACTCCGCTTCCTGGTTTGATCGCTACTTCATCCTGGTTTGATCGCTGCTTCATTTCCCACGGTGGCCATTTGCACATCGCGCAAAGAACCGGGAAAAGCCTTGAATTATAAGGGCGAAGTGCCATCCTTGTCAAAACCCCGCCTCGGCCGCCCGAGCCCCCGATCTCGCACGCCCCTCCACCCACTTTTTCGCCCACTTTCGTGATCATCGAATTCCTCAAGCCCACGATCGGCGCGGACATGGCCGCCGTCGACCGCGTCATGCGCGAGGCCCTTGCCTCCGAGGTCGTCCTCATCCGCCAGGTCGCCGAGTACATCGTCGCGGGCGGCGGCAAGCGGCTGCGCCCGGCCCTGCTGCTCCTCACTGCGGGCGCGACCGGCTATCGCGGGCAGGATCACCACGTTCTGGCGGCCGTGATCGAAATGATCCACACGGCGACGCTGCTGCACGACGACGTCGTCGACGAGTCCGACCTGCGGCGCGGCCACGCCACGGCCAACGCCAGGTATCGGCAACGCGGCGTCCGTGCTGGTCGGAGACTTCCTGTATTCGCGCGCCTTCCAGATGATGGTGGGACAGGGTCGAATGCGCGTACTGCAGATCCTGTCGGACGCGACCAACGTCATTGCCGAAGGCGAAGTGCTGCAGCTCATGCACGCCCGCAACACGGATCTCGCCGAGGACGCGTATCTCGAGGTGATCAGGCGCAAGACGGCCAAGCTGTTCGAGGCCGCCGCGAGGCTGGGCGCAGTGCTGGGCGGTGCCCCTGCCGAGCTCGAAGATGCGCTTGCCCGTTACGGGATGCATCTGGGCACGGCGTTCCAGTTGGTCGACGACGTTCTCGACTATTCGGGCAGCGCGGAATCCATCGGCAAGAACCTGGGCGACGACCTGGCGGAGGGCAAGATGACGCTGCCGCTGATTCGCGCGATGACCACGGGGGGCGAAGCCGACGCGGCGCTGATCCGGCATGCGATCGCGGGGGGCGGGCTCACCGATTTCGCGCCCGTGGTCGCGGCACTGCAGCGCACGGGCGCGCTCGCCTATGCCAAGGCCTGCGCCGAGGACGAGGTACGGCGTGCGGCCTCCTGCCTCGCCGGCCTTCCCGGTTCGCCGTACCGCGAAAATCTGCTAGAATTAACGACCTTCGCGGCGCAGAGAACGTATTGATTCACGTAGCGTTTTCCGCGTCCCGCGTTTCGCGAAAGCAGGTTCGACTTCCCGCCGCGAAACTGGGCCGTCAAGGGACAACTCGGGGTGTAGCTTAGCCTGGTAGAGCGCTACGTTCGGGACGTAGAGGCCGGAGGTTCAAATCCTCTCACCCCGACCATAAAATCAATCACTTAACTGCATGACTGGCTGAAGGAACCCCAGCCGTAAGTGCTCAGTAAGTGCAATCGACGCACTCCAGCGAGCAGACAGTTCCGAGCAGACAGGGCGGCACCACTGCCGCCCGGTCGGTGAATTACTTCAGAACAGTGACCCGGGTCTCCTCCCGCTCCGCCCCGCGGATATTGCTCAAAGTCGACGCCGGCAAGCTCCGGGATCTTCTTGTACTCGATCGCGCCGGCCTTCCAGTAACGCGTCACCGACACGCCGCCGCCCTGCTCCTTCGCGTGGCTGGCAGCTGCACGACAGGCGTGCCTTCGCCTCCTCGAACTTCGCACCGAGCTCTTCGTACTTGGCCCTCAGTTCCAGGTAGGCCGCGGCAGCCTCCAGCCACTCCGGATCATCGCGCAGCGCGTGTCGCGGTCCGTCAGCGGCGGGGGCTGCGACGTCGCCACAAAGCGCATGAACTCGTCCCACGCCGCGTGGATCCGCGGCCAGGTGCTCGGGTCCGGCGTCACTTCGAGCAGAATGCCCTCGGTGCCGTCGAACACGAACACGTCGGCGACGTCGGCCTTGCGTGACCATCAGCTGATGCTGCACCTGCGACTGGTAGTGCTCGGGCAGCTGCCCCGCGCTCGACGCTCTTCCACAGCGTCGAGTCGCGGCCCTTGAACGGGCATTTGATCTCCAGGACCCGGTCGCCGGCCAAGGTGAGGCCGTCGAGGCTGGCCGAGTACTCGCCGTCGACGAGCACCAGCGGCTGCATCACGAGCCCGGTCGGCGCCTCGTAGGCCGCGCGCGCGGCCGGCTCGAGCTGGGTGCCGCGCAGCATCGCTTGGGTGACCTCCGGCTCGCTGAGGCCGAGCTTCTGCTGCCAGAGCTGGTACGGCGTCTGCCACGGGGAGACGCCGAGGACGATCGGGGTTCTCGACTGGCGTTGCGGTGGGTGCGCCGGTGTTCGTGCCACTCGGCGCTGCCTTGGACGAGCTGGACGATGGTGCTCATGCTGCCCTCCGCTTGCTTCTCGAGCGACGTGATGGCGCGACTCGCATGCGTGGCTGCTGAGTTCGGTCAGTGCGCTGCGACGCCGAAGTAGTCGAGCACCTTGCCGCGGTCGCTCCCGGTCTCGTCGATCAGCCGCTCGATGAAGCGCAGCTGGGCCGCGATGGTGACCTTGGCGCCGGTGATCGGCGCCACGGTGCCTTGGGTGGCAGTCGGCTTGGCGCGTCTTCGCCGTCGGGCAGGTCCTCGCCGGCGTAGACGTAGAGGCCCGAGCCCGTGCAGCGCGATCGCCTTGACCAGGCAGCGCTGGATCGACGTGTTGATGTCGAACGCCGTCGGCTCGGAGAGCGGCCGGTTCTTGCCGTCCAGCACCGGGTGGATCTGCGACGAGCGTCACGCCCTGCACGGTGACCGCCACTTCGACGAAGTAGCCGGTCTCGGTCTTGAGGTACGGCAGGCCGTCGAAGCGGCGGACTTCCCAGCACGCGCTGGGGTCGGCCAGGCGCAGCTGCGCCACGGCGAAGGGCCAGGACAGATAGCTGAAGTCGCCCTTCTTCTCGACGTGTTCGGAGACGTTGATCTGATTCAGACGTGCGAAGTAGTTGTCCATTGGAACTCCTGTTGATGGATGAATGCTCCTTGGTAGAGCGCGTTGAATGACGCGGACATACGGCGCGACGACTGCGGCTACAGCAGCCCGCGTTCGGCGAACGAAACGAGCTGGCTGCCGGCGACCACGAAGTGGTCGAGCACGCGGGTATCGATCAGCGCCAAGCGCCTGCTTCAGCGCCTGGGTGAGCAGCTCGTCGGCCCGGCTGGGCTCGGCCACGCCGGACGGATGGTTGTGGGCGAAGATCACGGCGGCAGCGTTGTGCGCCAGCGCCTCCTTGACCACTTCCCGCGGGTAGACGCTGGTCTGCGCCAGCGTGCCGCGGAAGAGCTCGTTGCTGGCGATCACGCGGTGCTGCGCATCGAGGAACACGCACACGAAGACCTCGTGGCCGCGGTCGTGCAGCAGCAGCCGGAGGTAGTCGCGCACCGCGTCGGGCGACGCCAGCGCGGATGCGGTGCGCATGCGCGCGTCCAGGATCTTCAGCGCGCGTTGGATGGTCTGGTCATGGGTCATGGAATTCTCCTTTCAGAAATGACGAAGGCCACGGGGTGAGCCGTGGCCTTCTGGTGGGGTGGACGTAGTCAGGCGGCCTGCGCGAGCGTCCTTCGTCGGGTCGGCCAGCTGCAGGACGTAGTCCGCCGCTTGTTGCGCCTTGGCAGCAGCGGTGAAGATCGCGCGCTTGTCGGCCGCGCAGGACCTTGAGCCAGACTCGACAGGTAGCTCGCATGCCGCAGCTCGCCGTCGATCCGGCAGTGGGCGCACAGGTACGCCGCGCCCATCTCCGCGACGAGCTCCTCCGCCGCGTAGGCCGCATCGCGGAAGCGGCCGGAGAAGTCGCGCTCGCAGCGGGTAGGATGGCCCGTCCAGTGCGTCAGCTCGTGCAGCGCCACGTTGTAGTAGCCGCCGGCCGTCGGGAACGCCGGTCGGGGCGGCAGCTGGATCTCGTCGGTGTCCGGCCGGTAGTAGGCCTTCGACGCCGCCGTGGCGGACGTTCGCCGCCGACATGAGCAGCAGCTCCTCGGCCCGGGCCTCCGCGGCCAAGCCGGGGGCTTGCTGGCGCTCGACGGACGCTCCAGGCCGTCGATCTGGGCCACGTTGAACACGGTGTACGCGCGCAGCAGCGGATACACCTTGTTCGGCAAGCTTCGACCGGGTTGGTGTCGGGAAACGCCTCGGCGGTGGCCGCGACCTTGCGCAGCTGCCAGAAGACGACGGTCGTGCCGGTCTCGCCCTTGCGCACCTGGCCACCCAACTCCACGCTTGGCGGTACGTGGCCCAGCGGTTGCTGGCGTAGCCTTGCGCCGCGGCCTGCAGCGCGAGCAGCGTGAAGTTGATGCCCCGGTACGGCCGCCGGGTCTGCGCGTTGACCGGCATTGCTTCGGCCACGCGTGGACCAGGGCCGCACCCACGGCGGGGTGCCATGTTCCAAGCGCGGCGACGATGCGGGTGGTTACCGCGTGTACAGATCATGAATCGCGGTCGCTGTGCTCATGTTTACTCCTTGGGAGGCGTGGATCGCGAGCCGGAACGAGCCGGGATACCAGACGCCGCGCTTGATGTAGCCGTTCAAGCGGCGTTGGAAGCGCACGTAGAGAGCGCTGAACACGCCGCTGGCGATCGCCGCCATGGCGCCGTCGGCGCTGCCGCCATGAATGGCGAGCCCGCTGCCGATGACGATGACGTGGATGATCATCGGCTTGCCCATGAGCTTGGCCTTGGTCACTGGATTGAGATCCCAGAAGATCAAGACAAGGCCGATGAAGACCACCACGCCCCAGGCGATCATGTGGTCGCCCTGCGCAGGACGAGATACTGCAGGAACGTCGCGAGGCCGCCGACGGCGTAGAGCCCCACGGTGATCCACGCGCCGAAGGTCGCAAACGCCGCGTAGAGCCCGGCGATTTGCAGTCCAAGCGCGATCGCGGACGTGAGGGCACGGGCCACACCAATGACCCGGGTAGGTCGATCGCGATGTCGTGTGCCGGTGCGGATTCGCCGTTCACGCTGCACCCCGCACGGCTCGCTTGGTCTGTGCCGATCACGCGCCTGGTCAGGTTGTAGCGCGCGCTGCCAATGGCGTTGCTGCAGAGATTGTGCGAGATGCGCAGTGCCAGGCCGATCTGACGCCGCCTGAGGGCAACGCCCACATCGCGAATTGAAAGTGTGCGAAGGAAGTTCATTGCCGTTCTCCTTGAAGGAATGAGCAGAGTGCTCACAGAGAACGGCTTGACCGCGCGCAGCGCGGAGAACTTCGGAAGCTCAGCGCGGGGCGCTGAGCAGGTCTAGCCGGGAATTAGGATCCCTATTCGATCGGCAACACCCAAACCCGAACCCACCCCCGGTCGAGACTCATTGCATCCGGGGAGGATCAGCGGCTGAGCTGTGTAACGGAATCTGAGGTCGCAGAAAAAATATTCAGAAAAAATTGCCAAGATTTGACGGACGTAGCGCTGCGTACCTGGCACCGCGTACAGAGTACGAAGGGACTAGGCGTGCTGGACGACGTTAGTACAGTAGTACAAACTGGCAGCGACGCCGAAGACGGCGACATAAAGGAGGGCCAAATTCATGAAGCCGATTTTGATAACTACTCCATGGGATGACCGCGCCGTGGAACAGGCTGTTGACGAGGCAATTGCCACCGGTCGGACAAAGATTAAGGCCTCGCGGATGAAGTTGGGCGACTACAACGACTTTTCAGGCGAACAGCGGCTGATTGCGGACAGGAAGATCAAGGTTGCGATCGAACTCAAGCTCATACCGGAAGCCAAGAGATGCGGCGTTTGCGGGACGGACGTGGGGCCTTTCGATTACCACAACGAGGACTACGGACGCCCACTGCAAACAGTCGCAATTTGCAAGAAGTGCCACTTTGCGCTGCACAACCGAAATCGGGCACCGGGGTACGCCGCCAACTGGGAAAAGCGAGTTAAGGCCCACGGGGACGGAACCAAGTGGTTCGAGTTCATCTAACGCAAATCAAGGCAAGACTTAGCTTGCGCCTCCGGAGCACAAACGATGGGCTGTAGTGCAGTAGCGACTTGCCCTTGTGGTTACGACAGCGGGGAACTCATGATGGGTTGCGGACTCTCCGGTCCGGCTTGCTTTTTCCCAGTCTATTGCAAAGAAGGTGATCATCTGGTGGAGATAAACCTCTATGAGCGTCCTCTCCAGTGCCCCGAGGGGCACGCCGGGAACCGGTACCCTCCCAGGCCATTCATTGGTCCAAACCCTAGGACCAAACGTGGTTGTGGACTGTAACTGGCCAATTGAGGATCAAGGAAATGAACTAACCGATGGGAGTTACTTCTGCCCGGCTTGCCACCAGTTCACCCTCACATTTAAGGAAGGGAATACGCTCTGGGACTAAGGGACGTAAATTTATGTGAAGCGGCGTTAGGTGACCACTAGGAGGGACCATCCAAGAAGACAATGCGTGGTTCTTGCCGCATGTACTTCGTTCGGCTGGTCTTGCTGGTCGGGCTGGGGATGCATAGCCTTGGTGAAGTCCCTGGTCGAGTTGCACGGCGGCAGCGTCGCGGCCTCCAGCGACGGCCCCGGCACCGGCACCGAGTTCGTCGTCCACTTTGCCCGCCTGTGCCCGCGGGTCGTGATGACCTGAACGGCCTGGTCCGGCACCCTCGATCGGCGCCGAGGACGTCATCGCGCATCGCGAACCGCGTCGTCTCGATCCGCCAGTCGCCCGCAGGTTGCCGGCTATCAACGCCCAAACTCCAGTCAATCAGGAGATCCTCCGATGACCGTCATCAAGGCCGCCGCCGTCCAGTTGAGCCCGGTGCTCTACAGCCGCGAAGGCACCGTGGACAAGGTCTGCCGGCAGATCCTCGCCCTCGGTCGCCAGGGCGTGCAGTTCGCCACCTTCCCGGAAACGGTGGTGCCGT
>CAVWIM010000014.1:0-185626 GCA_963755065.1 uncultured beta proteobacterium
GTCCCGCGCTATGGATTCCGCCCTCGCGCGGCCGATTGCAAGACCCATGCGCCGCCGATGCGCGCTGGTTCGCCGACGTTTTTGCCGGCCGTGGCTGGATCGCGGCGGAACTGCTGGCCCGCTCCGGCGATCGCGCGCGGCTGGCACACCTGCAGGCGCTCTCGCGCGAGACCGGCGTTCCCCTTGTCGCGGCGGGCGATGTCCACATGCATGCGCGCGCGCGGCGCGCATTGCAGGACACGCTCACCGCCGTCCGCCTGCGCACGCCGCTCGCGGAATGCGGTTACGCGCTCTTTCCCAATGGCGAACGGCACCTGCGCTCGCGCGCGCGCCTGGCCACGCTCTATCCGCGCGAACTGACCGACGCGACGCTCGACGCTGGCCGAACGCTGCACGTTTTCGCTGGATGAACTGCGCTACGAGTATCCGGAAGAACTGGTGCCCGCCAGGAGCCACGCCGGCAAGCCATCTGCGCAACCTGGTCGAGGCGGGACTGCGGCAGCGCTTCGGCGACGAGCGGTTGCTCAGCACCGACGTCCGCGACCTCGATCGAATACGAGCTCGCGCTGATCGCGGAACTGCAGTACGAGCCGTACTTCCTCACGGTCCACGACATCGTCGCGTTCGCGCGTTCGCAAGGACATCCTGTGCCAGGGCCGCGGCTCGGCGGCGAACTCGGCGGTGTGCTACGCGCTGGGCATCACCGAGGTCGATCCGTCGCGGATGAGCATGCTGTTCGAGCGCTTCATCTCGAAGGAGCGCAACGAGCCGCCCGACATCGACGTCGACTTCGAGCACCAGCGGCGCGAGGAGGTGATGCAGTACGTCTACCGGAAATACGGCCGCGAGCGCGCCGCGCTGGCGGCCACGCTCATCACCTACCGGCCGAAGAGCGCCGTGCGCGACGTGGGCAAGGCGCTCGGTCTCGATCTCGCGCAGGTCGAGCGCCTCACCGGCGTGTTCGCGTGGTGGGATGGCCGCCGTGTCGATCCCGCGCGTATCCGTGAGGCCGGCTTCGATCCCGACAATCCGCTGATCGCGCGGCTGGTGGCGCTCGCCGGCGAGTTCAGGGCTTCCCGCGCCACCTGTCGCAGCACGTCGGCGGCTTCGTCATCGCGCGCGACCTGCTGGAACGGATGGTGCCGGTCGAAAACGCCGCGATGGAGAACCGCACCGTCATCCAGTGGGACAAGGACGACCTCGACGCGCTTGGCCTGCTCAAGGTCGATTGCCTGGCGCTGGGCATGCTCTCGGCCATCCAGCCGCGCGCTGGCGATGGTCGGCGAGCGCCGCGGCGCGCAAGATCCGGATGCAGGACATTCCGGCCGAGGATCCGGCGGTCTACGCGATGTGCCAGCGCGCCGACACCATCGGCGTGTTCCAGATCGAATCGCGCGCGCAGCAGTCGATGCTGCCGCGCTTGAAGCCCGCCTGCTTCTACGATCTCGTCATCGAGGTCGCGATCGTGCGCCCGGGCCCGATCCAGGGCGGCATGGTGCATCCGTACCTCAAGCGGCGGCAGGGCCTGGAGCCGGTCACCTATCCCAGCGCGGCGGTGAAAGGCGTGCTCGAACGCACGCTGGGCGTGCCCATTTTCCAGGAGCAGGTGATGCAGCTGGCGATCGTCGCAGCGGGATTCTCGCCCGGCGAGGCCGACCAGCTGCGCCGCTCGATGGCCGCGTGGCGGCGCAAAGGCGGCCTCGAGAAATTCGAGCAGCGGTTGGTCGATGGCATGAGTGCGCGCGGTTACCCGGAAACCTTCGCGCGGCAGATCTACCAGCAGATCCTGGGCTTCGGCGAATACGGTTTTCCGGAATCGCACGCGGCGAGTTTGCGCTGCTCGTCTACGTGTCGGCATGGTTGAAGCATTACGAGCCCGCGGCATTCTGCGCCGCGCTGCTCAATTCGCAGCCGATGGGCTTCTACGCGCCCTCGCAACTCGTGCAGGACGCGCGGCGGCATGGCGTGGAGGTGCGCAACGTCGACGTCACGGTGAGCGAATGGGATTGCACGCTGGAAGACAGGGCCGCGCTGCGCTTCGGCCTGCGCATGATCGGCGGGGCTCAGCGAAGCCGGCGCACAGCGCGATCGTCGCGGCGCGCGCGGCGCACGCCGTTCGCGCACGTCGCCGACCTGGCGCATCGCGCGCGAAGCTCGACCGGCATGATCTGGCCGCGCTGGCCGCCGCCGGTGCACTTGCCTCGCTCGCCGGCCATCGGCACACGGCCGTGTGGGACGTCGCCGGCGTGGACAAGCTGCCGCCGATTGTTGGCGGCGCCACGTTCGACGAAATCGCGCCTGACCTTCCCGCGCCCACGGAGGGGCAGGACATCGTCGCCGACTATCGCGCGCTCGGCCTCACGCTCGGCCGGCATCCGCTGGCGCTCTTGCGCGGCCAGTTGCGTGCGCGACGCCTGGTCACGGCCGCGGACAGTCGCGGGACTCGCCGCACGGCCGCAGCGTGCGCACGGCCGGCATCGTCATCGGCCGCCAGCGTCCGGACACCGCGAGCGGCGTCATATTCGTCACGCTGGAGGACGAAACGGGCGCCACCAACGTGATCGTGTGGCGCGACCTGTCCGATCGCCAGCGGCGCGAATTGCTGGGCTCGCGGCTGATGGCGCGTATACGGCCGCGTCGAGCGCGAAGGCGACGTCGTGCACCTGCTCGCCGGACGGCTGGTCGACCTGTCGCCTCTGCTGGGATCGCTTGCCGACGCATTCGCGCGACTTTCACTGAAAGCCCCCCGTGCCGGCCGCCGTCGCACTTGCTCGCCCGGGAACATTCGCCTAGCCTGTCGGTGCCCACGACGGACACCGTCCGCCGGCCGCAGGGAGAGGCGATGGACCGGGAAGCGAAGACCGTCAAGGCCAAGGCCGGAGCCAAGCTCCCTGCCGCCCGACGGTCACGTCCGCGCGCAGCCACCGACAAGCGCTCGGTCGAGCAGCGCCTGGCCGACGCGCTGGCGCAGCAGGCGGCGACGAGCGAAATCCTGCGCGTGATGTCGGCGTCGCCGAACGATGTCACAGCCGGTGATGGATGCGGTCGCGGAACAGGCGGCCCGCCTGTGCCATGCGCCCTTCGCGCGCGTGATCCTCGTCGAGGGCGACTCAAATGCGCCCGCTGGCGCACTATTCGGTCGACGGCGAAGCCACGATGCCCATGCACGCGGTGCCGTTGCAGCGGACCTCCATCACCGGCCGCGCCATGCTCGACCGCGCAACCATCCATCACGCCGACGTCGTTCCGCTGCTCGACACCGAATACCCGGATGCGCGCGCAGAACGCGACGGAAAGCTGGATTCCGGGCGGTCCTGGCCGTGCCGCTCGATGCACGACGGCGACGCGTATGGCGCGATTTTCCTCTGGCGCCGCGAGCCGGGACTGTTCGCGCCCGACCAGGTCGCGCTCGTCGAGACCTTTGCCACGCAGGCCGCGATCGCCATCGAAAACGTGCGCCAGTTCCGCGCGACGCAGGAAGCGCTCGAACAGCAGACCGCGACCAGCGAAATCTTGCGCGTGATCAGTCAATCGCAGACCGATGTGCAGCCGGTGTTCGACACCATCGCCGCTAACGCGCTGCGTCTTTGCGACGCCGATTTCAGCGGGCTCTTCCGGTTTGACGGCGAATTGATCCACATCGGTGCCATGCGGAACCTCGAACCCGAGCGTTCCGCGGCGTTTCGCACCGCATACCCCTGCCCACCACAGCCGCGGTGGCACGACCCAGCGCGCGATCCTGACGGGTCGCATCGTGCATGTGCCCGACATCCGCGCGGACCCGGAATACACGTATCAGGATGTCGCAAAGGCAGCCGATTTCCGAAGTGTCCTGTCGGTACCCATGCTGCGCGGAGGGCAAGCCCATTGGCACGATCACCGTGTATCGCGTTGCGGCAATGGCGTTTCCCGATTCGCAGATCGAGCTGTTGAAGACGTTCGCCGATCAGGCGGTGATCGCCATCGAGAACGTGCGGCTCTTCAACGAGCTCGAGGCGCGCAACCGCGACCTACCGAGACACTGGAGCAACAGACTGCAACCAGTGAAATTCTGCGCGTGATCAGCAGTTCGCCAACCGATGTGCAGCCGGTATTTGAAACCATTGCCGCAAATGCCCTGCGTCTCTGCGATGCGCGCCGCAGCGCCATTTTTCGATTCGACGGCGAACTAATTCATATCGCCGCGCATCCGCAACTTGAATCCGGAAGGAGCCGTAGCGCTTCGCAACGCCTATCCTGCGCTTCCGGATCGAGGCAGCCCATCGCGCCGGGCCATCCTTACCGGAGCCATCGTTCACATTCCCGGACGTCCTCGCGGATCCGGAGTACAGGCATCAGGAAGTCGCCAAGGCAGCGGACTTCCGAAGCGTGCTTTCCGTGCCGATGCTTCGCGAAGGACAAGCCATCGGAACGATCACCGTGTATCGGGACGTGGCGAGTCCGTTTCCGGATTCGCAGATCGAGCTACTGAAGATCTTCGCGGACCAGGCGGTTATCGCCATCGAGAACGTACGCCTGTTCACCGACTCGAGCGCAACGCGACTCAGGCGCTGGAGCAGCAGACGGCGACCAGCGAGATCCTGCGCGTGATCAGCCGGCTCGCCGACCGATGTGCGGCCGGTATTCGACACGATCGCGGCGGCAGCACTGAAGGTGTGCGGTGCCAGTTCAGCGACCGTCTTCACGTTCGACGGTGAACTCATCCGACCAGCGGCCTTCGCGAACGTCAATCAGGAAGGGGCCGATGCCGTGCGCCGCACCTTCCCGAGGCCACCTGGCCGCGATACGGCAGTCGGCCGAGCAATCCTGGCGCGGAACGTGGCCGCGATCCCGGACGTGCTTGAAGACCGTGAGTATGGGGTCGGAGCTTCGCTCAATCGCCGCGGGATTCCGCGGCCTCCTGGCCGTCCCGCTGATGCGCGAGGGAAACGCCATCGGGGCGATCTCCGTTGGCCGAGCCAAACCCGGGCTGTTCCCCGACAAGCAGGTCGAGCTGCTGAAGACCTTCGCCGACCAGGCGGTTATCGCGATCGAGAACGTGCGGCTGTTCACCGAGCTGGAAGCCCGCAATCGCGACCTGACCGAGGCGCTGGAACAGCAGACCGCGACCAGCGACATCCTGCGCGTGATCAGCAGCTCCCAGACCGATGTGCAGCCGGTATTCGACACGATCGTAAGCAGCGTCCGCTCGGCTGTGCGATGCCGACGTTCAGCGGCGTCTACCACGTTCGAAGGCGATATGTTCAGCCTGGCCGCTTCCGAAGGGATGTCGCCGGACGAGCGCGCGGCGATTCGCGGCGGGATATCCGCCGCAAGGCCCGGGGCGGACACGGCATCCGGGCGCGCGGCGCCTCGAACGCCGTGTCGTCCAGATCACCCGACCTCATGTCCGATCCCGAATACTCGTCGGCGCCGGGAGCGCGCGTCGGCGGCGTCGCACGGTCCTGGCGCGTCCCGTTGCTCGCGAGGGCGACGCGCCATCGGGTCGATCGCGCGTCTGGCGCGCCGGAGCCCGGCCGTTTTCCGACACCCAGGTCGCGCTGCTGCAGACATTCGCCGACCAGGCGGTGATCGCGATCGAGAACGTGCGCCTGTTCACGGAGCTCGAAGCGCGCAATCGCGACCTCACCGAGGCGCTGGAGCAGCAGACGGCGACGAGCGAGATCCTGCGCGTGATCAGCCGAGTCGCCGACCGATGTGCAGCCGGTGTTCGACACGATCGCCGCGGCCGCGCTGAAGCTGTGCGGCGCCAGCTTCGGCGCAGCGTCTTCACGTTCGACGGCGAGCTGGTCCACCTGGCGGCACTGCGCGAACGTCAGCCCGCGAGCCGCCGAGGCGCTGCGCAACGCCTATCCGAGGCCACCCGGTCGCGACACCGCCGGCACGCGGGCGATCCTGACGCGCAGCGTTGTCGCAATCCCGGACGTGCTCGAGGACCCCGATTACCGGATCGCGGCGAGCCGCGCTTGCGGGCGGCTTCCGCAGCGTTCTGGCTGTTCCGATGATCCGTGACGGGAGCCCGATCGGCGCCATCGCCGTCGGGCGGCCCGAACCCGGAGCCTTCCCCGAGACGCAGGTCGCTCTGCTGCAAGACCTTCGCCGACCAGGCGGTCATCGCGATCGAGAACGTGCGCCTGTTCAAGGAGCTGGAGGCGCGCAATCGCGACCTCACCGAAGCGCTGGAGCAGCAGACCGCGACCAGCGACATCCTGCGCGTGATCAGCCAGTCGCAGACCGATGTGCAGCCGGTGTTCGACACCATCGCGCAAGGCCGCGCACGAAGCTGTGCCGCGCCAGCTCGGCGAATGTCTTCACGTTCGACGGCGAGCTGGTCCATCTGGCGGCCTCCGTGAATCGCGAATCCGGCATACGTCGAGGCGATACGCCAAGTCTTTCCGCGGCCACCCAGCCGCGATACCGCGGTCCTCCGCGCGATCCTGACGCGGAGCGTCGTCGCGATCCCGGACGTACTCGACGACACCGAATACGCGATCGGGCCGCGCGTCGGCCGCCGGCGGCTTCCGCAGCGTCCTGGCCGTTCCGCTGATGCGCGAGGGAAATGCGATCGGCGGAATCGCCGTTGGTCGGGCCGAGCCCGGGCCGTTCCCGGACACGCAGATCGCGCTGCTCCAGACGTTCGCCGACCAGGCGGTCATCGCGATCGAGAACGTGCGGCTGTTCAAGGAACTGGAGCGCGGACCGCCGACCTGACGCGGTCCGTGGGGGAGCTCAAGGCCTTGGGCGAAGTCGGGCAGGCCGTCAGCTCGACGCTGGACCTGGAGACCGTGCTCTCGACGATCGTCTCCCGCGCCACGCAGCTCGACGGGCATGGACTGGCGGCTCGATCTACGAATACGACGAAGTCCACGAGGCATTCCACCTTCGCGCGGCCGATCGCCTTCCGGACGACCTGGTCGCCACGCTGCGCATCGCTCCAATCAGGAAGGGCGAAGGCGCGCTCGGGCGAATGGCCGAAACCGGCGAGCCGGTGCAGATTCGCGACATCATGGACGAGCACAGTTACCCGAGCCGCCTCCGCAAAATTCTCGTGCGCCTGGGTTACCGGTCGCTGCTGGTCGTACCGCTGATGCGCGACGACCACCTGCTGGGCGGCCTGGCCGTGAACCGGGCGAGTCCCGGCGAATTCGATGCCGAGGTGATCGACCTCCTGAAGACCTTCGCGACGCAGTCGGCGCTGGCCATCCAGAATGCGCGGCTCTTCCGCGAGATCGAGGTCAAGGGCCGGCAGCTCGAGATCGCGAGCCGGCACAAGAGCGAATTCCTGGCCAACATGTCGCACGAGTTGCGCACGCCGCTCAACGCCATCATCGGCTTCTCGGAAGTCCTGGGCGAGCGGCTGTTCGGCGAGATGAACGAGAAGCAAGCCGAGTACGTGAGCGACATCACCGAGTCCGGCCGGCACCTGCTGCTCCTCATCAACGACATCCTCGACCTGTCGAAGATCGAGGCCGGGCGGATGGAGCTCGACGCCAGCGAATTCGATCTTGCGGCGGCCGTCGACAATACGCTTACGCTGGTGCGGGAGCGCGCGCAACGGCGCGGGATCGAATTGCGTTGCACCGTCGACGACGGCGTCACGGCGGTCCATGCGGACGAGCGCAAGGTGAAGCAGGTTCTGCTGAATCTTCTCTCCAACGCGTTGAAGTTCACGCCCGAGGGCGGTGCGATCGAAGTCCGGGTGAAGGCAGCCGACGACCAGGTCGAGATTTCAGTGACTGACACCGGCATAGGCATAGCGCCGGGCGACCTCGAGACCGTGTTCGAGGAATTCCGGCAGGTCGGAACCGCATCGAAGAAAATCGAAGGCACGGGACTGGGCCTTGCCATCTCGCGCAAGTTCATCGAGCTCCATGGCGGGAAGATCTGGGTGACGAGCGAAGTCGGAGCGGGTTCGACATTCGCGTTCACGTTGCCGCGGCGGTGAATCCCGAACCGGCCTCGCGATTGCTGCGGTTCCTGCCGTGGTTGCGGGGCTACGGTCGCCGCAATGCGCGCGCCGACGTGCTCGCGGGCACGACGCTGGCCGCTTACGCAGTCCCGAGTTCCATTGCCTATGCGCAGCTGGCCGGAATGCCGGTGCAGACCGGTCTCTATTGCTACCTCTTCGCGGGACTAGCCTACGCGCTATTCGGCACCTCGCGCCAGCTGGCAGTCGGCCCGACGTCGTCGGTCGCGCTGACGCTCGCCACGACGCTCGGCGTGATCGCCGCCGGCGATGTGGCGCGCTACGCCGGATTGGCCAGCACCGCCGCCCTCTTCGTCGGGCTCATCGCAGTGGGCGCGTGGGCCATGCGCTGGGGCGCGATCGTGCATTTCATCTCGGAAACCGTGCTGACCGGCTTCAAGATCGGCGCCGGGATCGTCATCGCCACGAGTCAGTTGCCGCTGTTGCTCGGCGTCGCAGGGGGCGGCGGCGATTTCGCCGGCACGCTCATGCATCTCGCACGGGACTTGGCGCAAGTGCATGCGCCTTCGCTCATGCTTGGGCTCGCGGCGCTCGCGCTCCTCGTTATCGGACAGCTGAAGCGCCCGCACTGGCCGGTTCCGCTGATGACAGTGGTGCTCGCGATAGCATTGATGTACGTCCCCGGGGACCGAGACTCTGGAAATCGCGACCGTCGGCGCAATCCCGCACGGCTTGCCCGGCCTCGCGCTGCCGCGAGTCGATGCGCAGGACCTCGACACGTTGCTGCCGCTGGCACTCGCCTGCTTTCTTATCGCCTACAACGAGGCCAGCGCCGCTGCGCGTTTACTCGCTTCGCGCCACGATTACGCGGTGGATCCCGACCGCGAATTGCTCGGGCTCGGAGCGGCCAACTTGGCCATCGCCGTGGGCCACGGCTTTCCGTCCGGTGGCGGCTTGTCGCAATCGCTCGTCAATGACCAGGCCGGCGCGCGCACGCCGTTGGCCGTCGTGATGTGCTCGTGCTGGATGGCGGTGGTGCTCCTCTACTTCACCGGACTCTTCACCCGCCTGCCGCAACCGCTTCTGGCGGCACTCGTGCTGGCCTCCGTGCAGAGCATGTTCAAGTTCGACGAGCTGCGCCAGTTGCGCCGGGTCAGCCGGTCCGAGTTCGTGATCGCGCTCGTCACGATCGCGGGCGTCCTCAGCCTGGGTATCCTCAAAGGAGTCCTGCTGGCCGCGGTATTCTCGCTAGCGATGTTGATTCGGCGTCTCGCGCAGCCGGAATGCGTGCTGCTCGGCCGGTTTCCGGGCAGCGATCACTTTGCGTCCCTGAGCCGCTATCCCGACGCGAAACCGGTTCCCGGGGTTCTCATCGTTCGCGCCAACGCAGCGCTTCTGTATTTCAACGCCGAAACCGTCAGGGACCGCATCCTAGAGGTGATCGGCGCGGCTCCAGGGCCGATCCGGCGCATCATTCTCGACATGTCCTTTTCCACCGAGATCGACCTGTCCACCGTGCGCATGCTCGCCGAACTTGGCCGCAAGGTAGGCGAAACAGGCATCGACTTCCGGATCGCCGAAGCACATTGGCGGGTCCGCGAATTGCTGGACCAGGAACACTTGGGCTCGGTCCTGGGCGACTTGTCCCGTTCGTATTCGGTCGCTGACCTGGTCGACGCAAAGTCCGCCGTCGTGAAAGACGATTTGCTTGGCGCGACCTGAAAATGGGCGCTGAGTTCGACATCGTTGTCATCGGCGGCGGCGTGGGCGGCCTCGTGGTTGCAGCCGGTGGCGCCGCGCTCGGCGCCAAGGTCGCGCTCGTCGAGAAGCACCGGATGGGCGGCGATTGCCTGTGGTACGGGTGCGTGCCGTCGAAGACGCTGATCAAGTCGGCGCGCATTGCGCACGCGATGCGCCACGCAGACCGCTGGGCGCTGCGGCCCGCCGATCCCGCGCCGGATCTTGCCCAGGTGATGGAACGCGTGCGCGGGGTCATCGCGGGCATCGAGCCCAATGACAGCCCGGAGCGCTTCCGCGCTTTGGGTGTGGACGTCGCCTTCGGGGACGGCCGGTTCACGGCGCCCGATGTTTTCGAGGTCAATGGGCGCAAGCTGACCGGCACGACGTTCGTGCTTGCGACCGGCTCGCGGCCCACCGTCCCCGCGCTCCCCGGCCTCGCGGGGACGCCCTTCCTCACCAACGAAACACTGTTCGACCTGCGCGAACCGGTGCCGTCGCTAGTGGTCATCGGCAGCGGGCCGATCGGCAGCGAATTGGCGCAGGCGATGCGCCGGCTCGGCAGCGAGGTCACCGTCGTCGACATCGCGCCGCGCATCCTTGCGCATGAGGACGAGGACCTGGCGCAGGTCGTCCACCAGCAGATGCGCGCGGAAGGCATCCGCTACTGCCTCGACGCGACGATACAGCGCGTTGCCGGCCGTGTCGGCACCATTACTCTCGCGATCAAGGGCCAGGACGGCGAGGAAGGCACACTCAGCGCAACGCACGTGCTGTTGGCCGCCGGACGCCAGCCCAATATCGAAAACCTGGGCCTCGCTGCTGCGCGCGTGGCCGTGGCGAACGGCCAGCTCGTCGTCGACGCCGGGCTGCGCACGACCAACCCGCGCATCTACGCCATTGGCGATGTCGCCGGGGGCTACCAGTTCACGCACCTGGCCGAACACCATGCCGGCGTCGTGTTGCGCCGCGCGCTCTTCAAGCTCTGGTGGACAAGACCGTCGCCGGTCGTGCCGTGGTGCATCTACACCGATCCCGAGTTGGCGCGGGTCGGCCTGTCGGAAACGGACGCTCGCGCAAAAGGCATCGTGCACCACGTCTACCGGTTTCCGTTCTCGGACATCGATCGCGCGCGCACCGACAACGATAGCGAAGGCTTCGCCAAGCTGATCACGAATCCGCGCGGCAAGGTGCTCGGTGCGGCGATCGTGGGCCCCAGCGCCGGCGAGCTCATTGCCGAATGCGTTCTCGCAATTTCCAAGGGACTGCATGCCAAGGACCTGTCGAGCGCGATCCACACGTACCCTACGCTGGCGCAGGTCAATCGCCGCGTGGCGGACCAGCGCATGAAGGAGGCATTGACGCCGACGGCCGCGCGCTGGATCAAGCGGATTTTCAGGCTGCGCGGGGGCTGACGATGGCTTCCGACAAGGGCGCGGCGAATGCGCCGCCAGCCCGCGACCGCTGGATACGCTTGAGCCTTCTGGCCGTGTTCATCGGCGCCATCGTCGCGTTCCTGGTCCTCGGCGGCCAGAACTATCTCACCCTCGAGACCATCAAGGCCCATCGCGATGCCCTCCTCCTGTACACGCAGCAGCATTTCGCCGCGTCGCTTGCCATCGCGTTTCTTGTCTATGCCGGCGCGGTGGCGTTCAGCATTCCCGGTGGCTTGCTCCTCTCGCTGACGATGGGTTTCCTCTTCGGCCGCTGGGTGGGCACCGTGCTGGTCGTCGCCGCCGCGACCGTCGGCGCGACCCTCGTTTTTGTCGCCGCGCGCTACATCTTTGCCGATGCGGCGCGCAAACGCCTGGGCGACGTTGGGAAACGAATCAACGCCGGTTTCACCGCCAACGCTTTCCAGTACATGCTGTTCCTGCGCCTGGTGCCGCTGTTTCCGTTCTTCTTAGTCAACCTCGCTCCCGCGCTGACGACCATCCCGGTGCGCACGTACGCGCTGGCGACTCTCATCGGCATCATCCCGGCGAGTTTCGTCTTCGTGAACCTGGGCGAATCGTTGTCGCGAATCGAGTCCCTCGAGAGCCTCGTGTCGGCGCAGACATTGGGTGCGCTGGCGCTCCTCGGTCTGCTTGCCCTGCTGCCGGTGGCGTGGAAGCGCGGCCATAGCGGAGGCGCGCCCGGTGCGTGACGGATCGCGCATGCGCTTGTCGATCGTGGTTCCGGCGCTCGATGAGGCGCCGGGGATCGTTGCCACGCTGGCGGCGCTGCAACCGCTGCGCCACGAAGGTCACGAGGTCATCGTCGTCGATGGCGGCAGCGCCGACAATACGCTGGAATTGGCGCAGCCCTTCGTCGACCGCGCCATCGTCGCCGCAACCGGGCGGGCGCGGCAGATGAATGCAGGCGCCCACGTCGCGACCGGCGACGTGGTCGTGTTCCTGCATGCCGATTCGCTGCTTCCCGCGGGTGCGGTCGTCGCTGTCGCCGCGGCGTTGGGCAGCGGCTTTCGCTGGGGACGCTTCGACGTACGACTTGCCGGTCGCGCCCACGCATTGAAACTCGTCGCCGCGATGATGAACCTGCGCTCGCGCTGGACGGGGATTGCGACCGGCGACCAGGGAATCTTTGTCGAGAAGGCGACCTTCGCCGGTATCGGCGGGTTTCCCGATATTCCGCTGATGGAAGACATCGCGCTATGCAAAACGCTCAAACGCAGCGCCGGACGCCCTGCATGCCTGCGCTTGCGCATCGTGACGTCGGGTCGCCGGTGGGAACGCCGCGGACCCTGGCGCACCATTGCCACCATGTGGCGGTTGCGTCTCGCATATGCGCTCGGCGCGGACCCGGCGGCACTGGCACGGCGCTATGACGCCTGAGCCCATGCGCAAGGCGAATGCGCCGGTGCTTCTGATTTTCGCCCGTGAGCCCTTGGCCGGCCACGTGAAAACGCGGCTCGCTGCCGTGTTAGGCGCCGAGGCTGCCGCCACAGCCTACCGCGAACTGATCGATGCGACGATGGCGTATGCCGTCGCGGCGCGCACGCAAGGGATCGTCGGCGCAATCGAAGTGTGGTGCACTCCCGACCCCGCGTCGCCGTATTTCCGGGGGCTCGCCGAATTCCATGGCATCGAACTGCGTGGCCAATGCGAGGGCGACCTCGGCGTCCGGATGTCCTGCGCAATCGCCGATGCCCTCACGCGAGCACCTGCCGCAATACTGATCGGCACGGATTGTCCGGCGCAGGGCGTCGCCGCACTGGCCGCGGCCGCCGCGGCACTGGCCGATGCGGACGTGGTGCTGGGTCCGGCCGAGGACGGCGGCTTTGTCCTCGTGGGCGCCCGGATTCCGGTCCGCTTCGACGGCGTCCGTTGGGGCACCGGGCATGCGCTGCCCGACACGCGCGCTACGCTCGCGGGTGCGAGAGTGCGTTGGGTCGAGCTGCCCTTGTCGTGGGACGTCGATGAACCGGCGGATCTTGCGCGCTGGAAAGCCGGTGGCACCGGCCGCGTTCGAGCTAGGGTACCGTCACGCCGATGGTGAACAGGGCCGCGTTCGCGCCGAGTAGCACGAATTCACCACAATAACGCTTCACGCAATAACCTACGCCGGGAATGATCGCGGGAGCCACGCCCGAGTTGTTGTAGGGAAGCTTGTTCTTGTACTGACCACTGTATCCGTGGAGGGGACCTGCCGTAAGCTTGACATAGAACGGCTGGTTGTCCGCGATCGGCCGCCATTGCAAGCCGCCGAACACATATTGCGAAAACTGCCCGAACGAATTCTGGAACAGCGCGACGCCCGCAATCCACTGGCCTCCGAGCCACTCCTCCTTGAAGTGATACTCGGCATCGAACAGATACGATTGCTGATGGTTCGCATCGTAATGGAAATGCAACGTGTAGTACGCGAACTGGAAGTAGTATCGATCGGTGCGCCACGGCTCCGGAGCGTCCCAGGCCGAAGGGAGCTCGAACAATGGCTTGGCCGGCTCCTCGGTCGCCGATTTCGCAGCTGGCACCGCCGTCGGCGCCGATTCCGCCTGGCACCGCGGTCGACTGTGCCGACACGACCCCCGTGTGGACCCACCCCAGTGCAGCGACGGCGAGCGCGGCCAGCCCGCACAATTTCCATCCCACGCGAACCATTGCGTTAGGCGGGACAACTGGGTGGATGAAGGAACGGCGTGGAAAGAATGACTTGAGTCGCGGAGTACCGCGGAGCCAAACGGGCATGCCACCTCAAAGCGCTGATTTTCTCCTACCTTACCACGGAGCAGCCGCCTTTGTCTCGCTTGTGGGATGTGACCGTTTCGCTTTCAAGCGACGGGGCAAGCCGCGCTGGGCTCGATCTTCTCCTTGGCCACGGCCACGGTGGCGATGTCGGGCAGCGCAACGCCATTCTTGACGGCGGTGATCTCGGCCAGGATGGAGACGGCGATCTCCGGCGGCGTGCGGCTGCCGATGTAGAGACCGATGGGACCGTGCAGGCGCGCGATCTCCTCGGGGGTCACGTCGAATTCGCGCAGCCGCTCGCGCCGCTTGGCATTGTTGGCGCGCGAGCCCAGCGCGCCGACATAGAATGCCGGCGATTTGAGCGCCTCCATCAATGCCAGGTCGTCGAGTTTCGGATCGTGCGTGAGCGCGACGACAGCGCAGCGTTCGTCGACGTGCATCGCGCGCACGGTGTCGTCCGGCATCGTCCGCACCAGCGTGACGCCGGGGATGTCCCAGGTTTCGGTGTACTCCTCCCGCGGGTCGCAGATGGTGACCTGGTAGTCGAGGCCAACGGCGATCTGCGCCAGGTATTTCGACAGCTGCGACGCGCCGATCACGAGCATCCGATAACGCGGACCGTGAATCGTCGTCAGCGTCTTCCCGTCGAAGGAAAGTCCGTCCGTGGCGTGCGCAGGATGCAGCGTCGCCTCGCCCGTCAGGAGGTCGAGCCTGCGGCTCACGAGATGGCCCGCCTCGATTTCGCGCAGCAACGCGCGAATGCCCGAATCGCGCCTCATGGGTTCCAGCACCAGCTGAATCGTTCCGCCGCAGGGCAAGCCGAAGCGGCGCGCTTCATCCGCGGACACGCCGTACGTCACGGCCTCGCACCGCGTTTGCTTGACGCCCAGCCGCCGCATGCGATCGACGATGTCGTCTTCGATGCAGCCCCCGGACACCGAGCCGACAAGGAGGCCGTCATCCCGGACCGCCAGCATCGCGCCCTCGGGCCGCGGCGAACTGCCCCACGTCTTGACGACCGTGACCAGCAGGACTGGGCGACCCTCGTCCAACCATGCCGCGCTGCGCTTCAGGACATCGAGGTCTACGCTATCCATGGAGTTCCTCTGCTCAAAACCGGACGCCACCCCGGATATACAGCCACGCGATAATGGCCAGTATCAAGGCCAGCGCCGTGTAACGCACCCAGCGCGCACCCGCGAACGTGCTCGCTCCCCGCGGGCGGGCTACAGGCGCCACCGCTGCGCCCGGGACGCCTGCCGGCGCGAATTGAGCACTGAATTTGGCAAAAAAATCGTCGGCAAGTTTCGCCGCGGCGCCGTCGATCAGCCGCGATCCGATCTGCGCGAGCTTGCCGCCGACCTGTGCCTTGACCACATAGGTCAGCGTTGTCTCATCATTCGGCGGCGGGAACCAGCGTGACCTTGGCCTCGCCGTTGGCGAATCCGGCCACGCCGCCCTGCCCTTCGAACTTCAGCGTGTAGCCATCGGGCGGCGTGCTGTCGGTGACCCGCATCTTGCCGCTGAACTTCGCCGAGACCGGGCCGACCTTGGCCGCAACCATGGCCCGCCACTCGTCGTCGCCGATGCGCTCCAGCGACTCGCAGCCCGGGATGCTCGCCTTGAGCGCAGCCGGATCGTTGAGTGCCTGCCATACCGCGGCCACCGGTGCCGGCACGACGCGCGAATTGGTCATTTCCATGACGAATCGCTCTCCATCATGCAGCGATGCGCGCAATCTCTCTGCCGCGCAATGCCGGCCGCGACAACGCAGCGGCCAGTGCGGTCAGACTGGACAGGTTGTGCACGGGCAGGAAGTCGTCGACATGCGGCAGGATCGCACGGATGCCGGCAGAGCGCGGCTCGAACTCCGCGTAGCGCAGCAGCGGATTCAGCCAGATCAGCCGCGCGCAGGATTTCGCCAGGCGCTCGACTTCGAATTCCAATCCTTCCCCCGATTCGGCATCGAGGCCGTCGCTGATCAGCAGCACGACGGCGTTCTGACCAAGCAACCGGCGCGACCACCGCCGGTTGAATTCACCGACACATGCGCCGATGCGCGTGCCGCCGGCCCAATCCTCGACCGATCGCGTCACGCGCTGCAGCGCGACGTCGACGTCGCGGTGCTTGAGATGCCGCGTGATGTTGGTGAGGCGCGTGCCGAACACCAGCGTATGCACGCGGTGACGGTCGTTGGTGATGGCATGAAGGAAATGCAGCAGCATCCTTGCATAGCGGTCCATCGAGCCCGAGATATCGCACAGGACGACCAGTGGCGGTGTGCGCCGGATACGCGCGCGAAAGGCGAGCGGCGCCACGGCGCCCGCGGCACCGGTCATGCCCCGCAATGTCGCGCGCAGATCGATGCGATGGCCGCGCGTCGCGGCGCGCGTGCGCCGTACCGGCAGTTCCGGCAGCGGCAGCTGGAGGCGGGCCAACAGGTCCTTGACCTGCGCCAATTCATCGGCCGTCATCGTCGCAAAATCCTTGGCCTGCAGCACCTCCCTCTCCGAAAACGTGAACGCCGCATCCAGTTCGATCTCATCCTCGTCGTCGGAGCGGTCAGAAGGCCGCTTGGGCGGCAGCATGGCCTGCGCGAGCCGCGAAGGCAGTTCCAGCGGCTCCGGCGTGTCGTTCGTGCGGCCATAAACGCGGGGCAACAGCGCGGCGACCATTTTTTCCAGGAGCTTCGGATTGCGCCAGAAGAGGTCGAAGGCCTGCTCGAACAGGACGAGTTGCTCCTGCCGGGACACCAGCACCGCCGCCAGCGCTTCGCGAAAATCTGTCTTGTTGGCGACCCCGACGGCCTCGACAGCGGCAATCGCATCGATCACCTTGGCGGGCCCGACCGGCAGCCCGGCCGCGCGCAACACGCGCACGAAGTGCAGCACGTTATCCGCGAGGTAGCCGCGCGGCAGCGAGATGGGACCCGAATGCACGGCGGCCGGATTCAAAGCGCGATCCCTTCCGCCTGGACTTCCGCGACCAGCTTCTCGGCGACCTCCCGGGTAATGGCGCCTACGTCGTCCTGATATTTGAGCAGCACACCCAGCGTGTCCGCCACCGTATGCGGATCGAGCGCAATGCGGTCGAGTGCCAGCAGCGCCTCGGCCCAGTCGAGCGTTTCGGCGACGCCCGGCGCCTTGAACAGGTCCATCGACCGCAGCCGCTGCGTGAACGCGACGATCTCGCGCGCCAACGTTTCCGGGGCCCGCGGACATTTGCGGCGCAGGATCGCCAGTTCGCGCAGCGCGTCGGGATAGGCAACCCAATGGTAGAGGCAGCGGCGCTTGATAGCGTCATGGATCTCGCGCGTCCGGTTCGACGTGATGACGACGATGGGTGGGGCTTTCGCGACGATCGGCCCCAGCTCGGGAATCGACACCTGGAAGTCGGAGAGCACCTCGAGCAGGTAGGCCTCGAACGGCTCGTCCGTGCGGTCGAGTTCGTCGATCAGCAGCACCGGTGCGACGCCATCGTCGGGATCGATCGCCTGCAACAGCGGCCGCTTCAGAAGAAAACGCCGCGTGAAGATGTCGCGCGACAGGTCCTCCCGCGCGACCGCGCCGGTGGCCTCCGCCAGCCTAATCTCGATCATCTGGCGCGGGTAGTTCCATTCGTACACCGCAGAGGCCGTATCGAGGCCTTCGTAGCACTGCAAGCGAACCAGTGGCCGGTGAAGGCCCGCCGCCAGCACCTTGGCCAACTCGGTCTTGCCTACGCCAGCCTCACCTTCGAGGAATAGTGGCCGCTTTAGTCGCAGCGCTAGGAAAACGGCGGTCGCAAGGCGGCGATCCGCGACGTAGTCGTTCTCCGTCAGCAGGTCGAGCGTGGCATCGACGGTAACCGGAAGCGCGGATAGGGCGGCGGGCATAGGGGCGGAAGGATGCTTCGGAGCGCAAGGCGCCTAGAATACCAATTGTCCTCCGGGCGGGCCATTGCATCCCTGTCCCACGTCGATGGACAGATGCCTTCGATGCCGAAGATCGGCTCCGCTGCGGCATTCGAATGCGAAGATTCGCCTTGTAGCCTACTTGCGAAGCAGGAGTCATTGCCCGAAAATGCCTCGGCAATATGGCGGTGCCACAAGCAACGGACTTGTCCGTGGCAACCGTCCCAGTGGATTCGCCAACAGGGGAAATCGAAATGAAGATCCAGTCATTGGTCCTGATCGCTGCGACCGCGAGTCTGGCCACCGGATGCGCCGTGACAAAGGCCGGCTCGTATTCGGTCGAGTCCTTGTATCCACTCGGGGCGGAGATTACGACTCGCGCGCCTACCACGCCAGGGGCCCCCTGCCCGTCCGGAGGACCTCCCGATGAATGCACGATCGGCATCACGGTGATCGGCCAGAACTGCGAGGTCGCCCTCGACGACTACGTGCTACTGCCTGCGCTCCCGCAGAAGAAATTCGTCACATGGAAATTGCTTACGGCCAATTATCAATTCTGTCAGAGCTCCGGCGACGGAGCGTACCTCAAGAATCCGAACATACCGAGTCCGTTCCAGCCGTGGCAACACCCGCCGTGTTTCGACAGGTTTAAAGTCGAACGCCTGACCTCCGACGGGAAGAACTACGAATACAAACTGCAATTCCGTGCCGGGGCAAAGATTTGCGTGGTGGACCCCTGGATGCGTAACTGACGTTATTCGTGACACTTTGTGGGATCGCCAACAGGGGAGACAAGAATGAAAATCCAATCTTTGTTACTGATTGCATTGACTGCGTGCCTGGCCGTGGGATGCGACACGATGGGTCCGCGGGACGGGATGTCGCATTCGGGCAAGGCGCTCTATCCCGTCAAGGGCAAGCTTCTTACGCCGCGCACGCCGAGCGGTCAGCCCGTCGACTGTCCGAAGGGTCAAATGACCGATTCCTGCACCATCCCGATCACGTTGAACAACGTCAGATGTGATGCGGACGACATCGTTCTCGCAGACTACGTGAAATTGGGGGACTTCGCGGTCAAGAAACGCGTTACCTGGACCTTGCCGGACGGATTCTATTTCTGTCAGCGCGCAGGCGACGGCGTGTTTCTCAAGGATCCCAACGCTCCGGACGACGTTTTCGATCCGGTGAATGACCCGCACTGCTCGAACAGCTTCGTATGGAAACGGAAGAAGGTGGACTCCAACGACTACGAATACCTGTTGCGCTTCCGTTCCGACGCAAAAGTCTGCGGCGTCAAGGACCCCTGGATGCGGAACTGACCGTCGGCACGGTCGGGGCAGGCGCGAGCCACGCGCGCGCCTCCTCGATCGCCTCGTCGTAGCGTAGCGCACTGCCACCGCGCTCGGCAGCCGCGAAGGCGGTATCGCCGAGCGCCGAACGCGACCGGTCGACCAACGGGACCAGGAACGCCTGGTCGATAGGATCGCGCTGAATTCCCGTCTGCGCCATCTGCGCCTGGGCGGAACCGAACCAGCGGGCCGCGCGTTCGTACTCACGCTGCCAGGCGGCGAGCCCGGTCGCGACATCGAGCGCGCCCTGCCCGACCGGCTTGCTTCCCAGCGCGAGGGCAATGGCAATCGCCTCGGCCAACGCGCCCTGCGCCCGCGCGCCCGCGCTCCGTCCGATCCACACCATCGCGAGGTTGAGGAGCCCGATCGCGACGTTCTCTCGATCGCCGATTTCGCGCGCGAGCGCGATCGCCTGATCGTAGAGCGGCTCGGCGAGATCAAGATTGCCTTCTACCCGATGGAGTTGGGCGAGCCCGTTGACCGCGATGGCGAGCTCGCGCTTGTCGCCCAACGCGCGCGCGAGTTCCACCGCCTCCTCGATGTAGCGGCGAGCCGCGGCCGGCTCGCCCAGGCCCGATGCCGCCATCGCGAGAGGCTGCAACGCCTTGGCGATGCGGAAGAGGTCGCCGAGGTTGCGGGCAATGCCGAGGCTTTCCTCGAGCAGCGCCTTCGCCTCCTCGTAGCGGCCCATGAAGCCGCAAAGCTGTCCCGCCTCGAACAGGCGCGCGGCGAGCGCTCGAGCGTGCGCAGCCTGCGTTCCCGGCCTTGCGAGGGCGGCGAGCGTGACGCGGTGGCCCAGGCCCATCAGTCCCCGGATGAACCAGTAGGGATGGATCGCATGCACCAGCCGCAGGCCGAGGGCGGCGCCGTCCGCCGCGTGATCGCACCACGCGTGCGCGGCGAGCAGGTTCTCGCGCTCGACATCGATGCGCGCGAGCCACGCCGCCTGGTCGGGGCCGTCGAGCTGCGGCCGCGCAGCCTCCGCGAGCGAAGACGTAATAGTCGAGATGCCGCGCGCGCGTCGCGTCGTCCTCTCCCGCCTGCGTCAGCCGCTCGTCCGCATATTGGCGAACGGTTTCGAGCAGGCGGTAGCGCCCGCCTTCCGCGTCGATTACCACGAGCGACTTGTCGACCAGATCGGCAAGCAGGTCCAGCACCGCCGCGTTCGTCGACGTCGCCGCCCGACGCAACCACCTCGGCTGCCTCCAGCGTCCAGCCGCCGGCAAACACCGCCAGCCGGCGAAAGAGAATCCGCTCCTTCTCGGTCAGCAGGTCGTAGCTCCAGTCGATCATCGCCCGCAGCGTCTGCTGTCGCGGCTGCGCCGTGCGATCGCCGGTCGTCAGCAGCCGGAAGCGATCGTTGACGCGCGCGGCGATCTGCTCGACCGACAGCGCGCGCACGCGCGCCGCCGCGAGCTCGAGCGCGAGCGGAATGCCGTCGAGACGCCGGCAGATTTCGACGACCGCAGGCGCGTTCTGCTCGCTCAGCCTGAATGAAGGTTGCACCGCCGTCGCGCGCTCGACGAACAGGCGCACCGCTTCGAATTGCAGGATCGAAGCGAGCGGAGATCCGGCCTTCCGGCTTCGGGCACGGAAAGCGGCGGCACCGTATAGATCGTTTCGCCCGCGATGTTGAAGTGCTCGCGGCTGGACGCCAGGATCCGTGACGCGCGGCGCCGGCCTGCAGCAGCTGCTTGGCGAGTTCCGCGCACGCGGCACACGAGATGCTCGCAGTTGTCGAGCACGAGCAGCAGCTGCCGGTCGCGCACGTAGCTTGACCAACGCCTCGTTCACCGGTCGGCCCGCCTCTTCCTTGACGCCGAGAACCGACGCGACCGCCTGCGGCACGAGACGCGCATCGGTGATCGGCGCCAGTTCGACGAACCAGACGCCGTCGGGATAGTCGTTGACGACGTCGGCGGCGACCTGCAGCGACAGGCGGGTCTTGCCGATCCCCCCGATCCCGCTCAGCGTCAGCAGCCGCGTCTTTCGAGCGCAGCCTTGATCTCCTGCCTGTTCGCGCTCGCGGCCGATGAACGTCGTCACCTGCTGCGGCAGGTTGTTCGGCACCGCCTCCAGCGAGCGCAGCGCCGGGAATTCGGGCCGCAGCCTCGCATGCTCGACCTGGTAACACGCGTTCGGCGCTCGACAGGTCGCGCAGGCGCACGGCGCCCAGATCGCGCAACGACACGCCGTCGGGCAGCCGATCGCGGATCAGGTCGGCGACCGCCTGCGAGACCAGCACCTGGCCGCCGTGCGCGGCGCTCATGATCCGCGCGGCGCGGTTGACCGGCGCTTCCGAAGTAGTCGCCGTCGCGCCGCTCGATCACGCCCGCATGCATGCCGCAGCGCACGCGCAGCGCAAGACCGCCGGTGTGACCGGGCGTCGTCGAGCGCAATCTGGAACTCGACGGTCGCCGCGACCGCGTCGCGCGGATCGTCGAACGCCGCATGCACGCCATCGCCGGTGGATCTTCACGACGAGCGCCACGATGGCGGCGACCGCGCGCGCAGAATCCCGTCGTGGCGGCGCCAGCGCCGTGCTGCATGCGCTCCGGCTGCTCTTCCCAGAGCCGGCTGCTGCCCTCGATGTCGGTGAAGAGGAAGGTCGTGACGGCGGGCTGGTCGATCACGGCGGACACCCAACGAGCAGCATATTGGAAGAATTATGGGAAGCACACGCTCCGAGTATTTCGGGTTGTGGGGTCCCCCGTCAACCGGAACCTCGATTCGCCTTGACGCGCCGCAAAGACGAAGAAAGGGTGGCGGGAATCCCGCCGCTGCAACTAGAACCCGCTAACGCGGCGTTAGCCTGCCGCGGTCACCGCCCGAGCAGCCATCACCGAGACGAGATGCGCCCGGTACGCGGCGGATCCATGCAGGTCGCTGTTGAGACCCTTGGCGTCGACTTTGACTGTCTTGGCCGCATCCGCCGAGAAACTCTTGGCCAGCGAGACATCTGGAACAACAGCAGGATGAAATGGTAGTCTGATCGCCTCACAGCCCTCACGCGAGCAAGCGATTCGCGGCACTCCCACCGGCATGCAAGCAGCGCCTGGCGTCGTCGCCTTTCTCTTCACCGACATCGAGGGAAGCTCCCAACTCTGGGAGCACGAACCCGAGCGGATGCGCGAGGCTCTCGCACGCCACGACGCGATCGTGCGCGAAGCCGTGGCCGCCCATCGCGGGCAGGTCGTCAAGATGCTGGGCGATGGCGCGCATGCAGCCTTCGAGGATCCGCTCGATGCCATTAACGCAGCCATCAAGATGCAACACGGGCTCGCCGACCCGGCCGCCACCGGCGGCATCGCGCTCAAGGTGCGCTGCGGGCTGCACGCTGGAGTTGGGGAGCGGCGCGACAACGATTTCTTCGGCCGCGCCGTCAATCGCGCGGCACGGATCATGGGGGTGGCCCACGGCGGCCAGGTGCTGGTGTCGCAGGCGGTCGTGGCGCTCGTCGAGAGTCGTCTCCCGGCCGATGTCGCCCTGCACGACCTCGGCAACGTGCGGTTGCGCGACCTCGCAAGCTCCGAGCGCGTATTCCAGGTCGTGCATCCGAGCCTTCGCGCCACCTTTCCGGCGTTGCGCTCGCTGGACGGCACGCCGAACAACCTGCCGCAACAAGTGACGTCGTTCATCGGCAGGGAGCAAGAACTCGCTGAAGTCGGCGAAGCTGCTCGCCAAGCGCCGCCTGCTCACGCTGCTCGGCTCGGGCGGCATCGGCAAGACGCGCCTCTCGCTGCAGGTCGCCGCGGAGCACATGGACGCTTTTCCGGACGGCGTGTGGCTCGTCGAACTGGCGGCGCTGCCGAACCGCGGCTGGTGCCGCAGGCCGTGGCTTCTGTGCTGGGCGTCAAGGAGGAGGCCGGGCGCCCGGTCGTCGAGGCGCTGGTGCAAGTACGTCCGCGACCGGCAGCTGCTGTCGTGCTCGACAACTGCGAGCACCTGGTGCAGGCGTGCGCGGAGATCGCGGACGCGCTGCTCGCAAGCGGGGCCCGCGTGGGATCCTGGCGTCGAGCCGCGAGCCGCTGCACGTCGCGCGGCGAGACGCCTGTTTCCGTTACCGCCGCTGCGCGTTCCCGGATACCGCACGATTCGTTCAGCGGCGAGGCGCTCACGCAGTACGCCGCGGTGCGCCTTTTCGTCGAGCGCGCGCTCGCGGTGCAGCCCGCATTCGCGGTCACGGACGAGAACGCAACGGCCGTCGCCGGGATATGCCAGCGCCTCGACGGCATTCCGCTCGCGCTCGAGCTCGCCGCGGCCCGCGTGCGCGCGCTCTCCGTCGTACAGATCGCGGCGCGGCTGTCCGATCGCTTCCGTCTGCTGACCAGCGGCGACCGCACCGCGCTCCCCCGCCAGCAGACGCTGCGCGCGCTCATCGACTGGAGCTTCGACCTGCTTACCGAACCGGAGCGCGTACTGTTCCGGCGCCTCGCGGTCTTCTCGGGCAGCTTCACGCTCGAGGCGGCCGAAGCGGTCGGCGCCGGCGACGCGGTCGATGCGACGGACGTGCTCGACGCTCCTGACCAACCTCATCGAGAAGTCGCTGGTGGGGCTCGATCCTGATAGCGGACGCTACCGGTTGCTCGAAACGGTCCGCCAATATGCGCAGGAGCGTCTCGCGGATTCGGGCGAGGAAGATTCGGTACGCGCGCGTCACGCGGCGTTCTATCTCGCATTCGCGGAAGGGGCGATGCCGGAGCTATTCGGGCCTCGCCAGGGCGCGTGGCTCGCGCGGCTCGATCACGAGCGAGAGAACCTGCTCGCGGTTCACGCGTGGTACGGCCATTTGCCCGACGGTGCGGAAAGCGGCTTGCGCCTGGTGCACGCATTGAAGCCGTACCTCATTAACCGCGGGTCGCTGGACCTCGAACGTCGATTGACGCTGGAGGCGCTCGCCCACGCCGGCGCGCAACAGCGAAATGCCGCGCGCAGCCGCGCGCTGTTCGACGCGGGTCAGACCCGCTGTTTCATGGGCCAATACGATGAAGCGCGCCAACTCCTCGAGGAGGGACTCGCGATCGCGCGGGAAATCGGAGACCTGTCACTGGTCGCCGATGTCCTGCAGCCTCTCGGACTCGCGGTGCTCGGCCAAGGCAACCGGCCGGGCGCGCGTGTGCACCTGGAGGAAGCACTCGACTTAGCGCACAGGTTCGGGGACAAGCGGGAGATCGCCGCCGCGCTCAATGCGTTGGCCCAGCTGCACCGTGTCGAAGGCTCTCTTGATTCGGCCGAGCCGCTCTACGAGCAGGCTATCGCACTCGTCCGCGACATCGGCGATCGCGAAAGCATCGCCATCGGCCTTCTCAATCTGGCGATGGTATTCATCGGTCGTGGCGCGGGCGCGCGCGCCCGGGCAACGCTGATCGAGGTCGATGCGATCGCCGACGAGACCGGGTCGCGGCCGGTGGCCCAGAGCGTGCTGGAGGTCTGTGCCGGACTTGCCGCCTTCGAAGGTGATTGGCAGCGCACCGCACGTTTCTTCGGCATGGCCGAAGCCCACAACGACCTGACCGGAATTCACCGCGATCCTGCCGACGAGGCGTTCCTGTCACCTTACGTCGCATCCGCGCGCGCGAATCTCGGCGCCGCCGCGTTTTCCGCGGCCGACCGCGCGGGCCGCGCACTGGCCTTCGCCGACGCGAAGGCGGAAGCGCGCCGCTGGCTGGACGGCGCTGCCTGATCCTATCCGCAGCCGAAGTTTCGAGGACGACCCGTTGCGGATCGACGGATCCTTGACGGCGCACGGCGATCCGTTGCTGCGCAGCAAATGGATGTCGTACTTGAACAGCGTGGGAGCCGTCTGGGTGTTTGCGTCGGTAACGTCGTACTTGTCGCCATTGTCATGATGGTTCGTGAATTCACCGGCCGGCGGAATCGGTGGCGTGTTAAAGGTGATGCCGTTGGGCGCGGGTGCCCATTTGAATCCGGGCGTCTGGATGTCCCAGGCGATCTTCAGGTTGTGATGTTCACGCGGCACCGGCAACGGGTCGATGTTGACGCTGATGTTGCCGGCGTTCGAACAATCTCCCGTGACGGTCACGATGACCCTGCAATTGCTCGGCGTGCAACCGGAGGCGCTGGCCGAGCCAGGCGGCGCAGCCATCTGCGCGCAGCCGAGCGGCGCAAGCCCGAGGACGACGGCGAATACCACCATTTTTGGTCCCATGTTGTTTTCTCCCCTGGTTTCTTAACTGATTGCACATCCCGCTTCTAACCTGCTGCCGCCACCGCCCTGGCCGCCAGCACCGAGACGAGATGGGCCCGATACGCCGCCGACCCGTGCAGATCGCTGTTGAGGCCGGCCGGATCGATCTTGACGGCCTTTGCCGCGTCGGCCGTAAAGCTCTTTGCCAGCACTTGCTCCATCGCCTTGGCGCGGTGGACGGTCGATGTTGCCCCCGTCACCGCCACCCGCACGCCATCCGTGGTCTGCGCGACGAACACGCCGACCAGTGCGAAACGCGAAGCCGGCTGCGGGAACTTCACGTAGGCCGCCTTCTTCGGGATCGGAAAGCTGACCGATGTGATCAACTCGCCGTCGCCAAGCGCCGTTTCGTACATACCCTTGAAGAACTCGTCGGCGGGGATCTTGCGTTTGTTGGTGTTGACCGTCGCGCCCAATCCCAGCACCGCGGCAGGATAATCCGCCGCCGGATCGTTGTTCGCGAGCGAGCCGCCCAAGGTGCCCATGTTGCGCACCTGCCGATCGCCGATGCCTTCGGCGAGCGCGGCGAGCGCCGGAATGGCGCCTTTGACGACCGCGGATGCGGCGACCTCTGCATGCCGCGTCATGGCGCCGATCACGATCGCATCGCCTTCCTTGCGGATACCCTTCAGTTCCGGAACCCCCGATAGGTCGACCAGCGCGCCCGGAACCGCAAGACGCAATTTCATGGCGGCGACAATGCTCTGGCCGCCCGCGAGCGGCTTCCCGCCTGTTTTCGTCAGCAACGCGGCGGCGTTAGCGAGCGAATCGGCCTTGTGCAATTCGAATGCGTACATGTCGGGCTCCTTTACGCGCGCGCCGATTGGATGGCCTGCCACACCCGGTGCGGCGACGCCGGCATGTCGATGCGCTTGACGCCCACCGCTGCCAGCGCGTCGTGCACGGCATTCATCATCGCCGCGGGCGCGCCGATCGCGCCGGCCTCCCCGCAACCTTTCGCGCCGAGCGGATTGTGCGTGCACGGCGTCACTTTGGTGGAAACGTTGAACGATGGCACGTCGTCCGCGCGCGGCATCGCGTAGTCCATGTAGCTGCCGGTCAGCAGCTGGCCACTGTCGGCGTCGTACACGCAACTTTCCAGCAGCGCCTGGCCGATGCCCTGCGTCAAGCCGCCGTGCACCTGGCCCGCCACAATCATCGGATTGATGATGTTGCCGAAGTCGTCGCATGCGGTGAAATTGACAACCTTCACGACACCTGTTTCCGGATCGACCTCGACCTCGCAGATGTGGGCGCCCGCCGGGTAGGTGAAATTGGTCGGGTCGTAGAACGCGGTTTCGTCGAGGCCGGGTTCGAGTTTGTCGAGCGGATAGTTGTGCGGCACGTAGGCGGCCAGCGATACCTCCCCGAACGCCTTGCTGCGGTCGGTGCCGGCCACCGTGAATTTTCCGTCCTTGAACTCGATGTCGGACTCCGCCGCCTCGAGCAGGTGCGCCGCGATCTTCTTGCCCTTGGCGACGATCTTGTCCAGCGCCTTGACGATGGCCGTGCCGCCGACCGCCAGCGAGCGCGAGCCGTACGTCCCCATGCCGAAGGCCACGCGTCCGGTGTCGCCATGCACGACTTCGACATTGCCGATGTCGATCCCGAGGCGCGACGCGACGATTTGCGCGAACGTCGTCTCGTGTCCCTGGCCATGGCTGTGCGATCCGGTAAACACCGTCACCCCGCCCGTCGGGTTCACGCGCACCTGCCCGCACTCGAAGAGGCCCGCGCGCGCACCGAGTGCGCCCGCGACGTTCGACGGCGCCAGCCCGCACGCCTCGATGTAGGTCGCGTAGCCGATGCCACGGAGCTTGCCGCGCTTGGCCGCTTCGGCCTTGCGCGCCGCAAAGCCGGCGACGTCGGCCATCTTGTTGGCCTCGTCGAGCGTCGCGTCGTAGTTGCCCGTGTCGTAGGTTAGCGCCACCGGTGTTGCATAGGGAAACTTGCGGATGAAATTGCGGCGGCGGATCTCGTCCTGCGCGATTCCGGTGTCGACGGCCGCCTGGTGCACGAGCCGCTCCACGACGAAGGTGGCTTCGGGCCGGCCCGCGCCACGGTAGGCGTCCACCGGCACTGTGTTGGTGAACGACGCGGTGACTTCGCAGAAGATGGCGGGCGTCGTGTACTGGCCCGCGAGGAGCGTGGCGTACAGGATCGTCGGGATGCACGACGCGAATGTCGACAGGTAGGCGCCCATGTTGGCCGTCGTCAGCACGCGCATCGCGAGGAACTTGCCGTCCTTGTCCAGTGCCAATTCCGCATGCGTGACGTGGTCGCGGCCGTGCGCGTCGGACAAGAAGGCCTCGCAGCGATCTGCCGCCCACTTGATCGGCCGGTTCACCTTCTTCGAAGCCCAGACCAGCGCAGTCTCCTCCGCATACAGGTAGATCTTGGATCCAAAGCCGCCGCCCACGTCGGGCGCGATCACGCGCACCTTCGTTTCGGGCAGGCCCAGCACGAACGCCGTCATCAGCAGACGCTCGACGTGGGGATTCTGGCTGGCGACGTACAGCGTGTAGGAATCGTCGGCGCGGTTATACGACGCCACAGCCGCGCGCGGCTCGATCGCATTGGGGATCAGGCGATTGTTGACGATGTCGAGTTTGGTGACGTGCGCCGCCTTGGCGAAGGCCGCATCGACGGCGGCCTTGTCGCCGAGCGCCCACGTGTAGCACTTGTTCCCCGGCGCCTGCTCGTGGATCTGCGGCGCGCCAGGTTTCAGCGCATCGACGCAGTTCACGACCACAGGAAGGGTCTCGTAATCGACGTCGATCAACTCCGCGGCGTCCTTCGCCTGATGCGCCGTTTCCGCAATCACCAGCGCGACCGGGTCGCCGACATGGCGCACCTTGCCTTGCGCCAGCACCGGGTGCGGCGGCTCGTTCATCGGCTTGCCGTCAGTGCCGGTAATGAGCCAGCCGCAGGGAAGCCCATTCACGCCGGTCAAGTCCGCGCCGGTGAAAATCGCGACCACGCCGGGCGCAGCCTTGGCCTTGGCAGTGTCGATGCCGCGAATCTTTGCATGCGCGTGCGGCGAACGGAGGAAGTACCCGCAAGTCTGGCGCGCAAACGTGACGTCGTCCGTGAACTGCCCGGCACCCGTCAGGAAGCGCACGTCTTCCTTGCGCCGGACCGATTCGCCGATGACGCCCTTATCAGTGGCACCCATGATCGTCGTCCCTCCTCGGTTTTCGTTACTTGCCCATCGCGGCAGCGCCTTCACGCACCGCGCGGACGATGTTGTGATAACCGGTGCAGCGGCAGAAGTTGCCTTCCAGGCCCTCGCGGATCGTCTGTTCGTCGGCCTTGGGATGCCCCTGCACGAGATCGATCGCGCTCATGACCATGCCCGGCGTGCAGAAGCCGCATTGCAGGCCATGGCATTCCTTGAACGCCGCCTGCATCGGATGCATCGTACCGTCCGCGGCGGCCAGGCCCTCGATCGTCATGACAGCGGCGCCGTTGGCCTGGGCGGCGAGCATGTTGCACGCCTTCACCGCGCGCCCGTCGAGATGGATGGTGCATGCGCCGCACTGCCCGGTGTCGCAGCCCACGTGCGTGCCGGTGAGCGCCAGGTTGATACGAAGGAAATCGACCAGCAGCGTGCGCGGATCGACATCCGCACTCACGGCCTTGCCGTTGACGGTCAACGATAGCTTGACGGACACGAGCTCCTCCTAGGGGTGACGCCGCGGAATGGGAAAACTCTTACCGCGGGGCGGTTTCGAAAAATTGCGCTAGACCATGAAGCATACTGCGCGCGGCATGCGACGGCAATGCGATATCGGACTTCCGCGGGACTACAGGTTGGCTATGTAGTGCGAGAGGTTTTCTATGTCTTCGTCGGACAGCGTTGCCGCGACGCTGGTCATGTTGCCCGCGTCATTGGTCCGGCGCCGCGCCTTGAAATCGTGCAGCTGTTTCTTGACGTACTGAGGGTACTGGCCCGCCACCCTGGGAATTTCGTTCTGGCCGATAAAGCCGCCCAGGTGGCACATCGGGCACAGGACGGCCTCAGACACCTTGCGCCCCGCTTCGACCCTTGCGCCGTCCGCCTTGAAGGCGATCGGCACCGGCTTCTGGGCCTGGAAAAAATTGCCCAGCGCCATCATGTCGTCGCGTGTCAGATTCGCGGCTATCGGCGACATGACGGGATCGTTACGCCGGCCCTCCTTGAAATCCTTAAGTTCGATGTAGGTGTAGCGCCACGATTGCCCGGCGAGCACCGGAGAATCCGGATTCGGCGAATTGCCGTTGGGACCATGGCAGGCGAAACAGGGTTCCGCGAGTTTGCGCGCGGCGTCATTACTCGGCGCCTGCGTCTGTGCCGGCACCGGAGCGGCCACCAACACCAGTGCCGCGAACGCGAGCGCGGCGGCGAACGACTTCGGCACGGCAACCTTTCTAAGGTGCAAAAAAAGTGCGGCCACCCCGCCAGCGGAGTGGCCGCCCGTGTACCCGGAATCGGCTAACGCGGGACGATCTTCTCGCCGCCGATCAGCTTGAATACGAACACGCTGTTGCCCTTCTTGGAGTTGATCTGATTGTTACCCCCGGCGGCGACCGCGATGTACTCAGTGTTCCCCACCGAGTACGCCACGGGCGGTGCATTCACGCCCGCGCCGAGGTAATACTTCCAGAGCTCTTTTCCATCCTTCGCGTTGTACGCCTTGAACCAGCCGTTGGCTTCGCCGTTGAACAGGAGTTCGGTGGACGTCGCGAGCACGCCGCCGATGAGCGGCTGCGGCGTCTTCACGGACCACACCACCTTGCCCGTGTCGATGTTCACCGCGACGAGCCGGCCCGACTGCTCCTCGGTCGGGATCGTCTTGAACGCGCCGCCCAGCCAGAGCTTGCCGCCGGGATACGGGGATTCCTCGACGTGATAGGTCATTGGCTGATGCAGGTTCGCTGCGAAAGCCAGGCGCAGTCTGGGGTTGACCGCCATCGGTGACCATTCGACGCCGCCATTCGCACCCGGAAGCATCCGCGCGCCGGTCTTCGTCGGCAGCACCCACATGTTTTCCTGCGGGACCATCGCTTCGGAGAAGCGGATCAGCTTGCCGCTGTTGCGCTCATGGACGTAGATGTGGCCCGTCTTGCCGCCGTGGATCACGGCGTCGACCATCTTGCCGCTGCCATCCCTCGCTGTCGTAAGGATCGGCGGGCTCACGGCGTCGAGGTCCCAGACGTCGTGGGCGATGTACTGGTAGTGCCACTTGTAGGCGCCGGTGTCGAGGTCGATCGCGACAAGCGAGTCCGTGTACAGGTTGTCACCCGGGCGGATCGCGCCGTAGAGGTCCGGCGACGGGTTGCCGACGACGAAGAAGACGGTCTTCGTCTTGCGATCAATCGCCGGCGTCATCCACACGCCGCCGCCCAGCGTCTGGTAGAAGGCACCGCCCTTCTCCGCCAGCATCTTCTGCTCGGCCGCGATGTCGCGGTGCATGTCGCGGCCCGTCGCGTCGTTGACCGCCCACACGCCTTCCTGGCCCTTGTCGGGGATCGTGTAGAACGTCCACAACAGGTTGCCGTCGGCCGCGCTGAACGCCTTGACGAAGCCGCGAACGCCGTATTCGCCGCCGTTGGTGCCGATCAGCACCTTGCCTTCGACGACCGTCGGCGCCATCGTTTCCGAGTAGCCCTTTTCCGGGTCGGCGATCTGCTTTTCCCACAGCAGCTTGCCGGTCTTCGCATCGAGCGCGACGAGCTTCGCGTCGATCGTCCCCATGAAGAGCCGGCCGCCCTCGATCGCGACGCCGCGGTTGTTGTTGCCGCAGCACACGGTGACGATTGGGCCGAGCTTGTGCGTGTAATGCCAATATTCCTCGCCGGTCGCCGCGTCGATCGCATAGACGTGGTTGAACGACGTCGTCAGGAACATGACACCGTCGACGACGATCGGCGCGGTCTCCATCGACTCGAGCACCGCCGTCTGGAACACGAACGCGGGTGCGAGCGCCCACGCGTCGTCGAGTTTGATCGACCTGCTCGGGTAGTAGCGGCTGTTCGAGTAGTCGCCGTTCGAATGGAGCCAGTTCTTCCTGTCGTTGCCTGCGGCGTCGAGCGCCGCCTGTGTCACGTTCGGAGTCGACGCCATGGCCTTGGCCGTCGTCGTCGCCCCGCCCGCGACCTCCTGCGCGGCCGTGGTGCCGGGACAAACCAAAGCAAGTGCGGTGGCGATGAACAGTCCGGCGATTCTCAGTGGATTAAGCATTTGCCCCCTCCTTTTGATCTTGTTGGACCGGAATACCGGTGCTGACGTTGCGATCGGTCATGAGGCCGAGCCGCTTCGGCGCGTTGTCGTTTATAGTACTTTTCGTTCGTCGCCGCAATGAAGCATCGATTGTGCGGCGCGTCATTCCTTCCCTCATGTGCAGGAACCCCATGCTGCTCCTTCGCGTCCTTGTCATGCTGGTATGTTGCCTCCTCATCCCCAGCGCCGCGGCCCAACCGGCAGACGACCCGAACCTGTCCGTCAACGCCCGGTTCCTGGTTGCCGCCCGCAATGCCGACGCGGCCGGCCTTGAGCGCGCCCTGGCGACGGGCGCCTCCGTCAATGCGCGCAACCGGTTGGGGGAGAGCGCCCTCGTCATCCTGCTCAAGAACGGCAAGGTCGACCTCGCGCAAAGGGTTCTGGCAGCGGGCGCCGATGTGAACCTGGCGGCGATCAACGGAATTACGCCGCTCATGGCCGCGGCGTTCAATGGCGAGACCGCGATGGCGAAGCAGTTGCTGGACAAGGGCGCGAACGTGGCGGCGCTCGACCGGCTTCAGAAAAACGCCATGACCTACGCGGCCGGTGAGGGTCACACGGATATCGTGCTGCTGCTGCTCGCGAAAGGCGTCGACCCGAACGCGGTCTACAACAACGATCTCACCGCCCTGATGTGGGCCGCGGGCTATGGCAAGACCGCCACGGTGAAGGCCTTGCTGGCGGCGGGCGCCAAGCCCGACCTCAAGGACAATCGCGGCAAGACCGCGGCCGACATCGCGCGCGCCGAACACTTCGACGAGACGGCGGCGATTCTGGACGCGGCCCGCTAAGGGCGTGAGACAGCTAGTCCTTCGTTACGTCCTCGCCTGCGCACTCCCGAGCCCCATGCGCGAGAGGAGCCCGTCGCGGTCGATAAAGGCATGCTTCAGCGCCGCCGCGACATGCAGCGTAACGGCGCCAGCCAACACCCAGCTATTCACGTAGTGAACGGCACTGAAGAAATCCTTGAGCGCCGGATCGGCGTGCCCCCATGCGGGGAGTGTCATGCCGAACAGCTTGACCGGATAGCCGCTGTACACGGAGCCCAAATAACCGGCCAGCGGCTGCACGAAGAGCGCCACATACAGCAATGCGTGGTTGACGTGCGCAAGGCGGGCCTGCCACCGCGGCATGGCAGGAAGCGCCGGCGCCGGATGCCGCCAGCGCCAGACGAGGCGCAACGTCATCAGCGTCAAAATTGTGAGTCCGACGGACTTGTGGAGGTTGAACGCGTCCGCACGCAGGCCGGGCGGCTGCTTCGGGATACTCTGCATCCACCAGCCCCATGTGAATTGGGCAATGACCGCGAGCGCAATCAGCCAGTGCAGCGCAATCGCCGTTCGCGTATAGCGGTCAGAAGGCTGCACTGACGCTGACTCCCGCGTACCAGTTGCGCCCCGGTGCCGGTTCGTAATACCGGGCGTTGGTATCGCCGACAATGACCGAACCCACGTAATTCACGTTCGCGATGTTGTTGACACGGACATACTCCGAGATCTTGAACCGCTCGACGTCCTGCGCGAAGCCCACACGGACATTGCCGATCGTATACGCGGGCGCGAATGCGGTGTTCGTGTCGTTGACGTAGATGCGACCGACGTACTGCACCTCCGCCGCCGCGCTGAAGCCGTAGTATCCGCCAGGTGTCCACGTCAGCACGCCGAATGCCTGCTGCGGCGGCACGCCCGGCAGCCTGAAACCCGCTGGCGTTACGACGGCCGGGATTCCGGACGTGTAGGGCTCCGCGAAATCGGCCAGCAGATACGTGTAGTTGACGTGCGCCACGATCCCATGGCCCAGGTCGGCATCCCATTCCGCCTCGAAGCCGCGCCTGTCGCGTCTTGCTCGCGTTGCGAAAGGTCGTGCGTCCCCCCGTCGAGGTGTTGATCACGATCTCCTGGTCGGTCGTCGCCGTGAACGCGGCGAGATTGACGCGCTGGCTCACCGCGGGGAACCATTTCATGCCGATCTCATAGGCCGTCGATGTCGCTGGATCGAGCGCGAGATTCAATCCGGTGCCGACAGGCTGATAGGCGATTTCGGCAAAGGTCGGCGTCTCGAAACCCTGCCCGTAGCTCGCGTACAGATTCAAGTTCCCGGCCGCATGCCAGACCACGCCCACGACCGGACTCGTGTTGTAGTAGGTACGCGAGCCGCTGTCGTCCGGATTGGGGGGGACGATGTAATGGTCGACCGAATCGTAGTGGACCTGGCTCGAACGCACGCCCAATGTCAACACCAGTTCAGGCAGCACGGCCCACTGCGCCTCGGCGTAGATGTCGCCGCTGGTGACCGTATCGTCTTCGTTTCGCCGCAGCGCGCCCATTGCACCATTGTTGTTGACGAAACCCTGGCGCAATTCGTGCATGCGATCGGCATCCGCGCCGACGTTGAACGTCAACGGACGATCGAGCAGGTTGCCGCGGTAGATCAGGCGAACGCCGACGCCTTCGAAATTGCGGTCGAGGTCGACCACGCCCGCCCGACGACGTCGCACCGCCGCCGTTCAGCGCGAGGTATTGCCGGATCTGCCGCTGCCCGCCGTAACCAGTCACGCGCAGGCTGGTGTCGGCGTTGATGACTTGGTCGATCGCGGCGCCGCCTTGCACTTGGTTGATCGTCTTGCTGGTGTTGAACTGTATCGCCACGGGATCGGCCTGGCGCGGATTCTCCTGCCATTGCGCGTAGGTCAGTCCGAGCGGGTCTTGCGTCTGCGGCTGATACTGCGAGTTGGCGATGAGCGTCACGTGTGTCGAGCCGGTGGCGTCGAACGTGAGCTTGGCGTTGGCGATCTGGCGCAGCGCCGACGAGTGCTCGCGGTAGCCGTCGGTATCGAAATTGCTGAAGGCGGCGACATAGCCGACGCCGTCCTGTATCCCAGTCGCCTTGACGCCAACCATCGACGTCCCGTAGCTGCCCACGCTGCCCGTGAAATTCACCACCGGCACCGCAGTCCCATCTTCGGTATACACGGACACCACACCACCCGACGCGTTGCCGTAAAGCGTGGAAAACGGCCCCCGCAACACTTCGATGCGCTTGGCGGAGAGCAGGCTAAAGCTCCCGGTCTGGCCCTGTCCGTCGGGCATCGTCGCCGGAATGTCGTCCTGGTACAGCCGCACGCCACGCACGCCGAACGTCGCACGAGCGCCATAGCCGCGCGAACTCAACTGCAGGTCCTGCGCGTAATTGTTGCGATTGGCCGCGAACACGCCCGGAACCCGCACCAGCGATTCGGACAGGTTGATCGCCGGTTGTCCGTCGCGAATCGTTGCGCCCTCGATGACGTCGGCGGACGCCGGAACATCGAACAGGCGCTCCGCGCCGCGGGTGGCGGTGACCGTGATGGGGTCGAGCGGTATTGCCGGTGGCGCGGGAGGCGTTTGCGCATGCACGCAGGTTGCGCCCGAGCATGCCGACAAGGAAGCTCAACGCGAAGGCGCCGCGGCGATCTCCGGCGGTGGAACTGGGCATGTCGGGGAGCGATGTGATAGGGGAAGGCATGCGGCGTCGTGTAGCATAAAAGGAACTGCCTGCGATCCGAGCCGTCGAACATTTTCGCCCATAACCTGTTGCGAGGAAAGAACCCGATGGTGTCGCAATTGCTCACCGGCGCGGCCTTCGCCGCCCTGCTTGCCGCCAGCCCGCTGTGGGCGGCCACCGCCTACGTTTCCAATGAGGGTAGCGGCACCGTCAGCGTCATCGACACGGCGACCGACAAGGTCACTGCCACCGCCAGGTATGGCAAGAGGCCCCGCGGCATCGCTGTCGCCCGGGATGGGTCCCGGCTCTATTTGTCCGACCAGACGGCCAATGCGCTGGTCGTAGTCGATACCGCCAAGGGCCAAACGATCGCGACGATCGCGCTGGGCGACTCGCCGGAGGCCGTCTACCTTTCGCCGGACGGCAAGTGGCTGTCGGCCGCCATCGAGGAGAACGACCAGGTCATCATCGTCGATGTCGCGGCGCTGAAAATCGACCGCCGGATCGCGATGAAAGGCAAGAACCCGGAACACGCGGTCTGGAGCCCCGATGGCAAATGGCTCTACGTCAGCGCCGAGGAGGCGGACAGCGTGGACATCGTCGACCTCGCGAAGAATGCCGTGGTCAAGTCGGTAAAGGTGGGCGATCGCCCGCGCGGCATCGGGTTCCTGCCCGACGGCAGCCGCGCGTATGTCGCGGCGGAAAACGCCGACATGGTCAACGTTTTCGACACGGCCACGCATGATGTCATCGCCCGGATCAAGGCCGGCAGCCGCTCCAACGGCGTGCTGGTGCATCCGGACGGCAAGCGGGTGTTCGTGACCTCGGGAGGCAAAGGATCAGTGCAGGTAATCGATACGGCAACCAACACCATCGTTGCGGAGACGCCCGTCGGTAAGCGTCCGTGGAACATGGCGCTCACCCCGGACGGTAAAAAGCTCTATGTCGCGTGTGGACGCTCGAACGCCGTCGCGGTCGTCGACACGGATACCTACAATAAGATTGCCGAAATCCCGGTCGGCGAATTGCCGTGGGGCGTGGCCATTCAGTGACGCACTGCCTGGAGCGCGTTGCCGGGATGTTATGCGCGAGCGACGACGCCCTTCGCTTTCGCGGCATGCGTGGCAATCAGATCCATGAGCGCCGGCGACAGGCAATCATAGGGCTCCAGGCGGAGCTCCTTCAACCTGGCCCTGACCGCGCCCATCTTGGCGGGATCGGCTCCGGACTCGATGATGGACGAGACGAACGCGGCGAACTCCGGCGGCGCCCAGCCCTGGTCCGATGACAGTTCGGTATGGAAGAAGTCGAAGCCGTACAGCGGATGAGCCGTGTTGTCGATGCGCCCGTACATGTGCACGCCGCAGTCCTTGCACGCATATCGCTTGATTGTCGCGTCGGGTCGACGACCTTCAGCTTGTCCTCATTGGCGGTGACGTTGAGGTTGTCGCGTGGCGTGACCGCGATCTGCGAGAACAGCGCGCCGCCCGGCTTCCAGCACTTCGTGCAACCGCAAACGTGGTTGTAAGCGGCCTGGCCCTTGATCGAAACCGTGACCTTGTTGGTCGAGCACTTGCAGGACAGCGTACCGCCCGCGAAGTTTGCGGCGCCAGGCTTGAGACCCTGATCGACGCCGGATGGATTGGAAGTTGCCATGGTCGGTTTCCTCCTCTTTGAATCTGATGCCGCAATCACCGGCGCCATTAGCCCGCGTCGCGGATCGTGAACCAATGCAATACAGATGCAACAGTCGAAATCGGCAGCGACAATTCACTGCGAAATCGGCGTCAGTAGGTGACGACCGCCCGGATCGATTTGCCCTCATGCATGAGATCGAAACCTTCGTTGATCCGGTCGAGCGGCAGGACGTGGGTAATCAAATCGTCGATGTTGATCTTGCCGTCCATATACCAGTCGACAATCTTCGGCACATCGGTGCGGCCCCGCGCGCCGCCGAACGCGGTGCCCTTCCATACGCGGCCGGTCACCAGCTGGAACGGACGCGTCGGATCTCCTGTCCCGAACCCGCGACGCCGATGATGACCGATACGCCCCAGCCGCGATGGCAGCACTCCAGCGCCTGTCGCATGAGCTCGACGTTGCCGATGCACTCGAAGCTGTAGTCGGCGCCGCCCTTCGGTCAGATCGACCAGATAGGGCACGAGATCGCCCTTCACCTCCTTCGGGATTGACGAAGTGCGTCATGCCGAATTTGCGCGCCAGCGCCTCGCGCGCCGGGTTGAGGTCGACGCCGACGATCATGTTGGCGCCCGCCATGCGCGCACCCTGGACCACATTGAGCCCGATGCCGCCGAGCCCGAACACCACGACATTCGCACCCGGCTCGACCTTGGCGGTGTTGATCACGGCGCCGATGCCGGTGGTCACGCCGCAGCCGATGTAGCAGACCTTGTCGAACGGCGCGTCTTCACGAATCTTCGCTACGGCGATTTCCGGCAGCACCGTGAAGTTCGCGAAGGTCGAGCATCCCATGTAGTGATACAGCGGCTTGCCGTTGAGCGAGAAGCGGCTGGTGCCGTCGGGCATCACGCCCTTGCCCTGCGTTGCGCGAATGGCGGTGCAGAGATTGGTCTTGCGCGACAGGCAGGATTTGCACTGCCGGCATTCCGGCGTGTAGAGCGGAATGACGTGATCGCCCTTCTTGACGCTCGTCACGCCCGGCCCGACGTCGACGACGATGCCGGCACCCTCATGACCCAGGATCGCCGGAAAGAGACCTTCCGGATCCGCGCCCGAACGCGTGAATTCGTCGGTGTGACAGATACCGGTCGCTTTGATCTCGACCAATACTTCGCCGGCCTTCGGTCCCGTCAAGCTGCACGGTCTCCACGACCAACGGCGCGCCTGCGCTATGAGCGACAGCAGCACGAACGTCCACGATTGCCTCCGTTGAATTATGGAAACGGGTACAGGCGACTTTGACAAACCTACGGCCGTTGTGTCAAGAATCGGACTTGGTCGCGGACGTTTCAATAGGACTTTGCAGGGACCTGACTTGCCCTGGAACAAGGAAACCTCGGTTACGATGGTCCGTCCCCCGTCACGCCGCCATGCGTCAATCGCAGTCTTAAGTCTCTCGCTGGTGTGCGCAGCGCGGGCGATCGCCGCTGACGATGCGGTCGACCTGGGCAAGATCGAGGTCGTCGGGACCATCCGTTCCCCGGTGTCAGCACGCCACTCGACCAGGTGCCGTCGAACGTCCAGACCTTCGGCTCCCGCGACATCGCGCGTCAGCGTACCGGTGGCGTCGCCGAATTTCTGAACTTGAACGCCAACAGCCTCTCGCTCAATTCACCGACCGGAAATTCGTTCCAGCCCGATGTCAGCTTCCGCGGCTTTACCGCCTCCTCGTTGCTGGGCACGCCACAGGGGCTTTCCGTCTTTCAGGACGGCGTACGCATCAACGAGGCCTTCGCCGACATCGTGAACTGGGACCTGATCCCGAAAAACGCGGTCGCGTCGATGCAATTGTTGCCGGGATCGAATCCGGTCTTCGGACTAAACACTCTGGGCGGTGCGCTGACGATCAACATGAAGGACGGATTCGCCTACCCCGGCGCGCAGGTTTCGCTGTCTGCGGGCTCGTTCGCGCGCAGTGAGGTCTCAGTGGAAGCGGGTGGCAACGACGGGACGCTGGGATTGTTTGCCGCGGGCGAAGGCATACGCGACGACGGCTGGCGTGACCACTCGTCAACGCGGATCCAGCGCATCTACGCGCGCGCGGACGTGCACACGGGAAACGACCGCTCAACCTGGGCGTTACCGTCGCGGACAATCATCTCGAAGGCACGCAAGCACTCCCCGTATCGATGCTGGACAATCCCAAGCAGGCCTACACGTGGCCGGACACCACCGACAATCGGCTGAATTTCGTCAATGGTAACTGGCAGCATGCGTTCGACCCGAACACCGTGCTCGCCGCCAATGTCTACTACCGCCGGATCGTCACCAGCGGCATCAACAGCAACGTCAACGGCGATTACGCGCCACCCGAGCAGCCCAACGAGGCGTTCAACCTCCTCACCGGCTGAGACAACCAGCTCCTGGGGCGCATCGCTGCAGCTGACGATGCAGCGCACGCTGGCCGGCGTTGCGCACCGTTTCGTCGTCGGTGCGGCCTACGACTGTGGCAATACCGGCTTCACACAGAGCTGGCAGCCCGCGACGTTTGCGGCGGACCGCAACACCATCGGCACCGGCGACTTCGAACTCGAAACGGACGTGTCGACCCGGAACCGGTCGGCCGGACTCTATGTCGCCGACACCATGGCGCTTGGCCCCGCAATGGACCCTGCTGCTCGCAGGCCGCTATAACGTGTCGCGGGTCACGACGCAGGACTTGACCGGCGAGTCGCCCGCCATCGATGCGACCAACACGTTCCGGCGCTTCAACCCCGCCGTAGGACTGACGTGGACCGCAAGCCTGCAACTGAACATCTTTGGCGGCGTGAACCAGGGAACACGCGTTCCGACGGCGGTCGAGCTCACCTGTGCGGATCCAGCGGCGCCCTGCACGCTGCCCAATATCTTCGTTGCCGACCCGCCGTTGAAGCAAGTCGTCGCGACCACCTATGAGATCGGCGTGCGGGGGCACGTCGGTGCCACCGGTTTCTACAGCGCGGCGCTCTACCGCACCGATCTAGCCGACGACATCCAGTTCATCGGCGCCGGCAGCGGCGCGGTGAATGCCGGGTACTTCCAGAACGTGGGCAAGACGCGGCGGCAGGGCCTCGAGCTGACCGGCGGTGCAACTTTCGGCGACGTGCGCCTCGTCGCTCGCTACAGCTTTCTCGACGCCACATTCCAGACCGGATTTGCGGAGAGCAGCCCGAACAACTCGACCGCCGATGCCGATGGCATGATTTACGTTCAGCCAGGCGACCGGCTGCCGACGTTGCCGCGCAATGCGTTTCGGCTTCGCGCCGACTGGACGCATGGGCCATTCGTCTTGGGCGCCACGCTGGCTGGCGTTCGACTCGCAATACTCGCGCGGCAACGAGAACAATGCCGATCCCGCCGGCAAAGTGCCCGGCTATGCGATCGTCGCGCTGGATGCAAGCTGGAACGTCACGCCCGAGTGGCAATTGTTCGCGCGCGTCGACAATCTTTTCAATCGTACCTATCAGAATTTCGGGATCCTGGGCGCCAACTATTTCCGGGGTCCCGGCAACACGTTCGACGCCAGTCTTGCGGGGCCTGAAGCGTTCCGCTCACCGGGCGCGCCCTTCGGCGCCTGGATTGGAATCCAATGGCGCCTCGACCGCGGTGCGGCGAGCCGTTAAGCTGGCGACGACACCGGCTTTCCCTTTACCCTCGCTTGTCCCTGACGCCTTGATGATCCCCGCATTGCCCGCATCGTTTTCCCGCCGCCGCCTGCTGCATGGCCTTGCCGCGTTGGGCCTGACCGCCGCCGCGCGCCCGGTTCATCCCGACGCCTTGGGGCAGCCGCGCGTGGGCGATTCCTTCTGTATCACCGGCGACCGGCGTTCGCGCCCGCTCTTCATTCCGGGCGACACGGGCTACCTCGGTCGATTGGCACCGCGTGGCGAAGCGCTGACCCTGACCGCCGGCGCTACCGGCGGCGTGCCGGCGGCCCTCACACCGGGATCGCAGGGTTATTCAGCGCGCCACCGCGGGCGACGCTATTCGAATCCGACGCTGGTCCTGCAACGCGGCGAGCGGGCCCGCATCACGCTCGTCAACTCCCTCCAGCAGCCGACGATCGTGCACTGGCATGGCCTGGCCGTCGACACGCGCAACGACGGCAACGGTTCGGTCCTGGTTCCGCCAGGCGGGCGCTATGAATACGATTTCGCGGTTCGCAACCGCGGCGGAATGTACTGGTATCACCCGCATCCGCACGGCCTGACCGCGGCCCAAACCTACAGCGGCTTGTACGGCGTCATCCTGATCGAGGACGACGACGAACGCGCGTTGCGCGCGGCGCTCGACCTCGCACCGGGCATCACCGAGATCCCGCTGGTGCTGCAGGATCGGCGCGCCGGCAACGACTACGCCCCCACGCCGGAGGACCTGACGCACGGCTGGCTGGGCGACGAGCTCTTCGTCAACGGCACGCACTGCCCGTATCTCGATGTCGCGACGCGCATCTATCGCTTCAGAATCCTCAATGCTGCCAACGCGCGCACGTTGTCGCTTGCGTTTCGCACCGCGGCCGGCGCGATCCTCCCGTTCACGCTGATCGGCAACGACGGCGGACTGCTTCCGGCACCGGTCCATTGCAAGCAGGCGTACCTCGCCACGGCGGAGCGAATCGATGTGCTCGTCGATCTGCGCCACGCGGCCATCGGCGACAGCGTCACGCTCGAGACGCTCGAATTCGATCCGATGCACGCTGAGGGCGCGACGACCGCTCCCGTCGATCACGCCGCGATGGGGCATGCAGCGCCCGCAGGTCCTGCCTCGCCCGCTCACCAGCACGTCGGGACCTGGCCCGAGGGCGCGCCCCGCGCGTTGCTCGAATTGCGCATGCGCACCCGTACCGCCTACGACCGCCGCGTTCCCGACCGGCTTGCAACGCTCGCCGCCATCGATACTGCGAACGCCAGCGAGCGTCCGTTCCGGCTGGGATTTGCCAAGGGCCGCTGGCGCATCAACGACCGCGTATTCGAGATGGGCGTCTCGCCTATCGAAGTCGCGCGCGGTTCGGTCGAGACATGGCTGATCCGCAATTACCACACGAGCATGCCGCATGCGATGCATCTGCATGGTTTCCATTTCGAGGTGCTCGCACGCGAAACCAGCCCCGAGCCGATCGCCGCGCTTGCGATCGATGCGCAGGGACGCCTTGCGACGGACCTCGGCCGCAAGGACACGGTGCTGGTGTGGCCCGGAGAATCGGTGCGCATCGCCATTGATTTCACTCATCCGTTTCAAGGGGCCCAGACCTACATGTTCCACTGCCACAATCTGGAGCATGAAGATGGCGGGATGATGCTCGGCGTGGCCGTCGCATGAGGACGCGGCCGACGCGCCTCGCGCTCGTTGGCGGCGGCCACACCCACGTCGAGGTACTGCGACGGTTCGCGCTGCAGCCGGAATCCGGGCTCGACCTGACACTGATCTCGCCCTCGCCGCTGTCCACTTACTCAGGAATGCTGCCCGGACTTGTCGCCGGCCACTACGTCAGCGCGGAGGCGCACATCGACCTCGTGCCGCTCGCGCAACGGGCGAAGGCGCGCTTCGTCCGCGATTCCGTCGTCGGACTCAATCTCTATACCAAGTCGCTCGCGCTGGCCGAGGGCGACACCGAACCGTTCGACGTCGTTTCGCTCGACGTCGGGTCCGCGCCGGACACGAGCCAGGTACCGGGCGCGCGGGAACATGCGATCGCGGTGCGGCCCGCCGCCACGTTCCTGGCCGCCTGGGACGCACTGCAAGCGGACGCTGCGGAGGGCAAGGTGAGCACGATTGCCGTCGTCGGCGGAGGCGCGGGCGGTGTCGAGGTCCTGCTGGCGATGCAGCATCGGCTCCACAACGACATGGGCGACAAGGCACCGCGCTTTGCGCTCATCACCGACCAGCCGCAACTGCTGCCGGAACACGCGCCCGCGGTGCGCGCGCGCTTCGGCAAGCTACTTGTGGCGCGCGGTGTGGTCCTGCACCTCAACAGCGGAGCCGTCGCAGTCGAGCCCGGAACCGTCATCACCACGCACCAACGGCGGATCGCAGTCGATCGCATCGTCTGGGCCACAACGGCGGGCTCGCAGCCCTGGCTTGCGGCCTCGGGCCTCCCGAGCGACCCGCGCGGCTTCGTGCAGATCGACGACACGCTGCGCTCCCCATCGCACCCGTTCGTATTCGCGGCCGGCGATTGCGCAACGCAGATCGCGCATCCCCGCCCGAAGTCCGGCGTGTTCGCCGTCCGCGAGGGTCCGCCGCTTACCGAGAACCTGCGCCGCATACTGCACAACGAAACGCCTGGCGCCTATGTACCGCAGCGGCACGCACTGGCCCTTATTTCCACCGGCGGCAAGCATGCGATCGCATCGCGGGGTCCGTTTGTGTTCGAAGGCGACTGGGTATGGCGGTGGAAGGACCGGATCGACCGCGCGTTCATGGCGAAATACGCGCATCCGGCGATGGCGCCGCAACGCATCGTCGGCCTGGGCGAGGAATAGAATGGGGGCCATGCAAGCCGCATCTGGAGATCCGATACTTGCCGTCGCCGTGCGCGCGGCGCGCAGCGCAGCCGCCGTCGTCACCGACGCGGCGCGCGACCTCAAGCGGCTGCCGACGTTTTCCAAGGACCACGGCGAGATCGTGTCGACGGCAGACCTTGAGGCCGAAGACGCCATCGTCGCGACGATCCGCGCGGCATTCCCCGGCCACGCGATCCTGGGTGAGGAATCCGGTCACATCGCCGGCGCGCGGGAAGGTGCCGGCTTCAAGTGGATCGTCGATCCCATCGACGGCACGCTCAATTTCATCCATGGCTTCCCGTATTACGCCGTGTCTATCGCGTTGGTTCACGGAATAGATGTCACGCATGCCGTCGTGTACGATCCCGTGCACGACGAGTGCTTCACGGCGGTCAAGGGCAAGGGGGCGATGCGCAACGGCGCGCCGCTGCGGGTTTCCGCGTGCACCGACCTTTCGCACGCGCTGCTCGGCACGGTGTTTCCGACGCGCGCGAGTCTCAAGCTCCCGTCCTATCTTCCCGCGTTCAACCACCTGGTCGGCCGATGCGCCGGCTTGCGCCGCGCGGGCTCATGCGCACTCGACATGGCACACCTGGCCGCCGGGCGCCTGGACGGTTTCTGGGTGACGAGCCTCAAGGCATGGGACGTCTCTGCGGGCGCTCTTCTGGTCAGTGAAGCGGGCGGTCGCGTCGGTGATTTTGCCGGCGGCAGCGATTATTTGCGCGGCAACGAAGTGATCGCCGCCGCACCCGGACTCTTCAATGCCTTGCGCGAAGCGATCGCCACGGCAAACGCGCAACGGACCGCGGGCAAGGATTCAACCCGGCCGGGATAAGCTTCCGCCAGCATGGCCGACTGCACCGCGCATTCGCGCGGCCGGTCGACCTTAAGTCAATCCGCGGCGAGTCGCGCGAGCTCGTCGGCCAACGCCGGCGCAATCTCCAAACCTTCCCGCGCCGCGGTGGCTGCGAGCGCCTCGCGGCGAACGCCGGGCAGACGAACCCCCGGATCGTCCAGCATGGCCGCAACCAGCGTCTCGATACGTTCGAAATAAACGTCCCGCCCCACCAGCGCATCGGGATTGACGACCAGAAACGCCTGACCCAGCCGAGGCCGATTGCCTTCATCGACAAAAAAAGAATCCGCCTCGAATCCAAATGCTGCGCCGGTAAGCGAACACACGAGGAGCTCGACTACCAGCGCCAGCATCGCGCCCTTAATGCCGCCCATCGGCAGCATCGAGCCCGTCAGCGCGGCATTCGCATCCGTCGTCGGCATGCCGTCGCGATCCAGCGCCCAGCCCAGCGGAATGGGAGCACCCTGCCGCGCGGCGACCATCACCTTTCCGCGCGCGACTTCCGAGAGTGAAAGATCGATGGTCAACGATGGCGCCGCGGGACGGGGAAACACGGCCGCGATGGGATTGGTGCCGAAGAGCGGGCGCCGGCCGCTCGCCGCGGACATTGCGGCGGGCGAATTGCCGAACGCCAGGCCAACCATGCCGGCGGCCGCAACCGGCGCCAAATGGTGCGCGGCGACGCCGAAGTGGTGGCTGTTGGTGACGCCCGCGAATGCGACGCCCAGCTCGCGCGCGCGCCGCACCGCTTCCGCCACGGCCATCGCGCACGCAGGAAATGCGAGGCCCGACTTGGCATCGACCAGCAACGCCGCGCCGCGGCTCTTCGTGACGGCGGGAACGGCGTTGCCATCGGCGCGGCCGTTGCGCAAGTGCAGCGCGTATTGTGGTACGCGCGATATGCCGTGCGACGAGAGTCCCTGCGCTTCGGCGGCGACCAGAGCTCGCGCCGTCACGGCCGCCGACTCCGCGCCGGCGCCGGCGCGCGCGAGCGCGCGCTCCGCAAGAACGGTCAGTTGCTGCAGCGTGAAGATCGGCACGGCGGAGCCTGTCGTCCGTCCACCGCGGAACGGCTATTTCGCGAACAGCTGACCGGGATCGGCGAAGGCCTTGAATTCACGTTCTATTGCCACGGCAGACGATCGAGATCGACGTTGCCTCCGCTGACGATGATGCCGACGCGCAGGCCGTGGCAGCGGAGTGTCCCTTCCAGCAGGCAGGCCAGCGGCACCGCGGAAGACGGCTCGATGACGATCTTCATGCGCTCCCACGTCATGCGCATCGCCTCCGCGATTCCTGCCTCGCTGGCGGTCCCGATGGCGGCGGCGTGAAGCCTGATGGCGTGCAACGTGCGCTCGGACAGCGTCGCGCGCAGGCCGTCCGCCATCGTCTCCGGATGCGGCAGCGCTTCGACCTTGCCGGAGGCGAATCCGCGCGCCGCGTCATCGGCACCCGCCGGTTCCGCGCCGTAAATCGTGATGCCCGGCCTGCACGCCGCGGCCGCGATGGCGGTCCCGGAAAGAAGGCCGCCGCCACCCACGGGCGCGATGACGACGTCGAGGTCAGGCACCGCGGCGAGAAGCTCGAGTGCGGCCGTTCCCTGTCCCGCGATCACGCGCACGTCATCGTAGGGATGAATCAGCGTGGCGCCGCTTTCGCGGCCGACATCGGCGCACGCCTTTTCCCTTGCCGCCTGCGTCGGCGCGCAAAAGCGGATCGTCGCTCCAAAGCGCGCGACATTCGCCTGCTTGACCTTCGCCGCGTTCTCCGGCATTACCACAAACGCGGGGATGCCCCTGCGCTGCGCGGCATACGCGAGGGCCGCGCCATGGTTGCCCGAGGAATGCGTGACGACGCCGCGCGCCGCTGTTTCTGCCGCGAGCGAGAACACCGCGTTGCAGGCGCCGCGCGCCTTGAATGCGCCGACCTTCTGGAAATTTTCGCACTTGAAGAAAAGGTGCGCGCCGACGGCCTCATCCAGCGACGCACACGTGAGGACTGGCGTGCGGTGAACGTGGGACGCAATTCGCGCATGTGCCGCGCGGATCGCCGCAACATCGGGCAATTGCGTGGCGCGACTGGCGGCGGCAACGGTCATTGGCATTTCCCAGGGAGCTCCCTTCAGGCGCTCTCGTACAACCGCGTCAGCACGAACTCGCGGTGGCCGAGCGCCTCGGCCGCCGTGAGCCGACCATTCACCGTGCGGAACATCATGGCGAGGAGCTTGTCGCCCGCCTCTCCCATCGTGATCTCGCGTTGCAAGAGCCCGGACGTGTCGACGTCGATGTGCTCGCTCATCGTGCGCACCGTGCGCGGGTTGGCGCAGAGCTTGATGACGGGAAGGATCGGGTTGCCGATCACGTTGCCCTGTCCGGTCGGGAAGAAATGGACGACGAACCCGGCCGCGGCGCACAGCGTGACCATCTCCGCGGCGGCGGATGACGAGTCCATGAACCAAAGCCCTGGGCCGCTGGGAGCCTCGGCCTTGTCGAGAACTCCATCGACGACGCATTTCTTGCCGATCTTCTGGATGTTGCCCAGCGCCTTTTCCTCGATCGTCGTCAGGCCGCCGGCGATGTTGCCCTTGGTTGGCTGCGAGTCGGACAAGTCGCTCGTCTTGTGGCGATTGATCACGTCCTGGTAGCGGTCGAACACGCGCATGAAGTCCGCGCGCACGCGATCGTTCCGGCAGCGTGCCGCGACGATCGCCTCGCCGCCGGTCAACTCCGTCGTTTCGCCGAAGACGAGCGTGCACCCTGCGGCGTAGAGCTTGTCGAAGGCGTCGCCGACCGTGGGATTGGAGCCGCAGCCGGACGTCGTGTCCGACTCGCCGCACTTGGTCGACACCCAAAGTTCGCCCAAGTCGCATTCGACGCGTCGCTGCTCGCTCGCCCACTGCATGAATTCGCGGGCGGCCTTCGACGCGCGCAGGATCGTGTCGTGATCGCCGTGGAGCTCGATGCCGAATCCGGCCACCGGCTTGCCCGTCGCCTTGATGCCGTCGACGACCCTTCTCGTCCACTGGTCCTCGATGCCGATCACGACGACCGCGGCGACATTCGGGTTCGCTCCGGTGCCGATCAGCGTGCGGAAATGCAGATCGAGATCGGCGCCGAACTGAAGCCGGCCATAGGGATGCGGAAGGGCCAGCGCCCCCTTGATGTTGTGGGCGACTGCTTCGCACGCGGCGTTGGACAGATCGTCCACCGGCAGGACGATCACATGATTGCGCACGCCCACGCGGCCATTTTCCCGGCGATAGCCGTGGAATTTCCCTGGCAGCGTCGGCGGCTTGGTTACCATCGTCTCAGTTAGCATCTACACCGCATTACCAACGCTTGGTCTTGATGTTGTGGACGTGGGCGTGCTGCCCACGCGCGATCGGCGCGACCACCTTGCCGATATCGACGCCGTACTTGATGACGGTGTCGCCGACCGCCATGTCCTTCAGCGCGACCTTGTGGCCCAGCGGAATATCCTGCACGCAAGGTAGCGTGAGAGTCCGGTCTTCATCGAGGACCAGCCCGGTCAGCGTCATGCCCGCCGCCACGCCCTCGACCACGACCACCGCGACGGAATCATTCGGATCGTGCAGAACGCAGTGGATCATCGGCGGCTTTCCGGGCAACGATCTACGTGTTCGACCACATGCGCATCAGGTTCTGGCGCACGACATCCAGGCGCGCCCGGCTTTCCCAGCGCATGGAATTTCCCTCCAGCGCGGCGATTTCATTGAGTTCGTACACCTGGGCGCGCTGGTGCTGATCGGCGATATAGCTCTCGATGAAAGTGATCGAAACGAGCCGCTGCCCGGAACGCACCGGCACGACCTCGTGCAGCGCCGTCGATGGGTACACGATGGCGGTGCCTGGAGCTTCCTTGAATGGAAGCGTCTGATTGCCCACCACGATCAGCAGCTCGCCGCCTTCGTAAGTCGATGGTTCTCCGATATAGACCGTGCACGAAAGGTCCGAGCGCAGCCGCTCGTTGCCGATGGTCAAGATCGCCGCGTCGGCATGGGCGCCGTATTTCATGCCGGGCTCGTAGCGGCATAAGAGAGGCGGCGCCACCCGCTTGGGCATGGCGAAGTCGACAAATTCCCGCGAGCGGGCGAATGCCGCGGCGACGACTTGTACGGACTCGGTATATTTGGGATCGGAAACGTCCGCCTGCAGGTTGGCCTTTGTCACGTTGGCCGGATTCGACGCCCGGCCATCGACGAAGCGCAACTCGCGGCTGAGCGCGGCGAGGCGGGTGACGTCGGCAGCCGTAAGCAGGTTCTTGATTTTCAGGAACAAGGGGAAAGTCAGCGTCTTCAGGGTGGAGTGTGATTATCGCAGATAGGAATGAGTGGCGTCTTTCGGCCTCTTCGCGATCAATGCCACGGACCTGCGCTAGAAGGTGAACCGCAGCTGCGCCACGGGCGCGAAGGTCCGGCGATGGATCGCGCACGGCCCGTGCCGGTCCAGGGCCGCCAAATGCTCAGGCGTGCCGTACCCCTTGTTGTGCGCGAAGCCATATTCCGGATAACGCACGTCGAGCTCGGACAGCAACGCATCGCGGGCGGTTTTCGCCAGGATCGACGCTGCCGAGATCGAAGCGACATCCCGGTCCCCTTTGACGATCGCGTAGACCGGGCACGCGAGTCGCGGACACTGATTGCCGTCGACCAGGGCCTCGACCGGCAGCACCGAAAGCGCCTCGACCGCGCGGCGCATCGCCAGCAACGACGCCTGCAGGATATTGAGCGCGTCGATTTCGGCCACGTCGGCCCAGGCTACAGCCCAGGCGATCGCGTGGGCGCGAATCTCGATCGCCAGGTTCTCGCGCTGCTCGGGCGTCAGCACCTTCGAATCGCGCAGCCCGCGAATGCGGCGCGCCGGATCGAGGATGACCGCCGCGGCGTAGACCGGACCAGCCAGCGGGCCGCGTCCCGCCTCGTCCACGCCCGCGCTCAACATGCCGCCCCCGCCAGCCGAAGCTCGGACAGTACCGCCGCCGCGGCCAGCGTACCGGTATCCGCGGACAGCTGCGCCGCAAACCCGGCAAACAGCGCCTCCAACCGGCGGCGCGTGACCGTGTCGTCGAACAGGTTGAGCGCGGCCTGGGCGAGATTGACCGGCGTCGCGTCGTCCTGCAGGAATTCCGGCACGACGAATCCGCCGGCCAGTACGTTGGGCAGACCGACGTACGGCAACAGCAGCCTGTGCCCGACGATGCGTGCCGTCAGCGCCGAGACGCGATAGAAGATGACCTGCGGACAGCGCGCCAGCGCCGCTTCGAGGGTTGCCGTGCCCGAGGCGACAATGCCGACGTCGGCCGCGCGCAGAGCGTCTTCCGCATGGCCATACAGCAGCGTGATCGGCAGCGCGCCATGCCCCAACCGGTGCATCGCGACCTCGAACGCATCCCGCGTCGCGCGGGTGACGAAGGGCACCAGGAATCGCGCGTCCTCGCGCGCGTCGCGGATATGCGCCGCCGTGGCTAGCACCAGATCGGCGTGCATCTCGATTTCGGAGAGCCTGCTCCCGGGCAGCAGCGCGAACACCGGCGTCGCGGCCTTCACCTTGAGCAACTCCCGCGTCTCGCGGCGCGTGGCGTGGGTAGCCGCGTCGGCGGCCATCGGATGCCCGACGTAGGTGACCGGGATGCCATGCGCCTCATAGAGCGGGGGCTCGAACGGAAACAGCGCGAGCATCCGGTCCACCGCGCGCCCGATCTTCTGCAGGCGCTGGCGCCGCCATGCCCATACCGACGGGCTGACGAAGTGAATGGTGCGCACGCCGCGGCGCTTCAACTTCCTTTCCAGGCCGAAATTGAAGTCCGGGGCGTCGACGCCGATGAAAAGCGGCACGCGGGCGGCGAGCAGACGCGAGCGCAGTTGCCGCCGCAAGCGGAACAACTGCGGCAAGTGCCTGATGACCTCGACGAATCCGCGCACAGCGAGCCTCTCCACCGAATACCACGCCTCGCAGCCGGCCGCCTCCATCTGCGGTCCGGCAATCCCGACGAACCGGATGTCCGGATTCTGCGCGCGAACCGCCCGGATGAGCGTGGCCGCGAGCGCATCGCCAGACGCCTCGCCGGCGACGATGCCGATGGTAACTCCGGCCACGGTCAGCGCACGATGCCGCGGCCCGGGACCGCGAGGAACTCGACCAGCGGCGCCAACACCGGCGCATGAACCGCGGCGGCCGCAATTTTCACCTTCGCGTCCTCCAGCGTGAGACTTTCCCTGTACAGCGCCTTGTAAGCCCGGCGAACTTCGAGGATGTCTTCGCTGGTGAAGCCACGCCGGCGCAGGCCTTCGTTGTTGGTGCCGTACGGCTTGGCCGGGTATCCGGAGACCGTCGTGAAGGGGGGCACATCCTGCAGCACGACGGCGAAGGTTGCGATCATCGCGTGCGCGCCGATCCGGCTGAACTGGTGTACGCCGGAATACGCGCCCATGACGACCCAGTCGTCGATCCGCACATGGCCGGCAATCTGGGCGTTGTTCGAGAACGTGGTGAAATTGCCGACGACGCAATCATGCGCCACGTGCGTGTACGCGAGGAACAGGTTGCCGTTGCCGATCCGGGTGTCGCCGCGATCCTGCGCGGTGCCCGCGTGGATCGAGACGAACTCGCGGAAGACGTTGTCGTCACCGATGGTCGTGGTCGTCGCCTCGCCACCGTACTTGCGATCCTGCGGAATGTCGCCGATCGAGGCGAACTGGAATATCCGGTTGCGCATGCCGAGCGTCGTGCGGCCGGTCACGACGACATGCGGCCCCACCACCGTTCCCGCGCCAATGGCGACGTCCGCGCCGATGATCGTGTAGGCGCCGATCGAGGCGTCCCCGGCGATACGCGCGGTGGGATCGACGAGTGCGGTGGGGTGGATGTTGGCCACGGACGATTCGCCCTGTCAGCGCTTGTCCGGAAGAAGCGGTGCGAACGTGGCCAGCAGCAGGGCCTCGGCCGCCAATTCGCCGCTCACGGCGGCCTGCACGGCAAAAGTCCCCGCGCCCGCGACGACCGGACTCATCCGCGTTTCGAGCAGCAATTGGTCGCCCGGGGCGACTTGACGTTTGAAGCGGGCACCGGAGATCCCGGACAGGTCCAGTGCCAGCCCGTGGTCGTATGCGAGCACTGCCGACAACTGGACCAGTGATTCGATTACCAACACGCCCGGCATCACCGGATAGCCCGGAAAATGCCCCTGGAAAAACGGTTCGTTGACGGTGACGTTTTTTACCGCGCGCGCAAGCCGGCCCGGCTGGTATTCGGTCATCCGGTCGATCAAGAGCCGCGGGTAGCGATGCGGCAACAGCGAGAGTATCGCCGTGAGGTCCGCCGCGGACGGCCCTGCGGCGCTCATTGGACCCCCACGCTCGCCGCCTCATTGGCCAATTCGGCGGCTGCGCTGCCCCCAAGGGGGGAGCTATTCGCGCCTTGGGTCGGCCCTGCGGCGCTCATTGGACCCCCCACGCTTGCCGCCTCATTGGCCAATTCGGCGGCTGCGCTGCCCCCAAGGGGGAGCTATCGCGCCTTGGGTCGGCCCTGCGGCGCTCATTGGACCCCCACGCTCGCCGCCTCATTGGCCATTTCGGCGGCTGCGCTGCCCCCCGAGGGGGAGCTATTCGCGCCTTGGGTCGGCCCTGCGGCGCTCACGCTCATTCCTGTTCCTCCCCCTCGTTTCCATTCCCCCCGCCTGCCGCCTGCTCGAGCGCAGCGAGGCGCGCCTCGAGCGTTCGCAGCCTGCGAATTCCCGACATCGCGTACAGCCATTGGCGATGCGGCAACGCAGGGAAGGCGCTGGTGTAAACCCCGGGCTCGTCGATCGAATGGAACACGCCGGTGCAACCGGAGATGACCGTGTTGTCGGCGATGCGCAGGTGACCGGAGATCATCGCCGCGCCGCCGATCTTGCAGTTACGTCCGATACGGGTGCTCCCGGCAATGCCCACGCAGCCGGCAATGGCCGTGTGCGCGCCGATCGTGCAGTTGTGTCCGATCTGGATCTGGTTGTCGAGCTTGACGTCATCCTCGATCACCGTGTCGTCGATGGCGCCGCGATCGATGGTCGTGTTCGCCCCGACTTCGCAATCGGCGCCGATCACAACGCGTCCGACCTGGGGGATCTTCAGCCAGCGCCCGTCTTCCTCCGCCATGCCGAAGCCGTCGGATCCGATCACCGCGCCCGCATGGATGATCGTGCGCGCCCCGACCACGACCCGCGCGTACAGCGAGACGTTGGGATGCAGCACGACGTCCTCGCCCAGCGTGACATCGGCGCCGAGAACGCAACCGGCTCCCACTTGGGCGCGCGCAGCAATCTGCGCACCGGCGCCGATCACCGCATGAGGGCCGACCGCCACGCTCGAGTCGACCTGCGCTGTCGCCGCGACGACCGCGGAGGGGTGCACGCCGGCGACCGCGCCGACAGCGGGATACAGGACCGCCGCAGCAGAAGCGTAAGCCGCATAGGGATTGTCGTGCAACAGCTTGGGCAGCGTTGTCGCGCCCGCCTGTGCCGGGGCGACGATGACGGCGGCGGCACGGGTCGTCGCGAGCTGCGCGCGGTATTTGGCATTGGCAACGAACGCGAGTGCGCCTGGGCCAGCATTTTCGAGAGTGGCTACGCGATCTACCCTCACGTCGCCGTCACCGTCGAGCGTGGCACCAATGCGCGCGGCGAGGTCGGCAAGTCGGATACCGGAAGGCGCAGGGTTCGGCGGCATCGCGGGCGGGAATGGTGGCCGAATGGCGCGAGGCGCCCGCGCCGAGGGCTTCGGCGCGTTACTTGTCGGCGAGCGCCTTGATCACTTTTTCCGTGATGTCGATCTTCTGGCTCGCGAACACTACCGGGTCCTGCAGGATGAGATCGAATTTCTCGGCTTCGGCGATCTGCATCAGGATCTTGTTCGCGCGCTCCTGGACCGCGGCCAGCTCCTCGGCGCGCCGCAAATTGACGTCTTCGCGAAACTGCCGCTCCATCCGCTGCAGGTCGCGGGATTGATTGGCGAGGTCGCGCTCCTTGTTGCGGCGCTCGGTCTCGCCCATCGTCGGGCCGTCCTTGTCGAGGACGGCTTGCAGGTCGCGCACCTGCTTACCCAGCTTCTGCAGTTCCGCCTCACGCGGCGCAAATTCCTTTTCCAGCTTCTGCTGCGCGCGCTTGGCAGGCGCCGAGTCGCGCCAAAGCCGCTCGGCGTTGACGAATCCGATCTTGTAGTCGGCGGCGGCTGCGGCACCCGTGATGGCATACAGGATCACGGAGGCGGCAAGGATCTGGCTGCGTTTCAAGATGATCTCCTGCGGCATGCGGCGGGTCGGCGTCGGGAGTGACTTGTAGCGGCCACTAGAACGACTGTCCCACCTGGAATTGGAAACGCTGGATCTTGTCCCCTGGAATCGAATTGAGCGGGAAGCCGTAGCTGATCTTGAGCGGGCCGATCGGCGAATTCCACGACGCGACGACGCCCGCGGAGAACCGGAAATTCTCGAAGTCGGGCTGCGTGCCGTTGGCGTAGATCTGGCCCGCATCGAAGAATCCGCCGATCCGCACGGACTTCTCTCCCTTGATCAACGGATAATTCACCTCGGCGTTGCCGACGATCTTGCGCTTGCCACCGAGCGTGTTGCCATAGATGTCGCGCGGGCCCAACGTCCCGGCTTCGTACCCGCGCACCGAACCCACGCCCCCGGCGTAGAAAGCCTTGAAGAAGGGGAACGGCTTGTCGCTGTAGCCATCGCCATAGCCCAGGTCCGCCTTCAGCATCAACACAAAATCTCCATAGATCGGCCAGAACGCCTGTTGCAGGTAATTGAGCTTGTAGTATGCGAGGTCGCCGAATGGCAAGCCAACCTCGGCCAGGAAGCTCTGCAGGCGGCCAAACGTAGGATAGAGGATGTCGTTGCGGGTGTCACGCGCCCATCCGCCGGACAAAATGTAGCTGTAGGTGGGGTTGCCGAAGTCGCGGACGAACTCGAAGTAGATCGGCGGGCTTTGCTGGAACAGCGTGAGGTCCGTATGCTCGACCCGGAAGCCCGCAGTGATCGTGTCGATCTCCGAGACTGGAATCCCGAAGCTGATCGCGCCGCCAAAGGTCGACGCCGCGTACTGCGAAACGGCAAGGGAAGTGGGGTCCGTGTACTTGTCGTAGAGCTCGATAACCCGCGAAACGCCGTCCACCGTCCAGTACGGCTCGACGAACGTCGCCGAAATGGTCCGGTTGATCTTGCTGGTGTTGAGCGCCAGCGCAAGCGCGTTGCCCGAGCCGAAGATGTTTTGCTGCGATATCGACGCGTTGAACACCACGCCGTCGTTGCTCGAGTAGCCTACGCCCGCGAGAACGTTGCCGGTGCTCTTCTCGGTGACCGTCAAGTCGATGTCGACCTGGTCCGACGTTCCGGCCACGGGCGGCGTTTCGACGTTGACGCTGCCTTCCTCGAAATACCCCAGGCGGCGCACGCGCACCTTCGACCGCTCGATCCGCGTCCCGTCGTACCAGCCGTCTTCCAGTTGCCGCAATTCGCGCCGGATGACTTCGTCGCGCGTGCGCGAATTGCCGGAGATGTTGATCCGGCGGACGTAGGCACGGCGCCCCGCATCCACGTAGAAGGTGAATCCAGCCGTCGTCTTCACCCGGTCGATCTCCGGGACGGCATTGACGTTGGCGAAGGCATAGCCCTCGACACCAAGGCGTTCGCTGATGTCCTTGACCGATGCCTGCAGCTTCGAGCGCGAGAACGAGTCGCCGGCCTTGAGCTGTATCAAGCGGCGAACTTCCGCCTCCGCGATCACGAGGTCGCCCAGGACATTGACACTGGAGACCGTGTAGCGCGGGCCTTCGACGATGTTGATGGTGATGAACACCTCTTCCTTGTCGGGCGAGATCGACACCTGCGTCGATTCGATGTTGAACTCCAGATAACCCCGGTTCTGGTAGAAGCTCTTCAGCGATTCCAGGTCGGCGGTCAGTTTCTGCTTCGAATACTGGTCGTCCTTCGTGTACCACGACAGCCAATTGGGCGTGGTGAGCAGGATCTCCGAGCGCAGTTGCGATTCCGTGAACACCTTGTTGCCAACGATGTTGATCCGCGAGATGCTGGCGGTCTCGCCTTCGACGATGGTGAAGTTGATGGCGACGCGATTGCGCTCCTGCGGCGTCACGGTCGTCTGCACGCTCGCCGCGTATTTGCCGCGCGTGATGTACTGGCGCTTCAGCTCCTGTTCCGCCCGCTCCAGCGCGGACCGGTCGAAGATGAGGGCCTCGGCTATGCCGACGTCCTTGAGCGCCTTCTTGATCGTGTCGGTGTCGAATTCCTTGTTGCCGACGAAGGTGAGGGAGGAAATCGTCGGGCGCTCCTGGACGACGACCACGAGGACGTCGCCCTGGGCTTCGATGCGCACATCGCGGAAGAAGCCTGTGGCGTACAGCGCCTTGACCGCCTCAGCGACCTTCTGTTCGTCGATCCGCTCGCCGACCTTGATCGGCAGGTAGGAGAAGATGGTCCCGGCCTCGGTTCGCTGCACGCCTTCGACCTGGATGTCACGAACCGTGAACGCGTCGAAGCCCCACGCGGCCGCGGGCAGAAGCAGCAGCAATGCATAAGCGAGGGCGCGAAGAAAGAGCGCAGCCCAACGCCCATGCCGGAACCCGCACAGAGCCGCGCGTCTCGACGGGCGCCGGTTTGAAGCGCGCTCATCCACGCGATCCGCCCAATGGCGGTCAGAACAGTCGGGAAAAATCATTGAAGAGTGCGAGGGCCATCAGAACGGCGAGCATCGCCATTCCGATGCGCTGGCCGACCTCGAATGCGCGGTCGGAGACGGGACTGCCTTTGACGACTTCGGCGAAATAATACAGCAAATGCCCACCATCCAACAGCGGAACCGGTAACAGGTTGAGCACGCCGAGGCTGATGCTGATCAATGCGAGATACCCCACGAAGACCAGTGTTCCCGCCTGCGCGGACTGGCCCGCGAAATCGGCCAGCGTCAACGGCCCGCTGATGTTGCGCAACGACGCGTCGCCGGTAACGATGCGGCCGAGCATCTTCAGCGTGAAAACCGACAGCTCCCAGGTCTTGCGCGCGCCCTCCACGAATGCGCCGACCACGCCAAAGCGCACGGTGACGGCCAGACGTTTCGCCTCCTCCGGATCGACAGTGAGCCGCAGTCCAGCCAGCCCGATCGTCCTTCCATCTTGCTCCGAGGCCTCCGGCGTGACCGGAACATCGAGGACGTTGTTGCCACGTTCGACGCGGAACGTGAGCGGAACGCCTGGACTTCCATTTGTCAGCAGCGCGACATCGCCCGGCGAACGCATAGCGGAGTTTCCGATGGCGACGATGCGGTCACCCTTGACGAGTCCGGCACGGGCCGCGGGCTTGCCCGGAACCGCCTCGCCCACGCGTGGCGCGCCCAGATCGAGCCGCAGCCCGAGCGCGCCCGTGGCATTGCCTTCCCACTCGGCGGGCTTGACCCCCGACAGCACTAGCCTGCGGATCACCGGCGCGTCGCCCGCGCGCGCGTCCTGCGGCATGACGCCGAGGGCGACCGCATCGCGGTCCTGCGCACGCAGAAGCCGCCAACGCAAATCCTGCCAGCTCTGCACGGTGTCCCCATCGAGAGAGACGACCAGGTCGCCCCCGCGCACACCGGCCGTGGCAGCCGCGGTGGCGGGCGCAGGCTCGGCCAACAGCGCGCGCTGGCCGGGGACACCGGACATGAACGTGCCGGCGTAGAGCACGACGGCCAGCAGAAGGTTCGCTATCGGTCCCGCGACAACGATGGCCATGCGCTTCCAGACGTTCTGCCGATTGAAAGCGCGCGGAAGGTCGGCCTCCGCGACATTGCCCTCGCGCTCATCGGCCATCTTCACATAGCCGCCGAGCGGGATCGCCGACAGCGCCCACTCCGTCCCGTCCCGCCCGACCTTGCGCACCGCGACAATCCGCCCGAATCCGACCGAAAAGCGCAGCACCTTGACGCCGCACCAGCGCGCGACGACGTAGTGCCCGAGTTCATGGAACACCACCAGAATGCCCAGCGTGACGAGAAATGCGGCAACCTTGTAGGCCAGGTCGATCATGAGGCCATTTTCGCATTAACCGCGGGGAGCCTGAGCCACGCCGCGGCAACGCGCCGGGCTTCCGCGTCGGCTGCCAGTGCGTCCTCGAACGAACTCGCCGGGCGCGCGGTCACGCCGGACAGCGTGGCGGCGCAAGCAGCGGCGATGTCGGTGAACCGGATTGCGCCCTCGAGGAAGGCGGCCACGGCGATTTCGTTCGCCGCATTGAGGATCGCAGGTGCCGTGCCTCCCGCGGCAAGCGCTTCATATGCAAGGGGTAACGCGGGGAAGCGAATGTGATCCGGCGCCTCGAAGCCAAGTCCTGCCAGTTTCGTCAGTTCGAGCGGCGGCACGCCGGATTCGACGCGATCGGGGAGCGCCAACGCCTGGGCGATCGGCGTACGCATGTCCGGGTGTCCCAATTCGGCCAACACCGATCCATCAACGTACTCGACCAGCGAATGGATGACGCTTTGCGGATGGATCACGACCGAGATGGCCGCGGCCGGAACACCGAACAGCCAATGCGCCTCGATGACTTCGAGGCCCTTGTTCATCATCGTTGCGGAGTCGACCGAAATCTTGCGGCCCATCCGCCAGTTCGGATGCGCGCACGCCTCGTCGGGCGTGACGTGCGGCAATTCCGCGAGCAAGCGGGTGCGAAACGGTCCACCGGAGGCGGTAAGCAGCAGACGGCGAATGCCGGCGCGGCCGGGATCGCGGCCATACGCCGCCGGCAGGCATTGGGAGATCGCGTTGTGTTCGCTGTCGATCGGCAGCAGCGTCGCGCCTCCGTCCTTCAGCGCGCGCATGAACAGGGCGCCGCCGATGACGAGGGCTTCCTTGTTCGCCAGCAGGATGCGTTTGCCGGCGCGCGCCGCGGCCAGCGTGGAGGGAAGGCCGGCAGCGCCGACGATGGCGGCCAGTACCGTGTCGACTTCAGGCAACGCGGCGATTTCGGCGAGTCCCGCGGAGCCGGACAGCACCCGTGTCGAGAGCCCTTCCGCCGCCAGTGCCTGCGCCAATGCGCGCGCGGCGACGGCATCCTGCATTGCCGCGTACTGCGGACGATGTTTGCCGCACAATGCGGCGAGTTTTTTCCAGTCGGTGTTCGCCGCGAGCGCTGCGACCCGGAACCGATCCGGATGGCGAGCCACCACGTCCAGCGTCGACGCACCGATCGAGCCGGTGGCACCCAGGAGTGTCAGCGTGCGCATCAGGACTTGACCAGGAAGCATTGCGCGGCGAGCGCCGCGAGCGGCATCGCGGCGAGCAACGCGTCGGTGCGATCGAGCACGCCGCCGTGTCCGGGCAACAACTTGCCGCTGTCCTTCACGCCAGCGTGGCGCTTTTGCAGCGACTCGAACAGGTCCCCCACAACCGAGATGGCCGCCATCAGCAACGCCAATGCAAGCCATGCCGCAATCGCCGTCGCGCCCATCGCGGGCGTGAACCCGGCTTCGCGCGCAAACGGTATCAGGCACACCGCATAGACGGCGACGGCCGCGAGTCCACCGTACACGCCTTCCCAGGTCTTGCCGGGGCTTATCTCGGGCGCAAGTTTTTTCCGGCCGAATGCGCGGCCGGAAAAATAGGCGGCGGTGTCCGCGATCCACACGATGGCCATCGCCGCGAGAACGAGCCATGGCGAGCGCGATTGCAATTCGACCAGCGCCATCCACGCGCCGATCAACACGATCCATCCCGACGCGAACATCGTCAGCGGGCGCGTCGTCGGCCAGCGCCGCTTGATCCACGGCGGCGCAACCACCAACCAGAACAACGCGCTTACGCCGCATGCCCCGAGGACGACGGCGGCAGGCCAGCCGCGCGCGAATCCCAAGGCGGGCACGAAAAGCAGGCCTGCGCAGACGACAAGCATGCCGATGACGAACACCCATTGCGTGCGCGGCGCGAATCCCGACAGCCGCGACCATTCGTGCGCAGCGGCGAGCGTTATGGCCAATATCGTCACCCCCCATCCACGCGGCGGCAGCAGGAACAGCGCCGCAAGGATCAGCGGCACGAGCACCAGCGCGGTCGCAATCCGCGTTCTCAGCATCGCGTGATGGAAACCGCTGCGGAAACCGAAGAGGAAACCAGGGCCGATGCAGGCGGCATCATGGGCGCGCGGCCGCCTGCACCTGTTCGCTGGTGCGCCCGAATCGCCGCTCACGATTGCGATAGGAGACGATCGCCGCGTCGAGAGCGGTCGCATCGAAATCGGGCCACAGCAGGTCGGTGAAATAGAGCTCGGTATAGGCCAGCTGCCAGAGCATGAAATTGGAGATCCGCTGTTCGCCACCGGTGCGGATGAAAAGGTCGGGCTCGGGCGCGTAGTTGAGCGCGAGGTAGGGCTCCAGCGCTTCGGGTGCAATCGGCGCGCCGCCTGCTCGACCGGGATGCGCCGCGAAGAAACGCTGCGCCGCCTGCGCGATGTCCCAGCGCCCGCCGTAATTCGCGGCGACGGTCAGCGTCAAGCGGGTGTTCGAAGCCGTCATCGCTTCGCCGGCGGCGACGAGTTCCCGGATGCGCGAGTCGAATGCGCCAAGGTCGCCGATGGTCTTGAAGCGGATGCCGTTTTCGTGAAGCTTGGCCACTTCCTGTTCGAGCGAGCGCAGGAAGAGATCCATCAGGATTGACACCTCGTCGGCCGGGCGGCGCCAGTTCTCGCTCGAGAACGCGAACAGCGTCAGGTATTCGATGCCGCGCTCGATCGCCGCCCGCACCGTGCTGCGCACGGCCTCCACGCCTCGACGATGGCCCGCGACCCGGGGCAGCAGCCGCTGCTTCGACCAGCGTCCGTTGCCATCCATGATGATCGCCACGTGCCGCGGGACGGCACGCGTTTCGGGAATATCGCGCGTGGAGCTCTTGAACACGGGAATCCTGATTCAGACCGCCATCAGGTCCGCTTCCTTCGCATGCAGGATCTTGTCGATTTCGGCGATGAAGCGATCGGTCAGCTTCTGCACGTCGGCTTGAGCATGGCGCTCGTCGTCCTCCGAGCACTGCTTGTCCTTCAGGAGCTTCTTCAGGTGCTCGTTGGCGTCACGCCGGATGTTGCGCACGGCGATGCGCGCCGCCTCGGCTTCCTTGTGAACAACCTTGGTCAGTTCGCGGCGGCGCTCTTCCGTGAGCGCGGGCATCGGGATCCGGATGAGATCGCCGCTCGTGGCGGGATTCAATCCCAGGTCGGAATCCCGGATCGCCTTCTCCACCACGGGAATCATTTTCTTTTCCCATGGCTGCACGCCGATCGTGCGCGCGTCCGCCAGCGTGACGTTGGCAACCTGGGCCAACGGCATCATCGAGCCGTAATAGTCGACCTGGATGTGGTCGAGCAGGCCGGTATGCGCGCGCCCCGTGCGGACTTTACCCAGGTCGGCCTTCAGCGCGTCGACCGACTTGCCCATCTTCTGTTCGGCGGCTTTCTTGACGTCGTTGATCATGCGTCCTCCATGCTCTCCCGCGGCGAGCCTCTAGCAATGCACGAGGGTGCCTTCGTCCGCGCCCATGACCACACGCTTCAACGCGCCCGGAACGAAGATCGAAAACACCTTGAGCAGCATGTCCTGGTCGCGGCACAGCGCAAGCGCCGTGGCATCCATCACCCTCAGGTTCTTGACGATGGCCTCGTCGAAGGTGAGCGACAGGTAGCGCGTGGCGCCCGCGTCCTTGAGCGGATCGGCGGTGTACACGCCGTCCACCTTGGTCGCCTTGAGGACGATATCCACGTTCATTTCGCGGCCGCGCAGCGCCGCGGCGGTGTCGGTCGTGAAGAAAGGGTTGCCGGTGCCGGCGGCGAAGATCACGACCTTGCGCTCTTCGAGGTGCCGCAGCGCGCGTCCGCGGATGTAGGGTTCGGCGACCTGGTCGATGCGCAACGCCGACTGCACGCGTGACTCGACGCCGGCGCGACGCAGCGCGTCCTGAAGCGCCAGCGCATTCATCAGCGTGGCGAGCATGCCCATGTAGTCCGCCGTGGCGCGGTCCATGCCCGCCGCGCCCGGAGCCACACCGCGGAAGATATTGCCTCCGCCGATGACGATGGCGATCTCCACACCGAGCCGCTGGACGTCGGCAATCTCGGCGACGATGCGATCGATGGTCTCGCGCTTGATGCCATACGCGTCGTCTCCCATCAGCGCCTCGCCCGAGAGCTTGAGCAGGATACGCTTGTACATGGTCTCCGCGGCGGGCTTCGCGGAGGCGGTAGCCGGTGCGGAAGGCGAGTTCGAAACGGCGGACGAAACCGGAGAGGGAACCGAGACGAGCGGTGCAGCGGCGGTCGGTGTGTTCATGCGGTTTCCCTCTTCGATGTCAGCCGGATGCGAATCGTGCTCAGTGTCGTGCTCCACGCGAATCCGCACGCGGTGGCCGCCGCATGCGGATTGGCGGCAATGCGTTACACCTTGGCCATCGCCGCAACTTCCGCGGCGAAGTCGTCCTTCTTCTTTTCGATGCCCTCGCCGACGACGAACAGCGCAAACGACTTGATCGTCGTACCGCTCGCTTTCAGGTGCTTTTCGACCGTGTCGTCGGGATTCTTGACGAACGGCTGTCCCAGCAGCGTATTTTCCGCCAGGAACTTGTTGACGCGCCCCTCGACCATCTTGGCGACGATCTCGGCAGGCTTCCCACTGTCCGCGGCCTGCGCCGTGTAGATCGCGCGTTCCTTCTCGATCAGGTCGGCGGGGACCTGGTCCTTCGACACGCAGACTGGGCGGATGTTGGCGATACTGGCCGCGATGTGCATCGCGACGTCCTTGCCGACCGCGTCGTCGCCGCCTTCGAATTCAACGGTGACGCCAACCCTGCCGCCGCCGTGCAGGTATTGCACCAGGCGCGCCGGTGTCGCAATGCGCGTGAAGCGGCGGATCGACACGTTCTCGCCGATCTTCTGCACCAGCGCCTGACGCACCGACTCCACAGTCCCGTCCGCCATCGGCAGCGCGGACAGCGCCCCGACGTCGGCAGGATTCTTCTCGGCGACCACCTCCGCCAAGTATTTTGCAAACGCGACAAAGTCTTCGTTGCGGGAAACGAAATCGGTTTCGCAATTGACTTCGATCATCGCAGCGAGCTTGCCGTCGCGGGCAAGGTAGGCGCCCACGACGCCTTCGGCGGCGATGCGCCCCGCCGCCTTGGAGGCCTTGGCGCCGCTCTTGATGCGCAGCAACTCCTCGGCCTTGTCGAGGTCGCCCTGGCTTTCAGTGAGCGCCTTCTTGCATTCCATCATGCCCAGCCCGGTACGCTGGCGCAGCTCCATCACCCTGCTCGCGGAAATTTCCGCCATCGTTAAATGCTCCTATCCGTAAAACAAAGGGGCCGAGGGCCCCCGTTGTTCCTCATGTCATTCTTGTCAGGCGGACGCCTCTTCCGCCACTTCGACGAATTCGTCGCTGCCCTGCACGATCTCCTGGATCACCGTGCTCTTGCCCTCGAGGATCGCGTCGGCCGCGCCGCGCGCATACAGGCGGATCGCGCGGCTCGAGTCGTCGTTGCCCGGGATCACATGGGCAATCCCTTCGGGTGAGTGGTTCGTGTCGACCACGGCAACCAGCGGGATGCCGAGCTTCTTCGCTTCGGTCACGGCGATCTTGTGGTAGCCGACGTCGATGACGAAGATCGCATCGGGCAGCGCATTCATGTCCTTGATGCCGCCCAAGCTCTTGTTGAGCTTGTCTTGCTCGCGCTTCAACGACAGCGCTTCGCGCTTGGTCATGCGGTCGAACGTGCCATCCTCCGCCATCTGCTCCAGGTCCTTCAGGCGCTTGATGGACACCTTGACGGTCTTGAAGTTGGTGAGCATGCCGCCCAGCCAACGATGATCGACGAAAGGCATTCCGCAGCGCTTCGCCTCGTCGGCGATGATTTCGCGCGCCTGGCGCTTGGTGCCGACGAAGAGGACGGTGCCGCGGTTGGATGCCAGTTGACGCACGTACTTCATCGCGTCCTGGTAGTTCTGCATCGTCTTTTCGAGATTGACGATGTGAATCTTGTTGCGCTGGCCGAAGATGTACTCTGCCATCTTCGGATTCCAGTAACGGGTCTGGTGGCCGAAGTGGACCCCGGCTTCCAGCATTTGACGCATCGTGACCGACATTTGCCATGCTCCTTCAGGGTTGGTGCTGCCGCGAAACCGGATACAAACGGCGGCGGCTGCCCTCCACCCGCGGAAGTGATCCTGCTCGTCAGTTGCTCTTGGCAGGACACCCCAAAGACCGCAGGTGTGTGGATTATGCTGATGACCACCGGCCAGACTATTCCAGCCGATGCATCGAGCTAACTCGTTATTCTAGCACGGTTTCGGCTCCGGGTGCCACCCTGCTGGGGTAACCTTCGACTTGCGCAGCGCCGTTCCAGCCCCCACCCTTTCGCCATGATCGCCGAGCCCTCCGTGCCACCCACCGCCACCCCGGCTGACAAGGCCGTTTGGTGCACAGCCCCGGAACTCGGCTTGTTGGCCATCACCGGCCCGGACGCCGAGGACTTCCTGCAGGGGCAACTGTCGGGCGATATCGAGCAATTGGCGCCCGGCGCGTTGCAGCTGTCGAGCTACAACTCGGCCAAGGGCCGGATGCTCGCCACGCTGCTCCTCTGGCGCGAAGGCAGTGGGTCCTTTCGCGCGCTGGTCGCTGCCGACCTGGCGGAACCCCTGCGCAAGCGGCTGGCGATGTACGTGCTGCGCGCGAAGGCGGCGGTGGCCGACGCTTCGCCATCGCACGCCATCTTCGGAATCGGCGGGTCCCGCGCAGCCGGCGCGGTCCGCTCGGCGCTGGGTCGGGCGCCCGATCGCGGGCAGGTCCTTGTCGACGCCGATGCCACGCTGGTCGGCTTTCACGACGGCCGCATACTCGTCGTGGCGCCGGACACCACCGTGGACACGTTGCGAACGAAGCTCGCAGGCGAAGCTACGTTGGTTGCGCCGGAAGTCTGGCGCTGGCTCGGCATTCGCGCGGGCGTCCCGGTGATCGGCGCCGCGACGCAGGACCTCTTCGTGCTGCAAACGGCGAACTGGGATCTGTTAGGGGGCGTGAGCTTCCAGAAGGGATGCTATCCCGGCCAGGAAATCGTCGCGCGAACGCAGTACCTCGGGAGGCTGAAGGAGCGCATGCATCTCTTCCACGTCGACGGCCCCCCTCCTCCACCCGCGACCAAAATATACGGCGCCGTGTTTGGCGACCAGGCGTGCGGCACCGTGGTCAACGCCGCGGCCGCGCCCGAGGGCGGCAGCGATCTGCTCGCGATTTTGCAGTTGAGCGCGCTCGACGGTGCACTGCACGTCGGCTCGTCGACCGGTCCGGCGCTGGCGCCATTGGCCCTCCCGTACGCGATTCCCGCGCCGATTGCGCCCAACCGACCGAAGCTGTAGATGTGCCTCGTCGTCGTCGCGCTCGATGCGCATCCGCGCTTGGCGCTGGTGGTTGCCGCCAACCGCGACGAATATCACGCGCGCGCGGCAATTCCCGCGCATTGGGGCGACACCGCCCCATTCGCCGGCATCCTCGCCGGACGTGACCACCTTGCCGGCGGCACCTGGCTCGGCGTGCGGCGCGATGGCCGGTGGGCGCTGGTCACCAACGTTCGCGACGGACGCCGCAACGACCCAACGGCACCGTCACGCGGCGGGCTCGTGCCGGCGCTTCTCAACGCAGCGGCGGCGCCGGCGACGGCGCTCCCGAGCCTCATGCTCGATGCGGATCGCTACAACGGATTCAACGTACTGGCCGGTGACGCGGGCAGCGCAACCTGGGCGTCGAATCGCGCCTCGGAAACACGAGTGCTGGAGCCCGGCGTGCATGGCCTGTCGAATGCGTTGCTCGACACGCCTTGGCCCAAGCTGACGCGGACCAAGGACGCCGTTATCAATTGGGTCGCGAGCGGCAGCGACGACCTTGCGCCAATCATCGACGCGCTGGCCGACCGGACCGTCGCGCCCGACGCGGCCTTGCCGGCGACGGGCGTGCCCCTCGCGTGGGAGCGCATGTTGTCGCCGCCTTTCATCGTCGGCGAAAACTATGGAACGCGCTGCTCCACGGTGCTGACGGTCTCGCGAAGCGGAGAGGCGAGGCTGGTCGAGCGCTCGTTCGACGCGCGCGGTGACCCGACCGGCGACGTCGAATTCGAGTTCGAAATTTCGCGCGGGACTTAGACCAGCTTCCGCGCCATCGCCTGGTGGGGAATCCCGGCTTCGATGAATTCGTCGCCTACGGCTGCGAAGCCGTGGCGCGCGTAAAACGGCATCGCCTGCGTTTGCGCATTAAGAATCACCCGCGAATGGCCGAGCGAACGCGCGAGGTCGACCAGGCGGCGCAGCAGCGCCGATCCGACGCCCCGACCCCGCCACGCGGATAGAACGGCCAGCCGTCCAATATGGCCATCGGCCAACAGCCGTCCGCAGCCCACGGGCATTCCGGACGCGTCTTCAGCGAGGGCATGGCAGCAAACGGCATCGTCGGCGTCCCACTCCATTTCTTCCGGTATCGATTGCTCGACGATGAACACGGCGCGACGCACGGCGCGCAACGACTCGCCGCCGCCCGACCAATCGACGAGGCGAATCGCGAACCGGTCCCGCGTCGCGTCATCAGCCATAGTTCGAGAACTCGAGCCGCGCACGCCCGCCGGCCACGTCGAGCACACAGTGTCCACCCACCGGTAGCGTCAATTTGTCGGCCACGTGTCCGAACGGCAATCCGGTATATATCGGTATCGGCAACAGCGACCGGAACTGCGCCACGACCGCAGCCATGTCGTAGCCGCCATCGTTGCCATTGAGCTCGTATTCGGTGAATCGGCCCAGCAGGATCGCGCGCTGCTGTGCCAGCAAACCTGCATGGTGCAGCTGATAGAGCATGCGTTCGATGCGATAGGGATGCTCGCCGACGTCTTCCAAGAACAGGATCCCGCCCTCCACGCGTGGGAAGTACGGCGTGCCCAGCAAATGCGCGACCAGCGCCAGGTTGCCGCCCCAGAGCATGCCCGAACCGGCAAACGTTGCCGGACCGTCGAGGTCGCATTCGACTTCGTAGCGTTCCGCGGCCAGGAGTCCAAAGCAATGGTCGAATGTGAAATGCGATGGCGCCTCGGCGCCGAAATCGCCGGTGGCGGAAGGTCCGGCAAAGGTCTTCATTCCCGCGTGCGCGAGCGCCGCCAGCTGGAAGGCGGTGAAATCACTGTAGCCCAGCCATCGCTTGCCTGCGCTCGCCAGCTGCTTGAAGTCGAGTCGTGGCAGCAAGCGCGTCCAGCCGTAACCACCGCGCATCGTCAGCGCGAGTTCAACGCGCGGATCCGCGGCCATGCGCAATACGGCGGCCAGGCGCTCGTCGTCCGGCGCCGCGAAACGTTGCCAGCGCGCGCGACACGTCGGGTCGACGACGACACGGTGGCCCATGGCCTCCAGCCGCGCGACCGCGCGATCCAGCGCCGCCGGATCCTGCGCGAAACTCGCCGGCGCAAAAAGCCCGATGCCGTAGGTGCGTGCCATTGTCTCCCGTGTCGCCTAGCGCCGCGCGGCGAAGAATTCCGAGAGAAGCCGGCCGCATTCGTCGGCGCGGGCGCCGCCCGCCGCGGTCGTGTGGTGGTTGAGCATCGGCTGCGCGAACAAATTGACAACGGACCCGCACGCGCCGGTCTTGGGATCGCTCGCGCCAAACACGAGGCGCGCGATGCGGGCGTGCAGGATGGCGCCCGCGCACATCGCGCAGGGTTCGAGCGTTACGTACATTGCACAACCCGGCAGCCGGTAATTGCCTACGACATTGGCGGCTTCGCGCAGCGCGGCGATTTCCGCGTGCGCGGTCGGGTCGTTGTCCGCAATGGGCGCATTGCCCCCACGGCCGACGATCACGCCGTCCCTGACGACGATCGCGCCCACCGGCACTTCACCGCGCCTGCCCGCCGCGCGCGCCAGGACGAGGGCCTCATCCATCCAGGCTTCGTCACTTGCTGGTGCTGGCATCTTCGATGTGGAAGCGATGCAGGATGCGGTGGATCAAGGGGGTGAACATGATGCCGGTAGCGCCCAGCAGGACCACACCGCAGAACAGCGCGTAGATACTGTCGAACAGCTTGCCGGCCGTGGTGGTGTTTTCCTTGACCGGGCCCATGCCTGCCATCAGCAGCGACGATTGGTGGAAGGCGTCGAGCCAGCTGAAACCGTCGATGAAGTGATAGCCGACGGTCCCGAGCGCCAGCGTTGCGCCGATCAGCGAAAAGGACAGCGCGAGAGCGCGCCTCAAGCGTCCGTAGAACCTTGAGGCCGGCGAGAGGGGCGGCGGCATGTGCGGCGCGGCCGATTTGGTCACGGAAGGTTCTCCGGCAGGACGGCGTCCGCCTCGATCTCCACCAAGAGCTCCGGCGCGATGAGCTTCGCCACCTGCACCATCGTGCACGCCGGACGGATCTTGCCGAACACCTCGGCATGCGCCCGGCCGACAGCCTCCCACTGCGCGATGTCGGTCACGAAGATGCGCGTGCGCACGACATCGTTCAGCGTTGCCCCGGCGCGCTTCAACGCCGACCCGATGTTCTCGAGAATCTGCTGTGTCTGCAAATAGAAATCACCGATGCCGACGATGTTGCCCTCGCTGTCGGTCGCCGTGGTGCCGGACAGATAGATGTGGTTGCCGATGCGCACGGCGCGCGAATAGCCGACGATCGGCTCCCATGGCGCACTCGAGGCAACGTTGTGCCGTGTCGGGTCGATCTCACTCATCCGGGAGACCCCTCCTTTGTCCCCATTGCAGCTTTCGCTGTTCCCGCGCAGCGGCGTCGCGCGCCCGCGCATCGCGCGCGATCTTCGCCAGGTCGACCGCCCCCAGCGCCGCAGCAAGAGAGTCGACTTCCTTCGATGCGGACCCACGAGTGTAGGCGCGGCCGAACCCGTCGCGGTCGAGCAGGCGGTTGTCGACGAGCCAGCGCCGGAGCTCGACGTGGTCGACCTCGAGCATTGCGCCCGCCTGGGCGAGCCAGTCGCGCAGGACGTCATTGACCTCGCGCTCGGTATAAGTGCGGTCCGGCTTGAACGCCGCCGCCGCCGCGGCCAGCACCAGCGCGAAGTCGCTCGCGCTGGCTGAATACAGCGCGCCAAGCGTCATGCCTCGCCGTACGGCCAGCGTACTGAAACGTTCGACCGGAGACAGATTTTTCATCATCTCGTCACTCCCATTCAATGGTTGCCGGCGGCTTGCCTGAAATGTCGTAGACCACGCGGTTGAAGCCGCGCACTTCGTTGGTGATCCGGTTAGAGATCCGGGCCAGCAGCTCGTGCGGCAACGGCGCCCAATGCGCCGTCATGAAGTCGGTCGTCTGCACCGCGCGCAAGGCGACTGCATTTTCGTACGTTCGGCCATCCCCCATGACACCGACGGAGCGCACGGGCAGGAACACGGCGAAGGCCTGCGCCGTCTTGTCGTACCAGGATGCGCCATCCGCCGCGTGCGCCGCGCGCAGCTCCTCGATGAAGATCGAATCGGCACGCCGCAGCAACTCGGCCCGCTCGTGCGTCACCTCGCCCAGGATGCGCACACCCAATCCCGGGCCGGGAAACGGGTGCCGGTACACCATGTCCCGCGGCAGCCCCAGTTCGAGCCCCAATTCGCGCACTTCGTCCTTGAACAGCTCGCGCAGCGGCTCGAGCAGCTTCAAGTGAAGCGACTCCGGCAGGCCGCCCACGTTGTGATGCGACTTGATCGTGTGCGCCTTCTTGGTCTTGGCGCCAGCGGACTCGATCACATCCGGGTAGATCGTTCCCTGCGCCAGCCACTTCACGTTGGCGAGCTTCAAAGCTTCGCGCTGGAATACGTCGACGAAGACCTTGCCGATGATCTTGCGCTTGGCCTCGGGGTCGGCAACGCCCGCCAGCGCCGCCAGGAACTCCGCGCCCGCGTCGACGTGGATCACCTTCACGCCGAGGTTCTGCGCGAACGTGTGCATCACCTGTTCGGCCTCGTTCAGGCGCAGCATGCCATGGTCGACGAAGACGCAGGTGAGCCGATTGCCGATCGCGCGATGGATGAGCGCGGCGGCGACTGACGAATCCACGCCACCGGAAAGGCCCAGCAACACATCCTCGCCGTGGGTTTGCGCACGCACGGCGGCGACGGCTTCCCCCGCGTAATCGTGCATGTTCCAGTCCTGGCCGCAGCCGCAGATGTCGTGCGCGAAGCGGGAAAGGATCGCCTTGCCCTGCTTCGTGTGCGTCACCTCGGGATGGAATTGCACCGCATAAAACCGGCGCGACTCGTCCGCCATGGCGGCGATGGCGCAGGCGTCCGAGGACCCGGTCAGCGTGAATCCCTCGGGCATGGCCGTGACCTTGTCGCCGTGGCTCATCCATACATCGAGGAGTCCGTGCCCTTCGGCGTTGGTCCGGTCCTGGATGTCGCGAAACAACGCCGAGTGGCCGCGCGCGCGCACCTGCGCATAGCCGAACTCGCGCACCCTGCCCGCCTCGACACTGCCACCCAGCTGCGCGGCCATGGCCTGCATGCCGTAGCAGATACCGAGCACCGGTACGCCCGAGCTCCACACCGCATCCGGCGCGCGTGGCGTATCGCCCTCAATCACGCTGTTGGGTCCGCCTGACAGGATGATGCCCCGCGGCGCGAAATCGCGGATGAACGCGTCGTCCACGTCGAAGGGGTGGATCTCGCAATAGACGTTCAACTCGCGCAGCCTTCGCGCGATGAGCTGCGTGTACTGCGCGCCGAAGTCGAGGATCAGGATCTTCGAATGGTTCGAGGCGGCCATCGATTCACTTTTTGACGATTCACATGCACTGCGCTGGCCCGCCGATCACTGAACCCGGTAGTTGGGAGCTTCCTTCACGATCTGCACGTCGTGGACATGCGATTCGCGGATGCCGGCGGACGTGATCTCCACGAACTCCGCGCGCGTGGACAACTCTCCGATGGTTGCGCAACCGCAATAGCCCATCGCGGCGCGCAGGCCGCCCATCAATTGGTGGATGACCGATGCGAGGACGCCCTTGTAAGGTACGCGGCCCTCGATCCCCTCGGGGACCAGCTTTTCCGCGTCGCCCTCACCTTCGGTGTCCTGGAAGTAGCGATCGGCGCTACCTTCCTGCATCGCGCCCAGCGAACCCATGCCGCGATAGCTCTTGTAAGAACGCCCCTGGTACAGCTCGATCTCTCCCGGAGCTTCCTCGGTCCCGGCGAGAAGGCTGCCCAGCATGACGCATGAGGCGCCGGCCGCGATCGCCTTGGCAATGTCACCTGAATAGCGAATGCCGCCGTCGGCAATGGCGGGAATCCCAGCCTTCGCCACGCCTTCGATGGCGAACTGGATGGCGGAGATCTGCGGCACGCCCACGCCGGCGACGATGCGCGTCGTGCAGATCGAGCCGGGACCGATGCCTACCTTCACCGCGTCCGCGCCGTGGTCCGCCAGCGCCCGGGCACCTTCCGCCGTGGCGACATTGCCGCCGATGATCTGCACCAGCGGGAATTTCTTCCTGATCCACCGGATGCGATCGAGCACGCCCTTGGAGTGGCCATGCGACGTATCGACGACGAGCACGTCCACGCCCGCTGCGACCAGTGCCTCGACGCGTTCCTCGGTGTCGCCGGCCGTGCCGACCGCCGCACCCGCGCGTAAGCGCCCCAGGTCGTCCTTGCAGGCCAGCGGATGTTCGGTGGATTTGAGGATGTCCTTCACCGTGATGAGCCCGCGCAACTCCATGTCGCCGTTGACGACCAGCACGCGTTCGAGGCGATGCCGGTGCATCAGCGATTTGGCGGTTTCGAGGTCCGTGCCCTCGGGAACCGTCACCAGCCGGTCGGGCTTGGTCATGATCGCGGCCACAGGCTGATCGAGGTTGGTCTCGAAGCGCAGGTCGCGGTTGGTGACGATGCCGACGACTCGCTTGCCCTCGACCACTGGCAATCCGGAAATGCGGTGACGTTGCGTGAGTGCCAGCACTTCGCGGACCGACATCGTCGGCGGGATCGTGATCGGGTCCTTGACCACGCCGCTTTCGAAGCGCTTCACCTTGGCAACTTCGGCCGCCTGCTTGCCCGGCGCCATGTTCTTGTGGATGACGCCGAGCCCGCCTTCCTGTGCGATGGCGATCGCCAGGCGGGCTTCGGTTACCGTGTCCATCGCCGCGGAGACGAGCGGGATGTTGAGCGAGATAGACCGGGTCAGGCGGGTTTGGAGGGCAACGTCGCGGGGAACGACGAGGGAATGCGCGGGGACCAAGAGGACGTCGTCGAACGTCAGCGCTTTGCGGACGACACGCATCGATTTCTCCTATGCGCAAAAATGGATTATACCCGCGTCGCCCGGCCTTCCCAAGAGGCTCTCACGCGAGCCGCGGAAGCAACAGGTACGTACCGCCGGTCGGCCGCGCTCGAGGCTTTGATTGACGCGTGCCGGGATGCTGCGCTACCTTGCCAACGTCATGAAACTTCCAGGAGGCGGGCGATGAGCCACTCCTTTTCCAACATCCTGCGTGAAAGTGCGACACGACGATCGCCGCGACGCCACGCGCCGAGTGCCGCCGTGCCGCTGGGCTTGGCCATGGTCCTGGGGGCCTTGTGCGTGATTTCGCCGGCCCAAAGCGCGTTGTACAAGTGGACTGACGCCAACGGTCGTGTCGTGTATTCCGACCAGCCTCCTTCGGGAGACGTGAAGGTCGAAACGCTTGCCGGTCCGCCGCCACCGGCAAACCGGAACGCGGTCAAGGAAATGGCCAACAAGGAGGCCGAGGGCAAGAAGCAGCAACTCGACGCCGCGGATAACGCGAAAAAGGCGGCAGTGACGCGTGCCGACGCGCAGAAGCGCGCCGGTATGTGCAGGGACACGCGCGCTGAGCTGGCCGCATTGTCGGCCGATCAGGTTCTCCTCTACAAGCTGAACGAGAAGGGCGAGACGGTCTATATGGACGACGCGGAGCGAAGGCGGCGGCGCGAAGCGCTGGAGTCCAGTCTCAGGGCGAATTGCCCGCCAGGGTAAAGGTCGTCGCCGGGCTCGGGGCGACATGAAAACGGCGACCCGCGGGTCGCCGTTTTACATCGTTCATTTCTTTTCCAGATTGGCCTGGTTGATCTTGACGTCCGACTTCGCCTTGAGGGTGGCGAGGTAGGCATTGAACATCTCGCGTCCGACCTGATCAGCCAAGCGCACTGACGCGGCGTCCACCTTGGCCTTGTCCGAGGTTGCCGGCGTGGACACCGAGATCACCTTGTAAATCGCAAAGTCCCCGCGCTCGTTGGTCGCGCCGACATATGTCGGAAGCGTGTCCGGGTTGGCCTGGAAAATATGCGTCATCGCGTCCGGCGGAAAGCCTGCCTGCGCCTGATTGCGACCCAGCTGCACCGGCTTCCCGAACGCGACGCCTGCCGCCTTGTCGCCCTTGCCCTCGCTCAGCAGCGCAAGTTTCGCCTTGCCAGCGTTCCGCGCGAGGTCGGCAGCAGCCTTGAGCGTGAGCTGACGCCGGATTTCATCCTTGACTTCGTCGAAGGGCCGCGGCGCCGCGGGCTTGTACTCGAGGATTCGCGCGGCGATGAGCGAGTTCGGTCCGATCTCGATGGCCTCGGTATTGCGCTTGCCTTGAATCGATTCCGGCGCAAACAGCGCTTGCGCGAACTTGGCATTGCCCTTCGCCAGCGCCTGGGCCTGTGACCGGGTAATGAAGGGCGTGACCTCGACGTTGAGATTGAGCGCCTTCGCGGCGCCGGCAAGGCTGTCGGCCTGCTCGTACACGAGGTTTTGAAACTGGTCCGCCGACGCGGCGAACTTCTGCGCCGCCTGCTGGCGCTTCAACGCCGTCTCGATCTGACCCTTCACTTCGTCGAAAGGCTGGGCGTGGGCTTCCTTGATGCCGTTCACCTTGATGATGTGCCACCCGAATTCGGTTTGCACGGGACCGACGATCTCGCCCGGCTTCGCGGCAAACGCCGCGTCTTCGAACGCTTTCACCATCGTTCCGCGCGCGAAGCTGCCCAAATCGCCTCCCTGCTGCGCCGACCCCGGATCCTTCGAGTACTCCCGCGCCAGGTCCCCGAATTTCGCCGGATTGGCCTTCGCCTTGGCCAGCATGTCCTCCGCCTGCTTTTTCGCTGCCGTGCGGTCGGCCTCGTTGGCGTCCTGCTTGACGGGAATCAGGATGTGGGCCGCGGTGACGCTCCGCGGCTGTCGAGTACTGCTTGACGTTCGCGTCGTACTGCCTCTTGACCTCCGCCGCATCGACATGCGTGTTCGCCAGCAGCGCATCCTGCGTCAGCACGAGGTACTCGATCTTCGCCTGCTCCGGTGTCTGGAACGCCACCTGGTTCTTGTCGTAGAACTCCTTGACCTGGGGCCAATCGACCTTGACGTCCTTGGCGAACGGCTCGGCGCTAACGACGGCGACGGCTACCTCGCGCTGTTGCTCGAGCAGTCCCAGGAATTTTTCAGTGGACGGACGGGCAACGATGTTCGCCGTCGCGATCGGCTCCTGCATGGCGGCGACCATCATGTCCTGGCGCAGCTTCTCCTCGAACGCGACGCGGTTCATATTCTGTCCGGCCAAGAACATCTCGTAGCGGTCTTTCGAGAACTTGCCGTCGTCCTGGAACGCCGGGATGGACGAGATCATCTCCCGCAATTGCGCGTCCGATACGCGGAAGCGCTGATCGCGGGCTTTGGCCGCCAGCAGGTGTTCGTTGACGACCTGTTCGAGGACCGCGAATCGCACTTCCGGATTGTCGAACATCGCCGCGTCGAAGCTAGCGCCCATCATCTGCCGCGCCCGTTGCTGCTGTTCGCGCAGCGCCTGGTCGTATTCCGCCAAGGTGATCTTGTCCTTGCCGATCGTCGCGACGGAATCCGCCGTATTGCCACCGCGAAAGTAGTAATCGACGCCGAAAAACGCGAAAGGAATCGTCATCAGGAACAGGATGACCTGCGCGGCGGTTTTGTGCTTGGTGACTAGATCGAACATGGATCCCGCTCGGTACCGGATGCGGCCGTTTTCGGCCATTAGCAGAAAGGGCGAACTCGCGTTCGCCCTCGTCTTTTCGAATTCTGGCGGAGTGGACGGGACTCGAACCCGCGACCCCCGGCGTGACAGGCCGGTATTCTAACCAACTGAACTACCACTCCCACTGCAACTGATGCAACGAAACTGCATTACGACCAATCGAGCCGCGCAAACCGCGGCAGCGTCTCTGGTGGGTGCTGAGAGGCTCGAACTCCCGACATTCGCCGTGTAAAGGCGACGCTCTACCAACTGAGCTAAGCACCCGGGAGCTTCTGGCACGTACCGCATGCTGGCGCACGTCGCCGATGCAACGAACGCTGCCGCAAAGAGGCTAGTTTAGCGCATCCTTGAGCGCTTTTCCAGCCCGGAACTTGGGCACTTTGGCTGCGCGGATCTTGATGGGCTCATTGGTGCGCGGATTGCGGCCCTGGCGCGCGGTGCGCTTGCCGACGTAGAACGAGCCGAAGCCCACCAGCGTCACGATGTCGCCTTTTTTCAGCGAGCCGCGGATGGCGCCCACCGTCGCGTCCAGCGCGCGGCCCGCGGCCGCCTTGGAGATATCGGCATGCCTGGCGATCGCATCGATCAATTCGGATTTGTTCACAAGACTTCCCCTTGGCGGCATTGATGTGAAGTCAGCAGGCAATGAAGCTATCGGAGGCAAGAAAGCATCTAGTGGAAATCGGGAGGCGCACCGAACGGTCCGCCGGAGGATCTTTATAACGCTCGCGATTTCGCAGTGTCAAGGCCCGCAATGTGCGATGGACCGTACCGATCGCGACGCCACGACGCGCCGCATTCGCGTTGCGCGCGAAGATTCCGCGCAGTCGATTGAAGCGGCGCGAATGATGCTGCGCAGCGCGCGCTGTCGCGAACAACGAGGTCGCGCAAAATTGTGCGAAAAACGCGCGTGAGCAGTTTCCGTGCCCACGCGCGCGTTGTTGCCCGGGCGTGACGCGCCGCTCAGTGCTTCAGTGCCGGCGTCTTGTCGTCGGCGGCGGGCGCGGGCGGAACGGGCGGCGCTTCGACGCTGTCCTTGTCCTCGGCAAGCGCCACCGGATGCCGCTCGAGCGCCTGCTCCAGCACCTGCTCGATCCAGCGCACCGGATGGATGTCGAGACGGTTCTTGATCTCGTCGGGAATCTCCGTCAGGTCCTTGACGTTCTCCTCCGGGATCAGCACCGTCTTGATGCCCCCGCGCCCCGCGGCGAGCAGCTTCTCCTTCAAGCCGCCGATCGGCAGCACTTCGCCGCGCAGCGTGATCTCGCCCGTCATCGCGACGTCGCAGCGCACCGGGATGCCGGTCAGGATGGACACGATCGCCGTGACGATCGCGCCACCGGCCGACGGGCCGTCCTTGGGCGTCGCGCCTTCCGGCAGGTGGATGTGCAGGTCGGTCTTGGTGTAGAAGTCCGCCGGGATGCCGAGCGCTTGCGAGCGATGGCGCACGACCGACAGCGCGGCCGCGATCGACTCGTTCATCACGTCGCCCAGCTTGCCGGTCGTCGTGGTCTTGCCCTTGCCGGGCAGCGCCACCGCCTCGATCGTCAGCAGGTCGCCGCCGACTTCGGTCCACGCGAGGCCGGTGACCTGGCCGACCTGGTTCTTCTTCTCCGCGATGCCGTACGTGAAGCGGCGCACGCCCAGGTACTTGTCGAGGTTCTTCGAATTGACGTCGACCGGGCTCTTGGCCGTGCGCGCCTTGCCCTCGCTCTGCTTCAAGCAGCAGGCTCTTCACCACCTTGCGGCAGATCTTGCTGATGTCGCGCTCGAGGCTGCGCACGCCGGCCTCGCGCGTGTAGTAGCGCACGATGTCGCGCAGCGCGCTCTCGGCCACGTGCAGCTCGTCGGGCTTGATGCCGTTGTTCTTCATCTGCTTGGGCATCAGGTATTGCTTGGCGATCGCGATCTTCTCGTCCTCCGTGTAGCCCGACAGGCGGATGACTTCCATCCGGTCGAGCAGCGGCGCCGGGATGTTCATCGAGTTGGCGGTGGCGACGAACATCACGTCGGACAGGTCGTACTCGACCTCGATGTAGTGGTCGACGAACGTGTCGTTCTGTTCCGGGTCGAGCACCTCGAGCAGCGCCGAGCTCGGGTCGCCGCGGAAGTCCTGGCCCATCTTGTCCACTTCGTCCAGCAGGAACAGCGGGTTGCGCACGCCGACCTTGGTCATGTTCTGCAGGATCTTGCCGGGCATCGAGCCGATGTAGGTGCGGCGATGGCCGCGAATCTCGGCCTCGTCGCGCACGCCGCCCAACGACATCCGGACGAACTTGCGGCCGGTGGCCTTGCGCCACCGACTGGCCGAGCGACGTCTTGCCCACGCCGGGCGGCCCGACGAGGCACAGGATCGGCGCCTTCAGCTTGTCGACGCGCTGCTGCACCGCCAGGTATTCGACGATGCGTTCCTTCACCTTCTCGAGGCCGTAATGGTCGGCGTCGAGGATCTTCACCGCGTGCGCCAGGTCCTTGCTGATCTTGCTCCTCTTGCGCCAGGGCAGCGCCAGCAGCGTGTCGATGTAGTTGCGCACGACCGTCGCTTCGGCGGACATGGGCGACATCATCTTGAGCTTCTTCAGCTCGCCCAGGACCTTGCCTTCGGCCTCCTTCGACATCTTGGCGGCCTTGATCTTCTTCTCCATCTCCTCGAGGTCGGCGTTCTCGTCGCCCTCGCCCAGTTCCTTCTGGATGGCCTTGACCTGTTCGTTCAGGTAGTACTCGCGCTGGCTCTTCTCCATCTGGCGCTTGACGCGGCCGCGGATGCGCTTTTCCACCTGCAGGATGTCGACCTCGCCTTCGAGCACGCCCAGCAGGTGCTCGAGCCGCTTGCCGACGTCGCTCATTTCGAGGATGTGCTGCTTTTGCTCGAGCTTGAGCGGCAGGTGCGCCGCGATGGCGTCCGCGAGCCGGCCGCCTTCGTCGATGCCCGACATCGACGTGAGGATTTCCGGCGGAATCTTCTTGTTGAGCTTCACGTACTGGTCGAACTGCGCGAGCAGCGCCCGGCGCATCGCCTCGACTTCGTTCGTGCTGCCCGGATCGCCCGGCAACGGCAGCGCCCTGGCGACCAGATACTCGCCACGGTCCTCGATGACGCTGATCTGCGCCCGCTGCGTGCCTTCGACCAGCACTTTCACCGTGCCGTCGGGAAGCTTCAGCATCTGCAATACGGTGGCGATCGTGCCGATCTCGTTCAGGTCGTCGGCGACCGGGTCGTCCTTCGCCGCCTGCTTTTGCGCGACGAGCAGGATGTGCTTGCCCGCCTCCATCGCCATGTCGAGGGCCTTGATGGACTTGGGCCGCCCGACGAACAGCGGAATGACCATGTGCGGAAAGACCACGACGTCGCGCAGCGGAAGCAGCGGCATTGCGTTCAGGTCGGCGGGAAGTGTGTTGTCGTTGGCCATACGTGCCTTAGAGGAAACTGAGAAGACAGGAGTCTGATCGACAAAATGGGGGCACCGCGCCGGCCTGTCAAGGCGCCGATGCGGTCAAACCACACATTTTCCTTTGGATTCTGAAGCTTATGCTGGAATACTGCGCGCGACTGGGAAGAATCACGAGTGCGCCGCCGCCATCTTGGGCGGGTCGGCGAACATCAGCAGCGGCTTGCCGTCGTTGGCGATGGTCGCCTCGTCGACGACCACGCGCGCCAGGTTGGACAGTGATGGCAGGTCGTACATGACGTCCAGCAGGACCTGCTCCAGGATCGAGCGCAGGCCGCGCGCGCCGGTCTTGCGGGCGAGCGCCTTCTTGGCGATGGCGCGCAGCGCGGGCTCGCGCACTTCCAGTTCCACACCTTCCATGCGGAACATCTTCTGGTACTGCTTGATCAACGCATTCTTGGGCTCGACCAGGATCTGGATCAGCGCGGCTTCGTCCAGTTCGTCGAGCGTGGCCGCAACCGGCAGGCGACCTACGAATTCCGGTATCAGGCCGAACTTGATAAGGTCCTCGGGCTCGGTCCCGCGCAAGAGGAGCGTGATGTTCTTGCGATCGTCGGGACTGGCGACCTCGGCGCCGAAGCCGATCCCGGTCTTGGTCGAGCGCTGGCGGATGATCTTTTCCAGGCCGTCGAAGGCACCGCCGCAGATGAACAGGATGTTCGTCGTGTCGACCTGCACGAATTCCTGGTTGGGGTGCTTGCGCCCACCCTGCGGCGGAACCGAGGCGATCGTGCCCTCGATCAGTTTCAAGAGCGCCTGCTGCACGCCTTCGCCCGAGACGTCGCGGGTGATCGACGGGTTGTCGCTCTTGCGCGAAATCTTGTCGATTTCATCGATGTAGACGATGCCGCGCTGCGCCTTCTCGATGTCGTAGTCGCACTTCTGCAGGAGCTTCTGGATGATGTTCTCGACGTCCTCGCCGACGTAGCCGGCCTCGGTCAGCGTGGTCGCGTCAGCGATCACGAACGGCACGTCCAGCAGGCGGGCCAGCGTCTGGGCCAGCAGCGTCTTGCCGGAGCCCGTGGGTCCGATCAGCAGGATATTGGACTTGGTGAGCTCGACGTCGTCTTCCTTGGTCACCGACTCCAGCCGCTTGTAATGGTTGTAGACGGCGACGGAAAGGATCTTCTTCGCCGGCTCCTGGCCGATGACGTACTGGTCGAGGCTCTGCCGTATCTCGTGCGGGGTGGGGAGCTTGTTGCGGTCCGCGCGCGCGGCTTCGCTGCCGGCGCCCTCCTCGCGGATGATGTCGTTGCAAAGCTCGATGCACTCGTCGCAAATGAACACCGACGGGCCCGCGATGAGCTTGCGCACCTCATGCTGGCTCTTGCCGCAAAAGGAGCAGTACAGAAGCTTGTCGCCGGAAGATTTGTCGGCCATTCAAGGACCTGTGTCAGGAACCTGCGGGGAAACCTTGAGTTAACTCTACGCGCTCTCGGCCCGATTCTGCAATACCTTGTCCACAATACCGTATTCCCGGGCGGCCTCGGCCCAGAGGAAATTGTCACGGTCATGGTCGCGCTCGACCTGTTCCGGCGTCCGGCCGGTGAATTGCGCCATCAAGGTAATGAACCGGCGCTTCAGGTCGATCACGTATTGCGCGTGCCGTTCGATGTCAGAAACCTGGCCTTGGAACCCCCCGGACGGCTGGTGGATCAGGATCGTGGAATTGGGCAGGGCAAAGCGCTTGCCCTTGGTTCCGGCGGCAAGCAGGAACGCTCCCATGCTGGCCGCCATGCCCACGCACATCGTCGAGACGTCGGGCTTGATGAACTGCATGGTGTCGAAGATGGCCATTCCCGCCGAGACCGATCCGCCGGGCGAATTGATATAGAAGCTGATGTCCTTGTCGGGGTTCTCCGACTCGAGGAACAGCATCTGCGCCACGATCAGGTTGGCGGTGCTGTCGTTGACCGGGCCGACCAGGAAGACGATGCGCTCCTTGAGCAGGCGCGAGTAGATATCGTAGGCCCGCTCGCCGCGCCCGCTTTGTTCGATGACCATCGGCACCAGCCCCAGGTCGGAGGGCTCGGACAGCGTCGGTGTCTTTTCCAGCATCTCGTACGTCACTTGGGGCTTTCTCTGATATGTCGCCGCAGCAATTGTGGGATACAGGACGCGGGCGGCGCGGGCGCCCGTTCCGCAAAGATGGGACCGGCGGACGCGTACGTCAAGCCATCCCGACGAACGATGCGATTCGGGAGCCGGTCGTTACGCTGCGCTACGTTTTCGCGGGCCCCATCAACGCTTCGAACGTGGTCGGCTTGTCGGTGACCTTGGCCTGGCCCAGCAGCCATTCGACCACGTTGCGTTCGACGGCGAGTGCCTCGAATTCGTTCAGGCGCTCGGGCTTGTCGTAATGCCAGCGCATGACCGCGTCCGGCTGTTCGTAAGTCTGCGCGACGTCCTGGACCAGCGCCCGCACCTGTTCCGGACGCGCCTCGAGCTTCTTGTCGCGCACGATTTCGGCGAGGATCAAGCCCAGCGCGACGCGCTCCTCGGCCTGGCTTCGAAACATTTCCGGCGTGAGCTTGATATCCTCGGGCTTCATGCCCTGTTGTTGCAGGTTCGCCGCCATCCGCCGGGCGAGTTGCAGTGCCTCCTGCTCGACCAACGACTTGGGCAATGTCAGTTGCGACGTTAGCCGCAATCCCTTCAACGCCTGGTCTTTCAGCACCGCGTCCAGCTTGCGCTTCAGTTCAAGCTTCAGGTTGGCCTCGACTTCGGCACGCAAGTCGGCGACGCTGCCGCTCTTGATTCCGAAGGCCGTGGCAAACGCGCTGTCCAGCGGCGGAATGTTGGGGGCGTTCACCTGCTTCACGGTCAGCGAAAACTGCGCGAGCTTTCCGGCGACTTCCTTGCCGTGGTAATCGGCGGGGAAGGTCAGCGCAAAATCCCGTGTCTGCCCCGCTGCCGTGCCGAGCAGCGCCGCTTCGAACTCGGGGAGCATGCGGCCCTCGCCCAGCGTGATCGCAAAATCCCGCGCCTGGCCGCCTGGGAACTCGACACCGTCGATGGTGCCGGTAAAGTCCACCAGCGCGCGGTCGCCGGTTTGCGCGCCGCGCGTCACCGGCTCGAACACGGCGCGCTGCGCGCGCAGAACATCGAGCGTGCGATCGATATCGGCCGGCGTCACCTCGACTTGCGGGCGCTCGATGGCGATCGACGACAAATCACCCAACTTGATTTCGGGATACACCTCGAACACGGCGGAGAATTCGAGCGCCTCGCCCGCGGCCTCGGTACCTTGCCGCGGTTCGATGCGCGGGTATCCGGCAACCTTCAGATTCTGTTCGCGGACGGCGTCGAGAAAACTCTTTTGCACGGCATCGGAGATGACGTCCGAGCGCACCGAAGGGCCGTATTGCTGCGCCACCATCTTGAGCGGAACCTTGCCCGGGCGAAATCCCGGAACCTTAACGGTCTTGGCCAGGCGCGCCAGGCGCTTTTCGACCTCGCCTTCGATTTGCGCGCGCGGTACGGCGACATTGAGCCGGCGTTCGAGCTGGCCCAACGTTTCGATCGTGTTTTCAGCCGTGGTTCCCAACGCGGTTTGCATGCGCCTTGAATCCTTGCTATTTTGTTCCAGTGGTGCGAAAGGGGGGACTCGAACCCCCACGGGCTGCCCCGCCAGCTCCTAAGGCTGGTGCGTCTACCAATTCCGCCACTCTCGCAGTTTCACCACGCAGTTTTCACCACGCGGCGGCTTGCTACGCAAGTTGGACGACTGCGGGCTGCTGTTGCAGGATACCCCGGCAGTCTCTTTCGCAGAACGTGCAAGTATAGCGCAAGGCGGCCTTCCGAGTCACCCAAGCCGCCGCGCCGTTTGCCTTGCGCGACGTGCAAGCTTGCTCTTTTGGAACCGATTCAACCCATTCGCGTGTCCGTCGGCCATTACGAAAATTTCCCCGTCGCGTCGATCCTCGTGCCGGCGCGGTTGCGGCCCGCGGTTGTCGCGATCTATCGCTTTGCGCGCGCCGCCGACGACCTGGCTGACGAGGGCGACGCGCCGCCGGGTGAACGCCTGGCCGCGCTCGACGCATTCGACCGCGAGCTCGACCGGATCGAACGTGGCGAAGCGCCTGCGGGGCCGCCTTTCCGGGCCCTCGCATCCGCCGTACGCGAGCACGGACTGCCACTGCCGCCGTTCCACGACCTGGTCTCCGCATTCCGGCAGGACGTGCGCGTGACGCGCTACGCGAACTTCGACGAGGTCCTCGACTATTGCCGCCGCTCCGCCAATCCGGTCGGACGCTTGCTGCTGGCGCTGTATCGCGCGCAGGCACCGGCCAACCTCGAAGCGAGCGATGCCATCTGCACCGGCCTGCAATTGACCAATTTCTGGCAGGACATAGCGATCGACTGGCAAAAGAATCGCGTCTACCTGCCGCAGGACGATTTGCGCCGCTTCGGCGTCGGCGAGAGCCACATCGCGGAAGCGCGCATGGACGACGCGTGGCGCGCCTTGCTCGCCTTCGAAGTGGCGCGCGCGCGGCGCCTGCTCGAATCCGGGCGGCCGCTGACGCGAGCACTGCCATGGCGCATGGGGCTCGAGTTGTCGGCGATCATCAGCGGCGGCCTGCGCATCCTCGATCGCATCGATGCCGTCGGCGGCGATGTCTTCGCGCATCGGCCGGTGCTCGCGACGGCCGACTGGCTTGTCGTCGCGTGGCGCGCCCTTGTTCCCGGCCGGAGGCACGCCACATGACGCCCGACGAGTACTGCCGGGAAAAGGCCGCGGCCAGTGGTTCGAGCTTCTACTACAGCTTCCTGTTCCTGCCGCCTCCGCGCCGTCGCGCGATCGTGGCGCTCTACGCCTTTTGTCGCGAGGTCGATGACGTCGTCGATGAGGTCAGCGATCCCGTGGTCGCCAACACGAAGCTTGCGTGGTGGCGGCGCGAAATCAGCCTGGTCTACACCGGCCAGCCGTCGCATCCGGTCGCGCTCGCCCTGCAGCCGACCGTGCGCGAATTCGCGCTGTCGGAAGCCCATTTCCAGGCTGTCATCGACGGGATGGCGATGGACCTCACGCAGCACAGCTATCTTGACTTCCCGGCCCTGGAACTCTATTGCCATCGCGTTGCGGGCGTGGTCGGGCTCATGTCGGCGGAGATTTTCGGCTACACCAATCCCGCGACGAAAGGCTATGCGCGCGACCTCGGGATTGCGTTCCAGCTCACCAACATCATCCGCGACGTCGGCGAGGACGCGCGGCGCGGTCGCTTTTACCTGCCGCAGGACGAAATGCAGCGCTTCGGCGTCACCGCGTCGCAGCTTTTGCGCGCCAAGTACAGCGACGCGTTCCGGCAATTGATGCGCTTTCAGGTGGACCGCGCGCGCGGGTGGTACGAGCGCGCGTTCGCGCAGTTGCCGGCGGAGGACAGGAAGGCGCAGCGCGCGGGCCTCGTCATGGCGGCGATTTACCGCACCCTGCTCGACGAAATCGCCTACGATGGCTTCCTGGTTCTCGATCGCCGCACCTCCCTCACGCCAGTGCGCAAGCTCTGGCTGGCCTGGCGAACGTGGCGCTCGGCGTGATCGACGTAAATAGCGATCGTAAATGAGGGATCCGGTCGCGGTCATCGGCGGCGGCTGGGCGGGATGCGCGGCCGCCGTGACATTGGCGCGCGCGGGCGTTCCGGTCACACTGTTCGAGACTGCCCCGCTGTTGGGCGGACGCGCGCGCCGCGTCGTGCGGGCCGGACTCCCCTTGGATAACGGCCAGCACCTGCTGCTCGGCGTGTACGAACAGACGTTGGCCCTGCTGGCACTCGTGCACGGGGACGCGGGCGCCCGCGCTGCCCTGCCGCGTCGCCCGCTCGCCATCGTGCCCCTGGCATCGGAACAGAGTCGGGGCACTCCACCTGGTCCGCAGCCCAGCCTTGGGAGCGCTGGGACTCCTGGCGGGCCTCCTGACGGCGCGCGGGCTGACGTGGCGCGAGCGCGTTGCCAATGTCGCGTGGTTCCTCCGCATGAAGCGCACGGAATTTGCACGGGGCCCGGATGAAACGGTTGCGCAGATGCTTGCGCCGCTGCCGCGCCGCGTGGCGCGGGGACTGTGGGAGCCGCTTTGCCTCGCCGCACTCAACACCCCGCCCGAAACCGCGTCGGCGCAGATCTTCGCCAACGTGCTCAAGGCCGCGTTCGCCGGACACGTGAAGGCCAGCGACTTCCTGTTGCCCGCAACCGACTTGGCGTCACTGTTTCCCGAAGCGGCCGCGCGTTTCGTCGAGGGCCACGGCGGCGTGGTGCGAACGGCGACGCAGGCGCGCATCGCGCGCGCCACCCGGAACGACACGACCTTGCTCGTCGGCCACGCGGTGCAGACCGCGCGCGCCGTGATCGTGGCGGTGGGCCCGCACCAGTTGGCCGGTGCCTTTACGCCTGAAGCGCTCGACGCGCGCCCGGAGTTGCACGCATTCCTCGAGCAGATGTCGGCGCTCGCCTACGAGCCGATCGTCACCGTGTGGCTGGGGTACGCCAACGCCTTGCCGCTGCCGGCGACGCTTGCTCGGCTCGACGACACGCCTGGTCAATGGGTCGTCGACCGGCCCGACATCGTTGCGAATGCGCAATCCGATCCGGGCCGCCCGCCGTTGCATCAGGTGCTCGCGGTGATCCTGAGCGCCAGCGGACCGCATGAAAGACTCGACCACGATGTGCTTGCCCGCGAAGTCGACGCCCAACTGCGGCACCTGCAGCCGCAACGCTCTCCTTGCGCGTGGTCACAAGTCATTACCGAGCGGCGAGCGACGTATGCGTGCACGCCGCACCGCCCGCGGCCAGGACAGGCGCGGCTTGCCGGAGGCGTCTATCTCGCCGGCGATTACGTCGATGCGGACTATCCGGCAACGCTGGAGGCCGCGGTGCGCAGCGGGATCGCCGCGGCCGATGCGGTATTGGCAGATCTCGGCAAATGAGCAATGCATGAGGTGGAAAACGAGGCGGACAACGAGCGGCGCCGATCATCGGCTTGCGGCTTCGTCTTACGCGCGCGCGCTGCCGGGTCGATTGCGCAAAAGCCGCTGCTGCTCGCGGGCCCATTCGCGGTCCTTGATCGTGTCGCGCTTGTCGTGTTGCTTCTTGCCCCTGGCGAGCCCGACTTCGATCTTGACCCGGCCGTTCTTGTAATGCAGGTCGAGCGGGGCCAGCGTGTATCCGGCGCGTTCGACCTTGCCGACGAGGCGGTTGATCTCCTCACGGTGGAGCAGGAGCTTGCGCGTGCGCGTCGGGTCCGCATGGACGTGCGTCGACGCGGTCGTCAGCGGCGTGATGTGGGCGCCGATGAGTACGAGTTCGCCGTTCTTGATGACGACATACGCTTCCTTGAGGTGGGCCCGTCCCGCGCGGATGGCCTTCACCTCCCAGCCGGCAAGGGAGAGTCCGGCCTCGATGCGCTCCTCGATGAAATAATCGTGGAATGCCTTCCGGTTTTCGACGATGCTCATGTGTGACTTCCGCCTGCCTGATTCCGTTTAAGCCATCCCCATTCTAGCAATCGATGCAGCGCGCGCTGAAATCCGTCCTCGTCCCCTACAGCGCCGCGCGCATGTTCGAGCTGGTCGACGGCGTCGAACACTATCCGGAATTCCTGCCCTGGTGCAGCGGGGCACGGGTCATCGCTACGCGCCACAACAGCAAGACCGTGCGCATCGACATCGACTATCACGGCGTCAAGGCGCACTTCACGACCGACAACACGCAATCGTGTCCCGGAGTCCATCGTGGTCACGCTCAATGACGGCCCGTTCCGCCGTCTCCACGGCGAATGGCGGTTCCGCGAGCTCGCCGCGGCTGCCTGCAAGGTCGAATTCGAACTCGCCTACGAGTTCTCGACGCATCTCCTCGAGGCAGTGGTCGGTCCGGTCTTCAGCCACATTGCGAATACGTTCATCGATGCTTTCGTCCGCCGTGCCCAGGCGGTGTACCCCAAGCCGGCATGACGCCACAGCCCTTCTGCGTGACCGTCGCCTATGCGGCACCCGGTGTCGAGGTGCTCGTTGTCGTGAAGCTGTTCGCGGGTGCCACGGTCGACGACGCGATTGCGCAATCGGGGATCATCACGCATCTCGATCTCGATCCGACGCAGCTCGAGCCGGCCGTATTCGGGCAGCGAGTGAACGGGGATACGCCGGTCGCACCGGGCGATCGCATCGAGTTGACGCGACCGCTCATCGCAGATGCCAAACGGCAGCGACGCAAGCGCGCGGAAGTAATCCCCGATACAAACCCACGTCGCCGCAGAAGTGCGTTTGCCGCTGGCCCGATTTTTGCGCTAGGCGCGAACTGTGGCCGGCTTTGCTTCGAATCGGAAAATCCGGGACAATGGAGAGATGTGTGTCTCATTTGCCCACTACAAACCAAAAGCGCTGGCCGCCGCATGGCTGATTGCGTTTGCGCTGCCGCAATGCGCGAGTGCCCAATCGACGCCGCCGGCGAACAAGTTCGCCCAATCCGCGAAAGCCGCCGCGGCCAACGCGTGGAACGGCGCGCAGGATGTCGCGATTTACGCGCTGGGCCTCATCGGCGTGGATTATCGTTTTGGCGGTGAGACACCGGAAGGCGGCGTCGACTGCAGCGGGCTCGTCCGCTATGTGTTCCAGCAGGTCACGGGTGTCACGTTGCCGCGCACATCCAGGGAACTGAGCCAACTGGGTAACAAGGTCGCCAGCGCCGATTTGGCACCCGGTGATCTCGTCTTCTTCAACACACGCCGCTTCCCGTTCTCACACGTCGGAATCTACTTGGGCGACAGCCGTTTCATCCACGCGCCGTCCACCGGAAGCGAAGTCGAGATTGCGCGGCTTTCCGAAGGCTACTGGCAGAAACACTTCAACGGCGCGCGCCGGTTGGTCGGCGTGTTGCCGTCGCTGATTCCGGCAGCGGTCGCGGCGCCGCTGCCGCAGCCGGAGCCTCCAGCGGCAGCGATGTCCGCGGACAAGGGTCCTTAGCCGTCATTGCTTGGCGCCAGCGCGGCGCAATTGTTCGGCCATCTTCGTCTCGTTTCCCCGCAGCGCCCAGTCCAGCGCGGAAGCGGCATTCTCGTTGCGGTGGTTAACGTCCGCCCCCTTGGCGATGAGCAGCTCTACCGTGGAGCCTTTGCCCTCGCGCACCGCCATCATCAGGGCCGTCGTTCCGTTAGGCGATGATGCATTGATGTTCGCGCCCTCGGCGAGCAGGTAGCCGACGATTGCGTCATGGCCGCCGGTGGCGGCGTAGATGAGCGCCGTCCAGCCCGGATTCTCCAGGCTTGCGCCCCGCGCACGCAGCGTGCGCACGACCACGAGCTTTCCGGACAGCGCGGCGATCATGATGGCCGTGTCGCCGAACCTGTTGCGCACATTGACGTCCGCGCGACCCGCCAGCAATGCCTCCACGGTGTTGACGTTTCCCGCGCGCGCCGCCACCACCAGTGCGGGGTCGCCATTGGAATCGACGGCGTTGGGATCCACGCCGCGTGCGAGGAGTTCCTTCACCTGGCCGGTGCGATCGTTGGCCACGGCGATCAACAAATCCTCCTCCAGCGTCGCCGCGCCGGCATGGTGGTGCACAAGCGCTGCGAACACCACCAGCAGGAATCGGACGCAAAGGTCAATGCGGGCGCGCGTTTGCATCTGCGGCAATCCTGAACAGGCGAAAGAAATTTTCCGAGGTGGCGCGCGCGATCACATCCACGGGCACGCTGCGCAATCTTGCCACTGCTTCGCCGACATAACGCACCCACGCCGGCTGATTGCGCTTGCCGCGAAACGGCACCGGTGCGAGATACGGACTGTCGGTCTCGATCAGCATGCGCTCGAGCGGCACGCGCCGCGCCACCTCCTGCAATTCGACCGCGTTCTTGAAGGTGACGATGCCGGAAAACGAAATATGGAAGCCCAAGTCGAGGGCGGCCTGCGCGACCTCCCACGTTTCCGTGAAGCAATGCATGACCCCGCCCGCCTCGCCGGCGCGCTCCTCGCGCAGGATGGCGATCGTGTCGGCCGCCGCAGCGCGCGTGTGGATGACGAGTGGCTTGCCGGTTTCCCTCGCCGCGCGGATATGCGTGCGGAAGCGCTCGCGTTGCCATCCGAGGTCGCCTTCCAGACGATAGTAATCGAGCCCTGTCTCGCCAATGGCCACGACCTTGTCCTTATGTGACAGCGCCACGAGATCGGCGACGGAGGGTTCGGTCGTGTCGGTGTAATCCGGGTGCACGCCCACCGACGCGTACAGATTCGCGTGGTCCTTTGCCAACGCCAGCACTCCGGGCCACGCCGGCAGGTCCACGCCGATGCACAGCGCGTGGGTGACCTCGTGCTCGCGCATCGCCGCCAGCAGCTGCGGCAACTCAGCCGCAAGTTCCGGAAAATCCAGGTGGCAATGCGAGTCTACGAACATTTCGGACGAACACCACAACTACATCGTGTGCGTGGGCCGCGTGGAGGCCATCGTTTCGCCCAGGACCCTTTCGATCGTCGCCCGGGCAGCCGCGCCGGTGTCATCCTGCGTGAATTGCACGCCGATGCCCTGCGTGCGGTTGCCCTGCACGCCTTCGGGTGTGATCCAGACCACCTTGCCCTGGACGGCAAGACGATTGGGGTCGTCCATCAGCGAGAGGAGCATGAACACCTCCTCGCCGAGCGCATATTGCCGCGACGTGGGGATGAAGATTCCGCCGCCCTTGAGAAACGGCATGTAGGCCGCATACAGCGCGGCCTTCTCGCGGATGTTGAGCGACAGCACACCCGGACGTGCGACGCCGGCGCTCGGTGATGCGGGAGGTACCTTGGGATCGGCCATGCTCGGGTTGGCTTTCTAGCGAAACAATTCGCGATAACCGATGAGGAGCGCCTCGGCGACAAGGCGGGGTTGCAACGGATGCGCGACCGACGCGCGTTGCCGCAGCAGTGCCCGATGATAGCGAAACAGGGGGACCCGCGCCACCGCGGGGGCCAGATGGTCGAACGCGGCGGCAAAGTCGACGTTGCGCACCGGAAACCCGCCGGCGCCAACGCGGCCCAGGTCCGTGGTCCATGCCGCGAGCCAATCGATCGCTTGCCCTAAGCGTTCGCGGCGCTGATCCTTCGGCGCCGCTTCGATCCGCGCGGCGAGCGCGACCGGTGACAGTGCCTCCGGTCGAGCCAGCGCCTGCATCCACACCGCGCGCTCCGCCTGCCACGGCGCCGCGGCGATTGCGAGCGCCGCCAACGGCGCACCTCCAGCCTGCGCCAAGGCGCTCCGCGGCGATGTCACGCCCTGTGTCTCGAGCCACGCCTCGGCCTCCGTCGTCGTTGGCCGCGGCGCGGGCACGCGCCGGCACCGGCTGCGCAACGTCGCGGGTATCCGTCCCGGTTGGTGGGCGACCAGCATGAGATAAGTCGACGGCGGCGGTTCCTCAAGCGTCTTGAGCAATGCGTTCGCGGCCGCGAGGTTCATCGATTCAGCCGGAACGATGACCGCGACCTTCGCACGACCGCGATGGCTCGTGAGCTGCACCCATTCGATTATCGCGCGGATGCGATCGACCGGTATCGGGTCCTGGACCTTGGCCTCTCCGTCCTCGTCGATGAAGAAAGGCTCGACCAGTTGCAAGTCGGGATGCTGCCCTGCGGCGAGGTAATGGCAGCTGGCACACGTGCCGCACCCAAGCCCGTCGGCGCGCGGGGACTCGCACAGAAGCGCGCGCGCAAGATTCAGCGCCAAAGTACGCTTGCCCATGCCTCGCGGTCCGGCAAGCAGCAGCGCATGCGGCCAGGTCGCCCGCGCCGCGAGCGCTTCACGCGCGACTTGGAGTTGCCACGGCAGCAACTCGGGCCAGCGCGCGACGCCTTCGACTAGTGCGTTCTCCACCTCACTCATAAGGAAGCAAGCAAAGCGGCGAGGTCCGAGCGTACCTCGGATATCGGGCGTGCCGCGTTCACCACGCGAAAGCGCGCCGGCTCGCGGGCCGCGCGGTCGAGATAGACATTGCGCACGCGCTCGAAAAATTCGAATTCCTCGCGTTCGAACTTGTCGAGGTTGCGTCCCTTGGCCTCGGCGCGGTCGAGGCGTTCGCGCGACACGGCAATCGGCACATCGAACAGTATCGTGATGTCGGGCCGACAGTCGGCCGGAATGAAGCGCTCCAGCTCCGCAATGCGCGCCTGTGCGACGCCGTGACCCCCGCCTTGGTAGGCAAAGGTGGCATCGATGAAGCGGTCGCAAAGTACCCAGTCACCGCGCGCGAGGGCGGGAGCGATCACCTGCTCCACGTGTTCGCGTCGCGCCGCGAACATGAGCAGTGCCTCGGTGTCGTGGGTCATCGGGTGCGCGAGCAACAGTCCGCGCAACGCTTCGCCCAGCGCCGTGCCGCCGGGTTCGCGTGTGGCGACGACGGTGCGGCCCTGCGCCGCGATGGCGTCCTTGAGCCAGGCGCCATGGGTGCTCTTGCCGGCGCCATCGACGCCTTCGAGCGAAATGAAGCGGCCGCGCGTTGTCACGGGTGGGGAGCCTGTTCCATCGTCGATGGAGATAGGCGCATCAGCGCCCGCCTTTCTGGAATTTTGCCACGGCGCGGTTGTGGTCAGGCAGATTGCTCGAAAACTGCGACGACCCGTCGCCGCGAGCCACGAAGTACAGGTAATCCGTCGCGGGCGGATGCAACACCGCATCGAGCGACGCCTGCGACGGCAGCGCAATCGGCGTCGGCGGCAGCCCGTCGCGTGTATACGTATTCCATGGTGTGTCGGTGTCGAGGTCGCGGCGGCGCAGATTGCCGTCGAACTTGTCGCCCATACCGTAAATCACCGTCGGATCGGTCTGCAGGCGCAAGCCCTGCTGCAAACGGTTGATGAACACCGAGGCGATCAGCGGCCGATCGGCTGGTCGTCCCGTTTCCTTTTCCACAATCGACGCCAGGATCAGTGCTTCGTCGGGAGAGGCCAGCGGCAGTCCCGGCGCGCGCTTTTCCCACGCTTCGGCCAGGCGTGCGGTCATTGCCGCGCGTGCGCGCTTGAGCAACGCGAGATCGCTCCCGCCGACCGAGAAGAAATAGGTGTCGGGAAAGAACCGGCCTTCTGGTCCTTGCCCCGGCGCGCCCAGTTTGGCCATCAATTCGGCGTCCGGCAGGTCGAGAACGGTATTCTTCACCTGCCCATGCGTGCGCAGCGCGCGCCTGACATCCGCGAACGTCGTGCCCTCGACGATCACAAAAGACGCCTGCGTCACATCGCCCTGCGTCAGCCGGGCGAGCAACTCGCGCAGCGTGATGTTCGACTCGATCTCATAGCTTCCGGCCTTGATCGTGCGATCGACGCCCTGCAGCCGGGCCAGCGCGACCATCGGCCAGGATTGCGTCAGGACATTGGCGCCCTGCAACTCGCGCGCGACGGCGGACAGCGTCATCCCCTGCTTCACTTCGAACGCGAAAGGCGCCTGCGGCAGCGCCAGGCGCAGCGTGAACAGCCACCATACGAAGCACGCCGTTCCGGCCATGAGCAGAAGGATGGCGAGCGCAATGAACCGGGCGGCGCGTTGCAAGGTCATGGGAGTCCGGAGAAGAACTGAGGAGAGCGTTGCGTGGCGCATTATAATCGCCGGATGAACGTCGACCGCGTTGCCCGCACCCGCCCGCGCACGACCGGCTTCACGCTGATCGAGATCATGGTCGTGATCGTGATCCTCGGCGTGCTCGCCGCGCTGGTGGTTCCCAAGGTACTTGAGCGGCCCGACGACGCGCGCGCCGTTGCCGCGAAAAGCGACATCGCGACGATCATGCAGGCCTTGAAGCTGTATCGCCTGGACAATCAGCGCTATCCCACCGGGGAGCAAGGTTTGAATGCGCTGGCCGCCAAGCCCGAAACGCCGCCCATTCCGCCGAATTGGAAGCCGGGCGGATACCTTGAGCGCCTTCCCAAGGATCCGTGGCAGAACCCCTATCAATATCTCAACCCCGGATTGAAGGGCGAAGTCGACGTATTCAGTTTTGGCGCGGACGGGCAGCCGGGCGGCACCGGCAAAGACGCCGACATCGGCTCGTGGGATCTCTAGCCGGACTCGCCGCCGCGTCGCGCGCGCAGGGCGCCCGCGGCTTCACGCTGGTCGAAATCATGGTAGTGGTCTTGATCATCGCGATCACCGCAGGCATCGCCGTGATCGCCTACGACCGCGATGATCGCGTCGTCGTGGCGCATGAGGCGAAGCGCTTCGGCGGGGCTATCGAACACGCCAGCGCGCGTGCGCAATGGCGCGCCGAAACGCTGGGGGTTTCCGCCGACGGCAACGGCTGGCGATTCTGGCGACGTCCGGCCGATTCCAACCGCTGGCTTCCGGTCGTGGATGATGACGTGCTTGCCGCGCACGCCATGCCCACAGGGATCGCGGTCGATCCTTTGTCGTTCGCCGGACAAGCGTTGCCGCTTGAGGCGATCGTGCCGCTGCGCGCGTCCGGACACAACGAACCCTTTGCCTTTCTGCTTCGCGGCAAGGCTGCGCGCATCGTGCTGACCGCGGACCCGCTGAATCGCGTAAGCATGCTCGTGGATACGTCGCCGGAACCATGACCCGTCCGCGCGGCTTTACGCTGGTCGAGATCCTTGTCGCACTGGCGATCATCGCGGTTGCTCTGGCAGCGGGCATGCGCGCGCTGGCGCAGTCGGCAGACAGCGCGACGGCGTTGAAGGCGCGCACGCTGGCGCTGTGGGTTGCGCAGAACCGCCTCGCCGCAGCGCAGGTGGCAACCCCGTGGCCGGCCGCTGGGAAGTTATCGCGGCACTGCGACACAGGCGAATGCGCAATTCCTGTGGCGCGAAAGCGTCACGACCACGCCCAATCCCGCCTTCCGCAAGATCGAGATCAGCGTCATGGAGCCGGATCGTCCGGACTATCAGGTCGCACATCTGGTCGGCTTCATCGGCAACTCGCAGCCGCAATGAACGCCGATTGCAAGCCATCGCGCAGCACCGGCTTCACGCTGGTCGAGATTCTGCTGGCGCTGGCGATTTTCGGCATGATCGCCGTTCTTGCTTACCGCGCCACCGCGGCGCTGGCCGACGGCGAGGCGCAACTCTCCGCCGAGGCGCGACGCTGGCGCACGCTCGAAGCCTTGTTCACCCGCTTCGAGGCGGATATCCGGCAGGCCGTTCCGCGCGGATCGCGCAGCGGCACGCGCATCGAGCCTGCGTGGCTGGCGTTGCCGGTGGATGGGGCCGGCAATGCCGCGCTCGTGTTCACGCGCGCCGGCGCGGAATTTGGCGATGAGCCGGGCGTCGCCGGGTCAGCGCATCGGCTATCGCCTGCGCGGCCATGCCGTGGAAATTGCCGTACTGGCCGCGACTGGACAATGCCGCGAACGCCGAGCCGGCCGTCTATATGCTGGCCGCCGGCGTGACCGGATTTCGCGTCACGTACCTCAGCCGTGACGGCGCATGGCGCGACAGCTGGCCGCTGCAAGGCGAAGCGGACATCCCGCGCGCCGTTCGCGTGGGCCTGACGCTGGACAGCGGCGAGCAGATCGAGCGATGGTTCGTCCTGCGCTGAAGCGCCTTCGCGCGGCGCGGCACTCGTGCTGGCGATGCTGATCGCGGCGCTCGCGGCGATCGTCGCGATCGCCGTGGCAGGCGGAACAACAGCGCTGGTTTGCCGAAGTCGCGAACCGGCGCGACCAGGTGCAGGCGCAGGCCCTCGCGTTGGCCGGCATGCAATGGTCGCGCCAGATCCTGCAGGACGATGCGCGCAACGGCACCATCGATCACCTCGGCGAGTCCTGGGCGTATCCGCTGCCGCGCACGCCGCTAGAGAATGGCTCGATCGAGGGCGGCATCGAGGACGCGCAAGGCAGGCTCAATATCAACAACCTCGCGCCGATGACGCGTCGGGCAAGGAGGAGCGCGCCCGCCTCGAGCGACTGTTCGCGCAGCGTGGCATTGCCCAACGCAACCTGGACGCGATCGTCGGCATCGGTGTCGACGGTTCCCGCGGGCGACAGGCGTGCAGACAATCGGCGCGCCACCGCCTGCCCAGCCACTGCCTGCGAGCCTGCGGCCCGTCCGCGTGGCGGAACTTGCCGCTGCGCGCGGCGTCACCGCGCGCGACCTGCGCGCAAATGAAATCCTTTGTCGTGGCGCTTCCGGCCGCGACCGTGCTCAACGTCAACACCGCGCCGCCGGAAGTCCTGGCGGCTGCGATACCCGGGACTGTCGGCCGATGCGCTTGCCGCGCTCGTTGCCGAGCGCGCCCGCAAGCCTTTCGCCACCCTTTCCGATTTTCGCTCGCGGCTGCCGAGCGGCGCAATCGTTCCCAACGAGACAACGCTCGGCGTCGGCAGCAGCTATTTCCTGGTCAGCGTGCGCGCGCGTCAGGGCGAGACGCTCGCGCAGGCGCGCGCGGTCCTTCGCCGCGACGGACGCGATTGGCCGATCGTGGTCTGGCAAACCCTCGAGTGAAGCCCTGCCGCCCCGGTGTTGACTCACATCGGCCGTCGCGTAAACTACATCGAACGGAAGCCCCGCCGACCGTCGATGTCCACTCTTCGCGTACTGCTGAATGCGGCGCCCGACGCCCATCGCGCCGACACCTGGGCGTTGTTCGACGACAACGAGCGTCTCGTGCGGTCGGGACGCAGCGCGCCGGACGCGTGGCCCGCAGCCGAGCGCAGGGAGGCCGTACTCGCGGCGGCGTGTGTGCGCATCGTGGGACTGCACCTGCCACCGTTGCCCGCGGACCGCGTCGCTGCGGCGGCGGCCTTTGCGCTCGAAGATCAACTCGCCGGTCCCGCGGACGAGCAGCACGTCGCCGTGTCGCCGCAACGCTCCGACGGGACGGTCGAGGCCATCGTCGCCAACCGCGGACTCGTCGCGGGACTCGCCGCGAATTTCGATCGCATCCTGGCCGAACCAGCGCTTGCGCCACGGCCGGCGTCGCGGCATTGGCGCTGGTATGCGTCCGGCAGGCGGCGGGGGATTCGTTCGCAAGCCGGATGGCTCCGCCTTTGCCACCAGCGAACAGCGCGGCGTCCCCGACGAACTGGGCCTTGCCCTCGATCATGCCCAGCGAAGCGGCGCCGGCCCCGCGAAAGTCGAGGTGGCCTTTGCCGTCGACGAAGCGGCCCAGTCTGAGCTTGCACAACGCGTCGACACGGCCTTCGTGACGATGGCCACGTGGCGATGGGACACGGCAGGAGCCGCAGCGTTCTCCGGGGCGACGGACTTGCGTCAAGGCGAATTCGCGCGCGCAAGACACCGACGTCGAACGCGGACCGATGCGCGCGCTTCCGTGTGGCGGCCGCCATTGCGGCAGCAGCCATCGCCCTGCACATCATCGCGACGATCGGCGACTGGGCCTCCGCTGCGCATCGCCGATTGGCGGACCCGATCGGCGATCGCTTCGCTGGCGCGCGAAACGGGTATCACCGGCGACCGACGATCCCGCAGTCGCCATCACGCGACGGTATGCCGAAGCGCGCCACCGCGCAGGACTTGCGGCACCCGCGGATGCGCTGCCGCTGCTGGCGCGCGCGGCGCCGGCGCTCGCCGCGCTGCCGGCCGGCGTGCTGAGGACGGCGGCCTACTCGCGATGGCCACTGGACGCTCGATCTCGCCAAAATGGATATCGAAGCGACAGCGCGGCTGGAGCGCCAGTTGGCGAGTGCGGGTCTCACGACATTGCAGGCGACCAACGTCTCAGGCACTCGCCTGCGCGTTGCGCTGGCAACCGGGCGCGCAATGACGGCGATGGCGCTGCTCACGCGCATTCCCGTTCCGCCCGTGTTCGTGCGCGCATGGGACCGTTGGTCGTCGCGCGAACGCCGGCTCGCCATCACCGCCGCTGCCGTGGTCCTGCTCGCCGCGGCGTGGGCCGGGGCCTGGCGGCCGATGCAGGAAGACACGTTGCGTGCACGACTGGAATTGCAGCGCGACCGCGCGGCGCTGGTGGTTGCCCGCGCGCAGGCGGCGGAAATCGTCGGCTTGCAGCGGGCTACGCAGGGCCAAACCGGCAGTCAGAGCGGCAGGCGACTCACGCCTGGCGGTCGAACGTGTCCTGGGCGAGCGCGGGCTGAAGGCGTCAGTGACGTCGCTCGACGTCAAGGACGGCCGCGCGCACATCACCTTTGCCGGAATCGGCTTTGACGCATTGGTCGGCATGCTCGACGCGCTCGCGAAGTCCGACGGCTTTCGTCCGGTCGAACTCACACTCACGTCGCGCGTCGAGCCGGGTACGGTGCGCGCCGAAATCACACTCGCACGCTGAACGCAGGGAGAACGACAATGAGGACAGCGGCGGCGCTGCTTGTGCTCGCGTTGCTGCTGCTGGCGGCGCTGGCGATCGTTCGCGCCGGCCGCGCTGCTGGATGCGCGACTCGATGCCGTCACGAAAGGACACGTGCGCCTGGCCGACACCGCGGGCACCGTCTGGAAAGGACGCGGACTGGTCACGAACGAGCAGCGCACATGGTCGCTTCCGGTGAGCTTGGAAGTCGATCCGCTAGCATTGGCGCGTGGCGATGTAGCGATCCATGTACAGGCTCCATCCGGTGCCGACAACCCGCGCGGCGATATCGCACGGCGCGATGTAACGCTGACCCTCGATGGCGTTTCTGTTTCCTTGCCCGCCGCAGCGTTGAACGGAACGATCGCGCCCGGCGAGACGATCGCCCTCGGCGGCATCCTTGCGTTCGATGCGCCGCACTTCCGCTGGAATGGCCGGAGTGGCGACGGCGCGGCGACGGTGCGGTGGAGCGGCGCCCGCGTGGCGGGCAACGCCGCCACGGTCGCGTTGGGCGACGTTACCGTGAATCTCGCCCCGCGGGAGGGCCGCATCGAAGGCCGCATCGAAAACCGCGGCGGCGACGTGCGCATCGACGGCGAATTCGACATGGAGCGGCGAAGACATCGCCGCCAGTGCAACCTTGGTTCCGTTGCCCTCGACGCCGCCTGCAGCCATGCGCGCGTTGGGCGCGCTGGGGACGCCCGACGCCAGCGGCGCCGTGCGCGTGCAGTGGCGCAGCGGCGGGCGCTGACGTGAATCGTCGCAGCGCCCGCCGTCGCGAACACCGCGGAAATTCCTCCCCCATCGCGGCCGCCGTCGCGACCGGGCCAGGCCGCGCGTGTTCCGGCCCTCGACGCCCTGCGCGGACTGGCGATTCTCGCAATGGTCGCCTATCACTTCTGTTTCGACCTGCAATATTTTCGCGTGGCGCATTGGGATTTCTATAACGATCCGCTGTGGCTCAATGCGCGCACGCTCATCCTCTCTTCGTTTTTGCTGATCGCGGGGGTGAGCCTGGTGCTCGCGGATCGCGGCAACGCTTCGCTGGCGCGATTCTGGCGCCATGTCGCCATCATCGGTGCCTGCGCCGTCGCGGTCAGCGTTGCAAGCTACGCATTGTTTCCGGCGTCATGGATCTGGTTCGGCGTCCTGCACGCGATCGCCGTTTCATTGGTCCTCTCGCGCCCGCTGGTGCGCCGGCCCGCCGTGGCGCTCATCGTCGGCGGCGTCGTCATTGCGGCAGGAAATCTGTTCGCACATCCGTCGTTCGACAGCCCCGCGCTCGGCTGGCTGGGCTTCATGACCGCCAAGCCGCGCACGGAAGATTACGTGCCGCTGTTTCCTTGGACCGGCGTCGTGCTGCTTGGCATCGCCGCGGGACATGCGCTCGTGAGCGCCAAGTTCCGTCCCATTGCCTTTGCCGGAACGTGGCCGCGCTGGATCGCCTGGCTGGGGCGGCACAGCCTTGCGACCTACATGATTCACCAGCCCCTGCTGATCGGCGTCCTGTCCCTGATCATCGGCCATTGAAGGCGCGAGTCGCGGCTAGGCCGCCGTGCGCCTGGCCTCGTGGCGTCGCGCTGACGCCAAATGGAGTGAATGTCTGACTGCCGGCGGCGGCCCCCGACGTTACTGTGCAGGGGCGTTTGCAGTTGAGGGTTCGAATCCCGTACAGCGCGAGAAAGGAAACGGTCATGGCCACATACGGCAAGAAGGCCCAATCCAAAGTCAAGAAAGTGATGGAAGAACGCAAGAAAGGCACGCTGCGAAGCGGGTCGGGCAAGAAGGTCACCAGTCGCAAGCAAGCGATAGCGATCGGCCTTTCGGAAGCACGCAAAGCCGGCGCCAAGGTTCCCCGCAAGAAGTAATCGCCAATCGGAGGACGCCATGAAAATCGCGATGGTTCTTTGCGCAACCTGCTTGTCGGGATTGGCCTTTGCCACGCTGCCACCCCCCAGCGATGAGGCGAAGGCCAAGGCTGCGGAAACGGCGGCGAAGACTACGTGGGATGACAAGGTGGCCCTTTATAAACTTTGCCTCGCAACGGATCGGACCGCCGCCGAATATCGCAGCGGCCTCAAAGCGGCCGGCAAGGATGTGCCACCGCCGCTCGCGACGCCGCCCTGCACGGATCCTGGTCCTTATGTGTCGCAATTGACGCCCGCTACCTCGAAGCCGTTGGAAGCCGCGGGCGCACATTCGCCGCCCGGAGCCGCCGCGTCCCCGCCGAACACTGCGGCGACCGCGAAGGAAACCGAAATTGCCAGGAACGCCGGTGGGAACACTGCGCGGTAGTCCGAATTTCTTTCTGTTTCCGGCCTCGTCCGGCGATCCATCCACCGCGTACCTTATTGGGTTGTCGCGTGGCACCGGTTCGGCTAAAATGACGCCTTGCAAGAAGGCGCGTAGCTCAGCTGGTTAGAGCACCACCTTGACATGGTGGGGGTCGTTGGTTCGAGTCCAATCGCGCCTACCAACGACTTAGACATTCGACAACGCGGGATCGACATCATGGTTATGACACCGCTGACGTGCACGGAGACCCACTAACCACGAGCGATTGCGCACGCCGTCGTCGTTGTCTGTTCCGGTGAAAAAGTGCGGCTCGTCCGCACTTTTTTGTTTTTGGAGTCCGGGAGCATCCTAAAATGATTGCCATCAAGCTGCCCGACGGCGCCGTCCGTCAATTCGACGCACCGGTTTCCGTCCGCGACGTCGCCGCAGCCATCGGCCCCGGCCTCGCCAAGGCCGCGCTGGCCGGCAAGGTCGACGGCAAGGTCGTCGACACGTCGTACGTGATCGACCACGACGCCGCGCTTGCGATCGTCACCGACAAGGACCCGGAAGGGCTCGAGGTGATCCGCCACTCGACGGCGCACCTGCTCGCCTATGCGGTCAAGGAGCTCTTTCCCGACGCGCAGGTGACGATCGGTCCGGTCATCGAGGATGGGTTCTACTACGATTTCTCGTACAAGCGCCCGTTCACGCCGGAAGACCTCGCCGCCATCGAGGAGCGGATGGGCGAACTCGCGAAGAAGGACGAGCCGGTCGTGCGCTCCGAAATGCCGCGCGACGACGCGGTCAAGTTCTTCGAGGACATGGGCGAGCACTACAAGGCCGAAATCATCGCGTCGATCCCGTCCAACGAGCCGATCTCGCTGTATCGCGGAAGGGCGGCTTCATCGATCTCTGCCGCGGCCCGCACGTCCCGTCGACGGGCAAGCTCCGGGTATTCAAGCTGATGAAGGTTGCGGGCGCGTACTGGCGCGGCGATTCGCGCAACGAGATGCTCCAGCGCATCTACGGCACGGCATGGACGAAGAAGGAGGACCTGGAGGCGTACATCATGCGCATCGAGGAGGCGGAGAAGCGCGACCACCGCAAGCTCGGCCGCGCGCTCGACCTTTTCCACCCGCAGGAGGAGGCGCCCGGGCATGGTGTTCTGGCATCCCAAGGGCTGGTCGTTGTGGCAGCAGGTCGAGCAATACATGCGCCGCGTCTACCAGGACAACGGCTACCAGGAAGTGCGCGCGCCGCAGATTCTCGACCGCTCGCTGTGGGAGCGCTCGGGCCACTGGCAGAATTTCAAGGACAGCATGTTCACGACGGAGTCGGAGAAGCGCGACTTCGCGGTGAAGCCGATGAACTGTCCCGGGCACGTGCTGATCTTCAACTCGAACATGCGCAGCTACCGCGACCTGCCGCTGCGCTACGGCGAATTCGGCGCATGCCACCGCAACGAGCCTTCGGGCGCGCTGCACGGCATCATGCGCGTGCGCGCGTTCACGCAGGACGACGGCCACATCTTCTGCACCGAGGAGCAGATCCAGAGCGAGTGCATGCGTTCAACAAGCTGGCGCTCGACGTCTACCGCGACTTCGGCTTCTCCGACGTCGTCGATCAAGATCGCGCTGCGGCCGCGAGCAGCGACTGGGCGACGACGCGACGTGGGAGCGTGCGGAGAACGCGTTGCGCAATGCGTTGCGCGAATGCGGCGTGGAATGGACGGAGTTGCCCGGCGAAGGTGCGTTCTACGGCCCGAAGATCGAATATCACCTCAAGGATTCGATCGGCCGCTCGTGGCAATGCGGAACGATGCAGGTCGACTTCCAGATGCCGGGCCGCCTGGGCGCCGAATACGTCGCCGCCGACGACACGCGCCAGGTGCCGGTGATGCTGCACCGCGCGATCGTGGGGTCGCTGGAACGCTTCATCGGCATTCTGATCGAACACTACGCGGGCGCGCTGCCGTTGTGGCTGTCGCCGCAGCAGGCGGTGGTCCTCAACATCACCGACCGCTCGGCCGCCTACGCGGAACGCGTCGTCGGGGCGCTGAAGGCCGCCGGATTCCGGGCGTCGGCCGATTTGCGTAATGAGAAAATAACCTATAAAATTCGGGAACATAGCTTGCAAAAGCTGCCTTATCAGCTGATCGTCGGCGATAAGGAGCAGCAAGCCGAAACGGTGGCCGTGCGTACCCGCGGCGGCGAGGATCTCGGGGCTTTTGCCCTGGATGCCTTGCTCGAGCGCCTCCGAAAGGAGGTCGCGGCGCGTCGTTAACGCCTTGATTCGCCAAGAAGAACTGGTGAATCGGGCCAGACGCGCCCCCCGGGGCATGGCCGTTTTTTGTCGTCATTGGAGAATAGACAATAGCCCTCGACAAGCATCAGCGGATCAACGCGGAAATCACCTCTCCCGAAATCCGCTTGGTTGGTGAAGAAGGTGAGCAACTCGGAATTGTTTCCCTTGCCGATGCACGGGCAAGGGCCGAATCGGCGGAACTCGATCTGGTCGAGATCGCGCCGACGGCCAAGCCCCCGGTTTGCCGGATCATGGATTACGGCAAATTCAAGTACCGGGAGGCGAAGAAGCAGCACGAGGCCAAGCTCAAGCTGAAGCAGATCCAGGTCAAGGAAGTCAAATTCCGGCCCGGCACTGACGAAGGCGACTACCAGATCAAGCTGCGGAACCTCATCCGGTTCCTGTCGGAAGGCGACAAGGCCAAGATCACGCTGCGCTTTCGCGGGCGCGAAATGGCGCACCAGGAATTCGGTGTGCGCCTGCTGGAACGCATTCGGAACGATCTCGAACCGCATAGCGTCGTCGAGTCGTGGCCGAGGCTGGAGGGCCGGCAAATGGTGATGCTGCTGGCCCCGAAGAAGACCGTGGTGGTAAGAAGGTGGCAACCAAGGCAGCAACGAAGGTGGCAAAGAAAGTGGCAATGAGCATCCCGAAACCAAGCCTGAGGCCGGTGCGGCCAAGCCCGCAAAAGCCTCTCCCCCGCAACCCGCGGAGAGCACCGCCGAGGGCAGCAAATAGAAAGTAAAGTCATGCCGAAGATGAAGACCAAGTCGGGCGCGAAGAAGCGCTTCCGCGTGCGCGGAAGCGGTTCGATCAAGCGCTCGCAGGCGTTCAAGCGCCACATCCTCACCAAGAAGTCGACCAAGAACAAACGTCAGCTTCGTGGCAGCACCGGCGTCCATAGCACCAACATGGACTCGGTGAAGGCCATGATGCCGTACGCGTAAGGAGCGGACCATGCCCAGAGTCAAACGTGGTGTCACCGCCCGCGCCCGTCACAAGAAGGTCCTAGCGCAAGCCAAGGGCTTCCGCGGCCGCCGGAGCAGCGTGTTCCGGATCGCCAAGGAAGCGGTCATGAAGGCCGGCCAGTACCAGTATCGGGACCGCCGGCAGAAGAAGCGCGAATTCCGCGCGCTGTGGATCGCGCGCATCAACGCCGCCGTGCGCGAAGTCGGCATGACGTACAGCGCGTTCATGAACGGCCTGAAGAAAGCCTCGATCGACATCGACCGCAAGGTGCTGGCCGACCTTGCCGTTCATGACAAGGCTGCGTTTACCAAGATTGCGGAGCAGGCCAAAGCCTCTCTGGCCTGATCAAATCCGCGAAAAAGAGGGAGGCGCGACCCGCCTCCCTTTTTTTTTGAATGCGCTACAACCAAGAATAATCGAAGCCGATGAACGACCTCGCAAGCATCGTTGCCCGGGCCCGTGCGGAATTCGAGCAGTGCGTCGATCCCGCCGCCTTGGAAGACGCCAAGGCGAAGTACCTTGGCAAGGCGGGCGCGCTGACGGAATTGTTGAAGGGCTTGGGCAAGCTGTCGGCCACCGAGCGCCCGGTCGCGGGCGCGGCCATCAACGACGCGAAGCAGGCGCTCGAGGCCGCGCTCGACGCCCGCCGCACGGCGCTTGCCGAGGTGAAGCTTTCGCAACAACTGGCGTCCGACGCGCTCGATGTGACATTGCCCGGCCGCGGTCGCGGTCGCGGCGGCCTGCATCCCACTGACGCGAGCGCTCGAGCGTGTCGAGTCGCTTTTCCGTTCGTTGGGCTTCACCGTCGCGGACGGACCGGAAATCGAGGACGACTTCCACAATTTCACAGCGCTGAATACGCCTGAGAACCATCCGGCGCGCTCGATGCAGGACACGTTCTATGTCGAGGGCGGCATGGTCCTGCGCACGCATACGTCGCCGATCCAGGTCCGCTACATGGAAACGCACAAGCCGCCGATCAAGATCATCGCGCCCGGGCGCGTCTACCGCGTGGACAGCGATGCGACGCACTCGCCGATGTTCCACCAGGTCGAGGGCCTGTGGATCGACCGCGACGTGACGTTCGCCGACCTCAAGGGCACGCTGACGGAGTTTCTGCGCAACTTCTTCGAGCGCGACGACATGCGTCTCCGCTTCCGGCCGTCGTTTTTCCCGTTCACGGAACCGTCGGCGGAAATCGACATGGCTTTCGGCGACGATGGCTGGCTCGAAATCGCCGGCTCGGGCCAGGTCCATCCCAACGTGTTGCGCGCGGTCGGCATCGATCCCGAGGAATACCAGGGCTTTGCGTTCGGCATGGGGCCGGATCGGCTGGCGATGCTTCGCTACGGCGTGAACGACCTGCGCCTGTTCTACGAAAATGATCTGCGCTTCCTCAGGCAGTTTGCGTAAGCAGCGAAGACGATGAAATTCTCCGAGCTCTGGCTGCGCACGCTGTGCAATCCGCCGCTGTCGACGCAAGCGCTATGCGACAAGCTGACGATGTCGGGAGTGGAGGTCGAGGAAACCGCGCCCGCCGCGCCGCCGTTCGCGCGCGTCGTCGTGGCGCAGGATCGACAAGGTCACGCCGCACCCGGATGCCGATCGCCTGCGTGTTTGCGTCGTCGACGCCGGTGGCGATGAAAAATTGGAGATCGTCTGCGGCGCCCCCAACGCAGCCGCAGGCATGATCGTACCTTGCGCGCTGGAAGGCGCCACGCTGCCGGGCGGCCTCGAGATCAAGCGCACGACGATGCGCGGCGTCGAATCGCGCGGCATGCTCTGCTCGGCGAAGGAATTGGGAATCGACGACGATGCGAGCGGCCTCATGGCGCTCGATGCGACGCTCGTTCCGGGGACGTCATTGCGCGACGCGCTGGCGCTGGACGACACGCTGATCACGCTGAAGCTCACACCCAACCGCGCGGACTGCCTGTCGCTCGCCGGCATCGCGCGCGAAGTCGCGGCGATCACAGGCGCGCCGGCGAAGTTGCCCGACATCAAGGCTACGCCGGTCACGTTCAAGGGATCGCGCGCGCTGCGCGTCATGGACGAGCAGGCGTGTCCCCGCTTCGTCGCGCGACTCATCGACGGCATCGATCCGAAGGCGCCCTCACCTGCGTGGCTGAAGCAGCGCCTCGAGCGCTCCGGCATTCGCGCGATTTCCGCCGTCGTCGACATCACGAACTACGTCATGCTGGAACTGGGGCAGCCGCTCCACGCCTACGACGACCGCCTCCTCGACGGCTCCGTCGTCGTGCGTTTCGCGCGCGAGGGCGAGAAGCTGACGCTGCTCAATGGCCAGGTGCTGGACCTGGAGCCGGGACTCCTCCTCGTCGCCGACGAGAAGAAGCCTCTCGGCCTGGCGGGCATCATGGGCGGCGAGCATTCGGGCATTGCCGACGACACGACCCGCGTCTATCTCGAGGGTGCGTTCTGGAATCCCGCGGTGATCCAGGGGAAGATGCGGCGCCTGGGCTTCGCCAGCGACGCGGGCTACCGCTTCGAGCGAGGCGTGGACTTCGCCGGCTGCGCGCGTGCCGTCGAGCGCGCGACGCAATTGATGCTGGAAATTTGCGGAGGCCACGCGGGTCCGCTCACCGACGCCGTCGCCAACGACGACCTGCCCCGCCGCGATCCGGTGCGCGTACGTACCGCGCGCGTGGCGAAAATCCTCGGCATCGCATTGCCGGGCGACGCCATCGCTGCCGTGTTCAAGCGCCTCGACTTCGCGTTCACGCGCGACGGCGCCGATTTCGTCGTCACGCCGCCCTCCTTCCGCTTCGACCTCGCCATCGAGGAAGATTTCATCGAGGAGATCGCCCGGTTGCACGGATACGAGGCGATTCCCGCCGTGTCCGCGGCGCACGTGCAGCACATGCTGCCCGACCCGGAGACGCGGCGTCCGCCCAACGCGCTGAAACATGCCCTCGCCGATCTCGACTGGCAGGAGATCGTCACGTTCAGTTTCGTCGCCTCAGGCGTTGAATCGGCAATCTCCCCCACCGCCAAGCCGGTGCGCGTGCTGAATCCGATCGCCAGCCAGATGGACGTCATGCGAACGTCGCTTCTGCCCGGTCTCATCGAGACGCTGCAGACGAACCTCCATCGCAAAGAGTCGCGGATCCGCATCTTCGAGCTTGGCCGCACGTTCCACCATGCGGCGGCCGGGTATCGCAACCGACGCGTCTGGGCGGCCTCGCGTACGGCGAAGCGGCGCCGGAGCAATGGGGGCTTCCCGAGCGCGACGTCGACTTCTACGACGTGAAGGGCGATCTGGAAGCCCTGGTCGCGCCCCACAGTCTCACCACCGAACGCGCGGAACATCCGGCGCTGCATCCCGGCCGCTCCGCCACCGTCGCCATCGACGGCGTCGCCGCGGGCTGGCTGGGCGAGTTGCACCCGCGCCTCGTCCGCCACTTTGCGCTGCCCAAGGCACCCATCGTCTTCGAACTCGCCGCCGATCCGCTCGCGGCACTTCCGATGCCGGCCGGGAAACCGGTCTCCCGCCTCCCGATCGTCCGCCGGGACCTGGCACTGGTCGTCGACGAGGCCGTGCCCGTCCAGGCGCTGCTCGACGCCCTTGCCAAGGCAAAGCCTGCCCAAGTCGAGGCCATTCGTCTGTTCGACGTTTATCGGGGCTCCGGGCTGACAGAAGGTAAAAAAAGCCTTGCGATTCTGGTGCTTATGCAGGATACTTCCCGCACTTTGACGGACTCTGACATCGCGGCGACGGAGGCCCATTTGCTAGCCGTCGCGCGGGAAAAGTTCGGCGCCGTCCTACGTCAATGACGCATGCTTCGACAAACCCCTCTCGTCATTCGCCAATAGCCCTACGCCTGTAGTTGGTAAATGAGTTGATAAATGAGTTGACCATGACGCTCACCAAAGCCGAACTCGCCGACCTGCTCTTCGAACAACTAGGCCTCAATAAGCGCGAAGCGAAAGACATGGTCGAGCGCTTTTTCGAGGAAGTGCGCATCGCGCTCGAAGCCGGCGAATCGGTGAAGCTCTCCGGCTTCGGCAATTTCCAGTTGCGCGAAAAGCCGCAGCGGCCCGGCCGCAATCCGAAGACCGGCGAGGAGATTCCGATCACCGCGCGCCGCGTGGTGACTTTCCACGCAAGCCAGAAATTGAAGGCCATGGTCGAAGCCGCGAACCATGCCGGATCCCAGCCGAGTTAATTCCGATCTACCGCCCATCCCCGCCAAGCGCTATTTCACCATCGGCGAGGTGAGCGACCTGTGTGCGGTGAAGCCGCACGTGCTGCGGTATTGGGAGCAGGAATTCGCCCAGTTAAAGCCCGTCAAGCGGCGCGGCAACCGGCGCTACTACCAGCACCACGAGGTTCTGCTTATCCGGCGCATCCGCGACCTCCTCTACGAACAGGGCTTCACGATCAACGGCGCGCGGCACCGGCTCGAGTCCGAGGCGAACGAGCCGCGGGCGGCCGCCCGGGCGGTGACCAACTCGGCCACCTTCGTGGCGGCGCCCCAGGAAGGCGAACTCGAGCTTGCCGACCTGCGGCAAGAGCTTGCGGAAATCCGGCACCTGCTGGAATCGTCTTGATACCTCATGAACGCGTATAATTTCAGGTTCGGTCGGGGCGTAGCGCAGCCTGGTAGCGCACCTGCATGGGGTGCAGGGGGTCGGAAGTTCGAATCTTCTCGCCCCGACCATACCCTCCTTCGGCATTGTTCTTGCTTCCGCCTCGTCCGTGGCGTTTCAAAACTGGAAGGGGGAGCGCATGAGCGCCCAGCCTAGAAGTTCAATGCCCGGATCAGGGGTTGTCTCGGAGCTCGCGTTCGCGCGCGCCCAGCGCAACACCGTCCTGATCGTCGACGACCTGTTCTCGAGCCGCCTGCTGCTGGCGGAAATCGTGCGCCAGATCGACGGCAAGCTGAATCTCGAACTCTTCGACACGCCGTCGCGCGCGCTGGAATTCGCGCGCAATAACCGCGTCGACATCGTCCTGACCGACTACAAGCTGCCCGAATTCGACGGCATCGAACTCGTCAAGCAGCTGCGGGCCCTGCCGCATTGCGTGGACGTCCCGATCGTCGTGATCACCGTGGTGGACGACCGCAAGATCCGCTACGACGCGCTCGAGGCCGGCGCCACCGACTTCCTGATCAAGCCGCTCGACGAACACGAAACCCGCGCGCGCTGCGCCAACCTGCTCGAGCTGCGCCGGCACAAGATCGTCCTGTCCGACCAGGCCCGCGTGCTCCAGTACCAGGTCGACAAGTCCGTGGCGGAGATCCACGAACGCGAGCTGGAGACGTTATCCAAACTCGCCAAGGCTGGTGAATTCCGTGACAAGACCACCGGCAATCACCTGATGCGGATGGCCAAGTATTCGGCGCTGATCGGCGCGCACCTGGGACTCGGGAACGAAACCGTGCACGTGCTCGAAGTGGCCGCACCCATGCATGACATCGGCAAGATCGGCATCCCCGATTCCGTGCTGCTGAAGGAAGGACCGCTGACGCGCGAGGAGATCGAGGTCATGAAGGCGCATCCGCGCATCGGCTACGACATCCTCAAGGGCAGCCCGTCGAAATACCTGTCGATGGGCGCGATCATCGCGCTCGGCCACCACGAGAAATTCGACGGCACCGGCTATCCGAACGGCCTGCACGGCGAGGACATTCCGCTGGTGGCGCGCGTCGTGGCGGTGGCGGACGTGTTCGACGCGCTGGTGAGTGCGCGCCCCTACAAGCATGCCTGGCCGATCGGCGAGAGCATCGACTTCGTCAAGGGCCAGCGCGGCAAGCATTTCGACCCGACGTGCGTCGACGCATTCCTGGCCGACCGCGCCAAGATCGAGGCGATCATCGAGGAATTTGGCGACTGAAAGCGGCGACTGAGCGTCTCCGCATACGGGGCAAGCCCTCCGGTCACGGACCTACCCTCTTCTCCCAAGTGCGCCAGCCCCTGAAGTTCTTTCCCATCAGCCGGCGGCTGCTCCAGATCGTCTGGCCGTTCCTGGCTATCGTGGTGCTGCTGGTGGTGCTGAGCAACTACACGATGGACGTGATGTCGGCGGCGCGCGCGTACGTCAGCGGCGAGAGCCTCTGGTCCAAGGCGCAGAAGGAAGCGGTCGGCTCGCTCCTCCGCTATACGAGGACTCTCGCCGAGAGCGATTTCCAGCGTTTCCAAAAGGAGCTCTCCGTACCTCTGGGCGATCGTCGCGCGCGCGAAGAACTGGAGCGCGCCGAACCGAATTACGCCATCGCGCGCCAGGGTTTTCTCGACGGGCGCAACCATCCCGACGACATCGACGGCATGATCATGCTGTTCCGGCGCTTCCGCCACGTGAACTTCATGGAACGCGCCATAGGAATCTGGGCCAACGGCGATCGCGAGATCGAGGCGCTCGAGGATGCAGGACTGCGCTTGCATGCCCAGGTACAGGCCGGCACGCGGGACCTGGCTACGTTGCGGCCAATGCTCGATGAGATCAATGCCATCAATGCGCGGCTGACGCCGCTCGAGGACGCCTTTTCCTACACGATGGGGGAGGCTTCGCGCAAGACTCAGGTGCTGCTTCTGGCCGCAACGCTTGTCGTCGCCACGCTGCTGCTGTTGCTGGGCATTTTCCTCTCGCGCCGCATGTTGCAACGGAGCAACGCGCTGGAAGTCGCGCTGCGCGCCAGCGACGAGCGCTTCAACCTCGCAGTGACCGGCAGCAACGATGGCCTCTGGGACTGGAACCTGCGCACCGGCGAATTCTATTTTTCACCGCGCTGCCGCGAGTTCGTCGGGTATTCCGAGTCTGAACTCCAGAGCACGGCGATGGGGTTTTTCGCGCTGCTGCATCCGGACGACCGCGAGCCGACGCGCGCCGCGACGTCTGCCCACCTCCGCTACAACGCGCCGTTCGACATCGAGTTCCGCTGCCTGTGCAAGTCCGGCGAGTATCGCTGGTTCAGGGCCCGCGGCCGGTCCGTCCGTACTGCTTCAGGCTGGGCGGTCCGGATGGCGGGTTCGGTTACGGACATCACAGACCGCAAGCTGGCCGAAGCGCAGATGTACGCCGAGAAGGAGCGCGCACAGGTGACGCTGGCCTCCATCGCCGACTCCGTGATCACGGCCAACGTCGAGGGCCGGGTGGAATACCTGAATCCAATTGCCGAGGCGCTAACGGGATGGAAGATGCGCGAGGCGCGCGGTCTGCCGCTCTCGACGGTGTGCTCGATGATGGACGAGACGACACGCCAGCCCATCGCCGATCCGGTCGCGCGCGTGCTGCGCGAAGATGCCACGGTGCGCGTCACCTCCAACGTGGTGCTGCTGCGGCGCGATGGCCTGGAAATCGCCATCGACCAGTCGGCAGCACCCATCCGCGATCGCCTGGGAGCCATCACCGGCGTGGTGCTGGTGCTGCACGACGTGCGGCGCGAGCGCGAGTTCGCCACCCAATTGTCGTTCCAGGCCACGCACGACACGCTGACGGGACTCATCAACCGGCGCGAATTCGAGAATCGCCTCGATCGCGCACTCAAGAGCGCGCGCGAAGAAAGCCGGCATCACGCAATGATGTATCTCGACCTCGATCAGTTCAAGGTCGTGAATGACACCTGCGGCCACGGCGCGGGCGACGAATTCATGCGCCAGATCAGCGTCGTGCTGCAGGAGCGGCTGCGCGAGGGCGACACGCTCGCGCGCCTGGGCGGCGACGAGTTCGGCGTGCTTCTAGAGAACTGCCAGGTCGACCCGGCGATGCGCATTGCCGAGACGCTGCGCCAGTCGATCGCGGACTTCCGCTTCATCGTGAACCAGCGCACGTTCACCGTGGGGGTCTCCATCGGGCTCGTGAACATGTCCGACGGCACGCTCACCCTCACGGAAGTGCTCTCCGCCGGCGACGCCGCGTGCTACATGGCCAAGGAAAAGGGCCGCAACCGCGTGCAGCTCTACCATCCCAAGGACACCGACATGGCGCTGCGCCACGGCGAAATGGAATGGGTGGGCCGCATCCAGGACGCGCTCACTGCCGGCCGCTTCGTCCTCTATAGCCAGCCGATCGTCCCCGTCGACGCCGGACAGAAATCGGCGCGCATGTGCGAACTGCTGGTGCGCATGATCGACGAGGGCGGCGAAATCGTCCCGCCGATGGCCTTTATTCCCGCCGCGGAACGCTACAACCTGATGCCGCAGATCGACCGCTGGGTCACCCGCAAGGCGCTTGAAATCATGGCTGCGCGGCGCATCAAATCACGCGAGGACGAGACCTGCATCATCAACCTGTCCGGCGCTTCGATCGGCGACGACCATTTCCTCGATTTCATCCGCGGCGAGCTCGCCAAGACCTCGGCACCCAAAGGCACCGTGTGCTTCGAGGTCACGGAAACCGCGGCGATCGCCAATCTGGTCAAGGCCACGCGCTTCATCACCGACTTGAAAGCGCTGGGCTGCCTCTTCTCACTCGACGACTTCGGTTCCGGCATGTCCTCGTTCGGCTACTTGAAGCACCTGCCGGTGGACTTCCTCAAGATCGACGGCAGCTTCGTGCGCGACATGCTGGGGGACCCGATCGACAACGCGATGGTCGAGGCGATCAACCAGATCGGCCACGTGATGGGCAAGCGCACGATCGCCGAATACGTCGAGCACGAGGGCATCCTCATGCGGCTGCGCGAGCTTGGCGTCGATTACGCGCAGGGCTTTGGCATCGCCATGCCCAAGCCGTTCGAGGTCACGACGGGCGACGAGAATGCGCCAAGGGTTGTCTACGTGTCGAACTGAGGGAAAGCAACTGAGTGTCCGTCACTGAGCGGTCGAACTGACTCGGCAGATCAATCCGAGGCACCTACGTCGCGGTCAGTATCGTTTGGTCAGCGTCATGATGTCTCCCTCGCGCTTCATGTTCATGCGATTGAGGAAGCTCATGCCGAGCAGCGGCTGCGACAAGCCATTGCCTTCGATCACCACGGCTTCGACGCCCTGGGCCGTGACGCTTCCCACGCGCATCGTGTCGAGCCTGACGATGTAGCCTGGCGCGTAGCCGTTGGCCGTGGTCATCATCGCCTTCTGGCCCTTCTTGTAGTCGATGCCGATGCGCGTCGCCACGTTGGCGGGGAGCGAAACCAGCGTCGCGCCGGTGTCCACCACGAAGCGTACCGACACACCGTTCACCTGGCCGTCCGCGGCGAAATGGCCCTGGACGTCGGCGGTGAGCACCGCGGATTCAGCGCTGGTCGAGCTCGACGGCATGCGCGCGCGGCCCAGCCCCAGCGTGACGCGCTTCCCCTCGATCTCGAAGGTGGCGGATTCGCGGTCCACGGATAACAGGACGACACCCTGGGGAGTCTTCTGCCCCACCGAAAGTGTTTGCAGCGGGCCGCCATCGATCTGCACCACGGCCTTGTTGGTGAAAAGGCCGGAAACATTGACGTCCGTCGCGCCGGCGGCAGCTGAGGCGAGCATGCCGAAAGTGATCAATGCAAGGTGACGGCGAGCATTCACGCTGAAATACCGAAGGGAAAATCATGGCGCACTGGAGAGTAAACCATAGTGACAAGTCAACAACTAAGTATATAAGAATAATGTCCTTAATGTATTCTATGCGTCAGCGCCCTGTTTCCAGTTTGTTAGTTTCTCTACTTGTAATTAAGCGTCATGACACAATCGGCTGAACTTGCAGCGGCGCGCGACGAAGCCTTGCGAAGGGCGGTCGCAATCCCGCCAACAGAGATGACCAAACGCTCACAACAATCGTTCTCAGGAACGGGAAGGTCGTTGAAGTAACGCGAAAAGTATCGCGATGAACCACGATACGTCGTTCGACGCGGACGTCCCGCATGCCGGGCCGCTTCCGTGCAGTCGGGCGCCGGTTGGTTTGGTTCGTTATGTCCCGCATGCGGGGCGTCACCCCAGATTGGAGCTGCACTCTGTCTTGGTAGTGTGCGGACCAATTCCGTTCGCGCAAGTGATGATAGGAAGCGAGCCACCGGTTAGCTTGATTCTTTAGAGTCCATGCCCATCAGCGCGGAATAACTCCCCAATCTAGACAGAAAGATTCAAAGGAATGGCAGTCATCCCATATCAACCGAAGGACCTCGCTGAACCGCGCGAACTGGTGGCCGCCATTCGCGCGCGCCGCGGCGGAACGCTGTTGAACCTCGACCGGATGCTGCTGTACAGCCCGCCGCTGGCGGAAGGCTGGAACGGATTCCTTCGCGCCATCCGCACCGAACTCGCAGTTGCGCCCAAGCTGCGCGAATTGGCGATTTGCGTGGTCGCGTTGGTGAACCACGCCGACTACGAATATCGCCACCATGCGCCGGAGTTCCTGCGCTCGGGCGGATCGGCGGCGCAACTCGAAGCGCTCGGTGGCGCACTGGGCTCGGGCATCGACATGAGCGTGTTCGACGCCCAGGAGCGCGCGGTCGTGGCGCTGGCATTGGAAATGACGCGCATGGTGGAGGTGACTGCCGCGACCATGGCCGCCGCGCGCACCGCGCTCGCGAATGATCGGCACCTCGTGGAGATCGTGGGCGTGATCGCGACCTACAATATGGTCTCGCGGTTCCTCGTGGCATTGGGCGTCGAGCCGGAATGACGGCCCCGACCTCCCGCCCTGCCCCGCACCGTTCATGGAGATTCGCATGAAGACGATTCGTCTGGCCCTCGCGCTCGCGCTGCTGCTCGGCCTTTGCGCCGCTCCGCTCGCCCATGCGCAGAATTGGCCGACCAAGCCGGTGAAGTTGATCGCCGTGTTCCCGGCGGGCGGATCGGTCGATCAGGTGGCGCGCATCCTCGCGCAGCAACTGTCGGAGCAGACGGGACAGTCGGTCATTGTCGACAATCGCGGCGGTGCTTCGGGTTCCATCGGTACGGCGGTGCTGGCGAAAGCCGATCCGGATGGCTACACGCTCGGCGTCGTGTTCGACACGCACGCAGTGAATCCGTCGCTGATTCCCAACCTGCCCTTCGACACGCTGCGCGACTTGACGCCGCTCATGCTGGTGGGAACTGGCGCGATGGCGCTGGTGACGCCGGTCGCACAGCCGTACAAGTCGTTTCGTGACGTCGTCGCCGCGGCCAAGGCCAACCCGGGCGGCGTGTCGTACGGCACGATCGGCGCCGGCAGTCTCGGCCACCTCACGATGACCCAGCTCGGCAATCAGCTCGGCGTGACGTTCAATCACATTCCGTATCGCGGCGGCGGCCCGCTCATGAACGATGCGATAGGCAATCAAGTCCCGCTCGCGATCGGCTCTGTGTTTCTGGTGAGCCCGCACGTTGCGTCTGGACGCGTGCGTGCCATTGCGGTGACGTCGGCCAAGCCCGATCCGAAGTTGCCCGGCGTGGAGACCATCGCCAGCCAGGGCGTGCCCGGCTTCGCGGCCTACACGTGGTGGGGTGTGTTCGGACCGGCCAACATGCCGGCGACGCTCGTCAAGCGCGTCGCCGAGGAATTGGCCAAGGCGGCGAAAGCACCTGCAGTGATCGAAAAGTTGTCGGCGCAGGGCATGGAAGTGCAAGGGGGCTCGCCCGCGGAGCTCGATGCGCTCGTGCGGACGGAGATTCCGCGCTGGGCCAAGGTCATCAAGGATAACAATATCAAGTCGGGCGATTAGTGCAGATTGGTAGTTTGCAAATTGAGCGTGCGCTAGCTGCCCGCATCGTTGGGCTGCTTATCTCCCTGCTCACGGTTGCTTCGCCCGTGCTGGCCGCGGACGCTCCCTGGCCCACGCGCACCGTGCACATCATCGTTGCGCAGGCGGTGGGCGGGCCGCCGGATCTCATTGCGCGCTTCATCGCGGAGCCTTTGGGCCGCGCGCTGCGGCGTGCCGGTGGTGGTCGACAATCGCTCCGGGGGCGAGCGGCGTCATCGGCGTGAGTGCCGCGGCGCAAGCGGCACCCGATGGCTACACGTTGTTAATCGGCACACTGTCCACACACGCGCTGGTGCCGCAAGCCGGCGCCAAAGTGCCTTACGATGCGTTGCGCGATTTCACGCCGGTGGTCAACCTGTTCCGGTCGATCAAGGTGCTGTGGGTCCAGCCGTCGCTGCCCGTTACCACGACGAGCGAGTGGATCGGTTACGTGCGCGCGCGGCCCGGTGCGCTCAACTTCGCGAGCGGCGGTGTCGGATCGTCGAATCACATCGACATGGAACTCGTGATGGCCGCGGCCGGACTCGACATGGTGCACGTGCCCTACAACGGCCCGAGTGTGGCGATCGCGGCGGTCGCCAGCGGCGATGCGCAGGCGATGGTCGTGTCCGTTGGCACGGGCCTTCCCCTCGCGCAAAGCGGGCGCGTCCGCCCGCTCGCCGTGTTCAACGACCGGCGCTCGCCGCAACTGCCTGAGGTACCCACCGCGAAGGAACAGGGATTCACCGCGGTCAACCTGAGCGCGTGGATCGGATTGCTTGCGCCTGCCGGCACGCCGGATGCGATCGTCGTTCGCGTCAACGCCGAGGTAACCAAAATCCTAGATTCTCCCGAAGCGATCGCCTGGGCGGAGCGCCATGGGCTGGAGATCATCGGCGGCCCGCCGGGTGCGTTTGCTGCCACGATGGTCGCCGACTATCAGCGCTGGGGTGACATCATCCAGCGCCTCAAATTGCGACCCGAATAAGATGGACGCGCCTAGGAGTTCCCTGAAGAAGTCCGGACCGTCGGTGCTAATAATCACGATGGGCACGGATTACATCGCGCCGGCCCGCATGCCGCACGAACTGCAGAACGCGGGGTTTCGCGTCGCGATACTCGCACCGCGCGACGCATTGGCCGCGCACACGGCGTTCGTCGACCAGATCGGCTACTTTCCCAAGGACGTGAAGTTCCACGAGTGGATTGGCATCGTCGCCGGCACGGTGCGCGCCGTGGATCCCGCATTGATCCTCCCCGGCGACGACATCACATTGCGCACGTTGATGCAACTGGTGCTCGATCCGCCGCACGGACTGCGCGTCGAGATCCGCAACGAACTGGGCGACTTGATTCGGCGCTCGCTGGGCAATCCGGTGGGATGGATAGACACGATCGACAAGTCGCGTCTGTTCGAACTTGCGCGACGCAACGGCATTGCCGTGTCCGAGGGCGACATTGCCAACGACGAAGCGGGCGCGATTGCAATCGCCACCACTCTCGGCTTCCCGGTCATGCTGCGGCAGATGTTCGGCTCGGCCGGCAAGGGTGCGGCGCGTTGCGAATCCGCCGCGGAAGTGACCACGGCGATGCGCAACTTTCCGCAATCGGATGCGTGGACCCCGAATGGCGGCCCGCGCTATGTGGTGCAGCGGTGGATCGACGGCGACGTCGTGAATCGCGCGTCGCTCGCATGGAACGGCAAGGAGATCGCCGGCTTCACGCGCGGCCGTCTGGCCACACATCCCGGGCCGCTGGGGCCCGCCTCCGTCGTCGAGTTCGCCGGGTTTCCGGCCGTGACGGAGGCGACGCGCGCGCTCTTCGCGCTGGTCGGCATGCATGGCCTGGTCGGGACACAGTACATCGTCGACGCGCAAACACGCGTTCCGTATTTGATCGAAGTCAACCGGCGCATGCTGCCTGCAACGCACGCAGGCGCGCTGGTCGGCGTCGATCTCGCGGCTGCATTGTTTGCCGCCGTCAGCGGCGCGCAATGGACCGGACCGACGGACCTGCCGCCCGGACCTGGCCTGCGCCTCGCGCTGTTTCCACAGGAGTGGTACCGCGACATGGGCAGCAAGTGGCTGCGTATGCTGCCCTCCGATGCGCCGTGGCAGGATCCGCACCTGCTGGCCGCGATGCTCGAGTTGCCATTCGAGCCCCACGGCGAAGGCCGGGACGGACCTCGGTTATGATGCCGGGCTTCCGTCCTTCGCTGAACGTACCTCTGCCATGCCAAATCTCATGAAAAGCTTGCTGGCCCTGCTGCCGGCGTTGCTTCTCGCGTCGACCGCGTTCGCGGCGCCCGACCTCAAACCCGGCCTGAACGAATACAAGGTCGAACTGCCCAAAGAGCTGAGGGAAATGGCTGGGCGCGGCAAGTTGTCGCCGGTCACGCATTTGCAGGTGACGATCGCAGCGCCGGCAAACCTGGATATGGCGCACCAGTGGCCGGTGCTGGTCATGAACGCGACCTCGGATCCGCAGTTCAACTCGAGTCGCTACCTGCTAAGCGCCTACGCTGACGTGGCGCTCAAGGCCGGGTGGATAGTGGTGGCCGCCGACCCCTTGCAGGAGGTCAGCGTCCAGCAGGACGATGTCCCCCTGCGCCTAGCACTCGACACGGCGGCGCTGGCGGTACTGGACTTGAATTGGCCGGCGGGCTTCAATGCGCCGCTTGCTTTCGGCGGTTTCTCCGGCGGCGCGAAATACGCCGCCTGGCTCGCCGCGGCCTTCGCGAGTCGCGGCCGTACCGTGGTCGGGATGTACCTGGCCGGCGTCAATACCAACGAGGTGTCACCCGCAGCCACGCAATTCAAGATCCTCGATCCCAGTTTCAAGCGCATTCCCATATTCCTGCAAGCGGGCGAGAAGGATGAAATCGCGACCCCGCAAGATCACATCACCATCCGCGACGAGCTAAGGCGCCTGGGCTTCAAGAATGTCCGACTCAACTATTCTTCGGCAGCGCACGAGATCGACCCGGCGCCGCTGGGCAAGGCGCTGGAATGGTTTCGCGAGTTCGCCGCGGTGGAAGCCCCTGCCAAGTAACCCTGCCGCTAGCTAGGGCGCTGCCTCGGGAATGGCGCTGCCCTGTTGCTGCTCGTCGGATGCCAGCGTGTCGATGGCGCCGAATGACGTCCAGACAAACTCGAACTGTTGCTGCAGCGGCTCGTTCAGGCGCATCCGGTACGTTGCGCTGGACGAGAGCAACGTCACGTCGCAGCCGGTTTTGAATTCACCTGCGGGAAGCAGCAGGGTCTTGATCGGCATCGTCGGATGCTCATTGCTCGGCGGCAGGTAGAGCGCAGCAAAGCATCTCGGCGCGGAGTCCGCCTGCTCATGGACGGCCAGGTCGCCAGAGGAGCCGGCCACCATCTTGACGAAGCGAGGCCTGCGTCCGAGGTACTCGACGCCGATTTCGACATGGTCGACCATCAGTCGCCGAAACCAGCGCACGACCGACACGATCCAGGGCTCTGTCTCGCTGTCGCGCACAGCGATAAGCGAGCCCGGAATGACGCGATTCATGTTGTCGATCTGCCCTCGCATGCGGCAGCCCGAATCGCTGCGGTCCTTGACCTGCCAGACCTGGGGAACGGTCTCGAACGGGCCTGCGACCGAGAACGATGCGGGAGCGGAGAAGTCGTCGGCCTGCTTCTGCCCGTTCTTGCGCAATTCCTCGACGATGTAGGGGAAGCCCGCGATGGTTTGAACCGCCAGGGCAACAGGCAACCGCTCGGCGCGGCGCTCGACTTGCACGGGATGCGGGGCGAAAAGGATCGCGAGCTTGTGCAGCAGCGCAAGTTGTCCCACCTTTTCCGCTGGCATTGCCAGAAGCGGAGGGCTGGCGCCGTCGCGCAATGAAGCGATTTCCTGGTCGATCATCGCGCACAAGGGCGACGAGTCGAAGCAAAGCAGACTGGTTCCGGTGGCCGGCGTCCGCTGGAGCCCGTCCGAGCCATCGAGATCGACGACGAATCCCCTGGCTTCCCGGTCGACGCCGCCATTGACCCGGTCCAGATGCAGCGCCGGCCCGCTGCACCAGCGCTTAAACCAGCGCGACGCCCACAGGCCTTCTCGCGGAGAGAACCGGCCGCTGTTCATGGCCTCCAGCAGCAGGATCTGCAGATATTGCCGCTCCAATCGTCCCGCCGTGCGGCGCGTGTCGCCGCCCTCGCCGGTCGCATCGGCGTACTTGCGCAAGTTCCGGTCAGCGGCATATCGATAGAGGTCGTGCAACTGCTTCCACTGCTCGGTGCTGCGCTTCTTGTAGCGCAGAAAGCGCAGCAGGAATTCGACTTTCCGGTGCTGGAACAGTTGAGTCAGGACCCAGGGCTCATGCTTGGTCCAGTTGGCTGCCGTAGTGCTCCGGATGTGTTGCAGAAAATAGTCGTAGGCCAGGAACAGTGATTGGCTCAGGCGCAGTGCCGCATTCCAGGTTTTCCATTCGAATGAACGCTCTCGCCCGTCACCCGCGACATATTGGGTCAATAACAGGTTCCTCACCCCGTGCGCCTGCCGCTCCAGCGCAAAGAGCACGTCGAGCTGGGCAATCTGCGGCTGGCCATCGCGAACGATCTGGTTGATCGCCTCGCACAGCGCTTTCTGCGCGTCGATCGCGTCATCCGGGGACGCGGAAAAAGAAAGGGCCTCGCCCGTCATCCCTTTGATCGGGTGAACGGGGCCCTGCGTTCCCATCGGCGGCAATGATCCTGGCAAGCGCACGCGACATTCCCAATGACGGCTACAGCCTCTCTCCTGCTACAGCACAAGCTGTGCCAATGCGCGCTTCGTTGTACACCACGGTCTGTCCAGCGTCGTCGACTGGTATCAAGTTTGCTTTGTCGAGGACGTGGATGCGAAAACGCCCGCGCTGGAACTCGTACCGCTCGAGGCCAAGGCCCCTGCGACTGCGCCGGCGGTCGCCGTGCCGGATGTACCTCCGCAGGTGGTGGCGAGTGTCGACAAGTACTTCGCCGCAGCCCGGGCCGAATTCAAAAAAGGCGACATAGACCAGACGCTCTGGGATCGAGTTCTCGCGGAGGCCAAGGGCGACCGCGAGAAGGCAATCCCCAATTATCTGCGCACGCGGGCGACATCGCTCAAGCTTCTCAAGCGGGAACCGCGGACGATCAACTACGCGCCGATGCTGCGTGACTTTGAAGAACCACCTGCCCCAAGCGTGGTTGCCAACAAAGTGGCAGCGAGCGAAGCTGACGAAGCCGTGCCGTCGGCCTGGAAATTCGACCGCCGGGTCGTGACCATCGCGGCGGCAGGCGGAGGCGTTTTGGTATGCGCCGCATTGCTATACCTTTTCCTCGGGAGCGCATCTTCGCCGAAGCCCGATGTGGCTTCGGCCGCAAGTCCCGCGAACCGATCCGTCATGCCCGCACCCGCGCCCGCTGTTCGACCAGTATCCAAGGACACTCCCGAAACCAGCGCCGCGAACAAGGCCAGCCAGGAGCTGATCGCCAAGATCGAGGCGCTGCGAATTGCCGGCAACTGGCATGTGCTCGTGCTCTATGCCGGCGAATGGACGCGCAGGGAGGCCTGGAACGCCGCCGCATGGAACGAACTCAGCCTCGGCTATGAGCGGCTGCGTCAGTTCGACGATGCCTACAACGCGGCGACCAAGGCGGTCACGCTAGCGCCCGAAGTTGCGCTGTACTGGCGCAATCTCGGCCAGCTGGACGTGGAACTGAACCTGCTGGAAGAGGCGCTGCGCGCCTACGAAGGGGCCGCCGCACTGGACGGTCGCGACGAGCACAGCCTGGTGCAGGCGGGATTGTTGTATTGGCGGCTGGCGCGCTTGCCGGAGGCGAAAGCCGCGTCGGACAAGGCGTTGGCATTGAGTCCCGACGATCCCGATGCGGTATGCCTCAAGGCGCTGATCGCGAGCCGGCCGGTTGCGCCGAAAGCGGTCAGTACCGCCGCGAGGCCGCCAGGTCCGCGTGAAGTAACGTGTCGCGAGATAACCGACGCCAAAGACGCGCCTGTGGTCGCGAACAGTTCAACCACAGCCACAGCGGCTGTTCCGCGCAAACGCTAGCGTAGAAACGTCTCGCGCAGCGCGTGCTCGCCGGTTGCAGTGAGCGCGACGACGCGCGAATCCCGGGCACGCTTGGCCCAACCGAGCTCGACGATGCGGGCCAGCAACGCCGCACCCAATGCGCCGGCTAGATGGTGACGGCGTTCACTCCAATCGAGGCAGGCGCGGCAGAAGGCGCGCTTCTGGTGGGCAAGCGCATCGGTGTCGATGCGCAGACTGTTGAATAGACGCTTGCCTGCCGCAGTGAGCTCGAGTCCATCGTTAGCCTGCACCAACGCCCGCTGTTTCAGCAGATTCTCGAAGATGGAAACGCCGACTTCGCCGGCAAGGTGGTCGTAGCACACCCTGGCCTTTCGCAATGCCGGCTCGCGCGGACTGGCGCGGGCACGCACTGCACCGGTCCGGAATGCGACGCCCATCAGCGATTCGAGGAGATGGGCGACGTCCGGGTCGGCGAGCCGGAAATATCGGTGCCGGCCCTGGCTTTCGACGGCGACCAGTTCCGCATCGACCAGCTTCGCGAGATGCGCGCTGATCGTCTGCTTCGTCACATTCGCCACGTCGGCCAATTCCGTCGCCGTGAGCGCGCGATCCGCCAGCAGCGCCGTGAGAACTTCCGCCCGGGCGTGGTCTCCGACGAGCGCGGCGATGCCGACGATGTTCGGTCCGTCTTTCATGGTTCGATGATAGACGAACCATACTTTCCGTGCAAGCCCCATCATGTCGTGCGTCATCCCAATGTGGAGGCTTCCGCATGCGCGTTACCTGCCTGATCCGCTACCAAATCGATCCGTTCCAGCGCCATGCCTTCGAGCAATACGCGAAGAATTGGGGAGAGATCATTCCCCGCTGCGGCGGTCATCTCGTCGGCTATTTCCTGCCTCATGAAGGCACCAACGATATCGCCTGGGGCGTGATCGCGTTCGACAGCCTCGCCGCGTACGAAATCTACCGAGCGCGGCTCAAGTCCGACCCGGAGGGACGCGCCAACTTCGCGATGGCGCAAGACAAACGCTTTATCCTGCGCGAAGAACGCACATTTGTAACCGCGGTCGACGGAACGTTCTGCAGGGAAGGATCCAAACCGGATGCCTCGTAGCCGGCGCTTCGCAGATCTCGCGCTGCTGGCGTTGCTCGCCACGCTCTGGGGCGCGTCCTACGCATTTATCAAGGTGGGCGTTGAAACCATTCCCCCTGTGACGCTCATTGCCGCGCGCACGACGATCGCGGCCGCCGTATTGCTTTGTGTCGTGCGTTGGCGCGGGATCGCGATGCCCGCCGACTACGCGGTCTGGCGCCGCTTCCTGTTTCAGGCTTGCCTCAACAGTGTAATTCCGTACACGCTGATCGCGTGGGCCGAGCAGTCGGTAGATGCCGGATTGGCAACGATACTGAATTCTTCGGCGCCGATTTTTACGTTCCTCCTGAGCTGGTTTCTTGCGCGCGAACAATTCGCAAGCGGCCGACAGCTCTTTGGTGTCGTTTCCGGAATGGTTGGCATCTGCCTGATCGTGGGGGTGCAGGCTCTCTCCGGCATTGGGCAGCAATTCACCGCCGAGTTGGCCCTGGTTGCGGCCGCCATCTGCTACGGTGGCGCAGCAACTTTCGGGCGCAACTTCAGGGGACTCAATCCCATGGTGCCAGCGACCGGCTCGATGCTTTGCGGCGCGATCGTCCTCATTCCCCTCAGCCTGGTCATGGATCACCCATGGACGCTGGCTCCGTCGGTTCGCTCGACTCTGGCCTTGATATGCCTATCGGTCTTTTCAACGGCGCTAGCCTTCACGATCTACTTTCGTCTGCTCCCCACCCTGGGGGCCGTGGGCACGACATCGCAAGCCTACCTGCGGGTTCCGATTGGAGTCGCCATAGGTGTCATATTCTTGGGCGAAGTTCTTGCCCCCACGACTTGGATCGGGCTTGTCTTCGTCGTCGCGGGCGTCGCAGCGATGACTATCCCGGCAGGCACGAGTCTCCCAAGGTGCTGAGAGCACGCGCTTGCGCGGAGAGCTGCCGCAGCGGATGATCGTTCGGGGTCCATTAGGCTAATCGGCCCACCCCGCCGCCTTCAGCGCACAATTTTGCGTCTCCGGACGTGGCCTGACCGGTCGCTCAACGCGGACGTCCCGCATGGAGCATGGTAATGCCTCTGCTTGGAAAAGCCGCCGTGCTTCTGTCGTTCGATATTGTCGCGGATGCTATTCCCGAGCATGATGATTGGCACACGCACGAGCATCTTCTGGAGAGGCTTTCCATTCCGGGATTTCTCCGCGGAACCCGGTGGGTGTCGTTGGACGGAAGCCCCCGGTACTTTGTAATGTATGAACTTGACCAACTCGCAGCACTGCAGTCGGAAGCCTACCTTGCGCGGCTCAACAGTCCGAGCCCGTGGACTTCCAAGATGATGCCAAGCTACCGAGGCATGACTAGGGGCTTGTGCTCCGTGTCGGGCAGTTCGGGCGTGGGCGTTGGTCAAATCGGTTTGTTGATTCGCTTCAAGCCCGAGATCGGCATGGAGTCGTCACTACGCGCATGGCTGGTTAACGACATCCTTCCTCAGCTTTCTTCAAGGCGGGGGCTCGGCAGCGCTCATTTGTTTGAAGGTGCTCTAACGCCCCAGATGACAAAGGAACAACGAATTCGAGGGGCTGATGCAAGCGCTGACTGGGCGTTGTTTGTCATGGGGTACGACGAAGATGCCCTGGCAAAGCTCATGCAAGGCGACGTCAGCCGCACTCAAATTGAGGAGCATGGCGGCAAAGCAGTATCCGAAGCGATGTACCGAATGCAATACATGGTGACCGATCGAGATGTCTACGCCTAACCCGGCGCTCAACCGGACGTCCCGCATGCGGGGCTTCGCTTGGGCAGTGGGCCGCCGGTTAGCTTGATTCGTTAGCCGGATTGAACGCAGTCGAGCATCCGGTGAGACCAACAAGTTCTCTCGGTCTTCTGGCCCTCCTCCTTGCTGGAGGTGTGATCGCTGGTTGCGGCGGCGATGCGTGGCTGGCTGAGTCGAATCCATCTGGCAACCACCTCTTCGACCCACGGCTGGCGAGGGAAATCCCCTCATTTTGGTATGTGGCCGCGTCGCAAGTCGACGTCGCGGCGCAATTACTCAAGACTCAAGCAGTTGTCTCCATTTCGCCCGAGCGCGCTGCGCCTCTCATTGGGCGCGTTCCAGACGTTCCCACGGGCGAGTCCCTGTATCTTATTCGCGCAATCGACATTGACGACCCGACTCCCCTTCGCGTCTATCAGGCTGGCGCGTGGGTGGAGGCCAGCGCCGGGACAAACTCAACATGTTTCATATTCCGCCCATCGATTAGACGCCAACCGATCGTTGTGGCGCTTCGCCAGACCCCGACCCGGCTACGGTTGAGCTACTCTTGTGATGGGTAACACCCCCACGCCGGCTAACCTCTCGGTCAACACGGATGTCCCGCGTGCGCGGCTTCGCCTACGCCGCGGGTCGCCGATTGGTTCGTTAGGCGTCCCAAAATGGACGCGCGACCGTGCGCTTCAACCGAAGCTGATAGCCGGATACGTGCAGTGAGCGAGACAATCTTGGTTGGAGCATGCTGCGCTGATGAGTCGAGGTACAGTTGAGACAATTCCCGACAACGGCAAGGAGTACATTTTGCGCAACTCAGTTGGAAGAGTAAGGGATGTAACAACTAAAAGGAGAGTTGATTATGCCTACAGGAACAGTCCGGCTTCATCGAGTGCTTCGCGCGAAGCCAGAGAAGATCTACCGAGCATTCCTGGATGCTGCCGCAATGGCCAAGTGGATCCCGCCGTATGGCTTCACGTGCACCGTGCACCAAATGGACCCCCGTGTCGCAGGCACCTTCAAGATGTCATTTCATAATTTCTCGACTGGTAACGGGCACTCATTCGGTGGGGAGTACAAGGAACTGATTCCGGGGAGGCTTATTAGGTATACAGACAAGTTTGACGATCCAAATTTGCCTGGTGAGATGGAGGTCCGCGTCTCCTTGACGCCGGTCTCGTGTGGGACGGAGATAGCGATTACTCAGGAAGGAATTCCCGAAGTAATCCCGGTGGAAATGTGCTACCTCGGCTGGCAAGAATCGCTGGCACAGTTGGCGAATCTTGTGGAGCCGGAAATTCCGGGCTAGTGAAGGCCGGCACGCAGCTTCAACTTGGCGAGTGTCAGCGCTGCTCGCCAGTTAGCTTGATCCGTTAGGCCACGAAGACCGCAGGAGTGGATATGGACGTTCGAAAGCACATCACCCAAATTTCTTTCACTTTGGCGCTCGGATTCTTCGTCATGAACACAGCGTTGGCGGCACCCTGTGATGATCCTCAATACCGCGCATTCGACTTCTGGATTGGTGAGTGGCAGGTGAAAACACCTGACGGAAAGCTAGCCGGAGTTAATCGAATAGAACGCGAGTACGGTGGCTGCGTCCTTCACGAGCGCTACGACACCGGGCGCGGATACAGCGGAGAGAGTCTTAACATCTTTGATGCAGGTCGCAAGGTGTGGCACCAAACTTGGGTTGACACTTCTGGAACTTTGCTCGTCCTGGAAGGAGGTCTCAAGGAAGAGAAGATGGTGCTTGAGGGACAGACCGTTGCAGCCGATGGGCAGGTGACCAAACACCGAATAACTTGGACGCCTAACCAGGACGGCAGTGTTCGCCAACTGTGGGAGTCCACAGATGCGACTGGCAAATGGATCACCGCATTTGATGGTAAGTACACGCGCAAGTGAATTCTCAAATTGGGGCTTCGGAGACTCGCATGAACAAATTCAACCCGTCGCCTCGGAAGCCCGTGGCCCACGGACCCGCGAAGGTCGTTCAGATACCGCAAGCTTGGTCCGTTAGGCCGCTACGTCACGGCCGACGGGCGCCATGAGTCCTTCTAAGGTCGACGGAGCAAAAGCGGAAGGGGGGCGCATGTTTGACGTACGCAGGCGGAATCTGGTCAAACTCTTCAGTGGCGTGGCATCACTGTGGCCCCTCGCGGTGCTGGCGCAAAGGTCCAAGTTGGCTCGAATAGGCGCACTCTACCTGGGGGTCGCAGATGCCGAGTCGTTCACGAAGGAACTCCGCGAAGGGCTGCGTCAGCTTGGCTACGTGGAGGGACAGAACCTTGCATTCGAGTTTCGCTCCGCTGAAGGGCGGCCGGAACGTCTTCCTGAACTCGCGGCGGACCTAGTTAGACTCAAAGTCGACGTGATCGTCGCGCTCTACGTCCCCTGCGCCTTGGCAGCGAAGCAGGCGACAAGCGATATTCCCATTGTGATCTTGGCTGGCGATCCCGTCGAAACCGGGATAGTCCCGAGTCTAGCCAGACCTGGTGGAAACATCACTGGCCTGTCCTTGATGGCTGCCGCATCAAATGGAAAGAGTGTCGAGCTGTTCCGAGACATGCTGCCGTCTGTCCAGCGCATAGGCGTATTGGCACACGCTACAAATCCGGTGTACGCAAAGGCCATGCTTGACGAGGTCTCGCTCGCCGGTAGTCGGACGGGAGTGGAGATTCAGCCGGTCGTGATGGTGCGCGGACCCGAGGACCTCGAAACTGCGTTTGCAACCTTGGCGAGAGAGAGGGCGCGTGCGCTCGTCGTTCAAGGCAGCTTGTCGATCCAGCCTGTGGTCGATCTGGCGATCAAGTACCGATTGCCAGCGGCTTCGACACCGCGCGCTTTTGCGGATATCGGAGGCCTGATGTCATTCGGTGCAGATGGACCGACCTCGGTTCGCCATGCCGCCAAGTTCGTACATGGGATTCTGCAGGGCAAATTGCCGAAAGACATGCCTATTGAACAGCCGACGAAGTACGAACTGGCCATTAATCTCAAGACTGCGAAAGCCATCGGCGTCACGATTCCGAAGGGTTTTACGGTGCGCGCCGACGCAGTGATCGAATGAACCAGGGCGTCAGGCGGCAAGAGTCGCCGCCTCCCCGACACAATGTCCGGCGTACATCTCGCAGCGGCTATGTCGCAGATTCAGGCGCAGGCTCGAACAACTCCACCAGATTACCGGACGGATCCTCAAGCAGGATCTGGCGGCCGCCCGGTCCGGCGACGACGTCGTTGCGAAACTTGACTTCAGCCTTCCTGAGGACCTCAATGTCGCCCTCAAGGTTGCTGCTCTGCACAATTATCCGATTCCATCCATCCGGTTCAGGCCTGCGGCCGTCCGGCATTGGTTGCGAACCCCCACCTGGGCCTTTCGGTGGACTCAGCACTAGCTGCAGGTTCTCCCGCGCGAGGATCGCGAAGTAGGGACCCGATTGCGCAGAGAGGCGAAACCCCAGATGATGGGTGTAGAACGCAATTGCTGCGTCGACGTCGTTAACGATGTAGCGCACCATGAGTGCGTTCAGTTTCATAAGGCGTCACTCCTTTCTGGAACGATTGATCCGGCCTACCACTCCATAACGGATTGATCTCCAGAACCTCGCTGGAGCTGCATGTGTTCTTCCGTCCGCGTTATTGATGCATTCTCGTCGCTTCAGGCAAATGATCTGTCGGAGACCAACTATTGCCTGTGTAGGTACTTCGGGACCTTGTCGTCACAAGACCGTCAGACGGGTTCAAACCGCGGGGCCTTATCCACCCCGTCAGCCATCGTCGTGGTTGCGGCATCGCCCCCTTCGGTGCAGCATTTGCCGACTGTTACCTCGGAGGAGTGATTCCACCGCCTGGTGTCGATGATGTGAACATGCTCACCGATTGCGCTAGCGACCAGCCCCGTGTGCGCGAGGGTTATTTTCCAGTCCCTGGCGCGCAACTCTATTTCCGCGAAGTCGGCAGCGGACGGCCGCTGGTCATCTTGCACGGCGGACCAGACTTCAACCACAACTATTTGTTACCCGATCTGGACCGATTGTCCAGGTCGTTTCGTCTGATCTATTACGATCAACGAGGACGCGGCAGATCTTCGCGAAGAGTCTGCCCCGAGGCTGTCAACGTTGAGTCCGAGGTCGACGACCTCGAAAGATTGAGGCAATACTTCGACCTCGGTGCGATGGCGCTACTGGGCCACTCGTGGGGCAGCCTCTTGGCCATGGAGTACGCCACGCGTCACTCCAATCATGTCTCTCATCTAATACTCATGAACACGGCTCCCGCTTCGCACACCGATCTGAAGCGATTTCGAGAGCACCGCGAAGCCGCGGAAGCAACAAGCTTGACGACGATGCAAACGATTTCAAACACACGCGAATATGTTGATGGCGATATTGAAGCAGATGCCGAATATTATCGGGCACACTTCAGCAGGGCTTTTCGTCGGTTGGATCATCTTGAATTCGTCGTTCGCAGATTGCGTACGCATTTCACGCCCGAGGACATCGTCAAGGCAAGAGCAATCGAGGACAGACTTTACGCGCAAACGTGCCTGTCGCGCGAATACGACCTGCCCGCAAGGCTTGGAAAGTTGAACACGCCTACACTGGTCATTCATGGCGATCATGATTTTATTCCGGTGGAGTGCGCACGCAATGTCGCTGACGCAGTATCCGGATCGCGCCTTGTTGTGCTCAGTGAGTGTGGGCACTTTGCCTATCTTGAGCGCCCTGACGAGGTTCTTGACGCGGCCATTGACTTTCTCTCGCAAGGCTGACTGTTTGCGGTCCGCGAAGCAGCCTAACCGCGCGTTCAAGCGGAGCCGCCGGTGCCGGCCTTCTACCCGGCGAACGCTGGTGGCAGCGGGCCGCCGGTAAGCTTGGTCCGTTGGCGTGAGTTCTCCCGGGCTCTCACGGGTTAGAATCAAATATCAAGTATCGGCGGGGATCGAATATGCACTGGCCAACCATCGATGAATTATCGACAATGGCACCGCTTCCGAACGGCTATCACTACGAAAGGCTGGCACGACCGGGAATTCCTGCGCTCCTTGAAAGCATCAAGCTTTGGCATCCCGACATTGCCGTCGGTGGGGGAAGTTGTTACTTGCAGGAAGACTTCTACAACAGCGAAGTATCGCTTGACGGTGAAGCCGACAAGGACATCTTCGTGGGCGTGTTCAAGCGCGGTGACGAACTCGCTGGCATGTGGTCCTGGGAGCAAGTACCCGACACGCTGTCGCTGTATGGCCGATTGATCATCGTTGCGCCGGCGCATCGGGACGCGAAATTGGCCTCGAAGGTTATGCCGCTTGCGGAGCTCGCCGGGCGGGCGATGGGTGCGGAATTTCTTTTCGGACTGGCCACCCTGAAGCTTCCCCACATGCAGCGCGCGCTCGAAAATGCTGGATATCAGCTCATCGGATTCACCTCCGGCTATGACCGCGAGGAGGTCGCGCCGGGTGTTGTCAAGCGCGTTTTTGAAGCGGTCTATACTAAAGTGCTTGTGCCGGAGGAGGAACTGCTTCGTCCCGACCCGAATAACATGACGCCGGCGGCGCGGGCGTTGTTCGAAGTGCTGTTTCCGAGTTCGCCCTCGTCCTCCGCAATCCCACAACCCGTCACGGGGGGTGGTGGATGATGAAATGGCCCACCATCGCCGAATTATCGATATTGATGCCAATGCCGACCGGCTACCGTTTCGAACGGCTCGATCGCGCAAGCATTGTGTCACTCATTGCGGCTCTCAAGATTTGGCACCCGGCCATTGCAGTCGGCGCCGCCAGTTGCTTCCTGCGCGAAGACTTCTATCGGGACAGAGTGTGTCTCGACGGTGAGATTGAAAAGAACGTCTTGGTCGTTCAGCTCAAGTTCAACGATGAGCTGGTCGGAATGTGGTCGGTTGAACGAGAAGTAGAGGCGTTGGCGATTTACGCCCGGCTCATCGTCGTGGCGCCGGCCCATCGCGGTACGGGATTGTCAGTCTTCACGTCGGTGGGCTCTGAAAACGTCTCACGGTCGATGGGAGCGCAGTTCCAGTACGCGCTGGCAACGCTGACGATCCCCAATGTGCAGCGAGCGCTCGAACATGCGGGTTATCGGCTGTTGGGGTTTTTTCCGGGCTATGGCCGTGAAGAGATTTCACCCGGCGTTGTGAAGCGTGTCTATGAAGCGGTCTACGCAAAATTGCTGGTACCCGAGACCGAAGTGCTTCGCCCCGACCCAAAGAACATGACACCAAAGGCAAAGTCCCTGTTCGACCTGCTGTTTCCCGATTGATCAAATGCCAGCATGGCTGAACGCCCTTACAAGCTCGCGCGCCGCTGTGGATCCGCAAGGTGACAGGTCGTCCGAGGCAGCTGGAACTTTCAATAGGTGCCTACCATGATGATCAACGTATGTCTGGCAGGTGCAACAGGCTGGGCTGGTTCTGAGCTTGCGCGCTCGCTTGCGAAGACTGCGGACCTCGCCCTCGTCGCTGCCGTCTCCCGCAAGCATGCAGGCCGTCGCTTGGAAGAGGTGTTGGCCGAGCCGCGGCTCACTTGTCCCATTTATTCTTCGGCCACCGAGGCGCTCGCCAATCCCTGCGACGTCCTTGTCGAATATACGAAGCCGGAGAGCGCCAAGACCAACATCATGAGCGCACTCGAACACGGCGCAAATGTAGTCGTTGGCACGTCGGGCATAACCGAGAGCGATTATGCAGAAATCGACGCCTTAGCCCGTAAGCAACGTCGTGGAGTCCTAGCCTGCGGCAACTTCGCACTGACTGCCGTGTTGCTGCAGAAATTCGCCGAAGCTGCTGCGAAGTTCATTCCGCAGTGGGAGATCATTGACTACGCGCACGATGACAAGGTCGATGCTCCAAGCGGAACCGTCCGCGAACTTGCGGCTCGCTTATCGAAAGTACGCCATCCCGAGACCACGGTCCCTGTGGATCGGACCGTAGGGCCACGCGAAGTCCGAGGCGCCACTCTGTCGGGATCGCAGGTTCACTCCCTACGGCTACCCGGTTATGTGATCAGCGCGGAGATCATCTTCGGAATGCCCGATCAAAGGCTGACAATCCGTCACGACTCGGGGAGCAGCGCTCGCCCGTACGTTGATGGGGCTCTACTTGCTATCCGCAAGGTATCGTCGCTGGTTGGCCTTCATCGTGGCCTGGATTCTGTGCTCGAATTTTGAGCGCGGCGTCGTAGTGAAGTCCTACAGGACTATCCTTCGCTATCTTGCAAATTAAACTTATCTGGTTCTTTTAGGATGAGAACATGAAAAGATCGGACGCAAGCCAAGGCCAGTCGGCATCGGAGCTCATCTCGAAAAGAATCGCCGAACTCGGCGACTGGCGCGGGAAAACTCTCGGCAGAATGCGCAAGTTCATCAAAGAAGCAGACCCGGACGTCGTCGAGGAGTGGAAGTGGATGGGCACTCCGATTTGGTCGCACGACGGCATCATCTGCACTGGCGAATCCTACAAGAACGTCGTGAAGCTTACCTTCGCCAAGGGCGCGTCCCTGAAGGACCCGGCCCGTCTCTTCAACTCGAGTCTCGACGGGAACGTACGCCGAGCGATCGACATCCACGAAGGAGAAGAAGTTGACGCGGCCGCCTTCAAGGCGCTCGTTCGCCAAGCGGTCGCCCTCAACAGTTCTGGCAAGTCGAAACCTTCGAAGAAAGCGAAGTCCTAAGGGACTCTGCCCCTGCGGGACGTGCACCAGCGGCGCGCGCACCTCCTGAACTCCACAGCCGCGTGATGCGAGCTGCGAGCCCGGCTCCAACCTGCGGCACTGCCGGCGCCCGAAGCGCGACGAGCGCGTCGCGCAGGGCTTGCACCACGGCAACGCCGCCGTGCGAGATTTCATACGACTGGCCAGCCTCCAGCACGATGTCCCCGTCGCCTCCCCGCTCAGTGATCCAAATTCGTCCACGGAGGCAGTCGATTCGCGTGCCCATGGCATCTTTCACCGGGACGATTCCCCGATACTCAACCTCGATGACCACCCGTTGCATGTCGAAGGTCATGACTGCCTCCTATGAGCGGGCCGCATCCGCGCGGCGGTTCCATGTAAGATGGAAACCATTCTGGTCACCGGCCGGGCAATCCTCAAACGATCTTTGCTCAACGCCCGCATGAGTTCGGGGAATGGAACGTAAGCGCCGACGTCCGCGGCTGTCGCTCGACTTGCTCAAAGGCTTCGAGGCCGCTGCTCGCCATCTGAGCTTCACGCGCGCGGCGCAGGAGTTGTCCCTCACCCAGTCGGCGGTTAGCCGCGAGATCAAGACTCTCGAAGAGCAACTCGGACAGCCGCTGTTCACCCGCGTTCATCGCGGGTTGCGCCTCACCGATGCCGGGCAGGGCCTTCAGCGCGCAGTCGGCGAGGCGCTCAGGCTGATTGACGAGGCGACCAATCGCCTCGCCTTTTCGGGGGGTGGGGAGACGCTCGCGGTCACGACGAGTGGAGCGCTCGCCTCGACGTGGTTGGTGCCGAAGCTTCCTCGGTTCATCCGCGCGCATCCCGATCTTGACGTGCGCACCGTCGCCGCCGACCAGAAGCTCGATCTCGAGCGCGAGCGCCTCGACATCGCGATCCGCTGGGCGCCACCCGGGTCGACCGTCCCCGGCGGGGAGCCGCTATTCGACGTGCAGATGTTCCCGGTCTGCTCGCCGACGCTGGCGCGCGATCCAACGCGGCCACTCAGCAATCCCTCAGATCTCGCCCACCACGTGCTCCTGGACCTGGAGATTGTCGTGGCGCGGGGGCCGTGGTCCGACTGGGGCCCGTGGCTCGATGCGATGAAACTCGGCGACCTGAAGCCGGGCGGTATACTGCGTTTCTCGCATTACGACCAGGTCGTCCAAGCGGCGATTGACGGCAGCGGCGTCGCTATCGGACGCAATCCGCACAGTGCACGCCATCTCAGCGACGGTCTGTTGGTCGCGCCGTTTGGCCGTAAGGCGGTGCTCGGTCGGGGAACATACTTCGTCCTCATCCCGCGGCGCGCAGCCGAACGCCCGGTCGTCAAGGAGTTCGTCGCGTGGCTGCGCGACGAAGTCCGCCAGGACGCCGAAGCAGACCGCAAGCGCAAAGGTCCGCGTCGGCGCCAGTCGGTCCGACTCGCCGCGCCGATGCGCACACGCAGTCGCTGAGCAAGGACTCTTCCGAGTTCCGCGACATGAGCATATCCCTGCGTTCAACCGGACCGGCCGGCACGCGATTCGTTTCTTGTCCGCGAAGGTGCGGCCCACCGGTTAGGTTAATCCGCTAGCGAAGTCGATGGCGCGCATTCTCCTTGCCTATTCGACCGTGGATGGTCACACACAGAAGATCTGCGACCGGCTGCGCCTGTGCTTGGAGGCAGATGGCCACGCAGTGACACTGGCCTCCCTCAGCGACACACCCCGTCCAGCCGTAGAGTCCTTTGACAAAGTCGTTGTCGGTGCCAGCATCCGTTACGGCAAGCATCGCCGGGAGGTCTACGACTTCATACGGATCAATCAACGCTCATTGGATGACAGGCCATGCGCGTTCTTCTCCGTCAATGTCGTTGCCCGCAAACCTGGGAAAGAACGGCCTGACGCGAATCCTTATATGAGAAGTTTCAGCCGGAAGACAACTTGGCGGCCCGCCCTGCTCGCAGTGTTCGCCGGCAAGATCGACTATCCGCGGTATGGCTTCGTTGACTGTCAGATCATTCGACTCATCATGTGGTTGACACACGGACCGACCGACCCACATGCCTGCGTTGAGTTCACAGACTGGGATAGTGTGGAAGCCTTCGGACACCGCGTCTCGAGCCTATAATTCAACTTCGTCGTGCATCATGCAGATCGATGAGCCCACTTCGCCCGCTCGGTTGACGAATCGCGCTATGCGTTACCACGACCTTCGCACGCAGGCGGAGAAGTCGCTCGGCGCAGGCTTCAACGCCAAGGACTTCCACGCCGTGGTCATCGACAATGGCGCGATGCCCCTCGCCGTGCTCGAGCAGGTCGTCGTTGAATGGATCGCGCGGGGCGGAGGGAGAAACATGCCGTGAAATGGCTCCCGAATGCAAATCGGTTGACCACATGCGCGAGATGTGGGAATTTGCACGCACCACCGATGACGGATCTGGACCGGCGCAAACCTTGAACACGAGTCGGTGCGCTGTTTACGCGACGCACATGGAGCATCTACCGTGATTGAGACAATCGGCCAACGTGGCAACACCCTGGTCAGGCGGCTGGTTCTCGAACCGGGCATGGCCACGCCTTGGCACGTCGATCCGTTTCATCGGATAACCGTCGTCGTACGCGGAGAGGCGCTGGCGATCGAATACCGAAGCGGGCGAGAAACCGATCGAGCGGAAGTAGCCGCCGGACAGACCGAATGGGACGCACCCACTGATCAAGTGCACCGTGCAGTGAACTTGGGCAGGTCCACGTACGAGGAGGTAGCGATCTTCTTTCTTGACCGGCCCGACGCGGTACCGCAACCAGTCATCAGCGAAGCGCGCCAATCCAATGCGGGTGCCGCCTAGCCCGTCGCTTAACGCAGACGTCTCACGGAGGGCCGCCGGTTAACGGAGAACGAACATGAAATGGCCTGTCACCGGACAACTTTCCGGAATCGTTTCGCTGCCCCTCTTCGCAATCGTGGCAACATTGACCGCCGCGGCGGAGCCGCCCAAGTCGGCTCCACCTTCATCCATCGACGAGGCCTCTGTTCGCGATCTCGAGTCCAGGTCTTGGGTAGCATGGAAGAATCATGACGAGACATTCTTCGAACAGTTCCTTTCGGACGATCATGTCGAGGTCCATGGCTATGGAATCGTCGGCAAGACCGCTGTCATTGAAGGTGTACGCAGTCCTACCTGCGTCGTGCGCAGCTATTCGCTTGGGCCGCTCTCGGTGACCGTCGTGGCGCCAGACTCGATCCTGGTGACTTATCGCGCCGAACAAGACACTCTTTGTGGCACTGCCAAAGTTCCGAGTCCGGTGTGGGCGACGTCTCTCTACGCCAAGCGTTCAGGGCGATGGGTGAACGTTCTGTACCAGCACACTCCGGACACGCGCAGCTGATTTCCCGCCATTGCTTGAACCCGAAGACTGAGAGCACAAATGCCCTATCAGATCATGTATTCCTCGCAAGCCACGAAGCCAATGACGGTCACCGACCTCGAGAAAATTCTCGCGGATGCGCGTGCCGGAAACCAAGCGCGTAACGTCACCGGTGCACTGGTCTATGTCGACGGCGTGTTCTTTCAACTCCTCGAAGGGGACGAGGCCATCGTACGCAATCTCATGGCTAACATTGCAAGCGATTCAAGACACCAATCCGTCAAGGTCTTCTACCAGGCCCCGGTCGACGTGCGAGCTTTCGATTCCTGGAGCATGGCTTACCTCAGCCCGACTGCCCAGGAAATGTCGACTTGGGCCGGCCTTCCGGCCACCGCCACGGTTGAGGAGGTCTTGGCCGATGTCAATCGCGATCCTGACCGAGTGCCCCGGATTCTCGTTAACGTCCTCAATGCGTTGGCGCGGTAACGGCTCTGGCCGCTTGCGGCAGCTGACGCCCAAGCACACAAGTAACCTCAGCGCCAGGGCATGGCTCGCGCTCGCAGTCCTCGCCGTTGTGATGGGTCTCCTGCTGTTCGTCCCGGCAGGGACCGTTCACTATTGGCAAGCGTGGGTATATTTGTTGATTTTCATGGGCGCCTCAGCCCTGACGACCATCTACCTCATGAAGAAGGACCGGGCACTTCTCGAGCGTCGGATGAGCGGCGGTCCCACGGCCGAGAAGCGGCCAGTTCAAAAGTTCATCATGCTGTGCACGTCAATCGGCTTCATTGCCCTTCTTGTCGTGCCCTCGCTCGACCGCCGCTTCGGATGGTCGACCGTGCCTGTCGGTGGTGTTGTGGCCGGAGACGTGCTCGTTGCGATTGGGTTTTGGCTGATCTTTCTGGTGTATCGAGAGAACACGTTTACGTCGGCAACCATCGAAGTCGCCGAGAACCAGAAGGTGATATCAACCGGGCCGTACGCCATCGTTCGCCATCCGATGTATGCAGGCGGGTCCGTATATTTCTTCGGCACGCCGCTGGCGCTCGGTTCGTACTGGGGCTTTGTCCCGATCGCCGCGATGATGCCGTTTCTGATATGGCGGCTTCTCGACGAGGAAAGTCTCCTCGCAGAGACCCTGCCCGGATACACGGAATATCAGAAACGCGTCCGACATCGTCTTGTGCCACTCGTATGGTAGTGGCATCGGTGCAGCCGCAAGCAGATTATTGGAGGGTAGTGTGATGAAGCCCATCATGAACCTCGATGAGGTCGAGTTTGACGACGTGGAGGAAAACGGCCTCTACACTTCCAGCCGCGGCCAGATCAGCGATCACATCGGAGCCAGGAAGCTGGGCTACAACCTGACGGTCCTGCCTTCCGGCAAGGCCCAGTGCCCCTTCCATTGCCATCATGGTGAGGAAGAAATGTTCCTGATCCTGGAAGGCGAAGGCGAACTGCGGTTCGGTGACCAGCGCTACCCGATCCGCAAGCACGACGTGATCGCCTGCCCGCCTGGTGGTCCGGACATGGCGCACCAGATCATCAACACGGGCACCGCGACGATGCGCTACCTCGCGCTGTCAACGATCGTCGATGTCGAGGCGTGTGAATACCCGGACTCCCGGAAGGTCCTCATCGTGACAGGGCAGCGCGGCGAGCGAGGCCTGCGGAAGATGTTCCGCGCCGAGAATTCGGTCGACTACTACGACCGCGAGAAAACCGAGGAGCAACCGAAGTGACGACTAACCGCCTCACGCAGGTCGTCAACCTCCTGTATCGCGGAGTCGCGAGCACTCTCGAGACTGTTATCCTGACGTTCGTCGGGGTCGCTCTCTTCGCGGTTGAAATTGCGGCGCTTTCGCTGTCGTATCGCGCACTAGCCAGCGCCGAAGCGCCCCGCTCACCATAGGAACTACCCATGCATCTCGATGTCCGCGGCCTTCCCCTCTCGACCGCCAGCGCTAAGGCTGCCGCAGCCTTCGACTATCTCGTCACCGGCTACCTCACTTTCCGAGCCGACACGCCCGCCCGCCTGACCGCCGTGCTGGAAGCCGATCCGGACTTCGCGCTTGCCCATTGCATGCAGGGCTATTTCGCGATGCTCGCCTTCAAGCAGTCGGTCGTCCCGGTCGCCGTCCAGGCGGCGCGTACCGCGCAGTCGCTCGCCGGCGGCGCCACCCCGCGGGAGCGCAGCCACATCGCCGCCTTGACCGCCTGGACCGAAGGCGAGCTCGATCGTGCCATCGCCTCGTGGGAGTCGATCCTGCGCACCCATCCGCAGGATGTGGTCGCCTTCCGTCTCGCCCATTTCGTCAATTTCTGGCTCGGCCGCCCGCAGGACATGGTCGCTTCCGTCGAACGCCTGATCCCGGCATGGTCGGAGGACATTCCAGGTTATTCATCGATACTCGCGTGCCGCTGCTTCGCCCAGGAGCAATCCGGGAATCCTCTCGCCGCCGAGCCATCCGGGCGGCGCGCGATCGAGCTTGACCCCGGCGATCTGTGGGCCGCCCACGCCGTCGCTCATGTGCTGGAATCGCAGGGCCGCCGCAGCGAAGGCATCCAGTGGCTCACCATGCTCGCGCCCAACTGGGAGGGCAGCCACAACCTGCAGCATCATCTGTGGTGGCACTGCGCGCTGTTTACGCTCGAGTATGGCGACTATGCCGCCGTGCTCGAACTCTACGACACCCGCTTCCGCAACCTCGCCGCGCCGCTCACGGTCGCCTCGCCGGATGTCTACATCGACGTGCAGAACGCCGCGTCCATGCTCTTCCGCCTCCAGCGCTTGGGCGTCGATGTCGGCAACCGCTGGGAGGAACTGGCGGATAAAGCCGAGGCGCGGATCGGCGACTGCCTTTCCGCCTTCACCCTGCCCCACTGGTTGATGGCGCTGACCGCCACCGGCCGCACCGCCGCCGCGGAGCGCATGATCGAGGCCATGCGCGTCTTCGCCAAGGGCCACGGCACTGTCGCGCCCATGGTGCGCGACTACGTGCTGCCGATTGCCGAGGCTCAGCTCGCCCACGCCGCCGGACGCCATACCGAGGCCGTCGCCCTGATGCGTCCGGCCATCGGCGGCATGTACCAACTCGGCGGCAGCCACGCTCAGCAGGACGTGCTCGAGCAACTTTTCGTGGATGCCGCCCTCAAGGCCGGCAGCACCGCGGATATTCGCCTCGCGCTCGAGCGTGTCGCCGGCCGCCGGTCGATTCCGCCCGAGCGCTTCATTGGCTGGCGGGAGGCTGTTAACCGCGCGGCGATGGCGGCGTCGTAGGTACCCTCGCTCGTTACTGGAGACCACGATGAAAGCAGTCTTCGCAATTGCGTGCGCGACGCTGTTATGTGCCAGCGCAGTGGCAGCCCAGGAAGTGAATGGCTCGCTCGTGGCAAACGGCAAATCCGCTGCGCTCAACTACGCCGTCGCACAGGAGGTCGACAGCGCGACCGAGAAGGGGTACATGGATGTCATCGTCGTCCTGTCGGATCGCAAACTCGGGACTGCAGATGCACGGAACATTGAGCGACTCGAGACGATGGCACGCAAGGACGGCCTTGTCGCCCTGGTGGTGAGGATCAATCCCGATGCAAAAGTCATGAGCGCCGAGCCGCTGCATCCCGCGTTCACGACCTTTGTATCCTCCGCCGCGTTCATCCGCTGGAAGCCCACCGCATACGATGAGAAACGCGTCGCCGGGCGTTTCTCGACCGATGGCACGCAGAACGAGTTTCGCCAGCAGTGGAGCTACGACGTTACATTCTCCACGCCGATCACGCTGGATCCTGAAGCGAAGACGGTGCCGAAAAAATAGCGACCGAGATTCTCGTCGCCAATGCGCCGTCGTCTGGAAAGCAAAGGCGGTGCACTTTGCGTTGGTCTTCGCAACCAAGCAGGCCGAGGTGTCGATGGATGCCCAGACAAGGCGGGCGGCGTTGTTCCTGTTGCTGGCGACCGGCCCGCTGGCGGAGGTTCTGTCGGAAAACGTTCAGCTGCTGACCTACCTGCAGCCCCTGCCGTTCCTCCTCGTTACGCTCACTTACGGCGTCCCCGTTCTGCTGATCCGCGAGTTGGCGGTTGCCCGCAGGCTCGACAGCATCGGCCTTTTGCTGCTGGGATTGGCCTACGGCATCCTGAATGAAGGCGTGCTGGCCAAGACGTTGACACAGCCGGAGGGACCGCCGCTATACGATTTCGCCAGTTACGGTCAGATTGGCACGCTGCAGGGTGGGTGGGCGATTTTCATCGTCTTCTGGCATTCGCTGCACAGTGTGCTCTATCCGATCCTATTGAGCCGCTGGATGTTTCCCGCAGCGGCGGAACGACGCTGGTTCGCTACAGGACGCACGCGCTGGTTGCTCCCGATCCTACTCATGATCTTGACTGGCCTCTATTCGTTGTATTTCCTGAATCCGCTGCGCAGTGATTTCGGCACCTTCGCTATCTATGCCGCGGTGACTTTGGGTCTGGCGGAAATCGCGCTGCGTTTCTGCAGGGCTCGGGACGCATCGCCGCCGGTGCTGCCTGTCAAGGCATCGCTGAAGCCAGCGCTGTTGGGCGGCTTTGCTCTCCTCTTCTATGTCGCACAGTTTTGGTCGCCACACCATATTCCATTCGTCTTCTATCTTGCGGTCTCGGCGGGGATAATCATGTTTTCAGTGGCATGGATGGTGCGCGCGGGATGGCGGCCTCTGCCCGATGTGCTGCTGTTCGGCCTGGGCGATTACATGACCTTTTCCATTTTTTCCTCGCTAATATGCGTTGTCTCCGGCCGCAGTCCCTTGCAGGCGGTGGCGGCGGGCGCAATTTTTGTCGCCTGCTTCCTGTATCTGATTCGGGCCGTGACGCGGGAACCCCTCGCCAGGGGCGCGGGACCCGGCTAGCTTGTATGCGATCATCGTCAGCCATGGATCCTGCGAACCCGAGCATTACCTTCCGGCCCCTGCGCGGGGCCGACGCCACGTCCATATGAAGCTTGTCGCGGTCAGTGTCGGAGGCCCTCGGGAAGTGCAATGGCGTGGCCGCAGCGTCCAGACTTCCATTTTCAAGACGCCGGTGTCGGGGCGCGTGCATGTAGCGAGTGGCAACATCGATGGCGACCGGCAATCGGATTTGTCCGTTCACGGGGGACCAGAGAAAGCCGTGTACGCTTATCCAGTTGAGCATTACGAACTTTGGCGTCGCGAGTTGCCGGATGCGGAATTGCCCTGGGGTGCATTCGGAGAGAACTTCACCACGGAGGGATTGCTGGAAGACGAGGTTTGGATCGGTGACCGCTACCGTGTGGGTACTGCGGAACTCGTCGTCACGCAGCCACGCATGCCCTGCTACAAGCTAGCGATCCGTTTCGGACAAACGGAAATGGTAAAGCGTTTCCTCGAGAGCCGCCGCAGCGGGTTCTATCTCGCTGTCGAGCGCGAAGGCGACGTCGGTGCCGGGGATGCGATCGAGCGGCTCGCGCGCAACGACAAGCGCCTGACGATTGCGGACGTGGTTTCGCTGTACGCGACGGATTCAGAAAATCAAACGCTGCTGGAGAGTGCGAGCGGGCATCCGTCGCTACCCGCGGCGTGGCGGGAATATTTTCGGAAGCGATTATGGGCGCCGGATTCATGATACGCGCCGTGAATTCGGGATAACGATCTCAAGGACCTGAACGGTGCGGCCGTGATCAAGCTGGCAACCTTCGCAAACGGAAAGGAGATCAAGAATGGCTCGCTGTGACCATTGCGGTAACGATTACGACAAGAGCTTCACGATGACCGTTGGAGGCGCCACCCATACCTTCGACAGCTTCGAATGCGCGATTCACATGCTGGCGCCGACATGCAGCCATTGCGCGTGCCGGATCATCGGCCACGGCGTGGAGTCGGCGGGTCGGTATTTCTGCTGCGCGAACTGCGCCCGGCTCTCCGGAGTCAAGGACTTGCGCGATCGGCAGGACAGTCGCAGCACGTAGGCATCGACTCATGGCTCCAAGAACGATTCTGCTGCTGCGCCACGCGGAGAAGCCGGACGATCCGAAGAGTCCGGATCTCGCGGAGGCCGGCGCGGCCCGCGCCGAAAGGCTTGCACTCTATATTCCGGCAACCTTCGGCCGGCCCGACTTTGTCTTCGCCGCCGCGGTCGCCAAGGATAGCGTTCGTTCCTATCTGACGATGCGGCCGCTTTGCGATGCCATCGGGGTCGCGCTCGATGCCTCGTTCAAGGGCAAGAAATATCTGGATCTTGCGACCAAATTGCTTTCGGATAACGCATATGCGGAAAGCCTGGTTGTCGTCTGCTGGTCGCACAACGAACTTCCTAAGCTCGCCGACGCCCTTCACGCGCGCCAGGGTGATTATCCCGATCCGTGGGACGATGCGGTGTTCAATCTGATTCTGCAGCTCGACTACGGTAAAGGCGGCGAGCCGACCGTAACGAGCGTGATTCAGCCTTTCTGAGGGCCGGTGGAGTAACCGCGCCTCTATTGTTTTGCTGGAATTCCCATTAGACTGAAGCGGATTGTCATCCTCAATAGCGATTTTCTCTCGACCGCTTACAGCAATGGCAACCGTCGGAAAACCCGGGCACATTCCATCTTTGGTCGTTGCGTCGCCCGCGCCAGGCCTTTCGATCGAGGGTCTCAGGACCCATTGCCTGAATTGCAGCCTGCGCGAACTGTGCCTGCCCATTGGCCTCACGCCCGACGAGATGAAGCAGGTCGATGCGTTGATCGTTAACCGAACGACGCTCAAGAAAAATGAGGCACTGTATCGAGCCGGTGACAGCTTTCACGCGCTGTACGCGATACGGATCGGGTCGCTCAAGACAAAGATGCTGGCCGAGGATGGCCGCGAGCAGGTGGCCGGCTACCACATGCCTGGCGAAATCATCGGGCTCGACGGCATCGGCTCCCACCGCCACGCCACCGACGCCATTGCACTAGAGAATACGGAAGTATGCGTGCTGCCCTTCGCCGAAGTAGAGGATCTCGCGCGCGACGTGCCGGCCCTGCAGCACAATTTCCACAGGGTCATGTCGAACGAGATAACGCGGGAACAGGACGTGATGCTTTTCCTTGGAAGCAGGCGTGCGGAAGAGCGCCTCGCCGTCTTTCTGCTGAACCTCGCTGACCGCTATCGCCGCCGCGGCTATTCGGCGACCGAATTCGTGCTGCGCATGACGCGCGAAGAAATCGGCAGCTATCTTGGCCTCAAGCTCGAGACCGTCAGTCGCCTTTTCTCGCGTTTCCAAGAAGAAGGGCTGATCCAGGTGCAAGGCCGCGCCGTGAAGCTGCTCGACCCGGTCGCGTTGAAGCGGATGGTCGGCCAACCTTCGTGACCGCTGTCTTCAATACCGCCATGTTGCGTCTACTTGGCGCGCTGGCCCGCCTGCGCCAGATGCATCGCCGCCTTCACTAGCAGATGCGCTGATACGGGCGCCGTGAGGAAGAGGAATATGGTAATCAGGAACTCGTGCACGGAGAAGCCCGGTCCGCGCACGGTGAAGTAGACGGCTGAGGCTATCAGCACGCCGCCCACGCCCAGCGTCGTGGACTTGGTCGGGCCGTGCAGGCGCTTGAAGAAATCCGAGAACTTGACCAGCGCCAGCGAGCCTACGAGCGCGGTGAAGGCGCTCACCAGCAGCATCGCGGCGATCAGCGCGTCGGCCCAGATCGGCAGGTTGTCAAGCGCATTCATTCGATGCTCATTCGATAATATCGCCGCGAGTCACGTACTTGGACAGCGCCACCGTCCCGATGAAGCCGAGCAGCGCCACCACGAGCGCCGCCTCGAACAGGAGCTGCGTGTCGTATTGGATGCCGAGCAGCACCAGCAGCGCGATCGCGTTCACGTAGAGCGTGTCCAGCGCCAGGATGCGGTCGGGGAGACCCGGACCCCGCAACAATCGCCAGGCGCCGCACAGGAACGCGAGCACGAACGCGGCTTCGACCCAGAGAAGTACGGCGGCGGTCATTCGTAGATCTCCCGCAAGGGCGCCTCGTAGCGCGTCTTGATCGACGCAACGATAGCGTCGGCATCGTCCACGTGAAAGGCGTGAAGCAGCAGGTACGAGCGGTCTTCCGCGACGTCGGCGGTCAGGGTCCCGGGCGTCATCGTGATGATGCCGGCGAGCGCCGTGATGGCCCAGTCGTCGGTGAGGTCGAGCGGGACGCGCACGAAGCCCGGCCGCAGCGCCGATTCGGGGCCCAAAACTCGCCTCGCTACCTCGATGTTGGACACGACGATGTCCCACAGCACGCGCAACGCGAGCCTGAACGCCACCGCGGGTCGATGCATGTGCGGCCACGTGCCATCGGCGAGGTGCATGCCGGTGAGTGGCAGCATCCATGCTAGCAATCCGCCCAGGACGATATGCGCCGGCGCGACCGTGTTGTGGAGCGCCAGCCATGCGAGCCACAATACAAGCGAGAGGAGCGGATGTGGGAGCAATCGTTTCATCGCGCAGAGCCCGAAGGCGGTGACACATTCAAATGCCATCGCACCGCCCCGATATATTCGTGAGGCTTCGCGAGCTGCAGCGCGGTCGCGTCGGTGTATCGCGCCGCAGGTCCGGCGCATACGACCCAGAACAACACCGCGGCGGAAAGGACCGCCAATGCCGTCCGATCTCCCGCGGGCATCGGAATCCCGACGGCGGCACCATGGGTCTTCCAGAACAGGACTCCGCCCGCGCGCGCCAGAGCAAAGATCGCGAACAGCCCGCTGCCAAGCACACTCGCCCAGAACCATGCAGCGTGCGGCGCGTGCTCCGAGCCTTGCAGCATCAGCACCTTGCCGATGAATCCGGACAGGGGCGGCAATCCGGCCGCACCGGCCGCTCCAACCAGGAACAGGAGACCCAACAGCGCCGGCTGTACGACCGGGGGCCCGCTGCCGAAGCGGTCCTTCAGCGGACCGCGCTGGTCCCCGATCGCGTGCGCAAGCAGGAACAGCACTGCGACGATCAGCGTGGTGTGCACGAGGTAATACAAGGCGCCGCCCAGTGCCGCGGGGCCGAGCGTGGACGCCGCGACCAGCGTGCCGGACGACATCAGCACGAGATACGCGATCAACGCGGTCAGGCGTTTGGCGGCCAGCGCGCCCAGCGCGCCGAACGCGATCGTCACGAGGCCCAGCGCGAACAGTATCGGCTGCCCGACGCCCGCCAGCGGGCTCGCGTCGCCTCCGAACACGGTCAGCGATACCCGGACGATCGCGTAAATACCGACCTTGGTCATGATCGCGAACAGCGCCGCGACCGGCCCGGACGCTGCGCCATACGTGTCCGGCAGCCAGAAGCCCAAGGGCAACAACGCGGATTTCACGCCAAACACGACCAGCAGCAGGAGCGCGGCCGCGCGCGCGAGGCCGACATCCCAAGCCGGCAGGTGGGGAAGTTTCCACGCGAGGTCGGCGAAATTGAGGGTGCCCGCCACGCCGTAGAGCAGGCCCGCGGCAATCAGGAAAAGCGACGCACCGAGCAGGTTGATCACGACATAGTGCAATCCGGAGCGCAGCCCGCGACCGCCCGCGTTATGCAGCAACAGTGCGTAGGAGGCGATCAGCAGCACTTCGAAGAACACGAAGAGATTGAAGAGATCACCGGTGAGGAACGCCCCATTCAGTCCGGCCAATTGCAGCTGGAAGAACGCATGGAAGTGCGGGCCACGCCCGGCCATCCGCCATGCCGCCATGAGGCTCGCGAGCGCAATTACCGCGGTCAACGCGAGCAACAGGGCCGCGAGCCGGTCCACGACAAGCGCGATGCCGAACGGCACCTGCCAGTTGCCGAGAAGATAGACCCCGATATGGCCCGAGTCCGCCATCGCGATCATGGAGAACGCGACGACCGCGAGCGCCACGGTGACGGTCAGCGATAGCGGCGCCTGCCACGCGGGTCGGATGCGTTCGACGAAAAGCAGCAGCGCTGCCGCGAGCAGCGGCAACACGATCGGAACGATGATCCAATGTTCGGACGTGAGCGTCATCGTTGACGTTCCTCGGACACGGTTTCACCGTCGGCATCGCACGCATCGCTCCGATTCACGAAGCGTCCCTTCAGTGCGAGGGTCAGCACCAGCGCGGTCATCGCAAACGCGATCACGATGGCAGTCAGCGCCAGCGCCTGCGGCAGCGGATCGGCGTAGTGGGCAAGCGTTGTCGGGATGCCCTGCTCGATAATGGCCGGCGCGTCGAGCGTCAGCCGGCCCATCGCGAAGATGAAGAGGTTGACCGCGTAGGAAAACAGCGTCAATCCCAGCACCACGTCGAACGTGCGCGCGCGCAACACGAGCCACACGCCGCACGCGGTGAACACGCCAATGGCCGAGGCGAATAGCCATTCGGTCATGTGCCCGCCCCTTCGTCGACGTCCTCCGGCAGCAATACCGGCGACATCGTACTCAGCATCGTCGCCGCGACGACGATCACGAAAACACCGATATCGAGCAAGGCGCCGCTGGCGATGGGCACCTCACCCACGACCGGCAGCACCGGATGCAGGAAAGTACTGGTCAGGAACGGGTAGCCGAACAACATGCTGCCGACTCCCGCCAACACGGCGACCAGCAACCCCCCGGCGATCCACGGTTGATAGGGCAGATGCGCGGGATCGAGGATCGGCCGCCCTCCTCCGCCGATGCGCAGCGCGAGGATCGCGCAGGCCAGCACCAGTCCGGCGATGAAGCCCCCGCCGGGAAGGTTGTGGCCGCGCAGGAACAGGAACACGGCCACCAATGCCGCGAGCGGCAGAACGACCCGCGTCGCCGTGCGGACAATGAGCGGATTCCAGTCGCCGGCAATCCCGGCGTCGCGATGGTCGCGGTGCACGTGGAAGCCCGCGAGGAGCGCGAATATGAGGAGCGCCGCCGCGCCGAGCACGGTAATCTCGCCCAGCGTGTCGAAGGCGCGGAAATCGACGAGGAGCACGTTCACCACATTGGTTCCGCCGCCCTCCGGCAAGGCCTTGGTGAGATAGAACGGCGAGATCGGCGTGAACGGACGGGTGAGTACGGCGTGCGCGACCCAGGCCATGCCGAGACCGGCAGCGCCGGCAATCACGGCATCGCGCCATTTACGGCCCGCGCCGGGCTCCGCCGGCGAGGACTGCGGCAGGAAATGCAGCACGATCATCATCAATGCAATCGTGGCCACTTCGACCAGCAACTGCGTCAGCGCCAGGTCCGGCGCGGAAAACCTTACGAACGTGAGGCTCACCGCAAGCCCGGCCGCGCCCAGGAAGATCAGCGCGATCATCCGTTGCCGGTAGGCGATGGTCGCGGCGATGGCCGCGGCGACGCCCAGCACCCACACAAGCGCGCCCGCCATCGTCGGCGGTTCGCCGGCCGAAGCCGCGAGCGGCGGCGCCGAACCAAAGCCGAAGTGGTAGAGCGGTCCCGCCATCGCGATAAATGCGGTCACGATGATCCAGGTGAGATGCCGCGGCAGGCTCACCGCAGGCAGCCATTCGACGAGTTTGCGCCCCAGCATCTCGAGGGCGCCGACGACGGCGTCGAACGCGTGCTTGGCCGATACAGGAAGGCGCGTCACCGAATGCAGGTTGACTGTGTGCTGCAGGCCGAAATAGAGGGCGGCACCCGCAGCCATTGCGACGGCGCTCATCAGCAGCGGGATATTGAAGCCATGCCAAAGCGCAAGACTGTAGGGCGGCATCACGCCGAGCGTGCCTTTCACCATCACGGCCAGCACCGGACCGATGGTCCAGTTGGGGAAGACGCCCACGGCAAGGCATACGACGACCAGGATTTCCACCGGAACGCGCAACCAGCGCGGCGGCTCGTGCGGCGTCTTCGTGAGCCCGACCGGCTCGCCATTGAAGAACACGTCGTGGATGAAGCGCACGCTGTACGCCACCGCCAGCGACGCTGCGAGCGTCGCCACGACGGGAACGACGAACTCGATCAGGCGATGCGACTCGAGGTCGACCGTTTCGGAAAAGAACATTTCCTTGGACAGGAAGCCGTTGAGCAGCGGCACGCCGGCCATCGCACCGGAGGCGACCATCGCCAACGTCGCGGTGATCGGCATGAAGTGCCAGAGGCCGTTCAGCTGCCGCATGTCGCGCGAACCCGCTTCGTGGTCGATGATGCCCGCCGCCATGAACAGCGACGCCTTGAACGTCGCGTGGTTCAGGATATGGAAGAGGCCCGCGACCACGGCCAGGGGTGAGCCGAGCCCGAACAGGAACGTGATGAGGCCCAGGTGGCTGATCGTCGAATACGCGAGCAGGCCCTTCAGGTCCTGCTGGAAGATCGCGACGGCGGCGCCGAACGTCATCGTGACGAGCCCGGTTCCGGCCACCGCGTAGAACCACAGATCGCTCCCGCCCAGCGTCGGGTAAAGACGCGCCAGCAGGAATACGCCGGCCTTCACCATCGTCGCCGAATGCAGGTAGGCCGATACCGGCGTGGGCGCAGCCATCGCGTGCGGCAGCCAGAAATGGAACGGGAACTGCGCCGACTTGGTGAACGCGCCCAAGAGGATCAACACCAGCGCGACCGGATACAGCGGATCGGCGCGGACGAGCGGGCCGGCTCCCAGGACGACGTCGAGCGAGTAGCTGCCGACGATGTCGCCCAGTACGAGGACGCCGCCGAGCAGACATAGGCCACCCATGCCGGTCACGGTAAGCGCCATGCGCGCGCCCTGCCGCGCGTCCGAGCGATGCGTCCAGAACCCGATCAGCAGGAACGACGACAGGCTCGTCAATTCCCAGAACATGACGAGCAGGATCAGGTTGTCGGCCAGCACGACGCCGAGCATCGCGCCCATGAACGCCAGCAGGTACGCGAAGAAGCGTGCCGGCGGATCGTCGGCCGAAAGGTAGTAGCGCGCGTACAGCACGACCAGCGCGCCGATGGCGCAAATGACGAGCGCGAACGTCCACGCGAGTCCGTCCATCCGGAACCCGAATCGCACGTCCGCGAACCAGGGCACCGACGCGCGAAGGATTTCGCCGCCGAATACCGCGGGTGCGGCGACGCCAAGCAAAATGCAGCCGGACAGTGCGGTCAGCCCCGCCAGCCACGCGGTCGCATTACGCGCGGTGTTGGGCAGCAGTGCGCACCCTATGGCCGCCGCATACGGAAGCAGGACAAGGCTCCCCACCATCATGCAGCAGCCTTCATGTCCTCATGCAATCTCGTCCTCCGCGTCGCGGCGGACAAGTCCCGCATCGCTGCGCAAGCTTCTCGCCTGCGCCTTGCCCTGGTCGAACTCGGCGCGCCTCACCGCGATCTCCTCGGCCGTCAGGCGTTCGATATTGCAGTAATCGAGCTTCCAGTCCGGATTGCTGCTCCATTTGAGCGGGGACTGCACAGTCGTGCGCGGCGCCGGAGCCGACTCGAGAACTCGCAATGCCAAATCGAGGGTGAACGCCTGCGACTCCGGATCTTTCGGCCGACCCGCGGCGTTGCCAAGCGGGAAATCGGAAAACAGGAACCGCGGCACACCCACATGCTCGACGATGTCCTTCGCGCAACCCATGACGACGGTAGAGATACCGTCCTCCTCCAGCATTCGTGCGGCCAGGCTGACGGTCTGGTGGCAGACCGGGCAATTGGGAAGCAGGATCGCCGCATCGATTTGATCGGCCTTGCAGCGGGCGAGGATCTCAGGGCAATCAACATCGAGTGTCACACGCTGGCTGCGGTTGGTCGGCGCCCCGTGAAAACGCGGGCCAACGGAGCCGATGCGGCCCGAGGCTGCGTTTCGTCGCAACGCGTTCAGCGGAAAGTAAGTGGCGGAGTCCTCGGCGGTCGTGTGTCTGCGGTCGATGGCTACATGCGAAATGCGCAGGTCATGGTCCAGTGCCGAATCGCCGGAGTAAACGGCGTAGAACTTCGCCTTCGCGTTGTACGGGGCTCCCGGTCCCTGCTCGCCGCTGCCGGGCTGATAGGGAGCCGCGGTCGTGACGAGCGCGATCCGGCATTGGGACAGCGGCTTCCCCAGCGGATGAAATGGCACGCCGGCGTAGTGCGCCCACTCGTACGGTGCGCCATAGCCCAGTGCCTGGTAGTAGGCACGAATACGCTGCAGGTAGGGTATCGCCACATCGTCTGCCGCTGCGAATCCCAATTCGGTCGCGGTCATGGCCACCCGCCTGCGGTACGGTTCGTCCTACGCCAGCAGCAGGATGTGGACGCGGAATGGTCCATGCGCGCCGAGCACGATCGTCTGCTCGATGTCGCCCGTGCGCGACGGGCCGGAGATCATGTTGATCGCGCGCGGCAGGCCGCTGTGTTCGGCTCGGACAAGCGCGAATGCCTCCTCCATTCCCGTGACGACGCGGTCCGTGCGAACCACGGCGATGTGCGTGTCGGGCAGCAATGCGGTGGCGGTCGGTGTTGCGGGACTCGTCGTGAAGACCAGCGTGCCGGTCTCGGCGATGGCGCAGTACGACCCGGTGATGCCGAGACGGTCATGGCCAACCGTGGGACGCGCCTCGATGGTCAGCCCCGCGCCGTTCCAGTCGAGGTCCGCGAATTCGGGCCAGCACACGCCGGCGTGCGATTTCTGCGCCGCAAGCGCCGGCGGCAGGTCCAGCGCATCCAGGTATTGCGCGACGGCTACGGGAATCTCGGCTCTCGATGCAATACGCTCCACCGTGCTCGACATGTCCGTCGCGCGCTGCAGGAAGCGCGTCACGAGGTCAGACGGCAGTGTGGGTCGTGGTCCCTGCGCATGCGCCGCGAGATACGCTTCCGCCGCCGCGCGCGCCTTGCCGTCGTCGCCGGTCTTGCGCAGCGCCTTCCTCACCCGACCCAGGATGGCGTCGCGGGAAGCGCGGTTGTCGGCCAGGGAATTCGTCACGCCTTGCCGCCCTTGCGCACGAAGTCGTCGAGGCGCGCGATGCCGCTTTCGATCGCCTCGTTGGACGCGGCATAGGAAAAACGGATGTGCTGGCCATCGCCCGGCACGCGGCGTCCGAAGTGGATGTCGGCCAACACCGCGACGCCCGCCTCGTGCAGCAATCGCTTGCGGAAGGCCTCTGAGTCCGCGCAACCGGTGCGCTGGCACGCCTCGGTCACGTTGGGCCACGCGTAGAATGCGCCGCCGGGAGTGGCGCAGGTAATGCCGGGAACCGCGTTGAGCAGGCGCACGATGAGGTCCCGGCGCTCGAGGAAGCGCGCGCGCATCGCGTCCGCGGCGTCCTGCGGTCCGGTGATCGCGGCCACGGCCGCCCACTGCGAAATCTGCGATGCGCACGACTCCGTGTTGGTGATCCAGCGCGTGAACACCGGCGCTAGCGCGCGGTTGGCGACATAGCCAATGCGCCAGCCGGTCATCGCCCAGGTCTTCGACGCGCCATCGCTTATGATCGTGCGCTCCAACATTCCCGGGCGCGTGGCGAGCGAATCGAAGCGCCCGTCGTAGACCAGGCGCGAATAGATCTCGTCGGCGAATACCCATACCTGTGGGTGGCGCGCGAGGATTTCGGCGATGGTGTCGAGGTTTTCGTGGTTGAGAATGCCGCCGGTCGGATTTTGCGGCGTGTTGAGAATGAGGAGGCGCGTGTTCGGCGTGATCTTGGCTTCGAGTTCCGCGGGATCGAAGGCGAAGGCACGCGATTCGCGCAGGTAGATCGGCACGGGCACCGCACCATTGGCGTGAATCTGCGATTCGTAGATCGGGAATCCGGGCACCGGGTAGATCACTTCGTCGCCGGCGCCGTAATCGGTCACCGAGGCGATGGTGTAGGCAATGAAAGGCTTGGCGCCCGCCCCGACGACGACGTCGTCCGGCGCGATGTCGAGACCTCGCCGCGTGCCGAGATCGTGCGCGGCTGCCGCGCGCAATTCGTCGATGCCGGCGCTCGGCGTGTAGCCATGCTTGCCGCCGCGAATCGCCGCGATCGCCGCGTCCTGCACGTTACCGGGCGTCGGGAAGTCGGGCTGGCCGATGCAGAACGAAACGATGTCCTGGCCCTGCCGGATCAGCGCGTTCACCTCCGCCAGGACCACGAACGCATTTTCGGTGCCGAGCGATTCGGCGCGACGGGAAAGCCGCGGCAGCGGGGGATGGGGTGCGTTCATCGCCCCGCCGCTTTCTGGCGCTGCCGGTACAGTGCGCGGAACGTGCGGCCTGCCGGCGCCGGCAGGTCGCGCTCGTCCGTCCAACCGCCGCCTAGTGGCAACTTGTGAATCATGCCGTCCTTCCCGGCCATGAGCCGCAGTATGCGGACGCCCCAGCCGGAAAGCAGGCCGTAGAGCGCCGGGCGCAGTGCGAACCAGCTCCACAACCTGAAGCCGGCGCTTTCGTACCACGGCCGGAGGTGGCGCTCGAATTCCATTTCGCGGAGCTTCCGCTGCAGGTCCGGGAGCGGAATCTTCACCGGGCACACGACGCCGCACTGGTTGCACAGCGTCGACGCATGCGGCAGGTCAAGCGCGTTTTCCAGGCCGACGTACATCGGCGTCAGGATCTGACCGATCGGACCCGGATACACCCACCCATAGGAATGGCCGCCGATGTTCTGGTAGACCGGGCAGTGATTCATGCACGCGCCGCAGCGGATGCAGCGAAGCGCCTCGCGGACGTCGCTGCCCAGCACCTCCGTGCGCCCGCTGTCGACGATGATGAAATACATGTGCTCGGCGCCGTGGAATTCGCCGTCGCCCTTGAGGCCCGTCAGCACGTCCACGTAATTCGAGATCGACTGGCCGGTGGCCGAGCGCGCCAACAGGCGCATCAGCGTCGCGGCATCTTCCAGCGTCGGCACGATCTTCTCGATGCCGGAAATGGCCACGTGGACCTTGGGCAACGTGGTGGTCAGCGTCGCGTTGCCTTCATTGGTGACGAGGACCACCGAGCCCGTTTCCGCGACGAAGAAATTGCCGCCAGAAATGCCCATGTCCGCGGACAGATAGTGGCCGCGCAGGACGCCGCGCGCTTCGAGGCAGAGTTCCGCGATGCCGTCCTTCAACGGCGTGCCGTGTTTCTTGTGGAAGAGCTGCGCCACCTCTTCCTTGCTCTTGTGCAGCGCAGGCCCGATAAGATGCGACGGCGGCTCGTAGTCGTTGATCTGCAGGATGTATTCGCCCAGGTCGGTCTCCACCACGGTCAATCCGGCCGCCTCGATGGCGTGGTCGAGGCCGGACTCCTCCGAGACCATTGACTTCGATTTAATGATCTTCTTGACCGCATGCTTCGCGGCGATTTCGAGGAGAAGCGCGTTGACCTCCGCCGGCGTTTCGGCGAACAGGACCGTGGCGCCTCGCGCCGTGGCGTTGCGCTCGAAGATCTCTAGCCAGCTGTCGAGATTGTCCAGCGCTCGCTGGCGGATCGCCATCCCGGCGTCGCGCGTCCCCTCGAAGTCGTCGAGCTCGGGCAGCGACAGCCGGCGCTTTTCGACGAACTTGGTCTTGATCTTCCGCAGATTGAGCTGCAGCTCCGCGTCGTTCAGCTTGACGTGGGCGCGCTCCTTGAAGTGCATCGACGAGACTTGCATTGTCAATCCGCCTCGCCCGCCAGCACCTGCGCAATGTGCAGCACTTTCGTTCTCGTATCGCCGCGCCGCCGCAGCCGGCCCTCGATGTTCAGCATGCACCCCAAGTCGCCCAGGACGACCGCGTCGGCGCCCGAGTTGACGATGTTCTGGCACTTGTTGTCGGCAAGTCGCGCGGAAATCTCGCCGAACTTGATCGCGAACGTGCCGCCGAAGCCGCAACACATCTCGCACTCCGGCATCTCCGCGAGCTCCAGTCCCCGCACCTTGGCGAGCAACGCGCGCGGCTGCGCCTTGATGCCCATTTCGCGCAGTCCGGCACAACTGTCGTGATAGGTGACTTTGCCGGCGAACGTTCCAGGGATCGCTTCGACCTTCAGCACGCTGGTGAGGAAGTCGGTGAGCTCAAAGGTCTTCGCGGCCAGCGCCTGCACGCGCGCCAGCATTTCGGAATCGTCCGCGAAAAGCTCCGGGTAGTGCGTCTTGATCATGCCGGTGCACGAACCGGAAGGCCCGACCAGGTAGTCGCAGTCCTCGAATTCGGCGACGACTTTGCGCGCGAGCGCGATGGTGTCCGCCCGGTCACCGGAATTATAGGCCGGCTGGCCGCAGCACGTCTGCGACGCCGGGACGAAGACTTCAGTCCCACCCGCTTCCAGCAGCTTCAGCGCGGCGAAACCGATCGCCGGCCGCATGAGATCGACCAGGCAGGTGACGAAAAATCCGACGCGCATGAGAGTCCGGCGTTGCCCTGAAGAATCCGCGGCCATCTTAGCATGCGATGGACGTGTAAACCGACCTGAATCCAGCGCTAGAAATACCCAGACTGCGCCAGCGCCACGGCGCAAAGGCCCATCAGCAGTTGCGGCAGGATGCCGAACAGCAGCAATGCCAATCCGTTGGCCGACATGAGCCAAAGCGTGTCGCCGCGCGCGACGATCGGCGCGCTGTCTACGGGATCGTCGAAGTACATGAGCTTGACGATGCGCAGGTAATAGAACGCGCCGATCAGTGCCGCGATCACGCCCACGACGGCCAGCCACAGGTATCCGACCTTGACCGCCGACTGCAGCACCAGCAATTTTCCATAGAAGCCGATCGTGGGCGGCACACCCGCCAGCGAAAACATCGCCAGCAGCATGATGAATGCCCACCACGGCGAGCGCTGGTTGAGGCCCTTCAGGTCGTCGATGCGGTCCGCCTCGAAGCCGTCGCGCGACAGGAGCAGGATCATGCCGAACGAGACCAGGCTGGTCATGACGTAGGCCAGGATGTAGAACATCGCCGCCGTGTAACCGTAGACGTCGGCGCCCAGGAATCCCATGAGCACATAGCCCATGTTGGCGATCGTCGAGTACGCCAGCATCCGCTTGAGATTGGTCTGGGCGATGGCAACGACGTGCCCCAGAGTTACCGACAGCAGCGAGAGTATGGCCAGCATGCCCTGCCACTGCAGCAGCATCTCCGCCCCGCCGAGCGCGCCCGCGAGCAGGCGCAGCAGCATGGCAAAGGCCGCGAACTCGGGCACCGTCGCAATCAGCAGGGTGATGGCCGTCGGCGCACCCTGGTAAACATCAGGCACCCACATGTGGTACGGAACGGCGCCCAACTTGAAGGCGATCGCCGAGACCACGAAGACGAGCCCGAAGACCAGCAATACCGGATTGTCGGCCTTGCCGGTCAGCGACTGCGCCACCAGGTCGATCCGCAGCGTGCCGGTCGCCCCATAGATCATCGACATCCCGTAGAGCAGGATGCCCGAGGCCAGGGCGCCAAGGACGAAATATTTCATCGCGGCCTCGGAGGGTGCCGCTTCGTCACGCTGCAGCGCCACCAGTGCATAGAGCGACAGCGACATCAACTCGAGTCCCAGATATAACGTCAGGAAATGGTTGGCGGTGATCAGCACCTGCATGCCGAGCAGCGCGAACAGCATCAGGACGAAGGTTTCGCCGCGGAAGAGGCCGCGTGCGGCCAGATAGGCACGCGAATAGAACAGGACCAGCGAAAGCGCAATGAAGCTGAACAAGCGCAGTACATCAGCCACCATGTCGGCGACCATGACGTCATGCAAGGCGTGGACGATGTCGTTGTGCACGCCGCGCAGCGTCACGCAGGCGGCGATCAGAAGGGCGAACTGTGTCAGCCAGTAGCTGGCATGGCGCTTTTGCTCCGGCAGCCACAGGTCGACCAGCAGGATCAGCGAGGCGGCCGTCGCGATGACGATTTCGGGAAGTACGGGCAGGAAGTTCACGTGGGCTCTAGAGTTTGCTTCTGGCCACGTGCGCCAGGAGATCGGTGACCGAAACGTGCATCACGTCCACGAAGGGTTTGGGCCAGACGCCCATCACCAGCACTGCCGCCGCGAGCGTGCCGAGCAGCCAGAATTCGCGGCGATTAAGGTCTTCGAGCGCGGCGACGCGTGCGTTGGCCACCGCGCCGTAGATCACGCGCTTGTACATCCACAGTGTGTAGGCCGCGCCGAGGATCAGCGACAACGCAGCGAGGAACGCGATCCAGAAATTGACCTTGACCGCCGCCAAAATGACCAAAAACTCGCCCACAAAGCCCGAGGTCGCGGGCAGCCCGGCATTGGCCATCGAGAACAGCATGACGAAGGCCGCGAACTTCGGCATCGTGTTGGCCACGCCGCCGAAATCGGCAATGAGATGGGAATGCATGCGGTCGTACAGGACGCCAACACAGAGGAACAGCGCGGCGGACACGAAGCCGTGCGAGACCATCTGCGCAAGCCCGCCCTCCATTCCCTGCACGCTGAAGAGAAAAAAGCCGAGCGTCACGAATCCCATGTGCGAGATCGACGAATACGCGATAAGCCTTTTCATGTCGGCCTGAACCAGCGCGACGAAGCCGATGTAGACGACTGCGATCAGCGACAGCGTGACCATGAAAGCCGTGATCTGCGGGCTGCGGCAGGCGTCCGGGAGAATCGGCAAGATGAAGCGCACGAATCCGTACGCTCCGATCTTGAGGGTGATGGCCGCAAGGACGACCGAGCCGCCGGTTGGCGCTTCCGGATGGGCGTCCGGCAGCCACGTGTGGACGGGCCACATCGGCACCTTGACCGCGAACGCCGCGAAAAACGCAATGAAGATCAGTGTCTGCGTCGAAAGCGACAGCGGCAGCTCGTACCAGTCCTGGAGCGCGAAACTGCCCGACTTCTGGTACAGGTAAATGAACGCGACCAGCATCAGCAGCGAGCCCAGCAGCGTGTACAGGAAGAACTTGACGGCAGCGTAGACGCGATTGGGGCCGCCCCAGATGCCGATGATCAGGTACATCGGGATCAGCATCGCCTCGAAGAACACGTAGAAGAGGATCGCGTCCTGCGCGGCAAACGCGCCGTTAATGACCCCCGACATGATCAGAAACGCCGCCATGTACTGCGCGACGCGCACGGTGATCACCTGCCATCCCGCCCAGACCACCAGCAGCGTAACAAAGGAGTTGAGCAGAATGAAGAGCACGGAAATGCCGTCGACGCCGACGAAGTAGTAGATGTCGAAATACGGAATCCAGTTTCGTCGCTCGACGAACTGCAGCGCCGACGTCGCGAGATCGAAGTGCGTGTACAGCGGGAGGGTGACGAGGAAGCCCGCCAGCGCGCCTGCCAGCGCGATCCAGCGCGCCGTCATCGCGTCGCGGTCGCGGCCGATCGCGAGCACCGCCACGCCGGCGACGATCGGCACCCAGATCGCGAAAGAAAGGTAGGGCGTCATTGGTTCTTCTTAACGGTTCTTCGCAACTTGGGCGCCGGTCATCGCGGCACCCACCAAATCAGGAGCGCGAACAACCCGATGATCATGGTGAAGGCGTAGTGATAGACGTAGCCGGACTGGATCCTGCGCAACAGCGCCGAGCACCGGCCGATCACACGCGCGGAACCATTGACGATCCCTTCGATGACCACGCGGTCGCCGATGTTGGAGAAGAGATTCCCAACCCTCCGCGCGCCGCCGGCGAAGAACCAGTCATTGAAAATGTCGGCGTAGTACTTGTTCTCGAGGAGTGTGTAGACCGGGCCCAGCGCGGCCTTGATCCGGTCCGGCAACGCCGGACGGACGAGATACAGGTACCACGTCGTGACGATGCCGGCCACCGCGAGCCAGAACGGAAGGCCCTTCACGCCCTCGACGACGAAGGCTCCGATGCCGTGCCATTCCTCGCGCATTTCCGCCAGCACCGCGTGCTGCTCCAGGACGACGATGGAGTTGCCGAAGAAGTCGCCGAAGAGCAGCGGCTCGATCCCGATCCAGCCAGCGCACACCGAAGGAATCGCCAGTGCAATCAGCGGCACCGTGACGACCCACGGGCTTTCCTTCGGCGCCCCGCCGTGATGATCGTCGTCATGCCCATGCGCTGCGCCGTGCACAGGTTTATCCGTGACGTCGAAGCGCGGCTGGCCGTGGAAAGTCATGAAGATCATCCGGAACGTGTAGAACGCCGTCACGAACACGCCGGCCACGACGGCGAAGTAGGCGTATCCGTGGCCGGGAATCTTCGACAGGTGAACCGCGTCGATGATCGCGTCCTTGGAGAAGAACCCGGCAAACGGCGGGATCCCGCATAACGCGAGCGCGCCGATGACCATCGTCACGTAGGTGATCGGCATGTACTTGCGCAGCCCACCCATATGCCGCATGTCCTGCTCGTGGTGCATCGCGATGATCGCCGAACCTGCACCCAGGAACAGCAGCGCCTTGAAGAACGCGTGCGTCACTAGGTGGAAGATCCCTCCCGCGTACGCCGACACCCCAAGCGCCACAGTCATGTAACCGAGTTGTGACAGCGTCGAGTACGCCACGACGCGCTTGATGTCGAACTGGACCATGCCGAGGAAGCCCATGAACAGGGCGCCGGTGGCGCCGATGATGGTCACGAACGCCAATGCGGTATCGGATAACTCGAACAGCGGGCTCATCCGCGCGACCAGGAAGATGCCGGCGGTGACCATCGTCGCGGCGTGGATCAGCGCCGAGATCGGCGTCGGGCCCTCCATGGAGTCGGGCAGCCAGACGTGCAACGGCACCTGCGCACTTTTGCCCATCGCGCCGACGAAAAGGCAGAGGCAGGTGACGGTCATCAGCGACCACTCCATCGTGCCCCACAGGTTCACCGTCTTGCCTGCGAGGGCGGGCGCGCCGGCGAAAACCGCCGCGTAATCGAGCGAGCCGAAGTGCGCGAGTACGAGGCCCACGCCGAGGATGAAGCCGAAATCGCCGACCCGGTTGGCGAGAAAGGCCTTGAGGTTGGCATAGATCGCCGTCGGACGCGTGAACCAGAAGCCGATCAGCAGGTAGGACACGAGCCCGACCGCTTCCCAGCCGAAGAAAAGCTGCAGGAAGTTGTTGCTCATGACCAGCATGAGCATCGAGAACGTGAACAGGCAGATGTAGGAGAAAAAGCGCGAATAGCCATCGTCGTCGGCCATGTAGCCGATCGTGTAGACGTGCACCATCAGCGACACGAAAGTCACGATGATCAGCATGATCGCGGTGAGCGGATCGATCAGGAATCCGATCGTCATCTTGAGTCCGCCGACCGCCACCCACGTATAGATGTCGCCGTTGAAGCGGTTGCCGGCAAGCACGTCGCGCCAGATAACGAGCGACGCCACGAAGGAGATCGCCACGGCGCTGGTCGTGATCCAGTGCGACGCCGCGCGCGGCATCTTGCCGCGCCCAGAGCCCGACGACGATCGACGCCAGCAGCGGCGCCATCGGCACGAGCAGGTATAGTTGCTGCATCGTCATGGCCGCGCCGTCATCCCCGCAACTTGCCGAGGTCCTCGACGTTGATCGAGCCGGCATTGCGGAACAGCAGGACGAGGATGGCCAGGCCGATCGCCGACTCCGCGGCGGCGACGGTCAGGATGAAGAACACGAACACCTGCCCGCTCATGTCGCCCAGGTACGACGAGAACGCGATGAAGTTGAGGTTGACGGCCAGCAGCATCAGCTCGATCGCCATCAGCATGATGATGACATTCTTGCGGTTGAGGAAAATGCCGGCCATGCTGATCGCGAACAGGATCGCGCCCAGCACGAGGTAGTGCGCCAGCGCTGGCGCGGTCAGGAGTGACACGATGACTCCCGGATGTCTCGTCATCCGCCGCCAGTGCGCGAAGGCCTGCGCAGCTTGCGATCTTCATTCCCTGCTCTCCGATGGCATGCTGACCAGTCGGACCCGGTCTTCGCGGCGTACCTTCACCTGCGCGCCCGGGTCCTGGTGCTTCGATTCCTTGCGCTTGCGGTGCGTCAGCGCGATGGCCGCGATGATGGCGACCAGCAGCACCACCGCGGCGATCTCGAACGGATAGACGTAATCGACGTAGATCAGGCGACCCAGCGCCCTGGTGTTGCTGCCGGGAGCTGCCTGCGGCGCGGCGCCGGCGCCAATGCGCGGCCGCCCACGATGACGAGCGCCATTTCGAGCAGCACCAGCACGCCGACGGTCACGCCGACCGGCACATAGCTCCGGAAATTCGTGCGCAGGCTGTCGAAATTGACATCGAGCATCATCACGACGAACAGGAACAGCACCATCACCGCCCCGACATAGACCAGGACCAGCACGATCGCCAGGAATTCCGCTTTCAGCAACATCCACACGCCGGCCGCCGTGAAAAAGCACAGCACGAGCCAGAGCGCCGCATGCACCGGGTTGCGCGTCGTGATGACGCGCAACGCCGCGAACACGAGGATCGTCGGAGAAGACGTAGAAGACGAAGGTTAGAAAGTTCATCATTGTTGAGAATTGGCGCCCGCCCGGCGGCGCAGCCTTGCGCGGATGCGACAGGTTCATCTGAACCGCGCGTCCTGTGCGCGGTCCGCCGCAATCTGCGTCTCGTAACGGTCCCCTACCGCGAGCAGCATCTCCTTCGTGTAGTAGAGATCGCCGCGCCGTCTCGCCGTGGTATTCGAGGATGCGCGTCTCGACGATCGAGTCGACCGGGCAGCTCTCCTCGCAGAAACCGCAGAAGATGCACTTGGTGAGGTCGATGTCGTAGCGCGTCGTGCGCCGCGTGCCGTCGGCGCGCTGTTCGGACTCGATGGTGATGGCCAGCGCCGGGCAGACCGCCTCGCAAAGCTTGCACGCGATGCAGCGCTCCTCGCCGTTCGGATAGCGGCGCAGCGCATGCAGGCCGCGGAAGCGCGGGCTCTGCGGCGTCTTTTCCTCGGGGAACTGCACGGTGACTTTGCGCGCGAACAAATGGCGGCCGGTGAGCCACATGCCCTTCACCAGCTCGATCAGGAGCCAGGTATCGAGCAAGCCTTTGACGCGAGCGAACATGATCGGCCTCGTTCCCGTCAGTGGAAGAGGTACGCCCAGCGCGTCTGCATCATCGCGCCCAGGAACGCAATCCAGACGAGCGTGACGGGAATGAACACCTTCCAGCCCAGCCGCATGACCTGGTCGTAGCGATAACGCGGGAACGTCGCGCGAACCCAGAGGAAGACACAGCAGGACGAACGACATCTTGGCGGCGATCCAGATAAAGCCGTCGCCCAGAGGCGTCATGTCCCCAACATGCCAGTCGTTGAGCAGCGGCCATGGGGCGAGCCACCCGCCCAGGAACATGATTGAGCACAGCGCCGCGATCAGGATCATGTTCATGTACTCGGCCAGGAAGAACACCGCGAAGGCCACGCCCGAATACTCGACGTGGAAGCCGGCGACGATTTCCGACTCGCCTTCGGCCATGTCGAACGGGTGGCGGTTGGTCTCGGCCAGGCCGGACGACGAAATAGACGATGAAGAGCGGGAACAGCGGCCACACGTACCAGTAGGCCGCGCCGCCCTCCTGACCGCGGACGATATCGGTGAAGTTCAGGCTGTTCGCCGCCATCAGCACGCCGACCAGCGCGAAGCCCATCGCGATCTCGTAGGATACGATCTGCGCGGCGGAACGCAGCGCGCCCAGGAACGCGTACTTCGAATTGGATGCCCAGCCGGCGAGGATGATCCCGTACACGCCCATCGACGTCATGGCCAGGATGTAGAGGAGGCCGGCGTTGATGTTGGCCAGCACCAGCGTGTCGGTGAACGGGATCACGGCCCACGCGGCGAGCGCGGGGCCGATCGCCATCATCGGTGCGATGAAGAACAGGTACTTGTTCGCGCCGGACGGTACGACGATTTCCTTGAACAGCAGTTTGAACACGTCGGCGAACGGCTGCAGGAGGCCGAACGGGCCGACGCGATTGGGCCCGATCCGCACTTGCATGTAGCCGATCACCTTGCGCTCGGCGAACGTCAGGTACGCGACCGAGATGATGAGCGGGATCGCGATCGCGATGATCTTCGCCAGCGTCCATACGGCGATCCACACGGGGCCGAAGAATTCCTGCACGGGCGCCAGGATGTCCATCATGCCTGCTCGACGCTTACCGGTCCCGACAGTCCCGCAAGGCCGCACGTCGATGCATGCGCGGCGGCGATGCGCACGACGCCGGGCGGAACTGCGGCGTCGACGACGGCCGTCAGGACGGCCTCGCCAGGGCCCTGCGTGACCTTGACTTGCGCGCCCGCGGCGAGTCCCAGCGTATCGAAGAGGGAGCGATGCATTCTCGCCTTCGGCGCCTTGGCGTCGGCCGTGTGCTGCAGCGACGCGGCGCGGCGCACGAGCGGATCGGCGAAATAGATCGGGACGTCGGCGACACGTTCGAGCGGTGAAGGCGATGAGACCGGCTTCGCTACGACCGCACGCGAGGCATTGGACAGGCTGCGGGAAATGTCGCCACCCGCCGGCAACACGGAGGCGCGCACGTCGTCCGCCGTTTCGGCATCGAATCCCGGCAGCTCGAGCAGCGTGCCCAATACGCGCAGAACTTTCCAGCCCGGACGGGCTTCGCCGAGCGGCTGCACGACTCCGTGGAAACTCTGCACGCGCCCCTCGCTGCTGACGAACGTACCGGCGGTCTCCGTGAAAGGCGCGATGGGCAACAGGACATCGGCGTACGACAGGCCGTGCCGGAACGGACTCATGACGACGACGAGTTCGGCCTTTTCCAGCGCCGAGCGCGCAGCGACGGCATTCGCGAAATCGAATTCCGGCTCGGCATGGAGAAGAAGATAGGCGTGGCGCGGGTCTTCGAGCATCGCTCGCGCGTTCATGCCACCCGCCTGCGGCCGCGCCTGCGCGAGATGGGCTCCGACCGTATTCGCGGCCTCCGTCAGGAAGCCCAGCGTCACCCCGGTGAGTTCCGCCAGCAATTGCGCGAGCGCATGCAATTGCGAGGCCGCCGCATGCTGCTGCGCATAGTTGCCGAGCAGGATGGCCGACTTCTTGCCCGAAAGGAGGCTCGATGCGATTGCCTTTGCGGAATCGTCCGGCTCGATGTCCTGAAGCGCCGCTGGCACGGTCTTCCCTGCAGCCTGCGCCGCCGCAACCACGATGCCGGCAACCGCGGCCGGAAGCTGCGAGGGCGCGACGATCGACTTGTTCTCGATCCGCAGCAGCCAGTCGTCGTCGACGGAGTGCAGCATCGACACTTGCGCGCCCTTCTTGGCCGCCTGCCGCAGTCGTTGCGCGACGAGCGGATGGTCCTTGCGCAGAAAACTGCCGATGATCAATGCGCGGTCGAGTGTGTTCAAGTCGGCCACGGGCATTCCCAGCCATGGCGCCGTACCGGGCGGCGGGTCGTCGCGAAAATCGCTTTGCCGCAACCGGAAATCGATGTTGTCACCTTTCAGGCTGCGGACGAGGCGTGCGGCAAGGGCCAGCTCTTCCAGCGTGGCGTGAGGCGACACCAGCGCACCCAACGACTGCGGGCCGTGTTTTCCCACGACGTCCGCAAGCCCGCGCGCCACGAACTCGAGCGCGGTCTGCCAGTCGACCACCTTCCACTCGCCGCCCTGCTTCACCATCGGCGCGGTCAGCCGCTCGTCGGAATTGAGGCCCTCGTAGGAAAAACGGTCCTTGTCGGAGAGCCAGCACTCGTTGATCGCCTCGTTTTCGAGCGGCAGCACGCGCATCACGCGATTGCCCATCACCTGCACGACAAGGTTGCTGCCGAGCGAATCGTGCGGCGAAACCGACTTGCGGCGGGACAGTTCCCACGTGCGCGCGGAATAGCGGAACGGCTTCGACGTCAGCGCGCCGACGGGGCAGATGTCGATCGAGTTGCCGGAAAGCTCGGAGTCGACGGTCTTGCCCACGTAGGCGACGATTTCGGCGTGCTCGCTGCGGCCGATCATGCCGAGTTCCATGATACCGGCGATCTCCTGCCCGAAGCGGATGCAGCGCGTGCACTGTATGCAGCGCGTCATCTCCTCCGCCGCGATCAGCGGACCCAACTCCTTGTGGAACACCACGCGCTTCGGCTCGGTGTAGCGCGACGCGGAACCTCCATAGCCGACGGCCAGGTCCTGCAACTGGCACTCGCCGCCCTGGTCGCAGATCGGGCAGTCGAGCGGATGGTTGATGAGCAGGAATTCCATGACGCCCTGCTGCGCCTTGACCGCGGGCTCCGAGTGCGTCCACACCTTCATGCCGTCGGTCGCCGGTGTGGCGCACGCCGGCAGCGGCTTGGGCGCCTTTTCGACCTGCACGAGGCACATCCGGCAATTGGCGGCGATCGACAGCTTCTTGTGGTAGCAGAAGTGCGGCACGTAGATGCCGAGCTTGTTCGTGGCGTCCATCACCGTGGCGCCGTGCGCGACTTCCACCGGCCTGCCGTCGACTTCGATCTTCAGCATCGCAGTCATACGTAGGGTGCCACGAGGCATCGCTTGTGGTCGATGTGGTGCTGGAATTCGTCGCGAAAATGCTTGATGAAGCTCTTAACCGGCAGCGCCGCGGCATCGCCCAGCGCGCAGATCGTGCGGCCCGCAATGTTATCCGCCACCGACGTCAACCGATCGAGGTCCTCGTTGCGGCCCTGCCCATGCTCGATGCGGTTCACCATGCGCCAGAGCCACCCGGTGCCTTCGCGGCACGGCGTGCACTGGCCGCACGACTCCTCGTAGTAGAAATAGGATAGGCGCAAGAGCGATCTAACCATGCAGCGCGTCTCGTCCATGATGATCACGGCGCCCGAGCCCAGCATCGAGCCGGCCTTGGCGATCGCGTCGTAATCCATGTCGGTCGCGAGCATCACGTCGCCGGGCAGCACCGGCATCGACGACCCGCCCGGGATGCACGCCTTGAGCTTGCGTCCGCCGCGCATGCCGCCCGCCAACTCGAGCAGCGTCGCGAACGGCGTGCCGAGCTTGACTTCGTAGTTGCCCGGGCGCTCGACGTCGCCGGTCACGGAAAAGATCTTGGTGCCGCCGTTGTTGGGGCGGCCCAGGTCGAGGAACGCTTCGGCGCCGTGATTGATGATCCATGGCACCGCCGCGAACGTTTCGGTGTTGTTGATCGTCGTGGGCTTGCCGTACATGCCGAAGGACGCGGGGAACGGCGGCTTGAAGCGCGGCTGTCCCTTCTTGCCTTCGAGCGACTCGAGCAGCGCCGTTTCCTCGCCGCAGATGTACGCTCCGAAGCCATGATGATTATAGAGGTGGAACGAGAAGTCGGACCCGAGGATATTGTTGCCGAGAAAGCCGGCCGCGTAGGCTTCGTCGAGGGCGTCCTCGTTGCGCAGATACGTATCCCAGATTTCCCCGTGGATATAGTTGTAGCCGCGCGTCGCGCCCATCGCGTAGGCGCCGATCGCCATGCCCTCGATCACCGCGTGCGGGTTGTAGCGCAGGATGTCACGGTCCTTGAAGGTTCCCGGCTCGCCCTCGTCCGAGTTGCAGACGACGTACTTGTCGCCGGGAAATTGGCGCGGCATGAAGCTCCACTTGAGCCCGGTCGGAAAGCCCGCGCCACCGCGGCCGCGCAGCGCGGATCGCTTGACCTCGGCGATCACCTGCTCCGGCGGGATTTTTTCGTTGATGATCTTCTTCAACGCGTCGTAACCGCCGCGCGCGACGTAATCGGCCAGCCGCCAATTCCTGCCGTTGAGGCCCGCCATCAGGATGGCATCGGGCCCGTAATTCAGGAATTCGGAGGGCGCGTTCATCCGGCAGCTTTCACTGGGTTTGGATTGCCTTCGCCGCGCCCGGCCGCCGCCTTAAGCTCGTCCACCAGCGCGTCGAGCTTGTCGGGGGCCATCCAGCTGCACATGCGGCGGTCGTTGACGATGAGCACCGGGGCATCGCCGCATGCGCCCATGCACTCGCCTTCCTTCAGTGTGAAGGCGCCGTCGGCGGTCGTCTCGTTGAAGCCGATGCCGAGCCGGGACTTGAGGTGCTCCGCCGCGGCCGTAGCGCCTTGCAACGCGCACGGCAGGTTCGTGCACAGCACCAGCTTGAAGCGACCGACCGGCTGCAGGTTGTACATCGTGTAGAACGACGCGATCTCATACACCGCGACCGGCGGCATCCCCAGGTAGGTGGCGACAGCATCCATCACATCGGTGGACAACCATCCGTGTTCGGCCTGCGCGAGTGCCAGCGCCGACATGACCGCGGACTGCTTGCGTCCGCCCGGATACTTGGCGACCTCGCGGTCGATCTTGGTGCGTGTTTCTGACGAGAGCATGCTGTTTCGCCGCTAACGAATGAAATAACCCGAGACACGCCAGCTTTTGCTTTTCTCCTCGAACATCCAGATGACCTGCTCGGTCGCACGCTTGCCGTTGGCGTACGTGGAGTCGAATTCGACGATCGAATAATCCCCCTCGGGCGCGTCGGGCAGCGAATGGGCGCGTCCGAATCGCTCCGCCTTGCGCGTCGCGAGCTTGCCAAAGGGCTTGCGCGCCTTACCGATTTCCGTCACCCACTTCTGCCGCGTCACCACCGATTTCAAGTGCGCGGACGAGACGTCCCAGGCCGCGCCGAACTTCCCGGCATCGAGCAGCGCGAGCCATTTTTCCCCCGCCTGGATCGTGGCCTTGTCATCTTCCAGCGTGGGTTGCTCGTCCGATTCGACCGGGGTCTGACTGCCCGGCAAGGTGGCGGGCGGCGCCAGCGGCAGGCCAGTGGGGGGCGGCGATTGGGCCGCGGTTTGCGCCGCGACCAGCGAGAATCCCACCGCCATCGCCAGCAGGACTAGCATCGGTCGTGTCATCGATCGATCGATCCGAATACGATGTCCTGCGTGCCGATGATCGCCACCACGTCGGCAATCATGTGCCCGCGTGACATCTCGTCCAGCGCGGCCAAGTGGACGTAGTCCGGCGGACGCAATTTGACGCGATACGGTTTGTTCGCGCCGTCGGAGATGATGTAGACGGCAAACTCGCCTTTGGGATGCTCGATCGCGGCGTAGGCTTCGCCCGGCGGAACGTGCATGCCTTCCGTGAAGAGCTTGAAGTGGTGAATCAACTCTTCCATGTTCGACTTCATCGACTCGCGGTCGGGCGGCGCGACCTTGTGGTTGTCCACGATAACCGGACCCGAATTCTTGTGCAGCCACTCGGCGCATTGGCCGACGATACGGTTCGCCTGCCGCATCTCCTCGATGCGCACGAGGTAGCGGTCATAGCAATCGCCGTTGACGCCCACCGGGATTTCGAACTCCATCCGGTCGTACACCGCGTAAGGCTGCTTGCGGCGCAGGTCCCAGGGGACGCCCGAGCCCCTCAGCATCGGGCCTGTGAAGCCCAGCGCCATCGCCCGCTCCGCCGTCACGACGCCGATGCCGACCAGCCGCTGCTTCCAGATGCGGTTCTCCGTCAGCAGGTTTTCGTACTCGTCCACGCATTTCGGGAAGCGGCGCACGAAGTCGTCGATGAAGTCGAGCAGCGAACCTTGGCGGTTCTCGTTCAGCCGCGTCATCGCCTTGGCATTCCTGAGCTTCGACGGCTGGTACTGCGGCATCCGCTCCGGCAAGTCCCGGTACACGCCACCGGGCCGGTAATACGCCGCATGCATGCGCGCGCCGGACACCGCCTCGTACACGTCGAGCAGATCCTCGCGCTCGCGGAACGTGTACAGGAATGGCGTCATAGCGCCGACGTCGAGCGCATGCGCGCCAAGCCACAACAGGTGATTGAGGATCCGCGTGAGCTCGTCGAACATCACGCGGATGTAGAGCGCGCGTTCCGGCACTTCGAGGCCGAGCAGCTTCTCGATCGCCAGGCAATAGGCGTGCTCGTTGCACATCATCGACACGTAATCGAGCCGGTCCATGTACGGAAGCGACTGGATGTACGTCTTGTTCTCGGCGAGCTTCTCGGTCGCCCGGTGCAGGAGGCCGATGTGGGGATCGGCGCGCTCGATGACCTCGCCGTCCAGCTCGAGCACGAGGCGCAGCACGCCGTGCGCCGCCGGATGCTGCGGCCCAAAGTTCATCGTATAGTTTCTGATTTCAGCCATGAGCTTCTGCGTTTGCTAACTTGCTTAGCAAGTTAAGGGGAGCGGCGTCCGCCGCGGAGCGGCAAACGCTCAACTTCATCGTATAGTTTCTGATTTCAGCCACGGCGCTTTTCGTTATTTGGGATCGCCGTAGTTTTCTTCGCGGATGATCCGCGGCGTGATTTCGCGCGGTTCGATCGTCACCGGCTGGTAGATGACACGCTTCTGCTCGGGGTCGTAGCGCATCTCGACATACCCGGACAACGGAAAATCCTTCCGGAACGGATGCCCGACGAAGCCGTAATCGGTGAGCAGCCGGCGCAGGTCCGGGTGCCCGTCGAACACGATGCCGTACAGATCGAACGCTTCGCGCTCGAACCAGTTCGCCGATGGCCACAGGTCGACCAGGCTCGGAAGAATGGGAAAGGCGTCATCGGTGGCGAACGCCCGCACGCGCAGCCGATGGTTGTTCGACAACGACAGCAAGTGATAGACCGCGGCGAACCGCGATCCTTGCCACGCGCCGTCGCCATACGTCGAATAGTCGACGCCGCAGACGTCCAGCAGCATCTCGAAGCGCAACTCCGGCCGGTCGCGCAGCGCGCGCATCACTTCCGTCAGGCGCTCGGCCGGAATGACAGCGGTCACTTCGCCGAGCGCGGTCGTCACGCTCGTCAGCACGCCGTCGAATGCGGCTTGCAGCGCCGCCGCCAGGGTCTCGATTCTCGTGGCCATCAGCGCGCGATGGTATTGGTGCGCCAGATCTTGTTCTGGAGCTGCAGGATGCCGTAGAGAAGCGCCTCGGCCGTCGGCGGACAGCCCGGAACGTAGATGTCGACAGGCACGATGCGGTCGCAGCCGCGCACCACCGAGTAGGAATAGTGATAGTAGCCGCCGCCGTTCGCGCACGAGCCCATCGAGATGACCCAGCGAGGCTCGGCCATCTGGTCGTACACCTTGCGCAACGCCGGCGCCATCTTGTTGCACAGAGTGCCGGCGACGATCATCACGTCGGATTGGCGGGGGCTCGGGCGAAACACGACGCCGAAGCGGTCGAGGTCGTAGCGCGCGGCGCCCGCATGCATCATTTCAACGGCGCAGCAGGCCAATCCGAAGGACATCGGCCACATCGAGCCGTTGCGCGCCCAGTTGATGACGCTGTCCAGGGACGTCGTGACAAAGCCCTTCTCCAGGACGCCTTCAATGGCCATTGCGAGTCCCGATCAAGACTATTCCCATTCGAGCGCGCCCTTCTTCCACTCGTATGCAAAGCCCACTACGAGGATCAGGAGAAACACCATCATCGCCGCGAAGCCCTCGAAGCCGATGTCAGGCAGAACGACCGCCCACGGGAAGAGGAACGCGATCTCGAGGTCGAACAGGATGAAGAGGATGGCGATCAGGTAGTACCGGACGTCGAATTTCATCCGTGCGTCCTCGAATGCCTCGAAGCCGCATTCGTAGGGCGAGAGCTTGGCCGCATCGGGGCGGTTGGGCGAAAGGATCGTGCCGAGGGAGAGGAGCAGAAGACCGAGTCCCAGGCCGACGATGATGAAGAGGAGGATCGGGAAATACTGTTCCAGCATCATTGGCCCCGGGGCGCCAGGAGCGCCCGCTTCGTTGCATTCTACCGCCCGGCGCATTGCTGTGGTGCCCACGGGGAGACTCGAACTCCCACGACTTTCGCCACTGCCCCCTCAAGACAGCGTGTCTACCAATTCCACCACGTGGGCGGCTCAGGGATCATTCAGTTATTTCGGTACCTCACCCGCCTTCGACGTCGACGCCGGAGGTGTATCTTTCGTGGCCGGCGCCGGGTTGGCGGGCGCAGGCGCAGCACCTTCGGCGGCCTTGGTCGCCGGCACATCCTGCATCACGCCTTGCTGCATGACACCCGTCTTCGCGTGCGTCGTTCCCAGGTAGGTCAGGCCCAAGCTCGTCAGGAAAAACACCGCGGCGAGAATCGCCGTGGTTCGCGACAGGAAGTTCGCCGACCCGGCCGCGCCAAAAAGGCTGCCCGAGGATCCGCTCCCGAAAGCCGCGCCCATGTCCGCTCCCTTGCCATGCTGCAGCAGGATGAGGCCGCACAGCGCGATCGCCACCAGGATCTGCACCACGAACAGTATTGTTTCGATCAATGCCATTGTCTTCACTCCGGGCGTTGCCGCCAACCTTGTTCAGGCAGCGGCAATCGCCAAAAATTCATTCGCGTCCAACGACGCTCCGCCAACGAGCCCGCCGTCGATGTCCGGCATCGCGAACAACTCTGCCGCATTGGCGGCCTTCACGCTGCCTCCGTACAACACGCTCACCTCCGGTGCTCCCGCCGCCGCCAGCCGTTGCCGGAGGAAGGCATGAACCGCCTGCGCTTCCCCGGGCGATGCCGTCTTTCCGGTGCCGATCGCCCATACCGGCTCGTAGGCCATCACGATCAGCGCCACCCGTCCACCCAAAACGGCGGCCACCGCGTCGAACTGCCGGCCGGCCACGGCATGCGTTTGACCGGCCTCGCGCTCGGCAAGCGTTTCGCCCACACAGACAATGGGCGTCAAGCCGCCGTCTAATGCGGCCGCAGCCTTCGCCGCGACCTCGCCATCCGATTCACCGTGCAGCTGGCGCCGTTCGGAATGACCGACCAGGACGTGCCGGCAACCGAACTCGGCGAGCATGCCGGCCGAGACTTCGCCCGTAAACGCACCGGAAGCGTGCGCGCTGACATCCTGCGCTCCCCAGGCAATCGTCGACCCGGAAAGCACGTCACGCGCCTGGCCCAGGTACGGAAACGGGACGCAGACGCTCATCGTCCGCCCGCCTTGCGCCCGCCACCCGCCCAGCAACGCGACCAGAAGCGCCGAATTCGCGGCCAACCCACCGTTCATCTTCCAGTTGCCGACGATGAGTTTCCCGCGCATTACGGCCGATCTTTCCAGCACCAAAACTTATCGATTTTACCGCACTGCACCACTGGGGGTCAACGCGACCGCACTGGGGCGCTTCAGACGCCGGCCAGCCTGCGCAGGCGGCGAATCAGCAGCGGGAGAAACCACACCGCCAGCGTGAGCACCGCCAGCGTCGCAGCCACGGGCCGCGCGAAGAAGGCGGACAACTGGCCGTCGGACTTGATCATGGATGTAATGAAGTTTTCCTCCAGCATGCCGCCCAGGACGACGCCCAGGATCGCGGGCGCGATCGGGAAGCCATTCTCCTCGAGCACGAACGCGATCACTCCGGCAATCAGCATCACCGTGACGTCGAACGCCGTGTTGTTGATCGCGAAGGAGCCGACCACGCAGAACAGCATGATGACCGGCATCAGGACGTTGCGCGGCACCCTGAGGATCTGCTTCGAAACCTTGATGCACCACCATCCGAGCGGAATCATGATGATGTTGGCGACGATGAAAAGCAGGTAGACGGCGTAGATGTTCTGCGGATTGTTGGTGAAGAGCGTGGGCCCGGGGTTCATGTTCTTCATGTACAGCACGCCGATGACGATCGCGGTGATCGAGTCCCCGGGAATGCCGAATACGAGCGCCGGAATCCATGCGCCTGCCAGCGCGCTGTTGTTGGCGGAACCCGATTCGACGATGCCCTCGACGTGGCCGGTGCCGAATTTTTCCGGCTCCTTCGAGAACTTCTTGCTGATCGCGTACGACATCCACGCCGCGATGTCCGCGCCCGCTCCCGGCAACGCACCCACGAGCGTGCCGAGCGCGCTGCCGCGCAGGATCTGCAGCGGGTACTTCCTGGTAAGGTGCCACATGCCCTTGAACACGTTGCCGAGCGGCTTGTCGACAATCTTCATCGGCGGGTCCATGTCCACCGCGAAGCGCAGGATCTCCGAGATCGCGAACATGCCGATCATCAACGGGATCATCCCGATGCCGCCCAGCATTTCGATGTTGCCGAACGTGAATCGCGGAAAGCCGGCGGGATTGCCCAGTCCGACGCAGGCGACCAGCAGTCCCAGCAGCAACGAAACGAAGCCCTTGAGCGGCCGGTCGGAGGTCATGAACACTGCGCAGGTCAGGCCCAGCAGAACCAGCCAGAAATATTCGAACGAGCTGAATTTCAGCGCGAACTCGGCCAGCGTGGGGGCCGCCACGATGAGGACGGCCGTGCCGAACAGTCCGCCGATCGCGGAAAAGACGAGGCCCGCGCCCAGCGCCGTTTCGGCCTGGCCCTTCTTGGTCATCGCGTAGGCTTCGTCCGTGTAGGCGGCGGACGCGGGCGTTCCCGGCATGCGCATGAGGCAGCCGGGGATGTCGCCGGAAAAAATCGCCATCGCCGTCGCCGTCACGATCGCGGCAATCGCCGGAACGGGTGCCATGAAAAACGTCACGGGAACGAGCAGCGCGGTGGCCATCGTCGCGGTCAGGCCCGGCACGGCCCCCACGAACAGGCCGAACAGCGACGCCGCCAGCATCACCCAGATGTTGTAGGGATCGAAGACAAGCGCGAAGGCCTGCGACCACGCCGGGCTCACGGCCTTCTCCCGCGGCCTGGGGCTTCCAGCCTCACCACGCGATGCCCTGAAGCATGCCCCAGGGCAGCGGCACCTTGAGCAGCTTGTAGAACGAGTAATGAATGACGAGTGTCACGACAACGGCAAGCGGAACGATCCACCGCGTACGCACACCGAACACCCAGAAGAGCGCACCCAGATAGATCACGCCGGTCGGAACGAACCCGAGTGTGTTGACGGCGAAGATATAGAAGACATTGACGCCGATCATCAGCGCGAAGGCAAACGCGTGATGTCGCGAGCGCGTCCATCCGGAGAGGAGGATCCAATCGGGACGCTCACCGCCGCCGCGCCGCGCGGCGAGCCCCCTCAACACCAGCAGCGCCCCGCACACGCCGAGCAGGATCGCCAACGTGCCGGGAAAAAGCGCGGGACCGACCTGCTGTCCCGGAATCCGGGGAAAGCCCTGCACGTGAACCAGGATTACTGAACTAAACAGCAGGAGCAACACGCCCCAGACGGCGTCATTGAGTTTCATGCCGCCGCCTTTCTCCGTGGCCTACAACGGTCACCTCGCTTCAACTGCCCTCAGTGGACCTTACTTGACCTCATTTGACTATTCCGACTGCCTTCATCGTCGCGCCCAGGTCCGTGTCGGACTTGGCCATGAATTTGGAAAAATCCTCGGGTCCGGCATAGATCACGCCATAGCCCCGTTGCGCCATGAAGTCGGTGTAATCCTTGCTCGCGACGATTTTCTTGATGGCGGCGACCAGCTTGTCGCGCGCTTCGGGCGGGATATTCTTCGGTGCGGCGATGCCGCGCCAGGCAGCCATCGTCCAGTTGCTCCCCGTCGCGGCCTTCAGCGTGGGCACGTTCGGGAAGAGCGCTGAGGGCGCATCGGCCATGACAGCCAGGCTCTTTACCTTGCCGGCATCGATCAGCGAACGCGCTTCCGGCAGCGACACCGGCGCAATCTGCACGCCGCCGGCAACGAGGTCCTGCAGGCCCGGCGCGGCGCCGCCAGACGGCACCCACGGCACGCTGGCGGGGTCGACCTTCATGTCCTGCAGCATGCCGGCGATCGCCAGATGCCAGATCCCGCCTTGCCCGGTGCCCGAGGCCTTCAGCTTGCCCGGATTCGCCTTGATCGCGGCGATGAGGTCATTCGCCGTCTTGTACGGGGCATCGGCGGCAACCTCAAGTGCAGCCGGGTCGGCGTTCACCAACCCGATGGGCGTATAGGACGCGCCGTTCAATTCCGTGAGCCCTTGCCAGTGCATCATGCCGATCTCGACGGTGATCAATCCGATCGTGTACCCGTCCGGTGCGCCCTGCGCGATGGCGCTGTGGCCGACGACACCGCTGCCGCCGACGCGATTCACCACGTTCACCGGCTGGCCCAGTTCCTTTTCCATCAGCGCACCGATGATGCGAGCGGTGGCGTCGGTACCGCCACCGGCGGCCCACGGCACGATGAGCGTAATGGGACGTTCAGGGTAGGCAGCCACCGCGACGGAAACGAACAACGCCGCGGCCAGCGCAACGAGTGCGCGCGCAATGAGCTTCATGGATCCTCCTTCTTGATTTCGGTGCAAAGGCGACGGTGCTGCGTCTTCAAGTTGCGCGCATCCGGCGATGTGGCGGCGACGTTAGCAGCGCCGATGCAACCGGTCAAGTGGTCTGACCAGTCGCGGTCGTTCGCCGGGGCTAAAGGGAGAATCGCGCGGGCGCGCGCGATCGCGGATGACCGCCGCGATCGTCGCGGTAAGGCGCGCCAGGTTGGCCTCGAGGTGCGCGAATCCGGCATTCGGTTCGAGCGTTTGCTCGTCCATGTAGAGCGTGCGCTTGATCTCCACTTGCAGGCTGTGCCGGTTTTCCGCCGGTCGCCCGTGCTTGCGGACGATTTCGACACCCTTGTACGGGTCGTTGACGGCGACGGCATAACCAAGATCGCGAAGCGTGTCGGCGACGACTTGGGTGAATCCTGGCTCACACGTGGTGCCGTCGCGATCGCCCAGCACGAAGTCCGCGCGTTCGCGACCGGGATCGTCGGCCAGCGCATCGCCGACCGCGGGCATCGAATGGCAATTGATATGCCATACGGCACCGAAGCGGCGATGGCGCGCATCCAGCATGGCGTCGAGTTCGGCGTGGTAGGGCCTCCAGTAGCGATCGATGCGCGCCGCGACCTCCGCGCTCGAGAGCCTGCGTGCATACATCGGCGTCCCGCCACGGGCCACCCGCCACACGAGACCAATGCCCTGCCGCGTCTTGCGCGTCGGCTCGAGCGGTGTGGGCCACGTGTCGCCGAGAAGTTCCGGGTCGATGTCGGACAGGCTCCGATTGGGGTCGATGTAGGCGCGGGGAAAGCGCGCCTCGAGCAACGTCGCGCCATACGCGGGCGCCGCGCGCCACAGCGTCGCGACGTGCGTATCTTCCGCCTGCCGTACGATCGCGCGCGCCGGAACGTGGTCGAAGTCGTCCGGATACCAATCGCCGGAATGCGGGGAATCGAGCACCAGCGGAATCGGCTCGCCCGCGGGATCGTGACGGACGAACGCGTCAGTCATTGGACCCCCACGCTTGCGGCCTCATTGGACAATTCGGCCGCTGCGCTGCCCCCAGAGGCGGACTGCAGTGCAGTCCCGCGTTCTTGGGCGGCCCTTCGGCACTCACGGCGTATTCAGGTAACACGCCGATTTGTGGCCGGGCGCGATGTCGATGAGCGGCGGCGGCGACACCTGGCATTTGGGCATGGCGTACGGGCAGCGCGGATGGAAGTGGCAACCCGACGGCGGGTCCAGTGGCGATGGGATCTCGCCCTTGATCGGCACGAACGTGCGCTTGGTCGGCGTGACCTTGCCGGCTTCGGCGAGCAGCGCCTGCGTATAGGGATGATTGGGTCGCGCAAAGAGTTCCGCGGAAGGCGCACTCTCGACCACGCGGCCCAGGTACATCACGACGACGCGGTCGGAGATGTACTTGACGACGCCCAAGTCGTGGCTGATGAAAAGGTAGGTGAGGTTGAGCGCGCCCTTCAGCTCCATGAATAGATTCAGCACCTGTGCCTGGATGGAGACGTCGAGCGCCGCCACGGACTCGTCGCATACCAGAAACTGTGGCTTGACGGCGAGTGCCCGTGCGATGCCGATGCGCGCGCGTTGCCCGCCCGAGAATTGATGCGGATAGCGGCGCATCAACGTGGGATCGAGCCCGACGCGGTTGAGCACCAGACCGACGTATTCGACCTGTTGCGTGGCGCGGATCATCGTGTGCGCGACCGGCGCTTCGCCCACGATGTCCAGCACGCGCATGCGCGGGTTCAGCGACGCATACGGATCCTGGAAGATCATCTGCATCTTGAGCTGCTGCCGGCGCGCCGTCGCGGCGTCCTGCCCCGCCAGCGATTCGCCCTGCCAGAAGCGCTCGCCGGCGGATAGCGGAAGGAGCCCGACGGCCATGCGGCCGAGCGTGGACTTGCCGCATCCGGATTCGCCGACCAGCCCGACGACTTCGCCGTGCGCAATGGCGAGGTCGACGTTGTCGACGGCGTGGACGACCTCCTCCTTCATCCCCGCGCCGAACCGGTTGCCGATCTTCGCTGCGAGGTCGAGCGACTTCACGAATCGCTTCGAGACCCCCTTCAGTTCGACCAGGGCGCCAACGTCGCCGCGAGGGGAAGATGCGGCCATGGCTAATGGACTCCCACGCTTGCGGCTGTCGCCGCTGCGCTGCCCCCGGAGGGGGACCAATTCGCGCCTTGGGACGGCCCTGCGGCGCTCATTGAACGACCCCCACGCTTGCGGCTGTCGCCGCTGCGCTGCCCCCGGAGGGGGACCAATTCGCGCCTTGGGACGGCCCTGCGGCGCTCATATATGTGCGGGGACCAGCGGATGAAAGCAGCGCACGCTCTGCCCGGGCCCGCCCACTGGCCGGATTTCCGGCGACACCTCGCATTCGACGGTGGCATAGCTGCAGCGCTCGCGAAATGGGCACCCGGGCGGCAGGTCGAGAAGCGAAGGTGTCATGCCGGGAATCTGCTTCAACCGCTGTCCGCGCTCGTGGTTGGCCGGCACCGAATCGAGCAGCCCGCGCGTGTACGGATGTGCCGGATGCGCGAGCACCTCCTCGCACGTGCCCTGCTCGACGATTCGGCCGGCATACATCACGCACACGCGGTCGGCCAGGCCGGCAACGACGGAGAGGTCGTGGGTGATCCAGATAAGCGCCGTGCCGGTTTCGCGGGTGAGCTTCTGGATCTCGTACAGGATCTGTCCCTGGATGGTGACGTCGAGCGCGGTCGTTGGCTCGTCGGCAATGATGAGGTCAGGGCGGTTGAGCAACGCGATCGCGATCGCCACGCGCTGGCGCATGCCGCCCGAGAACTGATGCGGATACGCCTGGAGCCGCTCGTCCGGCGACGGGATACCGACCTTCACCAGCGCTTCGCGCGCCCGGCTGCGGGCAACGTCCACGCTGACACGCTTGTGCGCCAGGATCGCCTCGATCATCTGCACATCGATGCGCAGGACCGGATTCAGCGTCATCATCGGATCCTGGAAGATCATCGCGATCCGGTTGCCGCGCATGTGCCGCTGCTGCTCCGCGTTCAGCGTGCGCAGGGCGATGCCGTCGAGGACGATGCTGCCCGCGACGATTTTTCCGGGCGGATCGATGAGGCCCATCAGCGAATAGCCGGTCATCGACTTGCCGGAGCCTGATTCCCCTACCAGCCCCAGCACCTCACCCCTGCCGACGGTGAACGACACGTCGTCGACGGCCTTGACCACGCCCGCCTTGGTGAAGAAATACGTGCGCAGCCCGTCGACCTCGAGGACGGGCTCGGTCATCGCCTCGTCGCGAATGCCCGTCGCTTCGTGCATGTTCATCGCTGAAGCCTCGGATTCAGGACATCGCGCAACTGATCGGCAACGAGGTTGATGCTGACGATGGTAAGCAGCAGAGCCAGTCCGGGGAAGAAACTGATCCAGTACTTTCCGGAGAGCAGGTATTGATAGCCGTTGGCGATGAGGAGGCCCAGCGACGGTTCGGTAATCGGCAAGCCCAGTCCGAGGAAGGACAACGTGGCTTCCAGCGCAATGGCCGCGGCCACCTGCACCGTCGCCACGACGATCATCGGCGGCAGGCAGTTCGGCAGCAGATGCCTGAACACGATGCGCGAAGGCGACAACGCGAGGCAGCGCGCCGCCTCCATGTACTCGCGGCGCTTTTCCACCAGCGCCGCGCTGCGCACCGTGCGCGCGTAATAGGCCCACTGGACCGTGACCAGCGCCGTGATCACCTTGCCTGTGCCCTGCCCCAGCACCGCGATCAGGATCAACGCGATGAGGATGGCCGGAAACGAAAGCTGGATGTCGACGATGCGCATCACCAACGTCTCGAACTTTCCGCCGACGTACGCCGCGGTGAGGCCCATCGCCAGGCCGATGATCAACGCGCAAACCGTGCTGATCACGCCGACCATGAGGGAAATGCGCAGGCCGTAAAAAATCGCCGACAGCATGTCGCGGCCCTGGTCGTCCGTGCCGAGCCAGAATCGTCCGCCATTGGGCGCGGGCGCGCCGGGCGGCAGGCGGCTGTCCATGACGTCGAGCTGGGCCAGATCGTACGGATTCTGCGGCGAGATGACCGGAGCGAAGATCGCCGCGAGCACCACCAGCGTCAGTAGCCCCAAGCCGAAGATCGCGACGGGATTGGCGAGGAAGTCGCTTACGACGCGCTGGAACGGGCTTTGCACGCCCCTCGCGATGGGATTGAGCGGCGCCATGGGATCCTAACCCTTGCTATCGGTAATCCGCACGCGCGGATCGAGCGCCGAATAGAGAATGTCGACTGCCAGGTTGATGACGATGAAAAAGCACACGATGACCAGCAGGTAGGCAACGATCACCGGCCGGTCGAGGAAATTGATGGAGTCGATCAAGAGCTTGCCCATGCCGGGCCACGCGAAGACGCTTTCCGTGACGATCGCGAACCCGATCAGAGCGCCGAACTGGAGGCCGATCACGGTCACGATCGGGATCAGGATGTTGCGCAGCACGTGCACGCCGATCACCCGTGAATTGGTCAGTCCCTTGGCGCGCGCGAACTTGACGTAATCCTGCAGGAGGGCCTCGTGCGTGCCGGCGCGCGTGAGGCGGATCAGCAGCGCGAGATTGAACAGCGCAAGGTTCGTCGCGGGCAGGATGAGGTGTTTCAACCCATCCCATGTCATGAACGAAACAGGAATAAGGCCGAACAGCAGCGTGGTCGGCCCGCGGCCGTTCGACGGCAGCCAATGCAGTTCCACCGCGAAAACCATGATCAGCATCAGGCCGACCCAGAAGGTGGGGAGGGAAAAGCCGAGAATCGAACCGGCCATGATCGTGCGGCCGGCCATTCCGTTAGGCTTCAGGCCCGCCCACAGTCCGAGCGGAATGCCGAGGATGACGGCAATCAGCATCGCCGAAATCGCGAGTTCCAACGTCGCCGGCATGCGCTCGAGGATCAGCCCGAGCGCCGATGTCGCATGCACGAACGACCGGCCGAGGTCGCCATGCACCGCGCCGCTCAAGAACGTGAAGTACTGCGCATACAGCGGCTTGTCGAGGCCCAGCGTGGCGATCGCCTGTTCGCGTTCGGTCTGATCGGCCTGCGGGTTGATCAGGATGTCGATCGGGTTGCCGATCGCATAGACGCCGACGAAAACTAGGAGCGACATGAACAGGAGCACGACCACGCTCTGCATGCTGCGGCGGATGACGTAGACCAGCATCAGGGGTCAGTTCTGGTTTTCAGTTGCCGCGATTCCCGCAAGGTGCTGTCGTCCGTCGATCGATGTCCGTCTACTTGCCGACCTGCTTGAACTGGAACGCCAGCGTGTATTCGTCGGTGCGCGGCACGTAGGTCACGCCCTTGGCGGTCGCCCACATCGTGTACTGGAAATGGATCGGCATGATGCCGAGATCCTGCATCGCGAGCTCCGTCGCCCGCTGCAGCATGATCCTGCGATTGTCGTCATCCACCTGCTGCAATGACTGCTCGATCAGGTAATCGACCTTGGGATTGCTGTAGCGGCCCCAATTCACCGCGCCCAGGCCCTTGTCGACGTTGTAGGTCGCGAGCAACGAACGCAGCGGCGACGACGCTTCGCCCGTCGACGCGCCCCAGCCGACCATATCGAAGCTGAACTCCTGCTTCGAGGCTCGCGCAGCGTAGGGTCCCATCGGGCTCGTTTCGACCTTGGCCGCGATGCCCACGCGTGCCAGCATCTGCGCCACGGCCTGCACGATCTTTTCGTCGTTGACGTAGCGTCCGGAAGGCCCGTGAATCGTGATGTTGAAGCCGTCAGGATAACCGGCTTCGGCGAGCAGCTTCTTCGCACCCTCCGGGTCGTACGCGTCCGCCTTGAGGCCGGGCACGTGCCCGAAGAGCTTGTCCGACACCAGCTGGCCGGAAGGAATTGCCTGGCCCTCCATGACGCGCTCGGCAATCGCCGGACGGTTGATCGCCTTTGAAATGGCGCGGCGCACGCGGATGTCGAGCAACGGGTTCTTCGGGAGCGGCTTGCCGTCCTTGGCGAAAATGAACGGGCTCACGCGGTCGAGGTGGTCGAAGTTGAAATAGATGACGCGGTGCGAGATCTTCGACGTGATGTTGAATTTCGGGTCGGCCTTGAGCCGCGCGAGATCGGCCGTAGGCACGCCTTCCATGGCGTCGACGTCGCCGGACAGGAGTGCGGCGACGCGGGACGGCTCGCTCTTGATGATCTTGAACGTGACCTTGTCCCAGACCGGCTTTTCGCCCCAGTAGTTGTCGTTGCGCACGAGTTCGACACGGTCGCCGTTCACATAGCGGACGAACTTGAAGCGGCCGCTGCCGATGGCCGCCTTGCCGCTGTTGAAGTCATCCGTCGTGGCGTTCGCCGCCACCTTCTTCGACACGATGTAGATCGTCGACAGGTCGTTGGGCGCCAGCGGATAGGGCACTGCGTACTTGAGGCGCAGCGTATACGGATCGACGATCTGTTTCGATACGATGGCCTTGGTATAAGCGGTGAACCGACCCGGGCTGTTCGGCACCAGCGGCACGCGATCGATGGAGAACACCACGTCCTCGGCCGTCAGCTCGCTGCCATCGTGGAACTTGACGCCCTTACGCAACTTGAATTCCCACGTCGTCTCGTCGATCGTCTTCCATGACGTCGCGATGCCCGGGATCATCTTCGAATCGGGGTCCATCTGCACGAGCTTGTCGAAGATGTGCTCGGCGATGTTGTTGTTGGGAAACAGGTTGAAAAAATGCGGGTCGATCGACGTGACATCGGCCGCCACCGCGATCTTCAGTTCGGCAGCGGCGGCGTGGGGCGCAGCGACAAGCGCCGCGAATGCCGCGCCAACGGCCAGGACGCCGAAACCGCGGCGAAGCGTGGAAATGCGCATGGGAATCACCTCGGAAAAGGAACAGCGGTTGCACGCGAAGCAAGGAGAATGCCACGCTTCTGTAACAATCTAGCGCGAAAGCCTATCCATCGTCAAAAGGTGCGCTCCGCTTTGCCATGACGAGCGCATGGCGCGCGCAGCGGGCACCGAGCCATCGCCCCCGAACCGCGGATCAGACGACTTTCACGCTGATGTCGGGCAGCCGGTCGATATGTCCCGTCATCACGTCGCCCGGGACGACCGGACCCACGTTTTCCGGGGTTCCGGAATAGATGATGTCGCCCGGCATGAGCAGGAACGCCTGCGAGAGCTTGCTCACCTGCTCCGCCACCGACCAGATCATCTGGTTCAAGTTGGCCTGCTGCTTGATCTGCCCGTTCACCTTGAGCCAGATCGCCCCCTCGGTGAAGGGCCCGGTGTTCGCCGCGAGTTGCAGCGGACCGAGTGGGGCCGAATGGTCGAAACTCTTGCCGATCTCCCACGGCTTCTTCTCATCGCCCATGGCGCGCTGCAGGTCGCGCCGCGTCATGTCGAGGCCGACCGTGTAACCGAAGACGCAGCCCAGCGCCTTGTCCACCGGGATGTCGCGCCCGCCCTTGTCGAGCGCCGCGACCAGTTCGATTTCGTAATGGTAGTTCTTGGTCAATGCCGGATAGGGATGATCCACCGTGACGCCGGGTGGAACGATCTGCACCGCGTCGGTCGGCTTCTGGAAAAAGAACGGCGGCTCGCGTGTGGGGTCGGACCCCATTTCCCGCGAATGGGCCGCGTAATTGCGGCCGATGCAATAGATCCGCCGCACCGGAAAGACCTCGGCACTTCCGGCGATCGGGATAAAGGTCGGCGGCACGCCAAACGGGGTCCTCGGCGCCGTCTGCGCCTCGCCCGATCCGTAAGCACCCATCCCCGCCGTCATCAGGACCGCGGTTTGCAGCAAGTGGCGACGTTTGCTCGATTTCATGACTTCCTCCCGTCGGCTTCGCAGGGCGGCGGATTGTCGCGGACAATCGCCTCGAGCGTATTGTAGAACTGCTCGTCCGCCGCGCGGTCGCGCGCGGCCATAGCGCGGGATTCGGCTTCCGACAGCGTTGTCCCCTTCGCGCTCCAGGCCCGCGCCTCAGCCAGGACCCCTTGATCGTAGCGGAATTCCGTGCGCGGGCGGCCGTCCGGGTACCACGACCGCGTACCGCCGACAGGCAGTCCATGGGCATACGCGGCCTCGAGCTTCGGCTTGGGTTCGGTCTTCGCGTTGGCAGCCAAGTACCAGAGTGCCACCGTGCCGCTGATCGCATCGTCGTCAAAGGGCAGCAGCGCGATACGCGCGCCGGAGGCGGACCAGAACAGGAAGCTGCCGATGCGCTTGCCGTGATTGAACGCGCCGGCAACGCGCAACTTTCCGTCGGGCATGCGCAATTCGTATGCGCCGTGCGGCTGGCCATCACGGCAACTTCCGCTCACGACGTAGGACGGCGTTGCGGCGAGCGTCCATTGCGGCGACGCGGCCAGCAAGAGAGCCACTGACGCGCGCAGCAGGAAGGATGCTGACGCGCGATGCGCGGGCGGCGCCGCGAGCCGGATCACCCTTGGCGGCGCGCCCACCATGCGGACAGCTCGCCGACGATCCCGCGGCGGAACGCGAGCACGCAGACCACGAAGATGGCGCCCGTGATCACCGTCACCCACTGCCCGAAACCTGCCAGGTAGTTTTCGAGGCCGATGATCGTGAACGCGCCCACGACCGGCCCGAAGATCGTGCCCATTCCTCCCAGCAGCGTCATCAGGACCACCTCGCCCGACATCGTCCAATGCACATCCGTCAGCGACGCCAACTGGAACACGATCGCCTTGGTGGCACCGGCAAGTCCCGCGAGCGTCGCGGAGAGGATGAAGGCGAGGAGCTTGTATTTCTCGGCGTCGTAGCCCAGCGAAATGGCGCGCGGCTCGTTTTCGCGAATGGCCTTCAGCACCTGTCCGAACGGCGAGTGCACGATTCGATAGATGAAGAGAAACGCCGCCAGGAAAATCGCGAGCACGACGTAGTACATGACGAGCGTATTGGATAAATCGAGCACGCCGAACATCCTGCCGCGCGGCACCGACTGGATCCCGTCCTCGCCGCCCGTGAACGGCGCCTGCAGGCAGATGAAAAACACCATCTGCGCCAGCGCCAGCGTAATCATCGCGAAATAGATGCCCTGCCGCCGTATCGCCAGCAGCCCAACCACGACGCCCATTGCCGCCGCCGCGCAGGTTCCGAAGACGATCGCCGCTTCCGGCGGCCAGCCCCATATCTTGGCCGCATGGGCGCTCGCATAGCCCGCCATCCCGAGAAACATCGCGTGGCCGAATGACAGGAGCCCACCGAAGCCGATGAGAAGGTTGAACGCGCATGCAAAGAGCGCGAAGCAGAGTGCCTTCATCAGGAAGACCGGGTAGACGCCCAGCATCGGCGCTAGCACCAGCGCCACCGTCATGACGACGGTCGCGATCAGCATGACCCGTGGGCCGGGAACCGCAGCGGAAGTCGTCGCGATTGCCATTGCGGTCCCTATTTTTCCTTGCCGAACAGCCCGGCCGGCTTGACCAGCAGCACGATGACCATCACCACGAAGATCACCGTGTTCGATGCTTCGGGATAGAAATATTTGGTCAGGCCTTCGATAATGCCTAGGCCGAAGCCGGTCAGGATGGCGCCCATGATCGATCCCATGCCGCCGATCACGACCACGGCGAATACGACGATGATCTGGTTCGCCCCCATCTGCGGGTTGACCTGGTAGATCGGCGCGGCCATCACGCCGGCCAGCGCGGCCAGCGCTACGCCGAAGCCGTACGTCAGCGTGATCATCCGCGGCACGTTGATGCCGAAAGCCTGGACCAGCGCGGGATTCTCGGTCGCGGCGCGCAGATACGAGCCGAGTTTCGTGCGCTCGATGACGAACCACGTCGACAGGCAAATCAGCACCGACGCGAGGATGACCCAGGCGCGGTACTTCGGCAGGAACATGAAGCCCAAGTTGAATGCGCCGGCGAATTCCTCGGGCAATCGATAGGGCTGACCCGCGCTCCCGTAGTAATTGGTGAACACGCCTTGGATGATCAGTGCCAGGCCGAACGTCAGCAACAGCCCGTACAGATGATCGAGCTTGTAGAGCCGCGACAGCATCGTCCGCTCGATCACCACGCCGGTTAGGCCGATGGCCAGCGGGGCCAGCAGCAGCGACCACCAATAGCCGACGCCCCATTTCTCCAGCAGGAACCACGCGCAGAACGCGCCCATCATGTACTGCGCGCCGTGCGTGAAGTTGATGACGTTGAGCAAGCCGAAAATGACGGCAAGGCCCAAGCTCAGCATCGCGTAGAACGAGCCGTTGATGAGGCCGACCAGCAGCTGCCCGAAAAGGGCCTGCGTAGAGATGTTCCAAAACGTCCATTGGACCCGTCCCGTGCCCCCTGTCCTCCCGCTGCGCGAGAGGACGGAGGGCGGGCCGTCTTTTGTTATTTCACCAGCGGGCAGCCGCCGTCGGCCAGCGGACGGAACGCCTGGTCGGCCGGAATCGTCGCACGGACCTTGTAGTAGTCCCACGGTCCCTTCGATTCCGAGGGTTTCTTCACTTCCACGAGATAGGCGGGATGGATCTTGCGGCCGTCCACGCGAATCGTGCCCTTGCCGAACAGCGGGTCGTCGGTCGGGGTCTCCTTCATCTTGGCGATCACCTTGGTGCCGTCGTCGCTCTTGATCGCCTCGATCGCCTTCAGGTAATGCGTCACCGCCGAGTAGACGCCGGCGTGGACCATCGTCGGGTAGATGCCCTTGTCCTGCGCGGCAAAGCGCTTCGCGAACGCGCGCGTCTGGTCGTTGGTATCCCAGTAGAAGGTGTTGGTGATGATGAGGCCCTGCGCCGTCGGCAGCCCGAGCGCATGGATGTCGGTCAGGAACACCAGCAACCCGGCGAGATTCTGGCCGCCCTTGACGATCCCGAACTCGGCCGCCTGCTTGATCGAATTCGTCGTGTCGCCGCCGGCGTTGGCGAGGCCGACGATCTTGGCCTTCGACGCTTGCGCCTGCAGCAGGAACGAGCTGAAGTCCTGCGTGTTCAGCGGATGGCGCACCTTGCCAAGCACCTTGCCGCCGTTCTTGAGCACGACCGCTTCGGTGTCGCGCTCCAGCGCCAGGCCGAACGCATAATCGGCCGTCAGGAAGAACCACGTGTCGCCGCCGGTCTTCACGATCGAGCTGCCGGTGCCGTTGGCCAGCATCCACGTGTCGTACGTCCAGTGGATCGTGTTGGGCGAGCACGCCTTGCCCGTGAGGTCCGACGACGCGGCGCCGGAGACCAGGAACGCCTTGCCCTTGTCCCTGGTGATCTGGTTCACCGCCAGCGCAACGCCCGGAGTTGGGCGTGTCGACGATGACGTCGACCTTCTCGGCGTCGTACCACTTGCTGGCGATGCTGGACCCGATGTCCGGCTTGTTCTGGTGGTCAGCCGACACGATCTCGACCTTGTAACCGCGCTTCTCGATGCCGGAATCCTCGACCGCCATTTTCGCGGCCACGACCGAACCCGCGCCCGCCAGGTCAGTATACAGGCTCGACATGTCGGTCAACACGCCGATCTTGATCACCCCATCCGAAACCTGCGCGTGCGCCGTGCCGAGCGACAGGGCCGCCGCTACGGCCATGCCGATCATCGTGCGTTTGAATGCTCTCATCGTGCTCCTCCGTTGGAAAGTGAGATTGCGCACCGCGCCTACACGCCGAGATACTCGTGCAGCTTGGCCATGTTCGCTTCGAGGTCCGCGTTGCGGATCATGTCCACGACGCGCCCGTGTTCCATTACGTAATGCCGGTCCGCAACGGTGGCCGCGAACCGGAAATTCTGCTCGACCAGCAGGATCGTGAAGCCCCGCTGCTTCAATTGCGCGATCGTGCGCCCGATCTGCTGCACGATCACCGGCGCCAATCCTTCGGTCGGCTCGTCCAGAAGCAACAGCCGCGCGCCCGTGCGCAGGATCCGGCCAATGGCGAGCATTTGCTGTTCACCTCCCGAAAGCTTGGTGCCCTGGCTCGTCAGGCGCTCCTTGAGGTTGGGGAACAGCGTGTAGATCTCCGCAAGCGGAAGCCCGCCTTCGCGCACCGTGGGCGGGAGCAGGAGGTTTTCCTCGACGTTGAGGCTGGCGAAAATGCCGCGCTCCTCCGGGCACCAGGCGATGCCTCGCCGCGCAATGCGATTCGACGCGAGCGCGATCGTTTCCGCGCCCTCGAAGGTTATCGAACCTTCGCGCCGCGGCACCGCGCCCATGATCGACTTCAGCGTCGTCGTCTTGCCGGCGCCGTTGCGGCCGAGCAGCGTGACGACTTCGCCGGCGGCGACATCGAAATCCACGCCGTGCAGGATGTGCGATTCGCCGTACCACGAGTTCAGCCCGCGCACCGCGAGCAATGGCGCGTCGGCCGCCCGGGTCGCCGGCGAAGCTGCGACGGATGTCTCAGGCATGCCCTGCTCCGAGATAGGCCTGCACGACCTCCGGGTGGCGGACACCGTCGCGTAATTGCCCTGCGCGAGGATTTCACCGCGAGCGAGCACGGTGATGTGATCGGAGAGCGTGGACACCACCGACAGGTTGTGCTCGACCATCAGCACGGTGCGGTTCGCGGCCACCTTTTTGATCAGCGCGGCAATCCGCTCGACGTCTTCGTGCGTCATTCCCGCCGTCGGCTCGTCCAGCAGCATCATCTCGGGGTCGAGCGCCAGCGTCGTCGCGATTTCCAGCGCGCGCTTCCGTCCATAGGGCAGCTCGACCGCGGGCGTGCGCACGAATTCCGTCAAGCCCACGGCTTCGATGAGTTCCAGGGCCCGGTCATCGAATTGCGCAAGCGAACGCTCGGAGCGCCAGAAATCCAGCGAATGTCCCTGCTTGCGCTGCAGAGCGATGCGGACGTTTTCGTGTACGGTCAAATGCGGAAACACCGCGGAGATCTGGAACGAGCGCACGAGGCCCATCCGCGCAATCGCCGCCGGGCGCGAACCCGTGATTTCGTTGCCGTTGAAGAAAATCTGGCCGCGCGTGGGCGTCAGGAAATGCGTGAGGAGGTTGAAACAGGTAGTCTTGCCGGCGCCGTTGGGGCCGATGAGCGCATGGATGCTGCCGCGACGGATGGACAGGCTCACGTCCTTGACTGCGACGAAACCCTTGAATTCCTTGGTGAGGCTCCTCGTTTCGAGGATCGTGCTGTCGGCCATCCGCGCCGCGGCTCCGCGACGGCGGCGCCGCATCTCCTCTGTAAGCGGCGGATTATGCGTGCGTTGAGGCAGATTGCGCAACCAGAACGTAGGCCTGGCTGGCCCCGCTTCAATACTCGATGCGGGCGAAATAGGTTCTTTGCGACGCTTCGCGCGCTTCCCCCAGCGTCCGGACTCCCTGTTCGGCGAGCAGGGGAATCATGCGCAGGAAGACTTCAGCGGTCATGATTGCGTCGCCCAGCGCCGTATGCCGCCCGATGGGATTCACGCCCATCCGCGCGGCAATCGCCTCCAGGCGGTGCGATTCGAGATCCGGATGGATCACCGCCGAAAGGAGCAACGTGTCGAGGACCGGCTGCGCGAATCGGACACCCGTCGCCTCCTCCTTCAGGCGCAGGAATCGCATGTCGAACGCCGCGTTGTGGGCGACCAGCACGGTGTCCTCGCAGAACTGTCCGAACGCGGGAAGCACGCGATCGATCGTCGGCTGGCTCTCGAGCATCGCCGCATCGATGCCGGTGATCCTGCTGGCCTCCGGGGACATGCCACGGCGCGGATCGACGAGCTGCTCGAACACTTCGTGCTCCAGCAATCGACCGTTGACGATGCGCACGGCGCCGATGGAAACGATCTCGTCGCCTTCTGACGGCTTTAGCCCCGTCGTTTCCGTGTCAAATACCGTGTAGTCGAGACTGGCGAGCGGCCGGTTGTCCAGCTCGGGCGTCTGCCCCGGCTGGTGGAATAGGTCGAAATCGTAGTACTCCGGCCGGCTTTCAACGACCGGCGGAGCGCCCAGCGGAGTTTCCTCCGGCCTGGTGACCGGCATCGCGATGCGAAAGTATTCGCGCTGCGACGGCTTGTCGATCTGGTACCAGATCTCCGCGTTGTGCCGCTCGATGATCTGCTTCAGCGTGAGCGGGCACGCCTCCCCTCCCAACTCCAGCGAATCCGGTCTGCCACGCCATCGTGGTCTCGGATCCCAGCGGCGCGCCGGTCCAGATCAGGTCGAGATGGGCGAGCTGGCCCGCGACTTCAAGGCCGAAGCGGACCTCCCTGATGCCGAACTCCCCCTGCAACCGGCTCACGAGGTAGGTGATGGCCTGCATGAGCGAATAGCTGTCCACCTTCATCCAGATCGACTCGTCGACGGCTTCGAGCTTCGTCGGCAGCCCGAGCCTGCCTTCGATGCGGCGACGCGCCGCGCTGATGAGGTCGGCGCCGCGCATGTCCTCGAGCGGCCATTCGGTGAGCAGCGAATCGGCGAATTCGACGGCGGCCTGGTCGAGGCCGGCGCTCATCCGCTGCGCTTCCTCGCCGATGATGCCGATGAAACGGTCCTGCGCGACTCGTTATCCATGTCCGGGAAACGAAGCGATCGTCTCCACCGCCGCGCGCACGCTGGCAAGCGACGCGCGCGTGCCCTGGGTCAGCGTCTGGAGCAGCGGATCGCGGCGGTTGCCCGTCTCGATCCGGCGAGTGATGTTGTCGAGAAGCATCACGAATCCGGTGATTCCCTCCGGTGCAACTTCCGCGGCATCGCCGGTTTCCGCCCCAAGACCGGCGCGATCTGCACGCGCACGAGCTGGCCCGCCGGGGCGGTGGTGACGAAGCTCGCGACCGGACATGCGCGTCCTCGCGCATGCGGTCGCGGATGCTTTCCAGCGCGTGGATGATGAGGTTGCGGTCGAAGACGGCAAGAAGATCGAGCGGCCCAGCCCGACAAAGCTGTGCGCCTTTCCCACAGCGGCCGCCCCTTCAAGAGGCTTGCGCAGCAGCCGCATCGCCCGCGTGTTGTAGAAGAATCCGCCCCTCGACAT
>CAVWIM010000015.1:0-98365 GCA_963755065.1 uncultured beta proteobacterium
TATTTCACGCGCCGTTGGAAGCGCGCACGCGCAGGAGAAGTTTGTGCGGGACTTCGTCACGGCCTGGAACAAGGTGATGAACCTTGATCGCTTCGACCTTGCGTGATCTCTGAGGAAAGGTCTTAAGGGTCCTGTATCGCACAGCTGCGACCTGATATCGGGTTATCCCGGGCCAGGCCGAGGTTGTGCAAACCGTGCAGCTTCCTTTTGGCTTTAGGAATCATGAGCAACGGGGACAATGCGGGCAGCGAAGCGCTGTTCGGCTCGCTCAGGGTCGAGCGGCTACACGGCATGAGGTTCGAGACGCGCCCCCGTGCAAGGACGAGGTCATCGGCTGGCTGGTCCGGTACAACAGCCGCAGGCTGCATTTTAACTCAGGATCGTGAATAGCACGGCGGGGCTGGCCACCTGGAACCCGGCACTAGCAAAATCTGCCTCGGCGTTTCCGCTGTCTTCACCCGTGCCGCACACGATGGCGGCGGTGACCGCCACCACCACGGTTCCTAACGGCGGCACGATCATGAGCGTGTGGCTCAGATCGAAGCCACGGAAGAAATTCCGCGCGACGACGGCCCCAGCTTCGCCCCAGCCGAACGCCGTGACGCGGAGCTTCAGCGCGTCGACACTCTGGTCCGACTGCGACGGCGGCAACGTGGGCGGCTGATTCCACCATTCGAAGATCTGGAGCGAGCCCGTCACGCCAACGGTGGCCGACCGGTCCCCCGGGAAGTTGCCGCCGCCGACACCCACAGAGCAATGGCCGTTGAAGATGACGTAGCCGTTGATGTTGAGGACGGCGAACTTGTTGTTCGGGTTAGTCCACAGATAGTAGAACTTGACGTCCCCGTAGAAGCTCTTGTTAGTGCCGATGCTCGTGCGAAACTTGGCGAAACTGTTCGCCGGGATGATTTCGGACGCCTCGAGGTCGACGCTGTTGGTCGGCCAGATCAGGAACGGGGTGTTCTGAAGGTCGTACTGCGGTGTTCCGCCGGTAGTGGGCACATCCGGCAGGGCGGCCAGCCCTTTCACCCGCGCAGCCGCTGCGGCGGCCAAGGTCTTCAGCGCGCCCCGGGAACCTTTCATCGCCGCAGCCTTGGACTTCTCGAGCGCGGCCTGCAAGGCAGCTTGATCGTTCGACATGATCTCGGCGAGCTGCCGCTGGGTGGCGCGATCGACGACCGCACTCAGCGCCTTCGCGGTGGCCCTGCGGCTCTCCTTGTGGCGAAGCGTCTCGGGGAACGCGGTCTGGATGGCGCTCGAGCGATCGATCTGCTTGCCCACCGATCCCATGAGCATCTTCCGAATGCGTGAGACATTGTCGTCATACGAGCGTGTGCGCGGCGTCGCCATCGTGCTGTCCTCCCACGGGGCCGCGAGCCAAGTACTCACGGCGTACGCCACGCAGCGTAACCGATGTGCACCGCGTCTGTCACGCCAAACGACACCGCGACCCTCCATTGAAAGCCGCATGTTAGGCGGCATAACGCCACGCACGCTCCGTCAATCGTTTCGCATCGACGCCATTGGACGGAGGTTCTGACGGGGATCGCAATTGTCATGTCGCACCTTCCTACGATCCAGTCGACTGACGGACTAATAATCCGCAGGTCATCGTCGATAACTCATTGCATGGAAAACAAAAACGGCGCCGCAAGGACGCCGTGTAATCCAGATCTGTGGCTCCCCGACCAGGGCTCGAACCTGGGACCTGCGGATTAACAGTCCGTCGCTCTACCGGCTGAGCTATCGGGGAATCAAGCCGAACATTATAGCTTTTTCGGCGTATTTCCGGTCAAACGCGGATCGCGGGGTGGACGTTAGCTAGCGCCCCACCATGGCGAGCACATCGGCCTTGAGAAAGCGCTCGACGACCAGCATGAAGCCGATCGACGGAATCAGGAGCAGTAGCGCCGTGATCGACGCGATCTGGTAGTTGCCGCCCATGCTGGCGTTGAACATCAGCAGCGGCAGCGTCGTCACATCGGGCACGCCGACGAAGTACGTGCCGGTGAATTCGTCGAGCGACTCAAGGAACACGAAGATCGCGCTCGCGATGAGCCCCGGCAGCGCCAGCGGCAACGTCACCGTGCGAAAGCACGTCCATGGCGATGCGCCCAGGTTGCGCGAAGCCTCCTCCAGCGACGCATCGATCGACGCGAACGCGGCAGAGGCGATCCACACCGCGAGCACCAGGCCATGGGCCGCATGCACGAGGACGACGCCCAGCACCGTGCCGTTCAATCCCAGCTCATAGAATATCCGCGCGATGTTGACGTACACCGGAATGTTCGGTATCGCCTGCGGCAGCAGAAAGGCCAGCAGGATGAGCGCGCGCCAGCGCAGCTTGAGTCGTGCCAGCGCGTAACCCGCGGGAATCGCAACGACGAGGCTCGTCACCACGGTCAGCACGGCGATCCAGATGCTCGTCGCGAGCGAGGCAAGCGCATTGCCGCGCGGCTGGAACACGCGCGCCCAGAACGTGAAGCCGAACTGCTGCGGCAGCTTGTGCGGGAAATACCACTGCTCGGCGAACGCCCACAGGAAAAGGTTGAGGAGCGGTCCGAAGATGGCGAAGGCGACGAGGGCCAGCATCACGGCGCGCGCAATGCCCTTCGGCCAACTGGAAGCCATGGTCGCGTTCATTGTCGCGCCACCTGACCCACCGCATGCCGCAAATACAGCCACGCGGCGGCGGCCGCGACGAGCAGCGACAGCAGGCACAGCGCGTTGGCCACCGCGTAGTCGCTGTGCGTGTTGATGCGGTAGGCGATGTCGACGGTGATCATCGTCGGCGAGTTGGGGTTGATCATGAGCGGCACCGACAGCACCGAAAGCATCGTCACGAACGACAGTACGAGACCGACCAGCAGCGTGCCGCGGACCTGGGGCAGCAGGATGTCCACCAGCACGCGCAGGCGGCGTGCACCGAGATTGCGCGCAGCCTCGATGTGCTGCGATTCGATCGACGCCATCGCACCGGCCAGCAGCAGCGTGACGAACGGCACCTGTTTCCACACGAAAGCGACGACGATGCCACGCCAGTCGAGGAGGCTTTGCGCGGCGAGCGGCTCGATCAGTCCGGACCCGATCAGGACGTGATTGAGCATTCCGTTCTTGGCGAGGAACGTGCGCATCACCTGCCCCGTCACGATGAAAGGGATGAAGAGCGGCCAGCGATACAGCCAGCGCAGGATTGCCACCGCGCGCGGATTCTCGCCGAGCGTCAGATATCCGGAGATCGCGATGGCGATAACGCCGATCAACACCGTCGCCAGCAGCGTAATGCCGATCGTGAAGAGGAAGTCCGTGCGGTAGAGGTCCCACGCCTTCGCGAAATGCTCCAGCGTGAAGGCGCCACCTTTGTCGCGAAACGCCAGCACCGCCGACATCAACAGCGGCAGCACGAAGAACGCGCCGATGACGGCGAGCGCGGGAGCAACGAGCGCGTAGGCTCGCCAGCTCCCGGTCGTTCCCTGCGCGCCGGTCACCGCCGCCCTCCCCCGGCGGCCGCGTTCGTGACTCTCACTTCAAGACTACGCGCTCGTAGCCCTCGACGATGTCGGTGAAATAGTCGGAAAGCGGAAACGGCCGGCCGTATTTCGCAAGATCCGACGGCGGAATGTCGGTGAAGAGCTTGTTCCATTCCGCTGGCGAGAGCTTCGCCTGCACGTGTTGCGGGTCGATCCCCGGATACCAGTTGAACTGCTTGACGATGCCGTCGGCCTGCACTTGGGGGCTCTCCGCGAAGTCGATGAACTTCTTGGCCAGCGCGGCATTCGCGGCCTTGCTGGGGATGACGTAATACATCGGCTGGCCCGGGAGGCCTGGCGACGGTAACTCGAGCTTGACCTTCGGGCTCATCTTGCCGTCGGCCTGCCACGTGTAGAACATGTCGACCCACACCGGGCCCATCGCGATCTCGCCGCGATTCAGCATGTCGAGCGTGCCGGCGTTGCCCGGCGTCATCACGACATACTGGTTGAAGTCCTTGAGGCTCACGAGAGACTTGTCGATCGCGGCTTTCTGCGCCGGGTCGTACGGTCCCTTCTCGAGCTTGTCGCCGATGCCGGAATTCGCACCGACCCAGCCCATGACGAAGCCCACACCTGACATGCCGCCCTTCACACCGTTGTAGCCGAACTGCTTCGGGTTCTTCTTCACCCACTCGGCCAGTTCTGCATACGATTTCGGCGGAGACTTCACGAGGTCCGGGTTGTAGGCGAACGCGATCTGGCTGTGGAACATCGGCAGTACATAGCCGTCGACGTTCGCGCCGAGCGCGTTCTTCGCCGTGTCGCGCGAAACGAGCTTGCCCGCCGCGATGTCGTTGCGATAGGGCATCAGTAGCTTTTCGTTGACCATGGTTGCGGCGCCGCGCTGGTGCACGACCGCCACGTCGACGTCCCACGCCGCGGTGCCGGCCTTCTGTTGCGCGGAGAGTTTTTCGTAGATCTTCTGGGAACCCGAATCGCCCGGGCCCGTACCGACGGCACGCACCTTGACGCCGGGGTTCATCGCCTCGAACTTGGGCGCCAGGTAATTGTTCACGTAGTCGACCATGTTCTGGTCGCCGGCGGTGATGACGTTGAGCGTTGTCTGCGCAGTGGCGCCGCCGGCTGTGAACAGGGATGCGACAAACGCCGCGGCCGCGAAGGTCAGGCGAAGTTTCATGGTGATCTCCTAGGGAGCTGCGCGGGCGCTTGACGAGCCCGGGAATAGCAAGAGCGCCGCGCGCGGGACGACGACGCATGCCGCCGACCCTTCCGCGTAGCGCTCAGGTGCGTTGACCCAGATGTCGGCGCCGCCAGTGCGCACGCGATAGCGGTACCCCTGGCCGACGTAGACCGATTGCGACACGACGCCGTTCAGGACCAGCGCGTCGGAAGCGTGCGGTTCCGTCGCCGCGGCGAGGCGCGCCGCGTCGCTGCGGAAATGGGCGCGCAGGCGTGCGTCCGCCGGCGTTCCGGCGACGGCAGCCGCAAGCGAGCCGTCGCCGGTGTGCATCGAGATCGAGCGCGTTGTCTGCCCCCATGAAACCTGCGACGAAGGCGGACTCGGGGCTGGTGGAAGATTTCTTCCGGCGCGCCGATCTGCACGACGCGTCCGGCATCGATCACCGCAATGCGATCGGCCAGCGTCAGCGCTTCCTCGCGGTCGTGCGTGACATAAACCGCCGTGATGCCGATACGCCGCTGGAGCGCGCGCAGTTCATGCCGCAATTCGAGGCGAACTTTGTAGTCGAGATTGGACATCGGCTCGTCGAGCAACAGAAGGCGCGGGTCGACTGCCAGCGCGCGGCCGAGCGCGACGCGCTGCCGTTGCCCTCCCGAGAGTTGCGTCACCGGACGCTGCGCGAAGCCTTCGAGCTGCAGCAGCGTCAGCATTTCCTCGATGCGAACGGCGATCGCCTCCTTCTTCCACCCGCGCATCTTGAGGCCGTAGCCGATATTGCCGGCGACATCCATGTGCGGCCACAGCGCGTAGGACTGGAACATCATCGCGGTTCCGCGTTTTTCCGGCGGCAAGCGCGTGATGTCGTCACCGTCGACCCGGATCGTGCCTTCGTCGGGCGTCACGAAACCGGCGATCGCGCGCAGCAGCGTGGTCTTGCCGCAGCCGGAACTGCCGAGCAGCGCGATCATCTCGCCGCGCTCGACACCGAGGCTCACGTGATCGAGCACCCGGGTGGCGCCGTAAGAAACGGACAATGCCTCGATGCTGAGATAGGGTGTCATCGCACGGCCGGTGGATGCTACTTTGCCAGTATGACGCCATTGTGAGTAGCAGGTAAGCTGCGGCAATCCGCGGCGGTCATGTTGCGCCGCAATAGGCAATAATGTGCGATCGAGGCGGGACGTCTTCGATCCACCGGGGGAGACTTCGTTGATAACGCGTCGAAAGGTGCTGCAGGCGCTGGCCGCGTCACTGGCAACCCTGCCACTGACCGGCCGCGCCCAGCCGGCCGGCGGCCCGCGGCATATCGGCTACCTTTCCGTGGGCTCGCAAGGAAGCAACGGCGCGTTCCTGCAGGCGTTGAAGGACGCGTTGCGGGCGCTGGGATACGTCGATGGGCGGGATATCGTGATCGATGTCCGCTGGGCGGGCGACAATGCCGGCGCATTTCCGGAACTCGCCGCATCGCTTGTGCAGACGCGTCCCAGCGCAATCATCGGCACCTGCATCCCGTCGACGCGCGCCGCGAAGAACGCGACGACGAACATTCCCGTGGTGATGTCGGTGGACGGTGATCCTGTCGCGTCGGGCCTCGTCACGAGCCTCGCACGGCCGGGCGGCAATGTCACGGGCACGTCGACACTGTTCGAGCAATTGATCCCGAAATGGCTCGAAATCCTGATTGCTGCCGTGCCCAAAGCTCACGACGTTGCCATTCTCACCAATCCGGAAAACGTGGCCGACCCCTACTTCTGGGCCAGGTTCGAGGAGGCATCGCAGCGCATCGGCATCAGGGCCATCAAGGTCGAGGCCCACTCACCGATCGCCATCGATCGCAGCTTCGTGGAAATGAAAAAGCAAGGCGCGGACGTGCTGGTTGTAATGACCGAGGCCTTCTTTACCGCGCAGATTCCGCGCGTCGTCAGCCTGGCCGAGCGCACCCGGATTCCAGCCATCTACGGCTATCGCGAATTCGCGCAGGCAGGAGGCCTGATGAGCTACGGCCTGAGCTACCGCGAATATTACAAGCGGGTTGCCCGATACGTCGACGCCGTGCTGAAAGGCACCAAGCCTGCCGATCTGCCGGTGGAGCAGCCGACCAAGATCGAGCTGGTCATCAATCTCTCGACGGCGCGCAAGCTCGGCCTCGATATTCCGCAATCGCTGCTGCTGCGCGCGGACGAGGTGATCCAATGATCGATCGGCGAACGTTCTTGGGGGTCGCGGGGCTCGCGATCCTCGGCGTTTCGGACGGCACCCTGGCACAACGCACCGGCACGATGCCGCACATCGGTTTTCTCACGCCGGGTCCCAATCCCAGGGAGCCAGCGTTCTGGGGGGGCATGCGCGATCTAGGCTACGTCGACGGCAAGACCATCGCGGTCGATCGCCGTTCGGCGGAAGGTGATTTGGCACGCCTGCCGGCCCTTGCTGCGGAGATCGTTAAGAATCGGCCGGACGTCATCGTTGCCATCGCGTCGGCATGTACGGTCGCCGCGAAGGAAGCCACCTCGACGATACCGATCGTGATGGTCGGCGCTTCCGACCCCATCGCTGCGGGACTGGTCGGCAACCTCGCGCACCCCGGTGGCAACGTGACGGGGACATCCACCCAGACGACCGCCGCGGTCGGCAAGCTGCTTGAGTTGATCCCCCAGTTTCTGCCCAGAGCCACGCGAGTGGCTGCGCTGTGGGATCCCATCAACGCCATTTCGCAACAACTGCGGATGGGCGAGACGCTCATTGCGGCCGCGCGGCTGCACCTTTTTGTTCGCATCATCGAAGTGCAGACGCGAGAGGATCTGGATCGCGCGTTCGTGGCGCTCCGGTCCCCGCGGCCGGATGCGGTGCTGGTATCGGCTGATACGTTTTTCCTTGCCAACGCGGGGCACCTTACTGAACTGGCGCTCGCCAACCGCTTGCCGGTATTCGGCACTGGGCGCGCGTTGACCGAGGCTGGCATCCTTGCAAGCTATGGAGCGGACGGGACTGTGGTCGCCCGGCGCTCGGCCGCATACGTGCAAAAAATACTGAAAGGCGCGAAGGCCGGAGATCTGGCCGTAGAGCAGCCGACGAAGTTCGAGTTCGTCATCAATCTCAAGACCGCGAAAGCACTCGGCATCACGATTCCGCAATCGGTGCTGGCTGCGCGCCGACGAGGTGATCCAATGAAACGGCGCGCATTCGTCGCCGGTGTCGGCGTCCTCCTCGCAACGCCGTGGGCGGCCCAAGCGCAAGTCCCAGGCAGGGTTTACCGGATCGGTTACCTTGGTCAAGGCTCGAAAGCGAGCGAACTTACCGACGGAGGGGCATTGGAAAGACTTCTGCGGAATCTGCGCGCGCTCGGCTACTTCGAGGGGACGAACCTGGTCGTCGAATCGCGCTTTGCCGACGGACGCCCGGAGGTTCTCGGGACCCTTGCCGCGGAATTGGTGCGAGCCAAACCCGAGTTGATCGCGGTTCAAAGCGTAGGGCTCGCGAGAGCGGTCCTCGAACACACCAGGACGATTCCCGTGGTCGCGCTCGGTGCGGGGGAGCTTCAGGCGGAACCGGCCGTCCACAGTCTGGCAAAGCCGGGGGGCAACCTGACCGGGATGCAAGTCTTTTCGCCGGAAACGATGGGCAAGCGCCTGCAACTCCTGCGGGAGGTTGTCCCCGGGCTCCGTCGGGTGGCCGTGCTGCGCGGCGCTCCATTCGAGGGGCCCGGATTTGTCTTGTACCGTGATGCCACCGCGACGGCCGCGGCGAAACTCGGAATTCGCGTTCGCTTCGTCCAATTCGAAACGATTAACGATCTGAACCGACTGTTCGGCGAGATGGTCAGCCAGCGAGACGAGGCGCTGCTCGTCTGGGGCAACCCCCACCTCAATGGATACAGGAAGGAAATTTTCGACCTGACGATCCAGCATCATTTGCCGACGATCTCCGACGTTCGGGTCTACCCGCCCGAGCTGATGGTCTACGCGGCAAAGCGGGATGACGTCTGGCGCGAAGCCGCGACCTATGTGGACCGCATCCTGAAGGGCGCGAGCCCCGGAGACCTTCCAATCGGACAGCCGAGGACGTTCGAACTGATCATCAACCTCAAGACCGCCAAGTTGCTCGGCGTCACGATCCCGCAGCCACTGCTGCTGCGCGCGGACGAGGTGATCCAGTGATAAATCGGCGCGCTTTTATCGGCACGGTCACGGGCGCGCTTCTCACCATGCCGCTCGCTGCCATGGCGCAGCAGGCGGAGAAAGTATTTCGAATTGGGTTCCTTTCGCCCAACACCGCCGAAATAGCAAAGCAACTGCTCGCCGTGTTTCGGCAAGTGTTGCGCGAACGCGGCTGGGTCGAGGGCCAGAATGTCGTATTCGAGGCTCGATTCGCAGGCGGCAAAGTCGACCGACTCCCAATGCTCGTCGCCGAGTTGATCCAACTCAAGGTCGATGTCATCGTGGCGGGGTCTTCCGTGGCGGCCTGGGCGGCCAAGGAGGCCACCAAGACGATCCCCATCGTCATGGCGGCCAGTGCGGATGCTGTGGGAGAGGGGCTCGTCACTAACCTCGCGCACCCAGGTGGGAACATCACCGGCATGACGTTCCTGGTCGGGCCAGAGATAGCCGGCAAACAACTGGGACTGCTAAAGGAATTGGCACCCGCCGCCTCTCGCCTGGCCGTGCTCTCGAATCCGACCAATAGATCGCATGCAGCTTTTGCAAGGGAACTGAAGGTCGCAGCGCGGTCGCTCGGAGCGCAGCTTCAAGTCGTGGAAGCGTCCTATCCTGACCAGCTCGATAGTGCCTTCGCTGCGATGACGAGAGAGCGTGCTTCGGCGCTCCTCGTCCTGACAGACTCTATGTTCTTTGGCCAGCGACGCCGGGTCGCAGATCTCGCGGCAAAGAGCAGGCTACCGGCGATGTATAGCCAGAGGGAGTTTGTCGACGTCGGCGGGCTCATCTCCTATGGGCCGAGTCTCTCGGACATGTTCCGTCGTGCCGCTACCGATGTCGACAAGATTCTGAGGGGCGCCAAGCCCGGCGACATTCCCATCGAGCAACCCACGAAGTTCGAGCTGGTGATGAACCTCAAGACCGCCAGGGCGCTCGGCATCGCGATCCCGCAGCCGCTGCTGCTGCGCGCGGACGAGGTTATTCAGTGAAGCGAAGAGATTTCTGTTGCGCAATCGGCGTCCTTTTGGCTGCGAACGCTGTCCCGGGCCACGCGCAACCAACGCGCCCCTACCGCCTGGCGTGGGTGACGATCGAGCGGGCCGGGACTCCGTCACCCGGCCTCGAGGCGTTTCGCGGAGGCATGCGCGAGCTTGGTTACACCGAGGGCAAGGATTACGCAATCACGACTTGGTGGGGCGAGGGATCGTCCGAAAAGCTCGAGCGGATGGCAGGCGACATCGTGCGCGCGCAGCCCGACGTCATCCTGTCGCAAGGTGGCCTCGCGCTCAACCCGCTGGTCAGGGCCGGAGTAAAGATCCCGATCGTATTCACGTACAGTGGCGATCCGGTCGAGGCGAAGATCGTGGCAAGCTTCAACCGTCCGGGCGGCAACATGACCGGCATCAGCTACTTCACGCTGGAAATCGTCGGCAAGCGGCTGGAGTTGCTGCGCGAGATACTGCCGGGCCTGAAGCGCGTGGCGTTTCTCGCGAATCCGCAGCACCCGGGCGAGCAGAAGGAGTTTGCCGCCGCGCAAGCGGCCGCAGCCAAGCTCGGGATGCGGTTCGCTATTTCCCGGTAAGCAGCCAAGCCGAGCTGGAGACGGCGCTCACGGACATCGCGCGCGGGCGCGACGAGGCGATCGTCGCGTTCGCAGACGCCTTCACGCTCAGCTTTGCCGAAAAGATCGCTGCGTTCTACGGTCGAGCAACGCATTCCGGCCGTGGACGGCTGGGCGCCCTTCGCTCGCCGTGGCAACCTGCTCATCTACGGCCCGCGTCCTCGAAGACAGTTCCGCCGCCTCGCCATCTAGGTCGACAAGATCCTCAAGGGCGCGAAGCCCGGCGACCTGCCGGTCGAGCAGCCGACGAAGCTCGAGCTGGTGATCAACTCAAGACGGCGAAGGCGCTCGGCATCACGATTCCGCAATCGTGCTGGTGCGCGCGGACGAGGTGATCCAGTGACGACGCGGCGTGCACTTCTGCGCGCATTGCGGCGGAGCGCTGGTCGCCGCAGCCTGGCTCGGCGCGCGGTCAGCAGCCGCCGAGGATTCCGCGGGTCGGCATGCTGCTAATCGGACTCGAGCAAACGATATGTCGACGATCGACCTGGCCCTATTTCGCCAGCGCCTGCGCGAACTCGGCTACGTCGAAGGCAAGACCATCCTGATCGAAGAACGCTACGCCGAGGGAACATGCAACGGTTGAACGAACTCGCGCGCGAGCTCGTGGAAAGCAAGGTCGACATCATCGTACACCCAGCGGTGGCCGCGACCACGGCCGCGCGGCACGCGACGAGCACGATCCCGATCGTCATGGTGCACGCGGGCAATCCGATCGGCGCCGGACTGATCGCGAGCCTGGCGCGACCGGGCGGCAATGTCACCGGAATCACGAATATGCTGCTCGGCGGCAAGCAGGTCGAGTTGATTCGTGAACTCGTTCCGCGCGTCGCCAAGCTCGGCGTTCTCATCAACCCGACGAACGCCGGCGCTGGCCCAGTGACTTGCGAATATGACCGACACCGCGCGCGGCCTCAAACATCAGCTTGGTGGTCGCCGAGGTCACCCGCGCCGAGGATTTCCCGAAGGCATTCAGCGATGCTCCGCAACGCGCGGCCGGACGGGCTCCTGGTGATGGCCGAGGCGCAGATCACCAGCATCAAAGCGCAGAATACTGGATTTCGCAGCAAGCGCCCGGCTGCCCGCAGTCTACGACAATAATTGGGTCGTCAGGGAAGGGGGTTTGATTTCGTACGGACCGGTTATGGCTCGAACAATACGCGCTTGCCGCCGACTACGTCGACAAGATCCTGAAGGGCGCCAAGCCCGGGGACCTGCCAGGTCAGCAACCGACCAAGCTCGAGCTGGTCATCAACCTGAAGACCGCGAAGGCGCTCGGGCTGACGATCCCGCAATCGCTGCTGCTGCGCGCGGACGAGGTGATCCAGTGAATCCGGCGCCGAGCCGCGCACGCCGTTCAGCCGCCAATGGTGTTTGCGCGCGCCCGTCCCAATCGCGTACCGTACGCCACCATGCCTGAGGACACGCTCCCCGAGGTCGTGAAACCCGCCGCGCGCCTCGCCCACCGCGGCCGGCTGTTTCGCAAGTATCTGCTCCTCATCCTCACGCTGGTGATCGGCGCTCTGCTCGCGTCGGGCGCGATCAGCGTCTACTTCTCGTACCAGGAAATCAAGGCCGCTCTGTCGAACCTGCAGCACGAGAAGGCGCTCGGCGCCGCGTCGCGCATCGAGCAATACGTCCATACGATCGAACAGCAGCTCGCGTACGCGGCGCTGCCCCAGCTCGACGCGTCGGACGTCGAGTTGCGCAAGATCGAATTTCTGAAGCTCCTGCGGCAGGCACCGGAGGTCACGGACATCTCCCAGGTCGACGCGAGCGGCCATGAGCAGATCGCCGTGTCGAGGCTCGGCATGGACAGCATCAACTCCGGCAAGGACCGCTCGCAGGAACCGGCCTTCCGCAATCCGAGGCGCGGCAAGCCGTGGTTCGGACCCGTGTATTTTCGCAAGGAGACCGAACCTTACATGACGATCGCGATCCGCTCCGGCAGCGACGCCGGGCCGGTGACGGTGGCCGACGTCAACCTCAAGTTCATCTGGGACGTCGTGTCGCGCATCAAGATCGGCGAAAAGGGCAAAGCCTACGTTGTCGACCGCAACGGCTTCCTGGTCGCGGATCCCGATATCGGTTTGGTCCTGCGCAAGACCGACCTGTCCAGCCTGCCCCACGTCAAGGCCGCCATCGGCGGGCAAAGCGCGGGCGCCGAGGCCATGCTGTCGAAGGACCTGGCCGGCGTCGCGGTGCTGACTTCCGTCGCCGCGATCGAACCGCTTGGCTGGTATGTGTTCGCCGAGCAGCCGGAGGCGGAGGTAAACGAAGGGTTGTATGCGTCGATCTGGCGCACCGGACTCCTGTTGCTCGCCGGACTGGTGATATCGGCATTTGCGGCGTTGGCGTTGGCGCGCGGCATGGTGCGCCCGATCCGCACGCTGGACGAAGGCGCGCGGCGGATCGGCGCGGGCGAGCTCGACCAGAAGATCGAGATCCACACCGGCGATGAATTGGAAGCGCTGGCCGACCAGTTCAACCGCATGACGGGACAGTTGCGAGAGTCCTACGCGGGCCTCGAGCGCAAGGTCGACGAGCGCACTCGAGAACTCCAGAGTTCGCTCGAGCAGCAGACGGCGATAAGCGAAATCCTGCGCGTGATATCCAGTTCGCCGACCGATGTGCAACCGGTTCTGGACGCCGTCGCCGAACGCGCCGCGCACCTGTGCGGGACGCCCTTTGCACGCGTGTTTCTCATTGATGGCGACGTGTTGCGCCCGCGGGCGGAACTCTGGGCGGGGGAGACGCAGGCTCACATTGCCGTGGGCCCCGTGCCGCTGCGGCGAACCTCGATTGTCGGCCGGGCCGCCCTTGACCGCGAAACGATTCACCTCCAGGACGTTGTTCCTCTGCTCGACACGGAATTCCCTGACGCCCGGCCGAACGTGGAGATAACGGGGCAACGGGCCTCGCTCGCGGTACCGTTGATGCGCGAAGGCGGTGCTTACGGTGCAATCCTTCTTTACCGGCTGGAGCCGCGGCCTTTTTCCGCCGACCAGATTGCTCTCGTGGAAACGTTTGCGCGCCAGGCGGCGATTGCAATCGACAACGTGCGGCTCTTCAACGAGACCAAGGAGGCCCTCGACCAGCAGACGGCGATCAGCGAAATCCTGCGCGTGATTTCGAGTTCTCCGGGCGATGTGCGGCCGATGCTCGATGCGGTGGCCGAGCGCGCGCTCAAGCTTTGCGAAGCTACGCAGTCGACGATCGTCCTGGTCGAGTCAGACAAGCTTCGCTTTGCCGCCGGCGTCGGCGGGACACCGACCCTGAAGGATGGCGAGACCATGCCGCTCGATCGCGGCTCGGCCACGGGTCGCGCAGTCATCGACCGCACGCTGATTCACATGGCCGACCTGGAAATGGCGTCGGAAGATGAGTTCCCGATCGGGCGCGAGATGCAGAGGCGCATTGGCCACCATGCGATTCTTTCGGTGCCTTTGATGCGTGAGGATCGGGCGATCGGAGCCATTGCGCTGTGGCGCATGGAAGCACGAGCCTTCACCGACAAGCAGATCGCCCTGGTGAAGACCTTCGCCGACCAGGCGGCGATCGCGATCGAAAACGTGCGCCTTTTCAATGAAACCAAGGAAGCGCTCGAACAGCAGACGGCGATCAGCGAAATCCTGCGCGTGATCTCGAGCTCGCCGGGCGATGTGCGGCCGATGCTCGATGCGGTGGCCGAGCGCGCATTGCACCTGTGCGGCGCGGCAGAAGCCGGGATCTTTCTGGTCGAGGGCGACGCGCTTCGGTTCGCGGCGGGCGTCGGCCGCATGTTAATTCCCGAGGAGAATGAACGCTTTCCGCTGGGTCGCGGCCTGGTCGCCGGTCGCGCCGTAATCGATCGCGTGACCATTCACCATCCCGACATCGTTCCGCTGCTCGACACGGAATATCCGGACGCGCGTGTGCCTCAGCAGAAATTCGGATTCCGAGCTTTGCTGGCCGTGCCTTTGATGCGCGAGGATCGAGCGATCGGTGCCATCGCGCTCTGGAGGCAGGAGGCGCGCGCATTCACCGAAAAGCAAATCGCCCTGGTGAAGACTTTCGCCGACCAGGCGGCGATCGCGATCGAGAACGTCCGCCTGTTTAACGCGACGAAAGAGGGCCTGGAGCAGCAGACCGCGATCAGCGAAATCCTGCGTACGATATCGAGCTCGCCCACCGACGTGAAGCCGGTGCTCGAAGCGATCGCCGACCGCGCGGTGGCGTTGTGCGGAGCGTCGGCGGCCTCAATCCATTTGACCGACGGCAACGTCCTGCGGCATGTCGCCTCCAAGGGTGAGTCGCCTGAAGAAGAAGAAGCCGTCTCGCTGCTGCCGATCAGCCGCGATTCGACCTCCGGCCGCGCGGTTCTCGAACACCGGACCATACATGTCCATGATGTGCTCACGGAGGCCGCCGAATATCCGATCGGCGCCGAGATCTCGCGCCGCTTCGGCAACCGAACGTTGCTGGTGACGCCGCTGTACCGCGAGGGACAGCCGTTCGGGACGATCCTGCTGCGTCGGAAGGAGGTGCGGCCGTTCAGCGAGCGGGAGATCGCGTTGCTCAAGACGTTCGGCGACCAGGCCGCCATCGCGCTGGAGAATGTGCGCCTGTTCAACGAAACCAAGGAGGCGCTGGACCAGCAGCGCGCCTCCGGCGAAGTGCTCGCCGCGATTTCTAGCTCGATTGCGGACACAACGCCCGTGTTCGAAACAATCCTCGCCAGTTGCGAGCGTCTGTTCACCGGCAAGTTTGCCGTCATCGACTTAGTCGGTGAAGACGGGCTCGCGCACCTCGGCGCTTATCACGGCCCGAATCTGGACGAAGTGCGTCAGCTATATCCCCACGCCGTCGACACGACGAGCGGCACCGGCACCGCGATCACGACTCGAACTGTCGTGCATTATGCGAATTTCGACGAAGTCCCGCAGGTCACGAGCGAAGCGTTCCGCGTCTTTGGCATCAAGTCGGCGATTGGCGCACCGATGCTGTGGGAAGGCAAGGGGATCGGGGCGATCTGGGTCGCGCGGGACTATGCGGGCGCCTTCTCCGAGAAGGAAATCGCGTTGCTGAAAACGTTCGCCGACCAGGCCGTGATCGCCATCCAGAATGCCCGGCTCGTCAACGAGACCAAGGAGGCGCTCGAGCAACAGCAGGCGTCGGGCGAGGTTCTCGCCGCGATCAGCAGTTCGATCGCCGATACCAAGCCGGTATTCGACAAGATTCTCGAAAGTTGCCAGCGCCTGTTTGCCGGGACACTCATTGGCGTGAATCTCGTCGACTCCGAGGGGAGGTTCCACGTCAGCGCCTACTACGGGCCGGGGCGCGAGGAACTCGAGAAAATCATGCACGTGCCGGTCGACGATTCCACCGGCAGCGGCGCGGCGATCCTGCGCCGTGCCGTGCTGCATTTCCCGGACATCATGATCGGCGACGACGTCCCGTGGCGCGCGCGCCAGGGCTGTCAGCAGACCGGAATCAGGTCGGTCATATTCGCTCCCATGCTGTGGGAGGGCAAAGGGGTCGGCGCGATCTTTGTCGGTCGCCCCTTCGTCGGACCGTTCTCCGACAAGGATATCGCGCTGCTGCGAACCTTCGCCGACCAGGCGGTGATCGCGATCCAGAACGCCCGCCTGTTCCGCGAGATCCAGGACAAGAGCCGGCAGCTCGAGATCGCGAATCAGCACAAGTCGGAGTTCCTGGCCAACATGTCGCATGAGCTGCGCACGCCGCTAAACGCGATCATCGGCTTTTCCGAAGTGCTGCTCGAACGGCTTTTTGGCGACATCAATGAAAAGCAGGACGACTACCTGAAGGACATCCACTCCTCCGGCCGGCACCTGCTCAACCTGATCAACGACATCCTCGATCTGTCGAAGGTCGAGGCCGGACGCATGGAACTCGAGCCGTCGACGTTCGACCTCCCATCGGCATCGCCAACGCCATGACGCTGATCCGGGAACGCGCGCAGCAGCACGGCATCGCCATGGCGCAGGACGTGGCACCGGAATTGGGCGACGTGGTCGCCGATGAACGCAAGTTCAAGCAGATACTCCTGAACCTGCTTTCCAATGCGGTCAAGTTCACGCCCGACGGCGGGCGGATCGACGTCACAGCCCGGCGCAGCGACGGCAGTATCATCGTCGCCGTGCACGATACCGGCATCGGCATCGCGCCGGAGGATCAGGATGCAGTATTCGAGGAGTTCCGCCAGGTCGGCCGTCACTACACCAGCAAGCAGGAGGGCACGGGGCTCGGCCTCGCGCTCACCCGCCGCTTCGTCGAGTTGCATGGCGGCCGGATCAGCGTCGAAAGTACGCCCGGCAAAGGCTCGACATTCACCTTCACCATTCCGATAAAGCCATGAGCCTCATACTGATCATCGAAGACAACGACAAGAACCTGAAGCTCGTTCGCGACGTGCTGCAAGTGAAAGGGTACACGACGATCGAGTCGGGGAACGCCGAGGACGGCCTCGTCCTTGCGCGCGAACGCAAGCCCGACCTCGTCCTCATGGACATCCAGCTGCCGGGCATGAACGGGATCGAGGCGCTTGGCGTGTTGCGCGCGGACCCAACCACGGCTGCGATTCCTGTCGTCGCGGTAACGGCGTCGGTCATGGCTCAGGACCGCAGCAAGATTACCGAAGCCGGCTTCAATGCCTACGTCGGAAAGCCGATCAACCTGAAGGAGTTCCTGGACACGGTCCAGCGCATGCTGGAGAACGGCAAGACATGAGTTCGCCTTCGAAAATCCTGGTGGTCGACGACACGCCGAACAACGTGAAACTCTTAGCCGACGTGCTGACCGTCAAGGGCTTCACGGTGGCGACTGCGGCCTCCGGTGAAGAAGCGCTCGCGAAGATCGCCGCCGAACCGCCCGACCTGGTGCTGCTCGACGTCATGATGCCCGGGCTGTCGGGGTACGACGTGTGCCGCCGCATCCGCGCCGATGCGCAAACGGCGCTGCTGCCCGTCGTGCTGGTGACGGCGCTGGACCCGGCGCAGGAGCGGGTCAAGGGTATCGAGGCGGGCGCCGACGATTTCGTCTCGAAACCCATCAACCAGCCAGAACTCTTCGCGCGGGTCCGGTCGCTGCTGCGGGTGAAGGCGCTCCAGGATGAAGTCCGGCTGCAGGCCGAAGCCCTTCAAACGTGGAACGTGAAGCTGGAAGAGCGCGTGCGCGACCAGGTTGCGGAACTCGATCGCCTGGGCCAGTTGAAGCACTTCTTTTCGCCAAACGTCGCGGAGGCGATCACCTCGGGGGGAGAGAAATCGATCCTGGTGCCGCATCGCCGCGAGATCTGCTACGTCTTCGTCGACTTGCGGGGCTTCACGGCGTTCACGGACTCCGCCGAGCCGGAAGAGGTCGAAGCGGTGCTGCGCAAGTTCCACGGCGCAATGGGTACCCTCGTGACGCAATACGAAGGCACGGTCGATCGCTTCGCGGGCGACGGCATCCTGATCTTCTTCAACGATCCGCTGCCCATGGACGACCCGGCCCTGCATGCGGCGCGGATGGCGCTGGGAATGCAGGCATGCTTCGCGCCATTGCGCGCCGAGTGGCTGAAGCGCGGCTTCGACCTCGATCTCGGGATCGGCATCGCCCAAGGCTACGCGACGCTGGGCGCCTTCGGCTTCGAGGGCCGCTGGGATTACTCGGCAATCGGCAGCGTGGTCAACCTGGCCGCGAGGCTGTGCGACGAGGCCAAGGGCGGGAAGATCCTGGTCGACCGGCGCACGCGCGCGGCGCTCGACGACACCGCGGAGACCGCCCCGGCCGGCCCGCTGTCTCTCAAAGGTTTCGACAAGCCGGTCGATGCCTTCGTGCTGGTCCGCATGCAGCCCTAGGAGTTTTGTCGGGCGTTCTACTCGGACCCGGGCTCCGTCCCGCGCCCGGGTTTGCCGCCGCCGATCGTGGTCGTCCGCGCGCCCGTTGCCGCGTCGACGCCGAAGTGCGGCGCGGCGAGCCGCAGATAGTGGAACATCGACCACAGCGTGAGGATTGCTGCGATCCACAACGCAACGGTGCCGAGGACGGGCGTCGCAACGCCCGGAATGATCGGCTCCCACAGGAGGAGCGCGATGATCGCCGTCATCTGCGCCGCGGTCTTCACCTTGCCGATGAAGGCGACCGCGACGTTCTTGGTCTTGCCCAGTTGCGCCATCCATTCGCGCAACGCCGAAATCGCAATCTCGCGGCCGATGATGATGATTGCGAGATAGGCCTCCGCGCGCCCCAGTTGCACGAGCAGGATCAACGCCGCGGTCACCATCAGCTTGTCGGCCACCGGATCGAGGAACGCCCCGAACGCGCTGGTCTCTCCCCACTTGCGCGCAAGGTATCCGTCCAGCCAATCAGTAATCGCCGCGGCCGAGAAGATGCCCATGGCCGTCCAGTTCTTGCCGACCGGCGAGATCCAGGTGTCGGGCAGATAGTAGACCGCGACAAAGATCGGGATCGCGACGATCCGCAACCAGGTCAAAAGGATGGGTATATTGATGGGCATCGTGATGCGCGGCCGCGCAGCGTCACAAGCACGAGGTAACGCCAATGCGGCGACTCGCCCGATTCTAACCCGCCCGAACCATGCGGGTTACGCGCCCGTCAATGCAAGTCGGCAAATATTCGCTCGGCAAGCGCGCGGGAAATGCCCGGCACCCGCGCCAGGTCATCGACACTTGCGGCTTGCACGCCGCGCAACCCGCCGAAATGCGCCAGCAGGGCGCGGCGGCGCGCGGCCCCGATGCCCGCGATGTCCTGCAGCGAGGATGTCGTGCGCGCCTTGCCGCGCCGCGCGCGATGGCCCTGGATCGCGAAGCGATGCGCCTCGTCGCGTATCTGCTGCAGTAGATGCAACCCCGGATGGTCGGCAGGCAGATTCAGCACGTCCTCGCGGTTCGCGAACACGATGTCCTCTTGCCCGGGCTTGCGTTCGGGACCCTTCGCGATCCCGATCAGCGGCACTCCATGCATGCCCTGCTCCTCGAGGACGTTGGCCGCCACCGCGACCTGCCCCTTGCCGCCGTCGATCACGAGCAGGTCCGGCGACGGATATTCGCCGGCGACGATGCGCGCGCAGCGCCGCGTCAGCGCTTCGCGCATCGCCGCGTAGTCGTCGCCGCCATGCTCCGGCGTGACGTTGAACCGGCGATATTCGGACGACTGCATCGCTAGCCGGTCGAAGATCACGCACGAGGCGACCGCCGCCTCGCCCATCGTGTGCGAGACATCGAAGCACTCGATCCGCTGCACCGACGCCGGCAGTCCGAGCGCCTCCTGCAGTGCGGCCAGCCGATCCTCCTGCGTCGCCTTTTGCGCAAGCCTTTGCCGGATCGCGAGCGTCGCGTTCTGCAGCGCCATCGTCAGCCACACGCGGCGCTCGCCGCCCGGATTGCCGACGATCTCGACCTTGCGCGACACCTGCGCCGACAGGACCTCCGCCAGCGCCGCGTGGTCCTGGACGTCCGGCACGATGATCGTCGGCGGGACCGGCCGCTCGACATAGTGTTGCTCGAGGAACGCGGAGACGATGTCGCCGGCAGAACTCACCGCATCGGCATGGCGAGGAAAGATCGTGCGATCGCCCACATGCCGGCCGCCGCGGATCATGACCACGTTGACGGCGACGAGGCCGCCCTCGGCGGCGGCCGCGACAACGTCGATATCGCCGGCGGTCGCGCTCTCGACGAACTGGCGCGACTGCAGCAACTGCAGCCGGTTGATCCGGTCGCGGATCCGCGCGGCGCGCTCGAACTCGAGCGCCGCGGCGGCGGCTTCCATTTGCGCCTGCAGCTGCGTCAGGACCTCGCCCGCCCGGCCCTGCAGGAAGAGCGTCGCGCCCTGCACGTCTTCGCGATATTCGTCCTCGGCGATGAACCCCACGCACGGCGCCGTGCAGCGCTGCATTTGGTAGAGCATGCACGGACGCGAGCGGTTGGCGAAAACGGTGTCATCGCAAGTGCGCAGCATGAACACCTTCTGCAGCAGCACGATGCCCTCGCGGACGGCGCCGGCGCCGGGGAACGGCCCGAAGTAGCGATTGCGGCGGTCGAGCGCGCCGCGATGGAAGCGAAGCTGCGGAAATTGCTCCGCCGTGAGGCAGACGTACGGATAGCTCTTGTCGTCGCGGAACAGGATATTGTAGCGTGGCTCGTGCGACTTGATGAAATTGTTCTCGAGCAGCAGCGCCTCGCCTTCCGAGCGCGTGACCGTGGTCTCCACGCGCGCGACCTGCGCCAGCATCGCCGTGATGCGCATCTCGTGGCCGGTCTTCTGGAAATAGCTGGAGACGCGCTTCTTGAGGTCGCGCGCCTTGCCCACGTACAGCGTCTCGCCCGCGGCGTTGAACATGCGATAGACGCCCGGGCGGTGCGGCAGCGACGCCAGCAACTCGCGCGAGTCGAAATGGGACAAGGTATTCGCGCCTTGGGACGGCTCTGCGGCGCTCATTTGACCCCCATGCTCATGCCGCCTTCGCCGTATCACGCGCGAGGTGCGCCGCAACGGTGTCGAATACGGCGCGGAACATTGCGGGCGTCAGGCGCCGCGTGTTGGTGTTGTAGCGGCTGCAGTGGTAGCTGTCGACGAGCAGCCGGCCGCCTTCCAGCGCGTGGCGTGCGCCGTGCGCGAACGGGAAGGCCGGCGGCTTCTTCGAGAGCGCCCGCAACGTCGCCTCGTGCGCGATCCGGCCCAGCGCCAGGATTGCGCCGCGGGGCGGAACGGTCGCGAGGTCGGCCGCGAGATAGCCATTGCACCCGCGCACCTCCGAAGGCGTCGGCTTGTTGCCCGGCGGCAGGCACTTGACCGCGTTCGTGATGCGGCAGCCGATGAGCGCCAGCCCGTCATCGCGCGCGGTGGCCACCGGCTGCGAGGAGAAACCGTAGGCATGCAACGTCTCGTAGAGAAGGATTCCGGCATAGTCGCCGGTGAACGGGCGGCCGGAGGCATTGGCGCCGTGCATGCCGGGCGCCAGGCCGACAATCACGAGCCGCGCCGCGGCGTCGCCAAAAGGCGGCACCGGTTTGCACCAATACGCCGGATGTCCGGTCTTGACCTCGGCCAGGAACGCCGCAAGGCGCGAACAACGGCGGCACGCGGGATCGTAGGTGCGCTCACCCGTCGGCACGGCCGAGCCCTCGCGATCTGGCACAATCGTCGTCTTTTGGGTGGCAGGCATTTGTCAGGAATCAGTCGTCATGGCTCGGGGACCGGCGATCTCGCCATTCCCGGCGGCACTGAATATATCTCACGTCCGATTCGCGATTGCCGATCCCTGCCGCCTGGTGCCTGATGCTCCCCGCAGAATCCCACCTCGAAATCCTCTCGCAACTGCCCAAGCGGGCAACCCGCAAACCGCCGCTCCTGTTCGTTCACGGCGGATATTGCGACGCGTGGTGTTGGACGCCGTACTTCCTGCCTTGGTTCGCGGCGCGCGGCTGGCCTGCGTACGCACTGAGCCTTCGCGGGCACGGCGACAGCGGCGGGATGGAGTCGTTGTTCGTCGCGGGCCTGGACGACTATGTCGCCGATGTCGAACATGTCGCAGGACAGCTCTCGGCCCCGCCAATGCTGATCGGGCATTCGATGGGCGCGGCGGTCATCGAGCGGATGCTGGCGACGCGTCCGGTGCGCGCGGCCGCGCTAATGGCCCCCGTTCCGCCGGCGGGCCTGCTGTCCGTGGCCGCGCGGCTGGCCGCGGCGCATCCGGACTACGTATCGCATCTCGCCCGGTTCGATCCGTCGCGGCTTTCCGACAACCTGCTCGCAACGCTGCGTCCTTTCTATTTCAGCGCCGGCGTCCCGGCGCCCATCCTCGTGGAAGCAGAACGCCACCTCAACATGGAATCGCCGCGCGTGCTGCTCGACCTGTCGTTGCGGCTGCACATGGCCCTGCCCGAGCGGCCGACCTCGCCCGTCCTGGTGCTGGGTGCCCACGACGACCGGATCTGCACGCCGGGCGATGCGCAGGCCACCGCGCACCATCACGGCGTCACCGCCACGATATTGCCCGGCATGGCGCACATGCTGATGCTGGAACCGGAATGGGAAACGGCCGCCGAGGCGCTTGCCGACTGGCTCGCGCAGAACAAGTGAAAGTCAAGGATACGGGCGCCGGCTCGCCTCCGCGCCCTGTCACCTCTTGATGGGTTGCCTCGCGGCGACGAATTCGGAAAACTCGATGGCCGGCAGCGGCTGGCTCATCCAGAAGCCCTGGAAGCAGTCGCATCCGCGGGCGTCGAGGAATTCGAGTTGCTCGCGCGTGCCCACCCCTTCGGCGACAACCTTGAGCCCCAGGCCGCGCGCGAGGCCGATGATCGCCTCGGTAATGGCGGCATCCTGCGGATCGGACTCGAGATCGGCGATGAACGAGATGTCGATCTTGAGCGTATCGATCGGGAAGTGCTTCAAATGCGTCAATGACGAATAGCCGGTGCCGAAGTCGTCGATCGCCACCGTGAAGCCTTCGTCGCGCAGCTGGTGCAGCACCCTGCGAATCGCGTCGAGATCGTGCAGCAGGCTCGTTTCCGTGACTTCGAGCTCGATCCACGACGGCTCGCATTTTTCCGTCTTGACGATCTCCGAAATCCGCTGTGCCAGGTCCTCGCGGTAGAACTGCCGCGCGGACAGGTTGACCGAGACCTTGAGCTCCATGCCCGCCTTGCGCCACGCGACGCATTGCGCGGCCGCAGTCTTCAGCACCCATTCGCCCAGCGCATGGATCAGGCCGGATTCCTCCGCCAGCGGGATGAATACCTGCGGCGGCACGCTGCCGTGTTCGGGATCCGTCCAGCGCAACAGCGCCTCGGCACCGACGATGGCGCGGTCGTGGATGCGCACCACCGGCTGAAAGTGCAGCTGCAATGCGTTATCCGCCAATGCCGTGCGCAGCGCGGTTTCCAGCGTGTGCTGGCGCAGCCGGTGCTCGGCCAGGTTGGCATCGAGGAACTGGAAAGTGTTGCGGCCCAGTTCCTTCGAGCGGTACATCGCCACGTCGGCGTGCTTCAGCAACTCTTCCGGGTCGTCCGAGTCGTCGGGGTACACGGCGATGCCGATCGACGACGTGACGTAGATATCGTGCTCCTCGATTTCGAAGGGCTGCGCGATGGCGTCCAGCAGCTTCTGCGAAATGCGCCCGAGCACCGAGGGATCGTCGAAGTCCTCGACGATGACCATGAATTCGTCGCCGCCCAACCGTGCCAGCAGGTCGGTCTCGCGCAGCGCGCCCGACAGCGACGCGGTGACGCGTTTCAGGAGCTCGTCACCGATGCGGTGGCCGAGCGTGTCGTTGACATTCTTGAAGCGGTCGAGGTCGATGAACAGGACGCCGACGCGGTGGCCGCTGCGCTTGGCCTGCGCGATGGCCTGTGTAAGCCGTTCGTGCAGCAGCAGGCGGTTCGGAAGCCCGGTCAGCGCATCGCGCGTGGCTAGGTATTGCAGGCGCTCTTCCGCCTGGATGCGGGACGACACGTCCTGCACGAACGACAGGATCGAGACGATCTTGCCCTCGTCATCGAGCAGCGCCGAGTGATACCACTCGCACCAGATCGTGCCGCCATCCTTGCGGTGGTTGCGCGTCAGGCCCGTTGCCCGCGGCTCTTCGCCCCCCATCAAGCGGCTGACCAGCCCCGCGAAACCCTCACGGTCGTCCTCGTGCACGAGCGGACTGTCGGCGAGCGGGATGCCGAGAATTTCGTCCGAAGTCCAGCCGAAGATGTTCTCGGCTTGCGGCGACCAGCGGACGAGCCGGAAATCGCGGTCCCACTCCAGCACGGAGAGCGGGGTGTTGTTGATGTGCGACGAGAGCATCCAGTTCGCGCGCCGCAATTCCTCCTCGTTGCGCTTCTGGTCGTGGATGTCCGTGTGCACGGCGTAGATGCCGATCACGTTACCCTCGGCATCGCGATTAGGCGCGTAGTGGACCGCTTCCCAGCGCTGCTCGCCTTCCGGCTGCACCAGTAGCTTTTCCGTGGACACCGTCTCGCCTTTCAGCACGCGGTCGAGGAGAGGCGAGAGCTGCGCCGCGCGTTCCTCGCCGTTGACTTCGGCGATCTGGCGGCCCATCAGTTCCTTGCGGTTCTCTCCTAACCAGTCTTCGTTGTGGCGGTTGAGGAAGAGATACTTGTAGTCGCGGTCGATGTACGACACGCGCGCCGGCACGTTGTCCATGATAAGCCGCAGCTCGGCCTCGGACGCGCGCAACGCTTCCTGTGCCTGCTTCAGGCCATGGATGTCGTTCATAAGCACGAACGCGCCGTACACTTCACCGGACGGCGCGGCATCCGGAACGACGCGGATCGTCATCCAGCGCCGCACGCCATTGGCACCGGGCACGAGCCGGTCGAATGCGGTCGACTCGCCCTCCATCGCGCGCGTCAGCATCGGCCTGCGCGCTCTGGTAGATGCCGTGGCCGACCACGTCGCGCAACCGCATCTCGATCGCCTGCGCTTCGGTCAAGCCGAAGAACTGCAGGAACGTGCGATTCACGTAGTGGCAGCGTTCCTCGCGGTCGATATAGGCCACGGGAGCGGGCACGCCGTCCATGATCGCGCGCAACTGGCCTTCGCGCGCGGCCAGTGCGTCCTGCGCCTGCTTCAAGTCGGTGATGTCGTGGCCGACGATGTACAAGCCCTTGAGCGTGCCGTCGAACTTCGAGTCGGGGACGATGCGGCCGCGCAGCGAGCGCGTGCGGCCGATGGCATCGACGATCGTCTGCTCGTAGGTCACGGCCTCGCCCGCCACCGCGCGCAGGATGAACGGTTCCAGCGCCGAGTAGTCGCTGGTGCCCACGACTTCCGCGGACGTGCGGCCAATGACGTTGTCGCGGTGCAACCCTGTCAGGCGCAGGAACGACTCGTTGACGAACACGTAGCGGAGGTTCTCGTCCAGGTAGACGACAGGCTCCGGGATGTTGTCCGTGAAGAGGCGCAGCTGCTCTTCGCGCGCGGCCAGCGCCTGTTCGGTGAGCTTCAAATCGTGGATGTCGTACTCGGTGCAATACAGGCCGCGCACGGTGCCCGAGGCATCGAGGTCGGGCGCGATGCGGCCGTGCATCCAGCGATGGCTGCCCTGAGGCGTGGTGCCGACTCGCTCGTACTCGACGTGCTCGCCCCCCTGCGCGCGCTTCAGGATCGGCCGGATGAACGACGCGACATCGGAGGCCATCACCTCGAACGGCGTCTTGCCGTAGATCTCGTCCTGCGGCTTGCATACCGAGTTGGCGAACGCCTGGTTCACGAACGTGTAGTTGAGACCGCGGTCGAGGTAGGCGATCGGGCCGGGAATGTTGTCCGCGAAGAGGCGCATCTGCGACTCCTGCGATTTCAGCGCATCGCGGATGCGGATGTCATCCTCGATGTCGTTCATCACCGCGAACGCGCCGCCCACGCGGCCGCCGACTTCGCGATCGGGGAACAGCGTGATGCGCATCCAACGGGAATCGCCGGACAGCTGCCGCTCGCGCCGCTCGTACGACACCGTCGCCCCGGCGAAAGCGCGCTCGATGTAACCCTGCATTTCGGCCAGCGCGTCGGCGGGCAGCACTTCTTTCAGCGCGTGACCGAGAACGTCGTCGGCCGGTACTCCGACCCACGTGCCGAACGGCTTGTTGGCGAATCGCAGTTTCAGCTGCCGGTCGAAATACAGGATGGGCAATCCGACGCTGTCGGTCACGAGCCGCAAGCGGTGCTCGCGCTGGCCCGCCTCGAGCTCGAGGCGTTTCAGGTTATCGACGTCGCTGTAGGTGACGAGGAAGCCGCGGACATGGCCCTGCGCGGTCCGGTCGGGGTAGTAGTCGACGCGGATCCACAGCGACGGGCGGCCCGGGGTGACCAACTGCCGCTCGAAGACGGTCCGCTCGCCGGAGAGCGCGGCGTCGATGTAGGCGTGATAGAGCTGATAGACGTCGCGGCCCAGGACCTCGATCACCTCGCGGCCGAGGACGTCGTTCGCCCGCTTGCCCAGCCAGTCGAGGAGCGCCTTGTTGGCGAAGCGGTAGCGCTGGTTGCGATCGACGTACGCGATCGGGACGCCCAGCGCATTCAACTTGTGCTGCGAAAGCGCAGCCAAGGCCTCCCGCTCCACCGGCTCGCCGAGGGTTTGCGGAAGGGCTAGTTCGAGTCGATTCAGCGATCGCGGCAGCGCCATGGCGCAGTGTTTTTCTCGTTAACGGACGGCCGTGAGCCCGGCCGCGGAGGGCTCCCGGACCCGGGTTTCGCGGTCCGAAGGGCTCCCCTCAAGCCGGCCGCACACGGCCGATTGCGATTTCAGTTGGGTAACGCTAGCAAAGATCGAGCCTACCCTACTCCCGGAAAAAGGGGCGCCAGTCTGCCGGATCGAGGGCCGGTTCAGCCCCGTGCCCCCGTTTGCCGGAAATTTGCCGGTTTCGGAACACCTGCGAGTAGATTCAAGCGGTTACAATCCGCGTCACCAACCAACGCCCGGCGGCACCCAGCCTCAAGGCCAGCGAAAAGTGCTCAAAAGCCGGCACCGCCAAGCTTTGCCCTCCCAATAACCCCAACCGAGATGCCGATGCCGTCCAAAGCCCGTGCCGGGCCAGCGCTTCACTTTGTCCTGATTTTGATCGCGCTGGCGACAAGCGTCGGCGCCACCGCGGCCGCGGCCGCCGTGCCGGGCCTGCCGGAGCCCCCGGCCCTCGCCGGCATCCCCATCGACTTCATCCTGTTCGGGCTGACCCTCCTGGGCGTCGCATTGTTCCACCACCACACGCTCCGGGTGGCCGTGGTCGGCCTCGTGGTCATCACGCTGTTCAAGATCCTGTTCTCGCCCTTTCCGGAAGGGCCCGGCGCCGCCGGCTTCGTCGCGCATCTCGCCCACGAATGGGTGCTGCTCGCCAACCTGCTCGGCTTGCTGCTCGGCTTCGCGCTCTTGTCCAAGCACTTCGAGGCAAGTCGCGTACCGGCCATCCTTCCACGTTTCCTGCCGGATGACTGGAAGGGCGGGTTCGTGCTGCTGGTCATGATTTTCGTCCTGTCGAGCTTTCTCGATAACATCGCCGCGGCGCTCATCGGGGGCACCATCGCCGGCGTCGTGTTCCGCGGCAAGGTCCACATCGGCTACCTGGCGGCAATCGTCGCGGCATCGAACGCCGGCGGGTCGGGCAGCGTGGTGGGCGACACGACCACCACGATGATGTGGATCGACGGCGTCAGTCCATTGCAGGTCATCGAGGCCTACACGGCGGCCGGACTCGCGCTGGTGCTCTTCGGCATTCCGGCATCGCTGCAGCAGCACCGGCATTCTCCGATCACGCGGGACGCCTCCGTGGACGTGATCGTCGATTGGGTTCGCGTCGCCATCGTCGCGGCCATCCTGCTGACGGCGATCATCGTCAATGTCGTCGTCAACGTTCGCTACAGCGAGATCTCCGACACGTTCCCCTTCATCGGTGCTGCGGTATGGGTCGCCTTGCTTCTGTGCGTCCCGCTGCGCCGACCGCACTGGGAGGAAATGCCGGGTGCGATTCGTGGCAGCATCTTCCTGCTGTCGCTGGTGCTGTCGGCGTCGATGATGCCGGTGCACAAGCTCCCCGACGCATCGTGGAAAGTGGCCCTCGGCCTAGGCTTCGTATCGGCAGTGTTCGACAACATTCCGCTCACCGCGCTCGCGCTGAAGCAAGGCGGCTACGACTGGGGGTTTCTCGCCTACGCCGTCGGATTTGGCGGCTCGATGATCTGGTTCGGCTCGTCGGCAGGCGTCGCACTCGCCAGCCAGTTTCCCGCGGCCCGCTCAGCGTTCGCGTGGATACGCGGCGGATGGCACGTCGCCGTGGCCTACGTCGTCGGCTTCGCATTCATGCTCGTCATCCTTGGCTGGCACCCGGAGCCCAAGCACCGGAGCACGCTGAGGACGGTCACCGCGCCCACGGCGGACCCGTCAGCGGCGAAAACTGACATCGTTCATCGTCAAAACCTGACATCGTTGACGGGTGGAACCCGCTAGAATTTTGGCGGTACGCTGACGCGAAGGCCACACGCCAGCGGCTCAAACCAATCGAGGAGATCACGATGAAACTTGCGCACATCCTCTTCGCAACTTCGCTCGCCGGCTGCGCGGCCGCCGCGGTCGCGCAGGAAATCACGTTGTTCGAAGGCGAGAATTTCAGCGGCCGTCGCTTCGCGGCTAACAGCTCGATGCCCAATCTCGACGCGACGGGGTTCAATGACCGCGCGGCCTCGGCCATCATTCGTGCCGGCACGTGGCAATTGTGCTCGGACGCCTATTACCGTGGAAACTGCGTGACGCTGGAGCCGGGCAATTACTCCACGCTTGGCGCGATGGGGCTGTCGAATCGCCTGTCATCGCTGCGCGAGATCGGCTGGAACAGCGGCGGTGGCGGTGGTGGCGGCGGAGTACCAGGCGGTGGCGGGTACGCCGCGCGCGCGCAGTTGTTCGAAGGCGAAGGCTTCGTCGGCCAAAACATCATGATGGAGCAACCGCTTCCCAACTTCGACCAGTCCGGCTTCAACGACCGTGGGCGCTCGCTGATCGTGCTCTCCGGCACGTGGCAGCTTTGCTCCGACGCCTTTTTCAAGGGGGACTGCCGCGACTATGGCCCGGGCCGGTACAACAGCTTGGGCGGCACGAACGGGCAGACGAGTTCCGCGCGACCCATCTCAGGCGGCGGGGGCGGGGGCGGAGGCGGCGGCGTGCCCATCGGCGGCGGGGGCGGCAACTGGGGCGGACACACGCGCGTCATGCTCTACGAAGGCCCGAATTTTTCCGGACGCTCGTTCGAACTGACACGCGACGTGCTGCGCAGTTTCGACAACGTCGGCTTCAACGACAGGGCAACGTCGATCCGCGTCGAGCGCGGCTACTGGATGTTCTGCACGGATGCCAATTTCGAAGGAGACTGCCGGACGTTCGGACCGGGCGATTACCCGAGCCTGCCACCCGAGATGAACAATCGCATCTCCTCGGGCCGCAAGGTCACCAACGATTATCCGTACAACCAACCGCCGCGCTGGTAAGGCTCTCCCGGGATGGCCCTCGTCGACGACATCGCGGGTTTGCGCCGCATCCTGGCGCAAACCCGAACCATCGCTGTCGTCGGACTCTCGGCCAACTGGTACCGCCCCAGCTACTTCGCAGCGAAATACATGCAGGACCACGGGTACCGGGTCATACCGGTCAACCCCACCTACACCGAAGTGCTCGGCGAACGATGCTACCCGACGATCGCCGCGATTCCGGGTTCCGTCGACATGGTCGATTGCTTTCGCAAGCCCGGCGAGATTCCGCCGCTCGCGCGTGACGCCGTCGCCAAGGGGGCGAAGATATTGTGGATGCAGCTTGGCATCCGCAACGACGAGGCGGCGCGGATCGCGAGCGACGCGGGGCTCGACGTCGTCATGGACCGCTGCATGAAAATCGAGCACGCGCGCATTTTCGGCGGGCTCCACTGGGCGGGCGTCAACACCGGTGTCGTCTCGTCGCGGCGGGCGACGCCAATTCCCTGATCGCCAAAACACGGCGATTACGAAGAACCATTCCATGTCCGACCACAAATTCGGGTTCGACACGCTCTGCCTGCACGCCGGACAGATACCGGACGCGGCGACCGGAGCGCGTGCGCTGCCGATCTACCAGACCACTTCGTTCGTGTTCGACAGCGCCGACCATGCGGCCAGCCTGTTCAACCTGCAGACCTTCGGCAACGTCTATTCGCGCATTTCGAATCCGACGGTCGCCGCTCTCGAGGAACGCGTTGCCGCGCTGGAGGGCGGGCGCGCCGCGCTGGCCGCCGCGACCGGCATGGCGGCGCAAATGCTGGCCTTGCTCACGTTGTGCCGCCAGGGCGATCACATCGTCGCCTCACGCACATTGTATGGCGGCACGTTCTCGCAGTTCGCCGTGACGTTTGCCCAATTCGGGATCGACGCCACTTTCGTCGACAGCGACGATCCTGCGAATTTCCGGTCGGCACTGAAGCCGAACACCAAGACGCTCTACGTCGAAACGATCGGCAATCCGCAGCTCAACGTGGCGGATCTGTCGGCGATCGCGCAGATCGCGCACGCGGCAGGCATTCCGCTCGTCGTCGACAACACGCTGGCTTCGCCGTACCTGTGCCGGCCGCTCGAGCACGGCGCGGACATCGTCATCCATTCCGTGACGAAATACCTCGGCGGACATGGCACCACGATGGGCGGCGTGCTGGTCGAGTCCGGCAAATTTCCGTGGGACAACGGCAATTTCCCGCAGATGACCGAGCCGTCGCGCGGCTACCACGGCGTGCGCTTCCATGAATCCTTCGGCGATTTCGGCTTCACGATGAAGGCGCGGATGGAAACGATGCGCACGCTGGGTCCCACGCTGGCGCCGCTCTCCGCCTTCCTGCTGCTGCAGGGAATCGAGACGCTGCACTTGCGCATGCCGCGGCATTGCGAATCCGCGCTGGCCGTGGCGCAGCACTTGAGCCAGCATCCGGCGGTCGAGTGGGTGAACTATCCGTTGCTGCCCGGCAACCGCTATGAATCACTGGCTCGAAAGTATCTGCCGCGCGGCGCGGGCGGAATCCTGACGTTTGGCGTGCGCGGCGGCGAAAAGGCCGGCGTGAAACTCATCGAGAATGTGCACGTTCCTGTCGCACCTGGCCAATGTCGGCGACGCCAAGACGCTGGTGATCCATCCTGCGTCCACCACCCATCGGCAATTGGACGAGGCCGAGCAGCGCGCCGCCGGCGTCCTGCCGGAAATGATCCGGTTGTCCGTCGGGCTCGAGACGGTTGACGATATCATCTGGGACCTCGATCAAGCCCTGGCGAAGGCAACCCGATGACGCGTTACTCGACGATTCCCTGGCCGTGGGTCGGACTTATACTCACGCTCGCGCTGCTCGGACAGGAAATCCTGTTTCGCTGGTTCGGCAGCGAGCCCTCGCTTCCGCATTCGCTTCTATCGCATCGCGCGTGATGGCGATCGGCGTCACGTCGCTGGCCCTCATCCTGCTGCCGCCGCGCAAGGTGCGCCTACCTGCTGGGCTTTTTCGTCTGTGCCGGGCTGATGGGCTGGGCACTGTGGCTGCAATACGGGATGGGGCTCGAGCCCTGCCCGCTGTGCGTGTTCCAGCGGATCGCCGTGATCCGCGATCGGCATCACGTTCCTCGTAGCGTTCGTCCACAATCCACGCAGCTTCGGCGCGGCGATCTATGCCGGCCTCGTGCTGGTGTTCGCGGGCAGCTGGCGCCGCGTTCGCCGGCCGGCAGGTGTGGCTGCAGGCGCTGCCCAAGGACCAGGTGCCGGCGTGCGGCATGGGCTTTTCGTACATGATGGAAACGATGCCGTTCCTCGATGTCCTGAAGAAGGTCTTCGCCGGCAGCGGCGAGTGCGCCGAAAAGGGCTGGGAATTCCTGGGGCTGGCCATTCCCGGCTGGACGCTCGTGTTCTTCATCGCGATGACGATCGCCGCATTCGCGCTCATCAGACGAGAGTGACACGCAGCCCTACCTGGGCGCCATCCGAATCGCACCATCAAGGCGGATGACTTCGCCGTTCAACATGGGGTTGCGGATAATTTCCGCGACCAGCGACGCGAATTCTGCCGGGCGCCCGAGTCGCGGCGGAAACGGCACTGCCTTGCCCAGGGCTTCCGCGATGTCGGCCGGAATCTGTCCGACCATCGGCGTCTCGAACAAACCCGGCGCGATCGTCATGGCGCGAATGCCGTAACGCGCCAGTTCGCGCGCGATGGGCAGCGTCATGCCTACGATCCCGGCCTTCGATGCGCTGTAGGCCGCCTGCCCGATCTGGCCGTCGAACGCCGCGACCGATGCGGTGTAGACGATCACGCCACGCTCGCCCTCGGCATTGGGCGTGCCCTTGGACATCACCTCCGCCGCGAGCCGCGTGAGGTTGAACGAGCCAATCAGATTGATGTTGATCGCACGCGACGAAGCTCGCCAGCGTGTGCGGCCCTTCCTTGCCGATGATTTTTTCCCCGTGCACGATGCCGGCGCAATTGACGAGTCCCTGCAGGCCGCCGAAGCCGTCGACCGCGGCGGCGACCGCCGCCTTGCCGCTCGCCTCATCGGTCACGTCGGTCTTCACGAAGCGCACGGCGCGGCCAAGTTCCGTTGCCAGCGCGGTGCCCACCTCCGCGTTGACATCGGCCAGCACGACGTTGCCACCACCGGCGACGATCATTCGGGCCGTCGCGGCGCCCAAGCCGGACGCTCCGCCCGTGACGATGAACGTGCTGTTCTTCAGATCCATTGGCTCATTTCCCTTGCGCCTTGATGACCGTCATCGCGGTCGCGATCAGCCCCGCTATGTCCGAGAAATTGGACGGGACGATCAGCGTGTTGTTGGTCTTGGCGAGAAGCCCGAAGGCATTGATGTAGTGTTCAGCGATCCTCATGTTGACCGACTGCAGGCCGCCTTGCGATTCGATCGCCGCGGCGATCTGGCGAATGGCCGATGCGTTGGCCTCGGCGTTGATCAGCGTCGCCTGCGCTTCGCCCTGCGCGATGTTGATCTCCGCCTGCTTCTCGCCCTCCGACTTCGCAATCGCGGCCTCGCGCGCGCCTATAGCGACGTTGATCTGCTGCTGGCGACTGCCCTCGGACGTCGCGATCACCGCGCGTTTTTCGCGCTCGGCGGTGATCTGCGCCTGCATCGCGCGCAGGATTTCCGCGGGTGGCGTCAGGTCCTTGATCTCGTAGCGCAGCAATTTCACACCCCAACTGGCCGCGGCCTGGTCGAGGGAATTGACGACCTGCACGTTGATCTGCTCGCGCTCCTCGAACGTCTTGTCGAGTTCCATACGGCCGATGATGCTGCGCAGCGTGGTCTGCGCGAGTTGCGTGATCGCGAGCACGTAGTTCGACGACCCGTACGATGCGAGCTTGGGGTCGGTCACCTGAAAATACAGGATGCCGTCGACCTGCAGCTGCGTATTGTCGCGGGTGATGCAGATCTGCGACGGCACATCGAGCGGAATTTCCCGCAGGTCGTGGCGATACGCCACGCGGTCGACGAAAGGAATGACGAAGTTGAGTCCCGGCTGCAGCACCGCGAAGAACCGGCCGAGCCGCTCGACCACCCACGCGTGCTGCTGCGGAACGACGCGAATCGCCTTGATGACGACGATCACCGCGACGACGAACAGCGCCAACGTTACGAGGGACGAACCACTAAACATGGTGAGCTCTCCGAGATCCTTCATGACGGTCTTGGCCGGGATTGTTCAGGGCTTGTTGGCCGCGACGACCAGTGTCGAACCGCGCGTGCCGACGATATACATGGTTTGCGCGCGCGGCGCGTGAGGCGCCGCGATTTCGGCGTCCCATTGCGTGCCGCGATAGGTGACGCGCGCCGTGCCGTTGTCGTGCCACGACAGCACCTGGACTTCCTGCCCGACGTCGAGTCCGGCCTGCGGCGCCGGCATCGCATGCGTCTTCCGCCACTGGTGGGCGGCGATCGTTCCCGCCACCGCCGATACCCCGCCGATCAGCATCTGCACCGGAAGCGCCGCTCCGATCACTGCCGCCAGCCCCCCCAGCGCGAAGGCGACGCCCACCGCCAGCAGATAGAAGGTGCCGGTGACGAGTTCCAGGCCCACCAGGGCGGCAGCCAGCACCCACCAGATCCAGTAATCGGCCATTCGCCCTCCTTCGTGTCGTCGCTCGCGGCTTAGCATAAAGCACTTTGTTTCCGGCGGTGTTGCACCCACCTGGCGATCGTCGCAGTCCAGCGGCGGGGGAACCACCCCGGCCGGGCCGATTCGCGGTATAATCCAAGGTCATTTATCCTTTTTGAATCAAGCGCTTTGCGCGCACTCAATCTGCAATGAGGCGCAACGGGCGCCGGAGCAGCCAGCGATGCCAATCTACGAATACAAATGTTCTGCTTGCCGTCACGAGCTCGAGGCGATTCAGAAATTCGCCGACGCTCCGCTCGTCACGTGCCCCGCGTGCGGCAAGGACGCGTTGACGAAGCTGGTTTCCGCTGCGGGCTTCCAATTGAAAGGAAGCGGCTGGTACCAGACGGACTTCAAAGGCAGCGGCGCCAAGCCCGCCACCAAGGTCGACGCAGCCAAGACGGACACGGTCAAGGCCGAAGCCGGCAAGGACGCGGCTCCGGCGGATGGAGCGAAGGCAACGGATAGCAAGCCATCCGCGCCGGTTGCGCCGGCGGCGGCGCCCAGCAGTACCCCCGCGGCAGGCGCCTGACTGGCGCACGCCAAGCGAACTTCCCGGCCATGAAACGCTATCTGATCGCGGGCCTGTTGGTATGGGTTCCGCTCGGCATCACGATCTGGGTGCTGGTCTTTCTCGTGACGACGCTGGACCAGACGCTGCTGTTGCTTCCGGAAGGTGCGCGTCCCGATGCGCTGCTGGGCTTCCATGTTCCCGGCTTCGGTGTCTTGCTGTTTTTCGGGTTCCTGCTGCTGACCGGCGTGGTCGCCGCGAATTTCTTCGGCGCCCGCCTGATCGGATTCTGGGAAAGCATGCTGGGCCGCATTCCGGTCGTCAAGTCGATCTACTCGTCGGTGAAGCAGGTCAGCGACACGCTGCTCTCCGATTCGGGCAATGCCTTCCGCAAGGCCCTGCTCGTCGAGTTTCCCCATGAGGGCAGCTGGACCATCGCGTTCCTGACCGGCACGCCGGCGTCCGCCGTCGCGCAACACCTGACGGAAGAGCACTTGAGCGTCTATGTCCCGACGACGCCAAATCCGACCTCGGGTTACTTCATCATCGTGCCTCGCTCGCGGGTGCGCGAGCTCGACATGACGGTCGACGAGGCGCTGAAGTATGTGATCTCGATGGGCGTCGTGTCGCCGCGTGCGCATGTACTTCCGGCTCCTGCGCCCGCAACGGCCGCCTCGCCGCCCGCTGCGACGCGCGAGCCTGCCGCCACCCATTCCCGAAATTGACCGGGCAGCTACGGGGAACACTTCTGGTGGACCCGCGGTGGAGCGCTGCGCGCCCACCGCGACTTTGGAATCCGAAGGCGAATAGTGAAACGCACTGACTACTGCGGCCGCATCGACCGCCGCTACCTGGGAAAGACCGTCACGCTGACGGGTTGGGTCCATCGCCGCCGCGACCACGGTGGCGTCATCTTCATCGACCTGCGCGACCGCGAGGGCCTCGTGCAGGTCGTCTGCGATCCCGATCGCGCCGCCACATTTGCTACGGCCGAGACGTTGCGCCACGAGTACTGCATCGCCGTGACGGGTGTCGTGCGGCCGCGTCCCGAGGGAACCGTCAACCCGAACCTCATCTCGGGCGAAGTCGAGGTGCTCGCGCATTCGATCGAGATCCTCAATGCGTCGCTGACGCCTCCGTTCCAGATGGACGATGAAGGCCTGTCGGAAACGGTGCGCCTGGAAAATCGCATGCTCGACCTGCGGCGCCCGCAGATGCAGAAGAACCTGATGCTGCGCCACCGCGCGGCGATGGCTGCGCGCAAGTTCCTGGACGGCAACGGCTTCATCGACATCGAGACGCCGATCCTCTACAAATCCACGCCCGAAGGCGCGCGCGAGTTCCTCGTGCCCTCGCGCATCAACCATGGTCATTTCTACGCATTGCCACAGTCGCCGCAGCTGTTCAAGCAGATGCTGATGATGTCCGGGTTCGACCGCTACTACCAGATCGTCAAATGCTTCCGCGACGAGGACCTCCGCGCCGACCGCCAGCCCGAATTCACGCAGATCGACATCGAGACGTCGTTCATGGACGAAGGCGAGATCTGCGCGCTGATGGAATTGCTGGTCCGCGCGATGTGGAAGGACGCCATGGACGTGGACCTGCCGGACCCGTTCCCCGTGATGACCTACGCGGACGCAATGGGCCGTTATGGCTCGGACAAGCCGGACCTGCGCGTCTCTCTCGAGCTGACCGAGTTGACCGACCTCATGCGCACGGTCGACTTCAAGGTGTTCCGGACTGCCGCGGATTTAGCCCAAGGGCGCGTCGCCGCGCTGCGCGTTCCCGGAGGCGCATCGGACAAGACCGGACTGACGCGCAAGGAAATCGACGATTACACGGCGTTCGTGAAGATCTACGGCGCGGGCGGCCTCGCGTACATCAAGGTGAACGATGTCACCAAGGCCAGCGACGAAGGCCTGCAGTCGCCGATCGTGAAATTCCTGGGGGAAGCGGCGTTGCGCGAGATCCTTGCCCGCACCGGCGCGCAAAACGGCGACCTCATCTTCTTCGGCGCGGACCGCGAGAAGGTCGTCAACGACGCACTCGGCGCGCTGCGCGCGAAGGTCGGACACGATCGCGGCTTTGCGCAGGCGGGATGGAAGCCGTTGTGGGTCGTCGACTTCCCGATGTTCGAATTCGACAACGACAAGAAGTCCTGGGCCGCGCGCCACCATCCGTTCACCGCGCCGAAGGACGGTCACGAAGACCTGTTCGAGGCGGATCCAGCCCATGCGCTGGCGAAAGCCTACGACGTGGTGATGAATGGATGGGAAATCGGCGGGGGCTCGGTGCGGATCCATCGTCCGGAGGTCCAGGCGAAGGTCTTTGCGTCGCTGGGCATTTCACCCGACGACCAGCAGAAGAAGTTTGGCTTCCTGCTCAGTTCGCTGCAATACGGCGCGCCGCCCCACGGCGGGATCGCGTTCGGATTCGATCGCATCGTCACGCTGATGTGCGGCGCCGAATCGATCCGCGATGTGATCGCGTTCCCGAAGACGCAGCGCGGGCAGGACCTGCTCATTGACACGCCCACCCCCGTGAGCGAGCAGCAACTGCGCGACCTGCACATCAAGGTGCGGCCGACGGATTCTGTGAAGCTCGCCTAGTTTTTTTTGCGCTACACTGGGCGCCATGAGTTATGGCGCCCACATCCGAAACGCCTCCGCCGGATTGCTGCTGGCGGCGGCGTTTTTTTGCGCGCCCGAAGCATTCGCGCGGACGACGCCCGACGACTTGCCGGAAATCGCCGTCACCGACCTGCCCCGGGAAGGACGCGAAGTCCTCGCGGTGATCCGCAAAGGCGGGCCATTCGCGTACGACCGGGACGGCGTCGCCTTCGGCAATCGCGAGAACCTTTTGCCGGCCAAGCCCAAGGGTTATTATCACGAGTACACCGTGCGCACGCCGGGAGCCACGACCCGCGGCGCGCGCCGGATCATCTGCGGGGGTCCGCCCACGACCCCCGTTGCGTGCTACTACACCAGCGACCACTATCGCTCGTTCAAGAGGATCCGCGAATGAAGGCGCCCGATCTCGCCATCGTCGACGACGCCGGCGTCCATCCGTGGACGGGCGCCGTCGACCCGCTCAAGGCGGCTGCGGCACACGCCCATCTCAAGGTCGCAGTCGCCAACCTGGCCCATGCCAAGGACCGCGCGACGCTCTTCGCGGAACTCGACCGCGCGCTCAAGCTGCCTGAACATTTCGGCCACAATTTCGATGCGCTGGCCGACGTCCTCGAGGACAGCGACTGGCTGGGCAAAGGCGGCCGCGTGGTCGTGCTCGCGCACGCTGCGGACTACCGCAAGGAGCATCCCACGGACTGGGCGACGCTCGAGGATTTGCTCGCCGAAGCTGCCGAATTCTGGAAGGAGCGGCACCTGGGGTTCTGGACGTTCGTGGCCTGAACGATCGCCGAACCTCCCGGGTGCGGCCGATGATGTACAAGCAACCCGTTTCGGTGCTGGTCCTCGTTTACACCCCTGATCGCAACGTGCTGCTCATCGAGCGTGCCGATTTTCCCGATCACTGGCAGTCCGTGACGGGGAGCCAGGAACCCGGGGAGCCGCTGCGGGCAACGGCTATCCGCGAGCTGCGCGAGGAAACCGGCATCGACGCGCACACCTGCGGCGTGCTGACGGATTGGGGCCTCTCGAACGTGTACGAAATATTTCCCAAGTGGCGGCATCGCTATCCGCCCGGCACGACCCACAATACCGAGCACGTGTTCGCCCTCGAAGTTCCCGCGCCGGTACCCGTTACGCTCAATCCGCGGGAGCACGTGCGATTCGCGTGGCTGCCCTGGGACGAGGCAGCGGCAAAATGCTTTTCGTGGTCGAACCGTGCCGCGATCGAGGCGCTGCCGCAACGCGCGCTATCCGCACGGACGTCATCATGATCGCAAATTCGCTTCCCGTCGCGCGCGCATTCATTGTCGCGCTCATTGCATTGGTTACGCTCGCCGCACGCGTCGCCAGCGCGCAGCCCGCGCCGCCGCCCAATATGCCGGCACCTTTGCCTACCGTCACGCTTTCTGCGTCCGCCACGGCGAGTGTGGCCAACGATCGCATGCTGGCATGGTTGCGCGCCGAATCCGACAACGCCGATCCGGCGGCGGCTGCCAATGTCGTCAACACGCGCATGGGCAACGCCGTTGCGCGCGCCAAGGCCACCAAGGGAGTGGACGCCTCCACGTCCGGCTACTCGTCCTACCAGGTCACGGAAAAGAATCAGCCGCCGCGCTGGCGGGTCGCGCAGACGCTAAAACTCGAAAGCAACGACTTCGCGGCGCTGGCCGCATTGATCTCGCAGCTGCAAGCCGATGGCGGACTTGTGATTGACGGTACCCAGTTCTCAGTCAGCGATGCTTCGCGCAAGAAGGCCGAGGAAGGACTGACCCAGCAGGCGATCAAGGCCTGGCAGGCGCGGGCGACGGAAGCCGCGAACGGCTTTGGGTTCGAACGCTGGCGCGTGGGCAAGGTCGCGATCCAGACCGGCGAACCGGTCCGCCCGCAGCCGATGATGCGCGCGATGGCGTTCGAGGCAAAGGCCGCGCCTGTCACCGTGGAGGCGGGCAACACCGACGTCACGGTCACGGTGGCGGGCGAAGCGCTGCTGGAAGCACCGCGGCCGCGTTAGCCGCAGCGTTGGGCGTGACCGCACGCCGCCGGCCGGGTTAGACTCAAGGCCGGATACCGTCGGAGGCCCCGCGTGGAACTCGATCCGGTCCTGCTGTCGCGGCTGCAATTCGCGTTCGTCATCGCGTTCCACATCCTGCTGCCCGCGTTCACGGTCGGGCTCGCGTCCTACATCGTCGTGCTCGAGGGCATGCACTTCTGGAAGGGCGACGCGATCTACCTTCGGCTGTCGCTTTTCTGGACGAAGATGTTTGCCGTGTCGTTCGGCATGGGTGTCGTTTCCGGTATCGTGATGCCGTTCCAGTTCGGCACCAACTGGAGCGGTCTCACCGACATCGCCGGCAATGTGCTGGCGCCGCTGCTCGCCTACGAGGGTCTGATCGCGTTCTTCCTCGAGGCGGGCTTCCTCGGCATTCTGCTGTTCGGCCGCAAGCTCGTGCCGCCGTGGGTTCACTTGTTCGCCGCGGTGATGGTCGGCTCAGGCACGCTGTTCTCGTCGTTCTGGATCCTGTCGGCCAACAGCTGGATGCACACGCCCGCCGGCTACGAGATCGTCGACGGGCGCTTTATAGCGAAGGACTGGATCGAGATCATCTTCAATCCGTCGTTCATCTACCGTCTCGCCCACACGGTGACGGGCTTCTACATCACGACGGCATTCGTGGTCATTGCCGTATCCGCCTGGGACCTGCGAACGCGGCAGCACGTTCCGGAGTCTCAACGCGCGATGTCGATGGGACTGGGATTGCTCATCCTGCTGGTGCCGCTGCAGATCGTTCTTGGCGACCTGCACGGCCTCAACACGCTCGAACACCAGCCGGTCAAGGTGGCCGCGATGGAGGGGCTGTGGGAGACGCAGGCGCGCGCGCCCGCCGTCCTGTTCGCGATCCCCGATTCGGCGCGGCGAGTCGAATCGCTTCGAGATCGCCATCCCCGGCCTCGCGAGCGTTTATCTGACGCATGACGTCAATGGCGTGGTCAAGGGGCTGAAGGCGGTTGCGCCGCAGCGACCGGCCGCCGGTGGGCATCGTGTTCTTCGCCTTCCGCGTCATGGTCGGCATGGGGGTCGCTGATGCTCGTCGTCGTCGCGTGGGGCGCGTGGCTGCGCTGCGCGGCCGGCTCTTCACTTCGCAGGCGTACCTCTTCGTGTGCAATTCAGGTGCCGGTGGGGTTCGTCGCCGTGCTCGCGGGCTGGACCGTGACCGAAGTCGGGCGGCAGCCTTGGGTGGTGTACGGCCTGCTGCGCACGCGGGATGCGGTTTCGCCGTCGATCACCGGCACCGACGTTCTGCTGTCGCTGGCGTTCTACATCGCCGTGTACGCGGTCGATCTTCGGCGCGGGCCTGTATTACCTCTTCCGCATCGCACGCGCCGGTCCGCCCACCGAGCTGGAAGCGCATGACGCCATGCTTCATGAACGTCCGGCGCGGCCGCTCTCGGGCGCCGACGCGTACTGAGCGGGAAGCGCCATGCACCTCGACCTCGTTCCCGTCTGGACCGTCATCCTCGGTGTCGGCGTGTTCATGTACGTGCTGCTCGACGGATTCGATCTGGGCGTGGGCATCCTGTTCCCGTTCGCGCGCGACGACGCGTCGCGCACACTGATGATGAATTCCGTCGCGCCGGTGTGGGACGGCAACGAGACGTGGCTCATGCTGGGCGGCACCGGGCTGCTGTCGGCGTTCCCGCTCGCGTTCTCGGTCATCATTCCGGCGATGTATTTTCCGATCCTGCTGATGCTGCTCGGCCTCATCTTTCGCGGCGTCGCGTTCGAATTCCGGCTGAAAGCCAACAGCGGCCGCCACTGGTGGGACCGGTCGTTCTTCTGCGGGCTCCGTCGTCGCCACGTTTTTCCAGGGCGTCGTGCTCGGCGAATTCGTGCAGGGCTTCGACGTGTCCGGCCGGCATTTCGCGGGCGGCAGTTTCGACTGGGTCACGCCGTTTCCGCTCGCCACCGGCGTGGGCCTGCTGTTCGGCTACGGGCTGCTCGGTGCCACATGGCTCGTGATGAAGACGGAAGGCGACCTGCAGGAGAGGACGCGCGGCGCAAGCGCAGACGTGCCTGTTCGGCGTGCTCGCCTTCATCGCGATGGTGAGCCTGTGGACGCCGTTTCTGCATCCGAAGATCGCGCAGCGCTGGTTCAGCTGGCCCAACATGGCATTCCTGGCACCGGTCCCCATCGTGACGGCGGGCATCGCCCTGATCCTCTGGCGCTCGCTCACGCGCGGCGGCGAATTCCTCCCGTTCATTTGCGCGATGGGACTGTTCGCGATGTGTTACCTGGGTCTGGGGATCAGCGTGTTTCCCTACATCGTGCCGTGGACGGTCACGCTGTGGGACGCCGCGTCGTCGCCCGGCTCGCAGGCATTCCTGCTCATCGGCACGCTGTTCATCCTGCCGATCGTGTTCATGTATACCGGCTGGTCGTATTACGTGTTCCGCGGCAAGGTGCGCGCCGAACTGGGACCGCATTAGCACGCGAATGGATTCGACGGCGACACTGCTCACCACGACCGACATTCCCGAGGCGATCGCGGCCGGCATCGCACACCACCGGGCGGGGCGCTTATCCGAAGCAGAAACGATCTACCGGAAGGTTCTCGCCGTCGATTCGAATAACCCCGACGCGCTCAACCTGCTCGGCTCCATTGCGCACCAAGCCGGGCATTATCGCCAGGCGATCGACTACATCGGTCGCGCGATCGAGAGCTTTGAGCAGGCCAAACCGGCCAGGCCGCCCAATCCGTACGCATACAGCAACCTGGGCGAAGCGTATCGCGCCATGGGTGACAGCGGCAACGCGAGGGCGTGCTACGAGAAGGCCCTTGCCATCAAGCCGGATTACGCCGAAGCGCACTATCACCTGGGATTGGTGCTGGCGGAGCAGGAGGACGATGATGAAGCCATCGCATGTTATCGCAAGGCCCTTTCCTTCAAGCCGGAGCTGCTTCTGGCTCGGTACAACCTGGGCGTCGCCCTGAAAGGCAAGGGCAAGCTGGACGAGGCGACGTCTTGCTTCCGGCAGATCCTCGAAGTCGATCCGGACAACGAATTGGCGCAATTCTCGTTGTCGGCGCTGACGGCGCAGAATCCGGAGCGGCCCCCGGAAAGGCATGTTGCCAATCTGTTCGACAACCACGCGCCGCGTTTCGACGCGCATCTGGTCGAGAAGCTCCGGTATCGGGTTCCACAAGATCTGGTTGCCCTGGCCCGGCAGCACGCGAAGCATCCGGGCGAGCGATGGGATGTCCTCGACCTGGGTTGCGGGACCGGATTGGTCGGCGTCGCGGTTGCACCGTACGCGCAGCGGCTGGTCGGCGTCGATCTCTCCGCCAGGATGCTCGAAAAGGCGCGCGCGCGGAATCTGTATCAGCGGCTCGAGCAGCGCGACCTGCTGACGATGATGAGGCAGGAGCCAGCGGCGAGTTACGACGTCATCCTGGCCGCGGACGTATTCATCTATCTGGGCAATCTCGCCGACATCGTTCGCGAGGCGGCCCGGCTGCTGCGCGCGGATGGGCTTCTCGCGGTTTCCGTCGAGGCGCTCGACGAATCGGGCGCACATTCGGGCGCCGATACCAGGAATGACTACCGGCTCCAGCTCAGTGGCCGCTACTCTCATTCCACACATTACTTGCGCAGGCTTGCGCAGGACAGCGGCTTTCACAACATCGACATCTCGCCCACGGAACTTCGGCTGGAAAGGGGCAACCCGGTGCGCGGCTGGCTGGCGGTACTGGTACATTGACCCCAATGAGCCACATCCTCCATCGCAGCCTGCGCCACGCGCTGCCGCTCGCCGTCGCAGGGCACGGCATCACCATCGTCGACGACAACGGCAACGAGTACCTCGATGCGTCCGGCGGAGCAGCAGTATCGTGCCTGGGGCATGGTCATCCCGATGTGCTGAGGGCGATGCACGAGCAGATCGACCGGATCGCCTACGCGCATACGAGTTTTTTTTCCACCTCGGTGGCCGAGGAACTCGCCGACGTGCTCATCGCGCACGCGCCTTCCGGCATGTCGCACGTCTATCTCGTCTCAGGCGGATCGGAGGCGATGGAGGCCGCGCTCAAGCTCGCGCGCCAGTATTTCGTCGAGATCGGGCAACCGCAACGCAAGCACTTCATCGCGCGGCGCCAGAGCTATCACGGCAATACGCTCGGCGCCCTCGCCGTGGGTGGCAACGCGTGCGCGGCGCCGCCAATTCGCGCCGCTGCTGATCGATGTGGCGCATGTCGCGCCGTGCTACGAATATCGCGATCGCCGCGACGGCGAATCCGGCGGAAGCCTACGGCGCGCGGCTGGTGCGTGAGCTCGAGGACACGATCGCGCGCCTGGGTCCCGCAAACGTCATCGCTTTTTGCGCCGAGACCGTCGGCGGCGCGACATCGGGAGCGCTGCCCCCGGTACCCGGGTATTTCCGCGGCATCCGCGACGTCTGCGACCGCCACGGGATCCTGTTCATCGCCGATGAAGTGATGTGCGGCATGGGCCGCACCGGCACGTTGCACGCGATCGAGCAGGAAGGCGTGGCGCCGGACCTGATGGCGATCGCCAAGGGGCTGGGCGGCGGCTACCAGCCGATCGGCGCGGTGCTCATCGCCGAGCGCATCGTCGACGCGCTTGGCGCCGGCAGCGGAGCCTTCCAGCACGGCCACACGTACATCGGGCATCCGGTGGCGTGCGCGGCCGCACTGGCGGTGCAGAAGGTCATCGAGCGCGACGACCTGCTGGCCTCGGTGCGCCGGCAGGGAGCGGGACTTCGCGCGCGGCTCGAAGCCGCCTTTGCCGCGCATCCGCACGTCGGCGACATCCGCGGCCGCGGCCTGTTTTTGGCGCATCGAGCTGGTGGATGACCGGGCCGCGAAGCGCCCCTTCGATCCGGCGCTGCGCCTGCACGCGCGCATCAAGGCCGAGGGCATGGCGCGCGGCCTGATGGTGTACCCGATGGGTGGCACGGTCGACGGCCAAGTGGGTGATCATGTTCTGGTTGCGCCGCCGTTCATCGTTACCGACGGGGAACTCGACGCGATCGTCGAACGACTGGTGTCGGCGGTGGGTGCCGCGGTGGCATCAACACGAATGGGGCAGAAGGCGATCGCGCAGCGCTCCGCGCTCGCAGGTATACATCGGTCGCCGTCTGCATTGAGCATTACAACGAGGAGGAGATCCACCATGCAAAGCATCACACGCAGCAAAATGCTCGGCGCATTCGCGTCGTTTTCCACGTGCGTGGCGCTGGCGGTAGCCGTTGGGCTGCCGAACCCCGCTTTTGCGCAGCAGAAGTTCGTCACCGTCGGCACGGGCGGTGTCACCGGCGTCTATTACGCCGTCGGCGGCGCGATCTGCCGCCTGGTCAACAAGGACCGCGCGAAGCACGGGATTCGCTGCTCGGTCGAATCGACCGGCGGGTCGGTGTACAACGTCAACACCATCAAGGCAGGCGAGCTCGATTTCGGGCTGGCGCAGTCCGACGTCCAGTATCAGGCGTACAAGGGAACGGGGCCGTTCAAGGAGCCCTATGGTGATCTGCGCGCGGTGTTCTCGGTCCATCCCGAGCCGTTCACCGTCGTCGCCCGCAAGGAAGCGAACATCAAGGCGTTCACCGACTTCAAGGGCAAGCGCCTCAACGTCGGCAATCCGGGATCCGGCACGCGCTCGGCGATGGAAGAGCTGCTGGCCGCGCAGAACATGAAGGTCTCGGACTTTGCGCTCGCATCGGAACTCAAGGCCGACGAGCACGGCGCCGCGCTATGCGACAACAAGATCGACGGCTTCTTCTACGGCGTCGGCCACCCGTCGGCGAACATCCAGGATCCGACCACGGCATGCGGCGCGAAGCTCGTTCCGTTGACGGGACCGGCGATCGACGAGTTGGTGAAAAAGAGTCCCTATTACGGCTATGCGACGATCCCCGGCGGCATGTACGCCAACAATCCTGAGCCCACCAAGACGTACGGCGTGCTCGCGACGCTGGTGACGTCGAGCAAAGTTCCGGCCGACACGGTCTACATCATCACCAAGGCCGTGTTCGACAACTTCGACGAGTTCAAGAAGCTGCACCCGGCGTTCGCCAACCTCGACCCGGCAGCCATGGTGAAGGACGGCTTGTCGGCGCCGCTGCACGAAGGCGCGGCGCGTTTCTACCGTGAAAAGGGCTGGATCAAGTGACGGGTAACGTCGACGTCCGGGAACTGGTCGCGGCGGCCGATCTGGGCGGGCGCAAGCCCGTCGGGGTCGCCCGCGCCATTCTCACGTCGACGTGCATCGGCTGGTCGCTGCTGCAGCTCTGGTATGCGTCGCCGCTGCCGTTCACGTTCAACACCTTCATCCTGAACGACACGGAAATGCGCGCGCTGCATCTCGGCATCGCTCTGTTCTGCGCGTATTTAGCCTACCCGTTTGTGAAATCGTCTCCACGCGACCGGATTCCGGCGCAGGACTGGATTTTTGCAGTCGTCGCCGCATTCTGCGGTGCGTACCTGTTCTTCTTTTACCGCGAACTGGCCACGCGTCCCGGCCAGCCGACAACCGTGGATTTCGTCAGCGCGGTTGTCGGCATGCTGTTGCTTCTCGAAGCGACCCGGCGCGTGGTCGGACCGCCGCTGGCCATCATCGCGGTGCTGATGCTGGGCTACGCCTTTGCCGGACCATGGATGCCGGATGCGATCCAGCACAAGGGCATCTCGCTGTCCAAAGCTGTCTCGCACTACTGGCTGTCGACCGAGGGCGTCTTCGGCGTCGCGGTCGGTGTTTCGGCGAGCTACATCTTCCTGTTCGTCCTGTTCGGCTCGCTGCTCGAGAAGGCCGGGGCGGGCAACTATTTCATCCGCGTCGCGTTCGCGTTCCTGGGGCACATGCGCGGCGGCCCCGCCAAGGCCGCCGTCGTCTCGTCAGGGATGATGGGGATGATCTCGGGCTCGTCGGTGGCCAACGTCGTGACCTGCGGCACTTTCACGATCCCGCTCATGAAGCGCGTCGGCTACACGGCGGAGAAGGCCGGCGCGATCGAGACCGCCGCCGGCGTCGATGGGCAGATCATGCCCCCCGTGATGGGCGCGGCTGCATTCCTGATGGCCGAATACGTGGGCGTTTCCTACGCCGAGATCTGCAAGAACGCCGCCCTCCCCGCGGTCATCTCCTATATCGCGCTCTTCTACATCGTTCACCTCGAAGCGTGCAAGGCGGGCATCAAGGGCCTGCCTCCGCGCGCGGGCACGTCGCCGCTGGGACGCGTCGCCGGAATCCTGATGACGCTGTGCGGTCTCGTGATACTCGCCAACGTCATGTACTACGGGCTGGGCTGGATCAAGGACGTCTTCCCCGTGGCGGCGCTGTGGATCGTCCTCGGCATGATGGCGATCCTTTATCTCGTCCTGCTGCGCATTGTCGCCGCCGAACCTGACCTCGTGATCGACGATCCGGAGGCCGACGTCATCGAGCTGCCGCCACTCAAGGAGACCCTCCTCGCCGGCCTGCACTACCTGCTGCCGGTCGTGCTGCTGATCTGGGTGCTGATGGTCGAGCATCTTTCGCCGGGCTTGTCCGCTTTCTACGCGACCGCCCTGCTGATCGTGATCCTGTTGACGCAGAAACCGCTGATCGCGATGTTCCGGGCGGAGGCGTCACCGCTCACGCGCTTTGCCGCCGGCTGGAGCGACTTGGTCGACGGCCTGCTGCGCGGCGCGCGCAACATGATCGGCATCGCCATCGCCACCGCCGCGGCGGGCATCGTCGTCGGCACCGTCTCGATCACGGGATTCGGGTTGGTGATGACCGACCTCGTCGAAGCAGTCTCGGCCGGCAACATGCTCCTGATGCTCGGGCTCGTCGCAGTGATTTGCCTGATCCTCGGCATGGGCATGCCCACGACCGCGAGCTACATCGTCGTGTCGACGCTGATGGCGCCGGTTGTCGTCGAGCTGGGCGCGCAATCGGGATTGGTCGTGCCGCTGGTAGCCGTGCATATGTTCGTGTTCTATTTTGGCTTGATGGCGGATGTCACGCCGCCCGTCGGGCTCGCTGCATTCGCCGCAGCCGCGATCTCGCGCGGCGATTACCTGAAAACCGGCTTCACCGCGTTCTGGTACAGCATTCGCACCGGCATCCTTCCGTTCATGTTCATCTTCAACACCGAGCTCTTGTTGATCGGCGTGCATTCCTTCGCCCACCTCGTCCTGACCATCGCTTCTGCCGTTGCGGCGATGCTCGTGTTCGCCGCGGCGACGCAAGGGTGGTTCCTCACCCGCAGCCGCTGGTACGAGTCGGTGGCGATGCTCCTGGTAACCTTCACGCTGCTGCGCCCGGATTTCTGGATGGACTTCGCGTTTCCCCGATTTGCGGCGTGCGCCGGCGCAGAATTTCGCGGAGATGGTGCGCGACGCTCCGCCCAACTCCAGTCTCCGCGTGCGCATCGAGGGCACCAACCTCGAGGGCAAGGAAGTGCGCAAGACCGTGCTGTTGCCGCTGGGGAATGAAGTGACAGCCGCGAGGCGCCTTTCCGCGTCGGGGCTCACGACGCTGTCCGGGCCGGGCGGTACGCAAGTCGCGGCAGTCGGCCTGCACAGCAGGGCCGATAGAGCAGGATTCGAGCAGGGTTTCATGATCACCGGCATCGAAACCGCGGTGGCGCGTCCCGCGCAGGAATGGCTGTTCGTTCCGGCGCTGCTGGTGCTGGGCGTGGTCGTGTTACTGCAACGGCGTAGGTCGGATGCTGCGCCCGTGCAAGCGGTGGCACGCGCGGCGTGAACACGAACATGAGCACGCCCGAAGGAAAAAGGGCGCCCGCGGGCGCCCTTCTCGTTAGAACTATCCGGCCTCAGTTACGACTCAGTCTGCCGGTCCAGCCGGTTCCGTTTCCGCTGGCGCAGGCGCGGGTGGGGTGCCGCCCGCATCCTCTTCCGCCGCCGCCTTCATCGACAGGCGCACGCGACCCTTGTCGTCGGCCTCGATCACCTTGACGCGCACGGCCTGGCCCTCCTTCACGTAGTCGGAGACCGCGTTGACGCGCTCCTTGGCGATCTGCGAAATGTGCAGCAGGCCGTCCTTGCCGGGCAGCAACTGCACGATCGCGCCGAAATCGAGCAGGCGCAGCACCGTGCCGTTGTAGATGCGGCCGACCTCGACTTCCGCGGTGATGTCCTCGATGCGCTTGCGCGCGACGTTGCACGCCTCCGAATTGACCGACGCGATCGTGACCGAGCCATCGTCCTTGATGTCGATCGTGCAACCGGTCTCCTCGGTCAGCGCACGGATGACGGCGCCGCCCTTGCCGATGACGTCGCGGATCTTTTCCGGATTGATCTTGAACGTCATCATCCGCGGCGCGTGCTGCGAGATCTCGGTGCGCGCATGCGGCAGCGCTTCCTGCATGAGGTGCAGGATGTGCATGCGGCCCTCGCGCGCCTGCGCCAGCGCCACCGCCATGATTTCCTTGGTGATGCCCTGGATCTTGATGTCCATCTGCAGCGCGGTGATGCCGCGGTCGGTGCCGGCGACCTTGAAGTCCATGTCGCCCAAGTGATCCTCGTCGCCCAGGATGTCGGTCAGCACGGCGAACCGGTTGCCTTCCTTGATGAGGCCCATCGCGATGCCCGCGACGTGCGCCTTGGTCGGCACACCTGCGTCCATGAGGGCCAGGCTGCCGCCGCAGACCGAGGCCATCGACGACGAACCGTTGGACTCGGTGATCTCCGAGACGACGCGCATCGAGTACGAGAACTCCTCGGGTGTGGGCAGCACCGCGAGCAGCGCGCGCTTAGCCAGGCGCCCATGGCCGATTTCGCGGCGCTTGGGCGTGCCCACGCGGCCGGTTTCACCGGTAGCGTACGGCGGCATGTTGTAGTGGAGCATGAAGCGGTCGGTGTACTCGCCCATCAGCGCGTCGACGCGCTGCTCGTCGCGTGCGGTGCCAAGTGTCGCCACGACCAGCGCCTGCGTTTCGCCGCGCGTGAATAGCGCCGAACCATGGGTACGCGGCAGCACGCCGGTGCGGATCGAAATCGGACGCACAGTGCGCGTGTCGCGCCCGTCGATCCGCGGCTCGCCCGACAGAATCTGGTTGCGGACGATCTTGCCTTCGAGCTCGAAGGCGAAATCCTTGACCTTGTTCGCGTAGCCCGACTCGGCATCGGCAGGGATGCAGTCGGTCTCGATCTTGGCCATGACTTCCTTCAGCCGCTGCTGGCGCGCCTGCTTCTGGCGCAGCTGATAGGCCTCGCGCAGCAACGGTTCTGCGACCGCCGTCACCTGCGCAACCATCGCCTCGTCCTTCGCCGGAGGCTGCCAGTCCCACAGCGGCTTGCCGGCTTCCTCGACCAGCGCATGGATCAGTTCGATCACTGCCTGCTGTTGCTGGTGGCCGAAGACAACCGCACCCAGCATCACCTCCTCCGCAAGCTCGTTGGCTTCGGATTCCACCATCAGGACGGCCGCTTCGGTGCCGGCGACGACGAGGTTCAACTGCGATGTCACGAGTTCAGTCTTGGTCGGGTTCAAGAGGTACTGGCCATCGAGGTAGCCGACGCGCGCGGCGCCGATCGGACCGTTGAACGGCAGGCCGGAGATCGCCAGCGCCGCCGAGGCGCCGATCATCGCGGCGATGTCGGGATCGACCTCCGGGTCCACCGACATCACGGTCGCGATCACCTGCACTTCCATGTAGTAGCCGTCCGGGAACAGCGGGCGGATCGGCCGGTCGATAAGGCGCGACGTCAGCGTTTCCTTTTCCGAGGGGCGGCCTTCGCGCTTGAAGAAGCCGCCCGGAATCTTGCCCGCGGCGTAGGTCTTCTCCTGGTAGTCGACGGTCAGCGGAAAGAAATCCTGGCCGACGCGCGCACTCTTGGCGCCTTGCGCGGTGACCAGAACGCAGGTGTCACCCAAGCTGACCATGACGGCGCCGCCGGCCTGGCGCGCGATTTCACCGGTTTCCAGCGTGAGCGTGTTGTGGCCGTACTGGATGGACTTCTTGACGTGCTTGAACATGGGATGGAGTTTCCGTAAAACGACGATGGCCGCAGCTCGGCACGAGCGCGGCCATCGCGTGATTATTCGGCGGCGGTTTGCGGTGGCATGGCATCCACAAGGATTCGCCGGCTTATTTGCGCAAGCCCAGCTTTTCGATGAGCGCGCGGTAGCTGTCGGTGTTGCGTGACTTGAGGTAATCGAGGAGCTTGCGGCGGCGCGAGACCATGCGCAGCAGCCCGCGGCGCGAGTGGTGATCCTTGACGTTGGTCTTGAAATGGTCGGTGAGACCATTGATGCGTGAGGTGAGGAGCGCGATCTGCACTTCCGGCGAGCCGGTATCGCCCTTCCCGCGCTGATTTTCGGCGATGACTTTCGCCTTGTCGTGAACCGTGACGGACATTTCCTTAAACCTTCCTTCTTACTCGCTTGAGTTGAATCGTGGCAAAGAGTGAGATTGTAACTCGAAAAACGCTTAGATTTCAACCATGTCCATCGTTCGCACCGGCTTGTGCCGCCACCACCCGGCGCGGCAGCGCCAAGCCGGCCGCAACCACTGCGACCCCCAGCAAATCGTCGCCCGCAAAAGCGGCAATCGCGCCATCGTCCATCCCGGGCGCAGGTACGGCGCCGCCCTGCCGGAATCGTGCCGCCTCGCCTGCCGACAGCCGCAGCGGTGGCAAGCCGCGCACCAGCGTGGCCGCAGGCAAGAGAATGGCGTCGCGAGAGGCTTCGCTCATCGCTTCCAGGTGTTCGAGCGTGACGGCGTCGCCAATGGCGAAGCCGCCGGTGGCCGTCCGGCGAAGTCCCGCGAGGTGCGCGCCGCATCCCAACGCCTGCCCGATGTCTTCGGCGAGGACGCGGATGTAAGTACCCTTGCTGCAGACGACATCGAGGACGGCGTCCGGCGAGCGCCAATCCAGCAGCGACAATTCCAGGACCTCGATCTCCCGCGGCGTGCGTTCGACCGCCATCCCCGCGCGCGCGTACTCGTAATAATTGCGGCCCTCGAACTTGAGCGCGGAATAGGCAGGCGGCGTTTGCGACAAGCGGCCGGTGAAGGCAAACAACGCCGCTTCCACGTCGCCCCGTTCCAGGTTGACCTCGTGAGTCGCGAGGACATCGCCTTCCGCATCGCCGGTCGCTGTCGCGATGCCGAAGCGAACGGTGGCCGTATAGCGCTTGGTCGCCTCGAGCAGGAATTGCGCGAATTTGGTCGCCTCGCCGAAACACAACGGGAGGAGCCCGGAGGCCAGCGGGTCGAGCGTGCCGGTGTGACCGGCCTTTTCGGCGTTGAAGCAGCGCTTGGCGCGCTGGAGCGCCGCGTTCGACGACAGCCCGGTCGGCTTGTCCAGCAGCAACACACCGTCCACGCGCCGGCGCGGGCGCCGGGTGCGCGGACTCATTGACCCAATCGACGCATCATTGTCCGCTCTCGAGTTTCTTATCGGCCGCGATCGCATCGTCGATCAGCTGCGAAATCCGCATGCCGGACTCGATCGAATCGTCGTAGGCAAAGTGCAGTTGCGGCACCGAGTAGAGATCGAGCCGGTGCGACAGCGCGCTGCGCAGGAATCCTGACGTGCGCGCTAGCGCCGCCAGCGTCTCCTCGGCCTTTTCACGGCCGGCGAGATGCGTGAAATGCACCGTAGCGTGCGACAGGTCCGACGTGACATCCACGTGCGTGACGGTCACGGACCCGACGCGCGGGTCCTTGACTTCATTGCGCAGCAGGTCGGCCAGCTCCTTCTGGACCTGGTCGCCCACGCGCGTCGCGCGCTGCGAGACTTTCTTCATCGTTCGACCGCGCGCTTATAACGTGCGCGACACTTCCACGATCTCGTACACCTCGAGCTGGTCGCCTTTTTCCACGTCGTTGAAATTCTTCACCGACAGGCCGCACTCGAAGCCCGCCTTCACTTCCCTCACGTCGTCCTTGAAGCGCTTCAGTGAATCGAGTTCGCCATCGTGCACGACGACATTGTCGCGCAGCACGCGGATCTTGGCGCCCCGCTTGACCACGCCTTCCAGGACATAGCACCCGGCGACCGTGCCGACCTTGGAGATCTTGTAGACCTCGCGCACCTCGACCAGTCCGAGCCGCTCTTCCTTCTGCTCGGGCGCGAGCATGCCGGACAGCGCCGCCTTCACGTCGTCGACCGCGTCATAGATGATGTTGTAGTAGCGGATCTGCACGCCGCTGCCCTCGGCCAGCTTGCGCGCCTGCACGTCCGCGCGCACGTTGAAGCCGATCACGACCGCCTTCGACGCGAGCGCCAGGTTGATGTCCGATTCGGTGATGCCGCCGACCGCCGCGTGCACGATGTTGACCTTTACCTCCTCGGTCGACAGCTTGGTCAGCGCTTGCGACAGGCCCTCGTAGGAACCCTGCACGTCGGCCTTGACGATGAGCTGCAGCGTCTTCACCTCGTTTTCGCCGACCTCGCCGAACATGTTCTCGAGCTTGGCGGCCTGCTGTTTCGCAAGCTTCACGTCGCGGAACTTGCCCTGACGGAAGAGCGCGATCTCGCGCGCCTTTCGCTCGTCGCCCAGCACCATGACGTCCTCGCCGGCAAGCGGCACGTCCGACAGCCCCTGGATTTCCACGGGTATCGCAGGGCCGGCTTCGTTGACCGCCTTGCCCGCCTCGTCGGTCATCGCGCGCACGCGGCCGAATACCGCACCCGCCAGCACCACGTCGCCACGTTTGAGCGTGCCCGATTGCACGAGGATCGTCGCGACCGGGCCGCGGCCCTTGTCCAAGCGCGCCTCGATCACGATGCCGCGCGCCGGCGCGTCCTTCGCGGCCTTCAACTCCAGCACCTCGGCCTGCAACAGCAAGCCGTCGAGCAAGCGGTCGATGCCCTCGCCGGTCTTGGCCGAAACCGGAATGAACTGCACGTCGCCGCCATATTCCTCGGGCAGCACGCTTTCCGCGACCAACTCCTGCTTGACGCGCTCGGTGTTCGCCTCGGGCTTGTCGATCTTGTTGATGGCGACGACCAGTGGCACGTTGGCGGCCTTCGCATGCGCGATGGCCTCCTTCGTCTGCGGCATGACGCCGTCGTCGGCGGCCACGACCAGCACGACCATGTCTGTCACCTTCGCGCCACGTGCGCGCATGGCGGTGAACGCTTCGTGGCCTGGTGTGTCGAGGAACGTGATGACGCCCTTCGCCGTGGTGACGTGATAGGCACCGATGTGTTGCGTGATGCCGCCCGCCTCGCCGCTGGCCACCCGCGTGCGGCGGATCGTGTCGAGCAGCGACGTCTTGCCGTGGTCGACGTGGCCCATGACCGTGACAACCGGTGGGCGCGGCAGCAATTCTGCGGCGGCATCGCCTTGCGTTTCGGCAAGCAGCGAATCCGGGTCGTCTAGCTTCGCCGGAATGGCCTTGTGACCCATTTCCTCGACCACGATCATCGCCGTTTCCTGGTCGAGCACCTGGTTGATCGTGACCATCGTGCCCATCTTCATCATTGCCTTGATGACTTCGGCTGCCTTCACCGACAGCTTGTGTGCGAGCTCGGCCACCGAGATCGTTTCGGAGATCGACACTTCGCGCACAACCGGTCCGGCGGCGCCGCCCAGGACCTCACCGCCTTCTTCGTCGCGATGCCGTCCGCCGACCTTCGGCCCGCGCCAACCCGCACCCGAGGCACCTGCCGTATCGCCGCGCAGCTTGAGCGCGCGCCGGCGGGCAGCCTCTTCCTGGAACACCTGGCCAGGGGCCTTCTTGGTCGGCCGATCCCGCTTTTCACCCGGCTTGGCGGCCGGACGATGCAGGGTACCTTCGGTGGCGACCTTCGCTTTGGCGGCAGGCTTTGCCGCGGCGGCAGCGTCGGTCGCGGTCTTGGCGACTGCAGCAGCTGCCGCCTCCGCATCGGCGGCCGCCTTTGCGGCGGCTTCCTCGGCCTCGCGTTCCTTCTTGGTCTTGCGGGCGCTCTCGCGCTGCTGCTTTTCCTTGATCTCGTCCTGCTGGCGCTTTTGCAGCGCCTGACCCTTGCGCGCTTCTTCCTCACGCGCGGCGATTTCCTCGGGCGACAGCTTGAGTTGCGGACCGGCGGGCTTGGCGGCTGCAGCGGGGGATGCCGCCTCAGTCGAAACCTTCGCTGCCTCGGCCACCGAAGCGGCTGGCGCGGCCGAGGCAGCAGGCGCCGCGGTTGTATCTTCGTCGCGCCGCACCAGCACGCGCTTCTTGCGCACCTCCACCTGGATCGTGCGCGCCTTGCCGGTCGAGTCCGACGACTTGATTTCCGTGGTCTGCTTGCGCGTGAGCGTGATGCGCTTCTTGGGTTCGCCCGCAGCGCCATGCTGCTTGCGCAGATAGTCGAGCAGTCGGGTCTTGTCCACCTCGGTGAGCTTGTCGCCTTCCTTCTTGGCGGACACGCCGGCGGCGGCGAGCTGCTCCAGCAGAGCGCCGGCCGGCATCTTGAGTTCGGATGCGAATTGTTCGATGGTTGTTTGCGCCATGCCGATCTCCTGCGCGAGAGTTACGCGCTCATTTCAGTGCTGCGCCCGCGGCGCCGGCGCCGACCGCGGCGGCGGGCGTGGGCTCGGCCTCGAACCAATGCGCGCGCGCCTTCATGATGAGATCGACCGCGCGTTCGTCCGCGATGCCCGTCATCTCGGTCAGCTCGTCGGTCGCCAGGTCCGCCAGTGCGTCGCGGGTGGTAATTCCGTTCGCGGCGAGCTTCGCCGCAACGTCGGTGTCCATGCCCTCGAGGCTCAGCAACGCCTCCTCCACGTGCTCGACCGATTCCTCGCGCTGGATCGCCTCCGTCAGCAGCGCGTTGCGCGCGCGGCTGCGTAGCTCGTTCACCGTGTCCTCGTCGAACGATTCGATTTCCATCATCTCGGTGATCGGCACGTACGCGACTTCCTCCAGCGAAGTGAAACCCTCCGCGATCAGGATGTCCGAGACTTCCTCGTCGACGTCCAGCTTGTCGATGAAGAGCTGGCGCAGGCGGCCGGTCTCGACCTCCTGCTTCTGCTGCGATTCCTCGACGCTCATCAGGTTCAGCTGCCAGCCCGACAATTCGGAGGCCAGGCGCACGTTCTGCCCGCTGCGGCCGATCGCGATGGCGAGATTTTCCTCATCCACGACGACGTCCATCGCGTGCTTTTCCTCGTCGACCAGGATGCTTTGCACCTCCGCGGGCGCGAGCGCATTGATCACGAACTTCGCCGGGTCTTCCGAGTACAGGATGATGTCGACGCGCTCGCCGGCCAGCTCGTTGGTGACCGCGGTCACGCGCGAGCCGCGCATGCCGATGCACGTGCCTTGCGGGTCGAGCCGCGGATCGTTGGACTTCACCGCGATCTTGGCGCGGATGCCGGGGTCGCGCGCCGCGGCCTTGATTTCGATCAGCCCTTCCTCGATTTCCGGGACCTCGAGCTCGAACAGGCGCACCAGGAACTCCGGCGCGATGCGCGAGAGAATGAGTTGCGGGCCCTTGGCCGTGCGGTCGATCTTCATCACGTAGGCGCGCACGCGATCGCCCACGCGCAGCATCTCCTTCTGGATCAGCTGGTCGCGCGGGATGATGCCCTCGATGCGGCCCGACTCGACGATGATGCTGCCGCGCTCGATGCGCTTGACCGTGCCGGTGAGCAGGTTGTCCTCGCGCTCGAGAAAATCGTTCAGGATCTGTTCGCGCTCGGCGTCGCGGATCTTCTGCAGGATGACCTGCTTCGCGGCCTGTGCGCCGATGCGGCCGAATTCGACCGGCTCGAGCGGCTCTTCGATGACGTCGCCCAGCTTCAATTCCGGGTCGCGTGCCACGGCGTCGGTGATCGCGAGCTGGTGCGCGGGCTCCTCGTGCTCCTCGTCGGGCACGACGGTCCAGCGCCGGAAGGCGTCGTAGTCGCCGGTCTCGCGGTCGATCGCGACGCGGGCGTCGATTTCCTCTTTGGGGAAGCGCTTCTTCGTCGCCGAGGCGAGCGCGGACTCGAGCGCCACGAAGACGATTTCCTTCGGCACGTTCTTTTCGCGCGCCAGCGCATCCACCAGCAGCAGCAGTTCGCGGTTCATTTCGCTTTTCTCCACTCGATCTTCGGCACCAGCCGGCCCCGGTCGATGACTGCGAACGGAATCGTCCGCACGCCGGTTTCGGTTTCCACGAGGACGGAATCGCCCTCGGTACCGTCGCAAGATTCCCTTGATGCGGCGCACGCCGTCGGTCAGCTCCTGCAGGTGAACCTGCGCTTCCTCGCCGCTGAAGCGCGCGTAATCCGCGAGCTTTGTCAGCGGCCGGTCGAGCCCCGGCGATGACACTTCAAGGCGTTCGTATTCGATGTTCTCTACGGCAAACAAACGGGTCAGCTGATGGCTGACGCGGGCGCAATCGTCGACATTCACGCCATCGGGCTTGTCGATGAAGACGCGCACCATGAGGCCGCGGGACATATCCCAGTCGACCAATTCGTACCCCATCGGGGGCAGCGTCTTCGCCAGCAGTTCGCTCAGCTTCCCTTTCATCTTCCGTTCATCTCTTGCGCAAAACCAAAAAAAAATGAGCTGCCACCAGCCCATCCTCACTCCATGCCTGCCCTGCCGCTATTGTTCTGGGTGCCTACTTCTTGTTCACGACATCATTGGCGCATCGGTAGCCTTTACAGCCTTGAATCATAGCATATTTTGACCAGGATTTGGAGATACTTCGATTATCGAAGGCTGCGCCGGACCGGGCCGAGGCGGGCCTTGTCCCGACATGGGGGCCGGCCTCCCGCATAACCAGACTAAACTTGCGCAACCGAGGCTTCCGACGCATCCCACCCTTCATTCGCACAGTTACCTCGCACAGGATTCCATCCCATGGCTCAACCGATGCTCATCGCCAAGCACGGCGACATCGAGTGCTTCGTGCTCCCCGCGCTTTGCAACCGGCATGGTCTCATCACCGGGGCGACCGGCACCGGGAAGACCGTCACGCTGCAGGTCCTGGCCGAGCGGCTGTCCGGGCTCGGCGTCCCGGTATTCATGGCCGACGTGAAGGGAGACCTGGCGGGCTTAAGCCAGCCGGGCAAGACGTCGGCGAAATTCGCCGAGCGCCTGCAGCTGGTCGGGGTGCCGGAACCTGCCTTTGCCGCGTGCCCGACGGTGTTCTGGGACATGTATGGCGAACAGGGTCACCCCGTGCGCGCGACCGTCTCGGATTTGGGTCCGCTGCTGCTCGCGCGCATCCTGGGACTCAACGACACGCAGGAAGGCGTGCTGACGCTCGCCTTCAAGATCGCCGACGACGCGGCTTGCTGCTGCTCGACTTGAAGGACCTGCGCGCGTTACTGCAGCACGTCGGCGAGAACGCGGCGACGTTCCAGACGGACTACGGCAACGTGTCCGCAGCGTCCATCGGCGCCATCCAGCGCGGCCTGCTCACGCTCGAGCAGCAGGGCGCCGACCGGTTCCTGGGCGAGCCGATGCTCAACGTCGACGACCTGCTGCAGACGGGCGATGGCGGCAAAGGCGTCGTCAACATCCTGGTCGCGGACAAGCTGATGCAGTCGCCCAAGGTGTACTCGACGCTGCTCCTGTGGCTGTTGTCGGAACTGTACGAGCGGCTGCCGGAAGTGGGCGATCCCGAGAAGCCGAAGCTCGTCTTCTTCTTCGACGAGGCGCATCTGCTGTTCACCGACGCGCCGAAGCCGCTGCTCGACAAGATCGAACAGGTCGTGCGCCTGATCCGCTCCAAGGGCGTGGGCGTGTTCTTCGTCACGCAGAATCCGCTCGACGTGCCGGACACGGTGCTGGGCCAGCTCGGCAACCGCGTGCAGCACGCGCTGCGCGCATTCACGCCGCGCGACCAGAAGGCCGTGAAGGCCGCGGCGGAGACCATGCGCGCCAATCCGAAATTCGACACGGAAAAGGCGATCCAGGAAGTCGGCGTGGGCGAGGCCGTCGTTTCGTTCCTCGACGAAAAAGGCCGTCCTGGCATGGTCGAGCGCGTCTACATCCTGCCGCCGGCGAGCCGCATCGGCCCGATCACGCCGGACGAGCGCAAGGCGGTCATCGCCGCGTCACCCGTCGCCGGCGTATACGAAAAGACCGTCGACCGCGAGTCGGCGTACGAAAAGCTGAAGGGCCGCGCGGCGGAGTCCACGGCGCCGCGCCCGCGGCGTGCCGGCGGCGGCGGATCATGGGCTCGATCAAGGATTCGCTCGGCGGTCTCATGACCGGCAGCGGCCGCAAGGACAGCCTGGTCGAGGCGATGGCGAAGAGTGCGGCGCGCACCATGGGCTCGACCGTCGGCCGCGAGATCGTACGCGGCGTGCTGGGCTCGCTGCTGGGCGGCAGGCGGCGCTGACGGCGCGGGACGTTCAGATTGGCGGGCGCGCGTCGACCGCCCTGACTTTGGCGCGTCACTTGGGGCGACGCTGCGCGTAAGCCCGCGATAGTCACCGTCCGGTGAACCGGAGCCATGGAACCCTTTTGCCTGCCGCCCGTCGGCTTGGCCGCCGCAAGTCGTCGCCGATTTTTTGCTAACTGATTGATATTAAAAAATTTCGCTAGCTAGGGTTACGGAACAGGGCCCGGTTTTTGCTCTCGTCGACGTACGGGCGACCCGAGGGCCATGACATTGGCATAGAATGCCGGGTGCTGTCGTCTGCAATAACGACATATATGAGACCGGAGCGCTTTCCCATGCCGACCCGCTTCCTGCGGTTTTTTGTCCTTGTCGCCTTTGCGCTCGCGCTGCCTGTCGGTGCGCACCACGTCGCCGACGGCCAGGCGGAGAGTTTCGCCGCCGCGGGTATAGAACAGACGCTGACCGGCGCCGTGGAAGAGCTTGCCGTCGTCGACAAGGTCCATGGCACGACCCAACGCTACCCGATCTTGCGCCAGGGCAATGGCAGCAGGGTCGCGCTGCGCGGCGACGCAATCGACGCCCTCAAAGCCGGCGCGCAAGTCAGCGTCTCCGGTGCACAAACCGGCGTCGCGTTTACCGTCACGCGGGTGGAAGCAATCAATCTCGGCGCAAAGACCTCGCCGGCAACGTCAACGGACGCGGTCCAGGTCGACGGTCAATTCATGGTCGCCCATGCCGATTACTTCGAAGCGGAGACCAGCAAGTTCATTTACCAGGTATTCGATGACCAAGGGCAGCGCGACCGAAATCGCCATGCCGTTCTTGCCGGGTCCGCTCGCAAGCGGGATGCAGGTCTCCGTGAGCGGCACCCTGGAGGCGGATGGCAAAGCCTGGTGCCGGCAAGCATCACAATCCAGGGCATCCCGGAAGCACCGCTGGCCGGCAACCACCAACTATCTCGTCCTGCCCATCAAGTTCCCGACCAACGCGGCTGCGCCGTGGACTTAGGCGCCGATCCGTTCACGCCCGCGACGCTCAACACGTCGGTCTTCGGCAGCCTTCCGACCAAGAGCGCCAAGGAATATTACAAGGAGGTCTCGTACGGCCAGCAACAGCTGTCCGGGATCACGGCCAACGACGGAAGCGGTGGATTCCTGAAGGCGACCGTCGCGAAACCCGCCACGTGCGATATCAACGCGATTGCCGCCGCTGCCGAGTCCGCGGCGACGGCCCGCGGATACAACGTCGCTAGCTACACGGGAATTCTTTACGTATTCAATAACGTGACGAATGCCACCGGCGGAGACCTTTGCGGGTGGGCCGGCCTGGCGTACGTGGGCTATGCGCGCGCGTATGCCAACAACACGCCCGCCTTGTGGGTGATCGGCCACGAACTCGGCCACAATTTCGGCCTGTTGCATGCGGGCAGCCTGCGCTGCACGGGTGCCCCAATCGGCTGCGGCGCGGCAGGCACGGTCGCCGAATATGGCGACCCATTCAGCGCGATGGGCAACAGCAGCAATGTCGGGCATTTCAACGCTGCGCAGAAGTCCATCCTTAACTGGATTCCCGGCTCGTCGGTAAAGACGCATGCCGGCGGCACGGTGACCTACACGTTGTCGCCGATCGAAACCGGCGGCCAATCGGTCTACGCCGTAAAGATTCCCACGAGCATGGCGAATCGCACCTACTGGATCGAATATCGCCAGCCGACCGGCGTGTTCGATGCCTTCAACGTTCCGCCGAACTACCCGAACAGCGGCGCCCAGATCCGCGTCGAATATCCATTCGAGAAAAGTTCGGGCAGCGACGATACCCAAATCCTGGACATGACGCCGGCCACCGGTTCTTCCGTGACGCCGCGCTGCTTGCCGGGGCGCCTGCGTTCGTGGACGCCGCCACCAATGTCTCGATCAATGTGATGTCGGCCACGCCCGGCGCCACGGGGCAGCTTACCGTGCAGGTGGCGACCGCCTCGGGCAATCCCACCACCACGACTTTGACGAGCTCGCTGAATCCGTCAAATCCGGGTCAAAGCGTGGTCTTCACGGCAACCGTGACCGGCATCTCGCCGACGGGCACCGTCAATTTCACCAACGGCGGCACGACGATCACCGGCTGCGGCGCCGTGGCACTGGCCGGCAGCGGCAATGCGCGCACCGCCGCCTGCTCCACATCCACCCTTAGCCGCCGGCACGCGCAGCATTGTCGCGACGTACAGCGGCGACGCCGGAAACTTCGCGATCGGCCAGCGCGGCGCTCTCGCAGGTGGTCAAGTCCGCCACGACGACGACGCTCGCAAGTTCGGCGAATCCGTCGGCGGTAGGCGCCAGCGTCACGTTCACGGCGTCCGTGACGGGAATCGCACCGACCGGCACGGTCAATTTCACCAATGGCGGAGCATCGATCACCGGCTGCAGCGCCGTGGCGCTGGCCGGCAGCGGCAACACGCGCACGGCCGCCTGCTCCACGTCCTCCCTTGCCGCCGGCACGCGGAGCATCGTCGCAGCCTATGGCGGCGATGCCGGCAACGTCGCATCGACCAGCGCCGCACTGTCGCAGGTCGTCAATTCCGCCGGGCCGGCGCCGACTACAACGACGCTCGCGAGCTCGGCGAATCCGTCGGTTGCGGGCGCCAGCGTGACGTTCACGGCGTCGGTCACCGGCATCGCCCCGACCGGCAACGTCAACTTCACCAATGGCGGAGTGTCGATCGCCGGCTGCTCCGCCGTCGCCCTGGCCGGCAGCGGCAATACGCGCACGGCCGCCTGCTCCACGTCCGCCCTGGCCGCCGGCACGCGCAGCATCGTCGCAGCCTATGGCGGCGATGCCGGCAACGCCGCATCGACCAGCAGCACGCTGTCGCAGGTCGTCAAGGCCGACCACCGACGACACGACGCTCGCCAGTTCGCTGAATCCGTCGACGTCCGGCGCCAGCGTGACGTTCACGGCGACCGTGACGGCAATCGCGCCGACCGGTACCGTCAACTTCACCGATGGCGGCGCGTCGATCACCGGCTGCTCCGCGGTGGTCGCTGGCCGGCAGCGGCAACATGCGCACCGCAGCTTGCTCCACGTCGATCGTTATCCGTCGCCACGCACAGCATCGTCGCCAACTACGGCGGCGACGCCGGCAACGTCCGCATCGGCCAGCGCCACGCTGTCGCAGGTCGTCAACGGCGGCGGTGCGTCGACCAATGTCGCGCTTGGCCAGCAATGGCGGCGTGGCTTCGGCGTCGTGCACGTATGTCGGCGGCGGCATGTCGTTCCCGGCCGCGGCCGTCAACAACGGCGATCGCGCCGGCCTGGGCTGGGGCGAGCGGCGGCGGCTGGAACGACGCCACGGCCGGCGCGTATCCCGGACTGGGTGCAAATCAACTTCAGCGGCAGCAAGACGATCGACCACGTCATCGTGTATTCGGTGCAGGACAACTTCACGAGCCCGGTCGATCCACCGACCACTCTCACCTTCAGCCAGTACGGCGTCACCGACTTCCAGGTGCAGGGTTGGAACGGCTCGGCATGGGTCACGCTGGGCAGCGTCGGCCGGCAACAACCTGGTCAAGCGCACGGTGAATTTCGCGCCGACCGTCACCGACCGCATCCGCGTGAACATCACCGGCGCCCTGGCCAGCTACTCGCGCGTCGCCGAGATCGAGGCCTGGACGGCCGTCGGCGGGGGCCGAGCGCCAACGACGACGACGCTGGTCAGTTCGCTGAACCCGTCGACGTCCGGCGCCAGCGTGACGTTCACCGCGACGGTGACCGGCACCGCGCCGACCGGCAGCGTCAACTTCACCGACGGCGGCGCGTCGATCGCCGGCTGCTCCGCCGTGGCGCTGGCCGGCAGCGGCAACATGCGCACCGCGGCTTGCTCCACCGCGACGTTGTCCGTCGCCACGCACAGCATCGTCGCGAACTACGGCGGCGACGCCGGCAACGCCGCATCGGCCAGCGCCGCGCTGGCGCAGGTCGTCAATGGCGGCGGCGCGCAGATCAATGTCGCGCTGGCCGGCAACGGCGGCGTGGCCTCGGCGTCGAGCACGTATGTCGGCGGCGGGCATGTCGTTCCCGGCCGCGGCCGTCAACAACGGCGATCGCGCCGGCCTGGGCTGGGGCAGCGGCGGCGGCTGGAACGACGCCACGGCCGGCGCGTATCCCGGACTGGGTGCAGATCAACTTCAGCGGCAGCAAGACGATCGACCACGTCATCGTCTATTCGGTGCAGGACAACTTCACGAGCCCGGTCGACCCGCCGAACACGCTCACCTTCAGCCAGTACGGCGTCACCGACTTCCAGGTGCAGGGCTGGAACGGCTCGGCATGGGTCACGCTGGGCAGCGTGTCCGGCAACAACCTGGTCAAGCGCACGGTGAATTTCGCCGCCGACCACCACCGACCGCATCCGCGTCAACATCACCGGCGCCCTGACCAGCTACTCTCGCGTCGTCGAGATCGAGGCCTGGGGTAACTGACCGGAATCCGCTAGAGCGGGGCAATTCCCGGCCGCAGGTGGGAGTGAACGCCGGACTTTTCTGGCAGGATTCAGGCCGGAGGAAAGTCCCATGGCGCAAGCGCGGTGCATCGAATCGCCGGTGGCGGCTATGGCAGGACGGTGAGCGCGCCGGCCGCCATTCGCCGCGAGCCGCCCGTGTCCGCCGAGCCGCTCGACATCAGCTTCGAGATCGGACGCCTTGTCCGCGCTCGTGCGCAATTTCGACGATCCACGGCGACGCGTTCCGGATGTTCTCTCCGGCGCTGCAGCGCCACATCTGGGTGCTCTCGCATCCGGACCACGTGCGCCACGTGCTGGTGGACCGCAGCGCCAATTTCACCAAGGGCATCGGCATCGACCGTGTCGCGATCCTGCTCGGCAACGGCCTCATGACGAGCGAAGGCGACGAGTGGCGCGCCCAGCGCAAACTGATACAGCCGTCGTTCCACCGCAAAATCATCGCGACCTGGATGCCGCACCTGCATTCGGCGAACGCGACGCTGGCCGCAAAATGGGGCGCCGCTGCGGCCGCCGGCGAACCCGTCAACCTGACCCAGGACATGAGCGAGGTGACGCTCGACGTCGTGCTGCGGGCGCTCTTCGGCGACGATCTCGCCGCGCCTCACCGCCGGCAGCGGCGGCAATCCTTTCGCGCTTCTGACCGACGATACCGAACGCAACCTTGCCTTTGCCTACAAATTCCGGCAGCTGGGCAAGCTCATCCTGGAAGAAGTACAGCGCCGGCGCCGCGACGGCGTGCGGCACAACGACATCGTGTCGCAGTTGATCGACGCGCGCGACCGGCAGACAGGCGCGCCGATGGAGGATCGCCAGCTGCAGGATGAAATCATGACGCTGATCGTCGCGGGCCACGAAACCACGGCGAGTTCCCTCAACTGGCTCTGGTACCTGCTGACCCGGGCGCCGGACGTCGCGGCGCGCCTGCACGCCGAAGCCGACGCCGCCTTTGCCAACCCCCCCGGCTACAACGATCTCGAACAGTTGCCCTATGCACGCAGGGCGATCGACGAAACGCTGCGGCTGTATCCGCCGGGCTGGCTGCTGACACGGCGGTCGATCGCGGCGGACACGTGTCGGCGGCTATTCGCTGCCGGCGAAAACCGACGTCCTGATCTCTCCCTACCTCGTCCAACGGCACCCGGCGCATTGGCCCGACGCGGACCGGTTCGATCCCGACCGCTTTCTCCCCGGGAACGTTGCCGGCAGGAACCGGTTCGCCTATCTTCCGTTCGGGCTTGGCCCGCGCGCGTGCATCGGCGAACAGCTTGCGCTGGTCGAAATGCACACCCATGTCGCGACCCTCGCACGCCGCTTCGACCTGCAACTTGTGGCAGGGCAAGCCGTCGAACTGGAAGGCCACGTCAACCTGCGCACGCGCCACCCATTGCGTATGATTCCGCGTGTCCGCACCGCGGTTCGCGCCTGAACGTCGCCAACACGCGTTATCTTTTCGACCGACATGACACCGCTGCCCACGCTGACCCACGCCCTCGACGCCGCCGCGGCGACCGCGCGCGGAGTCAACTTCATCTTCGGCGAAGCCAATGAACGGCGCCTGCCGTACTTGCGGCTGCGCGAGCGCGCGCTGGGCGTGCTCGGACACCTGCAAAGGGCCGGCGCGACGCCGGGGACGGAAACGATCATCCTGGTCGACGGTCTCGAGCCCTTTGTCGATGCGTTCTGGGGTTGTGTTCTCGGCGGAATCGTGGCGGTGCCGCTGGCGCCGGGCAATGCCGACGAACACAAGGCGAAGTTCTTCCGCGTGCTGGAGCGCCTGCACGCGCCGTGCCTGGCGACCGAGCGCAAGGTCTTCGACCGCCTCAAGGCCTTCGCGCTCGCCAACGACCTTGCGGCCGCACTTCGCCGCCTCGATCGGCATGTCGTCTTCATGGACGAAATCACCGACATTACGAAACCGGCGATGCACCACGCCGCCGCGCCCGGCGATATTGCGTTCGTGCAGTATTCGTCCGGCTCGACCAGCGAACCGAAGGGCGTCGTGCTCACGCACCGCAACGTGATGACGAACATCGATGCCATCGCCGCCGGGGTGGGGGCTACGCCCGAGGATTCCAGCCTGTCGTGGATGCCATTGACGCACGACATGGGATTGATCGGCTTTCATCTGGTTCCGCTCGCCGCCGGCGCCGAACATTGGCTGATGCCCACATCGCTTTTCGTGCGGCGGCCCGGACTGTGGCTTTCCAAGGCGAGCGAACACGAGGTGACGGTCACGTGTTCGCCGAACTTCGGTTACATGCACTATCTCAAGTCGCACGACCCGGCGAAGGCGGCCACCCACGATCTATCCGCGGTGCGGGTGATTTTCAACGGCGCCGAGCCCATTGCGGCGGATCTCAGCCGTGAATTCACCGCCGCCCTGGCGCCTGCGCGCTTGTCGCCCAACGCCATGTTCCCTGTGTACGGGCTGGCCGAGGCCAGCCTCGCGGTCACGTTTCCGGAAGTCGGTGCGCCGTTTTCGACGGTGTCGCTGGCGCGCGGCCTGCTCGGTCCCGGCGACGCCGTCCAGCCTGTGGCGCCCGGCGCCGATGACGCCATCGAACTCGTCTGTGTCGGGAGGCCGGTGCGGCATTGCGAGGTTCGGATCGCCGACGAATCCGGCGTCGCGACGGTGCCGGGGACGGTGGGACGCATCCTCATTCGCGGCGACAACGTCAGCGCGGGCTACTACGGCGATGAAGCGCTGACCGAGCAGTCGCGCACGCCGGACGGATATCTCGACACGGGCGATCTCGGCATCATTCACGAAGGCGAACTGGTGGTCACCGGACGCATCAAGGAGATCCTGTTTGTCGCCGGCCAGAACCACTTCCCGCAGGACATCGAGCTGGTCCTCGCCCAGCACGCGGGCATCGAACTCGGCCGCGCCGCAGCGGCGGGCATGCGCGCACCGCACGCGGTAACGGACGACGTGCTTGTCTTCCTGCTGACCAAGGACGACGACGTTGCCGCATTTGCCGCACAGGCGCGGACCGTGCGGCGCGTGGTCGTCGAGCGCACGGGGGTTCCGGTCGCGGCAGTTGTTCCCGTCCGCCAGTTTCCGAAGACCACCAGCGGCAAGATTCAACGCTTTGCCCTCGCCCGCGACTTCGAGGCCGGCCGGTTCGCCACCTTCCTGGCCCAGCTGGCGGCGCTGGAGGCCGATCATCCGGATCGACCCGATGTCGGGGCAAATGGCGTCGAAGCGACGCTGCTCGCGATCTGCCAGGCTGCGCTGCCCACGCGCAAACTGAGACCCGACGACAACCTGTTCGAATTGGGAACCGGGTCACTGACGCTGGCACAGATTTACGAAAAGGTCGAAGCGGCGTATCCCGGCCGCCTCGATGTCACCGATTTCTTCGAGTATCCGACCGTTCGCGCGATGGCCGATTATCTTTCCGGCAAGCTCAACGCGAGCGGCTGAATTACTCGCCGGGACGCTTCGGGTACTTCCACTTCTTCTGCAGCCAGAGCCAGTCCGAAGGGTTCGCCATCACCTCCGCCTCGAGCGTGCGCGCGTAACGCTCCGAAATGAGTACGTCCGTGCCTTCCTCGTAGGGAGGCTCGGCCAGGACCGACAGCCGCACCGAATAGTGGCCGCGCCGCAAGCGCCGCATCGCCACGTACAGCACGGGCGCCTGCAGGAAATTCGCGATCTTTCCCGCGCCCAGGAAAAATGCGGTGTCCTGATTGAGAAAGCGCGTCCAATGTTTGGTCTCGTCGTGCTTCGGCGTCTGGTCCGCCACCAGCGCGAAGGCACGCGGCTCTCCGGACCATTTCATGATTTCGAAAATGAAGTCTTCGCGCGGAATGACGTTGCCGCCAAAACGCGCGCGGGCATCGCGAACGTACTCGTCGACCGACTTCAGTCCCTGCCGCCGATAGACGACATCGACCGGAATGCCGAAGTGCGCGCCAGCACTCAAGAACAGCAACTCCCAATTGCAGACATGTGCAGTGAGCAGCAGTACGGTCTTGCCCGCATCCGCGTAGCGACGGACGAGTTCGGGGTTTTCCATCACGACGCGCCGCCTGATTTCGTCGGCGCTGGCGCCATAGCCCCAGAGCGCCTCGATGAGGCCGTCGCCCAAGTTGCGGTACATCTGCCGGACGATTTCGTAGCGCTCGGCCTGGCTCATGTCCGGAAGCGCCCGGGCGACGTCCTCCTCCACGCGCTTGCGCCGCCAGCGCAGGATGTGGAAGGCGACGAAGTACATGAGCCAGCCCCATGGATAGACCATCGGTAGCGGAAAGTACGTCAGCGCTTTGAGGAGGAATTTCATCAGGCGGATGTGGATTCAGGCGTATAGAGGCTTCGCGTACTTCCACTTGCGCTCGATCCACAGCCAGTCCGCCGGACTCCGGCGAATCTCGTTCTCGAGTGCGCGGGCATAGCGCTCAATGATTTCGGCTGCGATTTCCCGATCCCCGGTACGGTCGTATGGCGGCGACGCCAGCAGATTGAGCCGGGCCGAATAGAAACCCTTGCGCTCGCGCCGCATCGAGACGAACAACACGGGCGCATCGAGGATCCTGGCGATCTTGTCGGAACCCACAAAGAACGCCGTATCCTGGTTGAGGAAATGCGTCCAGTGCTTCTCCTCGCCCTTCAACGGCGTCTGGTCCGCCACGAGGGCATAGGCGCGCGCCTTGCCCTTGCGCTTCATGACCTCGAAGAAGAAGTTGTTCGCGGGAATGGGATTGCCGCCGAAGCGCGTCCGCCCTTCGCGCAGGAAGCGATCGTAGCCGGCGATGCGTTGCGGCTTGTAAACGGCATCGATGGGGAGGCCCAACTGCGCGCCGGCGGCCAGCAGCAGCCATTCCCAGTTGCAGAAATGCGCGGCGAGCAGCACCACCGACTGCCCGCGCTCCGTGAATTGGCGGAGAAGCTCCGGATTGTCGATGCGCACGCGGCGCTGCATGTCGGCGGCGCTCGCGCCAAATCCGTAGACGGTCTCGACGATGATGTCCGCGAGATTGCGGTACGATCGCTTGAGGATCGCGGCGCGCTGCGCCTCCGTTTTTTCGGGAAAGGCATTGCGCAGATTCGTGGCCGCGAGCGGGCGGCGCCAGCGGAAGACGTAATAGGCGATCCGAAAGATGGCCCTGCTCAGTTCATAGAGAACAGGCAGCGGCAGCCGGGTGAGGGACTTGAGCAGGAAGTGCACGGGGTGGAAGCGGGGGCGGAAACGACGTGGAAAATGAGGCGGCAGGGCGTAGCGCCCCACTTTGGGGCGGCAGGCCCTCAATCCTGGAAAACGGCGTGAGCGTAGACGACTTCGTGCAACCGGGCAATCTTGCCGGATCAACCGCTGCCGGCAACTGGGCGACGTCGTTGCCCCCGGTCACCCGCGGAATGTCGCTCTTCTGGGTGGCGCTCGATCGCCCGCGCGCTGACTGGCCGGAACTCGAGAGCACGCTGTCGAGCGCGGAACGCGCGCGCGCGGAACGGTTCGGGACCGAGTTACTGAAGCAACGCTGGATTGCGGGCCGCGCGACGCTGCGCCTGCTGCTGGGCCGCGTTCTTGCAATCGCGCCCTCCTCGGTGCCGCTGACTCGCGGTCGACGCGGCCGCCCGGAATTGGCCGCAGCGCCGATCGACTTCAATGTGTCGCACACCCGTGGCATGGCGCTGATCGCCATCGTGGACGCGGCGCCGCAGAACATGCGCATCGGAGTCGACGTCGAGCATCGTGAACGGCAAGTGAACGCGGACGGCCTGTCCCGCAAGTTTCTCTCGGAGCGCGAACGGGGAGGCATGGCCGCGATGGCGCCGGAACAGCGCCGCCAGAGGTTCCTCCGCCTGTGGACCTGCAAGGAGGCGATGAGCAAGGCGACCGGTGATGCGCTCGCCGCGCCGTTCCGGCACCTCGAGGTGGCGATCGATGACGGTCTGGCGCTGGCGGCCGGGCCAGCGCCTTACCTACCTCGTGACTGGACGCTGAACGAAGCCGCCGTGCCGGAAGGATTCCTCGCGACCGTGGCAATTTGGCACGCCGCGAGACCGCTCGACGCCGGGAATCCTTGACCTCGCGCGCGATTGGGCGAACGATAGGTGCTCTTTAGACGCACTGCGGGAACACCATTGAAAAAATTGGTCTGCCTGGTACTCGTGCTGTTGCTGGCCGGTTGCCTGCCCATCGGCCTCAAGAGCTCCGTCTCCCCTGGCAAGCGTCCGTTCGCACCGTAATCGCTTAGCCGGACGGTCGCCCACCCCCGCGCTCCATCGCGTCATGGAGCGCCCCGTCGTCTGGCCGTTGTGCCCGCCCCGGCGTCCCCTACGATCTCCCAATACGATCCATCTATTGGACGTCAAGGGAGGTCTTCATGCGACGAACGATCCTGGTTCTGCTCTTGTGCGTCCCGTCCCTCGCCGTGGGGCGCGAAGCCCCCGGAAGGGCGGTGGGAGGGCCCGGTCGAGATTCCCGGGAGAGACCTGCAGTTGGTCGTCGATCTGGCGCAGGACAGTGCAGGAGCCTGGAAGGGGTCGATCATCGTCTCCGGGCTCGGCCTCAAAGGTGAGCCGCTTACGAACGTCGTCGTCACGGACGCCGACGTGGCATTCGAGGTCGGCAGTTCCCTCCGCAGCGCGACCCATGGACCGGCGCGTTTCAAGGCGCACTTGCTTTCAGCCGACCGCATGGCGGGCGACATGACTCAGGGCGGCAACGTGGCGAAATTCTCCCTCGCCCGCGTCGCATCGGCGCAGGTGGAAATGCCCGTACCAAGCACGCGAGTCACGCGCGACATCGAAGACCGTTGGACCGGCGACTTCGAACTCGGCGGCTATCCACGTCACGTCACGATCACCTTCGAGAATCACGCCGATGCCCCGGCGACCGCCCAATTCGTCATCGTCGGCAAGCAAACCACTACGCTCCCGGTCGATCTCGTCATCCAGGAGGACAATCTCGTGCGAATCGAATCGCAGGAAAGACGCGTCACGTTCGAAGGGCGCTTCGTCAAGGAAAGCGGCGAAATCCGGGGCATCGTCGAGTTGTTGTCGCTCGAATTGCCGTTGGTGCTTCACCGCGTCAGGGCATCATGAAGACCGCGCTGCTCTGTGTCACCTTGGCGGCCCTTGCAGCGGGCGCCGCCCACGCGCAATCGACATTTCGCGGCGACGCGATTCACGCAGGCGCCTTTCGCGACGAGGGGCCGCGCCAGTTCCATCGCGTCAAGTGGAAATTCCCGACGGGCGACGCGATCGTTTCGTCACCCGTCTATGCGGACGGCGCAATCTACTTCGGCGGCGACGACGGGAATATCTACGCCGTCGCTGCGGCCGACGGGCGTCAACTGTGGAAGCGGCGCACCGGTGGTCCCGTCGCGGCGACACCGGCAATCGCCGGCGGCACGCTGTACGTCGGCAGCTATGACGGCAAGTTCTACGCGCTCGACGCGCGCACGGGAACTCCACGGTGGAAGTTCGCGACCGGAGGGGAGCGGCGATTCGAGGCCAAAGGCCTGCACGGCATGCAACCTAAGAACCAGACCATCGCGGATCCGTTCGACGTCTATCTGTCGAGTCCCGTTGTAGGAGGCGGGTCGGTGTTTTTCGGGAGCGGCGACGGCAATGTTTACGCGCTCGACGCCGTCTCCGGAGACCTGAAATGGAAATTCCAGACCGGCGATGTCGTGCACGCCTCTCCTGCCTACGCCGATGGTGTCGTGTTCTTCGGCAGCTGGGATAGTTATTTCTACGCGGTGGACGCCACGACCGGCGCGGAGAAATGGCGCTTCCACGGCGGTGAAGACGCACTCATGCACAACCAGGTGGGATTCCAGTCGTCGCCCGCCGTCGTGAACGGCGTAGTGTACACGGGTTGCCGGGATTCGAATCTCTACGCGCTCGATGCGGCCACGGGCAAGGAAAAGTGGCGCTTCAACAACGCCGGAAGCTGGGTGATCACCTCACCCGCGGTATCGCGCGGCAAGGTGATCTTCGGCACGTCCGATTCAAGCCTTTACTTCGTGCTCGATGCCGAAACCGGCAAGCAGATCGTCCGCCAGCAAGGCAACGCCTATTTCTTTTCATCGCCGTCGGCGGCAGGCGATCTGGTGTACGTCGGCGTCCTCAACGGCACGCTGGAGGCGCGCGATCTCGCCAGCGGAGCATTGGCGTGGGAGTTCCAGGCGGATGCTTCAAAACGCAATGCAGGCTGGGTCCTGACCGCGGATCGCAAATTCAATTCCCAGATGCTCTACTGGTCGAACTGGCGCGAAGCACCGATCGTCGCGACGATGCAGCAATTCGCCATCGGGGCGATCTTCTCGTCGCCGCTCGTGGTCGGCGGCACGGTCTACTTCGGCAGCACGGACGGGAACATGTACGCGCTGGAATAGGTAGCGATCGGCAGCAGGGGTATCAGAGCCCCGCACCCCAGCGATATTGCCATGCGACGCCGATCAGGTCGTAGTTATTGCCGGTGCGCGCCGATACCCCCTTGCTCGCGTAGAACTTGATCGAGTTCAGGCGGTCGACAGGAAGCGCCAGGGTCGCGCCAATTCGCCAGTTCTGCTGAAGGTCGCTGTTCAACTCGCCATTGATGGTCGTTCGCCCGCCGGCGAAATACGTGCCATCGAGCGAACCCCAGATCCCCGAGCGGAACCCGTAGATCACGTGGCCCTGGAGTGAGTAGAGAGGATCCTGGGAAAGTCGGTTCCCGCCGAAGAAATCCTCATTGCTGGTGTAGTACGTCACCGCTGCCGTGGCCTCCAGCGTCCACGGTCCGATGGCCTTCGAGATTCCGACCTCCGGCTTGAATGCCCAGCGATTGGTGGCGTTGTTGATGAGCTTGCTGTCGTCGTATTGGCCCCAGGGCGTCACCAAGCGGAAGCTGGCGCCGATGATCAGGTCCTGCTCCCAATCGGCGAACTCCTTCAGCGAGAGGGCGGGCGCCCCGTAGAGGTTGACCGACAGGCGAAATGTGGAATTGCTAAATCCGGCCACGTTTCGCGTTACCGTTTGTCCCTTGTAGTCGGCCGATCCCGAGAGGAACGTATACGGCACCGTCGCGTCGAACTTGGCTGACATCCCCCACAAGTCGAGCACTCTCGCATACGCAAGAAGCGCGTTCGACGTATTGAGATTCGGATTGGTGATGGGAAGCTGCGGGCCGAAGGCAATCCCACCCTTCGTATACGCGTATCCCGCAACCAGAAAGTTGACACCGATCGGCGCATTGGAATAGGCGCGCGGCTCGATGTCCTGCGCGGACACAGGCGATCCGACCCACGCGAGCACGCAGGCCGCGAGCGCCGCCAGGCCTCGTGTCTGCAACCGTGGCTATCCGCAGGCGCCGCCGAGCAACCCGGCCTTGATTTCCGGGTTCGGCGGATCGGATCCGAGCCAGATCGACAGGAACGCCTTGGCGAAGTCATCGCCCTTGACGGTCCCCTTCACCGCGCCGTTCACGTCCACCTGAATCCCCGCCCCCGGCTTGTGAATGAACGTCAGTCGCTCGCCGGTTTTTACGTCGGCCATCCATCCGTTGAGCATGGCGATGCGATCCCTCAGCGCCGGCAGATGATCCTTGGAATTCTTTTCGAATCCCTCGCTCCAGCCCTTCCGGAGATCGTCCGCGCCGACGTTGCGTACGAATTGGAGGACCATTTCGCTCGGTCCGGGCGATGCGAGCAGCGCGTTCGGGTCACTGGACGTCTTGGGCACGTACAACGCGGCAACATAGACGTTGACCTTGAGCATCGTCGCCTGGCGCAGACCGAGGCCATTCAGCGACAGGTTGCTTCCTTCGACCTGCGCCTGATCGGGGAAGTTGATGCCCTTGCATTCCTTGCCTTGCGCAGCACTGGCGCCCAGCGCGGCGGCGACGAAGATCGGGAGAAGCATTCGTTTCGCGGAAGATTTCATCGTTTCTCCAAAGGAATCTAGTGGGGGGCGCCAGTCGTGGCGCCGCCGGCAGGCGCCACAGGCACAATCGTCGCGCCGAGGTCCTTCAGCAGCCGCTGGAATTCCGGGTTGGCCAGGATGATCGTCCCCGCAGCGGCGCGCAAGCGATCGACTGCCTCGGGCGGCAGGACGAAGGACGTCGGCTGTTCGTTGAGGTAGGCCCGCTCCTTCGCGTCGGCGAGCTGGGCAAAGGACACGTCGATGGGAAAGATCTCGGCCGCCGGCGCGTGTACCACGGCACAAACGTCTGCGTTCCTTCCTGCATCGCATCCGGCCAACCTGCGGACCTCCCGCGCCTCGTTCCACCGCGCCGCGATGTCCTTCAACTGCTCGACGGCCTCGTAGGAATAGTGATCGATTGGAACGCCGGTGGCCTTGAGCAGGATGTCGATCGTGCCGGGCGGAGTCTCCGATTCATCCCAGTTGGTCGGGGGCGACGACAGCGAATTGACGACGAAGATGATGATCCTCTTCACGTGATCCAGCGGTGTCGGAAGGCCCCTGTCGTGCAAGGCTTCGAGCAATTCCAGTATGTCCAGCACACCGCGCATGCCCAGGTTGTCGGACACGCCGCCATCCACGAGATGAATATAGGGAAGGTGCGCGCCGTCGGCGTAGATCTCTGCATCCTTCAACTCGCGTATGGCGCGGGCCGCGGGCCGCGGCGGATTCGCGGACTGCGTAAACAGCTTGACCCAGGCCGGCGGCTCATAGTTGCAGGTGCCGCCGTAGTTGTTGATCGTGACCGGCGACAGCACGACGGGAACGGCAGACGATGCGGCGGCGGCGCGGGACAGCTTCACCGCATTCACATCCGAGCACATCACGTTCCAGAGATTCTGGTTGAAGGGCATCCGGCCGCCGCTCGAGATATCGGTTGCCGACGCGACGATGAACGGGCCGTCGCCGCGGTCGAGGTCGCTAAAGGTCGCGTTGTTGAACAGGACTTCATCGTACAGTTGGGCCGCCAGTTCAGAGCGACCCCAACCGGTCGACGACAGGTCACCCCAGTAGGTCGGCGAAAAAGATCGCCTGATGATCTCGCCCTGGACGTCGCGTTTGAGGAAACGCTGCTCGTAGTCGGCGAAGAGTTTTTCGCCGTACAGGCCATAAGCCAGGGCGGTGAAGCTTCCACCCGAGACGCCGGTGATGACGTCGACGGCGTCGATCAGGCGGACCTTGTTGCCCTTGGGACCGATCGCCTCCGTGCGCCGGAGGAACTCGAGAACGCCGTAGGAGAACGCCGCGGCGCGCGTTCCGCCGCCGGAGAACGCCAGGATGACGAGGCTGTCGCCCCTTCCCATCTTGTTGAGGCGCGCCTGAAACGTGTAACCCGTCTCGATGCTTGTGCTGCGTGATCGGCGGGTTGACCGGGCGAGTGGCGCACCCTGCGAGAACGAGCAAGCGCGGCAAGCGCCACAGGCAAGAACATCCGAACTCCACTCATGCGCCCCCCGTCTTTTCCCATGCGCCCGGCCGACGAATTGGCGAGGACCGCAGGCCCGAACCTCCTACCAGCGGAACGTGACCCCGATCATCGGCCCGTTGAAGTTGAGCGCTTCGATCTGCTTGCCCGATTTGTTGTCCCAGGCGAGATATCGCCACATGCCAATAACGTCGCCCCACTGGTACGAATAGCTGACACCGGCCGCCGCTTGCCACGTGAGCTGTGTCTGGCCGGTGCCGACATCGAGGTAGAACGGAAGATTCCAGCGGCGATCGTCCGACAGATTGAAGCGCCCCTTGAGGCCGACGATGCCATCCCAGAGGGTGTCGTCGATCTGCTTGCTTCCGCTGCGTCCCGCCACGGGGATCGGGCCCAGGTCGCCCTGGATCGACCAATCCAGCGTCGGCTTGACACCCAACATCCGCGCGCCCGCGAGCACATCCACCGTCCACGCCTTCGGGTCGGAAATCAGGCGGTACTCACCCGCAATGGTCCAGACGAAACCTTTGAGGTCGAGGTTCAGGTCTGCCGTCGTGCTGGCGGGAATGCCCTGGCGTCCGATGTTGAAATCGCGCGTGTTCGACTTGGATCCGCTGACATCGAGATACAGGACGTCCGTGAAGATCCCCCACTTGCCGTTGTGCACATCCAACGCGCCCATGAAGGCCATCTTGAGGTGGTCGAGGAGCTTGCTGGCGTCGACGTTGATGGAGGACCCGCCCGTTTCCACCGGAAAGTTCAACTTGCCGCCGATGTCCGGTAGATAGCCGTAGATGGTTGCCGCGAACATCCACTTTTCGGATTCGTAGGCGGAGGACGCCGACTGTGCCGTTGACGTTGCCGGCAATAGCGCGCCCGCGGCGAAAACCAGCGCCGCCATTGCGCTACCGAAAGGGCGAAATATTTTCATCGTGTACCTTGTCGTGGAGAAATTGAATGACCTAACTGGCAATCACAATCGTGCGGTGCTCAGGGCGCCGGCACGACTTTGTAATAGACGCCGTTCGCGCCATACGCCGGCTGGAACCACGTATTGCCGTTGAGGTAGTACGTCGTGCCGTTCTTGTTGATCGACATCGAGCCTGCCGGGCACCGCCGCGTAATTGACGCCCATCGAGTAGTTCGCCGGGGGCGCGCTTGCGGCATCGCCGCGCCGGTGGCGACGCCGGCGCTATATGCGGCGCTCGTCGCCGCGGCCGTGTTGGCGCTACCGGTTGCGACGCCCGCAGCGTACGCATTCGATGTTGCGGCTTGCGTGTTGGCGGACGCGACCGCCGCACCCGCGGCCATCCCGACTACGGCACCTGCTGCCGCAGCGCAGCCATAACATCCGGTGGAGTAGTACGGCACCGCAACCGGCGGGTGGTAGGCGGGGTAGGCGTACGCCGGCGGATGATAAGCCGTCGTGCCATACGCAGTCGTATGCGCGGCGCCCGCCCCATAAGCCCCGTACGTGCTGCCGCCATATACGTTGGTGTGCTCGGTGCCTCCTCCGGTCGCATGCGCCGTGCTGCCGCCGTAGGTGTTGGTGTGCTCGGTGCCCTCGCCCGCTTCGTGCGTGGAGCTCCCGCCGTAGCGATTCTCGTGGCTGGTCGATCCATACGAGTGGCTCGTACTGCCACCGGCGCGGTTGGCGGAGGACCAGGCGCCTGCGGGGCCGGTTCCCAGGGCGAACGCGCCCGCGATCAGCGCGGCGGTAACAGTCAGGGTGGTCTTCATATCACACCTCCGTTCAGGGTGTCTTCGTTTGCGGCTTCGCGGGCGCAGCCTTGGCCGGCGTCATCTTGACCAGCGGCTTCATTCCAGGCGGCGTGGCGGTCGGGTTCGCGAACGCAATGCGTTTGGCCGCCTGCGCCTTAAGCGACGTATAGGTGTCCGGTTCGACTTCCGAATCGAGCTTCCAGTTTGAAAGCTCCATCTCGTGGCGCATTTGCAGAGGGTCGGCGGCATAGACGGCGCGGATTCGCCGCGGCAGTTTGTCTTCGCCAATCCAGATCTGCAGGAACACGTCCTTGTTCGCCCACGCCACCATGTCCGTCTTCGTGCCCGCCACCACGGTCGACGGGCCGATGTAGAAGGCGAGAATGGCGCCGTCGGTCAGCGCGGCATAAGGATCGTCGACCAGGAGATCGACAAAGGGAAAAAACAGCGCGGCCGTGTTGTACGCCGCCTTCAGCGCCTCCTCAATGGTTGGCGGTGCAGGGGCCACGGCAACCAGATCCTCGGCCGGCGCATACGCCGCCATCGCCTTGCCGTCGTAGTAGAACTCCGACGCCGGGCCGTCGCCGGGCATCAATATCTTGAGCTTGTCCGGCCGCTGCATCTTGACGTCGTAGCGCATCGTGTAGACGATCGGCGGCCCGAGCTTGCTTGGGTACTCATAGCCAACGGTCGCCGTGAACGACATCGCCTTGGCCTTCGCGAGCCTTGCGCTGGTCGCCTTGAGCAGGTCCATCGCCCTGGGCTCCAGGATCAGCTTGAACTCCGGCGTCGCCGGCTTCTTCGCCGGCTTCGCGGCCTTGGCCGGTTGTGCGGGCTTCGCGGGCGCGGCCGTCAGGCGCCGGAGACTGCGCGCCAACGCGTGAGCGCAAATGCAACGCCTGACACGAGCGCCAGCGCCCGTCCGATATGACTGAAATGCTTCATGGCCAACTCCGTGCGCTCGAACGCGCACCGTGAGACATCAAGGGATCATCCCGCATTCGAACATCTTGTTGACGATGGGCGCCGAGATCTTGTTGAAGAACGCCTGGCGCATCTGCGGATCGCTCTTCAACGCCGCGATCACGCGCTGCTCCATCTCCGGCTTCGGCTGGCCCTGCCCTTGCGCTTTTTCCTGCCACAACTGCTGGCACGACGACGTCTGGTATTTCTGGATCACCTTGTCGGCAACCTTGTCCATGATCGGATACTGCGCGTAGGCGACGCCCGCGGCGGCAAGCGCTGCAACTGTAAGGATGATAATTTTCCTGCTCATGACGGTCTCCTTGACGTACTCGTGAATGATAGCTCGATGCACCTAACGGGTTGCATCACTCGCTCGTCTTGTTGTTGCGCGTTGCCTGCATCAGCTTCTTCTCGTCTTCCGGTGTCAGCTTCGGTCGGTCGATCGTCAGCGTGATCTTGTTGATCTTGCCTGTGAAGGCGAATGGCACCTGGTAGTCCTTGTCATCGACCGGCGTTCCGGTATCGGAGCCGACGTCGAGATTCTCGTCCCACGCCAGGATGAAGGGTATGGTCCTCGGCATCTTCTTCTCGGCAACTGCCTTGCCGTCGACCTTGAGCACGCCGGTTCCGGACCGGCCGATGCCGCTCATGTTGTTGAACGCGAGCGTGGCCATCCCGAGGCCATCGTACTTGAAGTCGAACTCCAGTACATGCTTGCCGGGTGCGAGCACGTCCGGCCCCTCCCACTTGATCCGCTCGAGATCTACCATGTTCCAGGTGAAGAGTGGCTTGCCCTTCAGAAGGTAGAAACCATAGCCTGCGAAGCGTCCGCCCTGTGTGATCAGCATGCCCTCGCCGCCGCCCTGCGGAACTTCGATCTCCGCCTTGAAATTGTACGACGCGTTGAGGACCGAAGGGGCGTCGCCGTTCGGCGTGCCCGTGAGTGGCGCCGTCCAAGTGAACACGTTGCGGCCCGCCGTGATGCTCGGGCGCGGGGTGATGAGGCGCGTAACCACGGTCGCGTCAAGCGGCATCACCTGGTATTTCACCGCCTCCTGCCAGAAGAGATTCACCATCTCCTTCACCTTGGCCGGGTCCTTGGCAGCCAGGTCCTCCGACTGTGTCCAGTCCTTGCGCAGGTCGTAGAGCTCCATCGGGTAATTCGCCGGATCCGACCCGACACCGCCGGAAACGTCCCAAGGGGGGCGCATCACTTTCGTGCTCGCGATCCAGCCATCGTGGTAGATCGAGTGGTCGCCCATCATCTCGAAGTACTGCGTCTTGTGGGTTGACGGCGCGTTCGCGTTCTTCTTGTCGAATGTGTACACCATGCTCACGCCCTCGATCGGGCTCTGCGTGATGCCGTCTACTATCGTCGGTTGCCTGACGTGAGTGGCGTCGAGGATCGTCGGCACGATGTCGATCACGTGGTGGAACTGGTTGCGGATCCCGCCTTTGTCCTTGATCACGGCCGGCCACGAGATTGCCATGCCCTGGCGCACGCCGCCGAAGTGCGAAGCAATCTGCTTGGTCCACGTGAACGGCGTATCGAACGCCCACGCCCATGGCACCGCCATGTGATTGTAGGTCTTGTCCGAGCCCCAGATGTCGTACCAGTACTTCAACTGATCGGCGACGGAAACCTCGGCGCCGTTGAACATGGCGACCTCGTTGGGCGTGCCGTTCAACGTTCCTTCGGAGCTCGTGCCGTTGTCGCCGTTGATGTAGATGATGAGCGTGTTGTCAAGCTTGCCCATGTCCTCGACTGCCTGGATCACGCGGCCGATCTCGTTGTCCGTGTAAGCCACGTAAGCCGCAAAGACGTCGACCTGGCGGATGAACATCTTCTTCTCGTCGGCGTTGAGCTGGTCCCAGTCCTTGAGCAGGTCCTTCGGCCACGGAGTCAGCTTCGCGTCCTGCGGAATCACGCCGAGCTTCTTCTGGTTGGCGAAGATCTGGTCGCGCAGGTTGTTCCAGCCCTGGTCGAACAGGTGCATGTCGCTGATCTTCTTGACCCACTCCGGCGTCGGATGGTGCGGCGCGTGAGTGCCACCCGGCACGTAGTAGACGAAGAAAGGCTGGTCCGGCGTCAGCGTGTTGATCTGGTTCATGTATGCGATCGCCTCGTCGGCCATCGCGGTAATGAGGTTGAAATTCGGGTTGCCGATGAAGGGATAGATATAGGTGGTGTTGCGCGCCAGGTTCGCCGGCTGCCACTGGCTGGTATCGCCGCCCATGAAACCGTAGAAGTACTCGAAGCCCATGCCGGTTGGCCACAGGTCGAACGGGCCGGTCGAGCTCGCCTCAAAGGCTGGCGTGTTGTGGTTCTTGCCGAACCACGACGTGCGGTAGCCGTTGTCCTTAAGGATCTTGCCAATCGTCGCCTTGTCCCGGGTGATGATGCTGTCGTAACCTGGATAACCGGTGGCCTGTTCGGAGATGACGCCGAATCCGACCGAGTGATGATTGCGGCCGGTGATCAGCGCCGCGCGCGTGGGCGAGCACAGCGCCGTCGAATTGAAGTTCGTATAGCGCAGACCGTTGGCGGCGATCCGGTCGAGCGCGGGAGTCGGTATGACGCCGCCGAATGTGCTCGGTACACCGTAACCGGAGTCGTCCGTCATGATGAGCAGGACGTTCGGCGCGCCCTTGGGCGGCACGATGCGCGCCGGCCAGTAAGGCTTGGATCCTACCGTGGTCCGCTCGACCTTGCCGCCAAACTTCGCCGGCGGCGCGGGGATTCGGTCGCCCTGGATCGAAGTCGTGGCCGCCGGTGAACCTGGCACACCGTAAACCTGTTGCGCAAGCGCCGGCATCGCGACCGCAGCGGCAAGTGCAACCAGCGTCACGCGAACGCAAATTCTTTGCATCACGACCATGGCCCTATTTCCCCTCCCGAGTACCACAAAGCATTGCGCACGAATTACAGCATTCCAATTTCGCATGCGGCTTGCGCGACAACCTTGACCAATATCAAATGCAGCTGGGGTGCAATCCTCATCGTTGGAATCCAGCAACTCGCAATGCCTCGGAAAGGCAAAGGGCTCGCATCGCTGCGAGCCCTTTATTGTTTGGTTGCGGGGGCCTGCTCTGGCGCCCAATGCACCGCATCTTTGTACGATAACACTATCGACGAGCCGGCGCTATAGAGAATCAGCGAACCGTCGCAGGTCTACGGCAGGGAAGCGCATTGGTGAGATTGGCGTCGCAAGGCCACAGCGAATGTCATTCGGTAGCCACTCCGGCAGTCTCGACGTCGCTTGTCGTCGGCACGCGCCAGAATGGTCTTTGCACTTCGACGAGCGGTCGTCCCGGGTCATTGGGTTTCAAGCCGTAACGCAACATCGCAATCAGATCCGCGCTTACGCGTGGGTTGGAGACGAAGTAGCTGTGGCAAATGAAACAGTTCGCCTCCGTGACCTGGATCACGTCGAGTGCTTGCAAGACCTGCGCCTGGGCAATGCCCTCCGGGCGCACGGTGGCCACATCGACTCGACCGACCCTCACCAAGCTGCCGAATAGCCAACCCGCTGCGGCAAGCGCTTTATCGTTTGGAGACACGTAGATAGTGATATGGAACCCGGGGGATGGCACGACGACGCCTGCATCGGGCGTGCCACCGTAGGGCAGGTCGGGATCGGAAACGACTTTCCAGATCTTGCTGAGCGCTACATCTATGTCCAGATCCGGCGCCATCAGCGCGATATTGCCGATCTTGAATCTGTTCGCAATGTTCGACCGGGAGACATAAGCCTCGACGCTCAAGTCGGCGATGGCCGTTGCCAGCAAATCGGTGCCGCGACTATGCGCGAGCAAATGGATCTTCTGGATTCCGGAAGTTTCGGCGATCATGCGAACGGTCTTTTTCAGGTCCTCCACCGCGAACTCAGCCGATTCGCGATCGACGTCGTACCCGAAGAACACCCCCTTGGTCCCGCCTGCGGGCCATGTGAATACCATACAAACGAACTCGCGGCCGAGAAAATGGCACAGCTCGCTTGTCGTTAGCACAGCGTCTTCGAACGTATTCGCAAACCCGTGCACGAACACGACGACTTCCTTGCGGGCCGCACCGACGAGCCGACGCTCGAGCTCCGCCTGGAATGCGGCTTTCGCCGCTTCGTGCGCAGCAATCACGGCAGGCGTTCGGGAAAGCCCCGCCGGCGTGCGCTCGATTTCGTAGGGAATGTCGGGAAAACGTCCAAGCTCCGTAGTGCTCCCCAACTTCAGATCAATACCGACGCTGCGTCGAGAGGACAAGCTCTGCGCGACGAGCGTGTCCCAACTGATGCCTTGGCCGAACTCGACGACCGTTGACCCGAATGCGAGATGCCTCGCGCGATCGGACGTGTAGGGCTGCGCGTCGTCGACGATTGGTCGCACGCACTCGATCGGTTGCGTAAAACAAATCGAGCGGCGGCTTGCGCCGTTCGGCGTCCATGGCAGCAAACAGCGGCCTCGCACGCTCTCCGATATACAACACCGGCGTCGGCATCATCGAATACGTCGCGCAACCGGACTGAATGACGGTGGCGAAAAACGCTGCGGAAGCAATGTGCAGGCGCAGCGTCCATTTGGCGAATCCGCGTCGCGATGTCATTGACAACTCCGCAAATGGATCAGCGCGAGCAAATCAATCGTTTCCGCATTTTATATGCAATATTGCAGCTTCTGGACATTACTTGCGGCCGCCGTCACACTTTGTGGGCCTGTGGTCGATCAACGAGAAGCGGCTGAGTTGCAGGAGGAGGCAAAGAAGCGTAACAATCCTCAAGTTCGAGACTTCTCATGTTGCGTAGGGAGGCAATCATGCACACAGGCTCGATGCGCACGGGAGCTCCGCATGGCTTCAAGATGCCCCCGTTGATCGCCATGCTGCTCGGCGCCGGGATCTGCGGCTCGCCGCTCCTGGCCCATGCGCAGAAGAACCCGCTGCGCGACGTCTTCTTCGGCGAGACCCACCTCCACACGAGCTGGTCGTTCGACGCGTACGTCTTCGGCAATACGCTCACCGGACCCGAGGAGGCGTACCAATTCGCCATGGGTAAGCCTATCCGGCATCCCGCGGGCTACATGGTTCAGATCAAGCGGCCGCTCGACTTCCAGGCCGTGACGGACCACTCGGAATACATGGGCACAGTCCGGCTCGCCAACGACCCGCAGTCCGATTTGAGCAAGCTGCCGATCGCCGAGAAGCTGAAGGTCAGAAGCAGGGAGGACGTGCAGAAGGTCTACCTCTTCCTCGCCACTTCGATCATCACGGAGCCGATCAAGGAGTTGGTGAGCACCCGACGTGGCCGGCTCGGTGTGGAAGCAGAGTCGTGGAAGCCGCCGACAAGTACTACCAGCCGGGCAAGTTCACGACCTTCGCCGCCTACGAGTGGAGCTCGACGCCGGACAATCGCAACCTGCACCGCAACATCCTCTTCAAGGACACGAAGAAGGTTCCGGCGCTGCCGTTCTCCTCGATAGATTCGAATCATCCGGAGGACCTGTGGAACTGGATGGACGGCCAGCGCAAGGCGGGCAACGAGGTGCTGGCGATCTCGCACAACGCGAACCTCTCCGACGGCGTCATGTTCCCGCTGGAAGTCGACAGCAAGGGCAGGCCGATCGACGCGGCGTGGGCGCAGTCGCGGGTCAACAACGAGCCGCTGTCCGAGATCCAGCAGCTCAAGGGTGCGTCGGAAACGCACCCGGCGCTGTCTCCCAACGACGAATTCGCCCGCCACGAGATTCTGGAATATCTGCTGGGCGACGTAGATCGCGCGCCCAGGCTGCACGGCAGCTATATCCGCGAGGGGTACGAGAACGGACTGGCGATGCAGGACACGCGCGGCTACAACCCGTACAAGTTCGGCCTCGTCGGCGCCAGCGACACGCACGGCACGGCGGCAGCCTATACCCAATCGAACTATTTTGGAGGTCATGGCTTGCTCGACGCCACGCCGCAGGCACGCATAAGCGGCGTGAAGACGGCGGGAATGACGATGGACAGGCTTTCGACATCCGGGCTGGGCGGCGTGTGGGCCGAGGAGAACACGCGCGAGGCGATCTTCGCCGCCATGCAGCGCAAGGAGACCTTCGGCACCAGCGGCGTGCGGATCAAGGTGCGGTTCTTCGGCGGCTGGGACTTCGCGCCCAACGTCCTGCAAAGCAAGGACTGGGTCAAGACCGGGTACGCGAACGGCGTGCCGATGGGCGGCGACCTGCCGGCCGCCAAGTCGAAGGCGCCGACGTTCATCGTGTGGGCGGTCAAGGATCCCGATGACGCCAACCTCGACCGCATCCAGATCGTCAAGGGTTGGACGCGCAACGGCCAGATCTTCGAGAAGATCTATGACGTCGCCTGGTCGAACCGCAAGGCGAAAGGCGGCGGACCCATCTCGGATGCGCGGGTGCGCAGTGGTCAAGCCGAGCTGCCGCCTGTCGGCAACACGGTCGACGTCAAGAATGCCTCGTACACCAACACGATCGGCGCGGTCGAGCTGAAGACCGTCTGGACGGACCCGGACTTCGACCCGAGCCAATTCGCGTTCTACTACGCGCGGGTGCTGCAGATCCCGACGCCGCGCTGGACGACGTACGACGCGAAGAAGCTTGGCGTCCCGCCTCCCAACAACATCCCTGCGACGGTTCAGGATCGCGCGTGGACTTCGCCGATCTGGTATTCGCCGAGCGAGGAAGCGCGCAAAGCCGCGAAGCCCGGCACGACGGTCGCCGACTTGCGGCAAAGGGGTGGGGCAGCGCTGGACGATGCGCAGTTGAAGCAACTCATCGTCGGAAAGACCTTCAAGGTCCGCAACACCGTGACCGGGCAGCGCTTCGAGATCCTGTACGGGCCGGACGGCCGGCGCCTCATCCTGAGCGTCGACGGAAAGCAGCCGCCCGCCGGCGAGGTCAGTGACGTGCTTCACAGCGGCGAGGTCGGATCGCCGGCGCACTACGAGATTCGCGGCGGGAAGATCGTCACCACGATCGCGAACACGCCGTTCGAGATCACCGTGTACAAGGTCGGCGACAAGTATGTTGCGGCACGCAGCAACGAGTTCGGCTACGCCAACTACGAGGTCGAGTAGACCGTCGTGCGCTTCGAGCGCGTCGCAGGATTTGTGTGATGCGTCGCCGCACGGCCGGGCGGTGCCTGCGGCTTGGCAGCGTTCTGGGCGGTTGCTTCCTGGGACTGCTAACAGCGACGAGCTTCGGGCAGCAAGTCGACGTCGTGGGCAGCATTGCCGTGGAGAACGCGAGGCTCGCGGCGCAGCTCCGCGCTGATGAAGCAGCCCTGGACCGGTGGTTGGTTGAGCTCGAGAATCTGCGTAACGCAAAGCGTGAGCTCGAGGAGCGACTGCAATGGGTCGAGCGCCGAGCGGCGGTGTATCCACTTGGTCCAGAGCTGGCGCAGGCACTGAGCGAGCAACTGCGCAGGTTGCCCAGAAAGGAGCGCTTCGCGGTCGCCAGTGCGCAGCGTACCGAGGTGTTGGAGGAAGCGAGCGACGCGGACCTGCGGGTCGAACGCGCATTGCGTGAACTGTCCGACGTAGATGCCGCGACGGCGCAGCTTCTGTCGGGCGCGCTTCCCACGCCTTCCCAGGAACAGCAGCAAAGGGCGCGCGCGGCGCTTGCTGAACAGCGCGAGCTACTGCAGCGCTTGGCCGCAGTGGAGCGTAAGCGTTTAGACGCATTGCACGAAGTAGAAGCAGCGTCGCGAGACTTCGACAGCGCGTCGCAGGCGGCTCGGGCCGAGCTGACTCGATTTCTATTCTGGATACCTGCTCCACCAAGCACGAGAACGGTTGGCCAGTTCGCGCCGGCGCTCGGATGGGCGATATCCCCGGCGAACTGGAGGGCTGCTGGAGAGGTGATGCGCCAGGAGCTTATGCGTGGGCCCTTCTGGCCCTCACTTGCGCTGGTCGCTGCCGCGACGCTCCTTGCGTTGCGTCGTCGCCTATTGCGTAGGCTCGTGTCGACTAGGCCTTCGACGGTTACCTACGAGAGGTATCGTATCGGCCACGCTCTCGCAGCGCTCGCGATCACCTTCGCACTAGCGGCACCCGTGCCACTCGTGCTCTGGACCGCCGGAGCGACGCTTTTGCATGCGTCCGATAGCCAGTCCTTCGCCCTGGCCCTAGGTGATGCGTTCCTGGCCACCTCGAAACTGCTGCTCGCAATTTCCACCCTTGCGTGGCTTCTGGACCGGCGCGGCGTGGCCGTAGGACACTTCGGTTGGGAAGAGGCGACCCTCGGCGCAGCGGCCCGCACACTGCGCAGGTTTGCAGCTGTGTTCGTCCCACTTTGCTTCGTCGCCGCATTGAACGGGCTGGACCACGCGCCCTTCGCTAACCGCGAGAGCCTTGCGCGTCTCGCGTTCAGTCTGGCGATGATTACGCTTGCGCTGTTCCTAATGCGCCTCTTTCGGGGCGCGAGCCCGATCATGCAGCGCCTGCGCGCCCGTACGCCTCGCAGTCGTGCCGTACAGTTGCACGCGTTCTGGTTCGTGCCGTTATTGGCGTTGCCGATCGCCATTGCCGCGCTTGCGGCGGCCGGATATCTGGTCGCCGCCGGTTACTTCTACGGCCGCATCGTGGAATCAGTGTTTCTCGCCATTGGCGCCGTGATGCTCTACGGCTTGATGGCGTTGTGGGTGCAGGTGCAGCGACTCCATCTCAGCCATCGGCGTGACGAGGCGAGGGTTCGATCGCACGAGACGGGCGCCGCAGCGGAGCCAGGAACCGAGGTGGCAGAGACACGTCCGGCGCAGCTGGACATCACCGCGATCGGCGATCAGACACGATCGTTGCTCGACATGCTGGTCACGGTGTTGCTGCTCGGAGGGATCTGGTGGATATGGCGGGGTGCCCTGCCCGTCTTGTCGGTGATCTCCGACTACTCGCTGTGGAATTACTCGGAAGTTGTCGATGGCAAGCAGGTGACACGCGCGCTGACCGTCGGTTACCTCTTTCTTGCCATTGTCGTCGGTGCGGTCACCGCCGTCGTGGTGCGCAACATCGGCGCGCTGCTCGACATCGTGTTGCTGCAACGACTCGAGATGCAGACTGATGCGACCTACGCGGTCAAGGTCATCGCGCGGTACGCGGTTACGCTCGTAGGCGTTCTCTTCGCGTGCAGCATTCTCGGCATTCGTTGGGGTGACGTTCAGTGGCTGGTCGCTGCCCTTGGCGTCGGTCTGGGGTTTGGACTGCAGGAGATTGTGGCGAACTTTGTATCCGGTCTCATCGTGCTCGCCGAGCGTCCGATCCGCATCGGCGACGTTGTCACCGTCGGCAACGTCTCGGGTACCGTCTTGCGCATCCACGCACGAGCGACGGTCGTGATGGACTTCGATTACAAGGAGGTCATCATCCCGAACAAGGCATTCATTACAGAGCGGGTGGTCAACTGGACGCTGTCCAGCCAGACGACCCGTCTGCTGATCAAGGTCGGCGTCGCTTACGGAAGTGACATCAACCTCGCACAGCGGGTGCTCCTCGCTGCAGTGCGACGCAATCAGGATGTTCTGCAGGATCCGGGACCGTCGGTGTTCTTCGTGGCCTTCGGCGAAAGCACACTCGACTTCGAGATCCGGGCGTTCGTCAATTCGATCGACAAACGATTGCGCGTCCAGCACGAGATCAATAACGAGGTGGCGCGCGTGCTGGGCGAAAACGGCATCGCAATCCCGTTTCCGCAGCGCGACCTGCACATCCACTCGGCGCCTGGGCTTGCCGGCGCTTTAGGCGGCGATCAGCCCGCATAGGGTCCGCCATCGCAGCGGTGTTGCAAAGCGCACGCGGATCGAAAACACTGATCCCCCTCCCCCGCGATGCGTCCCAGGGAGTGGCCATTCCTGAGGGGCCGCTGACATTGAGGCATTGCTACGCACGCAAGCAGCACTCGCGCGAAGCGGACCGTCAGCGTGAGGCGAACTTCGGATGACGTGCGACGATCGAGTCCTGATCACGCCGTAGCGTGGGCAGGTTTTCCGAAAAACATTTCCCGCAGCTTGTTCGCTCCTATGACACGGCCGAGCTCGTGCATGACGCAGTAGCCGAAAATCAGCACGAGCAGAATGATCTGAATGGCCCAGAAGTGGGGCCACACGATTGTTGCGAGCAGCTTGTCGTTGGCCTCCACAAAACCGCCCGCCTCCTTCCAGAAATCGACCAGGCGTTCCAGGTAATGGATTACCAGAGCCACCAGAACGTAGATCACGGTCTTCCACGCGACGTTGTAAGAGAGCGGCTTGTCAGGGAAGCGGTTGATGATCGGCAGCATGTCGGAGATCAACACCGCCTTGCCGAGGATCAAGGCACCGAGCGCCACCTGGATCGGTGTGCTGACCTGAAGCCCGGTCCCCTTCGTCATCAGCATTCGCACCACTGCAACCAGCCCCAGCGTGAAGAAAAAGAAGATCGTCGGCGGAATCATCGCCAGGAACTCTTCCTTGATCTTCTCGGATACCTTGCCCATGTCGCCTCCCATTCAGAAATGGAGATTCTAAGCCGGGCGGGAAACGGTCAGTTCTTGGCGGGGGCGACCTGCTGTCTGAGCTTCGCCTCCGTCGCCCTGGCTTCTTGCGTGAGCTTGTGGGAGACGTAGTACTTGAAGATGTTCCTCACGTACGTGGTGGTCTTGCGCAGAGGAACACAGCAGTCATGAGCGCCTGCGGTCGAGTGCATTTCATCGGCGTTCCTCGGTAATCCAACCATGCCGCAACGGAAAACGCCGCGCTGCTTCGCAACAGCGCGGCGTCGAAGTGACTCGCGTGAATACTCTACTGGCCGTGCGCTGCTCGGGCCTTCTCGATCTGCGCCTTCACGGCCTCGAGGTTGAAGCTGGCGCCCGGCTGCATCGGCGGGAACTCGATTGCGGTCTGAGCGAGCTTCCCCACTTCCTGCTGCACGAACTGGAAGCGCCAGAACTCGAAAACAAACCAGTTGTAGAACGCGAGTGATCCATTTGCACCTTGTGGCAAGCCCGTCCGCTCGTAGGGATCGGAGCGCAGGTTGGTCAGGATCGGCCAGTCGACTTTGACCGTACCGCCCAGCCAACCTTGCGGCTGATCGGTGAAGCGGTATTTGAAGTCGTCGATCCGCACCGCCGAGAGCGTGCCCTCGGTGAAATAGAAGATCTCGTGGCGTGCCGATGGGCCCTTGCCGGTGATCAGATCCATCTGGTTGTAGCCGTCCAGGTGCACTTTGTAGGACTTGTCGCCGAGTTGTTTGCCCTTCAGCAGCTCGCCGGTGATGTTGGAGTTTCCCGCTGCCGCAACGAACGTCGGGAACCAGTCCATGCCGGACATGATGCTGTTCTCGACCTTGCCCGCCGGCACCTTGCCCGGCCAGCGCAGGATCATCGGTACGCGGAAGCCGCCTTCGAGCGCGGTGCCCTTGCCGCCGGCGAACGGCGTCTGACCGCCGTCGGGCCACGTGAAGTTCTCGGCGCCGTTGTCGGTCGTGAAGCCGATGATGGTGTCGCCCTCGAGGTTGTTGTCCTTCAGGTACTTCATCACCGAGCCGACGATGTCGTCGATCTGCGCCATGCCGGCTTCCTGCATGGTCCAGTTGTTGTCCGAGTTGCGCAGCGCCTCGTACTTCGGCGACAGGTGCGTGACGACGTGCATCCGCGTCGGATTGAGCCAGAGGAAGAATGGCTTGCCGGCCTTGCGCGCGCCGTCGACGAACTTCAGGGCGTTATCGAGGATCTCGTCATCGATCGTTTCCATTCGCTTGGGACAAAGCTCGCCGGCGTCCTCGATCTTCTGCTTGCCGATCTTGCCCCAACGCGGCTGCACGGTCGGGTCGTCGGTATTGGTCGCCCACGAATGCACCATGTTGCGCGGACCCACGGTGGCCTTGAGCCTCTGCGGGTAATTCGGGTGGCAGGGATCCTCCATCGCGTCGAGGTGATACAGGTAACCGTAGAATTCATCGAAGCCATGGACGGTGGGCAGGAACTTGTTGAGATCGCCCAGGTGATTCTTGCCGAACTGGCCGGTCGCATAGCCCATCGACTTCAGCACCGTCGCAATCGTGGGCGCCTGTTCCGGCATGCCGATCGGCGACCCCGCCTGTCCGACGGTCGTCAGGCCCGTGCGGAGCGGGATCTCCCCGGTGATGAAATTGGCGCGTCCCGCCGTGCAGCTCGCCTCCGCGTAGTAGTCGGTGAAGCGCATTCCCTCGGCCGCCATGCGGTCGAGGTTCGGCGTGCGCATCGACATGATGCCCTGGTTGTAGGCACCGATATTGGCCCAGCCGATGTCATCGCCCATGATCATGATGATGTTCGGTTGCTTGGCCGGTGCTTGCGCAAGCGCCGGCGCGACCACAGCCATCGCGCTGACAAGACCAGCGAATGCGGTGAAGAATTGCCGTAAAAGTTTCATGTAGTCTCCGAGCGTTTGGATTCCGATCGACACTAGGCGGTCCCGCTTAACTGGCCCTTCCTCCCCAAGGGGTCGCGTAGCATACATGAGATATATAGGCGAAATTGTTACAGTTGAACCGGGTCAGCTTGAAGGGCCGGTCATGGCCCGGTATTCGCGTTGACGGCTGGTCAAGGGACCCGGAAACTTCCCAATAACGTTTCCGACTACCTATAGAATCTCCAATTCTGAATGGGAGGCGACATGGGCAAGGTATCCGAGAAGATCAAGGAAGAATTCCTGTCGGCATCGGGAAAGTGACCGCGGTTTGTAGGATTGCGCGGCCAAATGTATGCTGGGGAAGTTCGCTCCGGCACCGGGCGTGCGGTTGACAAAATAGAACAGGTGCCGTTGCGATCGACGCCGAATGCGGCCTTGACCGCAATTCCCATACAAAAATGGAGGCCCCAATGCTTTACCGAACCCAAGTTTCTGCCGCGATTGCCCTGCTGGCCGCCGGACTGGCGACCGCCGCGCCGCCCAAGGTGGTGACACTGCCAAACTCCGATGCCGTGTGCTTCGCGCCGTGGGCCAGCAACACCAAGCTTTTCCAGTATCCGGCGAAGAAGGGGCCGTATCGCATCGCGCTCGCCAACGGATACATCGCCAACACCTGGCGCATCCAGATGATCAAGACGGCCAAGGCCTATGCTGCGCAGCCGGAGGTGGCGGCGAAGCTCAAGGAGTTCAAGGTCGTGTCCACCGGCGAAGACGTCGCCGCGCAGATCGCCGCAATCAACAACTTCATCGACTCCGGCTACGACGCGATCGTCGTCAACGCGCAGAATCCGGCGGCGTTCAAGCCCGTGATCAAGCGCGCCAACGATGCGGGCGTCGTGCTCGTCGCGTTCGACAACATCCTCGACACCGAGGAGGCGATCAACGTCAACGTCGACCAGAAGGGTCTCGGTAAGTATTGGGCCGAATGGCTGGTGAAGAACGTCCCGAACGGCGGCAAGGTGCTGGAAGTTCGCGGCGTCTCGGGAACGTCGGTCGACCGTGACCGGCACGACGGCATCCAGGAAGTGTTCAAGGCGTCGGGCAAGAAGTGGGACACGGTCGAGGTGATCGGCAAATGGGACGACCCGACGGCACAGAAGGTGACGGCCGACGCGATCGCCGTGCACAAGAAGTTCGACGGCATCACCGCGCAAGGCGGCGACACGGGCGTCGTCCAGGCAATGATCGATGCCAAGCACCCGTTCGTGCCTTTCGGCGGCGAAACCGAGAACGGCTTTCGCAAGTTCTGCGGCAAATATGGGGCGCAGGGGTTGAAGTGCGCGTCGGCCGGGACGGGACCGGCCCAGGTGGCGGTGGCGATCAAGACGGCGATCGCGGCGCTCGAAGGCAAAGTCGTACCGCAGTCGGTCAAGCTGCCGCTCGCGAAGGCCGAGTTCCCGAACATGAAGGAAGGCACCGACTTCTACCCGGCGCAGAGCGACAACTTCTTCGTCGGGAATTCGTTTCCGACCTGCGGCATCAACTTCACCGCGCAGGAAATCATGGGGCAAACCGAAGCGAACGTGAAGTGAATGCGGACGCGCGGGGGTGAGAATCCCCGCGCCCCCGCGTGACAACATGCCCCTTTTCGTGATGCACGGCGTCTCGAAGCGCTACGGGGGCGTGCGTGCGCTGCAGAATGCCGAACTCGTCGTCGAGGCGGGCCGCATCCACGCCGTCCTGGGCGAGAACGGCGCCGGCAAGTCGACGCTGATCAAGGTCATGGCGGGCGTCGTCGAACCCGACGAGGGCAGCATGCTGCTCGACGGGAATCCGGTTTATTTCGACTCGCCGGCCGCAGCCCAGGCGGCCGGCATCGCGTGCATCTTCCAGGAGTTGTCGCTGATCCCCGATCTTTCGGTGGCCGACAACATCGGCATCAGCAACCCGCCTCGGCGCTTCGGGCTGATCGACCGCAAGGCGCAGCGCCGGATGGCCGAGGAGGCGCTGGCGCGCGCCGGCGCCGAGGACATCCATCCGCTGGCGCTGGTCAAGGACCTGTCGCTGTCGCGGCGGCAGATGGTCGAGATCGCCAAGGCGCTTGCCCGCAAGCCGCGCATCCTGATCCTCGACGAGGCCACGTCCGCGCTTACCGCCGCGGACGTGACGAAGATCTATGCCGTACTGAAGCGCCTGCGCGCGGAAGGACTCGCGCTCGTCTACATCTCGCACCGGATGCACGAGATCGCCGAGTTGGCCGACGAATGCACGGTGTTCTGCAACGGCCACAGTGTCGCGAGCTATGCCGCGGGAACGAAGACCGACAACGAGGTCGTCGAGCTGATGATCGGGCGGGAGTTCAGCGCCGTGTTTCCGGCAAGGAACGCGCACGCAGCAAACGACGCGACGCCCGTCCTCGATGTGCGGGGCCTGTGCTGGTCGGACAGGCTGAACGACGTATCGCTGCAATTGCGCGCCGGCGAGGTGATCGGTCTCGGCGGGCTCGACGGTCAGGGCCAGCGCGAGTTGCTGCTGGCGCTGTTCGGCGTGCTGCGCGGAACAACGGGCGAAGTACGAATCGATGGCAGGCCGGTCACCATTGCCGGGCCGCATGCTGCCAAGCGCAAGGCGATCGGCATGGCGCTGATCCCGGAAGATCGCAAGACCGAGGGCCTGATGCTGCCGATGTCGGTCCGCGACAACCTCTCCTTCGCCGCGCTCGACACCTTGTCGCGCTGGGGCATCGTGGACGCGGCCGCCGAACGCGCCGCAGTGGAGCGCATCGTGCGGCTGCTTGCGGTGCGCTGTGACGGCACCGACGTTCAGGCCGGGTCGCTTTCGGGCGGCAACCAGCAAAAGCTCGTCATCGGCAAATGGCTGATGGTGGCGCCGCGGATCCTCCTGCTGAACGATCCGACGCGCGGGATCGATGTCGGAACCAAGCAGGAGATGTATCAGCTGCTGCGCGAGCTGGCGGATGCGGGCGCGGCAATCCTCTTCTACTCGACCGACTACGACGAACTCGTCGGCTGTTGCGACCGCGTGCTGGTCATGTACGACGGCGCGGTCATCCGCGAACTGGTCGGCGCGGACATCACCGAGCGTGCACTGGTCAGCAACGCGCTGAACATCGGCGGAACTTCACGCTCGTCCAATGAACGGTGACTGGTCTCTATTGGCTGCGCGAACACAAGGGCACGCTGATGGCTTTCGCGGCCTTTGTCGCGATGTTCACGATCTACGCGGCCAACCACCCGGCCGGTCTCAACGCCAACGTCGCGACGACCGCGGCCAACAAGGGCGTTCTGCTCGCTATCGTCGCCATCGCGCAAACGCTGGTGGTGATCACGTCGGGGATCGACCTGTCCGTCGGCATGGTGATGGTGCTCTCCAACTGCCTGGCCTCGACGATCGTCGTCGGCACGCCGCTGATGACAACGCTCGGCGTTGTCGGCGTGCTGTCGGTCGGCGCTCTGTGCGGGGCGATCAACGGACTCATCGTGATTTATGGCCGCCTGCAGCCAATCGTCACGACGATCGCCACCGGGTCGATTTACTATGGCGCCGCGCTCGCGCTGCGTCGTGTCCCCGGCGGCGACATCGACGGTACGCTGGCCGATGCGCTGACCGGTCAATTGCCAGGCGGCGTGCCGGCCAGCCTGGCACTGCTGCTGGCACTGGTGCTGATCGTCTGGCTGCCCTTCCGGCGCTCGAGCGTCGGGCGCGCAGCCTACGCCGTCGGATCGTCCGAGGTCGCGGCCTACATGTCGGGCGTGCCGATCCGCCGCGCCAAATTCGTCGCTTACACGCTGTCAGGTCTGCTCGCGTCGGTCGCGGGGCTCTTCCTCACGTGCATCACCTATTCCGGCGAGGCGTCCGCCGCCAACGGCAGCACCTACACGTTGTACTCGATCGCGGCGGTAGTGCTGGGCGGCGTGTCGCTGTTTGGCGGGTCGGGCAGCGCGATCGGCGCGGTCTTCGGCGCACTGATGTTCCGCACGATCGGCGACCTGCTGTTCGTGTTCAACGTCGAACCTCTTTGGCAGCCGCTGTTCCAGGGCATCGTACTGTTGCTGGCCGTGTGCCTGGGCTCGCTGCGACTGTTGCGCATCCGCAATCGGCTCGAATTGTATGGATGACGCGCGGACGCCTGGAAACCGCTTCGGCGACGTGTTCGGCAAAGCGGTCGCCGTCATCCGTCGGCGCACCGATCCAGCCATCGCGTCAGCGTTCGGCTGCATCGTCGTCGTGCTTCTGATCGGAAGCCTTTATTCGAGCAGCTTCCTGTCGCTGGATTACCTGCTGCAGCAGCTCAAGGTTGCTTCGTTCCTGGGCGTCATCGCGACCGGCGCGATGATCGTGATACTGCTGGGACAGATCGACCTTTCCGTGCCGTGGGTCGTCGCCGTCGGCGGCATGATGGCGACCGCGGCCACCGGCTGGGGGCCGCTCGGCGAGGCCATGGCCATCCCGGTCGGCATCGGATGCGGCGTGGCGCTCGGCCTGCTCAGTGGTTGCGGTGTCGCGTTCCTGCGCATCCCTTCGATGGTCGTCACGCTGGCGGTGAATGCGGTCGCGCAAGGACTGATGGTCGTGCACACAGGCGGCTTCTCGCCGCAGGACTCATCGTCGCCGGCAATGCGGTTCATCGCCACCGGGCACAGCCTGCTCGGCATTCCCAACGCCCTGCTCGCGTGGGCCGTGGTGGGCGGAGGCGCCGTGTTCCTGCTGACGCGCACGACGTTCGGCCGGACCGTCTATGCGATCGGCAACCGGGAGCGCGCGGCGTATCTGTCGGGTGCGCGCACGCGCCTGGTCGTGATGTCGGCGTTCGCGATCTCGGGCGGCCTGTCGGCCTTCGGCGGCGTGCTGCTCGCCGGCTATGCCAGCAAGGCGGCACAGGCGATGGGCGACCCCTACCTGCTGCCCGCGATCGCCGCGGTCGTGCTCGGCGGCACGTCGATCCTCGGCGGCCGGGGCAACTACCTCGGCACGGTGGCGGGCGTCATCCTCATTACGCTGCTGCAATCGATCCTGTCGGTCATGCAGATGGAGGAGTTCGGACGTCACGTGATCTACGGCGTCGTGATCGTCGGCATGCTGCTGATCTACGGACGCGGCCGACGGCATTTTGAATAGCTACGAACGGAGCACGACAACATGGCGCTCAAACTCACGTCCAGCTTCGAAATCGTCGACCCGCGCTTCAGCATGCTCGCGCTTCCGTACGTGCACGTCGACAAGCTCTACACCGGTTGCCGGTGGGCCGAAGGCCCGGCATGGTTCGCGGCCGGACGCTATCTCGTCTGGTCCGACATTCCGAACGACCGCATGCTGCGTTGGGACGAGACTGACGGGTTGGTGTCGGTGTTCCGCCAGCCGTCGATGAACAGCAACGGCAACACCGTCGACCTGCAGGGCCGACTCGTTTCCTGCGAACACAAGAGTCGCTGCGTGTCGCGCACCGAGTTCGACGGCTCGCGCACGGTGCTGGCCGACCGCTATGACGGCAAGCGCTTCAATTCGCCCAACGACGTGGTGGTCAAGAGCGACGGCAGCATCTGGTTCTCGGACCCCAGCTACGGCATCGACTCGGACTACGAGGGCGACGCGGCGCCGAGCGAGATCGGCGCCAATAACGTCTATCGGGTCGATCCGGCGAATGGCCATGTCGGACTCGTCGCGTCGGACTTCGTGCAGCCGAACGGACTCGCGTTTTCGCCCGACGAATCCTTGCTGTACATCGCCGACACCGGACTCACGCATGAGCCGGACGGACCGCACCACGTGCGGCGCTTCACGGTATCGGCCGGCGGCAATTCGATCTCGGGCGGCGAAGTCTTCGCCACCTGCCCGGTGGGTCTCTTCGACGGCTTCCGCGTCGACGTTGACGGCAACCTGTGGCTCTCAGCGGGCGACGGCGTGCGCTGCCACGCACCCGACGGTTCGCTGCTCGGCAGGATCCTGATTCCGGAATCCGTCGCGAACGTGTGCTTCGGCGGACCAAAGCTCAATCGCCTGTTCATCTGCGGGACGACGTCGCTGTATTCGGTGTACCTCAACACCCGTGCCGCGTCGCGACCCGCCGCGCAGTGAACCGTCACCCAACCGCGCACATGATGACCGCACTCGGACCGTACTTCTCCTGGGCCGAGCACACACAAACTCAGCCGCAACTCACCTCTATGCCTTGGGTGCGAAGTCTTCCGGCCCGAACATCTCACGGATCTCCGTCTCGCCTTCCCAGCCCGGCCAGTGTTTCTTGTGAAGCTCCATGAAGCGGACCGCCGATGCAATCGCCTCTTCCTTCGATTTCAACTCAAACTGCGCATAGCCGCCGACAACCTCGTTGGTCTCGGTGAAAGGCCCGTCGGTCACGGTCACCTTTCCCCCGGAAAGCCGGACGCGGGCGCCCTGCGCAGTTGGCCCGAGACCGCCGCTTCCGACCATCGTGCCGGCCTTGGTCTCCTCTTCGGCGAGCTTCGTAATGGCATCCATCAGCGCCTTCGGCGGAGGGCCCTGTTTCTCGGCGTGCTTGACTATCATCATGAATCGCATAGCTAGATCTCCGTTAGGTTTCGGGTTGGAGAGGGGCATCCGGAGGGTCTCGACCAGATGAACCCAGGCTCTACCTTACTAGTCGATCCAGCGACGCGCGGCTCGACAGGTTCGTACCTTTTTTTGAATGTACAGGCAAATGCCGGCAATGCCATTGATTTGAACCTTCTTCGGGTTATGAGGCAAATTCCAACGGACTAACGCAAGTCTGATCTGCTACGATAATCGCGGACCTGATTTACGTAAGGTCGCGCGGGCCACCGCTCATTCAGGGAGATCACCGATGTCCATTCAATCGAGCGTTGCGCTTCGTCGCACGCGCATTGTTATTCGTCGCGGCTTCGGTTGCTGCGATCGCCGTCTCCATCGCGGGTGCACAACAACCGGCAACGCCGGCCGCGCCTCCCGCTGCGACTCCTCCGCCTGCTGCAGCCCCTACCCCGCCAGCGCCGGTGATCCAGCCCTTCTCTCCGGCGTCGACGCCGGAGCAGGAGCAGCTGCGAACGGTTCCCGCCAAGCGCTATCCCGGCAAGACTCATCTGCTGCCGGCGACCATGGAAACGACGCAATGGGGATGGTTCAACAACGCCCAGCCCCCGGTGCTGCATGTCAACTCGGGCGACTCGATCGTCTTCGAGACGATGATGCATTCGCACAACCAGGTCGTGCCGGGAACGACGATCGAGCAGATCAAGAAGCTGCGCACCGACTTTCCCGGCCGCGGACCCCACACGTTGACGGGCCCGGTCTACATCGAGGGCGCCGAGCCCGGCGACGTCCTCAAGGTGCGGATCAACAAGATCGTGCCGCGTGCATACGGGACCAACTTCAACGTGCCCGGCATGTTCGGCCAGTTCCCGGGGAAATTTCCCGAGGGACAGGTCAAGTATTTCTACCTCGATCTCGAGCGCAAGGTCGCCGAGTTTGCGCCGGGGATTGAAATTCCGTTGGCGCCGTTCCCCGGAACTATCGGCGTGGCCCGCGCCGAGCCCGGGCAATACAGCTCGGTGCCGCCGGGACGCTACGCCGGGAATATCGACGTCCGCGACCTGACCGAAGGCGCGACACTGTACGTCCCGGTCTTCGTCAAGGGGGCGCTTCTCTGGACTGGCGATTCGCACGCGGCGCAGGGCAACGGCGAGATCAACCTCACCGCGCTCGAGACCGCGTACAAGGAAATGAACGTGACCGTCGAGGTGGTCAAGAACATGCCGCTCGAATGGCCGCGCATCGAAACGAAGGATGCGTGGATCACGCTCGGCATCGACCGCGATCTCAACAAGGCGCTCGATTTGCTCAAGGCCGAGACGAGCAAGGTGCTGACCGATCAGCGCAAGGTTCCCACCGAGCAGGTCGACAAGGTGATGATGTCGACGTGGGATTGCCGGATCAGCCAGGTGGTCGACGTCAACAAGGGCATCCACTGCTTTACCGCGAAAAGCGGTACGCGCAAGATCGAGGCGTTGCCGGACAAGGAAAACGCGGCATACCTCGTCACGGTCGGTAAGGACGCCGACCTCAACAAGGCAATGGACGACGCCTCGTGGGCGATGGTCGAGCTCCTGCAGAGCGACAAGAAGCTGAGCCGGCTCGATGCGTACAGTCTCGCCAGCATGGTGATGGATTGCCGTCTCGCCGCGCCGACCGGCGCGCAAAAAGCCGTGCACTGTCTGCTGCCGAAAAGCACCTGGGTAGCTTCGAAGTAGTTTCATGCGGGCCGGGCTTCTCGGCCTGGTGATCGGGGCGGCCGCGCAGCTGGCCGCCTTGGTCGCTGCGCCTGCTTGGGCCGCCGTGAATGTGGTCGCGACGACCACGGATCTCGCGGCGCTCGTCAGGGAGGTTGGCGGCAATCTCGTCACCGTGGAATCGATCGTCCCGGCCGGCGTCGATCCCGAAGCCTTCGAGCCGCGTCCCGGCGACCTCGGCAAACTAAGGCGCGCGGATCTGCTCGTGCGCGTCGGCTTGGGCTATGACTACTGGCTTGACGCGCTGGTCAGGCAGATCGGCGACAAGCGCCTGATGCGCGGAGGCGAGGCGAGTCTCGACGCCTCGGCCGGCATCCCGTTGCTCGAAATACGCGGACAAAGCGTCATGAACGAAGGCGGCCATGCGCATGGCGTCGCCAACCCGCATTACTGGCTCGATCCCGACAACGCGATCATCGTCACCGCGAGCATCGCCGACGCTCTCGTGCGCATCGCTCCCGCACAACGCGAGCAGATCCTCGCGAACCGCGCGGGATTTATGTCCCGGCTCGAGAGTGCGCGCGCACGCTGGAGCGAAACCCTGGCGCCCTTCGCCGGGACCAAGCTCATTGCGTATCACAACTCCTGGCCTTATTTTGCACGCCGCTTCCGGCTCG
>CAVWIM010000016.1:0-216646 GCA_963755065.1 uncultured beta proteobacterium
TGATCGCGCGAGCGTTCAGCCGCGCGGCAGCGGCGTGATTCCGGCGAGGCGCGACGATCCGGGCAATGCGCCACAGGTCTAGAGCTTCCTGCATCCTGATCCAACTCTCGGGCGTGTGTCCCCAACAGTTTGGCAATGCGCGCCACCAATTCGGCCGACAAATCGCGCCGCTCCTGTAGCAGTGTATTTACCGTAACACGGGAAACGCCGAATCGATCGGCGAACGCCTGTTGCGACATGCGCAATGCCGGCAATACGTCCTCATGGAGGATGGCCCCTGGATGGGTGGGGCTCTGCGGCGGTCACGCAAGGTCTTCATCAATGGTATTCCTCGAGATCGACTTCGATTGCGTAGATCGCCCCGCAACGCGTACCCCGCCGGACGTGTCAATTCCATTCAAGCTAACACGTCTGCCGTGTCAAATGACCCGCTAAACGTCGCTGCGTAACACGCCGGTCGTGCTAGTCACGGCCACAGTCGCATCATCCGTGACACGCCGGGCGTGTACCTCTATAGATTTACCATCTCCTCCAGATTGCAGAAAGGTAACCGGCCATGACTAAGGGGAAGCCCGCAGCAACGGCCGCGAAGCCGGGAACCAAGGTCGTCTTGCTCACGGCGCGGAAAGGTGAAACGCACCCGCAGGCGTTTGCGCGATATGAGCTAGGCCCGGAGTATCAGCCGGGCAGGACGTTAACAATGCTCAACGGCACGGCACCGGAAGCGGAAGTGATGGCGTTCGCTGACGAGTTGCGCAAGAAGTCCGACGCTGTATCCGCTGGCAATATGGAGCGCGGCGAGGCGATGCTTACGGCACAGGCGCACACACTCGATGCATTGTTCAATGCGTTGGCCTAACGCGCCCGAATAAACATGGGCGAGTACACGCAGACGGCGGAACTCTACATGCGCCTTGCGCTCAAGGCACAAAGCCAAGCCGTTCCACATGGGAGGCACTTGCCGAGATCAAGAACCCGCGCCAGGAGGCATTCGTCAAGCAGGCAAACATGGGTCAGAACGTGCAGGTTAACACCGGGATCGATGGATCGCGCGCGAAAGAAATTGAATCAACGCCGAACAAACTTTTTGGAGTAGACGATGGCGAACGGCTGGACATCACAGCGCCGAGCACGGCAGGCGGAGCTAATCAAGAATTGGAAACCGTGGGAGAAGTCAACCGGGCCGAAGACCGGGAAAGGTAAGGCTCGGGTAGCCCGCAATGCCAACAAGGGGAGGACGCGCAAATGGCTTCGCGAGTTGGGCAGGCTATTGCGGGCCCAGCGCACGGACCTTGAAGCACCCTAAGTAGGGAAGGTGTATCCTTACTGTGCACCCGCACTCGGCCGGAAAAATGGAATTGATACCCACTCCCCATGCTGCCCAGCTTTAGCGCCCCCCGCTTGACGAAGTCGTTTGTGGTATTCGTTTCGAGGCGCTCTCGGGGTTCCGGCTCCCCCACATCGGCATATTCTGGGAGCGAATTCGCCAGGCATATCCGGTTGTAGAGCATGCACCGCCCCTCATTGGGGATAGCGGTGAGCTATATGTTGATGATGCTACCGGCGCGCCCCTTCCGCGTATCTGGATGATTTCCGAGTCTGGAGATTATCTTGTTCAAATGCAGTCGGATAGTTTTCTGTTGAACTGGCGCCGAAGAGGTAAGGTCTATCCTCGGTTTGGTACAGTATTCAATGAATTCAAACGCGCGTTGGAGGAATTCATCTCGTTCCTGAAATCTCAGGAACTGGCGTTGCCAAAAGTTCGAGGGCTGGAACTTACATACATCAATATGATTCCACTTGACATCCCGAGGAGGGTAATGGATCCCCTTTCCGGAATATTCAAGGACTTCATTTGGCCACAAGACGAGTTGCGGTTTCTTCCCACTCCCCGGGCGGCTCGCTGGGCCGCACACTTTGCACTGCCACAGGCCCAAGGGCAGTTGTTAATTAAGGCGGAAAACAAGGCCCGGCCTGACGGGGAAGAGCTCGTCGTCTTTGAGCTTACGGCTAGAGCGAAGGATGCAGCAGCCACACTAGAGAATCTAGAACCATGGTTTGAGGTTGCCCATGAATGGATTGTCCGTGGTTTTTGTGACTTAACCGATGACACCTATCAGCGTGACAAATGGGGCCGAGTCGATGCCTGAGATTGCTACCAATCGCACTTGGCGGCCCACCTATGTGAACAGCACATCCGTGGCTTTGGGTCGGAGCTATTTGACGGAGATACCCGAACAGGATAGTTACTCGTCAACCGGAAGCGAGTATGTGAAATACAAAAGCTTCCTTACACTGGGAGTCGTCGGGCCATCGCAACCAACGATGCAGGCTGAGCTTGTTGAGAACGCGTTCAGCAACATTCGCAAATACTGGGCAACGGCATTCGACTCCGGTAGGGGCTCGGAAGTATCTCGCACCGTACTTTCTTCGGACAGTTCATCGAGAAACGCCAAATCATTTGCGAATTTGGCTGCGCGAATTGTCATAGGCGCGATCGGGCGTCGCGTCCCTCAAGTTGATGATGCACTCAAGAATCGACTCGTCACATTACTTGAGCTTAGCGACGCGGATTTGGAGGGGGGTGCTAGGCTCCGGACTGAGTCCCTGCTGGGACTAATAGGAGTGTTGCAGGGCATCGGAGACATCCGACTACTGCCAGCACTAAGCCTGACCCCGACGGGAACAATTTACGCCACTTGGCGCGACCCAAGCAAGAGACTCAGCATGAATTTCCTCGGTAGCGGTCGGGTGAGTTGGGTATATTTCCGGCCAAATATCGAAAACAATCACATCGTTGACAGGGACTTTGGGGTTACGACAACGGGGCAAATGGTCCGGAAGTTGCGCGACCTTCATGTGACTTGGATAGCGAATGAAGGGTGACGAAATTCCTGATGCAAATCACGTTGCTCGTCAGTGCAATGTAAATACCTGTCCGGGTGGCGAGCTACTTGCAACGGCGTTTCACCCAGCCCCTTTCGACGATGGGCTCTCCGTAAATTGGCTAGAACGATGCGGACTTCAGGGGCGTAACGAGTGTATTGCTGCGATCGTAAACATCCTAAAAGGCAAGGGTCGGACGGTTCGTGCTAGCCATTACTTCGCACTACTGAATGTTGGCGCCGCAAAGAGGGCCATAGCAGAAATGGACTCCCTGGCCCCATTGCACTTCGAGCACGATCCGGAAGAAAACGACGATACGCATTCCTTGATTGTTGGAATTCCTGTGCCCCCCGATGTAGTTGCCGAGTTGCTTGTCGATGTCGCAATTGGAACCGGTGTAATCCGCGCGACCGCCGGCAGTCCCTGAACTCCGGCAATGCCTCAACCGGCGCTTCTGCCGCCCAATTAACGCCACGGACTGAGAGAGGGAAGGCCATGAGCGCCTGGAACGCACTCAGACACGGGGCGTGCAGCTGCACGCACTTGTGCGCGTCAGGACTTGACGGTGCGGAGCCAAGAATTCAAGAGCAGAGCGTAGCCAACGGCTTGACTGTGTGGGCCTACTGACGACGGCGGCCCGACGGCGTGGTGTTGCTTTTTGTTGTGTCCAAGGACGATCGTGACGTTTCTCCGGCTCGGGCACGATGCCGGTCACCCGAGCGGAAGCATCCTAGTCATCCAGCATGGTCATGAACACAGTCGATACATTTATCGAACACTGGCGCGGTGTGACCGCGGGTGAGCTATCAACGGCACAGAGCTTTGTGCGCGACCTGTGTGAGCTGCTGGGCGTAGAACCGCCAACGCACGAGATGGACTACAAGTTCGAGCGCGAGGTCGACTTCGTTCATGGCGACGGCAGCAGCAGCCTCGGCCGCATCGACTGCTACAAGCGCGGCGCTTTTGTATTGGAAGCCAAGAAGGTCAGGGCTGGGGCGCACACACGTGGCTTCGACGATGCCCTGATGCGCGCTCGCAACCAAGGCGAGGTCTATGCGCGCGCGCTGCCCTCGTCGGAAGGCCGCCCGCCTTTTGTGATCGTAGTGGATGTGGGCAACGTCATCGAGATTTTTGCCGAATTTACCCGGAGCGGCGCAACGTACACACCGTTTCCGGACCCGCGCAGTCACCGAATCAAGCTGGATGATCTGCGCCAGGACGCCATCTGTGAGCGCCTGAAAGCAATCTGGCTGGACCCGATGACCCTCGACCCATCCAGGGTCAATGCCAGGGTCACACGCGACGTCGCTGTGCAGTTGGCCACCGTAGCGCGGAGCCTGGAGGATGAGGGACATTCGACCCACGACGTGGTGGCTTTCCTCACCCGCTGTTTGTTCTCGATGTTCGCCGAGGACGTAGAGTTGTTGCCCCGCGCCGCCAATGGCGACGGGGCCTTCGTGGATCTACTCAAGCGATACTGGGAGGATCCGCCGACCTTGCAGCGCATGATGGCGGCCTTGTGGTCAGACATGGACCGGGGCGGGTTCAGTGCAGCGCTTGCTAAGGATTTGCTGCGCTTCAATGGCAAGTTATTCAAGGCTTCAGGCTCCTCTGGGTACGCTTTCGTTCTGAATCAGGCCCAGATTTGGGGCTACTGAACGCCGCGCACGCCAGTTGGCGGGAGGTTGAGCCGTCTATCTTCGGCACGTTGTTGGAGCGTGCGCTTGATCCGGCAGAACGGCATGCGCTTGGCGCCCATTACACCCCCCGCGCTTATGTCGAGCGTCTGGTGCTGCCAACCGTCGTGGAGCCGCTACGCGTGGAATGGGCAGACGCCCAGGCCATCGCCGTGGTGCTGGCCAACGAGGCCAACGCTCTGGAAGGCAGGAGGCGAGAGGACAAATTGGCAGAGGCGCGGGCCGAGTTGATGCGGTTCCATCATCGCCTGTGCACGGTGCGCGTGCTGGATCCAGCCTGCGGGAGTGGCAACTTCCTCTATGTCACGCTGGAACACCTGAAGCGTCTGGAAGGCGAGGTGCTGAACCATCTCGAGTGCTCGGTGACACTCAAGCCAGGCTTGCCATTCACGGCGAGACTGTCACTCTGCAACAGCTACGCGGCATCGAGTCGAACGAGCGCGCTGCCGCCCTAACCGAGTTGGTTCTGTGGATCGGCTATCTGCAATGGCAAATCCGTACCTACGGCAATGCCAGCAGCGTGGCCGAGCCAGTTGTGCATGACTACGGGAACATAGAGAATCGGGATGCAGTGCCGGCGGACGATGGTAGGGAGCCGGCGTTGGATGAGGCCGGGAACGTCGTAACCCGTTGGGACGGCGTGACCTTCAAGACGCACCCCATTACCCGCGATCCAGTGCCGGACGAGACGGCCAGGGTGTCAAAGTGGCGCTATCTCAACCCGCGGCAAGCCGAATGGCCAACGGTCGATTTTATCGTTGGCAATCCCCCATTCATTGGCAACAAGCGCATGCGTGATGCTCTTGGCGATGGCTATGTGGAGACGCTGCGAATGGTTTGGCCAAGCGTTCCCGAGAGCGCGGATTACGTGATGCATTGGTGGCAGAAGGCGGCTGACACGGTGCGGATTGGGGCCGCACGCCGGTTCGGAACTGATACCCACCAATGCCGTGACGATGATCTTTAACCGCCGTGTTATCGAGGCCCAGCAGAGCGCTCGCCCGCCCGTGAGCGTGGTGTTCGCCATTCCTGACCATCCTTGGGTGGATAGTGCCGACGGCGCAGCGGTTCGCATCGCAATGACCGTAGGGATTGCCGGCGAAGCTGAGGGGCGGTTGCTGATGTCCGTCGAGGAAACGCCGACGGACAACGGAGAGATCACTGTTCGCTTCGATACGCTCCAGGGAGTAATTCACGCTGACCTGAAGATAGGGGCCAATGTGGCCGCAGCGAAGCGGTTAAGAGCAAATCGCCTGCTGTCCAATCGTGGTGTGATCCCGCATGGGGCCGGATTCATCGTGACACTGGAACAAGCCCGAACGCTCGGTTTGGGTACTGTCCCAGGACTTGATCGACACATTCGCCCGTATCGGAATGGGCGCGACCTTACTGGCACTCCGCGCGGAGTATGGGTGATTGATCTGCACGGCACGACTTCGGACGAAGTGCGCGAGCGCTTCCCGGCCGTGTATCAGTGGCTTTGGGAGCGGGTTAAGCCCGAGCGAGACGAAAACAACAGGCCGAGAGTCCGGGAGCAGTGGTGGTTGTTTGCCGAAGCTCGTGTGGTGATGCGACGTTCGCTCGAGGGTGTCTCTCGCTACATTGCGACTGGTCAGGTCGCGAAGCACCGCTTCTTTCAATGGCTGGACCGGAGCATCCTGCCAGACGACAAGCTGATAGCCATCGCCAGTGACGATGCCCTGCATCTCGGGGTGCTGTCGAGCCAAGTGCACGTGCAATGGGCGCTTGCCACGGGAGGAACGCTCGAAGATCGTCCGGTGTATAGCAAGTCCACCTGCTTCGAGGCGTTCGCTTTCCCTAACACTGACACAGGTCTGACCCCCTCTGAGCTTACCCTGCGCATCCGCTCATTGGCCGAGCAGATTGACGCCCACCGCAAGGCCCAACAGGCCGCGCATGCCGATGTGACGCTTACCGGAATGTACAACGTACTGGAAAAGTTGCGCATTGGAGAAACCCTCACACCATCAGAGCAGAGGATTCATGAGCACGCCTTAACCTCGGTCTTACGCTCACTGCACGACGAATTGGACGCTGCGGTGCTGGCGGCCTACGGGTGGAGTGACTTGACCCTCCCTGCCGATACAAACACCCTTCTGCAGCGGTTGGTGGACCTCAATGCAGGGCGCGCCTCCGACGAAGCCGTGGGCACTGTGCGATGGCTGCGTCCGGCCTTCCAACAGGCGGGAGCACCCGGCGAGCAGGCCGGCCTTGATGTCGGCACTGAAGGTGAACGAGAGGGAGAACCTTCGGCACCGACGGCACCAGCAACACGGCGCTCATGGCCCGCCGGGTTGCCCGATCAGATCAAAGCTGTTGCAGACGTGTTGGCCAGTGCGCAAGAACCCCTGACGCAAAATGCCGTCGCAGAACACTTCACCGCGCGGGGGCGTTGGCGCGATCGGCTGCCTACTATCCTCGACACATTGGAGGCCCTCGGACGAGCGCGTCTCGCTCAGGATGGGCGGTGGAGCAAGTTCAGGTCGTGAGGTGTGAACATCTCGGCGCCGCGACATTGAATCGAACTGCTCATCATAGGTTCGCATGAAGTTGTAACTGCGATTTTGCTACCCCGTCGCTGGGGCAACTTTGGGGGCAACTACGGTTCGTTTGTCGGCAGTAGCCCCGCAATGTGACTGCCGCCCTTGCCAAATGTGCGACGGCACAATGGGGTCCCGATGCGGATGCCTAAGTGTCGCTGGGAGAGCACTCTATCCGCGACGAGGTGGCACGATGACCACGGATGCCTTCGAAGCATTGCGCCAACATATACTCGCCGAAGTCGCCGCTCAGACGATCTACGTCGATGCCGTCTTCAGGCCGGTAAGTCCTCGCCGATGACAGGGTCTTTCAGCCCGATGCGGCCCGACGCCAGCTAGAATCGCGATCGACTGACACCTAGTCACCCTCATTCGGGTCGCACATGTCCGCCGCCAGCGAAACCTTTGCGCAATCAATCCACGATGCGGAGAGTCTGGCTTGGTACACTTCGATAGACTAAATACGAAACCGCCTCCACCGGAGCTAGAAGTGCTCAAGCGCGCCGGGCCTAATCATGGCGATGACCGCATGGGAGACCTACGTCGAAGACCGAGTGCTAGAGGCAGCTGCCAAGCGGTTGCGCGGACTAAACGATGTCTTCGGTCGCGGCCCTAGTTCAGTCTAAGCTCGACGACGAAATTAGACGACTTCACAATCCGACGTCCGAAAAGGCGATTCAGCTTTTTAGGGACTACGCTGGCGCCGATCTCACAGAAAGCTGGCGTTGGAACAATCACGACTCGACGGTGTGCGCACCCGCCTCAATCAGTACATTAAGTTGCGGGGAGACGTAGTAGATAGGTTTGCGCAGCATCACCGCTGGGCCACCCAAACCTGATGCGATTACAAGAGAAGAGCTCGCAAAAGCTATTCGCTTCCTCAGGTCCCTGGTCGATGCTACCGAGAAGGGGCTACTGTCTTCGTCTGAGAACCAGTTGGCTCGCCACTCTCTTGTACGGTCACGCCTCGTGGGAACGAACCGGATGTGCAACGTCCGTTTTGGCGAAGCTACTCTACTTCCGCTTGCCAGAATAGCCATTCCTTCACACTTTCGGCTACGCTTTGCAACCGGGATATCACTCGGGTGGATAATGCGACGGCCCCTGCCGAGCTCGGCTGCCAACCGCCGATTAGATCCTGCAGGTGCCCAGCCAGTCGACCCATAGACCACGCAGCCACGAAGGGGAGCGTTCGAATGAAAACCGCCGTCACAGGAACTCGTGAATGCATTCCTTGCGTGGTATCGAGCCAGTACGCACGCCCAAAACGAGGATTACTACGCTGGGCGCCTCACAGCCGAGATGCTCCGAGGTCTACACGCGAGCTGTAGCTTATCGAGTTCTTCTTGTAGAGTTTGCGCGGGACGGCGGCAAGGTGCAGAGCGGCGGGCATCGTACGGCGCCACTATTCAGGAAAACGATTGAAGACAATTACGACGCCTTTCGGAGATTCGTGTTGGAACCGTTCTCTGAAGGGTTCGATGAGCTGAAGTGGCTCGAACGGACTAAAGAGTTTCTCGGGTTCGGCCAGGGCTTGGCGACGATATATCTCAATCGCGTGGACAAGGAGCGGTTCGCGATCGTCAACAACAAGGCCGTAGAGGCGATGGCCCTGTTTGATGTGCAGGGTTCCATCGGCACTTGCGCCGAGATTCGATGCCATACGCCGCGCGGAACGGCAACTGATTGAGTGGTTCCCTGAGTTCGACAACTTCTACCGGGTCGATGCGCTGACCCAATTCTTAATTGGCGAGGAACTCGGGCGGCGATGGCGAAATGAGTTGGGGGGAAACACCGACCGTGTAGTTCGGTCGTGGATATTTGCGCCGGGCGAACGAGCTCGCCTGTGGGGGCAATACCAAACCGAAGGAGTGATGGGTATTGGCTGGAACGAGATCAAGCGTGATCTGGGGCAGGTGAAGACAGAAGATGAACTGCGGACGCTCCACAACGCTGCTTACGGAGAGCGCGCGACCGACCAGGACCTTCGCCAGCTAAGCGATTTCGTTTTGAAAATGCAGGTTGGCGACCGGGTATTTGTGAAGAGGGGGATCGGTGAACTTGTTGGATATGGTGAGGTAGCGTCCGGATACTTCTACGACGAAACGCGACCGGAGTATCGGCATCTGCGCAAAGCGAACTGGTTGAAAATTGGGAGCTGGTCGATCCCCGAGGGCGAGAAGGGGCTGCCAATAAAAACGCTGACGGAGATTAGGGACCCTGCACGACGCGATGCGCTGCTGGCGCTAATTGGACGCGCTCATGGGGATGTTCTCTTCGATAAGAAGGCGTTTGAGTTGTTGGCTGGGTTGCGTGAGCACCCACTGCAAAGCTTCTACGAAGAACATGCGGATGAATTCGACGCCGCGATCGAGGCGCCGCTCAGACGATTGATGAGCAACGTGGCCAGCGCTCTTCCAGCCAGCATCACGGCCGCACTGGAAACTCAGAAGCGAATATTCTCGCGGATCCCAAAGAACGATTATGGTAAGGGCGGGGCTTGGGATTTCTATTGGGGTGCTTTCTACCCAAAGGGGGGAAAGCGTACCGCGGATGCCCAGTTCTACGTCTTCATCTCAAGCATGGGTCTGCGCTACGGCTTTTACATTGGCGATTACGGAATTGATCCGAAAAGACAATTCGCCGAGAACTGTAGGGAATATGGAACGGAACTCAAGGCCTTGCTGGAGCCGGCGTTGGCGGGCGCCGACTTCAGGTTTGGCGATACGTCTAGGTCGCTGGGATCGTCGCTTCCTTCCACGGATGGCGGAAAGTTGACGTGGTCGGAATGGTTAAGCAATCCCGAGGCATACGGAGTCGGAGTGACTGTCGAGTCATCCCCGGATTTGGTCGTGAAGGTGTCCGAGGCCGACATCACGGCGCAAGTCGTTAAAACATTTGAGCGCCTATTTCCACTGATGGCGCTGGCACAAAGCGAAGCGCCCCTCGAGACCATCCGGCGGTACATGGGGACGGAGCCGCCGACGACTGAAGAGCAGAACCCCGTCTTTGGCCTTGATCAGGTCGCAAGCGCCGCCTACATGACGCTAGATGGATTGCAGCAATGGGTGCGCGCAATTGAAAGGAAAAGCAGGCGATCCTCTACGGTCCGCCGGGCACAGGGAAGACGTACTTGGCCAAGCTTCTTGCCAGGCACCTCGTGGGCGGAGGCGACGGATTCATCGACGTGCTCCAATTCCACCCCTCGTACGCTTACGAGGACTTCATGCAAGGGCTACGGCCGAAAGCGCTGAAGGCTGGTGGCCTCGAATACACGATGGTGGCAGGCCGCTTCAAGGATTTCTGCAAACGGGCCACCGAGTGCATGGGCCCGTGCGTGTTGATAATTGACGAAATCAACCGGGCCAACCTTTCGCGCGTCTTTGGCGAGCTCATGTACCTGCTTGAATATCGGGCGGAGTCGGTTCCGTTAGCAAGCGGTGGTCCATTTCAAATTCCAAGCAACGTGTCAATCATCGGCACTATGAATACGGCTGATCGTTCGATTGCCCTAGTGGATCACGCGTTGCGCCGTCGCTTTGCGTTTCTCGCGCTGTATCCGAACTACGATGTACTGAGGAAATTCCACGCAGGGGAGCCGTTCAACGTCGAGGGCCTCATTGGTGTCCTCGAGCGCGTAAACGAAGCAATTGAGGACCCACATTACGCTGTGGGCGTCAGCTTCTTCCTTGACAGGGGGATCAGGGACAATCTTCAAGATGTTTGGCAAATGGAGATCGAGCCGTACCTCGAAGAGTTGTTCTTCGATCAAAGAGAAAAGGCCAGAAGTTTCGCGTGGGAAAGCGTGCGGAATGCGATCGTCCAGACATGAACCTTCGCACCATTGAACTGCCAGAGTACGAAACGAAGTGCTTTGCCAAGAATGAACTGGCAGATGAGGTCGTGAAGGCGCTGTACGCCAAATTTGGCAGCCAGGTGAAAGTAGAGGCTCCATCGTTCCTCAATGATAATTCTTGGTGTCTCACGTCCCAAGGGTGGGTGGGTTATATTCCTTTGACCCCGGATGTGCATTTCTCGCTGACTCCCAAGGTGCCCATCCAGAACCTTTTTGGAATGCTGGAGTACGCGTACCGGCTAAAAGGATTCAAGATCCTTGAGGGGCTTGCGGACTCGGAATCAATCGCTGATCTCTTTGATCGGTTGGCCCTTGTCCTAGCACGCAGAGTCCTCGATCGGATTAGGAAGGGCCTGTATCGGTCGTACTTGGGCGAGGACGATAACCTACCCTTCGTTCGGGGTCGGACGGACGTGGCTGCGCATATGCGGCACCCAGCACGGGTGACCCTTCCATGCCACTTCGAAGAACACACCGCTGACCTGGAGGATAACCAGATTCTCCTTTGGACACTGACGCGAATGCTCGAATGTGGAGTTTGCAAGGACCGCAGTCTGCCGTTTGTGCGACAAGCGAGACGATCACTTCGGAGTTTTGCGACGACGACTCCATGCTTGGCCGAGCAATGCATCGACCGTCTGTACAACCGGCTGAACTACGACTATGAACCATTGCACGGTTTGTGTCGGTTCTTTCTGGAGCACGCGGGCCCGACTCACCAAACAGGAGACCGACGAATGCTCCCTTTCTTGGTGGACATGGATCGGTTGTTCGAATTGTTCGTGGTGGAATGGATGAAGTTGAATGTGTCCGATAGGTATCGCGTGAGCGCACAAGAAAGCGTTCGGCTGCAATTGGGTCAAACGGTCACGATCGATATTGACATCACTGTCGAGGACATCGAAACCGGCCAAACCGTGCTAGTCCTGGACACCAAATACAAGGCCGCGGAGCAGCCTGCTCCCGACGATATCCAACAGGTTGTGGCCTACGCCGCGGCGAAGAACTGCGCAAAGGCGGTACTCGTGTACCCCATACCCCATCGCAAACGCATGAATGGACCTTGGGGGTCACACATTAATGTCGAGTCTTTGCCATTTCGGCTCGATGGCGATCTTGATAGGGCTGGGCAGGAATTCATTGTTCAGTTAATGCCATTGCACAGGCAAGCGCTCACGAAACAGTACGAGACACGCTGTGTCGGAATCGCCCGCTCGGAGCCCAAATCCGAAATAGGGCGGCGAACAATGGAGGATGCCGTGAAACCGTCGCAAAGCCCTCGCGGGGTGTTGGCCCCCGTCGTCACGCCATTCACGTCCGACCTGCGCCCGGACGCAGCGCGGCTCGTACGCCATTGCCGATGGTTGCTCGACAACGACGTGGGGCTGGCGGTATTCGGCACGAACTCCGAGGCGAACTCGCTGACGGTCGCCGAGAAGCTGGGGCTGCTCGATGCATTGATCGAAGCAGGTCTACCCGCGGACCGAATGATGCCTGGGACCGGCACGTGCGCCCTTCCTGATACGGTCGAGCTGACGCGCCGCGCAGTGACTCATGGCTGCGGCGGGGTGCTGATGCTGCCCCCGTTCTACTACAAGGGCGTGTCGGACGATGGCCTGTTCGCGAGCTTCGCGGAGGTGATCGAGCGGGTCGGCGATCCGCGGTTGCGCATCTACCTGTACCACATTCCACCGGTGTCGATGGTCCCGATCAGCCTCCCGCTGATCGACCGTTTGCTCCGCCGTTATCCGGGCACGATTGCGGGCATCAAGGACAGCTCCGGCGACTGGAACAACACGCGCGCGATGCTCGAGCAATTCCAGCCGCGCGGCTTCGACGTTTTCGCCGGGAGCGAGACGTTCTTGCTTGCAACGCTGCGCGCGGGTGGCGCCGGCTGCATCAGCGCTACGGCCAACGTGAATCCGGCTGCGATTGCGAAGCTGGGCCGAGGCTGGCAAAAGCCGGACGCCGACGCGCGGCAGGCCGCGCTCGACGCGGTGCGGAGTGTATTCCAGCGCTTTCCGATGATTCCCGCGCTCAAGGCCGCCGTTGCGCACTTCTCTGGCGACAATTCCTGGGCGACCGTGCGGCCGCCGCTGGTCGCGCTCAGCGACAACCAGAAGGGCGAGCTGATCGCGTCGCTGAACACGTTGGGCTTCGCGATGCCGGGTCTTGCGGGCGAAGAGACTCACTCGCTCGCGCGGGCTCCTGCCTAGAGACCGCCCGACATCACGCTACACGTCTCGCGGCAGTCCTTCGCTATGGCGTTAAGCCGCCGTAGATGTCCTGGTCGAGACCGCCGTCACGCGGACACTTGTCGCCTGTCAAAGCGCCTGACGGCAGGGATACCCGACACTGCAGGACGTCAGCGCCATCGTTGTCCTCACTATCTGCTTCGCGCTGATCGACTCCAGGGACGGTATTCTGCCAGTCGGTCCACGCGCCGAACGAGAAGCTGCCAAGTGAGCTGATCCACAGGTAATCGCCGGCGAACGGTACCTCGCGCCCGCTGAACTGCTCGTAGTTGGGGTTGCTTGTCTTGCTGGTCAACCGTGTTGGATTGACCCATGTGTTGCCGTGATCGGCCGACATCGTTGCAAAAACATCGAGCGAGTGCGTTGTTGTACCATCCGCGCAGTTGCCGATCGGCCGCATGGCTGAGTAACAAGGATCGAGGCGGCTGTCCCACCAAAGCGTGTGGAGTGTTCCGCCATCGGCGCTAATGTCGGGGAACGTCTGATGCCCCGTCGCCTGATTGTCGATCAGCTTCGGCGCGGTGTGCGTACCCGCAGCGCCGTCGTAGCGAAGGAAGTACACGCCGGACTGGCTGCCGCGGCCGGGCTCGAGAGATCCATACGTCGTGCCAGTATCGACTTCGGTGCCCGGCACGGTCGCGTCGTAAACAATGTAGATCGACTCGCTAGCGGCGTCGTACTGATCGGCAGTTGAGCGCGTCGACGTACCTCGCCGAAAGAACGTGTAGTCCGATTGGCAGGCGCTCGAGAAATCGCCGCAATCGCGGGCAGAGCCGCCGGTGGTCGAAACGTCTTGTGCGTTATAGGGAATGTAGGTCGTCACCAGGGTCGACGGCCCGAAGGTCTTGCCGCAATCGGTCGACTTCACGATCTCCACGCCATTGGGCTGGCCGTTTGGCCGGTCGCCCACATCGTAGGTAACGTACACATTCCCGTTACCGGTGACCGAGATGTCGGGATCCTGGAGATTGCCTTCGCGCGGGGTCAGGTTCATCGGCTTCGACCAGGTTGCGCCGTGATCGACCGAGCGCGAGAGGTAGATGTTCGATATCCCCACGCCGGTGAATCGCGCCCAGGCAAAATAAACGTTGCCATCGCAGCGGCCGTCTGTGCGGTCGGCCTCGATCGAAGTCTTGTCGTTGAACTTTCCAAGTAGGTTCGGGGCGGACGAGCCTTTGGCGACAACTTCCGAGCCAAGGAAGCGCTTACCATCATTGAGGGTATTCCCGTTTACGCCATCCGGGTTATCGAAGCGGGCGACCCATACGTCGCCGAAGGTCTTCTTGGAACCCGCCGGATCGTCGGAGCTCTCAGACCCCATGAAGACGCGCCCATGCCTATCCCAGGCGATCACCGGGTCGCCGGAGGATGCCGTTCGAATGTGTGCGAGCGCGGCGTACGGCGATGTGTCTCCCGGGTAGCCCGGGACGAGTGAACTCTGAAAGCTCGCACCGCTATTCTCGGATCGATAGTAACCAAGCCAGACCGGGCCGGAAGGGATCGGGGCACCATCAGCATCGTTCCCGTCGTTGTAAACGCCACAATAGTCGTTGGAACTGCCAATGATCACATTTGTGTTGCGTGGATTGACGCCAACCGAAGGCTCGTTTTGACGGCCGCGCGCTCTTGAGCATTCACTCAGCGTAGCGTCCGTGTAGGGAATGCCCGTGGCGATGGTGTAGGCACTCAGATACCCTCCGGCCGGATAGTCGTTCGACAGCCGTACCTCAGCGAGCGCGCTGCCTGTGGCTATCGCGGCAATCATGAAGTTAACGAGCGGGACGAGAATTATCTGCCTCATAACGGTCTCCTTTGAGAATCGAATGTCCATTGAGACGCACGGCGCGTTCGTCCATAACCGTTCGTGTTGTGCGAATGACACTTGCCAGGTGCAGGCGCTTCCTCAGCAGCCGTCACTCGAAGGCGCCGGGACGGGCGGAGGCGGCGCGGATGACGCGAGCCAGCGTTCCTCGAGTTGATGTCGCAGTTTTTCCGCGAGCTCGATTTCGGCAAGGGTAGCGAAGCTAGGCACGGGATCCCCGTTCCTGCCCTGATTGTGCAGTTCAATCTTGAGCATGGCTGGGCACTTCGATTGTTAAGAACCACCTCAAAGGCGCGTCGACCTGCTGTATGCATTCCGCATGCCAGCGACTAAATGTTCAGTCAAAACAAACTATGAAGCCCAGTCCGCAGCATGGGACCCTCGCCACAAAGCACTCAGTGTAAACATTCGCGACAACTTCGCCGCGGGTCGGGCTCGGCGACCCGACAAAGTGATATCATGATATCTTTCGATCCTTGCGCGGAGAAATCCATGGCCCAGTTCATCGTTCGCGGCCTCGAAGAGGACGTCAAGACGCGCCTGAAACGCCGTGCCGAGCGCCATGGGCACAGCATGGAAGAGGAGGTGCGCGACATCCTTCGCAACGCCACGAAGGAAGAGAATCACCCGCCCCCGAACCTGGGGTCGCGCATCGCCGCTCGCTTCGCGAAGACGGGGTTGACGAAGGATCTGCCGGAATTGCACGGCCAGGCGCCAAGACCAGCCGAGCTCGGCAAGTGATCATTCTCGACACGAACGTCCTTTCGGCGTTGATGCGCAAGGTCCCGGACGCCGATGTAGTCGGGTGGCTCGACCGACAGCCCGCGGAGTCGGTCTGGATCACCAGCATCACCCTCTTCGAAGCACGTCTCGGAATCGCTTTGCTTCCCGACGGGAAGCGGCGGAGGGCGCTTACATCGGCCTTTGGGCGCTTGCTCGAAGAGGACCTCGAGAATCGCGTCCTGGACTTCGACACTGGGGCGGCCAATGAAGCCGCCGAATTAGCCGCACGGCGGCAAAGAGCGGGCAGGCCAATCGATATCCGCGACACCCAGATCGCAGGGATCGCGCTCGTTCGGCATGCGATGCTGGCTACACGAAATACGCGTCACTTCGCGGATCTCGAAATCAACGTGATCGATCCCTGGCAGGCGTCCGAGCCGTAGGCCGCCGCATCGAGGACGCGAACGTCCGCCTCGACGCTTTGCGTCAATGCGCCAGCGTGAGCGTTCGAAAAGTCGAGTCTGACCCTACTTTCCCCCCTCCCATGCTATGCTGCGCGTCGAACGATCGTTCGACAGCGCGCCGTGGACCATTCCGAGGATTTCTTCGCCCCCCTAAATACTGAGCAGAGACTCGCGGTCGAGCACGGGTTGGGTTCGCAGGCGCAGCAGGGCGGACCGTTGCTGGTCATCGCCGGCGCCGGCTCCGGCAAGACCAATACGCTCGCCTACCGCGTCGCACACCTTGTCCGCAGCGGCGCCGATCCGCAACGCATTCTGCTGCTGACGTTCTCGCGCAGGGCGGCGGCGGAAATGGAGCGCCGGGCAGGGCAGCTTCTGCATCGCGCGTTCGGAGGATCGATGAGGCAGGCGCCCTCCGCACTGCAATGGGCGGGCACGTTCCACAGCGTCGGGGCACGGCTGCTGCGGGAATATGCGCCGCGCATCGGATTGCAGGAATCCTTCACGATTCTCGATCGCGGCGATGCCGAAGACCTGGTCGCGATCGTGCGCCACGAGCTCGGGCTCGACACCACCAAGCGCCGGTTCCCGACGAAGGCCACCTGCCTCTCGATCTATTCGCGCGTCGTCAACAGCGAAGAGGCCCTCGCCGCGGTTCTTGAACTTGCGTATCCGTGGTGCGCCGCGTGGGAAGCCGAACTCAGGAAGCTCTTCGAAGCCTACGTCCGCGCGAAGCAGGCGCAGAACGTTCTCGACTACGACGATCTGCTTTTGTACTGGGCACGCATGACCGAGGAGCCTGCGCTGGCACGGGCTGTCGGCGAGCGCTTCGACCACGTTCTCATCGACGAGTACCAGGACACCAACCGGCTGCAGGCCACGATCGTGCGGGCGCTAAAGCCGGACGGCAGCGGCGTGACGGTCGTCGGCGACGACGCGCAATCGATCTATTCGTTTCGCGCGGCGACGATCCGCAACATCCTCGACTTTCCGGGGCAGTTCACGCCGCTCGCCCGGGTGGTGACGCTGGAGCGTAACTACCGCTCGACGCAGTCGATTCTCGACGCGTCCAATGCCGTGATCGGCCTTGCGCGGGAGCGGTTCACCAAGAACCTGTGGACCGACCGCGCTTCGTCCGGCATGCCGCAGCTCATCGACGTGCGCGACGAAGCCGATCAGGCGAAGTGTGTGGCCGAGGGCGTGCTCGAGCAGCGTGAGCGGGGCCTGACGTTGAAGTCGCAGGCCGTGCTGTTCCGCAGCTCGAGCCACAGTGCGCAGCTGGAGCTCGAGCTCGCCCGCCGCGACATCCCGTTCGTGAAGTACGGCGGACTCAAATTCCTCGAAGCGTCACACGTGAAGGACGTGCTGTCGGTGCTGCGGTGGGTCGACAATCCGCGCCATCGCCTGGCCGGATTCCGCGCGGCACGGCTCGTTCCCGGCATCGGGGCCGCCACCGCGACGCGGCTCCTCGATGCGATGGATGCGACGCCGAACGTGATGCCGGTGATGGAGGCGTTCAAGGTCCCGCCGTCCGCAGAGGCCGACTGGAGCGCGTTCGTGAATGTATTTCGTGGGCTCCGCACCTCCACGGCGGAGTGGCCAGCCGAGCTCGAGTGGGTCACGCGTTGGTACGAGCCGCAGCTGGCGCGTCTGTACGACGATGCGCCGGTGCGCCAGCGCGACCTGGTCCAGCTCCAGCAGATCGCGTCGACGTATGCCTCGCGCGAGCGCTTTCTCACCGAATTGGCGCTCGACCCGCCGGACGCGACGAGCGACGACGCCGGAGCGCCGTGGCTGGACGACGACTACCTGATCCTGTCGACCATCCACTCGGCCAAGGGGCAGGAGTGGAAGTCGGTGCAGATCCTGAACGTCGTCGACGGCTGCATTCCCTCCGACATGAGCACGGGCACGACCGAAGAGGTGGAGGAGGAGCGGCGCCTCCTCTATGTGGCGATGACGCGGGCGAAGGACGAGCTGCGGCTCCTGGTGCCGCAGCGCTTCTACGTCCACCAGCAGTCCGCGACCGGGGACCGTCACGTCTACGCGTCGCGCAGCCGATTCATCCCCGATGCGCTGACGCCGTTGTTCGAGTGCACGGCGTGGCCCGTCGCTGCGCGCTCCGTCGAAGAGCCCGGCGCATTCGGCGATCCGATCGCGCCGGTCGATATCGCGGCGCGCATTCGCTCTGGATGGCAATGATGATCGCTTAGGGACGGAGGCGCGGTCTCGACTCCAACGAGACCGAGGTCGGTCAGCATGTCAACCACCGATCGCGATCGCTTTTGCGGCCTCGATCGTACATATCCACGAGAAGCTCGTGTTGCCCGCGGCGCTACCATCGGGTTTCCACGTCATCACGTCGACGGTCACATCGCTGATCGGCGTGCGGTGAACCGTATTGCCGCCTCGATCGAGGAGGATGATGCCGGCCTGGGCGGCTTGAGCCGTGGACGCGGTCTGCACGGTCGCGAACGCGGGCGTCGCGCTCAGAGGCGTCACCACGAAATTCGGCTCGCGCAGCATCACCAGTACCGCCGGCGAGACGTCCTCGGTGGTCGAGCCGCACAGCAGGTCGTCGATCCGGATTGTTTTCTTGCCCGTACCGTCGGTCACGTCGCGACCCGACAACATCAGCAGATGTGTTTTTGCGCACGACGCGCCGAAGGGACTGCGTGAGGAATGATGCGCCGGCAGATGGACCGAGTAGCTGTTCCGCACGAGGCCTTCGAAATACAAATGCAGCGTGCCCGGTGGCAACCTCAGCAGTTCGTCCGAAATCTGGGCCAAGCGTTTTCTGGTCTTCTCGTCCATCTCAAGCTCCCTTCGTGAAAGAGGAGATTTCCTCGATTGCTATCTGCGCGTCCGGAACGATGCCGCGCATCTGCAGGAAACCATGAATCATTCCACTCGCGCAGATGTAACGGGTCGTGACTCGCGCAGCCTTCAGCCGATCGGCATATGCTTCTGCTTCGTCCCGCAACGTGTCGTATTCGGCGGCGATTATAAGCGTAGGCGGCAGGCCGGAGAGGTCGTCGGCAAAGATGGGTGAAACGCGCGGATCCCTCGGGTCGCACTGGTCGCTGCGATACGTCGCGTAATACCACGCCAAGTCGTCGCGAGGCACCAGACATTCGGTGGGCAACGTCGCAATTGACGGATACGACAGTGTGAAGTCGACCACCGGCTGAAGCAATACCTGATAGCCGATAGCGACGCGCGAGTCCGACCGCAAGCGTAGACAGGTGACCGCGGCCAGATTTCCGCCAGCGCTTTCGCCGCACAGGACGATGGGGCCCGGCACACCGCCGAGGTCCACGGCGTTAGTTCCTGCCCAGATAGTTGCCGCCACGGCATCATCAAGCGCCGCAGGGAAGGGGTGTTCGGGAGCCAACCGGTAATCGATCGAGAGCACCATGTACCGCGTGACATGGGCAAGGTTGCGACAGAATGCGTCGCTCTCCTCGATTCCGCCCTTCACGTACCCACCACCATGGAAATACAGCATGATCGGACGGGGCGCCGGACTGTCGGGCGCGTAGATGCGCGTCGGAATGGGGCCGTCCGTTCCGGGAATCGTTATGTCTTCGATGCGGCTCACCGGGACTGGCTCACCCGTCATCGCCGGCGTCCAGAGATTGCGGAATGCCTGACGAACCTCCGTGATCGGCAGTTCCCACTGCGGCGCGCGCGTATGCGCGAGCTTGGTTTCAATGAGCTGCTTCAGTGCCGCATTGAGTGCCATCGTGTATGTCGAACGCAATCAACCGGTAGGCCTGCCGGATTATGATACCCGTTGATACGACATGCCTGGCCCGGCCGCAATCGCAGGCGCTGCAAGGCAAGGTGCAAGATGAATAGAGCGAGATCTGCGCAGCCGAATGGAAGGCCGGATGAGCCTTCGCAGCACAGCGAACCGAGCGCCGCGAAGCTTTTTCTCTGCGGCGACGTGATGAGCGGGCGCGGAATCGACCAGATCCTCCCGAATCCAAGCCGACCCCAGCTGCATGAGCCTTATATGCGCTCGGCGCTCGGTTATGTGGCGCTCGCGGAAGCGATGACCGGGCCCTTCGTTCGTCCAGTCGACTTTTCCTACGTCTGGGGGGACGCGCTGGCGGTGTTAGAACAAGAGCGTCCCGATGTGCGGATCGTCAACCTTGAAACTTCGGTCACGACCTCGGAGGATGCCTGGCCGGACAAGGGCATCCACTATCGGATGCACCCCGACAACGTGCCTTGCCTGTCCGCCGCGCGACTCGATTGTTGCACGCTCGCCAACAATCATGTCATGGACTGGGGTTACCGCGGCCTCGAGACGACGCTTGCCTCGCTGCGTGGCGCCGGTATCCGCACCGCCGGCGCAGGAGCGAACGAGGTCGAGGCCGCGGCTCCGGCGATCGTTGACACGAAGAGCGGATCGCGCGTGCTGATCTTCGCTTTCGGGATGGCGAGTGCCGGCGTGCCACGTGAATGGGCGGCGAGCGGCGCGCGCGCGGGCGTCAATTTTCTGCCCGACCTGTCTACGCGCACGTCGGACGCCATCGCGGCGCAGATCGACACGGCTAAAGTTGCGGGCGATATCGTCGTCGCGTCGATTCACTGGGGATCCAACTGGGGCTACGACGTCACGCCCGCGCAACGCGAGTTTGCGCGCAGGCTGATCGACCGCGCCCGCATCGATGTCGTACACGGACATTCGTCGCATCATCCATTGGGAATCGAGGTCTACCGCGACCGCCCCATCCTCTACGGCTGCGGCGATTTTCTGAACGACTACGAAGGCATCCGCGGCCACGAATCATTTCGGCCGGATCTGACTGCGGCGTATTTCGCCACGTTCGACACGGCGACCGGGCGGCTCACGCGGCTGACGCTGGCACCCTTGCAGATTCGCCGATTCCGCGTCAACCACGCGACAGCCAGTGATGGGCAATGGCTCGCGCAGGTGCTAAGTCGCGAGGGTCGTCGCTTCGGCACCGCAGTCGCTGTCGAAACGGATCAGCGACTGGTCGTGCGGTGGCGTTAACGTTACCCGCGCTTGGGTTGCGTGCCTGCACCCGTGGTGCCGTCGAGTGGCGCCAAGGTGATGGGAAATAGGTCGGGCGCCCCGCGGATCAGGCGCGCAACGCGGGCGGCATCATCGGATCGATGGGCTCGGCGCCACAAGGAAGCCGCAAACATGGCGATCACCCCCTGCGTGACCTGCTTTTCGCGGGACACCTGGGCGAGCGCTTGTTCCGCTTCCTGCGCGGCCTGCGGTGAACAAGCGCCGCGCCATCGCTTCATCGCCTTGACGTAGCGATGACTTGGCGGCCGACGCAAGCTTCTTGCTTCGGTGATGATGGTCAAACCAGGTCATGGGGGCTTTTCCTGCAATCAATCAGCATGATACTGGAATGTTGCAGCTTTACGACAATACGCCACCAAGAGTTGCGATAACGCAACGAATCATTGACGCGTTGGCAGGGCCCTTCTAGCATCGATTTGTGCATCGCAATAAAGAAGCCAAGGCCTTGCTGGCGATGGAACCGACGCTGCCTCCCGCGAGCGATTCGAATCAGCCGCCGCCGTCCCGGGCCAATGCATCAGTCAGCGATCCCGGTCTTGTCGCACCGGTCATCGCATCGCCCGAGGAGGTCTCTCATGCTCGGGAACTACGGGAACAGATCAGGAAAAAATACTTGAATCGCCCAGACCAACCTTGTTCCGTGTGGTGGGTTGGGGCCGAGTAAGCCTTCCTCAGGCCGAGCGCGGCCGAAAACGTTCACATCAACCTTGCGGGGCGGCATTTAGGGCGGTCGCCAGGCCGAAGCGCGGGCATCGCCATCGGCTAACCGAACGATAGCGCTCCTATTATACCAAATCGGGTATAATGACACCCAAGGAGGTACCCCATGGGCAGACGGCGGGCATTGTTCGTGAGCGAAGGCGGCAGCCTGCCTGGCGGTCGGCGATGGGTCGATGCCGCCGATGCCGCCGAGCACCAGCTTCGCGTGCAACTGGCCAAACGCGTCAATGAATTGATTGCCGAGCATCGCGTCACCCAAACCCGCATCGCGATGATGCTCGATATCGCGCAGCCGCACGTGTCCGAACTTACGAACTACAAGCTCGACCGGTTCACGTCCGCGCGCTTATTGCGATTCCTGACCTTGCTCGACCGCGACATCGATATCGTCATCCGCCGCAAAGGCAGAGGACGCATGACCGGACTAATCCGGGTGCACCTGACTTGACGATCAGGTGGCGCGCGCTCCTATGGCCCGCCCCGTGTCGTAACATGGTAAGGAGGTAATGCGTAAGGAGCCCTTACCATGCCCGCCATTTCCAAGATCACCGCCACGACCGTCAAACCGCGCGGTGAGACGGTATTCGAGGACAAGGTGAAACCCATCTGACGGAGGCGCGTCCATCATGGCAATCGACGGCAAGACATTGGGGTTGGCGTTGTCGGGCGGCGGGTTTCGGGCAACGCTCTTTGGACTGGGGTCGCTGTGGCGAATGAACGACGCGGGGTTGCTGGGCAAACTCGACCGCATCACGAGCGTCTCCGGCGGCTCGATCGTTTCCGGAATACTCGCCCACCGCTGGCGCAAGCTCACCTGGGCCGACGGCAAGGCGACCAACTTCGTCCAGGAGATCGCGCAACCCGTACAGGAATTCTGCGAGGAGACGATCGACGTCGGTGCCGGGCTCAAGGGCCTCATCACGCCGTTCAAGTCCGCCGGCGACTTCCTGCGCGACGTCTATGCCAAGCGCCTCTTCGGCAAGACGCCGATCAAGGAACTGCCCGACGCTTCGCAGCCCGGTAATCCGAAGTTCATCTTCTATGCCACCAACCTGCAGACGGGGCGGAGCTTCCGCTTCCGCCAGGACATGCTCGCCGACTACATGCTCGGCGTGAGCACTGCGACCGACGTGTCGCTGGCATTGGCAGTTGCAGCATCAAGCGCGTTCCCGCCCGTGTTCTCTCCCGTCGAGCTCGAAACGGACCCGGCCACATGGTCGAAGGGCAGCGATCTGCCGAACATCGACCGGCTGCGAAAGGAGATCCTGCTAGCCGACGGCGGCGTCTACGACAACATGGGACTCGAGTCGCTCGTCGACAACGTCGACATCGTCCTCGTCAGCGACGCAGGCGCGCGGATGGAAATCGAAGAGGATCCGCATGACGACTATCTGCGGCAACTCGACCGTGTGCGCGACATCCTGATCGACCAGACACGGGCTTTGCGCAAGCGCTGGCTGATCAGCGAATTCGAGGCGCAGCGCAAGCGCGGGGCGTATTGGGGCATAGGCACCCGCATCGAGTCGTACGCCGACGCTGCTTTCCCGTTCAAAGACACCACGGTCACGGACGGTCTCGCCAAGGTGCCTACACGTCTCGCACGGTTCGACGATCATGTCCGCGGACAACTCGTGAACTGGGGCTACGTACTCTGCGATGTGGCGTTGCGCACGCGTGCGAAGCTTGGGATTCCGGCAGCGACCGCGCTTCCGCTGCCGGAGTGGCCGCTCTAACGATTCGTCAGCCTTTGGGAATTCGGTCGCCGATCCAGTAGCGCGGGCCCGGCCCGTTGCGCGCCGCGCGGTCGGCGGGATTGGCGAATTGGCAGCGCGTGAGCGAGAGACAGCCGCAACCGATGCACTCCATCAGCCCCGCTTTCAGGCGCTGCATCTCGGCGATGCGTGCGTCGATGCGCGAAGTCCACGCGCTCGAGAGGCGCGCCCAGTCGCGCCCGGTCGGAGTGCGCTGCGCCGGTAGCTTGGCGAGTTCCGCCCCGATCTCCTCCAGGGACAGGCCAACGCGCTGGGCGAAGACGATGAACGCGATGCGGCGCAGCGTCGCACGCGGGAAGCGGCGGTGGCCGGCGCCCGACCGCTCGGACTGGATCAGCCCCCGCGCCTCGTAGAAGCGCAGCGCCGAAGCGGCGACGCCGCTCCTGCGCGAAATCTCCTGGATTGTGAGCAGGTTATCCATTACGGCAGTCTAATATATTTGACACTTGACTTCAAGTTAACTTTAACTTGTAGAGTGCGTGCCATGAACGCTCCGAGAGTTGCCATTACCGGCGGGACCTCCGGTCTCGGCCTCGCCCTCGTTCGCGAGCTGTGCCAACGGGGAGCACGCGTCGCCTTCGTCGCGCGCACCCGCGAGCGCGTCGACCGCGTCGCACGCGATCATCCGGGAACCAACGGCATCGTCGGCGACGTCGCACGGAAGGAGGATATTCACCCAATCGCTCTCCAGATCAACGCGGCGCTGGGCGGCCTCGACGTGCTCGTGAACAATGCGTCGAGCCTCGGGCCAACGCCGCTCGCGCTTCTCGGCGACACCGAATGCGAGGACTTCGCGCTCGCGCTCGAGACCAACGTCCTTGGGCCCTTCCGCCTCACCAAGGCGCTGCTCGGCGCCTTGACCGCCTCCGCCCGCGAAGGCCGCGGCGCGCTCGTGCTCAACATATCGAGCGACGCCGCGATCAACGCATATGCGCAGTGGGGCGCCTACGCGGCGTCGAAAGCGGCGTTGCGCCACATGAGTGCGGTCTGGGGCGAGGAGCTTGCCGCCCAAGGCGTGCGCTTCCTATCGCTCGATCCGGGCGACATGGATACGCCGCTGCATGCGCTCGCCGTGCCCGGCGCCGACCCGGCGACTCTCAAGCAGCCCGAGACCGCAGCACGCGAGCTCGCCGATGCCATCGCGGCTGCACTGACAAAGGAGCATGCATGATCGCCGCTCGCCACCCGGTGCAGCGCCCTCCGGACGCACGCCTGCTCGTCGTCGATGGGTACGGGGCGATTGCGCATGCCGCGCGTTCGAGCCTCGCGGATTTTCTAGCGCCTGGCGATCTCGTCGTCGCAAACGACGCGGCCACGCTGCCCGCAAGCTTGCACGGAATACACCTGTCGAGCGGTGCACCGATTGAAGTGCGCCTCGCCGGACGGTCGTCTCTCGCGCGCGAGGACCTAAGGTTCGCTGCGGTGGTGTTTGGCGCCGGCGATTGGCAGACGCGCACCGAAGACCGTCCGCCGCCGCCGCCGCTCGCGCCGGGCGATCGCCTGGCGCTTGGGCCGCTTGCCGCAACGGTCGACGGTATGCTCGGACACGAGCGGTTCGTCGCGCTTAAATTCGAAGGTCGATCAGACACCGTTTGGGCCGGCATGGCGCGCCACGGCCGGCCGATTCAGTATGCCTACCTCGCTCGAGCGCTTGCATTGTGGGACGTGTGGACACCGATTGCCGCGCTTCCGGTCGCGTTCGAGCCGCCGTCCGCGGGATTCGCGCTCGACTGGCGATTTGTTGGCGCACTGCGTGCCCGCGGCGTGGAGTTCGCCACCATCACGCTGGCCGCCGGCATCTCGTCGACGGGCGATCCCGCGCTCGATGCGCGCCTGCCCTTCGACGAGCCTTATCGTGTCGCAGCGAGCACCGCTTCGTCCATTCGTCATGCAAAAATGAGCGGCGGCCGAATCGTTGCCGTGGGGACGACGGTCGTTCGCGCGCTGGAGCATTCCTGCGGTCGAACCGGCGAAGGAGTCGCTGACCAGCGCATCGGCCCGGAGACGCCGCTCCGCGTCGTCGATGCGATCCTTTCCGGGACCCACGGTCCGGAGGAGAGTCACCATCAGGTGCTCCGTGCATTCCAGGACGACAACGTTCTCGCCCGGGCCGGAGCGGCGCTGGAAGCCTCGAGCTACCGCACGCACGAGTTCGGTGATTCGGTCCTGATTTTCTCACACCAGCCGTTCGACGCTGCGACCTCTACTAAGCGGGCGCCAACGGCACCAAGTGAAATCGATTCCCGCTCGTTGCAGTGTATAGTACAGACCACCCTGGCTGGTCGGGTTCGCAATAACTAACATTTTGATTCGTTCACGATTTCCACGCGAAAAGGATCTCCCGCCATGAAAAAGCCTGCAATCATCATCGCGATCGCCGCGGCCTTCGCCGTCAGTGCTCTCGCGCAGACGACCACCACGGTTATGAAGAGTGAACCCAAAAAGGCCAGCGTCGAGCACACGATGGACGTCACCGCCACGATCATCGCCATCGACAAGACTACGCGCGACATCTGGCTGAAGGGCCCTAAGGGCAACTGGGTAGTCGTCACTGCCGGCCCCGAGGTCAAGAACTTCGACCAGCTGAATGTCGGTGACAAAGTCCATACCAGATACAACGAGGCCCTCGTGCTCGAACTGAAGAAGGGCAACGACCTGGCGGTCACTCGCACCGAGGAGAAGGGCGCCGTGGGCGCGATGCCGGGAGCGCCGCCGGCCGGCGTCGCTGGCCGTCGCATCACCACCGTTGCCGATGTCATCGCCGTCAACCGCGAAACGCAGACTGTCACGCTGCAGGGGCCGCAACTCACTGTAGATGTGAAGGTTGCCGACCCCGATCAGCTCAGACGGATAAAGAAGGGCGATCAGGTGTACGCCACTTACACGCAGGCGCTCGCGATGTTGGTGGAGCCGAGTCCGAAGAAATAGTCGCAAGGTGCACGGCGCTGCGAGGGATCGCCGCCTGCGCCACCCTGCTGTTTGGGTCGTGGACCCTCACGCCAGCAACGGCGCGAAAATGACGCGGTAATACCCCTGGTTGTCGCCTTCCGGATTGTCGACGTGGAAAACGACGAGGTCGGGCCGCCCCTTGGCGTTGATGTCGAACGCCGCAATCCCGCCACCCTGATTTTCGTTGCCGAACCAGCCGGCGATGGGGATCACCCTCGACCAGCCGCCGGTCACATTCCCGAACGCGTCAAGCTTGCTTCCGATGCGGTAGTAACCGCGGTTGCCGCCATCGGGGTTGTCCAGGTGGAAGACGACGATATCCAGGGACCCGTCGAGGTCCATGTCCACCACGGCGATGCCCGCGCCCTGCGTCTCGTTGCCGAACCAGCCGGGAATCGGAATGGGAGGCGTCCAGCCGCCGGTCACCACACCGGCGTTGTTGACGTCCCACCCAATGCGGTAGTACGCCTGGTTCGCGCCGCCGGGATTGTCGATATGCAGCACCACGAGATCCGGCGTCCCGTTCTTGTTGACGTCCGCGACGGCAATGCCGCCTCCCTGGTTGTCGTTGCCGAACCACCCCGGTATCGGAATCGGATTCGTCCACCCGCCCTTGACGGCTCCCGTCGCGTCGAGATCCCAACCGATCCTGTAATAGCCTGCGTTGCCCCCTGAGGGGTGGTCGATGTGGAAGAACACGAGATCGAGGCTCGGGCCGTTGCCCAGGTTCGCGAGCGCCACACCGCCGGCCTGGCTCTCGTTGCCGAACCATCCGGGCACCGGTATCGCGGAGGTGTAGTTGTTCGTCACGAACCCGTTGACGTCGATGTCCCAGCCGATCCGGTAGAACCCGTTGTTGCCGCCATCCGGGTGGTCGATGAAGAAGACCACCAAGTCCGGCAGGCCATTTCCACTGATGTCGCCGACCGCGACATCGGCACCCTGGGTTTCCGTGCCGAACCACCCGCCAACGTGGTTCACGATCCCCGCCGCCGACTTCGACGGATACATCGTGTTGACCGCCGCGATGTCCAGCGGGCTCAGCACGAGGGTGGTCCCGATGGTCGTGATGGCGTCGGGTCCGATGTTGTGGACAGGCATCACGCTCGACCACGAGTCCACCGTTCCTCCAATGCCCACCGTATGACCCACGCGGTAGTAGCCGCGATTGCCGCCGTCGCGGTTATCGATGTGGAAGACGATCAGGTCCTGCGTTCCTTTGCCCGACAGGTCCGCGATCGCGACATCGCCTTCCTGGCTGTCGTTGCCGAACCAGCCCGGCACCTCCAGCGGCGCCGTCCAACCTTTCGTCACGACGCCCGTTTGATCCACGTTACGTCCAACGCGGATGTAGCCGTGATTGTCTTCGTCGGGATTGTCGATGTGGAAAATCACCAGGCTGGGCTGGCCGCTGTTGTCGAGATCGGCAGCGGCGATCCCGCCGCCCTGGTTGTCGTTGCCGAACCATCCTGGAATGGCGATCGGCGGCGTCCACTCGTCGATGGTCCCGTCGCCGCGCATCATCCAGCCGATGCGGTAATAGCCGGTGTTGCTGCCGCCGGGATCGTCGATGTGGAACACCACGAGGTCCGGGCGGTCCTTGCCTTTGATGAAGGCCGTCGTGATGCCGGCACCCTGCGTGGAGTTTCCGAACCACCCCGGCACCTTCATCACGTCCGACCAGGAAGCGGGATTTCCCTTCACGTCGAGATTCCAGCCGATCCGGTAGTAGCCCTGATTGCCACCGCCGGCGTTGTCGACGAAGAACACGATGAGATCGAGGTTGCCGTTCCGCTTGATGTCCTGCAGCGCGATTCCGCCGCCCTGCGTCTCGTCGCCGAACCACCCGGGTATGCGCCTGATATCGGAGAGACCGCCCTGGTCCTTCCCGTTCTGGTCGAGGTTCCAGAGGATGCGGTAGTAGCCCGTGTTCGCGCCTGCCGGATTGTCGACATGGAAGATCACGAGGTCCCGCTGGCCCTTCTTGCTGATGTCGCCGATGGCCGTCCCGCCGGCCTGATTCTCGTTGCCGAACCAGCTGATCGGCGTGAGCGTGTCGACCAACGGGTTCTTGGCAAAGGAATTGCGTCCGTAGTGCATGATCGACCCATAATCGTAGGGACCGATCTCATCGCCGTCGTCGGTGTGCTGGTCGAAGTTGAACTGCTGGCCGTCGAGCACGTTGGACCCGTTGACGTCCACGAAATCATCGCGATCCTGGCGCGATTGCTCGTGCCACAACCCGACGGCATGGCCGATCTCGTGGATGATGGCCGCGGCATTGAAACCGAGCGTGGCCGCGCGCACCGTCTGTGCTCCGCCGACCCTGCCGCACGGGCTGTCCGACGCGTTTTCCGCGACGCCGAAGTGAAAGACGACGTAGTCGGTTTCGGACATCCTTGGAATGAACGTGATGTTCGTCTTCGTGTTCCACTCGGTAATGGCCGCCTGGATAATGGCGCGCCCGGATGAGCCCGGCGGGTAGTCGGTACTGTCGATTTCAAACGGGATGACGCCGTCCGGCCAGAGGTGTTCGTCGCCCGAGATTCTGATCGCCATCGCGCATCTCCTGGGTGTCATTGGCGCAGCGGTTACAAGGTACGCGCCTGCGCCGCCCAGTCAAGGTGCGTGTAAAGATGACCTGCCCCCGCGGTGTTTTTAGCACCGCGACGAAATATTCGCGGCTCGATCCCTGTTTGCGTCTTTTGTCATTGCGTGCATCGTGCACGCGACGACCGCCGGCACCGATGACGAATGCCGGTGCGGATTGTCCAACCGTTCGAGGAGGATTCTATGAGATACCGCATGACGACCGTTCAAGTTGCCGTGGCTGCAGCAATTGCCCTTGCGGGCGCTTCGACCGCGATCGCGGATGGCAAAACGGACCGCTCCTTCTCGACCAAGCTGATCGGCTACAACGAGACACCGCTGACGCTCAACTCGCCGGGCAGCGGCACGTTCAAGGCCACGCTGAGCAAGGACGGTTCATCGCTCAATTACACGCTCACGTTCAGCGGCCTCACCTCGGATGCATTGCAAGCGCACGTGCATTTCGGCGCCCCGGCCATTTCCGGCCAGATCATCCTTTTCCTTTGCACGAACCTCGGCAATGCACCCGCCGGGTCCGCAGGGGCGCAGCCCTGTCCCGCGAGTGGAGGCACCGTAACCGGAACGCTGACGGCCGCCGACGTCATTGCGCGTCCCACGCAGAACATCCACGCGGGAGCGGCCGGATTTGCCGAGATCCTGGCCGCGATGGGCGTGGGCGCCGCTTACGCGAACGTGCACTCGGTCAACTTCCCGAGCGGCGAGATTCGCGGCGCAGTCAACCGGCCGCGCGACCAGGACGACGACGAAGACTGACCGCGCGGAGGAGATCCGCGATGCCGGCGTCGGGCTTCATCGGCCCGACGCCGTTTTTTCCAGTGGCGCGGACGTCAGCTTCCCTCCACCGCCCACTTTCGGCCAACAGCGCCCCTTTCGCCTCATCCTCGCGGAGATGATCGCCGCGGTTGATCCTCCGCAATCCCGCCGCGGCTCATCGGCGCGATGATGGGCATCGCCCACAAACTGCGCCGGGAAACGACGATGAGCCAATCAAGATTCATCTGCACATTCGAGGACGGCGACAGCCGAGACAAGATGCTGTTGGGCGGCAAGGGGGCGAACCTCTGCGGCATGACACAGATCGGCCTCGATGTGCCGCCGGGATTCGTCATCACGACGGCCGCCTGCCTAGCCTACCTCGACACGCGCGCGCTGCCCGCCGGCCTGATGGCCGACATCCGGGCCAACGTGGCGCTGGTTGAGAGGAAGACCGGTAAGGTATTCGGTGCCGCGGCGAATCCGCTGCTCGTGTCCGTGCGCTCGGGCTCCGCGATGTCAATGCCCGGAATGATGGACACCATCCTGAATCTCGGTCTCAATGCCCGGACGCTCGAAGGCCTCATCGCCCAGACGAACAATCCACGCTTTGCCTACGATGCCTACCGGCGCTTCATCCAGCTCTTCGGCAAGATCGCGATGAACGTGCCGGACGAGCACTTCAATCGCGCGATGGCCGACCTCAAGACCCGCGTCGGCGCGGCGCTGGAGGTCGATCTTTCCGTCGAGCAACTCGCGGAACTGGCGCAGCGCTTCCTCACCATCTATCGCGAGCACACCGGAGCGGCGTTTCCCGTCGATCCGTACGAGCAGCTTGAGCTTTCGATCGAGGCCGTGTTCCGATCGTGGATGGGCAAGCGCGCCGTCGATTACCGCCGCCAGTTCCGGATCACGAAGGAGATGGCCAACGGGACCGCGGTCAATGTCTGCACGATGGTGTTCGGCAACATGGGCAACGACTCCGCAACGGGCGTGGGCTTCACGCGCAACCCGGGTACCGGCGAGAACGTCATCTACGGCGAGTACCTGGTGAACGCGCAGGGCGAGGACGTGGTGGCCGGCATCCGGACGCCGAAGCCGATCGTGGCAATGGCTCGGGAATTGCCCGAAATGCACCGACAACTCGTGGAATTGCGCGACAAGCTGGAAGCCCACTACCACGAAGTGCAGGACTTCGAGTTCACGATCGAGCGAGGTCGCCTCTACTGTCTGCAGACGCGCAACGGCAAAATGAACGCGCGTGCGATGGTCGTGACGTCGGTGGAGATGTTTAGCGAGGGCCTGATCACGAAGGAGCAGGCGCTGACCCGCATCAACCCGATGCTGCTCGAGCAGCTGCTGGTGCCGCAGTTGAGTCCGGCGCACGGTGCCCGGCCGCTTGCGCAGGGCTTGCCGGCGTCACCGGGAGCGGCTTCCGGCGGCATCGTGTTCGACGCCGATACCGCGGAGGAGCGCCGCAAGCACGGCGACCGGGTCGTGCTCGTGCGCGAGGAAACGAAGCCCGAGGACATTCACGGCTTCTTTGCCGCCGAGGCGATCCTGACCAGCCGCGGCGGCAAGACCTCGCATGCGGCCGTGGTCGCGCGCGGCATGGGCAAGCCGTGCGTATCGGGCTGCGAAGCCATAGCGATCGACGTGCGCGAACGGATCGCGACGATCGGCGGCACCGTTCTGCACGAAGGCGACATCGTCACCATCGACGGTTCGACCGGCAACGTGTATCCGGGGCGGATCGCGACGGTCGAAGCCGAATTCTTCGGTGAGCTCGCGACGCTGCTTTCGTGGGCCGACGCCGTGTCGACGCTGCACGTGCAGGCCAACGCCGATACGCCGCGCGACGCCGCGCGTGCTCGCCAATACGGTGCCGTGGGCATCGGGTTGTGCCGCACCGAGCGGATGTTCAACGACGTCGAACGGCTTCCGATCGTCCAGCAGATGATCCTGGCCGGGACCACCGCCGACCGGCGCGCGGCGCTCGACAAGCTGCTGCCGATCCAGCGCGCCGATTGCAAGGGCATCTTCAAGGCGATGGCAGGCCTCCCCGTGACCGTGCGGCTGCTCGACCCGCCGATGCACGAATTCCTGCCGACCGCCTCGCAGCTCGAGTTCGAGATAGACCAGCTCCGGCACCTGCGGCGCACGACGCAATCGATTGCGGATCTGCCCGAGACGCTGCGGCTGCTCGATCCCGAGTTGCCGCGCGATTACGTCGAGAGCCTGTCGAAGGTCAAGCAGAGCCTCGCGCAGTACCGCGATGCGCGCCGCGACGATGCAGCGCTCGCCCGGCGCGAGACGATGCTGAAGAAGGTTCATGCATTGTCCGAAGTGAACCCGATGCTCGGACACCGCGGTGTGCGGCTCGGCCTCACCTATCCCGAGATCTACGAGATGCAGATGCGCGCGATTCTCGAAGCCGCGGCCGAATGCATCGAGGAAGGCATCGAGGCGCACCCGGAGATCATGGTTCCGCAGGTCGCCGATCCCGAGGAATTAAGGCGCATTCGCGCACTGGTCGACAGGGTCGCCGCCGACGTCGAGACGCGCCGCAACGTGAAGCTGCGCTTCAAGTTCGGCACGATGGTCGAAGTGGTGCGGGCCTGTCTTACCGCCGCCGAGCTTGCGAATGTCGCCGAATTTTTCTCGTTCGGCACCAACGACCTCACGCAGGCAACCTTTTCGTTCTCACGCGAGGACGCCGAGAACAAGTTCCTGCCCTACTACGTCGAGTCTGGCATCCTGCCCGACAACCCGTTCGAGGTCCTGGACGTGAAGGGCGTGGGGCGCCTCATGAAGCTGGCCGTCGCATGGGGGCGCGAAGCGCGGCCCGATCTCGTCATCGGTATCTGCGGTGAGCACGGCGGGCACCCCGAATCCATCCGTTTCTGCCATTACGCTGGGCTCGACTACGTCTCGTGCTCGGCGCCGCGGGTGCCAATTGCGCGGCTTGCCGCGGCGCAGGCTAAGTTGAAGGAAACCGAGTACGCGCAGGGGTCGGTGGTCTGATCCGCCATCGCCGACCGGGAGGCCTTCGACAAACACCGCCTTCGGCCTCCCGGCGCACGCGGTTCGACCGCGGTGGAACTACTTGGCCGGGGCGGGTGGCGGCACCTGTATTGGAAGAATGCTGGCCACGCGCCAACCGGCCGGCGTTTTCACCCATGTCTGGTTCATCAACGTAAGTCCGTCCTGAGGGGGCTGTCCGGGAGGACCGGTCGTGAACATGATCGCGGCGTAGAGCTGCGCAGCACTGTCTCCTAGCATGAGGATCTTGAGGCTTGAGCTATCCGGCGAAAGGCGCCACGTACCTTGATAATAAGTCTCGAAGCGCTTGATTGCTGCGTCTCGACCCCAGATGGTTGTGCCCCGCGTAATCCAAAGAAAGTCTGGGGAGTCTAGAAGCAGATCGCGAACCGCGTTGGCATCGTGAGCATTTTGTGCCGTCACGAAGCGCTCGAAAGAGGCCTTAACATCATCTTCGGGCGCCGAAATGGCCGAACGCGACAACATCACGCCGATGGCGAAAAACAATGCAATAGCAACTTTCATATCGCGTCCTCCCAAAGAAAAGGTCCGCTCCGTAATCAGGGCGATCACTACATGCCGTAGCCGGGCGTTTGGGTTCGTTCTTCCCTCCTGCCCTTCGTGCCAAGGGCCTCGTTTGTTGGAGCGCCACCCTTCGCATCGCGAACAATATCGTCCGCGCGCAGGAGCAGGTCTTGGGAAATGGTGACGCCAAGCGCGCGGGCTGCGCCCGTGTTCACCACCAGCTCGAACTTGGTCGGCTGTTCCACCGGCAGCTCGGCCGGTCGTGCGCCGGCGAGCACCTTATCGACATACACCGCGGCCTTGCGATAACCGGACGCGATGCTCGGCCCGTAGCTCATCAAGCCACCGCTGTCCACGAACTCGCGCAGGCCAAAGATGGCAGGAATGCGCTGGCGCTTGACCAGCTCAACCAGTTCCGCCCGCGCGTTGAAGGTCATGTTGTCGTCCGGTAGCACGAGGAGCGCGCCATAGCCGTCGCGCGCGATGGTGTTGAAGGCCGCGGGAAGGTCCGCTCGCGTGACGATGTCGACACGACTGACGCTGATACCCCTCTCCCTGGCCACTGCCTCGAGACGCCGCCAAAGCAGCGGATGCGAAGGCGCGATCGTGTGATAGAGCACGGCCACCCGCGTTCCTGGCGGAACGACCTCGGTTAAGTACTGAAGCATCTTGGGCAGCGTGTCCTCGGCCTGGCTCGCAAGGCCGGTTATGTTGCCTCCCGGCCGGCTATAGCTCGCGATCAGCCCCTGACCGACCGGATCGGACACGTACGCCATCACGATGGGCACCGGCGAAGCAGCGGTAGCCTGCTTTGCCGCCCTCGTGGAATCGGAGCAAGTCGATACGATCAGATTGAGCTTCATCGCCGCGAGCTCGCTCGCCGCGGCGCGCAGATCGTCAGCATTGCCCTCGACGTAGCGGCGCTCGATGACGAGGTTCTTGCCCTCGACATGGCCGTCTGCGCGCATCGCGTCCAGTAGGGCCTGCTCCAGATGGCCGCGCGGCCCTTCAGAGCTCCACACGAGATAACCGACGTGTTTCGTCTTGTCCAAGGTTTGCCCGAGCGCCAGCGCGCTGGCAAGCGCAACGAGCAGGATGAGGAGCCGCTTCATGACCTCAATGGTACGCCTCCGGTGCGCCATCCGACATTCGTCTACTCCCGTCGGCGGCGGAGCAGTTTGCGCCAACGGGGGGGAGATAGATACAAGCGAATGACTGCTGTTGCATAACGCGACAGGCCGTTCAGGGTCGATGACAGTCATTCACGAATGTCCGAGTTCGGCCAGGAGCAGCCGTAGCGCATCGTGCCCTTAGTTGACTGTCGGGTACGAGAGAAGCGGCCGTTCATGAAGTTCGCTGTGCGGCAAACAGCAGATCACGAGACAGGTCGACTCGGACGCGTCGACAGTCCCTTCGCCGCGAAAGTGTTACCTATGTGTCAGGAATGAAACGTTACCTATGTGACCGGAACAGACAATTGTTTAATTGGGGCGCCCGGCAGGATTTGAACCCACGACCCTCTGGTTCATAGCGTTTTCGCCGCTCTTTCTTCGGTCTCGTCCCGCGATTTCCTGCATTCGTCACAAAGCCCTTACATATGGGTGCCGTCCGACCGACACTCTCTGCCCGGATCCGGCAAGCGGCATTATCGTACGACTCGGAAGCGAAAGTGGCCTTATCAAACCTGACTCACGGACACCACAAGCGGGACATCCAAGGAGTAGAGACATGAAAATTGCACCTGCGATCACGGCTCTCGGTGCCGTGTCCGCCGTCGCGGTCTTGTTCCTCTATGCGCCGGCGCCCACCGCGCAGCCCACCAGCTGCATAGTCTCGTTGCAGCCGAGCGTGCCTTCCCCTCAGTTCGTCGGGGAGCGGATCATCTGGACGGCGACAGCCGCGAACTGCGGGGCGGCTCCCGTCTACCAGTTCAGCGTCGCCGGTCGAGCTGAACGCGGCGAGCGCGGAAGGTCCGAGCATGAACGGGCGCACCATCATTTCGCGATGGTGCGCGACTTCAGCCTCGACAAGTCCGTCGTATGGGCGCCGATGGAGGAAGGAGCCTACGAGGTCAACGTCAACGTCAAGGACGGGTTCGACGGCGTAACTGCGACATCCACCGTCGTGATGGACATGGTGAGCTCGCGCGTGATAGGCGAAGACGCCGTGGTCACGCCGACGCTTAACCCGCTGGTGGCCCTCTACAGCGCACCGGCCTGCGAACACGGCGCAATTCACGTCTGGTTCCGGCCTGCGAGCGGTCCCCTCGACGCGCCGTGGACGAAGACCAACACGTTGCCCTGCGTGCGGGGGCTGAGCCGGAACTTCGTCGTGGCGGGAATGTTGGCCAACACCACCTATGAGATGGTCCACGGCCGCGGCGAAGACCAGCAGGGGCGGACACAGCTGGGGTCGGTCACGCTCTTCACGACCGGAACGCCTCCCGCGACGTTGAGCATTCCGGCCTTCACCGTCCGTCAAGCGCCGGGTCCGGGTGCCGACCTCAGTCGCAGCCTCATCTACCACAATCTCGCGGCACGGCCGGCCGCCAATGCGGTCAACCTATTGGCTACTGACCTGAGCGCTCGCCTCGTGTGGTACTACGATCCGCTGGCGTCCGGCCTGATCGGGATCGGTCTGCCCGGCAGCGCTCCCCTCCCGAACGGCACCGTGCTTGCTGGGCGGCCGCGATTCCCATCGGAAGCTCGGCCTGAACGTGCTGCGGGAGATCGACCTGGCCGGCAACCCGCTGCGCGAAACCAACATCGACGCCGTGAACGCGCAACTGAACGGCGAGGGGGCAGGAGATCATCTACGGCTTTCACCACGAGTTCCCGCGCCTGCCGAATGGGGACATCGTGACGCTCGGTTGGACGCAGAGGACGATCGACGTGAGCGGAACTCCCACCCACTACGCGGGCGACATGCTCGTGGTGCTGGACGAGGACCTCCAGGTGGTCTGGACGTGGGATGCGTTCGACCATCTCGACGTCAACCGCGGGCCGGTGCTGGGCGAGCTCTGTGCGGCCGGCGGCGGCCCGTGTCCCCTAATCCCGGCGCGGTCGACTGGCTGCACGAGAACGCCGTGAGCTGGTCGCCGAGGACGGAAACCTCCTGATCTCCGTCCGTCACCAGGACTGGGTGATCAAGATCGATTACGCGGATGGCACCGGCGACGGGCACGTGATCTGGCGGCTGGGGCAGGGCGGGGATTTCGCCGTGAACTCTTCCGATCCGAGCCCGTGGTTCTCACACCAGCACTACCCCCACTATCTGGACGACTCAACGCTTGTGCTCTTCGACAACGGCAACACGCGCCAGGCGGGCGATCCCAACGCGCACAGCCGCGGGCAGGTCTGGAAGCTCGACGAAGACGCCATGACGGCGACCCTGGAGTTCAACGTGGACCTGGGGAACTACTCCGGCGAGCTGGGGCCGCCGAGCGGATGCCGAACGGAAACTACGTCTTCGACTCGGGGTCCCAGGGACCGCCTCCCGGCCAGTTCGGCCAGTCGATCGAGGTGCTCCCCGACGGCACCAAGACTTACGTTCAGGAGGTTGCCGCTCGTGACTACCGTTCGTTCCGCATGAGCAGCCTGTACCAAGGGATCCGCCACTAACTCTGACGTCCGGGGCGGCGAGCCGGCCTCCTGGCTCCCTCCCCTTCATTCTCGATCATGGCTGGATCGAACGCGGACACATGTCGTCCTCCGCGATGAAGATCGTGGCTCCCGAGAGGTCGGATCGCGGTGGTCGACATTACCTTGAGGTGACGTTGACTCGCAAGATGATGGAGCGCAATGTAGGAGTCGAAGTCGATGGCGATCGCGCTAAAGGGGCCGAGATGGCAGTCTCGCTGTTGGGGGCCGGTTTCTTCCGATCCGACGAGGAGCACCTTCCGTTCGGTATCCCTTGGCTACGCGGCTTGACGCCGGGTCGCTTCGGCCTCTTCCTCGCGGTCTGCGCGTTGTTGACGATCCGGACTATAGAGGGCAACCCTTTCGACTCCCTTGATGGCTGGCTCCTCGGGCGACCGATCTATTTCGCCCTGGAACTGTTGTTTTACCTGCCGACGCTGATCTTCGTCACTATTGCCGACAATCTATCGGCAGAGTCAGCGCCCCGACAACGGATAGCTGCGCTTTCCGCCGCCGTCATCGCGGGGGGTCTCATGTACCCGCTGCTCAAATTCCCCCTCCTAGTCTTAGCTGCTCACAACGACCAGATCGTGCGCCAGAGTGTAGGCGGGCAATTCGAAAACGTGATCACCAACATGTTTCGACCCCTGATCTACGGAGGTCCGCTTACGGCGGTTCTCTATCTGGTGACGCGCGAACGCAAGACCAGCGCGGGGCTGCACCAGGCGAGTCTCGCGCGCGTTACCCTTGATCGCCAGCTCGCCGAAGCCCAGCTGCAGGCGTTGCAGGCGCAGATCGAACCGCATTTTTTGTTCAACACGCTCGCCAACATCAAGGGACTTTATCGGGCCGAGCATGCTGAGGGTCGCCAGCTGCTGCACGATTTCTCGGACTATCTACGCGCAGCGCTGCCGCAGATGCGGGAAACCGCGTCGACGCTGCGGCGCGAACTCGCGCTCTCGCTCGCGTACTTACGCGTCCTGCAGGTGCGCATGGGCGAGCGCTTGAAAGTGGAGGTGCTTGTTGCGGACGAATTGCTCGATGCGCGCGTGCCGCCAATGATGCTCCCGACGTTGGTCGAGAACGCTATCAAGCATGGCCTCAATCCGCTACCGCAGGGTGGGGCGGTGCGCATCTGCGCGGCGCGCGACGGCGCGGGCATCAAGATCCGCGTGGAGGACACCGGCACAGGGTTTCAAAAGAAACGTGGCTCCGGCGTCGGACTGGCCAACACGCGCGCGCGGCTCACCACCCTTTACGGCGATGCGGCGCAGTTATCGATTCGTCCCAACGTTGGCGGCGGTGTCATCGCCGAGATCGAGCTGCCGTTCGAGCGCCTGAACAAGCCTGCTTTGCAATGAACGACGATGCGGCACTGGTTGCGGGTCCCTCGGCCGCGATGGACCGCGCGCGCGTCGACGGCGCCTTCGGCCACGTCATTGCTGCGTGGCGCGGGCTCACCTGGAAGCACTGGGTCTGGACACCGATCATCGCATTGTTGTTCGTGATCCCCAACACTACCAGTATCCGCTCGAATTTTGGCGCGTTCACGGAAGGGAAGGGGTGGTATTTGATCACGCCGGCGACCATACACCTCGTCGCTGGCTACTGCTTTCTCTTGGCCGTCACCGCTGCGGAGGCGAGCGCCTTGCGCGCTCGCCGCCCATGGCTGCCTTATCTCGCCGCCGTCCTCGCCGCCGCCACGCTAACGGCGGTGCTTGTGGTTCCGGTCAGGCTCCTATTCGACATATCGATGTTTCATCTTGTGAAATGGAGCGATGTCGGCGCGAATGGGGTGGCAAACAGGATCGTCGGTGCCTTCGCGAATTGGCTGCTCACTGGAGGACTCCTCGTCTTCGTGTACGTGCGCCTCCAATCGGAGCGCCGTGCACGGGCGGCGTTCGCAAAGGCCGAGCTCGAGCGTTCGGTGGCCAGTCGCCAACTGTTGGCAACGCGACTCGCGACGATGCAGGCGCAGGTCGAGCCGCGCTTCCTTTTCAACACGCTGAAGCATGTCGAAGATCTCTACGAGAGCGACGAAGAAGCCGCGGAACGAATGCTAGATCACCTCATCGACTATCTGCGCACGGCGCTCCCGCAATTGCGCGGTGACGCATCGACGGTGGGTCGTGAAATGCATCTGGCCGACGCGTATCTGAACATCCTGAAAATGCGGATGGGGAGCCGCCTGCAGGTTGCCTTCGATGTCGCACCGGACGTGGCGGACATGCCGTTAGCACCGATGCTCCTGCTACCGCTGATCGACAACGCCGTGCGCCACGGTCTCGAGCCATTGCCGCGGGGCGGACGCATCGACCTGCGCGCAAGAGTGGAGCGCGGTCGCTTGAGCCTCGCCGTCGCGGATACCGGCATCGGAGACCCTGAAGCATTAGCGGAAGGCGCCGGGCTCGCAAGTCTGCGCGAACGGCTCGTTGGGCTCCATGGAAATGCCGCGCAGCTCACGATAAGTCGCACGAATCCTCACGGGATGACCATCACCATCGAGGTACCACATGAAGCTACGCGCGCTGATTGCTGAGGACGAGCCGGTTCTGCGACGGGAGATGCAGAGACTGTTGGGGTCCGTCTGGCCGGAGCTGGAGATCGTCGCGGCTGCCGAAGATGGTCTTGCTGCGATTCGTGCGCTGGAGTGCGAGCGACCGAATGTCCTGTTTCTGGATATCCAAATGCCAGGACTGTCGGGCATCGACGTCGCGCGCGCGGCCAGTGGACAGGCGCACGTCGTGTTCGTCACCGCGTACGATCAATACGCGGTTGCTGCTTTCGAGGAAGGTGCCGTCGACTATGTCATGAAGCCAATCAGTGCTGCCCGACTGGTCACGGCCTGCCAGCGCGTGAAGAAGCGCCTCGATTCCGCACCGGCGAACCTCGACGGCCTGCTCACGCAATTGGCGGAGCGTGCGTCGAAGGTGAAATCGTATCTTCGTTGGATCAATGTGTCGCGCGGCACAGACGTCGTACTGGTCACGGTCGATGAGATTTGCTATTTCCAGGCCGATACCAAATATACGAATGTCATGACGGCGCAACGCAGGGCTTGATCCGGACCCCACTCCGCGAGCTGCGCGACGAGCTCGACCCGTCGATGTTCTGGCAGATCCACCGTGCGACTCTGGTCAACGTGAACGCGATCGCGTCCGTTGCAAACGACATGCGTGGCCACGTGACGCTCAAGCTCAAGCAGCGCAAGGAAGCCCTGGCGGTTAGCCAGCCGTACGCACACCTCTTCCGCCAGATGTAGCCGAGGGGGAGTTGGGCCATCGAATCCGGGTACTCGCCCCGTGCGATCGTGATGCAGAGGAAGACCCAACGATCGGTGCAATTCGAGATCACCGAGCAAACGCGCGACGCGGTGGCCACTTGGATCGCCACGGCACACTTGAAGCCCGAGCATTACCTATTTCCGAGCCGTGTATCGGCCAGATGCGGCCGTTGAGCGAATGTCCGCCTGGGGGCGCGTGCACAGTTCGTCCACCACGGGTGCGGTTGATGATGGCTGGCGAGTGCTTCGTCGCGGGGCACTTCCGCAGTCCTGTGTTGCTCTCTACCCTACCCGCAGTACGTGTTTCTAGGCACCAGCGCAGTTGTGGATCGCTGGAAGTTTCGCCTGCGGGTCGTAATGATTACTGTCTGGCGACGTTCGGTCTGTTCTCGCGTTATGAAGTCAGCAGGAGGAGCCGATGTACACAACTCACAATCACCTCTTTGCGGGCGCGATGCTCGCGTCCCTCATCTGGCCGGCCGGCTGCGCCGCCCAGATGCAGTTGAGCGCTGCGGCAGCCTCGCAGATCATTGAAGGCTGTGCTGTTCACGCAAAGGCCAAGCGACAGAGTCACGCTATCGCGGTCTATGACGCCGGAGGACATCCCGTTGCCCTTCTTCGAATGGACGGGAACGCCCCTGGCATCATTGAATTTGCGATGGAAAAGGCCACTGCCGTCGCGCTTTGGCACTTTTCGACCGCCAACATGGCGGGGGCGGCCAAGGACACGCCTGGCTTCGGCAATGCACCGCACGTGGTTACAGTGCCGGGCGGCATTCCAGTATTTTCCGCCGACGGGAAGCAATTCGTCGGAGCTGTCGGGGTTTCCGGCGAAGCGCCGATGGACGACGCTGACTGTGCGGAAGCAGGTGTCAAGGCGGCTGGACTGTCTTCGTCTCTCCGGAAGACCGACCCTGCGCGGTGAGGCTTGGTGCGTCTCGCTGCAGCGGACAGGCTGCACGCGCCGCTGCACTCCATGTTCGTTTAGGCGGACTCGAACGACCGCCTTGGAGCAGCACGTACGGCCCCAAGGGTCGAAAGCGGTCGCTGGTCCTCGTGCCGCGGCAGCACCGGGCACAGCCCGGTGCTCGCCACCACATCGGTAATGATCGCCGGCGATTTGCCTTCGAGCGGCAAATCACGCTGCGCTACGCGCTCAATGAGAACCCCAGGGCCTTGGCGATCTCTTTGGGCGTGCCTTTGAGCGTCCGCCTCCGAACCCTCATCCCCCGGAGTTTCGCGGGAACGACGACGCGACGCCCCCAGACCTTCCCAAGCTGCTTCGCAGCCACCGCGAGGTTACCCGCGATTACCACCGACGGTCCACCACTCGGCGGAGCGAGCAAACCTGTCCCGCTTGTTGTGATGTCCTTGCCCCCAGGTCCGGGGCAACTGACGCTCCAGACACAGGCCTGGTTCGGCACGCACGCGCAGGTGTAGGTACACTGTTTCTCGTCGTAGTCGATGTTTGTTCCACCGCACTTTGCCGAGGCCATAGATCCCTCCTTCGTTTCATACCAGTCTGCGGGGTTCGCTCCTTCGGTTGAGGAAAAAGCGAACGTTGTAAGCGCTAGGATAGCCGGCGGTGATCGTACAGGGGCGCACGTAGTCCGCCAGCCGCGCCATGATCCATACCGCGCTTCGAGTACGGTCACGCGCTGGGGAGCGTCTCGTTGAAGGCGATGTCCAGCGCACTGGTCGGCGTGTATTCGTACCAGCGGCCAACCAAGGAGCACTTCGCCCAGCTGTTGATATCGGCGCTCTCGTCACTACCGCCCGCTGCGCCGTCCGCTCCATAGGACGAGAGTTGGAAGTCACTGACGACGCCTGGCGCCTCGTAGTGATAGGGATGAACCCACGGATCGGCCGCTGGGACGCTGCCCATCCCGCTGAGTTCCGCAAGGCCCTGCGCCGTGGTGGGATAGTGGCCGTTGTTGACCTTGTACTCTTCCAGCAGCGCGATGATCTTCTCCATCTCGGCCCAGGCCCGTTGCTGGTACGGGGAGAGCAGCGGCCTCGCCTCCTGATCCGGATTGGCGGAGCGGATGTCCGGATAGTTCGTCTGCGCATACGCCTGCATCTCCTGCGCGATAGTCATGTACGGATGGTTGTCCGGCAGGGGATCGAACTTTCCGGTTTCGAGAAACGCGACGAAGTCGGTCTCGAATCCGGGCCGGATGGTCAATACGACGCGGGCGCTGCCCGCCCGCAGAAAAGCGCGATGGATAAAATCGGGGTGGTCGAGATACTTCTTGAATTCCCAATGTGTCGTGTAGGACCAGAAATAGGGATACAGGATATAGAGCATGTTCTCCCACTCGATCGCGTGGTGAAGAAATTTGATGATCTCTCCCTGCGCGAGGACCTTGGACCAGACCGCCTTCGAAACCACCGACTCATCGTCTTTGTAGAGATCCTCGGGCACGAAGGGCGGCACGAACGTGAAAGACGGCCCGAACAGCCAGCGCAGCACGTTCTTCATCACTTCCTCGCGCTCGATCTGGCGCAGGCTGAGTGCGTCCTGGGCGCCGAGTTGCTCCATCAGCGCGGCAAGTTGGTCGCGTAGCATCGTGCGGTTCAGGTCGTAGCGCGTCTTCGCGGCTTCGTACAGCTCGCCCCACACCTTCATCTGCCAGGCGTGATACGCCTCGTCGGTCAGGCCGAACCAGATGGTCATCTCGATATCGTAGGAAATTTGGTGTTGCGCACCCACGGTTAGCGATACCGTGCCCGTCGCGCCCCACCACCCACTGAAATCGGTTTCGACACTGAAATACTTGTGGTCCACGTCCCACTCCCAGTGGAGTGGTTTTTTTAACGACGCTCCGGTTACCTCGTAACCCTCGGGTACTTGGATTTCAACACTGTTCCATTCGCGATGCTCGGCCGCCTCCTCGCTGGGCCATTTGTAATTGAAGCTGCGATAGGCCTTGATAGCCTCGGCGGGCGGCTCGCTCACGACGGTGCCGTATTGCGCGGCGAGCGATGCGTAGTTGCCGCGATTGATTTCGTCGACCGTCGTGTCGAAGCGTGCCCAGGACGCGGTCGAGCCTTCAGCGTTGAAGCCCTGCCGGAGGGCCGTGCTCAACAAGTCGATCTCCAGGATCCTTTTGAGAATTTCCGATCCCGGCTCGGGAATCGCGAGGTCGTAGGTCAAGCGCACCCCGTAACGGAACAAATCAACCTGCCAGCGGCGGATAAGCTGGTAGTAATCGACGCGCGCCGCCTTGTCAGGGAACGGGTTGGTGATTTCCCGGACCGACTGATCCGACGTGCCGGATGCGGACGCCACCTTGAAGCTGATCTTGTGCTCCTTCTTCGAGCGCGACGACGCCTTTTTGGTCAGCTCCGCACTGTGATGCCGGGCAACCTGTTCGGATTGGCTCGACGAGGAAGCGACATTGAAGTTGGTTGAGGTGGAGATGCTAACCGGTCCATAGCCGCCCGACGCCGTGACGCCAAGACTGAACCCCATGGAGTGCGCCGATTGGGAGGTCGTCGACTGGGTCAGTTCGGATTTCTCCGCCACGCCCTGCTCGCTGAAGGCTTCGATGAAATCGGTGACGATGTTCTGGAATTCCTCGGACCGCGTCGACCATTCCTTGTGGGCGATGTTGACGTGCTCGCCCGGGCTCAGCGGCACCGAGTGGACGAGTTCACCGCGCTCGATGCCGGCGGGTGTGAATCCGATCCGCTCGAGATGTAGCAGACCGACCGGTTCGACCTGCATCCGCTTGGCGAAGGAGTAAACGAGGTCGCGCGTCGCATCGACGGCCATCGAAACCCCTTGCCGCAACGCCGATGCGTTCAGATTCTCGCCCGCGGCGCGGAACTGCTGCGCGAGGGCAAACGTGCGGTTGACCGCAGCCGCTTCGGCGCTGTCTTCGCCGGCGAGCCGGATCAAGTCCGCGAGCGGCAGGTCCGACAGCGACGATCGCGGGTGCGGCGCACTTGCCGCCGGCCCCGGCTTGACCATCAGGAATTCGTACTCGGTGCCGCTGCCGCTCATCGCCTTGGCCGGCCCAGGCGTCGTGTCTCTCGGCGGGGTGGCGACCAGCGCCGTCGTCTGGCGCTCATAGATCTTTGCGCCCGGATATTTCAGCACGAAGGCGTTGGGATTGAGTTGAAGCGTCGGGGGCACCGAGACCGTGGGCGGCGTCGCCGGCTTTGGCGCCAGGGCTTTCCCTGCCGCTGCGACGAGCGCGTCGACGCTTGCCTTGGCGGCATCGGCGGCGGCGCGGCGCTGTTCCGCGAGTGCTTCGCCGAGCGCGCTCAGCGCGGCCGAATTGATCGGATCGAATTTCGAGGCGAGTTGCAGGGGAAGAGAGGCGGGCGACCGCCCTGGACCCTCGGGCAGCAGGGCACCCACCACGAGGAGCTGGGCCGCCTGATCTTCCGCGATCGCCCCTGCGCTCACCGCATGGTGGACCGCATCGGTCCACTCAACACGTGTCGACGACAGCGCGGCGACATAGCTCCACTTTTCCCATGCACGCCCGGCGATGGGCCGGCTCGTGACAGTCTTGATCTGCGTGAACGTGGCGCGTTCGAGGTTGCGCCGCGCGTGATCGATCACTGCCATTGTCGTCTCCTATGCTCGTAGGTGCGACGGCCAAGGTCGGCTACGAGAACAGATGTAAGGTTCGCGTCACGGATACTTCGTGCACCTCCAAATTCACACACTGGTGAAGAACCGCGGATCGTCGTCGCGAAAGGTTTGCAGCGACTGGATCGAAGGATCGTTCGAATAGAAATTGCAGATGAGCTCGCCGCCGCGCGTCAGCGGCACCAACACCGAATATTCCTGGCGCGTGCCCTCGAAAACGAATTCGTACTCCGCGGTGCCGGTATCGACGGTCCAGTCGAAGTTTTCCACTAGCGTGTCGAAATTCTTGTAACCGAGCCGGGCGCTCACGGGAAATGGGTGGAGATCGCTCCACCGCTGCGAGGCGCCGATCGCGTTGATGTGTGTGCTCAGTTTGGCAAGCGCGTCAGCGGTGCTCGTTGGCTTTTCGTTCTCCATGCGTCGGGTAAACTTGACGGTGAATTGGTCCCACGCGAAATGAACTTTGAGATGGCTCCGGCCGGGGTTGCCGGGGACAGGAATAATGACCTGCATCTCTTCGGTATCGACCTTTTTCTCGCCAGTGAACTGGAGTCGCTGCGGAATCCATTTATTCCAAGCGAGGGCGGGTACGGCTTTGCCGTCAAAGAACGTCGGTGGGCCCGGCGCGAAGGCGAGATCGCCAGCCTGGAATCCCTTGATCAGCGCCGGCCGTTCGAGCTTGCGTTTGCTCAACAGCGTAAATTCATGGCGGAAGAATTCGATTAACCCGCGACTGCCGAGGGTGCCGGCATCGTGCAGGAAGCGTGGTGCGGACACGACATCGATGCCGGGGCCCAGCGCCTCTTTAAATTTTTTGAGTAGCGTCGCGTGAACGCCAACGCGGCACGCTCTGATGCGCAAAGCTGCGGGCAGCGGCTCCTTGGTAGTCCCGTCGACGGGGCGCGGTTTCAGAAACAGGGGTGGGTAAGCCCTGATCGTGGTGATCTCCTTAACCGCCTCATCGAGACTCTCGTAGGTGATCTTGTCATCGTCCCAGATGGGATCTGGCCGCAATTGCGCGTTGACATTGCCGCGGGTCGAGCCGTGCGCGACGATGTGGATCGTCCCGACCGGCGCGTCGTCGAATTTCCGCAGCTTCAATAGGAAGGTCGCGAGGTCGTCGGCGTCGATCTTGGTCAGATTCGGATGTGCCCGGGTCAGGACGACTGTCACCGAACGCTCGTAATCGGTAGGATGTGCCTGGAAGACGAAATCGCGCGCGCGGGCATTGGCGTCTTCCTCCATCTCGCGGCGGCAGCCCGCCGGCAGCAGGACGTCCCTGACGGTCCCTCCCGAGGGGGCACCGATTGGGACGAAAACCATCTCGCCCTTGAAAAGCTTGAAATGCGGGTCGTTCAGCTTTTCCTTGGCGCCGTTCTTGTGCTGCACGGTGACGAGGCCACAGCGGATCAGCCAATCGGCCCGCCAGGCTTCATACGGCCGCAAGAACGAAAGCAGCTCCTGATCCGCTATCACTTCCCAGCCAGATGGGTCCATGACCGAAGGAGTGAGACGCGACTGACAGATGTTCCTCTGTGTGTCGCCAACGATCGCGGGCGCGCGCGTCTGGTTTCGCTCGGCAGGGGACGCTTGCTTGCGATTTCCGGCGAACGCGTTCGGGGAGCATCGGCGACTCCTCGAGGCAGCTGGTCCGACAGAACGAGTAGTACTTGCTGCGAAGAAATACGAAGCGCATAGACACGCTGCTTCGTACCTCCACTACGCGCCCCGCTCGTCCGTGGCGGTCAGCGGCCCTGACATCGGACTATAGTCTCGTATACTACAATTTGTGATGTATTGCAACGAGAGAGCGTGGTGCCTGAGTATCTTTATCCCGGCGTCTATCTGGAAGAAGTGTCCTTTCGGGGCAAGCCGATTGAGGGAGTCAGTACGTCGACCGCGGGATTTGTCGGTCCGGCGCGATTTGGTCCGATTGGTTCGAAGCCGTGCGTCATCACCAATCTGCAGGAGTTCGAACGCATATACGGCGATGGTGGCCAGCTTGTTTTCGCCGATTCCGGTCAGATGCACAACTATCTCTGGCATGCCGTGCGCGCCTTCTTTGCGGAAGGCGGCCGGCGGCTCTACATCGCCCGCGCCTTCCTGCCGCGCGGCAACGACGATGATGGGGTCGCCCGTTGCAACGTGCCTGCGGACGGTGGCACCGCTGCGCTGGGAATTCGGGCGCGCTTCCCGGGTGCCGCAGGCAACTTTCTCGTTCGCTTCACTGTCCGCTTGGGTGCCAACATCCTGAGCGGCGCAGCGGGCCAAGCCTCGCTTGCGGCGTTGGACGTCGACATCGCAATAAGCGTTTTGCTCAACGACGGCTCCACGCGGGTATGGGATCACGTACCGCCCGATCCTGCGCGCCTGCTTGCCATCATCGGCACCGGTCAGACCGCATTGCCACTGACGATCATGCCTGGAGACGGCGTAACGGATGGCCTGGATGTCCTGAACGCCCTCTTTACGGCGAAGCCGTCTCTGCGCGCGGCGCTGGACGACCCCCACAGTACCGAGTCGGACAGGTCGGTCGACGTGTTGCTCTCCGGCGGGAATGACGGTGCGCGGCCGACCTCCGACGTCTTCCGGGGAAATCAAGACTTGCCAGCCAGCACTAAGACGGGCCTGCAAGCATTTGAGGATGTCGAGGAAATCTCGATCGTAGGGGCGCCAGGGGCCACGTTTGGCTACCGGGATGGATATAAGGAGGAGGCGGACCGCATCGTAGATCATCTGATTGCGCATGCTGAGCGGATGCGGTATCGCATCGCCGTTCTGGATAGTGGGGATGGTCTGGACATCTCGGAAGTGCGAGGCATGCGCGCCAAGCTCGACTCGAGGTCCGCTGCGCTTTATTACCCCTGGGTACGGACACGCGATCCGATCACGGGGCAGGACATCGACTTGCCTCCCAGTGGATTCGTTGCCGGGGTCTACGCGCGCAATGACATCGAGAAAGGCGTGAGCAAGGCTCCTGCGAACCAGGTGGTCAACTTGGCAATCGGTCTGGAGACCCTGCTGAGCGACACGCAGCAGGAGGCGTTGAATCTGGAAGGCATCAACTCCCTTCGAACTTTTGCCGGACGCGGCGTCCTCGTGTGGGGCGCGCGCACCATCAGTTCGGACCCGGAGTGGAAGTATGTCGGCATTCGCCGCTACTTTGCCTACCTGGAACACTCCATCGATCGCGGCACGCAATGGACGGTGTTCGAGCCCAACGGGGAAGTGTTGTGGGCCAAAGTCCAGCGCAACATCGAGGACTTCCTTCTCAGCGAATGGCGGACGGGCGCGCTGATGGGTGACAAGCCGAGAAAGGGCTTTTTTCGTTCGTTGCGACCGATCGACAATGACCCAGAGCGACTTGGATAACGGGCAATTGGTTTGTCTGATCGGCGTGGCGCTGGTGCGGCCAGCCGAGTTTGTGATCCTGCGTATTGGCCAGTGGACAGCCGATAGGAGGTGCTAGGCCAAGTGGGGTAGGAGCTGGGGCCGGAAACCTTGGCGATCGCGGCGCGAATCTTCGCCTTGCGCTCGCGCACGAGTTGTCGTCTACTAAGTTCCGGATCAGCGCGGCACGACCGGCAGACGGACTGGGGTATCGATGACGAGCTTCGATCGCTGGCGGCAATGGGCTGCGCCTCTCGACGAAGCGCAATTGGCCCGCGCCTGGGCCGCGCTCGGCATGGTCGCCGCGAAGCCCGTGGCAAGCGCCGCGACAGCGGGCGGCATCGGGATACGGCGCCGCGACCTGTCACCCGCGTCGTCAGGAACGTTTGGCCCGATTGCGCGCGCGGCCCTCGTGCACGCGATCTCGTCCGTCCAGGAAGGCGGCAAGCCGGTCGAATGGCGCTTCCCCGCCGCCGACGGTTTCGTCGATCTCGAACGGGGATTGCGGCTGGACGCCATCGCGAGCCCGATGTGGACGCAGGCGTGGGAGGATGTCGTCCCGGCCATCGAATGGCCGCTGCGATTGTGCGTGATCGATTGTCCCCGGGATGAGCCGGTCCTGCCGTGGTTCCGATTGCTGACGCTGGCCCATCCCCCGGCTGCCGCACGCATCCGATACGAGCCCGAAGATCCGCGCTTGGTGATGGAGTGGCCGCTGCGCCTTGGCTACCTGCCCGACAATCCGGCGCGCGCCGTCCTGGACTCCGTCCTAAGCTACTGGCCGAGTTCACGACTCAGCCGCATCGTCCCGCTTGACCGGGACGAGCAGAACTGCGACATCCTGTTGCACGTCGGGGACGCCCGATCCGCGCTCGAGGCGATGCGCGTGCACCCGGCCAGGTGCAAGGCGAATCTCGTCATCCTCGTTGGCGCCGATCCCGACAGCCCCGCGTTGACGTCGCAGATGACTGCGGTCGCATCGGCCTGCCACGCGAGCGGCATGATCGCCGCAGAGGCCGCGAGCGATCCCGCCTTGCTGGCCATGCGGATCAACGGCATGGTGGAGAGCCTTTCCCACAACGAGCCGTTCGACACGGCCGTCGTGCCGGGCTTTCAGCAGGGTCACGTGGTGTGGCTGTCGGATGCGCTGGCCGCCACGACGCTCGGCGATCTTGTTGACCGGCTGAAGGTTCGCCTTCGTGGACTTCCGGCCGGAACGCGCCTCGAGCTGCCGGCGGCTGATGAAAGCGGAGCACCCGAGGCGCTCCAGCGCACATGGCGCAGCGCGCCGCCGCCCGCAACCGCGGCTCCCGATACGACGATCGATGCCACCGCGGCCAATGTTGCATCTCGACGATCTTGAGTACGACCATGAAAGCGAGGGGGCGTCGCGCGCCGCGGAGGTCGCGGTGGCGCTGCGCAACGCAGCGGAACCGGAGAGCGCGTCTCGCGTTCGCGCCGATCGCTACCTCCAGCAGCAATCGTTTGTCGAGCTTGCCGGAAAGGACGAGCCCGCGGGCAACGGATTCATCCTGGGGCAGGCCGCCAAAGTGCGCATGCGCATCGGACCGCCGGTGACTGATTGGCAGGCACTGCCGACGCGCTTCGCGGACGAGCAGCTCCCCCCCGAGCTCAGCCAATGGACGCTCACGATCAGCCTCACCGAGCCGACGCAGCTGCCGCAGCCGCTGACCCAGACGGTCGTGCTGCCGCGCGAAGGCGCGAGCACCGCTTGCGAGTTCCGCTTCGTCCCGAAGGCGCTTGGCCGATTCGACGGTTTGGTGACCGTGTTGCATCGTGGCCGCGTACTGCAGATGGCAAGCCTTTGCGCAAACGTCGCCGCCGCCGATTCGCCTCCCGTCGCTGACGCCGCGCCCGTGCTGAGCGAAGTAATTGCGGTGCGCCACAGGCTGGGCGATCTCGACTCCCGCCGCCAGTTCGACGGCGCCTATGTCGTCGATCGCGCAGCAAGTGGCGCGCCGCGCGGCGTCGCACTCTCGGCCTCGCATGCGTGGATCGCGGACATTGCGGCGAGTCTCGAGGTGGCGGGCGACATCAATACCGCGCTCAGTGCCGTCGCGAATTCCGTGGCCGACTACAAGGAGGGCCTCGACGGCGAGGCCGGGCGAGAACTGCTGGTCGAGTTGGCGGTGCAGGGATCGTGGCTGCACCTGCATCTCATCGAACCGTTGGGTGACGGCGTCAACCGTCCCGACATCGCCGACAAGGAATACCTCCAGATCGTCAGCGCGAAGAGCGATGCCATCGTGCCGTTCGAATTCATCTACGACTACGTGGCGCCGAACAAGGATGCCAAGGTCTGTCCGCGCTGGCGCGAAGGCGTCCAGGCAGGCAAATGCCCCGGCGCATGCCGCCCGGAGGACCCTGCGACAGTCTGCCCGATGGGTTTCTGGGGATTGCGCAAAGTCATCGAGCGTCACCAGGTCAACCGGGAGCTCGCGGAAACTGGGAAGGAGCTATTTCTTCAGTCCGAGCCCGGACGCGAGTCCTGCGACCTTGCGCTGGGCACGGCGTCCATGCTGGCAAGCAGCGCGCGCGTGAAAGAGGAAGACCTGGCACCGGTGGAGGCTTGCCTGGCCCAGCAGACGCCTGCGTCAGCGCGGAAGGCGGCAACGTGGGAAGGATGGGCAACGATCGTCGCGAGCGACAAGCCCGGACTGATCATCGCGTTGCCGCACGCCGACGGAATTGGCGCGCACGTCTCGCTGGAAATCGGCGGCGATACGCTCGACACGATACAGCTGCAGTCGCGGCACCTGCGCCCGTCGCCCGAGTCCCCGCGCCCGCTCGTCGCACTGCTCGGGTGCGACACCGCCGGCACGGCGCGGGATTACGGGAATCACGTCGCCGTGTTCCGGGCGCGCGGTGCGGCAGTCGTCATCGCCACCATCGCCACCGTGTTTGGTGCGCATGCCGCGCGAACCGCGGCGCTCCTCGCCGAGACGCTGCTGCCAACGGCAGGCGAACCTCCGCAGCGACTCGGCGAGGCGATCCGCGCGTTGAAGCGCCAGGCGCTGCTCCAGGGATTGCTCATGCCGCTCTGCGTCGTGGCCTACGGCGACGCCGACTGGCGCCTCACGCGCTGACGATATGCCGCAACCGTTCTTCACCATCGAAATGCTTGCCGCGAAGCACGGCGACGCCCTGTGGGTCGAGTACGGCACCGAGGGCGGGCGCACCCGCCGCGTCATCGTCGATGGCGGTCCGCTGACAGCCTATTCGTCCCTGGAGTCACGGCTGGCACGTTTGCCCGACGGCGACCGGCGGGTCGAGCTCCTCGTCGTCACGCACGTGGACACCGATCACATCGAAAGCATGATCCGCATGATGGCCATCCCGCGCGAACGCTGGCCGGTCGCGCCGCGCGACATCTGGTTCAACGGCTACCGGCACGTCAGTGCGGACAACCTGGGAGGCCGCGAAGGCGAATTTATCAGCGCGCTCATCCATCGGCGCGCCTTTGTCGAATGGAACCGGGCATTCGCAGGCGGCACGGTCGTGGTTCCTTCGGCCGGTCCGCTCCCGCGCATCGAGCTCGAGGACGGCATGGTGCTGACGCTGCTCTCGCCGGATGCGGACAAGCTCAAGACCATGGCGCGCATCTGGGAGAAGGACCTGGACAAGTGGAAGATTCGACCGGGCGATCTCGATGCCGCGTGGGCGCAGCTCGCGAAGCAGAACAAATTCCATCCGGGCGATGAGCTCACGCTCGGTCCCGAGGACCTCACCGCAACGCTGCGCGCGCAACTCAAGGGACACGACCCCTCCGCCGCGAACGGAAGCAGCATCGCATTCCTCGCGGAGTTTGGCGGCAAGTCGTGCCTCTTTCTCGCCGATGCACACATGGACATCGTGTGCGCATCGATACGCCGCCTGCTGCCGGACCCGCACGGCAGGCTGCGGGTCGACGCGGTGAAAATGGCGCATCACGGCAGTCGCAACAACCTGACGCCAGAATTCCTTGCGCTCGTCGACGCCGAGCATTTCCTTTTCAGCACTAACGGAGACCACTTTTCGCATCCGGATCGAGAGGCGGTGGATGCCGTGATCGTGGGTGCCACGCGGCGGCCCACACTTTGGTTCAACTATCGCTCTCCCTTCACGGAGATCTGGGAGGCGGGCGGCGCCGGCGCGAGCGCTCCGTACGTTCCGCGCTATCCCGATCATGGCGTCGACGGGTTGACGGTCGCGCTTTAGTTTTCGGAGCTTGCCAATTGATTGCGCTTGTTGTTAACTACAGAATGTTTGGGTAAGGGCTATGGCTGATCCCGAATCGAGCTATGTCGACTTCGACCTCCAGATTTCGGTCGAGGACGGCAAGTATTTCGCCAAGGTGCTGGATTCCCCGTCCGGCCCCTCGCAGCGCGTGGCATTGCGCACGCCATTCTTCCCCAACACGACGATGCGCGAGCTGATGCTGACGCTCGAGGTCGCGGTCCTCCGGTCGCAAGTCAGGCATCGCACCGGGCCGGTTTCGCGCGACGAAGGCGTGCTGCGCGATTTCGGCAGCGAAATGTTCAAGATCGTCCTGCGGGAGCCCCCCGAGATCGCCGCCGCATTCGCGTCAAGTCTCATGCTGGCGAGGGCGCAACACGGCAGAGGTTCGGACGGCCTGCGGCTGAAGCTGCGCATCGATCCACCCGAGCTTGCGTGCCTGCCCTGGGAATACGTCTACAACGAGATGAGCAAGGAGTACCTGTGCCTGCTGCCGCATTCGCCGCTCGTCCGCTTCCTGGAAGTTGCGTCACCGACGGCGACAGTCCCGATCGACGGGCCGCTGAATATTCTCGGCATGATCGCGAATCCCGGCGGAAGCCTGACGGATCTCGACGTGGCGAACGAACGCCAGAACATCGATGCTGCCATCGCCGCGCTCCAGCGCACGAATGACGTCTATTTCCGCTGGGTGCCGGGCGACACGCGCGATCACCTGATGGACATGATGGAGCAGCGGCCGTGGCATGTGTTCCATTTCATCGGCCACGGCGCCAGCTATCCGGCTGCCGCAGGTGGCGCGGATGCCGACGGTGGGTCGGACGAGGAGTCGTCGGACGGGTACGTGATCTTCGGCGACGGGAAGGGTGGCTCACGCGCGGTGTCGGCGAGGGAGTTGAAGTTGTTGCTCCAGGGTGGAAGTTCCCTGCGGCTGGCAGTCCTCAACTGCTGCGAAAGTGGCCGCGGAAGCGGACGTCGCGTGTTTTCGAGCCCTGGGGCGGCGCTCGTTCGCTCCGGCATTCCCGCCGTCGTGGCGATGCAATTCCCGATCTCGGACCAGGCGGCCATCGAATTTTCCCGCCGCTTCTACGCGTCGCTCGCGGCGGGACTTTCGATCGAGCGGGCGTTGACCAACGCACGCGTCGCCATGTGGGACGAGCGCAATTTCGAGTGGGGCATTCCGGTTCTGTTCACGCGGACGCAGCGCGGGCACGCCGTTTCCTGCGCGCGAGCGCACTTTGCGCCCCGCCGAGGACGGTAAGACTCCCGCCGTGCCACCGGTCGCCGTCGCCAACGCGGACTACACCGCCAAGCGACAGACCGCGCAGCAGGAGTTGCGACGGCTCTTCGCCGGGTCCGTCGCGTAGCGCTGCCGCCACATCCTGCACAGGGAATCCACGGAGGCGTGCGATGAAAGACCTCTCGCCCTGGTACGCGGCGTTCATCGTCGGGACGATCATTGTCGCGATCGTGGCGAGCGCGCGCTTCAATCGACCGACCTGGTACCGGACCTACACGACCGAGGCGCGCTTCGATCTCGCACAAGCGCTGTTCGCGCTGATGCAGATGCTGATTTTCTTCCTGGTGTGCCTGTTGCTGCTTCGCGTCGGGAGGGCGCTCATCGTCGACGCGGACTCCGATCTGGCGGCATTGGTGATGCTGTCGCCAATCCTCCTCGCGATCGCCGCCGTCATCGTGCTGCCGATGATTCCGTGGCTGGATCGCTGGCCGCGTGAGCAGCTCCACCGCATCGCCGGCGCTCCGGAGCAAGGACTGCTTCTTGCTCGGCTGCTCGAGGAGGCGGAATTCGTGCCCAGCGATGTCATGGACGAGGAAACGCGATCGCTGCTTCTGCACAGGGGCGTCGACCCGGCGATGGAATGCGTCGCGCCCGCGCGAGCGGTGCGCGAGCAGTTCGTGCGCGCGACGCGCCTATTCGTCCAGATGCGCGCATGGTCGCAGGCGCCGCGATACGCGGGCTTCCTGGCGGAATCGCGCAACGACTTCGACCGCCTGCGACAGAACTTCGATCACCTCTCGCTCAAGGTGGCCCGCACCTTCGATCACATCGAGCGCATCGGGACGGTGAGTTACCTTCTCACGTCGGCGAACCAGACCATCGAGGCAACCGGCGCGCATTCGGTGGCGGCAATGCGGCTGGCGAGCGAAGGCGCCACGAGCCAGGGCGAGGATTGGGAAGCCGTCGTGCGCAGGCTGATCGCGGACCTGCTGAGCGACTTGCACGAAGAGATATCGAGGTTCATGCAGGACGCGCGGCTGCTCGCTGCGCGCGCGGTGCTGACCGCGGAGATGACGGAAGGGCAGCGCGTGCGGAGCCTGGAAACACTCGGCTTTCGCATGAAGAACGAAGCCGTTCGTCCTTCGTATCATGTGCTGGTGTTCGTGGGCGCGGCGATATTCGCGACCGTCTGGGTGTTCTTGGCCGTGCTGGCCGCAGCGTCCCCGTCGGCGACATCATCGACGCTCAAGCTTTCCGTGCTGTCGGCGCTGATCGCGGTCATCCAGGCCGTGGCCCTTGCGGTCGCCGTGATTCCGAAGACGCTCTGGCGATTCGCCAACGCCGGCCTGACCGGTCGTACGCCATGGGGCTTCGTGTTCGCGGCAGGATGTGTGGCGATGGTGCTCGCCGCTGCGCTCAACGTCGTGACGCCGCTGATCCTGGGCGGCGACTGGAATGCGGTTTCGCGACGGGTCCACGAGTCGTATCCATGGTGGCCGGCGGCGTTCATCACCGCCTCGCTCACGGCTTTCCTGATCCAGGACAAGAGGTGGGCGACGATTGCCTCGCCGTCCAGACGACGACTGTACGATGCCCTCGTCATGGGGCTCGGGTGGTGGGTGGCAAACCTGGTGGGCCAGGCCGTGATGTTGCTGGGCGGCCGCCCTGTTGCGGGAGGGTACGGATTGATGGCGGTGTCGTTCACGTTTTCGCTACTCGTGGGCGGCCTGATCGGAGCGATCGTGCCGACGACGTTCCGCGAAACCACGGCGTCCCTCGTCGCGTCGAGGTCGTCGCGCGACCCACATGCGACCGTCCAACACGAGCAGCCCGCGCCAGTTGTGGCGCTCTAGAAGAGGAGGTCCCGAATTGGCTTTCTTCATGCACCAATGGACCTACAAGGATTCGCATATCCGCGAAATGGTCACGAAGCCCTCGGACCGCGCGGAGATCGTACGCGTTGCCACCGAGGCGTTCGGCGGCACGCTGCACCAGTTTTTCCTTGCGTTCGGCGAATACGACGGCGTCGCGATCGCGGAATTTCCCGATGCGACGACGGCCTTGGCATGCATGATGTCGATCTATGGACAGGGCGGATTGAGTTCCCTGAGGACGACAATTCTGGTTCCCTCCGACCAGGGCAAGTTGGCAATGGAGCTTGCGCAGAACGTCCTTCGCGGCGCCGAGCCACAGGCTGCCCCAAGCACGACGGGATGAGCGGCTCGAGGTCCGTTGCCGGTTTTGCGAGTACGCGGATGGGATGGGCAAGCCCATCGCCGCGATCAATCGCGGCCGCACGCGCGTCGATCACCTGTTCACGCTGAACCACTTCGGCGTTATGCTCGACAGCGCCGCGGCCGACCGGGCTGCCCGGTGCTTAACCGCCTACCCAAGGCGAAAACGACAAGCCCACGAGGCCTGGAGGAAGCAGTGAGTCACTCAGTGAGTCCCTCAGTTGGTCCCTTTCCCCCGCTTAAGCTATACGTGCCCGAGCCGACCGGACGCCCGGGTCGCGAAACCGATTTTTCCTATCTCAATCTGTCGCCCGCGGGCGCGGTGCGGCGGCCGGCCGTCGACACGCGGCCCTCCGACACGATGGATGTGGCCGACGCGCTCATCCGCGTCCTGGACGACGAGGGGCGTGCCGTCGGCCCGTGGGATCCCAAGGCGGACCCGGAGCTCTTGCGCGCCGGATTGCGCGCGATGCTCAAGACCCGGGTCTTCGATGCCCGCATGCAGATCGCGCAGCGGCAGAAAAAGATCTCGTTCTACATGCAGAGTTTGGGCGAGGAGGCGATCAGCGTCGGCCAGGTACTCGCCCTCAACTCGGACGACATGTGCTTTCCCACCTATCGCCAGCAGGGCATTCTCGTGACGCGCGGCTATAGCCTTGTCGACATGATGTGCCAGCTCCTCTCGAACAGCCACGACCCGATCAAGGGGCGCCAGCTGCCGGTGATGTACTCGTCGAAGGCGAGCGGCTTCTTCTCGGTCTCGGGCAACCTCGGCACGCAATACATACAGGCCGTGGGCTGGGCGATGGCCTCGGCGATCAAGGGCGACACGCGTGTCGCGTCGGCGTGGATCGGCGACGGCTCGACGGCCGAAGCCGACTTTCACAGCGCGCTCACGTTCGCGGCGGTGTACCGGGCGCCGGTCATCCTCAACATCGTCAACAATCAGTGGGCGATTTCCTCGTTCACGGGTATCGCCGGCGGCGAGGCGGCGACGTTTGCGGCACGGGGCGTCGGGAACGGCATCGCCTCGATGCGCGTCGACGGCAACGATTTCCTGGCGGTGCTCGCGACCTCGCGCTGGGCCGCGGAGCGTGCACGGCGCGGGCTGGGGCCGACGCTGATCGAATGGATCACGTACCGCGGCGGCGCGCACTCGACCTCCGACGATCCGTCCAAGTACCGGCCGGCGGACGACTGGAAGCGGTTTCCGCTGGGCGATCCCGTGCAGCGGTTGAAGAAACACCTGCTCGCGATCGACGCGTTGACCGAGGACGAGTACACGCGCATGCAGCAGGAGCTGGAGGAAGAAGTGGTCGCGGCGCAGAAGGAGGCCGAGAGCTACGGCAGCCTGGCGTCCGGCCACGTGCACGATGCCTCGACGATGTTCGAGGATGTCTACAAGGACATGCCGGCGCACCTTTCGCGGCAGCGCGACGAGCTGGGAGCTTAAGTAGCATGGCCTCGATGACGATGATCCAGGCGATCCGCTCGGCGATGGACGTGATGCTCGCGCGCGACGACAACGTGGTGGTGTTCGGCCAGGACGTGGGATTCTTCGGCGGCGTGTTCCGCTGCACGGACGGTTTGCAGGCAAAGTACGGTGCCTCGCGCGTGTTCGACACGCCGATCGCCGAGGGCGGCATCGTCGGGATCGCCGTCGGCATGGGCGCGTATGGACTGCGCCCGGTCGCCGAGATCCAGTTCGCCGACTATTTCTATCCGGCCTACGACCAGATCGTGTCCGAGGCCGCGCGCCTGCGCTATCGCTCGGCGGGCGATTTCACCGCGCCGCTCACCGTGCGCATGCCGTGCGGCGGCGGCATCTATGGCGGACAGACGCACAGCCAAAGTCCCGAAGCGCTGTTTACCCACGTGTGCGGCCTGCGCACCGTGATGCCGTCCAATCCGTACGACGCCAAGGGACTGCTCATCGCGTCGATCGAATGCGATGACCCGGTGATCTTTCTCGAGCCCAAGCGCATCTACAACGGCCCGTTCGACGGGCATCACGACAAGCCGGTGGTGCCGTGGACGGGCTTGCCTCTCGCCGAAGTGCCCGACGGCTATTACACGGTGCCGCTCGAGTCGGCCGCGATCATCCGCCCGGGCAGCGCGCTCACCGTGCTCACGTACGGCACGATGGTGTGGGTCTCGGAAGCCGCGGCGCGCGAGACCGGCATCGACGCGGAGATCATCGATCTGCGCAGCCTGTGGCCGATGGACTTGGACGCCGTCGCCAATTCGGTCAGGAAGACCGGCCGCTGCGTGATCGTCCACGAAGCCACACGTACCAGCGGCTTCGGCGCGGAGCTCGCGGCACTCGTCCAGGAGCATTGCTTCTTCAATCTGGAGGCGCCGATCGAGCGCGTCACCGGATGGGACACGCCGTATCCGCACGCGCAGGAGTGGGCCTATTTCCCCGGCCCGGACCGCGTCGGCGCCGCGTTCCGGCGCGTGCTGGAGGATAAATGAACCCCCACGCTCACTTTCGTTCGCTGCCCCCCGAGGGGGCGCACATTGCCCTTCGGGCGGCCGTGCGGGCACTGTCATGAGCGTCCACATCGTGAAGGTGCCGGACATCGGCGAAGGCATCGCCGAAGTCGAGGTCGTCGAGTGGTACGTCCAGCCGGGCGATACGATCAAAGCGGATCAGACCGTCGCCGACTTGATGACGGACAAGGCCACGGTGGAGGTGCCATCGCCGATTTCGGGGCGCGTGGTGTCGATCGGCGGAAAGGCCGGCGACAAGCTGGCCGTGGGAGCCGAACTGATCCGGCTGGAAACGGATGGGGCGGGGACCGTCGGTGGGGCAAGGCCGCGGCGGTTGCGCCTGCGCCCGCGGCGGCGGGTGCTACGTCTACGACGCCAGCCGCGAAGCCTGGCGCTGCCGAAACTCGCGATCGCCTACTTCGATCGATAAGCCGTTTAGCGTCCCCCTCCGTTCGCCGCCACGCGCGCGAGCTGCAGGTCGACTTGGCGTCGCGTGCGCGGGAGCGGGCCCGGGGGGCGGATCGAGCACGACGACCTCGTGCGCCATGCGGAGGGAGCCGGCGCAAAACCCGAACGCGCGCCGCGCTACGCCGAGCGCAACGACCAGCACGACGTGGCCGTGATCGGTTTGCGCCGGCAGATCGCGCTGCGCATGCGCGAATCACTGCGCATCCCGCATTTCACCTACGTCGAGGAAATCGACGTCACCGAGCTCGAAGCGCTGCGCGCGCAACTCAACGACGAGCACGGCAAGGAGCGGGGACGGCTCACCGTGCTGCCGTTCCTGATGCGCGCCATCGTGCTCGCCATGCCGTCGTTCCCGCAGATGAACGCACGCTTCGACGACGAGAAGGGCATCGTCACGCGATATGGCGCCGTGCACATCGGCGTGGCGGCGCAGACGGAGGCCGGGCTCATGGTGCCGGTCGTGCGCCATGCCGAGGCGCGCGACCTGTGGTCCAGCGCCGCCGAAGTGACGCGCCTCGCCGAAGCGGCGCGCTCCGGCAAGGCGACCCGCGACGAGCTCTCCGGCTCGACGATCACCATCACGAGCCTCGGTCCGCTCGGCGGCATCGTCACCACGCCGGTGATCAACATACCGGAAGTCGCGATCGTCGGCGTGAACCGCATCGTCGAGCGGCCGGTCATTCGATCCGGGGCGATCGTGCCGCGGAAAATGATGAACCTGTCGTCGTCGTTCGATCACCGCGTCGTAGACGGTCAGCAGGCGGCCGAGTTCGTGCAGGCGCTGCGCCGCTATCTCGAGTGCCCCGCGTTGCTGTTCGTGGATTAGTCCCGGCAACCCGTTAGCCGACTGCGGGCGTTCGGCGTCGCCCGAAGGCGGGTTCACTGCGCCTGCGCGGCGAGAAACCCGGCGACGCCGGCCCAGAACGTATCCGGCACGCTCAGCGAGTTGTGATCGGTCGCCGGGATGACGAGCCACGACTTCGGCCCCGCCCACGCGTCGTAGAGTGCCTGAGATCGCTCGCGCGGGATGATCGAATCGCGATTCGCGACGATAGCCAACAGCGGCGCCTGCGTACGCCGCGCATCCGCATCGGCATCGAAACGGTGCTTGAGCAACCACGAGACCGGCAGCCACGGATAGTGGGTGTGGCCTAGCTCGACCAGGCTGTCGTACGGCGAGACGAGGATTGCGCCGGCGAGCGGTCGCGCGGCTCCGAGCTTCACCGCTACGCCGGTGCCGAGGCTGCGCCCGAACGCGACGATTCGCCGCGCATCGACGTCGGGTCGCGCGGCAATCGTGTCGTAGATGACCAGCGCGTCGGCGACGAGCTCCGCTTCTCCCGGCGCGCCCTCACTCGCACCATAACCGCGATAGTTGATGGCAACAATCGCCCAGGCGCGCGGCCAGCGCGGGTCGGCGAGCGTCCCCGAGACCTCTTCCGCGTTGCCGCCGAAATAGAGAACGACGGGCGCAGGCGTCGCGCTCGCGGCACGCATCCACCCACGCAGCCGCGTGCCGTCGGTTGCGACGATCTCGAGCGGCTTCGCTTCCGCCGGCAGGTGCGCGGTCGGAACGCCAGGCTGGGGAAAGAAGATCAGCCGATCCTGCGCGAACCATGCCGCGGCGGGTACGCCCAGCAGGATGGCGGCAACGAGGACGATCCACTCCATCGGTGTTCGCTTGGGAAGACGCGGGTGGCGTCATGCCACTGATCATCGCGCGACCGCATCTCTGCGAACCGCTCAGTGCCGCGTCCCGCCTTTTCCGGGTTTGGTGGGCGTGGCTTCGACCGACAGCGTGAAGCTGCGCTGCTCGTTGGCGGTGATCGCGCCGACGCCGATCAGCTTGCGCGCGATCTCTACGCCCAGATCGTTACGGATGGACACGACGACCGTGTATTCCCACGGCTCCGCGTCGGGTGGGTGCCGGATGTTGCCTTCGATCAATAGGGGCGTGAGCGCCGGCGCCGACGGCGCATCGGCGCTCGCACCGTAGCGCAAGTAATGCCGGCACGCCGGACACACCATCGCACTTTCGAGGATGGTCTCCCGACAGTGCGGACACGCGCGGGTCGCTCCGGGTTCGCCCGGGCGCACAGGGTTCATTAGCTCGCGCTGCGCCCCATATCGATACCGTTGCCGCTCTTGCTTATTTTCGAACCTTTGTCGTCGCCCCAGCCGAATTCAGCTTGACCCCGCATGCGGGCGCCGGCCACGACGGTCAGCGAACCGCACTTCACGTCGCCGACCACCACCGCGCTCTGCGTCAATTCAACGCGCGTGGCTTCCTCGACGTTGCCTTCGAGTTCGCCGGCGATCGTGACATTGTCTGCGCGCACACCGCCGGTCAGTTTGGCACCGGACTCAATCGTGAGGTCACCCTGGACGTTGACGTCGCCCTTGAAATTGCCGGCGATGCGGACGCTGCCGCCGCCTTCGATCTTGCCTTCGATCGTGATATCGGCAGCGATCAACGATTCCTTCCGCGACACGCTGGTGTCGGCGCGTGCCACGGGTGTTGGGGCAGAGCTGTAGTGAACAGCCGCGGGCTTTGATGCAGCGTCGTACCGAGCGGGTTCCTTCGCTTCGGGGAGGGGCATGGGGGTCGGCTGCGCGGGGGCCGTATTTTCTTTCCAGAGTGACATGATGGCGTCCTTTCGTGAGGAGGGACTCTAAAGGCTATCGCTAAATGCCTGTGGAGGCAATGCTATTCACCCGCCCTCCTGCCTGCGCGGCAAGCGCCTTGTCCACTACATCTGCTTGAATCGCTACGTGAAAGGGCGGTTTGTGTGCGGGGACCGGGACATCTCCCCAGTAGTTGGCGCGGCGATTGCCGGAATGGGCCGGCGCATCAGGGCTGAAATTGATATGGCGGCAGCGTCGACAGGCGGGTGTCTTCGCGCGGGCCGCCCGCGGTGAAGTGATACAGGGATTGCCAGCGCTCGTCCCGGATGCCCAGCAATCGATGCATCTCATCGTCGAAAAAGCAGCCTATCCCGGTCGCCCGTACGCCTGCGGCTTCCGCTTCGAGATAAAGGGCGTGCCCCAGAAGGCCGCATTCCCAGAAGAGGTGACGATACCGCCACGGCTCTTCCTGCGCGCGTTCGATGTGCGCGAGCATGCCCAGCGCGAAGCAGGAGGAGGCCGCGATGTCCTGGTGACAACAGATCGACTTTGCGCTGGCGCGCAGGTCGTACGGCAACAATAGGTAAAGGGGCAAGTGCGTGGGACCGGTCTTGTGCCAGAGCCAATCCGGGCGCATCGCTTGCTGCATCTCGGCCAGGTCCGACGACTCGCGCAGGAATAGGTACAGTCCGGGATCGAGTCCCGTCACGCGATGCACCATGAGCGCGGCGTGGACCAGCGGCCCCGAAGCAAGTGCGTTCCACGGCGGGATGCGCTCGCGTACGAGGAGCGCATCGAGCATCGCGAAAAATTGTTCCTCGCTGATGGCCGTGCGACCGTCGAAGTCCACCGCACTGCGCCGCTGCCGAGCCAAGGTCGCAAAGGACAGATCGAGTGTCGGCTGGATGGGCGGCGGCAAGGTCACGTGAATTGGGTTCGGGTGAGCAGGCGTCGCGGGCTTTTCCGTGACATGCTCGATCGCATCGATGTCCGGCCACGGTACATGCTCGGCGCTGAGCCGGTTGGCGCGGCCGAACCATCGGGCCGCAAGGGCTGCGTCGCGCATGCTCTCGAGCGGTGGCAGCGGCGATCCTGTGCCGATCCACAACAGGCAATCGGGGGCCTCGCGCTCCGCGTCGCCAAAATCCTGTTCGCGGGCGAGACCCAGCATTGTTGCGATGAACTGGTCGCTGGCCCCGTCGAGGAGCCGCGTCTGCCACCCGAGTGCGGCAGCGGCGTAGCTCAGCGCGCCGATCGCGTGCCCACAATCGTGCTGACAGTACCGCCAGCCGCGCATGCCGTATTTCCACGCCTCGCGCCAATGGATCGAGCTGATGCCGACGATGACGCCATTGCCAGCGAATGCCGACGTCCATGTCGTATCGTCGAGCTCGACGCGTTGCTCCAATACGTGATCGCGACTCAAGTAGTGGTAGACGCCAGCCGGGAGACCAGGGAGCGATGAACACAGCAGATACGCTTCGGTCGGGTGCAGGTTGCCGCTGGAAGGATTGCAGCGCAGCGCCCAGCGCGTGCCGCCATAGGATTTCCACGCGGACAAGCCAAGCGACAGTTCGAACAGAATTGCCACGCTGCGCACATCGAACGCAAACGGGGTCGGCAAGTCGCCGCGACGGATGGCGTTGAATCGCGTCGGCAGCTCGGTCGCCACCAGCGGCAGCTTGATAGCCGCAGCGCCGGCGAAGGACCGAAAGGGCTCGGGTTGGTTGGCCCAATCCAGCCTGCCGGGCCCGGGCGCGTAGCGGTCGACCCGGTGTTTGCTGCGATCGTGATATCCGAGTAGAGCCGATGCCGGCATCTGATTTGCCGATCAGGCGGCGCGTTCCAGCGCCGGGTTCCACTTCCCGGCGCGCGCGCGCATCGCCGAGTCCCGCAGCGCCCGTGCGTACGAGAATGTGGACATGGTGGTTTCCTCCGTCACCTGTGCCGGTAGCTTTGGTCGCAAGCTGATCGAATCAAATCGGCGCAGGGGTCAAGCGGCTGGCGCGGATCTGACAGTATATGCGCGGGAGCGAAGAGAACTCTCGGCGTGGCGTCTGAGGGACCACGGTCGATCTTGCACGACACGATGTATACTCGTTAATCGTTTCAAATCAAGCGACTCGCGATCATGCTCTCCGAACTGGGCGCGACGTTCCGCACCCGCTGGCTGTCTCCGCTGATTCTGCTCTGCGCGATCGCATTTGTTGGGTGTGACGCCCATCCTCCGATCAACGCGCCGATCGCAAGCCAGGATCTCACCAAGGGATACCGGCTGCAGCGCGTCAAGGCCGATCCCGACAACCCCGGCGACGTGCTGGTCATCCTGACGTTGTCGGGCGGAGGCACGCGGGCGGCGGCGTTGGCCTACGGAACGATGGAGGCGCTGCGCGACGTGAAGCTCAGGATCGGTGGCCGGAGCCGAAGGCTGCTCGACGAGGTCGACGTCATCAACGCCGTTTCCGGCGGCAGCATCGTCGCCGCCTATTACGCCGTCCATCGGGAAGGACTCTTCCGCGATTTCGAAGACAAATTCCTGAAGCGCGATGTGGAACGCCAGCTCCGCGTCTGAGCTCCTCGCCAATCTGCCGCGACTCGCCGCGCAGTCGCAATTCTCGCGTGGAGAAATCCTCGCCGAATACTTCGATCGCGAACTGTTCCACGGCGCAACGTACGCCGATCTCGCCCGCGGCAACATGCGGCCGTATGTGGTAATCAACGCCGCCGCGCTGTCGACCGGTGCCCGGTTTCCCTTCACTCAGGCGCAATTCGACCTGCTGTGCTCTGGACTTGGGCAGCGTATCGATCGGTCGCGCCGTCGCTGCGTCGGCCGCACTTCCCCCCTTCTTCAGCGCGATCACCCTCGAGAACCACGCCGGTACCTGTGGTCCCGTATCGCTGCCGGGAATCGCCTCGAAAGACCAGTCCGCGCGTACGCGCAGCGTCCGCCTCGAGGAAGCGCGCACCTACATGGATCGGTCGCGACGTCCGAATGTCCACTTGGTCGATGGTGGGTTGATCGACAACCTGGGCTTGCGCGTTGCCGGCGATTTCGCGGTCGAGCACGGCGGCTTCTTCGAGCTGGTCGATGCCCTCGGCTATCGCGACGTCACCCACGTGGTCTTCATCTCGGTCAACGCCGAGACCGATCCCAATTATGCGATCGATCAAAGTGCCGACACGCCGAACTTCTTCCAAACCCTGAACGCGCTCAAGTTGCCCGGACGGGCGCATTCATTCGACGTGGCCGAGCAACTGAGATCGAGCTTCGAAGTCTGGCGAGACGAGGTGAGAAGCCGGCGCCCGGCTCCGGCGCGGCGGCGCGGACGAGTCGGCCCCCCACTTCTACTTCATCGATGTTTCCCTGCAGGCGATCGCGGACGAAGACGAGCGGAACGGCTTCCAGAGCATTCCAACTGCGCTGACCCTCGACCCTGCGACGGTCGATCGCCTGCGCGCGGTCGCGCGCAAGCTCTTGCTGGGGTCGGCCGATTTCAAAAAGCTCGCCGAGGACCTGGGGAGCTGACTCCCGGCACGGGGACCAATGCGTTGTCTATCAAAATGGGGGCGAGCATGAACAGTTCGTACGCACTAATACCGGTATGCGCGTGTCTGCTGCTGATTCCCGTAAGCGCCAAAGCACAGAATTGCGTGGTGGTCGGTGGTGATCGCGCGCCAGTGGAAATCAGAATATATGACGAGAACGACGTGGGAGGTCTTGGTCAATTGCTCTACGACGGCAGGATTGAACGACAACAAAGGATTCCCTTGACGGTATCGAAAGACCGTTTCCGCTACGAGCACCGGAAAGATGAGCGCGACTCCTGGTCGCCAAATAAAGGCGAATCGTGCCAGCGCGGGGAAAGAAAACTGGTGCCGTAATCTGACACCAGGGGCGCTATTCGCGTGCTTGCGCCGCGGCGACGCGCCGACCTTCCACTATCGAGGCCGCCAGCAGGCCGGTAATCGACAGCGCGACCGCGTAGACCTGCGCGCTGAGCACGGAGTCGAGGAGGCCGTCCTGGCCGATGAAAGGGCCGAGCCCCCGCACGGTCTGCGTAACCGCGATCAGAGCGCCGACCATCGCCGCCAGCGTCGCGCCACGGGCACCCCACAGGAGCGCCACGAGGACCACCAATACGAATGGAAGATAGGTGAGTCCGACCGCGAGATAGTGCGGGAAGCGGCCCTCGAGATGGGCCGAGAACACCACGTACACGCAGATCAGGAAGAGTGCACACGCCACCGCTCCGCCAGTGAATAAGGAAAGCATCAGGGCGCTCAAACGGTTGAGCCGGAACTGTGCCCAAGACGCGACAAAGGGCGCGACAAACAGCATGGCGACGAAATTTCCGACCAGCCAGACTCGGAATGTGCGCCAGGCATCGGGTCTCCCGGCGAAGTTGTCCCATAGGCCGACGATCACTGCGCCGGTTAGCGCAAGGACGAACGCCCCGGCGACGGCGGCACCGACATCGCGTGGCGACACGAAACGAAGCGGCGGCGGCGAGAGCAGCGCAGCGGCTGCGCCGCCCGCGAGCGTCACGATGACTTCGATGAGCGCGAACCCCAGCGCATCGACCAGCGACGATCCGACAAGAGGCTCGAAAATAATCGCGCCGAGAAAGGCACCGGCGAGCACCGGCATCCAATCGGATCGGGCACGGGCAAATAGCAGTCCCAGGGCGAAACCGCTGGCGAGCCAGACCCCCCACGCGTCCTCGTTTGAATACGCGAAATAGGCCGAGAGCGCGCCGAGCGCGACGTAGGCCAGGGCGACTACGAAGACGGTCTGTACCTTGCCCAAGGATGTGGCTCCGCGCAGCGGTGGTTCCCGCGGAATTATATGCGATGGCGCTTTGGTCGCCGCGCTCGGTGCCGAAGTCGCGTTGTTGATCTAAAGCACACCGCCGTTGGAGTAAAATTCGTCCACCGCAACGGTGGATGAGCACATGTCCAGATTCCGCACACGCGCATCCGCTGTTCTGAGCCACCCGGGCGCCTTCACCATCCGGGTTCTCAAGGGCTTTCGCGCCAACCAGGGTTACCTGCTCGCAGGTGCAGTGGCTTACAACACGCTGCTCTCGATACTGCCGCTGCTGATCTTGATCCTCATCGTATTGGCCAACTACGTCGAAGAAGCGGCGTTGCTGCGCACGCTCGACCGGTACCTCGACTTGGTCGTGCCCGGCCAGTCCAACGCAATCATGGGGGAGCTCGCGCTCTTCCTCGAGCATCGCCACACGCATCGGCTGGGTGCTCGTCGTCACGTTGCTGTTCTTCAGTTCGCTCGCATTTACCGTGCTGGAAAATGCGATGTCGGTGATCTTCTACCACCGGGTGAGTGGTCAGGCGCCGGCACTTCCTGACTTCCGCGCTGATCCCGTTCCTCTGCATTCTCTTCCTCGGAATCGGCGCGCTGATCGTCACGTTCGTTGCCAGCGCACTGCAGGCGATAGGCCAGGAGAGCATCGAAGTGCTCGGCCGCGCGCGTTCGCTGGTCGGGCTTTCCGGGTTCCTGCTCTATGTCATCGGCGTGGCCGGCGAAATCATCGTGCTGACGGCGATTTACATGGTGATGCCCGTCGGGCGCCCGACGTGGCGCCACGCGCTGATCGGTGGCGTCACAGCCGGGCTGCTGTGGGAAGTCACGCGTCACGTGCTGGTGTGGTACTTCTCCACGCTGTCGCAAATCAAGGTCGTGTATGGGTCGCTGACCACGGCGATCGTGGTTCTGTTAAGCCTGGAAATCGCGGCGCTCGTGCTGCTGCTCGGCGCGCAGGTCATTGCCGAGTACGAACGCAGCTCGCCCGGACGCGTCCGCGGCGAGCCGGAACCGCTGCGGACGGACTGACTTCGTTCATTGGCAAATTGCGGTGCCTTGCCGCATCTGCAAGGCTCGGCGGACGATCACTCGAGCGCCAGTCGGCAGGCATCGTCTTCGTTCATCGCTGCGCCTTCGCAAGCAGGCGCTCCAACTCGTCTGCGGTCAAGCTTTTCGCGCAGCAGCGTCCGCAAGCGATCGCGGGCGCGTGCTTCGTTGGCTGGCGCTGGTGTCGGCTTGCTGCGTATGCGGCATCCGCGTAGCCGGCAAGGCGAGCGGCATTGTCGTCTTTCCTGCCAATGCTGCCCGCAGCGCAAGATGATCGAATGCGCACCACGAGTAACCAATCCTCCTTCGCAACGGCAATCCCTCGCGCGCTGCGGCGAGCGCAAGATCGAGCTCGCCGCGTTCAACGTGTATGCCCGCCAGATTGGTGAGGCACTACCTCGAGCTGCCCTTCGGTGTCACGGTATTGCGTAGAGCGCGATCGCTTCGCGAAAGCCCGCGAAGCCATGTCGAGGTCGCCTGCCTCCCACGCCAGGTCGGCAAGAAAGGAGAGCCCGCCGAGCATCAACCGCTCTGCGCCCTGCTCCGCGGCATAGGGAGATGCCCTTCTCGAACTCGCACCGCGCACCACCAAGTCTCCTGTCAAACCATTTCAGGATGCCGAGAGCCAGCAAATAATGAGCGAGCACCCATGTTTTTTGTGTCCTTGCGTTCCAACAGCGGAAACACTTCGCCGAGAATGGGAGCCGCCTGTTCCGTGCGGCCAAAGTGGATGAGCTCGGTGCCGATGCGCAGGAGTGAGAGGCCGGCTCCTGATACGTCGCCGCCGCGTCGATAGAGATCCAGAGCGCGCTCGTAGGCCCCCAGCGTTTCGGTGGACAGCGCCTGCCCCCCCATGAAGCCGAGCCAGAACCACACCCGCGCTTGATCGGAGTGCGGCGTGTTGGGCCCGATCGCTGCAAGCGCGGCATGCAGTCGCTGCGAACCCTCGCGCGACAGACCTGCCTCGGTCCACAACGGCGTGCTTCCGGCGGAGAGACTCAAGCCTATGGCAAGGTCTCCACCGGATCCAAACGCCCAGTCCAGCGCGGCGCGAACGTTATCGAGCTCCGGATAGTAGCGTATCCGCCAGTCCCGATCGGACAAGCGCCACCAGTCGTCGGGCGAGCGTTCGAACACGGTCGCGGAAGTACTGCGCATGGCGACGTTTGTGCCTTCGATCTCGCCCACTTCGGCGAGTTTTTCGACCGCGTATGCCCGGGTTGTCTCGAGCAGCCGATAGCGCGCCGCCGCCATCGCTCGTATCGGCAATGACCAGCGAGCGCGCGACGAGTTGCGCGAGCAGGTCGATGACCGCGAACTCGTCGATCGCCTCGATCGGAGGCGACCGCCGAGGCCGCCTCGAGCGTGAAACCGCCGGGGAAGATCGCCAGCCGCCGCAGCACCACGCGTTCGTGCTCTCCGCAAGCAGATCGTAGCTCCAGTCGAGCGTCGCGCGCAGCGTCTGCTGGCGCGGCAGCGCCGTGCGCGATCCGCCGGTGAGCAGCCTGAAGCGATCGTGCAGCCGAGCATTGATCTGCTCGATCGACAGCGAGCGAACGCGGGCAGCGGCCAATTCCAGCGCCAGCGGAATGCCATCGAGGTGGATGCATAGCTCGGCGACCGCTGGAGCAGCGCTGCCGGCGGTCAAGTTCGAAGTCGGGCAAGCTGCCGCCGGGCCCGCTCGACGAAGAGTTGCACCGCCTCTGAGCGCCCCATGGCCTCGGCGCTCGCCGACGGCTCGGGCAGCGATAGCGCCTGCAGCGGGTAGATCTGCTCGCCGGCAACGTGCAGCGGCTCGCGACTGGTCGCGATGATCGTCGTCTCCGCGGCGCTCGCGCAGCACCGCGTCCGCAAGTCGTCGCGCACGCATCGAGCAGGTGCTCGCAGTTGTCCAGGATCAGCAACAACTGGCGCGACTTGAGATGCGCGCACAGCGTATCGATGAGCGGCGTGCCCGCCCTCTCCTGGACGCCGAGCACTTGCGCCACCGACGTCGGCACCAGCGACGGATCGCTGATCGATGCCAAGCTCCACCAGCCACACCCCGTCGCGGTAGGCATCCATCACTTCGGCCGCCGCCTGCAACGCGAGCCGCGTCTTGCCGATGCCGCCCACGCCGACGAGCGTCAACAAGCGTTTGCCCGGCAGCAGCCGCTTGATCTCCACCAACTCGCGCTCGCGGCCGATGAACGACGTCAGCGGCTCGGGCAGGTTCGAGCGCTTGCGGCCCTCCCGGGCGTCCTGGCGCTCGTCCGGAAGCTCGGTGACAGGTCCGACGAAGCGATAACCGCGCCGGGCCAGCGTCTCGATCCAACGTCGCCTCCGGGCGCTTGCGAGAGCACGCGGCGGAGCGCCGAGATCTGCACCGCGAGATTGCTTTCCTCGACGACGACGCCCGGCCACGCGGCGTCCATGATGCCGGCCTTGGGAACGTACTGGTTGGGTCGCTCGACGAGGGTGGCCAAGACCGCCACCGCGCGCGAGCCCAACGCCGTGGGCGTGCCAGCCTTGGTCAGCACGCCTGCCTCGGAGTCGAGCCGGAACGGCCCGATGTCATAGATCCTGGTCATGCCACGAGCGGTCCCGACCACGCGACCGCAAACTATTTATACATTCTTAAGGGATTTTTCAAGACTCCGCCGGCAAGACGATCGACGATTCGCACCGTCCTACAGGAAAACGATCATGTTGAAGATGCTCCAATCGCCCGCTCTTAGACTTGCCGCGAGAGTAAAGGTTGCGATCCCGATGGTCGCGCGTGGCTTTAGCGCACTGGTCACCGAGCACTCGCGGGCACTGCTTGCCGCGACGAAAGCCTCGTTACCGCGGACGCGGCTGACTGACCTTCGCGCGATGTACACGGGCCCGGATCGAGAAATAGATCCCGACTCCCTCGCCACGGACCGGACCGCCGAGAACCGCGCAGTTCACACGTCGACCGCCGCCATTCAAGGCCAGCTCCTGCGGGTGAGCGAGCGGCGTGAAGTCGCGATCTATCTGCGCAAGGATGCGCTTTGGGTGGCGGACTTCATCGACGGCCACGGGGCGCTTATCGACGCCGCTACGTGGTTCCGCTTCAACTGTGGCACGCCCGCCACGTCGTATGCGCGGCGTCGGATGGTCCACGAATCCGCGGCGCCGCTTTCCATGCAACTCGTGACGAGGATCGAACGCCTGCATCGTTCGGTTTCCGCGATTGGATCGCGTGAGGATAGAACTGAGTGCAGCGTGCACGAATATTGATGCTTGCCGGGGAGGTCACTATGAATCGCCGAATTCAGCGCCGCCACCTGGCGGTAGTCATCGCCGCGTTGTTCATCGTCAGCACGTCCGGCACCGCCGGGGAGCAATCGTTCCTCCCCGACGCGCTGCGCTTTGCCAATCCCAGCGGTTTTGCCGAGACCCACAGCACGGCCGGCAAGATCGACCTCACGGGTCCTTTCTTCCAAAGTCTGGGGACCAACGGTCGCGCCTGCGTGAGCTGTCACCAGCCGAGCGTTGGTTGGACGGTCACGCCGCCCGATATACAGGCGCGATTCGAGGCCTCGGGCGGGACCGATCCGATCTTTCGCACCAACGACGGCTCGAATTCTCCCAACGCCGACGTTTCCACGCTCGACGCTCGGCGCGCCGCCTATAGCATGCTGCTCAGCAAGGGTCTGATCCGCGTCGGCATCGGCATCCCGCCGAAGGCCGAGTTCGAACTGGTCGCGGTGGACGACCCCTACGGATACGCCAGTGCCAACGAGCTGTCGCTGTTCCGGCGCCCGTTGCCGTCGACCAACCTCAAATTCCTGAGCACCGTGATGTGGGACGGTCGCGAGACGTTCCGCGATTCTGCGTCGCTCGACTGCATTCTTGGAACGACCAATTGCTTCGCCTCGTTGCACTTCAACCTCGCCGACCAGTCGAACAGCGCGACCACCGGCCACGCGCAGGCCGCCACGGCGCTCACCACGGCGCAGCGCGAAGCGATCGTCGCCTTCGAGACCACACTCTTCACCGCGCAGGTCTTCGACCATGAGGCGGGCGAGCTGACGGCGCGCCAGGCGCAGGGTGGCCCGCAGAATTTGAGCCAGCAGAACTTCTACTTCGGCATCAATGACGTCGTGTCCGGCGACTATCGTACGGGCGCACGGTTCAATCCGATCGTTTTCAAGCTGTACGACGCGTGGAACACGGTCGATCGCGGCGGCGCCGATGGCAGCCGCCAGGAGGCTCGCCGCGCGGTAGCCCGCGGCGAGACGCTGTTCAATACCAAGCCGATCCGGATCACCGGGTCAAGGGCCTCAACGATGACCTGAGCGTCCCTGAATTGGATGGAACATGCACGACGTGTCACGACACGCCGGGCTCAGGGAATCATTCGATCCCGGCGCCGCTCGACATCGGCCTGACCGACGCGTCGCGCCGCACGCCCGACCTGCCGCTTTACACGTTGCGGCACACAAAGGCTCCATTCGAGACGATCCAGACCTCCGATCCGGGACGTGCCCTGTTTACCGGACAGTGGAAGGACATCGGCCGGTTCAAGGGACCGATCCTGCGCGCACTGGCGACGCGGGCGCCGTATTTCCATAACGGATCGGCGCAGGATCTGCGCGCGGCGGTCGACTTCTACAACGAGCGGTTCGGCATCGGCTTCACGGATGCAGAAGTGGGTGACCTGGTCGCCTTCCTGCTGACACTCTAGGAGATCAGGCCGCGCGTTCCAGCGCCGGAGTCCACTTCCCGGCGCGCGCAAGCGAATTCATCTTGACGCGCCGATAGAAGGCCTTCTGTGCCGCCGCCACATTGGCGTCGAGTCCGGCCCACGCGCTCATCGCCGGGTCCTGCAGCGCCCGCGCGTACGAGAACGACACCACCCACGGCGCGTGCGGGTACATCGCGTTCATCGCGTTGAGATTCGCGGTGGCGCCTTCCGGGGTTTGTCCGCCCGACAGGAAGTTGATGGTTGGCACCGCCGCCGGCACCGTTCTGCGAAGCACCTCCAGCGTCGCCGTTGCAATTTGTTCGGGCGTTGCCTTGGCGCTGTTCTTGTTGCCGGGCAGCACCATGCTCGGCTTGAGCACCATGCCCTCGAGGCCGACCTTGTGGTCGTGCAGCGCAGCGAATACCGCGTGCAGCACCGACTCGGTCACTTCGTGGCAGCGCTCGATGCTGTGGTCGCCGTCGAGCAGCACTTCCGGCTCGACGATGGGCACGATTCCTTCCTGCTGGCAGATCGCGGCATACCGCGCGAGCACTTCGGCATTGGCCTTAATGCCAAGTGCGGTGGGATTGCGATCGGTGATGCCATAGACTTCGCGCCACTTCGCGAACCGCGCGCCCTGGGTCCTGTAGGTCTTCAGCCGCTCGGCCAGGCCATCCAGGCCCTGCGTGATCAAGTCGCCAGGAGCGTTGGGCAGCGGCGTCGTGCCCTTGTCGACCTTAATGCCGACCACGATGCCTTGGCGCGCCAGCACTTCCGGCAACGGCGTGCCGTCGTTGTCGCGCTGCCCGAGCGTTTCCTCGAACAGGATGATGCCGCTTAAGAATTCCGCCGCGCCGGGCGTCGTGAACAACAGCGTGCGATACCTGCGGCGCGTCTCCTCGGTCGACTCGATCCCGAGCGCGCCGAAGCGCTTGGTGATCGTCGGTCCGCTCTCGTCGGCCGCAAGAATGCCCTTGCCGGGCGCCACTAGCTTGGCGATTGTTGCAGCAAGTTCGTCGTGCATGCTCATGGTTCCGTCCTCAAGTTGCATTGTTGCGCGGATGGCTGTCAGTTGCGGATTGCACCGCACGCCGGAATTCCAGCGGGCTTTGAATCCGCGGAAACGTCTCGATGGTACCGCCGCTTCCGGTTACGACGATGTCTCCGTAACCCAGGATTCTCCCACCAAAGCTTTGCTCCACGGCAATTGCTTCGATCTTGCTCAGAAGAAGCTCGATGGAGCGAGTGCTGAATACGCCGGTTTTCATCATGACACGCTTGTTGGTCACCGCGAAGTCGGAACTCTGGCGCCTGATGAAGGCAATGAGCAGGAGCAGCACGCCGAGCCCGAGAGGGGCCCACACGTAGCTGCTCCAGGGCCCGTTGGCGAGTAACCAGGCGGCCGGCAGCAACACGACAATCGTGAAGAGCACGGGGGCCACGAAGAGCATCCAATGGACGCGGGTGCGAAAGACGACGCGTTCCCCTTCCAGCAGATTGCTGTCGATGTAACTCATGTGTGTGCGGCGGCCGATCGGACGCCTGAAACGAAGCGACATCCGCGTCCGGCGCCGCACCATTTTATGTGCCCGCGGAATGCGACTCAAGGAGAAGAAAGCCACTCGTCCGTTGCCGCAGCGCCAGCCCGCGCCTTATGCTATTGTCATAGACATGCTTCCCGGGGGATGGCCGCGGGTTCCACGCGGTCCGCCTGCAGCGGAATGACGTTCAGCGGGGAATTTGAGATGACGAGTCCACGCCGGCTGCTTTGGACGCAATGTCTTTGCGCGGCGTCGCCGTGTTGTCGCTCGTCGCCACGTCCGCGCACGCGTACGACTGGCTCCAGTTCGGCGGTGACCCGCAACACAGCGGGCGCAACTCGCTGGAATCGACGATCACCAAGGCCAACGTCGCATCACTGGTGCAGAAATATTCTGTGTCGATCGGCGCTACCGCCGATGGTGCTCCGGTATTTCTGGAAGCTGTCAGCACCCCCGGCGGCATCAAGGATTTGCTGTTCGTGACGACGATGGACGGCCGGATCATCGCGCTCGATGCGGCGACCGGCGCGATCGTCTGGAGCCATCAATACGGACCGGGCACGTGCAAGATCAATAATGGCGGCGGCGCTTGCTATACGACGTCCTCGCCCGCCATCGATCCCAACCGGCTCTACGTCTACAGCTACGGGCTGGACGGATTCGTCCACAAATATCAGGTCGGCAACGGCACCGAAATCATGACCGGGGGCTGGCCGCAGCTCACCACGCTCAAGGGCTTCGACGAAAAGGGCTCGTCCGCGATTTCGTTTGCGACGTCCGCGGGCGTCACCTACCTCTATGTCGTTCATGGCGGCTATCCGGGCGACAACGGCGACTATCAGGGACACGTCACCGCGATCAATCTCGCCACGGGGTCGCAGATGGTTTTCAACGCCGCGTGCAGCGACTTCGCGGTGCATTTCAAGCCTATGTGGCGGTGGCATCGACCGACCTGCGCCTCCCAGCGGATGCGATCTGGTCGCGTCCCGGCGTCATCTACGACGCCGGCACCGATCGCATTTTCATGGGAACCGGCAACGGCACGTTCAGCGGCAATTCCGGCGGCTTTACGTGGAGCGAGTCGGTGATTGCGCTCCATCCCGACGGCAGCGGCGGCACTGGCGTCAATGCCGGCAAGCCGCTCGACAGCTACACGCCGGCGAACTACCAGGCGCTGGATAACGCCGACGCCGATGTGGGCAGCACCGCGCCGGCGATTCTTCCGGTTCCGGCGAACGTCCGCCGTCCAGCACCTGGCCGTGCAAGGCGGCAAGGACGCGCAGCTGCGCCTGATCAACCTCGCCAACATGAGCGGCCTGGGCGGTCCCGGACACGTCATGGGCGAACCCGGCGACGATCCAGGTCGGCTCGATCCTCAACCTGCCTCAGGGCGGCGGCGTTATTCAGCCAACCTGCCGTGTGGGTGAATCCTGCGGACGACAGCACGTGGGTTTTCATCGTCAACAATAGTGGCACCGCGGCGTACAAAGTCATCTACGATGGCGCCAACAACCCATCGCTGTCATTGCAATGGAACAACGCGACCGGCGGCACCTCTCCGGTCATCGCCAACAACATGCTGTTCAACGTGGGCGGCAACACCGTGCGCGCGCGCGACCCCGTCAATGGCGCCGCGCTGTGGAGCGCTTCGCCGCTCGGCGGCACGCATTGGCACAGCCTGATCGTGGCGAATGGCGCCGTGTACACGACCGACGGATCGGCGCACCTGTTCCGGTTCGCGCTCCCGACGGTCTCAATCCGACGACGACGGCGGTGACGAGCGTCGCTCAATCCATCGACGTCGGCACCAGCGTCACGTTCACCGCGACGATCGCCGGCGGCGTCGCCGACGGGAACGGTCGGCTTCACGGATGGCGGAACTCACCGGCGGATGCGCCGCCGTCGCTGTAGCGCCGCGAAAGCGACGTGCACGATTTCCACGCTCGCGGTGGGCACGCACAGCATCGTCGCCACGTACAGCGGCGATGTCAACCAACGCGGGCTCGATCAGCCCGGCGCTGACGCAGATGGTTAATCGCGCGGCGGCCACATCAACGTGGCGCTCGCGAGCAATGGCGGCGTGGCTTCCGCGTCGAGCACCTACTTGCAGCGGGCTATCTTCCCGGTGAGCGCGATCAACAACGGCGACCGCGCCGGCGCTGAATCTGGGGCAGCGGCGGCGGCTGGAACGATGCCACGCCGGTGCCTTCCCCGACTGGGTGCAGATCGTCTTCAATGGCCAGAAGACGATCGACCATGTCGTCGTCGCTTCACGCTGCAGGACAACTTCGCGAATCCGGTCGATCCAGCCGAGCGCGATCGACACCTTCAGCCTGTATGGCGTCACCGACTTCAACGTCCAGACGTGGAACGGCTGCGGCATGGGTCACGCAGGGAACGGTCGGCCGGCAACAACCTGGTCGAAACGCACGGTCAACTTCGCGCCCGTCACCACCGACCGCATCCGCGTCAACGTTACCGGCGCGATGCAAGTGTACTCGCGCATCGTCGAGATCGAGGCGTGGACCACGGGCGTCGCGCCGCCGCCGACTTCCACCGCAGTGACGAGCTCGCTCAATCCATCGACGTCCGGAACGAGCGTCACCTTCACCGCGACGATCGCCGGCGCCGCGCCCACGGGGACGGTCGGCTTCACCGACAACGGCAACTCGATCGCCACGTGCGCCGCCGTCAATGTCAACGCTGCGAAAGCGACGTGCACCACGTCGACGCTCACCGTGGGCAGCCACAGCATCGTCGCGACCTACAGCGGCGACGTCAACAACGCGGGCTCGGTCAGCCCAGCGCTGACGCAGACGGTCAACGCGGGTGCCCAAATCAACGTCGCGCTGGCGAGCAATGGCGGCGTGGCTTCCGCGTCGAGCACCTACGTGCAGCGGGCTATTCATTCCCGGTGAGCGCGATCAACAACGGCGATCGCACCGGCGCCGTCTGGGGCAGCGGCGGCGGCTGGAACGATGCCACCGCCAATGCCTTCCCCGACTGGGTGCAGATCGTCTTCAATGGCCAGAAGACGATCGACCATGTCGTCGTCGTCGACGCTGCAGGACAACTTCGCGAGTCCGGTCGCAGCCGACCGCGTACGACGACCTTCACGTTGTATGGTGTCACCGACGTTCAACGTCCAGACGTGGAACGGTGCGGCCTGGGTCACGCAGGGAACGGTCAGCGGCAACAACCTGGTGATGCGCACCGTCAACTTCGCGCCCGTCACCACCGACCGCATCCGCGTCAACGTTACCGGAGCGATGCAAGTGTACTCGCGCATCGTCGAGATCGAGGCGTGGGGGAATTGAGGCCAGGCGAGTTCGGCGTCGTCATTTGATCTCGGCGTCGTAGACGTACATCGTCGACTTTTCGTCTTCCGGGATGAAATAGGCGCGCAGGCCGCTGGCGGTTGGCTCGATCCAGACCGGGTTCTGCGTCATCGGAAAGCCAGTCTCTGTCCACAACTCGACCGGCACCTGGTAGACGACGCGGTTGGTCGCGAGATCGACGATTTCCAGCCCTCCCAGCGGGAAGCGCGGCGCGTTCGGTCGCATCTGGTAGTTGTTGAGCCCGGAGCACAGCATCTCCTGCCGGCCGAGATACTTGCAGTCCTGGTAGTCGATGTAGAGCGCCGGGTTGGTGACGCGCAGGTCCTCCGGACGGGTGCCGGCGTTGGTGACCTTGCCATCGTTGTCGAGCGTCCACTTGTAGAAACGGCGCGAGCCCCAGCTCACGCCGTGGAGCGTGTTGTCCTGGGTGTTGTGGACGATGCCGCCGACGTGGTCGCCATAACGGAAGACCTCGGTCGCCTTCATCGTCGCGGGATCGACCTTGTAGATGATCGCCCGGCTGTTGGGACGGTACTCGGCCGTCGGCACCCAGATCCACTTGCCGTCGTAGTCGATGCCGCCCGGGTGATAGACCGAACCTTCGCCCAGCGTGAGGTCGGTGAGCAGGTTGCCCTTCATGTCCATCTTGAACAGGTGCCCGACGCCTTCGCCGGTGTCGCGGTCGTAGCCATCCTGCAGTTGCGGGTAACGCTTGGTGGGCGTGCGGATGTCGACCGACGACAGGTAGATGTTGTCGCCGATCCTCACCATGCCTTGCGGATGGAACGTGTTGAATTTGATCGGAACCGACTCAACGAGCTTCCACGGAAGCGCGCGCGTGAGCTTCTTGACGCGTTCGCTGACGATCGCTCCCTGATTGGTTTGCGCCAAGGCCGGCATGCTCACGGCCGCCACGATGAACGCGGCGACGAGCAGCCATTTCAGGTCGATCCTGGACATGGTGGTTTCCTCCCTTAGGACGACCGGGCGTTCGGTTCGCGCCGCAACCCTGCCGGAAGGAACCAGCGCTCGCCATAGCGAAAGCCGAGTTCGATCAGCAGCGCCATCACGGCGGCCGGAATCGCGCCTGCCAGCAGCATCGCGTGGTCGTTCAGCGCCAGACCCGTGACGATGCGCTCGCCATAGCCGCCGGCGCCGATGAACGCGGCGATGGTCGCAGTTCCGACGTTGATCACGGCGGAGGTCTTGATGCCGGCCAGGATCGTCGGCGCGGCCAGCGGCAGCTCGATCTTTTGCAGGATGGTGCCGTTCCGCATACCCAACGATTGCGCGGCCTGGATCATCCCGCGCGAGATCTGCGTCAGTGCCGTATGCGTATTGCGCACGATGGGCAGCAGTGCGTACAACGCAAGCGCGATGTACGCCGGCACCGCGCCGATGCGCCCCGTCAACGGAATCAGGATGGCGAGCAGCGCGAGCGAGGGAATCGTCTGCACGACGCCGGTCGCGCCGATGATCACGCCTTCCGCCGCCGGACGCTTCGCCGCGAGAATGCCGAGCGGGATGCCGATGACGATGCTGGCGGCAAGCGAAAGGAAAACGAGGCCCAACTGTTCGAGCGTCAGGCGGACGAAGTCGGGACCGAAGAGCTTGCGCCAGAAATCGTCGAAGCCTCCCGCTTTTGCCGGCGTGCCGGCGCTTGCGGCCGCTGCGGGTTTGCGGGCCAGGAAGTCTGCAGCGACCGAGGCGAAGTCCTTGTTCTCGAGTTCGGCGGCCGCGTTCATCCGCCGCATCGACGCGTCGTCGATCGTGCCTTCGAGCTTGGCGAGCGCGGCCCACGTCTTCGGCAGCCGCTGCGGCAGATCCGCGCGATACAGCAGCACGGCGTCGTAGCGCGGAAAGTACTTGCGGTCGTCCTCCAGCACAGTCAAGCCGTACTTGTCGAGCTTGGCGTCGGTCGAGTAGATGTCGATCGCGTCGACCTGTTTCTGCGCAATGGCTTCGTAAGCGAGCCCGTGGTCGAGGCCACGCGGTGTTTCGAAGGGCAGTTCGTACGTTCGCTTCAATCCGGGCCAACCGTCGGCGCGCCCGATGAATTCCTGCGAAAGTCCGAGCCGCACGCCGGGGTGCGCCTTGAGGTCGGACAGCCGCGCGACGTTCTTGGCGCGCGCATCGTCGCCGCGCATCGCCAGCGCGTAGGTATTGTTGAAGCCCAAAGGCACGGCGACCGCGAGCCCCATCGGCGCCAGCTTGGTGTTCAGCTCGGCAAGTGACGGAACCTGGTCGAGCTTCAGGATTTCCTTGGCGATCGTGCCGGTGTATTCGGGGTAGACGTCGATGCTGCCGGTCGTGAGCGCATTCAGCACGATGGCCGTGTTGCCCAACCCCTGGCTGTGCGTCGCGCTCGCCTCGCCGGCGGATTGCGCGGTCTGCTTCAGGATCTCGCCAAGGATGTACGACTCGGTGAAGCGCTTGGAGCCGACATTCAGCGTCGGCGCGGCAAGCACAACCGCGGCGCTGGCCAACGCGACCAAGCCGGCAAACATGTGCAGGCGAGCGCTCATGGGGCATAAGTGTGCCCCAACCGCGGCCGTCTGTCCGACGTTACTGATCAACCCGGCGGTCGAGGGTCACGCCGCTTGATCGTGCTGCACTGCCTCTCGCGCGTCCTGAATGATCGCCAGGATATTACCTTCGCTATCCTTGAACCACGCCGCTTTCGCGCCACCCGCGGTGACGACTGCGTTTGGGCTCTTCTCGCCGGGCATGTCGTAGTTCTCGAACACGATGCCGCGCGACTTCAGCTCGGCGACTTCGCGCTCGACGTCGTCGACCTGCCAGAACGCCTGGCTAGCCTGGGACGTGCCTGCATTCGGCGTCGGGTAGAGAAAGCAGGCGGTCTTTTCGCCGAACTCGTAGATCACGCCGCCCGCCAACTCCTGCTTTGGCTTGAAGCCTAGTTTGCCTTCGTAGAAGCGCCGCGCGCGAGCAAGATCCTTGGCCGGGATGTATGCGTAGAAGGGGAATTTTTGCAGCATCGCCCACCTCCCTCCTATCATGGACAGTGGAAGAAACGACGGCACGGCTTACGCGCCGACGACTACTCTGCGGCGGTCGTCTCCCGCGACAACTCCACGATGCTCTTGAATCCGCCCCAGAACATGCGCTTCCCGTCGAACGGTGTCGTCTTGGGATCCATCATGTCCTTCATGCGCGGATCTTCCATCACCTTCTTGTTGATGCGGTCACGGCTCTCGCGCGAGTCATAGACGATCCACGAAAATATGACGGTTTCGTCGTCCTTGAGCTGCACGGCTTGCGGAAACGATGTGAGCTTGCCAGGTTTCACGTCGTCGCCCGCACATTCCCAAACTTCGAGGGCCCCGTGCTCGATCCAGATCTTGCCGGCTTTTTCCGCCATCCGGCGATAGGCGTCGAGATTGCTCTTCGGAACCGGCACAACATACCCATCAACGTAATGCGTCATTGAAGTCTCCTTTTCACCAGGGGTCTTCATTTGAGTTCGCGAATCGCGGCCGAGTTCCGACCCGATTCGCCATCTCAAGATAATTTTAGATCGCTCCTTGACGCGAAATGTGAACGGCAGGTTACCGTGTCAGTCCATTCCTACGAGCACGCGTTCCAGCGTGTCGACCATCCGCTTCCAACCGAAGCCCGCGCCCTGATAGAAGCCCTCGTCTTCGGGCCGGAAGCCCGACTGCTCCATGCGCACGCGCGTGCCGCCATGTGTCGGTGTCAGCGTCCACGTGACGACGGTCTTTAGCCCGTTCACTGCCTCTTCGCCGGAAGCGTTCCACGTGTAGGAGAGCTGTACATTGGGTTCGACGATCAGAACCTCGCAGTCAGTCACCCCGTTCCATTGCGGGATGGGCTCGGCGCGGAAGTTGAACTTGTGACCCACGACGGGCTGAAAGTCGTTCTTCATCAGCCATTCCTCGATCAGCGGGCCCTGGGTGAGGGCGCGCCAGATCTTCTGCGGCGGGTGTGGCATCTCCCGCTCGATGACGACGGAACGCATGGTGGCGGCGGCTTCGGTCATTGGTCCATCCTTCGCAACAAGGTTTCGAGGCGATCGAACCGGTCGCGCCAGAAGGCGCCATAGAGGCTCATCCAGTCGATCAAGGGCGCGAGGGCCTGCGGCTCAGCGCTGTAATGGACGCAGCGTCCTTCCGGCCGGTCGCGCACCAGGCCGGCCTGCTTCAGCACGCCCAGGTGCTTGGACACGGCCGGCTGCGATACGCCGGCGCGGTCGGTCAGCGCGCGCACGGTCTGCTCGCCGTCGCGGACCAGGTGCTCGAAGATCCCGCGACGGGTGGGATCGGCGAGGGATTTGAGGAGGGTATCGGCACCGTGCATGGCGGAATCATAACCATTCGGTTATGGAATAGTCAAGCGGCCGTTGCGGGGATTTGGCTACCGGGTTCGCCTCCAGGCCGGAGCTGCTTGCGCCGTCAAACCAGCGCTTGCGTATCGGCGTCGACGGGCAGCGCGTGGCCCGAGATGTTCGCGCCGAGGGGCGACGCGAGAAACACGATCGCGTTCGCGATGTCGTCGGCGCTCACCATGCGCCGCAGTGACGCCTTCGCGATCATCTCGTCGCGCACGACTTTCGGCGCCACGCCGCGCAGCGTCGCCTTGCTGGTGTACACCGCTTCGATCCGCTTGCCGGCGACGGACCCGGGCAGATCGCGTTGACGCGAATGCCGTGCGGCCCGAGCTCGATCGACAGCGACTTGGTGAAACCGATGACGCCCCACTTCGATGCGGCGTAGGGCGTGCGGTTCGGGAATCCGAAACGGCCGGCGGCCGACGAGAGATTGGCGATGCTGGCGTTCGAACTCGCCTTCAGCAGCGGAATCGCGCGCTGCGCGCACAGGAATTGCCCGGTGAGGTTCACGGCGAGCGTGCGCTCCCAATCGCGCAACACGACCTCTTCGCACGGCGCCGTCGGGCCCGCGATGCCGGCGTTATTGACCAGCGCATCGAGGCCGCCCAGTTCGGAGGTGACGATGTCGAAGAGGCGCGCAACGGACGCGGGATCCGCCACGTCGCACACGCTGCGCGTCAACCCCGGATCACTTTTGGCCAACGCGTCGAGCGCGGCCGTATCGACGTCGCAGATGTGCACGCGCGCGCCTTCGCGCGCAAACGCGCGCGCCGTGGCCAGTCCGATGCCCGAGGCGCCCGCCGTCACCAGCACGCGCAAATCGCGGATCTTGAGGTCCATCCGTTTTCCTCCCGATTTGCCGCTGCCTTGGTGTCGATCATTGGCCTCAACGTGGACAAGCGCGCGACGTTGCATTATAACTGCGAGCGCAGTAGCGCCATTGGGGGAAAGTCCGATAACACGTGCGGCCACCGCACGCCGGGACCCGCCAAAGCAGGAGGAGCAATGAACGATTCGACAAGCCGCGTGCGCCGCGGCGTACTCAAGGCCGGTGCCGCAGCCGCCACACTCGGCGCGCTGGGATTTCCCGCGATCAGCCGCGGCCAGGCGGAGGGAATCCGCATCGGGCACCTGACGCCGCTCACCGGCTTTCTCGGTCCGCTCGGCGAATATGCGGTGATGGGCGTCAACCTCGCGGTCGACGAAATCAACGCGTCCGGCGGCGTGATGGGCCGCAAGATCGACCTGATCGCGGAGGACAGCGTCAATCCGCAGACGGCGTCGACCAAGGCGGAGCGGCTGATCGAGCGCGACAAGGTCGTCGCGATCATCGGCGAAATCAGCTCGGCGTCGGGACTCGCGATCGCGCAGGTCGCGCAGCGCAACAGGATCCTGTTCTTCAACACCGGCTGCAACTCGGACGAGCTGCGCGGCAAGGCGTGCAACCGCTACATGTTCCACACCGAGGCCGCCAACACGATGTACGTTTACGCGGCGGGCCAGGCGCTGCTGCGCGACGGCATGGTGAAGGGCAAGAGGTGGTACAGCCTGACCGCCGACTACGCGTTCGGCCACGACCTCCTGAAGGCCGCCAAGCGGTTCATGGCGGCCAACGGCGCCGAGTTCGCGGCCGACGAGCTGGTGCCCACCGACGCGGCCGACTTCTCGGCGTACCTCCTCAAGATCCGCAATGCCAAGCCGGACATCGTCATCTCGAACCTGGCCGGCGCGCAGATCACCAACTTCATGAAGCAGTACATGGAGTACGGGCTGCCGTATCCGGTCGGCGGCTTCGGCTTCGACACGGCGGTCGCGTGGGGCGCGGGCAAGGGCAACGTGACCGGCATCTGGCCGCTGGTGTGGGACTCGCAGGTCAAGTCGGCGTCGGCGCAGAAATTCACCGAAGCGTTCACGAAGAAATACGGCAAGCCGCCGGAGAACCAGGCGTGGGGCGACTACATGTCGACCAAGCACGTCGCGCAGGCGATGAACGAGATCAAGAGCACCGATTCGACGAAGCTGGTCGAGCACCTGGAGAAGGGCGCCAAGTTCGACCTGATGAAGGCGCGCGAAGGCTACTACCGCAACTGGGATCACCAGCTGATGCAGGAGATGTACACGATCCGCTTCAAGCCCGCGAGCGAAGTCAAGGACAAGTGGGACCTGTTCACGCTGTCGCCGCCGGTTCCTGCTGCGAACCAGAGCCTCGAAGTGATCGCGCCCACGCGCGAAGACAACGACTGCACGATGCCTGCCTGATCGAACCTTTGCCGCGTGGATGTGACGTTCCCGTTACGTCCGCGCGCGCGCCATGGTCCTGATCCAGATCCTCGAGCAGGTCCTGAACGGCCTGCTGGTCGGCGCGTACTACCTGCTGATCGCGCTCGGGCTCTCGCTCATCTTTTCGCTGGGCGGTCTCGTCAACCTGGCGCACGGCGCGTTCTATGCGCTGGGCGCGTATTTCGCCGTCAAGCTGGTCGACGTGCTGGGCTTCGGCGGCGTGCTCGTGGCGTCGCCCGTGCTGGTCGCGTTGATCGGCCTCGTCGTCGAGCGCTTCCTGTTCCGCCGCTTCTATCGCGAGGATCCGGCGCTCGGCCTGCTGATGACGTTCGGGCTCGCGATGGTCGCCGAGCAGGCGCTGCGCCTGATCTTCGGCGCGTCGCCGCTGCCGTTCTCGATTCCGCAGGCACTGAAGGGCCAGTTCCTGGTCGGCGATTTCATCTACTCGAAATACCGGCTGGTGATGCTCGCAATTGCCGCCGCCGCCGTGGCCGCGCTGTGGTTGCTGCTGCAGCGCACGCCGTTCGGGCGCGTCGTGCGCGCGGGCGTGCAGAACCCCGACATGGTGGCGGCGCTCGGCATCTCGCTGCAACCGTACATGAGCGCCGTGGTCGCGATCAGCGTCGCGCTGGCCGCGCTCGCGGGCGTGCTGCTTGCGCCGATCACGGGCGTGCATCCGGCGATGGGCGCGGAAATCCTGACCGCGGCGTTCGTCGTCGTGGTGATCGGCGGCCTCGGCTCGTTCTGGGGCGTCGTGTTCGCGGCGCTGATCGTCGGCGTCGTGCGCGGCCTCACCGTGTACTTCTTTCCCGCCGCGGCGGAAGCCTCGATGTACCTGCTGATGGTGCTCGTGCTGCTGGTGCGGCCGCGCGGCCTCTTCGGCGAACGCATCCAGCGCTTCGAGTGAGAATGAACTACGTGCGCTCCCCGGTCGTGATCGCGGCGGTCGCCATGGTCGTGCTGCCGTTCGCGCTGCTGGCGGGTGGCCTCACGCTCACCAGCGCCACCGACGTCGTGATCTTCGCCGTCGCGTGCATGGCGCTCAACATCCTGGTCGGCCACACCGGGCTCGTGTCGTTCGGTCACGGCGCGTGGTTCGGCGTTGGCGCGTACGCCGCCGCGCTGACGCAGCGGTACTGGTTTCCCGGCTCGGTGCTGTGGCCGGTGTTGGTCTCATTGGTGTTCCTCATTGTCGCCGCCGTTCCCATCGGTTTCATCGTGCTGCGCCGGCGCGGCGTCTATTTTTCGCTGCTCACGCTCGCATTGTCGGCACTGACCTACGCGATCGCCTTTCGCTGGACGGCGTTCACCGGCGGCGAAAGCGGCCTGGGTGGCGTGACGCGCGCGATCTGGTTCGGCGTCGACCTCGAGAATGCCTGGATCTACTACACGTTGGTGGCGGCGTTCGGTCTGGGCGTCGTGTACGCGCTCGAGCGCTTTCACCGCTCGGCGATCGGCACCGTACTGGTCGCCATCCGCGAAAACGAGCAGCGCGCGCAGTTCGTCGGCTACGCGACCAACCGCTACAAGCAGATCGCCTACGTGGTGTCGGCGGTGCTGACCGGATGCGCCGGCGTGCTGTTCGCGTTCCATCATCGCTTCGCGTCGGCCGATCCGACGTCGATCGCGTTCTCGGGGGCGCTGCTCGCGATGGTCCTCATCGGCGGCATGCGCAGCCTGCTCGGTCCCGCGCTGGGCGCGCTGTTCTACATCCTGTTCCAGGAATACCTGTCGATCTGGACGTCGAACTGGCTGCTGTACTTCGGCTTGCTGTTCGTCGGCTTCATCGTGTTCTCGCCGACCGGACTGGTGGGCATATGGCGGCGGCTGACCGAGCCCTTCAAGCCCAAGGTGGTCGAGGCGGCCGCGATGTCGGCGCGCGCGATCGAGCAGGGCGTGGCGCTGCCGGAATTCTTGAAGCATGCACCGCATGAAGGCGGCGTGGTGCTGGAGGCGCGCGACCTCGCGAAGTCGTTCGGCGGCATCAAGGCGGTGACCGATGCGTCGCTTGCCGTTCGCGACCGTTCGCTGCACGCGCTGATCGGACCCAACGGCGCCGGCAAGACGACGGTGTTCAACCTCATCACCGGCATGTTCGCGCCCGATCGCGGGTCGGTCGTGCTCGCCGGCCGCTCTATCGCGGGACTGCCTCCTTACCGGATTGCCGCGGCCGGGCTCGGCCGTTCGTTCCAGATCACCAACCTGTTTCCGCGCGTGTCGATCGCCGAGAATCTGCGTCTCGCCGTGCAGGCGCGCGATGCGTCGCATTTCGACGGCTGGGCCGACGCGCAGCGCAACGAGCGCGTGACGGCGCGCACGGCGGAACTGATCCGCTACCTCGGGCTATCGGGCATCGAACACGCCGAGGCGGGGTCGCTTTCATACGGCGGCCAGCGGCTGCTCGACATGGGACTGGCGCTTGCCGGTGCGCCGCGCGTGCTGCTGCTGGACGAGCCGCTCGCGGGTCTTGCCGCGGAGGAGCGCGAGCGCGTCGGCGGCCTGATCAAGCGCATCTCGGCCGACCTGCCGGTGCTCCTGGTCGAGCACGACATCGACCGCGTGTTCGCGCTGGCCGATCGGGTGACGGTGATGAACGAAGGCAAGGTGCTGGTCGACGGCACCGCGGACGACGCGCGCGAAAGCCAGGCGGTGCGCGAGGTCTACATCGGCTCGGGCACCGCCGCACTGGCCGCGAAGCCGCGCGGCCACGCCGAGCGCGAAGGGAATCCGCTCATCCTCGACCTCGAACGGGTCGACGCGTTCTACGGCAAGAGTCATATCGTCATGGGCGCGTCGCTCAAGGTGCACGAGCACGAGATCGTGGCGCTGCTCGGCCGCAACGGCGCGGGCAAGTCGACGCTGCTCAAGACGATCGCTCGGCATCGTCGCCGCGCAGGGCGGGCGCGTCCTGCTCGCCGGCGACGATCTCGCGCGGACGTTCGGCGGCGGCGAACGCGCGCAGCGGCATCGGCTACGTGCCGCAGGGGCGCGGGCTCTTTCGCCGGGATGAGCGTGCGCCATAACCTCGAGCTCGGCCGGCTCAAGCGGCGCGAAGGCGAGGGTGTGGCGTGGTCCGACGCGAAGATCCTCGAGTTCTTTCCTCGCTTGCGCGCGCGCCTCGATACGCCGGCCGACTTTCCTGTCCGGCGGCGAACAGCAGATGGTCGCGGTCGCGCGCGCGTTGTCCGGGCACGTGCGCGTGCTGCTGCTCGACGAGCCGTTCGAAGGCCTGGCGCCCGCGGTGGTCGAGGAACTGTTCGAGGCCTTCGACCGCTTGCGGCAGGAGCTGTCGATCGTGATCGTCGAGCACAATCTCGACCTGGTCCTCGCGCTGGCGGACCAGGCGTACGTGCTCGAGCGCGGCAGCGTCGTCCATCACGGACCGGCGGCGGCGCTGCGCGACGATCTGCAGTTGCGCCGGCGCGTCCTCTGGATGTGAACGCATGGAAAAGACAGCGGCGATCATCGGTGCCGGACTTGATCGGCCGCGCGTGGGCCATGGTGTTCGCGCGCGCGGGGTGGCGCGTGCGGCTGTACGACAACGTGGCCTCGCAACTCGACCTGGCGCGCGGGCATATCGCGACGAGCCTCGCCGAGCAGCAGGCGGCCGGCCTGGTCGACGATGCGCGAGCGGCGCGGTGGCGCGCGTGGCGATGGTGGCGCGGATCGAGGACGCCGTAGCGGGCGCGGTCTGGGTGCAGGAGAACCTGCCCGAGCAACGTGGAAGATCAAGCGCGAAGTATTCCGCGCATTGGACACGCTCGCGCCGGCAGATGCCGTGCTGGCGAGCTCGACGTCGGCCATTCCCGCGTCGCAGTTCACCGAAGCGCTCGCCGGGCGCGCGCGCTGCCTCGTCGCGCATCCGGTCAATCCGCCGCACCTGGTTCCGGTCGTCGAGCTGTGCGGCGCGCCGTGGACCAGCCCCGCGACGATCGAGCGCGCGCGGTCGGTGATGGCGGAGCGTGGGACAGGTGCCCGTTCTCGTGCGGCGCGAACTCGACGGCTTCATCCTCAATCGCCTGCAGGGCGCGCTGCTCTCCGAGGCGATGCGCCTGGTGGGCGAAGGCTACGTGTCGCCGGAGGACCTCGACAAGACGATTGCGCACGGCCTGGGGCTGCGCTGGTCGTTCATGGGGCCGTTCGCGACCATCGAGTTGAACGCGCCGGGCGGCGTGGCCGACTACTGCGCGCGCTACGGCGGCTTCTATCGCCGGCTGGCTGCCGACCCGCCGTCACCGAGCGTGTGGGACAGCGAACACGCGAGCGCGTATTGTCGCGGCGCTGGGCGAACCGCTGACGCCGGCCGAGCGAGAGCAAAGGATGAGCGCGCGCGACCGGCGCCTGCTGGCACTGGCGCGGCACAAGCGAGATCAGAATGGGTAATCGCGAATCCGGCCGCCGCTGCCAACGAATGTCACGCTGGCGCGGCTGAGGCCGATGTCGATCAGCTCGCGATCGCTCATGCTTGCCAGCGCGTCAAGGTCCGCAGAGGCACGCTTGCGCGTTGCCAGCCACGAATCGAGCTTCTGCGCCAATGTCCGCAGAACGTCGATGACGTCGCCGAGAACGGCGGGCGGCCGGATGGTTGTCGCGCACGCGGAATGATTAGGGGTCGTCATGATGGTCCTTTCCTAGTTTGGCAAATTCCGGCTGCTTCGCGCGCCGGCAATCAGGCCTTCGGCCGCCCCGCACCTTTCGAGATGCGGGCGAATTCGACGCTTCGTCGGGCAACGACCTCGACGGGAGGCAGATGGACGATCGGTGCGTCGGAATACGCAGGCGCGGCGGTCACGATCGGCGCGCCGGCTCGCGCGCCGTCGGGATGGGCCGCGCCGCTTGGCATCGGCGCCAGGGCGATCGCCGCCAATGTTCCGGCTGCTGCGACGGCTGCGAATGCGATGATTTCAACGATACGGGTCATGGCGTTCTCCTTTCGGTTTTGGTACGCTGGTAATGTTAATGACCCAGCCTTACCAATGGAATCGACATGTTTCTACCGTTATGGTAAGCTGTACTTACCAGTAATCCACCGGGTTGACCATGCCACATGCCAACCGCCTGCCGCTCAATACCCTTACCGCGTTTCGCGCGGTGGGCGAGCTCGAGAACCTGCGCGCAGCCGGCGACGTGTTGCATCTGACGCACAGCGCGGTGAGCCAGCAGATCAAGGTTCTCGAGGAGCGGCTGGGCTTTGCGCTGTTCGAGCGCCGTGGGCGTCGTGTCGTGCTCAATGCCGCCGGGCAGGCGTTGCTGCGCAGCGTGCAGGGCGCGCTGTCGCTGCTCGACGATGGGGTTCAGGCTGCGGCGTCGGCGGCCGGCGGCGAGTCACAGCGTTTGCGCGTGACCGTGCTGCCGTCGTTTGCGAATCGCTGGCTCCTGCCGCGCATGGGCCGCTGGCGCGAACAGCATCCGGCACTCCCGCTCGAAATCGACGCGTCGTATCGCTCGATGGACCTGCAACGCGAAGGTTTTCACGCCGCGGTTCGGCAAGGGAAGGGTCCGTGGCCCGGACTCGAGTCGGAGCGACTGTTCGAGCAGCCACCCATCATACTTTTAGGATCGCCGGCCGCCGCGCGCAGGCTCCTCGGTGCGCAACCGGCGGCGCTTGCGCGCGAGCCGCTGCTGGGCGACGCCGGCTTATGGAAGGACTGGTTCGCGGCTGCGGGGCTGCGCACGAACGTGCGCACCGTCGCCGATTTCAACGACGCGGGGCTCATGTTGCAGGCTGCCGAGCAGAGTCTCGGCCTCGCGTTGGCGCGCGAGTTGCTCGCCGCCGATGCGCTCTGCGACGGGCGGCTGGTGCGCCTGTCGCCGATCTCGATCATCCACGCCGAAGCCCTCCCGTACCATCTCGTGTATCCGCCAAGCCTTCGCGACTGGTCACCGCTGGTGTCGTTTCGCGCCTGGCTCTACGACGAACTCGACTGCTCACTCAAAGCCCTGCGCGCGACGATGGTCGATTCGGCGAAGGAACCGCATGCGCCAGCATCTGCTCCGGCACGGAAAGCGGCCGGATCGCGCTCTCCGGTGACCCGCGAGGAGCGGCGCACGGGCCGGCGCTGATCGCCTGGGCACGACTCCAAAGCGGTCGCCATCCCGCGCTACAATCTTGCGATGCGACGAACGGCCTTCATCATCCTGGCTGCGGCCGGCGGACTGGTGGCCCTGCTGCTCATTGCGGTGGCCATCGTGGTCTGGCGCGTGGACCCGAATAATTATGTCGGGCTGATCCAGGCCCAGATCAAGCACGCCACGGGGCGCGACGTCACGATTCGCGGCGGCATCGACCTCAAGGTCTCGTTGACGCCGAAGATTGTCGTCCACGATCTCTCGCTGGCCAACGCGCCGTGGGGCCGCGCGCCGCAGATGATGACCGCCAAGCAATTCGAACTGGAGGTCGCGTTGCTGCCGCTCTTGCGCCAACACTTCGAGGTGATCCGCGTCGGCCTCGTCGAGCCATCGATCGCGTTCGAGACCGACGCGCAGGGCCACGCAAACTGGGACTTCGCCGGAACCGCTGCCGCCGGGACGGCACCGGCGCAAAGTGGCGCCGCCTCGCAAGCGGCGTTCGGCGTCGGCAATATCACCATCACCAACGGTACGCTCACCTACCGCGACGGCAAGTCGGGCGCGATGACGACGGTCGCGATCGACACGCTCGCGCTGTCGGCGCGCAACGCGCAATCGCCGGTGAGCGCCGAATTCCGCGGGAAGGTCGACGATGTCGCGGTGGCGCTGACTGGCCAATTGGGTCCGCTCGATTCGCTGGTCCAGCGCCGCTGGCCCTATCCGTTCGCACTCACGGGCGAAATCGACGGGCAGAAGACCGAAATTGGCGCAAAGGTGCGCGTCGAGGGCGAGGCCGTGCACGTCGACGAACTCGCAGTCCTGCTCGGACCCAACGTGGTCAAGGGCACGGTATCGGTGGTGAGCGGCGGCGCGCGTCCGCGCTACACAATCAACTTGACGGCGCCGGTCCTGACTGTGGCGCCGGCGGCTGCCCTGGGCGCACCCGCCAAGCTCACGGCGTCGGGAGCTGCTGCCCCGGGCGGCACAAGGTCGCACTCGACCTATCTTTTTTCAGATGCGCCGCTGCCGCTGACGGCGCTGCGCACCATCGACGCGTCGGGTGAAGTGCAGATCGGCCGGCTCCTCATTTCGCCGCCGCGTGAATTCACCGCGGTCCAGATGCGGTTCACGCTGCGCGACGGCCACCTCGATGTGCCGCTGTTGAAGGCGGCAACCTTCGGCGGGAGTGTCGACGCGCATGCGACGCTCGATGTTCCGGCGAGCGGCCCACCGGCGCTGGCGCTTGCGGTCGACGCGCGCAACCTGGACCTGGGCGCCGAACTCGCCGTACTCGACGTGCGGCGCGACGTGAAGGGCGGCAAGACGTCGGTGAAGGCCGACCTGCGCGCACACGGGGCCTCGCTGCACGACCTCGCTGCATCCGCGAGCGGAAATTTCACGGCGATTGCCGGCCCGGCGACGATCGCCAACACGCAGCTCAATCTCGACAACGCCTTCGATCGCGTCGCCAAGGTGGCCAATCCCTTCCGCGACAAGGATCCGACCACCGAGCTCAAATGCGCGGTGATCCGGCTGCCGCTCGCATCCGGTGTCGCGCATATCGACCGCTCCGTGGCGGCTGAGACGCAGAAGCTCGGCGTCTCCGTCAGCGGCACGCTGGACCTGCGCAGCGAGTCGATCGATGTCACGTTCAAGCCACAGTTGCGCGAAGGCATTCCGATCGATGTATCGCAGATCGCCGAACTGGTCCGATTGCGCGGCCCGTTGCGCAATCCGCAAGTTACCGTCGATGCCATGGCCTCCGTCACGACTATCGCGCGCATCGGCGCGGGATTCAGCACCGGAGGCCTGTCGGAGGTCGGCGTGGCGTTGTTCGGCGCGGTTGGGCGGGGCGGACCCGGCCCTTGTGCCGTGGCGCTGGGCGCACCGGCCGCCAAGACCACAACGGACGCCAAGACACCTGCCACGGTGCAGGGCAACGAGTCGGTGAGCAGAGCGCTGGGCAAGCTGCTCGGGCGCTGACCATAGGAAAGCGACATGGCCGAGACGAGAAAAGTCATCATCACCTGCGCGATCACCGGCTCGATCCACACGCCATCGATGTCGCCGCACTTGCCGGTCACGCCGCAGGAGATCGCGGATGCCGCCGTTGCGGCGGCCGAAGCGGGCGCGGCGATCGTGCATCTGCATGCGCGCGATCCGGTCGACGGCCATCCGACGCAGGACCCAAAATACTTCCGCGAATTCGCGCCCGACATCAAGCGCCGCTCGCGACGTCGTCCTCAACTTCACGACCGGCGGCGCCGCGACGATGACGATCGAGGAGCGGCTGCAGCCGGCGCTGCAGTTGAAGCCCGAGGTCGCGTCGCTCAACATGGGGTCGATGAACTTCGGGCTCTACCCGATGCTGAAGCGGTTCAAGACGTTCAAGTACGACTGGGAGCGCGAATACCTCGCAGACGTCGGACTCGCGCGTCTTCCGCAACACGTTCAAGGATATCGAGTACATCCTGACCTCGTGCGCGGACAACGGCACGCGCTTCGAGATCGAGTGCTACGACATCGGCCACCTGTATACGGCGCACCACTTCTTCGAGCGCGGCGTGGTCAAGCCGCCGTTGTTCATCCAGAGCGTGTTCGGGATCCTGGGCGGCATCGGCCCGCATCCGGACGACGTCATGCACATGAAGCGCACGGCGGATCGACTGTTCGGCGACAACTATCTGTGGAGCGTGCTGGGCGCCGGCCGCAATCAGCTGCCGATCGCCGCCATGTCCGCTGCGATGGGCGGCAACGTCCGTGTGGGCCTCGAGGACAGCCTGTGGCTCGGTGCAGGCAAGTTCGCCGAATCCAACGCCGCGCAGGTCCGCGCCGTGCGTCAGATCATCGAAGGGCTGGAGCTCGAGATCGCCACGCCCGACGACGCGCGGCGGATTCTCGCGCTCAAGGGTGGAGCGAACGTCGGGTTCTGAGCGGGTTCATTCGCCGGCAATCGAGGCGATCCACGCGGCCAGCGCGTCTGCCATCTCAACGCGGGTTTCCGAATCCTTGCGGCCCGTGCGCGCGGGCACGTGAAAGGAGTGGTCGGCATCGTCGAAGAGTTTCAGCGTGGCGCGCGCGCCAAGCTTGCCGATCATTGCCTTCAGCAGCGCCAGGTTCCGCGAACTCGTCGCGCGTTCCCTGCATGAACAGCATTGGAATCCGCACGTCGAAGAGGTGCGCCCCGCGCTCGTCGCTTGGCGGACCGGGCGCATGCAGCGGAAAGCCTAGAAAAACGAGGCCGCGGACGGCGGACAACGGTGATGTGGCTTGCGCCTGCGACGTCATGCGCCCGCCGAAGGATTTGCCGCCTGCGAACAGGGCGAGTCCGGGCACCAGGCGCGATGCCGCCGCCACCGCGGCACGGACGGTCTCTTGTGCAACCTTGGCGAGTCCGGGCGCTTCGAGCCGCGCTCCATGTACGGAAACTGGTAGCGAAGCGTGGCGATGCCGCGCTCCGCGAGATGGCTTGCAGAGCTCGTCATGAACGGATGCGCCATGCCCGCGCCTGCGCCGTGCGCCATTACGTAGCAGGCATGCGCGTTGGGAGGCGCCTGCAGCAAGCCCGACACGCGTTGGGCCGCGTCGAGGGCGATCGTCACCGGCTGGGGGTTCGCGCTCATCAGGGGTTCAGGACTTGAATCTGCCGGTTAACACCTTGCCTGCGTCGCCACCACTGGTCGACGCTCCAAGCGCCGCCTCCCGCCGCGGAAAAGTAGAGGAAGACGAAACTGTAGAGCGCCGCCAGTTCGCCGCGGTTGACGATCGGCCAGAAGTCGACGGGCGCGTGGGCGATGAAATACGCGAACGCCATGAGCCCCGAGAATACGAAGGCGACCGGACGCGTGAAGATCCCGAACAACAGCAGGAAGCCGCCGCAGAGTTCGAGCAGTCCGGCCACGCCGCTCAGGGACCAAAGGGTCGTCGGCGTGGCTCGCGCCACTGGGAAAGCGAGCCACTTCTGGGTGCCGTGCGTCATGAACATGAATGCCGACACGATGCGAAGGACGCTCAGGAGCCGGGGAGCCCAGGTTGCGGAGAGAGAGTTCATGCGACAGATCCCGTGGAAATGGTCAGGTTTGATTGCGTGCGCCTATCCGTTCATGGCCGCAAATCCCATCAATGCCTTCGCGTATGCCGGCGCGGTCGGCTCGTGCATGAAGTAGACGTGGATGGTCCGCCACGGCGTGGCTTCAAGCGTGCGCGCCCACTTCTTCAGATCGTCATCCGTGTACGTCTCGAGGCGCAGCCGGACATAACCCCACGGCGCGGTCTCGACCAGCGGCGGTGGCGCATTGTCTTCGCGTTCGGACAAGCACAGCGCCGCGCCGGCGCCCTTGAGCGCGTCGTAGACGTCGTCGGCGAACCACGTGTCGTTGCGAAATTCGAATGCGGCGTTGTGATCCGCCGGCAAAAGGCCGAGGAATGCAACCAGGCGCGGCAGATCCTTCTTCAGGTTCGGCGGCAGCTGGAACAGCACCGGCCCACGCTTGGCGCCGAGCGCCGCCAGGTTCCGGTACAGATATCCCAGCGGCTCGGTCGACGACTCCACCTTGAGGCGCGACATGTGCGTGATCCGCTGCGATGCCTTGATGGAGAACCGAAAGCCTTCCGGTGTCGTGGCGGCCCAGTTCTCGAGCACCGAGGTCTTGGGCATCCGGTAGAACGTGTTGTTGATCTCGACCGTGGGCAGGCGCTCGGAATACCACGCCAGCATGGCATCCGGCTTGATGTCGGCCGGATAAAATGTTCCCTTCCACTCCTTGAAGGAATAGCCGCTCGCGCCCGCCAGAAGCCTCGAAGTTGTCATCTGCACGGTCCTCTATCAGTAGAATCCCCGCATGGCGAAACAAGCCCTCAAAGAATACTCGGCCAAGCGGACCTTTACGGTCACGCCCGAACCACCGCCGGCGCTGCCCGCCAAGGGGGCGGGCCGCTGCTGTTCGTCGTCCAGCAGCATTCCGCCACGCGGCTGCATTACGACTTCCGCCTCGAATGCGACGGCGTGCTGTTGTCCTGGGCGGTTCCCAAGGGTCCATCGCTCGATCGTAACGAAAAGCGCCTCGCCGTGCACGTGGAGGACCACCCGTACGACTACGCATCGTTCGAAGGCGTGATCCCCGCAGGCCAATACGGCGCGGGCGAAGTGATCGTCTGGGATTGCGGCGTCTATTCGCCCGATGAAAGTGGTGCCACGTGGTTCCATGATCGCGCGCAAGCGGAACACGAGGTCCGGGAGGGGCATGGAGAAGGGCAAGTTGAGCATCCTGTTGCGCGGCGAAAAGCTCAAGGGCTCGTTCGCGCTGGTCCGCACCAAGGACACGAAGCAGTGGCTGATGATCAAGCACAAGGACCGGTTCGAAGGACCGAGCGATGTCACCTCGCAGAATCGTTCCGTATTGTCCGGCAAGACGGTTCAGGAGCTCAAGTTCGTCCCGGCGCAGCGCATTCCCGCCGCGCAACTCGCCCCCGCCGGCGAGGTCGAGGCAATGCCCGCAAAGCTCGCCCCAATGCTCGCCGAGATCGGCGACGCCCCGTTCAATCGTCCGGAGTGGATGTGGGAGCCCAAGCTCGACGGCTATCGGGTGCTCGCTTTCATCGACGAGAAGGGCGTCAGGCTGCGCTCGCGAAACGGACTCGAGTTGGCGGGCAAATTTCCGCGGCTCGTTGCCGAGCTCTCCCAACAGGCGGCGGGAAGCATGATCCTCGATGGCGAGCTCGTGGCGTTCGACGCCAGCGGCAGGCCATCGTTCGGCGCGATGCAGGATCGCGCGCAATTGAACACGGAACGCGACATCGCGGCCGCGGACCAGAACTTTCCGGTGGCCTTCTGCTGCTTCGACCTGTTGCATTTCGCGGGCATCGATCTGCGCAAAGCCACCTACCAGGATCGGCGGCGCTATCTCTCGCAATGCCTGCTGCCGTCCACGCTGGTGCAGCTGGTGTACACGGATCAGGACGGGATCGCGTTGAGCGCCGCGGCGCTCGCCAGCGGCTTCGAGGGCGTCATCGGCAAGCGCAAGGAAAGCCGCTACGAGGCCGGCCGCCGCTCGAAGTCATGGCTCAAGGTCAAGCCCACGATGACCGCAGATTTCGTCGTCGGTGGCTATACGCAAGGGAAGGGCTCGCGCGCGCCGCTGGGCGCGCTCCTGGTCGGCTATTGGGACGATGGCAAGCCGAAGGCTAAGTTGCGCTATGCGTCGCACGTCGGCTCCGGTTTCGACGAGCGCGCTCTGGCGCAAGTGAAGGCGCGCCTTGAGCCGCTGCAGCGAAAGACCTGCCCCTTTGCCGAAAAGCCGGAACTCAATGCGCCGACAACGTGGGTCGAGCCGGAAACGGTGGCCGAACTGAGTTTTCACAGCTGGACTGACGACGACCATCTGCGCGCGCCGGTTTTCCTGCGGCTGCGCGACGACATCGACCCGAAGACGGTGCGGCGCACTGAGATCGGCCATGTCGTGGCGGCCCCACCCGCCAGAGGTCCCGTCGACGAAATTCTGGCGCAACTCAAGAGTGCGAAGACCGCGCTGACGCTAGCCGCGGGACCGCATCGGATCAAGCTCACGAACCTCGATCGCGTGTATTGGCCCGCGGATCCGGCGCGCGATCTTCCGGCGTTCACCAAACGCGATCTGCTCAACTACCTGGCGCAGATATCGCCGTACATGCTGCCGCATCTGGCCGACCGCCCGCTGACGATGATCCGCATGCCCGACGGCATTCGCGGCCAGCGTTTCTTCCAGAAGCATTGGGAGCAGGAGCGGCCGGAGTTCGTCGAGTCCATCACGGTATTCTCGGGCAGCAAGGACGAACAGCACGACTACCTGCTCTGCAACAACCTGCCGACGCTGCTGTGGCTGGCGCAATCGGGCACGCTCGAATTCCACGTCTGGCATTCGCGCGCGAAAGCGGGGCCCGACGCCGTGTCGAAGAGCACGAACTACGCGGCTTCGCTCGCGTCGCTGGAGGAGTCGGTGCTCAACTATCCGGACTACGTGCTGTTCGACATCGATCCCTACATCTACTCCGGCAAAGAGGCTAAGGGTGCTGAGCCTGAGCTCAACAAGGTCGCGTTCGAGAAGGGCAAGGAGGTGGCGTTCTGGCTGCGCGAATTGCTGCAGGGCATGCCGCTCGAGGCCATCGTCAAGACATCGGGCAAGACCGGCCTGCACGTGTTCGTGCCGATCCGGCGCACGATCGACTTCGACGCCGCGCGCCACGTGTCGGAACTGGTCGGCCGGCACCTGCAGCGGCTCCACCCCAAGGACATCACGCTCGAGTGGAGCGTGCCCAAGCGGACGGGCAAGATCTTCATGGATTACAACATGAACGTCCGCGGCAAGACCCTGAACGTTGCCTATTCACCGCGAGGCGAGCCGGGCGCGCCCGTGTCGATGCCGCTGACGTGGGACGAATTGGCCGGCGCCCATCCGCTCGACTTCACGATGGCAAATGCGCCGCAGCGGCTGGCCGAGACCGGCGACCGCTGGCAGGACGCCCTCACGCGCAAACAGGATCTCGAACGCGCGCTGAATAAGAAGGGTTAAGCCGGGAGGGTGCCAGGGAGCCTGACCGGCCCTTGTTCTTCCCGAATCTGTCTCGTCGCCGCAACGGAAAAGCCTGGCTAAAGCCCTGTCAAGCCAAAAAGGCTTCCGGCAAAATATTCTTGTATTACAATGCGTTGCTCGAAAGGCTTGACGCGGAGGCACAGCATGGCTGCGCGATCGATTGCGAGTTTGACCGTCTCATTCGGGCTGGTGGCGATCCCGGTGAAGCTCTATTCGGCTACCGAAGCGAGCAAGGCGATTTCCTTCAACATGCTGCACAAGACCTGCGGATCGCGGCTGAAGCAGCAGTACATCTGCATCAAGGAAGAAGTGCCGGTCGAGCGCGAGGACATCGTCAAAGGCTACGAATTCGCGAAGGACCAGTACGTGCGCTTCACGCCGGAGGAGCTGAAGGCGATGGAGGAGGTCGGCACGCACATGGCCGAGATCACCGAATTCGTGCCGCTCGAAGCCGTCGATCCTGTTTACTTCGACAAGGCGTACTACCTCGCGCCCGACAAGGGCGGCGCGAAGCCGTACGCATTGCTCGCCAGCGCATTGCGCGAGTCGCAGCGTTGCGCGCTCGGCCGCTGGGCGGCGCGCGGCAAGCAGTACATCGTGATGATCCGCCCGGTCGAGGATGGCCTGGTGATGCAACAGCTTCTCTACGCCGGCGAAGTGCGCGCGATGAAGGACCTCGAGATTCCGAAGACCGACGTGAAGCCGGCCGAACTGAAGCTCGCGCAACAGTTGATCGAGCAACAGACGTCCGACACGTTCGACCCTTCCCAATATACGGACGAAGTGGCCGCGCGCATCACCGCCGCGGTGGAAAAAAAGGTCGAAGGCCAGGAGATCACGCTGGCCGACGTGCCGGAAGGCGGCGGCGCGCAGGTCATCGATCTCATGGAGGCGCTGCGCGCCAGCCTTGACAAGAAAGGACCGCCGCGCGCCGCAGGCGGCAAGCCCGCTACTGCGCCCGAGGCCGCCCCCGCGGCCACGACACGCAAGCCGGCCAAGCGCGCACAACAAGTCGAGCCGGCCGCGCCGGGGGCGCGCAAGGCTGCCAAGAAATAAGCGCCGGCGGGGCGAGCAGCGAGGTGGCACAACCCTACGGCGTCCGCGACGTCGAGAGGTTGCTGCGCCTGCCGCGCAGTACGATCCGATCGTTGATTGCTGCCGGCTTCGTCGCGCCCGCACGCGGGCCCCGCGGCGCGTGGCAGTTTTCCTTCCAGGACCTCATCGTGCTGCGCACCGCGCAGGCGCTGGCCGACGCGCATGTTCCCCAACGGCGGATCACGCGCTCGTTGCGCGAACTGCGCCGTCATTTGCCCGACGCCATGCCGTTGTCCGGCCTGCGCATCAGTGCCGTGGCCGACCACGTCGTCGTCCGCGAGGGTGGCAGTCGCTGGCAGGCGGAGTCCGGACAATACGTGCTCGAATTCGAAGGCGACCCCGCCGATGGCTCGTTGAGCGTGATCGAACGCACGCAACCGGCCGAGCAATCGCCCGGCGCGCAGGATTGGTTCGACCGCGCCGTGGCGGTCGAGCCGGCAGACCCCGACGCCGCGCTGGCGGCGTACGAACACGCCATCGACGCCGATCCGGCCTTCCTCGATGCCTATATCAACATGGGGCGGTTGCTGCACGACCGCCGGCGCCTCGCCAAAGCTCTGCTCGTCTACCGCGCTGCGCTCGCACGGTGTGGCAACGATCCGGTGCTGCTCTATAACCTCGGCGTGCTCCTCGACGATCTCAACCGCGGCGCGGAAGCGATGGAGGTGTACGAGGCCGCGCTGCGCGCAGATCCTGCGCTGGCCGATTGCCACTACAACCTGTCGCTGTTGTACGAAAAATTCGGCAAGCCGAAGGAGGCGATCCGGCACATGGCGCGCTATCGGATGCTGATCGGACGCTCGCGTTAGCGTGTGCGGCCGGTCCTGACGAACTCTATCGATGCCTGGAAGAGTGGAAGATCCTTGTCGTAGTCGGCGGCATCGGCGCGGTCGATCTGTATCCACTCCCGCGTGCTCGCCAGGCCGCTGGGTTGAAACGCAACGACATTGTCCCGCGAAAACTGCAGGTCCCTCACAGTGGCGGCCGGCAGGCGCACTCCGACCCCATTGCCGCTGATGCAGGCGAACATCTTGTCGCTGACGAAGTAAGCGTCGAGGCCGTTGATCGTCTTTGCGCTGACCCCCGGAAGCGCAAGAAGCAAAGCGTCAAGCTGCGCCTTTCGGCGGGACGTTGGAGTGTCGGCGGTCAAGGAGGGCGAGCCTTTTCTTTTGCGGTTTCGAGCGGGGGCAATCCGCGCTTCGGTCGATCGCGCCGCCGAAAGCGCTGTTGCCGCCAGAACATGTATCGCGACATGGGCCAGCGGTCGCGTCCGTAACCGTCCGCGATTCGCCGCAGGAGGGCAGTGAAGGCCCGCCGCAACTCCGCCATCGGCCGCGCGCTGTTTTCCTGTCGCGCGTGGCGCGCAACGACGTCCTGCAAGAGTTCGCGTTCCAGCGGCAGCGGCCCATCCTCGATGCGGCGCAGATAGGAAGGCTGTGGATGGACCTGCCCCGGAGCGTAGTTATGCCACCACGAAGACGGAAACTTCAGAACGGAAACTCGAGAGACTTCGCCAAAACCGTAACCGGCGAGTGCCGCCCGACGCTGGAAGTCGAGATCCATACCGTAACCCAGCGTTTCTGGGTCCCGCCAATTTCCGATGCGTTGTGCAATGTCGCGGCGATGAAGCCAGCTGGACGGTGGCGCGTACTGGTCCGCAGCGGAGCGGCCATGACCCATCGGTCCGGTGACCTGGTGCAGGCCATCCGGCCGGAGCATGAAACAAGTCGCAATGACGAAGTCCACGTTAGCCGCCGCGGTCGCCGCCAACAATCCCGAAAGGTGCCACGGAAACCAGAGGTCGTCATGGCCGAGATAGGCAACGAAGCGGCCTCGCGCCAGCCGCAGGCCCTCGTTGTTCGGCACGCTTTGGCCCCCTGAATTTGCGGCGAGGTTGCGCCAGTGCAGGCGCGCGTCGCGAAACGACCGGACCACATCCTCGCTGTCGTCGGTGCACGCGTCGCCGATGATCCAGGCCTCAAAGTCGCGGAAATCCTGCAAAACGAGGCTGCCGAGGGTCGAACGCAATGTCGCCGCGCTGTTGTAGGTTGCGACGATCACGCTGATGATCGGAGCTGATTGCTTGCTGGTAGGTTCGGGTGAGACCATCGGTTGAAATTCGCTTCGGCATGATAAAGGGCACTTGCCGCCGTGACAACGCGGGCTGCGCTTCACAAGGCTTGCTTTCGCTGAAATCGCGTGCCAGCATCAAGATGTCCGCGACCGCGCGGGGCGATGGTGCGAGCCGGTGGCACACGACGAAGGATGGATATGTTACCCGGAGCAAGGAAGGACGCACAGATCATCACCGACGCCTGGCAGAAACTCGACGAGCGGATCGAGGGCGTCTGCGTGCGCGAAGTGCTGCATGTCCCGCGCGATCACGGCATCATCACCGAGTTATATCGCCCGCAGTGGGATCCGACCGGCATGCCGGTGGTCCATGCGTACCAATCCCGCCTGTATCCGGGAGCGATCGGAGCATGGAGCTGTCACGCGCGCACGGTTGACCGCTTGTTCGTCAACCGGGGCAACATCAAGGTCGTCCTCTACGACGGCCGCGAAGAGAGTCGGACCTCCGGAAGGATCAATGAACTCTACGTCGGTGACGCGAGACCCGCCCTCGTCGTCGTTCCGATTGGTGTGTGGCACGGTCTGCAGAACCTGGGCGACTCGGATGCGCTTGTGCTCAATTTTCCGACTTTGGCGTATGACTACGGCGACCCCGACCATTACCGACTGCCGTCCGACACGGCTGAAATTCCCTACACCTGGAATACTCGCGGGTCCGCGACGCGGCTGCGGTCGGACGCAAAGTAGCAGCGCGGTCGACCTCATCGACCACGGAGGACAGCATGCGCGGATTGACAGGGTGGCCAGCCCTCCGGCTTGCCTTGGCAGCGCTCGCGGCGTGGGGCGCGATTGCGTCGTCCTGCCTTGCTGCAACCGATGAGGCCTTCGTTCGCGCAAGCCGGGGCATCCTGATGTCGCGCAACATGGACACCAAGGACCGCGTCGCGGCGGCCGATTCGCTGGCACGCTACGCGCCCCGTGCTGCCGTGCCCATCCTCGTCGAGGCGCTGAACGAAACCAGCGAGCCGGTGCGAAGGGCCGCGGCGCGCGGACTGTGGACGATCGCGCAGAACGAAAACACCGAGGACGCCGCGGCCGCTCGTGCTGCCATAACTGCGTTGCGAATTGCGCTCGGCGATGTCAGCGTGTCGGTGGCGATGAACGCTGCGGGCGCGCTGGAGCGGCTCGGCGAGCCCGCCGCCGTCCTGGCCGAGCCTCGCCGTGCGGCGCTTCGCACGCCGGGATCCTATGACTACGAGCGCTTCCTCGCCGCGCGCGGCTTGATCGGGATCGACCCGCCCGCGGCGCTCACGCCTTATGTACTCGCTTGGCTTCTGGGCGAGCATGTGCGCGTGAATTCCTCCGACAGTTCCGGAGCACGCGACAACATCCGCATCGCCAACGCTGCGCTGACGCGATTGGTGCAAACGGGCGACCGAAGCGTTCTCGTCGTGATCGAACGCGAAGTGGGCGCCCATCGGCCCGGGACATCCGATCTGCTTCGCGCGCTGGCGATCGCCAAGCCGCCGCCCGACCATTTCGCGCGCACGCTCGTTGTCGAATCTAACGCGCAGGACTCCGAAACGGTTGCGGCCGCGTTCGAGTTGATGGCGAAACTCGTCGATTCGTCCAGCATGAACGAGTGGGTGCCGGCGGCTGCGCGGGCGCTCGACGACCCGCGCCGGCAAGCGGGCGCCGCGCGCGCGTTGAAGGACGTCGCGGGCCAAACCGCGCTGGGCATGCCCGAACTCGCGCGCCTCGCCGAGAGTAACGCTCCCGAGGAAGTGCGCGTAACCGCGCTCGGCGCGCTCGCCGATGCGAGCGATGCGACCCGCGACCGTCCTGCGGCGGTTCTGGCGGCCGCCAAACCGGCCGCCCTGCGGGCCTTCCGTTCGGTGCTCGCGCGCGAGCGCGCCGGACCCGTATTCGAAGAATCCGCGCGCGCCCTGCGCTTCACCGAGCGCGATTTCAACCGCTCGGCAGCGATGTATCTGGAGGCGCTGAAGCAAAATCGCGACGAGGCTGCGCAGGTGCAACTGCTCGACTACATCGGCCAGGCGCACAGCGCGGCGGGCGGTTTGGCGGACGAACTGCGGCCCTATGCCAGCGCAAGCGACCCGAGAGTCCGCCAGGCGGCGATCGCTGCACTGGAAGCGATCAAGCCTTCATGGCGCGAGTCCGGTGAGCGCGCAGCGGCGGTTGCCGCCGGCAGCCTGCCGCAAGTCGCGGCGCCACAGCCAGGGGCGAAGGGTGCCGACCTCACGAAGTTCTATGGCGCGGTCAGGGCCGGCGATCGCGCGGCGATCGCGCGCCTCATCAATTCGGGCAATGTGAACCTGCCGCTCGTCATGCCGAACGGCACGGCGGCCGCGCTGACGCCGATGGGTGGCACGCTGCAGCATTGCGGGTTGCCACAAGTTTCGCCGTCGAAGCTCGTCTCGGCGGTCACACAACTGGTCGCGCTGGGGGCCGATCCTGAGCAACGCATGGGCGGATCGACGATGCTCGATTACGCCAAGGCGGCGTGTCCGGCCGAAGTGCAACAGGCAATGCTCGGTAAATAGGGGTCGGCGGGACGGCCGGTTATTGTTTCTCCACCACCACGCGCCCTTGCGCGTTGACGAACACGTGGTAGCGGTTGCCGTCCTTGCACACCGCGACATGGTCGTTGTCGCTTTTGGTCGTGAAGCTCACCACTTCTCCGCAGGGCATCCCCTGCAGCGTGATCACGGTGAACAAATCCTTCTTGACCGCGTCGTCGTCGGCTGCCAACGACGGCGCCGCGAGGCATGCCGCCATCACGATCGCCATTAAAAAATTCTTCGTGCACGCTTTCATGTTGACTCCCAACACGTTCATATCGTTGCGAATTTCTTCGGATCCGAAAGAATGCCCCAGATGGCGTCGCGCGAGGCCACGATTGCCGTCGCCAGCGACGGGTCGCTGTCCTGCAGGAGCGAGAGCACTTTCTGCACCAGCAGTTCATACGATCGCCGGAGTTCGGCCAGTGTGACTTTGAGCTTGCCCTGGTAATACGCCCGGAATTGATCCAGCAGGTCATCGACCTGGTTCTTGAGCGCGATCTTGGTGAGTACGCCGATGGCTTTGGTGTCCTTGAGCCGCTCCTTCAGCGAGTCGAGGTCGAGCGGCGGCCCCTTCTGCTTCGTTACTTCCGCTTGGGGAGATTGCGCAGCGGGCGGCGCTGCGGCCTTTGGCGGTGCGGCGGGGCGGGGTGGCGTGGCTTTTGCGGCGCTCGAGCCCGTGTCGGGCGACTCCGGTGATGGCACGGCGGCGGCAAGCGGCGCGGGTGCGGCCGGCGCAGCGGCCGGTTGCGGCTGAACTACTGGAGCCGACGGGGCGGCTGGACTCTCAGGCGGCGCCGCGACCGGCGGTGGAATCACAGGTGCGGGCGGAAATGTGCCGCCGCATCCTGCCAAGAGGAGCAACCAAAGAAGTCCCATCCCGCGTGCCATGCGCGTTACGGTACCCCATCGCGATGGTTGGCGGAACCGGTACGCCGCGCCTACCTTGACTGACGTGCGTTGCCGCTTTGCTGGCGCGGGGTCACGTGACCCAACAGCAGCGGCGGCCCGGCGACGCGCATCGCCGGCCAGCTCGCTTGTGCCGCGAGCCAACGGTCGGCGCTCCACGGCCCGCCTCCGGCCGCCGCGAGGTAGAGGAAGACGAAGCAATACAGCGCCGCCAACTCGCCATGGTTAATGATCGGCCAGAAGGCGACCGGCGCATGCGCGATGAAATAGGCGAACGCCATCAGGCCCGACAGCACGAATGCGACCGGCCGCGTGTACAGCCCCAGCAACAGTAGAAAGCCGCCAAGAAGTTCGAGCACCCCTGCGGCGCCGCTCAGCGACCAGAGTACGGTGGGGTGCGTCGAGGGGACGGGAAATGAGAGCCACTTCTGCATGCCGTGCGTCATGAACATGAAGGCCGCGACAATGCGCAGCACGCTGAGAAGGCGAGGGGTCGAATGAATCCGATCAACGATGATGGAAGGCATATTACGAGGCTCCGAAAGAAACTGTGCGCGCCGAAGTAATCACCGTAGTCACGCAACGGCACGCCGCATGCGGGGCGGCGACGCCCGCTGCATTCATTCGCAACTCTATGGCGCGCGGCGCATTCGCCGCGGATGAGGCCGACGAAGTGTTCCTCGTCGGCCATGGGCTTCATGCGACGCCGTCTACGGTGATCTCAATACGACGGCGGCTTGACGCCGGTCTCGCCCAAGTCGCGCGCGTACCGGATTTCGTCATCCCAATACGGCGTCACGCTGTAGTACTCATGGATTTCGGTTGCCCACTTCTGGTCGGCCATGGATGGCCAATGATCCTTGTCGAACCCCGGCGCGTTCTCCAGGCGTTCCTTGCTGACGTCGAGCACGAAGCGCTTTTCTGCAGGGTCGAGCGCGAAGGCGGACCACGGAATCGCAAATAACTTCGCGCCCACGCCGAAGATGCCGCCGAACGACAATACGGCATAGGCGATCCGTCCGGACATGACGTCGAGCATGATCGCTTCGATCTTGCCGAGATCATCCCCGGCCGCGTTGACGACGTTGTGATGGTGGCGCGGCTTCGATTCTCGCGGAATGTGTGCCCGCGCACAGACCTCCGCATCGGCAAGTGGTCTAATCGCTCGTGTGGACGGTCGTCCTTGGATAAGCGGCCGACAAAATCTTGAAACCAAACTGGAGACAACGATGGTCGACGCCAATCTATTGTTATCGCTCGAGCTCAGTATTCTGACTATTCTGGTTGGCGCAGGCATTTGGCGTATCTACAAAACTCTGCAGTCGCCAATAATCGACGCGCCAGCGCCGGAGTCGCATGACATGCGCGAAGACGGGCAACAGTTGGGTCTCCAAACCAACTAAGGCCGGGCGCGCTAGTCCAGCAGGAACTCCAGCTTTTCATCCGCGACTTCAATGACGTCGCCGTGATGGAGTACGCGCGCTTCCTTGCCGATTGACCGACGGTTGACGCGCGGATAACGGCGTCCCTCCACATGAGTGATGAAATACCCGTGAGGCCGCCGTGTAACCACAGCCAACTGCTTTCCCGGGTTGCCGAAGGTCGCGACCACCCGGTCGAGCGGGATCGTGTCGCCGGCGCCACTGCCCGCGATCACCTTGACCGCGGCCTTTCGGAAAACTAATGCTTGCCAAGCGCGCAGACGGCACGCGGACCACTTTGGCGGGCGGGCGGGATTCGAACTGCGTAGAATTGACACGCTCGCTGCAGCCCGGTGATAAGCATCGTGCGCTCCAAGTCTCTGTCCGCAGACATTCTTGGATTCAGATAGCGCAGCGTAGAACGCGCCGAATTGCATCACGTCGCCGTGCTGCAATATTTGTCGGACCACCCGCGAACCGTTGACCAGGGTGCCGTTGACGCTTTGCAGGTTCTGCAGGATATGGTCGTTGCCGACCGGGATAATGACGGCATGCTCCTCGCCCACCGCCGGATCATCGATCACGACCTGGTTGTGAGGCGCCCTGCCGATGTTCACGCGCGCCTTGTCGAGGAAGCATTGATAAACGATCGAACCGCCTGAGCTCAGCACCAACTTTGCCATGGCTACCTCAGCCGTCGCTCATCTGAGCCAGCCGAACAGTCGGCTGATCCATCGCTTGTGGCCGGCGGCCGGAAAAGGCTTCAAGACCTTGGCGAGGATCACGGAAACGTTGTCATAGCCGCCGTTGTCCTTCGCAGTCTGCACCAAGTGGCTAGCCGCGAGCGGCAAATTGGTCTTGAGCGCGTTGAGGATCCGCGCAATGTCGGCATCCTCCACCAGGTCATTGAGGCCGTCGGAGCAAAGCAGGAATATGTCGTCGGGCCACGCTTCGTCCTCTCGCAGGTGGGCGCTAACGCTCTCCTCAATGCCTAGCGCTTGCGTCACCAAGCTGCGGTTGTGGGAGTCGCCTGCATCCGCAACGGAGATGAACCCGAGCTCGATCTGGTCCCGGAGCAGCGAATCATCGCTGGTGAGAAGCTGCAGGAAATTGCTTCGGAGCCGGTAGATTCGCGAGTCACCAATGTGTGCCAGAGCAACGCGGTTATCGTAAAACAGCGTCAACGCCAAGGTGGTTCCCATGCCATGGTACGTCGACCGTCCCCGCGCCGCATCGAATATTGCCTTGTTGGCTCGAATAATGCTGTGTTCAACTGCCCGCAACGGCGAAAGCTGGGCCGTGTCCGATCGGAGCTCGCCAACGCGGGTCTGGAGGCCGCTCATGATTATTTGTGTAGCCATCTGGCTTGCGACCTCGCCGGCACGATGTCCGCCCATGCCGTCGGCCAGATACCGCGACCCCGGATTCGGGATCGGTCACAATGCTGTCCTCGTTGAATTGGCGCACGCTGCCGGCGTCGGTGACGGCGGCTATTTCGATGAAATCAGGCGACATGCATCACATGCTAACGGGCCTTGAATCGAGTCACAAGCTATGCTGCTCGAACAGCTAGGCCGCTACGAGATCGTCGGGGAGCTCGGTCGCGGGGCGATGGGCGTCGTGTACAAGGCCCGAGACCCGCTGATCGATCGTACCGTGGCCATCAAGACCATCGACCTCGACATGTCCGGTGAGGAATCCGAAGCGTTTGAGCGGCGCTTCTATCGCGAAGCCAAATCGGCGGGGCGTCTCAATCATGCCAATATCGTCACGATCCATGACGTGGGCAAAAGCGACGGTATTGCCTACATCGCAATGGAATTCCTGCAGGGCCAGCTCGTTGCGCGAAATCCTCGACTCGGGCGTCGTCCTCCCGCCCGACAAGATCGCAAACATCGCCGCGCAGGTTGCTGACGGCCTCGCGTATGCTCACGAGAACGGCATCGTGCACCGCGACATCAAGCCGCGCAACATAATGGTATCGGACAGTGGGTTGGTCAAAATCACCGATTTCGGCATTGCGCGCTTACCCACGGGATCGGGCACGCTCGCCGGTACCGTTTTTGGCGCGCCCAAATACATGTCGCCTGAACAGGTAGTGGGGGGTGACGTGGATGGACGCGCCGATATCTATTCGCTTGGCGTTGTGCTTTACGAGATGTTGACCGGCCTTCCGCCGTTCGCCGGCGGCGATCTCAACGCTGTCCTCTCCCAGGTTATCAACGAAACGCCGCCCGCCCCCAGCAGTCGCAACAAGAGCATCGCCCCCGTGTTCGATTACATCGTCGCCAAAGCCATGGCGAAGGATCCGGACGATCGCTATGGAAGCGCGCTGGCGATGGCCTCGGATCTCCGGAAATTCCGCGATTTCGCAATATGGCGCCCCAGGGGCGAGACTGCCCTTCCGCTCTACTCGGTCAATACGGCCGCAACGTCAGATAACGCTTCATCCCTGCCGGCGGCTGCGACGGATAACCCATCCTTCCTACAACGGCGGAATCTGGTTGTCTATGGCGTGCCTGCGGCGCTGTTGGCGGCTCTTGCGGGTTGGGCCGTGCTGTCGAACCGCGCGATCGGATCGTCCGCAATCCGCCGCGAACCAAGGGCATGAAGATCCTCGGCCGCGAAGCTCGATGGGCGCCAATCCCGGCGTCTCCTGAGATTCCGCGCAGGAGGAACGGCTGGAACCCATGGCGCGCCAGTCAGCCGGCGGTGCCGTCCGAAACGGCGCGATCTGTCACCAAGCAAACCCGGCAGTCCCAAGCCGACAGCACGGTTGGCGTTGGCAGTTACGCCGTGGGGCGAAGTCTACGTGGACGGCAAGAAGAGGGGCATCTCGCCGCCGTTGGCGGAGATCAAACTCGCGCCGGGCAAACACATGTTGTCGAGATTCGGAACACGACTTTTCAGCCTTACGTCAAGACCGTGGAACTCGGAGCCAAGGGCTACCTCAAGATCAAGCACAAATTTCAATGATGGCAGTCCGCGAGCCGCTCTCCAGCGCACCCTGATATTTGTCGCACTGCTTGCGCTTGCATGCGCGGGCTGCGCTGGGCCGGTCGTGAAGGAGCCAGCCGAGCCGACCAAGGACGTCGCCCATCCAAGAGTCAAAGCCAAGGAAACGGGAAGTCGAAACGGCGAAGGAGCCGGTCGCCTCACCCAAACCCCAGCCGCCGCAGGTCTCCGACGCCGGGCAAGGGCGAACAAGCGCTCGAAAGAGGCGTCAAGAGCTACGAAGACGGCGAGTACAAGACCGCCGCGAAGCAGCTGCAGACGGCGCTCGACCTCGGATTGGATGCGAGGCGCGACCAAGCCAAGGCGCACAAGTACCTCGCCTTCATCAACTGCGTATCGGGTCGGGAAAAGTCGTGTCGCGACGAATTCCGCAAGGCATTGGACGCGGACCCGAAATTCGCCCTCGAGCCTGCCGAAGCCGGACATCCGGTCTGGGGTCCGGTCCTGCGTAGCATCAAGGCAGAACGCGCCGCCAAGGCAAAGTCGAAATAGTTCATTTGATATATTTGCCCCGGATCGATCAATCGGCTTCGCGCGCGCTTGCGTTCACCGTCCGCCGAGCAGGTCGATCTCGTAAACTGAGGCGCGCGGTCTAGGCGCCGTTCATCCGCCACGCGTAGCCGTCGCGCGCGAGCAAATCGTCGGCTTCCTTGGGTCCCCACGAGCCGGCCGCGTAATTGGGAAACGACCGTGGCGACAACGCTTGCCACACGTCGAGCACCGGCTGGATGACGCTCCATCCGGCCTCCACCATGTCGGCGCGCTGGAACAGCGTCTGGTCGCCGATCATGCAGTCGTAGAGCAGGCGCTCGTAGCCCGTGGAGGGCGCGGCGCCGAAGTAATCGGCATAGGAGAAATCCATCTCGACCGGCGCCTGCTTCATGGTCGGGCCAGGGACCTTGGTGCCGAAGCGCAGCGAAATGCCTTCGTCCGGCTGGATGCGGATCACGAGCTGGTTCGTCGCGAGGCTATCCACGCCGGCCTTGCGGAACAGCATGAACGGCGCGCGCTTGAACTGGATCACGATTTCGGTGACGCGCCTGGCCATGCGCTTGCCCGTGCGCAGGTAGAACGGCACATCGGCCCAGCGCCAGTTGTCGAGCCCGAGTTTGAGCGCGACGAAGGTTTCGGTATTCGATTTGGGTGCCACGTTGGGCTCCGCGCGATAGGCGGGCACCCGCTGTCCCGTTCAACACGCCCTCGCCGTATTGCCCGCGCACGGTCCGGGTCAGCACCTCTTCCGGCTCGAGGAATCTGGATGGCGTCGAGGACCTTGGTCTGCTCGTCGCGCACGGCATCCGCGGCAAAGGAGATCGGCGGCTCCATCGCGGTGAGTGAAACGAGCTGGAAGAGGTGGTTGGGCACCATGTCGCGCAGCGTGCCCGACGTTTCGTAGTAGCCGCCGCGCATTTCGACGCCCAGCGTTTCCGCCGCGGTGATCTGCACGTGGTCGATGTAGCTGCGGTTCCAGATGGGCTCGAAGATGCTGTTGCCGAACCGGAACACCATGAGGTTCTGCACGGTTTCCTTGCCGAGGTAGTGGTCGATGCGGTAGATCTGCCGCTCCTCCAGCGTCTTGCGGATTTCCACGTTGAGCGCGCGCGCCGATTCCAGATCGCGGCCGAACGGCTTTTCGATATTGACGCGCCGCCAGTGGCCGCCCGTTTCGCGCGCGAGGCCCGCTTCACCCAGTTTTTGCACGATTTCGCCGATGAACTGCGGCGCTACGGCGAGATAATAGAAGTGATTGTCCTCGCAATCGTGCGCCTTCGCGGCTTCCTTGATCTGCGCCTCGAGCCGCGGATACGCCGCCGCGTCCTGCAGCGAACCGCTGACGTAGTAGATGCGCTGCCGCAGCCACGTCCAAGCCTCGCTTTTGGCGGCGCCGGCTTCGTTGGCCTCCATTGTTTCATCGAGATGCGCCCGGAAAGTCTCCGTCGTGTAATCGCGCGTGGCGAAGCCGACCACCGCAAAGTGCTGCGAGAGGAGCTTGTCGCGGGCGAGGTTATACAACGCGGGAATGAGCTTGCGCTGCGCGAGGTCGCCGCTCGCGCCGAAGATCACCATCACGCACGAGTCGGCAGGTTGGCCCGCCGGGGTCGCGCTCTTGGCCGCATCCGGGCTCATCGTGACGTTCTCCCTGTTTTCTTCTGCCGTTAGTATAGCGGCCAAGTGAGCGGCAGTTCGATGCACTTATAATGCGAACGTCTCGTCGCCCACTCACCTGCCTTAACAACTCCCCGAAACGATGTCGAAAAAACGTGAGCTGCCCAGCGGGAAATCGGTTCCAACCTGGAACCAGCATGAGCACACAGTGCTGGTTCTCCAGGGCGGCGGCGCGCTGGGCGCGTATCAGGCTGGCGTCTATGAAGCGTTGGCCGAGGCCGGCGCTGCACCCGATTGGGTCGCCGGCGTGTCGATCGGCTCCATCAACGCGGCCCTGATTGCGGGCAATCCTCCGGAGCGGCGGGTCGCGCGGCTGCGCGAATTCTGGGAGCGCGTGTCGTCGGGCAATCCCTTTGTTCCGCCGGCCACTTTGGACCCGGTGCGGCCCGCCTTCAATCGCCTGAACGCGGCGTCGGTCGCGATATTTGGTGTCCCGGGATTCTTCGTCCCGCGCATTCCGGCGCCGGTGTTCGCTCCTGAAGGCAGCAAGGCGGCGTTAAGCATCTACGATACTGCGCCACTCAAGGCGACGCTCACCGAGCTGGTCGACTTCGATCTGATCAAGACCAAAAAAGTGCGGCTGTCGGTCGGCGCGGTGAACGTGCAGACCGGCAACTCGAAATATTTCGACAACGCGGAGATGACGCTTGGCCCCGAACACATCCTGGCGAGCGGATCGTTGCCGCCGGCGTTCCCGCCCGTGGCGGTCGGCGAAGACCTGTACTGGGACGGTGGCATCGTTTCCAACACGCCGCTATGGTACGTGCTCGACGATTCGCCGCGAATGAGTGCGCTGATCCTGCAGGTCGACTTGTTCAGCGCGCGCGGTGAAATGCCCCAAACTCTCGACCAGGTCATGGAGCGCGCCAAGGATATCCAGTACTCGAGCAAGACGCGGTTCAATACCAATCGGGCCAAGGAACTCGAGGAATTGCGCCTGGTGTTGGGTCGGGTCATTGCCAAGTTGCCGCCGGCACTGCGCAACGATGTGGACGTGCAACGCTTGTCTGCCGTATGCAAGCGGGGCGACATATCGCTGGTCCACCTTATCAACCGCCGCTATTCGCACTCGGCCTCTTCGAAGGATTACGAATTCTCCCGCGCCACCGTGATGGAACTGTGGGCGAGCGGGCGCGACGACGTATGCCGCTCAATTGAGAATCCCGAATGGCGCAACGCCAGCGAATCCGTCAATGGCATGCGCGTCTTCGATCTTTCCCGCTGACTGGGTATCGGACCGAACTCCATTTCGAAACGAGGAAATCAATGGCATCCGCGATGAAACTTGAAGGCAAGACCGCAATTGTCACGGGCGCGGCCAGCGGGATCGGCAAGGAGATCGCCCGCGTTTATGCGCGCGAAGGCGCTGCGGTGGGCATTGCCGACTTGAATCTCGATGCGGCCAATGCGACGGCCACGGAAATGCGCGCCGCGGGGGGTAAAGCCATGGCTGTGGCCATGGACGTGACGAGCGAGGAGGGTGTCAACTCAGGGGTGGCGGCGGTCGTTGCGGCCTTCGGCGGCGTAGACATCCTGGTGAGCAACGCCGGAATCCAGATCGTGCACCCGATCGAGGAATTCACGTACGCCGACTGGAAGAAGATGATGGCGATCCACGTGGATGGGGCGTTTCTAACGACGCGCGCCTGCCTGCCGCACATGTACAAGTCGGGCCGTGGCGGGAGCGTCATCTACATGGGCTCTGTGCATTCGAAGGAGGCGTCGCTGCTCAAGGCGCCTTATGTGACGGCAAAGCACGGCCTCATCGGGCTGGCCAAGGTCGTCGCGAAGGAAGGCGCCAAGCACGGCGTGCGCGCGAACGTAATCTGCCCGGGATTCGTGCGCACGCCGCTCGTCGACAAGCAGATTCCGGAACAGGCGAAGACGCTCGGCATTACCGAGGCCGAGGTCATCAAGAACGTGATGCTGAAGGAGACGGTCGACGGGGAATTCACGACGGTGCAGGACGTCGCCGAGACCGCGCTCTTCTTTGCGGCGTTCCCGTCCAATGCGCTCACCGGCCAGTCGCTCGTCGTGAGCCACGGCTGGTTCATGCAGTAGGGCGGCCTGTCAGATGACTCGGGAATATTGCGCGCGTGGCGGAGCGGTGCGCAGGTAGCGGTCGAACGTCATCGCCACCGTGCGCACCAGTAGCCGGCCGCGTGGCGTGACGCGCAGCCGGTCGGCCGACAGTTCCACCAGGCCGTCCGCGGCGAGCGGGGCGAGTGCGGCGAGCTCGGGCGCAAACTGGGCGGCGAACCGGATGCCGTGTGCGCGCTCCAGCGCCTCGAAGTCCAGCTCGAAGTCGCACATCAGCTTCTGGATCACATCGCGGCGGATGCGATCGTCATCGGTCAGCTGGACGCCGCGCAGCACCGGCAGCGCGCCTGCGTCCAGCCGCGCGTAGTACTCTTCGAGCGTCTTCACATTCTGAACGTACGCGTTGCCAACCTTGCCGATCGCCGATATGCCGAACGCCAGCAGGTCGCAATCCGGCTGCGTCGAGTAGCCCTGGAAATTCCGGTGCAGCGTGTGCTTGCGCTGGGCCACGGCGAGCTCGTCGTCGGGCTTGGCGAAGTGGTCCATCCCGATGTACACGTAGCCTTCCGCGCCCAGCTTCTCGATGGCCAGCGCCAGGATCGCCAGCTTGACTTCGGGCGCCGGCAGTTCGGTAACTTCGATGTGCCGCTGGGCCTTGAAAAGGTGCGGGACGTGCGCGTAGCTGTATAGCGCGATGCGGTCGGGGGACGCTGCGATGACCTTGTCGAGCGTCGCGGTGAAGCCTCGCACGGTCTGCCGCGGCAGTCCGTAGATCAGGTCGACATTGACCGAGGAGAATGCGCTCTCCCTCGCCGCGTCGATTACCGTACGCGTTTCGGCTTCGCTCTGGATGCGGTTGACCGCTGCCTGCACGGCGGGATCGAAATCCTGGATGCCGACTGATATCCGGTTGAAGCCGATCTCGCCCAGGAAGCCGATGGTGTCGGCGTCGACCTTGCGTGGGTCGACCTCCAGCGAGATCTCCGCGTCGTCCTCGATCGCGAATTCGGCGCGCAGCGTGCCCATCAGCGTCGCCATTTCCATTCGCGACAGGAACGTGGGTGTACCGCCGCCCCAGTGAACTTGCGTTACCAGCGGCGTGGCCTCGAGGAGGCTGCTGACTGTACCGATTTCGCTCATCAGGGAGTTGACGTACTCGGCCGCGCGGCGATGGTTCTTGGTGACCACCTTGTTGCAAGCACAGTAGTAGCAGATGGTGTTGCAGAACGGCAGATGCACGTACAGCGACAGGGGGGCGCCGGCAACGCGCGACGAGAGCGCGGTGACGTAATCCTTCGCGGTGAATTGCTCGTGGAACCGGTCTGCAGTCGGATACGATGTATAGCGCGGGCCGAACCCGTCATATTTGCGGACGAGAGCCGCGTCGAACGCGACGGACGGCCCGGCGGTCGCGGCTGGATCAGGCATGGGCGGGTCCGACGCCGATGGGCGGCGGTGCGAGATTGACGATGTGGCGAAAGAGATCGCGGAAGTCATCCTGCTCCGCTGCGGTGCCCAGCAACGGGTCCGTATGGTCGAGAAAGGCTGCGTCGATTTCCGTCCAATCCGCCGCCGTCAGATATTGCTGCGCCAGCGGAATGAGCTCGGTTTCCTCGCTGCGCATGTGGTTGCGCTCGAAGGCGGTGAAGGCTTCGACCGCCGCGGCGAATACGGCGAATTCGGGTCGGCCGCCGTGCTGGTAGCGAACAAGCGCTTGCTCGAGTTGCCGCAGTTGCGTGGCACCCGCGCGATGCTCCGATTGCAGCCGCACGATGAGATCGCGGGCGGGCGGATGCCGTTGGCCCAGCAGCCGGAACAGCCACGCATCTTCCTTCGGATGGTGCAGCCGTTCGGGAAACGTGTCGACGTAATACACCATCGCACCCAGCAGCTCGAAGTCGGGCTCCGCCTGATGGTCGCGAATTTCGCGCACGAGGTACAGCAGCCCGTGCAGCACGGCAGCCAGTGACTGGTGTTCCGCGCGGATGATCCGGATTGCTTGCATGGGGGGTACGGTGGCAGGGCGAGTTGCGTCTGCTGCCATCCTAGGCGTGTGCGGGGCTAGCGCCTTGACCTCGGTCAATTGGCTTGAAACCAGTGCTCGTTGGCGCCATTTGCCGGTCATGCCGCTCGACATTGCCCATGCCGGCTCCCTGGACGGCGCCGTCCCGAAGTTGCCCCCGGACGCCCTCCCGGACGCCACATCGGGCTCGTCCGCACCGGACTCCTCCGGGTTTGACTCCTATCTCCACGATGCTTATTCGCGCGCCGTCACGGCCGCGGTCGCCCGCGTCGCGCCGGCGGTAGCTCATGTCGGCGTCGAACGCGCCAAGGCGCCCCGCGGCGCGCGGGAGGGCGCAGGCTCGGGCTTCCTCATCACGCCCGACGGCTATCTCGTCACCAACAGCCACGTGGCCGGCGGTGCGACGCGAATCGAGGTGACGCTCTCCGATGGCCGCACGGCCGGCGCCGAAATCGTCGGCGACGATCCGGACTCCGATCTCGCGGTGCTGAAGGTCGCTGCCGACGATCTCACGTGGTGCCGCTTCGGCGACACATCGCGGTCCGCGTCGGGCAGGTCGCGATCGCCATCGGCAGTCCCTACGGCTTCCAGCACACCGTGACGGCGGGCATCGTCAGTGCGCTGGGGCGCTCGATGCGCGCGAGTACAGGGCGCCTGCTCGACAACGTCCTGCAGACGGATGCGAGCCTCAATCCCGGCAACTCGGGCGGGCCGCTGGTCAATGCGCGCGGCGAAGTGATCGGCGTCAACACGGCGGTGATCCTTCCGGCGCAGGGCATCTGCTTTGCGATCGCGGCGTCGACGGCCGAGCGCGTCGCGGCCGCGCTGATTCGCGATGGCCGCGTGCGCCGCGCATATCTCGGCGTGGGCGGCCAGACGCACGCCGCTGTCGCGGCGCGTCGTCCGCCATTTCGGATCTGACGATCGAGTCGGGCGTGCGCGTCGAGTCGCTCGAGAAGCGGTTCGCCGGCGGCGATCGCCGGCATCCACAAGGACGACGTCATCGTGGGAATCGACGGACTGCCGGTTGCCGACGTGGATGCGCTGCAGCGGCGGCTCGGCGCGGACGCCATCGCGCGTCCCTCGCCGATCGTCGTCGTGCGCCGCGACAAGAGCCACACGCTGATCGTCACGCCACGCGAATCGCCGGGCCGCGCGGCCGCTGACCTGCAACGCCCCGGCAGGAGCGGTAGCGCCAAGGACTTTGCAGCGGGCGCGCAACTGTGCAACAATCGAGCCAACTTTATTTGCATCAGGGTGACACCGATGCTCGATCGTGACGGCTATCGCCCGAACGTCGCCATCGTCGTGGTCAACGGCAGGAACCAGGTATTTTGGGGCAAACGGATCCGCGAACACTCGTGGCAATTTCCGCAGGGTGGCATCAATCCCGGTGAGACGCCCGAGCAGGCGATGTACCGGGAGTTGCACGAGGAAGTCGGGCTCTAGCCCCACCATGTCAGGGTTCTCGGCCGGACGCGCGATTGGCTGCGCTACGATGTCCCGCAGCACTGGATCAAGCGCGAATGGCGGGGCAGCTACAAAGGCCAGAAGCAGATCTGGTACCTGCTGCGTCTGTCGGCCGCGACAACGACGTATCGTTGCGCGCGACGGACAAGCCGGAATTCGACGCGTGGCGCTGGCATGATTACTGGATCCCGCTCGAAGCGGTGATCGAGTTCAAGCGCGAAAGCTACCGCCGCGCGCTGCTCGAGCTCGAGCGATTCCTGCACGCGAAGCCGCAGACGCGCCGCCAGCGCCTGTACGGCGTGCCGCACCCGGTCATGCCCGATTCCTACGCCGACCCGCCCATCACCACCGGCGACTGATTTCCTGGCGCGATCGACGCCCGCCGCGCCACGGCCGGCTACTTCTCGCAGTCGCCGACCCGCTTGGCCGTTGACGATGACTGTCACGGGAATGTCCGCGGAGCCGATGCCGCTGAACGTCATATCGGTCATTCCGTCATAGCTGTCGCTGCCCGTGACGAGATCCATGCGCCCGCGCGCGGTCAGCCGTCGAGTTTGCATACCAGGTCGTAGGCCGTGCGGTTGCCGTTGGTCACGACGTTGGACAACGTGCAATCGCCGTCGGGTCGCGGCAGCATTTTCGTCTGATGGTCGATGTCCTCTTGCGACAGGCATTCGCGGGACTTCATCGCTGGCTGCTGCACCTTGGCGATGGTCGTCGCGACGCGCAGTTCCCAGAGTCCGGGCTGCATCGGATACGCGGCGGCCGCCGCGAGCGGATGGCTGGCAAGCGCAACGAGTAGCGCGCTGATGCCCCGGCGCATCGGGAAGCGGGGCGCAAGACGCATGACGATCGGTCCTCGATGTGACAGGGTCATGATACTGCGCGACGACAGGCGTTCTGCGCCATCCGTCAGCGAAGGCGCGCCGGTCGCCCCGCCGGCTAGCGCAGCAACACCAGGTTGTCGCGGTGGATCAATTCTGCTTCGTCGACATACCCCAGGATCGCCTCGATTTCGGACGAGGGCTTGCGCACGATGCGTGCGGCTTCCTGCGCGCTGTAATTGACGAGCCCGCGCGCGACCTCGCGGCCGTCGGACGCGAAGCAGCCGACGACCTCGCCGCGCTCGAACGACCCTTCGACCGCCACTACGCCGATCGGCAGCAGGCTCTTGCCGCCGCTCGCGAGCGCTGTCACGGCGCCCGCATCGAGCACGAGCTTGCCGGCGAGCTGCACATGGTCGGCGAGCCATTGCTTGCGCGCGCCCAGCGACCCGGTCGGCGCGATCAGCGCGGTGCCCAGCGCCTCACCGGCCGCCAGCCGGATGAGAACGTTGGCTTCGCGCCCGCACGCGATGATGGTCGAGGCGCCCGAGCGGGCCGCGCGTTTGGCCGCGAGGACCTTGGTGAGCATGCCGCCGCGCGCGAGGGCGGTTCCGGCGCCGCCGGCCATCGCTTCGAGCGCCGGGTCGCCGGCGCGCGCTTCGTGCACCAGCGTCGCATCGGGGTCCCGCCGGGGATCGGCGGTATGAAGCCCGACCTGATCCGTGAGCAGGATGAGCACGTCCGCTTCGATCAGATTGGCGACCAGCGCCCCCAACGTGTCGTTGTCGCCGACACGGATCTCGTCCGTCGTGACCGTGTCGTTCTCGTTGATGATGGGAATCACGCCCAGCTCGAGCAGCGTGCGCAACGTCGTGCGCGCGTTGAGGTAGCGGCGGCGGTCCGCCAGGTCCTCGTGCGTCAGCAGCACCTGCGCCGTGTGCAGGCCGTATTGCATGAAGGCGGCCTCATAGGCCTGAATGAGGCCCATCTGCCCGACGGCCGCTGCCGCCTGCAACTCGTGGATGGCCTTGGGGCGCACGGTCCAGCCGAGCCGCGCGATGCCTTCGGCGATGGCGCCGGAAGAGACCAGCACGATCTCGCGGCCGCCGCGCTTCAACGCTGCTATCTCTTCGGCCCAGCGCGCGACGGCGGCGTTGTCGAGGCCGCGCCCGTCATTCGTGACGAGGGTCGACCCGACCTTTACGACCAGGCGCTTCGCCTTCTCGACCACGGTGCTCACACGACCCCCACGCTTGCGGCCTCATGGAACATTTCGGCCGCTGCGCTGGCCCGCAAGGCGGCGCGCAATCCCGCGCCTCGGGGCGGCCCGTCGGCGCTCATCATTCTTCGGTCGCGGCGGTTCGGCGCCGGCGCACTTTGGCCGGCGCGGGCGAAACGACGATCGGCGTCGCTGCGTCGCCGGTTTCCGTTTCCGCAGGCGAGTTCCGTTTCGTGCGCCGGATGCGCGTCGAGCCAATCCTGGATCTTGAAGGTGAGTTCACGGCAACCTTCACCGTTGATGGCAGTGATGGCGAACACCGGACCCTTCCAGCGATACGCCTTCACGAAGGCGGCGACGCGCGCCGCCCGTTCTTCCTCCGGAATGAGATCGAGCTTGTTGAGGACGAGCCAGCGCGCCTTCTCGTACAACGCTTCGTCGTAGCGCTTCAATTCCTTCACGATCGCGCGCGCGTCGTGCACCGGGTCCGCCTCCGTGTCGAGGGGGGCCAGGTCGACCAGATGCAGCAAGAGGCGCGTGCGCGCGAGATGGCGCAGGAAGCGATGGCCCAGCCCCGCGCCATCCGCCGCGCCTTCGATCAGTCCCGGAATGTCGGCAACGACGAAGCTGCGCGCCTCGGACGTGCGCACGACGCCCAGATTGGGTGCGAGCGTCGTGAACGGATAATCCGCCACCTTCGGACGCGCGGCGGAAATCGCGCGGATCAGCGTGGACTTGCCCGCGTTCGGCATGCCGAGGAGGCCGACGTCGGCAAGCACCTTGAGTTCGAGTTTGAGCTTGCGCTGCTCGCCTTCCTCGCCCTTGGTGTACTGGCGCGGCGCGCGGTTGGTGCTCGACTTGAAATGAAGATTGCCCAAGCCGCCTTTGCCGCCCTTCGCGACCAGTGCGCGCGCGCCGTCTCGCGCGAGATCCGCAATGCGCTCTCCGGAAGCCGCGTCGCTGATGACGGTCCCGACCGGCATGCGCAGGACGATGTCTTCGGCGCCCTTTCCATACTGGTCGGCGCCGCGGCCGTTCTCGCCGCGATGGGCGCGATGGATGCGCGCGTAGCGATAGTCGATCAGCGTGTTGATGTTGCGATCGGCGACGGCCCAGATGCTGCCGCCCGAGCCGCCATCGCCGCCGTCGGGTCCGCCGCGCGGAACGTATTTCTCGCGCCGGAACGACGCCGCGCCGTTGCCGCCGTCGCCGGCAATGACGTCGATGGTCGCCTCGTCGAAGAATTTCACTTAGGACCTTCCGCGTGTAGAGGATGTAGCGCTCGGTGTCGTCGCCGCGGCGGTGCCCGTCCCACGCCGGCGTCCAGCCCGGAGGCGGTGGCGGTTGCGTCGTCTGCCGGCTGTACTGGACGAGCAGTGCCTTGCAATCGTGGTTCGGCTGGACTCTCCTCGCGCACAGTCGAGAGGTCCGCGAAATAATAGAACAGGGCGCGCTGCGGCTCGCTCAAATCGCGGCTCGCGACGCAGCCGCTTCGCGGCATGTGCATCGACGCATTCTCGACCACCCAACGGTAGCTGCGCCGCGAGTCGAGATAGGGCAGCCAAATCGTCGTCGCCAGTCCCCATGCCAGCGTGACGCCCGCGGCCCAATTGAGTATCGCGCGCCGGTTGGAGCGCCGCGCCGGCCGCACCAGCGTGATCCACAACAGCGTAAGCGCGATGGCGGACAGGATCGTGCCCAAGTGGAATGACGGCTGGAAGCCAGATTCCGAGTCCCGGAACAGCTGCGCAATCCGGGGCGACATGCCGTTCACGTACGAATCGATCCAGATGCCCCACGCGACCAGCGCGACCAGGCCGAAGGTGAGAATGCCGAACCAATCGAGCGCGCCGGAAAAGCCGCGCTTCAGCGAATCGACCTCGAGCGCCGCGAGCAGCGCGAACGGGACCAGCAGCGGAATGGCGTACGCCAGCTTGGGGTCGGGCATCACGATGAGGCTCGCGAGCATCACCAGCGAAACCACGGCCGGAACCTGCACGCCAGGATCGCGCAATCCGCCATTGAAGCCGCGTCCGCGCGTCCACAGCATCCACAGGATCAGCGGCAACGAAGGCCACGCGAACCAGAGCAGGTTCTTGAAGTAGTAACCCGGCGCGAATTCGTCGACGTTGCCGAAGAATGCGACGTAATTGCCGAGCGTTTCACCGTTCCACCAGAGCGCAAACAGCGCCGGGTCGCGCATCTGCAGCGCCAGGGGCCAGGCCAAGGCGAGCGGAAGCGCGACCGACAGGGCGACGAGCAACGTCAAGGCGTAGGCGCGCGTGCGCCAGGGTTTGTCGACGAGCGGCAGCAGCAAGGCCGATACCACGAGCCACACCGGAGCCAGCATCCCGCGGCCGAGGAAGGCGAGTGCGACGCCGATCCCGAGTACAACGCCTCCGGCGATCGGGCGCCGCAGCGCCAGGGCGAAGCCGTAGAGCGCCACGGCCACGCCCGCGGTGTCGCCCAACTCCGGCGACAGTGCGTGGGCGCGGTCCCAGAAGCCGACGCTGCCGATCAGGATCAGCACCGGCAGCCAGCGCAGTGCGCGGCCGTTCAATTCGCGGCTCGCTTGCGCGGTGACGAGAAGGATCAGCGCGAGCGCAATGCCGGCGACCAGCCGCGCGGCGTTGTGGCGTTGCAGCGGCGGCGAGAACGCCTGAATGGACAGTGCGCCGGCGGCGTAGATCAGCGGCGGCCGGGCAAGGTACGGCTCGCCCGCGAGGATGGGCACGACGATGTCGCCGCGCTTCGCCATCTCGGAGGCAACACCGATCGACGTCGCGTCCTCGGTCTTCCACGGGTCGTGCCCGACCAGCCCCATGCAAACCCACGCCGCGCAAAGCAGCACCAGGCCGAACTGCTTGAAGGCGCGCCACGGGCCCGATGGGCTGACCGCTTCGGGGTCGACCGGCTCGGGCGTGTAGGGTCTGGGGGCGCGCATTGGGCGGAAAGGAAACGGAGAAAGGGGAATCTACGAAACCGGGGCGGAATGGAAACCGGGGTGGAATGGAAACTGGGGAATCGTGCGAGCTTACTAAAACTGCGCGCCGACGAAAAAGAAAAAGGCAGCCGAAGCTGCCTCTTTCGTCGGCCGTGCAGGCTGCGACCCGAGAGGTCAGGCCGCCGGCGTCGGGCCTGCCTTGGGTGCGCCCTTGGTTGCGCTCTTGCCGCTGTAGCGCTGGCGGAACTTGTCGATGCGGCCCGCGGTGTCCATGACCTTCTGCTTACCCGTGTAGAACGGGTGGCAGGCGGAACACACTTCGATGTGGATCGGCTTGCCGACCGTCGACCGGGTGACAAACGTGTTGCCGCAGCTGCACGTGACGTGCGTTTCGGCGTATTTCGGGTGGATTTTGTCTTTCATGCTTTCCTCGTTCTCTGGACCCGCTGGCCTGACGACGTGTCGCCAAGCGCGCTGTCCCGTGTTCGCTCGATCCTTCGCCGGAATTGGCTTGGGATGGCGGAAAACCCAACATTATCCGGGTTTTACCGCCACTCGGCAACATGGGGGCGGACGCCGAGGCAAGGCAGGACGAAGCCGGAACCAGGCTGAAGCCGTCCGCTAATTTCCCCGCCGCATGCTGTCGAAGAAGTCCGAGTTGGACTTGGTCTGCTTGACCTTGTCGAGCAGGAACTCCATTGCCTCGAGCTCGTCCATCGGATAAAGAAGCTTCCGCAGGATCCAGACTTTCTGCAGGATGTCGGGCTTCAACAGCAATTCTTCGCGTCGCGTGCCCGACCGGTTGACGTTGATCGACGGGTAGATCCGCTTCTCGGCCATGCGCCGGTCGAGGTGGATTTCCATGTTGCCGGTACCCTTGAATTCCTCGTAGATCACGTCGTCCATGCGCGAGCCGGTGTCGATGAGCGCGGTGGCGATGATGGTGAGCGAGCCGCCTTCCTCGATGTTGCGCGCCGCGCCGAAAAAGCGCTTCGGCCGCTGCAGCGCGTTGGCGTCCACGCCGCCGGTCAGCACCTTGCCCGAGGCCGGCACTACCGTGTTGTAGGCGCGCGCGAGGCGCGTGATCGAATCGAGCAGGATCACGACGTCCTTCTTGTGCTCGACCAGGCGCTTCGCCTTTTCGATGACCATTTCGGCGACCTGCACGTGGCGCGTCGCGGGTTCGTCGAACGTCGACGACACGACCTCGCCGCGCACGGTGCGCTGCATCTCGGTCACTTCCTCGGGACGTTCGTCGATCAAGAGCACGATCAGCACGACGTCGGGATGATTCGCCGCGATCGAATGCGCGACGTGCTGCAGCATCACCGTCTTGCCGGACTTCGGGCTGGACACGAGCAGGCCGCGCTGGCCCTTGCCGATGGGCGCGACGATGTCGATGATGCGCCCCGTGATGTTTTCCTCGGCCTTGATGTCGCGCTCGAGCACCATCGGCTCGTCGGGGAAGAGCGGCGTCAGGTTCTCGAACAGGATCTTGGTCTTCGCGTTCTCGGGCGCCTCGAAGTTGACCTTGTCGACCTTGACCAGCGCGAAGTAGCGCTCGCCTTCTTTCGGCGTGCGGATTTCGCCTTCGACCGTGTCGCCGGTATGCAGGTTGAACCTGCGGATCTGGGATGGCGAAATGTAGATGTCGTCGGTGTTCGCGAGGTACGACGTGTCTGGCGAGCGCAGGAAGCCGAACCCGTCGGGCAGCACTTCGAGCACGCCGCCGCCGAAGATCGACTCGCCCTTCTTCGCCTGCTGCTTCAACAGCGCGAAGATGAGGTCGTGCTTGCGCATGCGGTTGGCACCCTCGATTTCATTCGAGTTGCCGATCTCGATCAGTTCGGAGACGTGTTTGGCTTTGAGGTCGGATAGATGCATGGTGCGTCGGGAGGTAACTGAGGGGGCAAGCCGGGACGGCGAGGGGGGCGGGCCGGATATTCCGGGCCGAGGTGGACCGCTTGTTACTTGCGGGAGACGGATTCGGAACCGGGGCGCCGCAAATTCCGACTCGGGCGGCGGACCGGGATAGCGCGGTAACTAGGCCGGCACTAGGCGGCAGCAAGCGGACGGCGCGTTACGCCTCTTGGGGCTTTCGCGCCGCGCTTACGGAAACGCAGGTTATAGCGGTTAGATGTTGCTGTCAATCCAGGCGGTCAGCTGCGACTTGGTCAGCGCGCCGACCTTCTGTGCGTGCGCCTGGCCGCCCTTGTAAAGGATGACCGTCGGGATGCCCCGAATGCCGTATTTGCCGGGCGTCGACGGATTGGCGTCGATGTCGAGCTTGGCGACGGTGATCTTGCCGCCGTATTCCTTCGCCACCTCGTCCAAAACCGGCGCGAACATCTTGCATGGACCGCACCATTCGGCCCAGAAGTCGACCAGGACCGGGTGGCCGGACTGCAGCACGTCCTTGTCGAAGGTTGCGTCGGAAACGTGTTTGATTGCAGCGCTCATGAAAATCCTCTCTTGGGAATGCGCGTGCCGCCCGCTTAGGCCCCGTTTGGGGGTAACGGTAGCCGAAGCGTCCAGTTGTGGCAAGTTCGTCTTCCGCGGTAAATCGAGGTTTGGGGCCGATCTGCTAAAATTCAAGTATTCGCGCGCTTTGCCCCCGAGCCTGTTCATGACCTATGTTGTCACCGAAAGCTGCATCCGCTGCAAGTACACCGATTGCGTGGACGTCTGCCCGGTGGACTGCTTTCGCGAGGGCCCCAATTTCCTGGTCATCGATCCGGACGAATGCATCGATTGCACGCTGTGCGTCGCCGAATGCCCGGTGGAGGCGATTTTTGCCGAGGATGACGTACCGCCCGACCAGCAGCAATTCAAGGCCCTGAACACCGAATTGTCCAAGTTGTGGAAGCCCATCATCGAGCGCAAGCCCGGACCTCCGGACGCCGACGAATGGAAGGACGTGAAGGACAAGCTCAAGTATCTCGAACGCTGACCGGCGCGGCTTTGCGGTTGTTTTGACCGCGCGGTGTCATACCCCCTAGAATTCGCAAGGTTTTTCGCTCCCCGGATACCATGACTCGATTCACGTTGTTCACGGCGTTGGCCATGGCCGCCACGCTCGCCGCGGCGCAAAGCGCCGCGCCTGCCGGCGACCCCCAGAAGGGTTCCCAGAAGGTCCAGATGTGCCAGGGTTGCCATGGCATCGTGGGCTGGCGCACCGCCTATCCGGTGATTTACCGGGTGCCGAAGATCGCCGGCCAGCATCCGGCCTATATCGTCGCCGCCCTCAAGGATTACCGGGGCGGCCAGCGCAGCCACCCGTCCATGGACGCGATCGCCGCGTCGCTGTCGGACCAGGACATGGCGGACATCGCGGCGTACTACGCGCAGACCCCATTGCAGACAGCAGTGAAATGAGGGCGGTGAAATGAACAGCCACGGTTGTTTTTTCGCCATCGTCGTCGCCGCAGCCTTTGCGGCCGGACCGGTCGCCGCCGCCGACATCGCCGCCGGCAAGAAGAAGGCGCAGGAAGTGTGCGCCGCGTGCCACAACATGGATGGCATCAGCACCGTCGCCGAATATCCCAAGCTGGCCGGCCAATATCCGGATTACATGGCCAAGACGCTGCGCGATTACAAGTCGGGTGCGCGCAAGAATCCGATCATGGCCGGAATGGCGCAGGGCCTGACGCAGAAGGACATCGACGACGTCAGTGCCTATTATTCGTCGCTGCCCGCGGTCCTCGTGACGCGGATGTGACCTTGGCGCGCCTCGACGAGTTGTCGCTGGGGTTTCGGCAACGTTTCCTCTCCTATGACGAGCTCACGCGGCAGGTCAAGTCGTGGGCCGACGCGTTTCCGTCGTTGTGCCGGACAACTTCGATCGGCCGGACGCCGGAAGGACGCGAACTCTGGCTCCTGACGCTCGGTCCCGATCCCGACCGCGCGCGCCCGAGCGCCTGGGTAGACGGCAACATGCACGCGAGCGAGCTGTGCGGCTCGAGCGTGGCTCTGGCGATCGCCGAGGATGTCCTTCGCCTGCACTTGCGAAGCGATGGCAAGCCAGCCGGGCCGAAGGTGTCCGCCGCGGTTGACTCGCGGTTGCGCGATGTCCGCTTCTACGTGTTGCCGAGGATGTCGCCCGATGGCGCGGAAGCGGTCCTGACTTCGGGCCGCTACGTGCGCTCCGTGCCGCGCGACGAGCGGCCGGCACGACACCACGCGCGCTGGCGCAGCGAAGACGTCGACGGGGACGGATTGGCGTTGTCGATGCGCGTCAAGGATCCCGGCGGCGAAATGATCGAGTCGTCGGAAGTCCCGGGCCTGCTGCTGCCGCGTACGGTCGATGACCTGCCGCCTTATTACAAGGTCTATCCGGAGGGAGTGATCGAGAACTTCGACGGCAACAACGTGCCGTCGCCTTATTTCCTCTCCGACAATCAGACCGACCTCAACCGCAACTTCCCGCACTTCTGGGCGCACGACGCCAAGCAGGAGGGCGCGGGCGCATTTCCGTTGAGCGAAGTCGAGTCGCGCGCGGTCGTCGAATTCGCGACACAGCATCCGGAGATCTTCCTCTGGCTCAACCTGCACACGTTTGGCGGCGTGTTCATCCGGCCGCTGGGCGACAAGCCCGACACCAAGATGAACCAGCAGGACCTGGCGCTGTTTCGCCAGCTCGGGGCCTGGGCGGAAGAGCTCACCGGCTATCCGATGGTATCCGGCAACGAAGAATTTCTCTACGAACCCGACACGCCAATATACGGCGATCTCTCCGACTACGCGTATCACCAGCGCGGTGCGATCGCCTATGTCGTCGAGTTGTGGGACCTCTTCAAGCAGGTCGGATTCGAACGCAAGAAACGTTTCGTCGACAATTACACGCATCTGACGCGTGCGGACATGCAGCTCATTGGCGCCTGGGACCGCGACAAGAACGAGGGCCGCGCGGTCCGGCCCTGGCGCGCGTTCACGCATCCGCAATTGGGCGAGGTCGAGGTTGGCGGCATCGATGCCCGCATCGGTTTGTGGAACCCACCTCCGTCCGAGATGCCGAAAATCTGCGCGGACCAGACGGCGCATTTCCTGCGCACGGCCGCGCTGGCGCCGGCGGTCGTGGTGGATCCGGTTGAAACCACGGTGCTGTCATCGGGCCTGACGCGGGTGACGCTGACGGTCGCCAATCACGGCTACCTGCCGACGTTCATCCTGGCCTCGGCCAAGGAACTCACCCACAACGAGCCGCTGTGGGCCGATGTCAGCTGTGAAGGCTGTGAACTGGCCGAGCCCGACCTTGCCCATCGCGAGATCGGACATCTCGAGGGTTGGGGTCGCGGCCTTTTCGATGGTTCCGGGGCGCTCTACTATATGCAAACGCGTGGCACCACCGGAGCGCGCACGGTCTCGTGGGTCGTGCGCGGCCGCGGCGCCTTGAGCGTGCGGGTCGGTTCGTGCCGCGTCGGCTGGACCAACCGCCGCGTCGAGATTGGTTGACGTTTTCCTCTAGCGCTGCCGTTCGAGGCACGCGATATAAAGCGCCGCATCCGGAGCCGTGCGCTGCCGCTGCGCGGTCCAGATCACCTCGCCCAGGCATTCGAGCACCGCATGCAGCGCGCGATGCTCGTCACCGCGCGCCGCGCACAGCCGCTCGTACTGCGTGCGAATGCCCGCAGGCTGGTCGATCGCCAGCTGTTCGGCCACTGCCAGGTGCAGCGACAGGTGCAGGAACGGATTGATGTCGCCAGCCTCCGGCGAATAGTCTTTGTCGACATGCCCGTCCGGCTGCTCGAGCATCGCGTGGTATTCCGGATGCATCGCGACCAGTCCCGCGGCCATTTTTTCCAGCGCCGTCATCGGTTGCCGCAACCGGTGCTTCGCCCACGCGTCGATCAGGAACTGGCGGGCTTCGGCGCGCGAAGGATCGAACACGTGTTGCTCTAGCCCCGCAGCGGAGAGGTCGGGGCGGGGCCTTTCGTCTTGTGGCGAAACTCGCACAGGTCGCGAATCGCGCATTCGGGGCATTTCGGCCGGCGCGCGATGCATGTGTAGCGGCCGTGCAGGATGAGCCAGTGATGAGCGCCCTGCTTGAATTCATCCGGCACGAATTTCTCCAGCTTGCGCTCGACCTCGGCGACATCCTTGCCGGGTGCCAGTCTCGTGCGATTCGCGACGCGAAAGATGTGCGTGTCCACGGCAATCGTCGGTTGCCCGAACGCCGTGTTCAGCACGACGTTCGCCGACTTGCGCCCCACGCCGGGAAGGGCTTGAAGCGCGGCACGCGAGTCGGGGACCTTGCCGCCGTGGTCGCGCACAAGAAGTTCCGACAGCGCGACGACGTTCTTCGCCTTGCCGCGGAAAAGGCCGATCGAACTGATATAGGGTATGAGACCCTCGACGCCGAGCTTGACCATGGCGGCCGGCGTGTTGGCGACGGGATACAGCTTTTGCGTCGCCTTGTTGACGCTCTTGTCCGTGGCCTGGGCCGACAGCACGACCGAGACGAGCAATTCGTATGGCGTCAGGTGCGTGAGTTCGGTGGTGGGATGCGGATTGAGCTTGCGCAGGCGCTCGAAAATCTCGCGTCGTTTGGCCGGATTCATTTTGTCGCGGCCGCGCTGGCGCCTAGGTCCGCGAGGCGCTGCAGGCGCGCCGCTTCGTTAGCCTTGAGATCGCCGTCGTCCTTCAGCAGCGCATACGCCTTCGCCGCCCACGGCGCGGCTACGGCCTTGTTGCCGCGGGCGAGCGCGATTTCCGCAAGCTCTTCGTAGATATACCCGTCGGGTTCGCCGGCCTTCTCGGTTTCAGCGACGAGTCCGAGCTGTATCTTCTCCGCATCGTCGAGTCTGCCGACGCCGCGATAACCTCGCGCGATCGTCCATTTGGCCACCCGGATATTGCCGATATCGCCTTGCTGTTCCCTTAGCGGCAGCGCCTTCTTCCAATAGGTGAGGGCGGTGGCAGGATCGCCGGCGTCGAAATACGACCAGCCGATGTTGTTGTCGAGCGAGGCCGCCCATCCGCGCGCGCGCGGGTCGGAGGATGCTTCCGCCGCGGCAAGCGCCTTGCGATTCCAGTCGAGCTGCTCGGCTTGCGGTGCCGCAATGGCGAGCATGTGCAGCGCGTCGACGCGATAGAAATCAGCGCCGGGGAGCGCGTCGCGAGCCCCCAGCGCGACCGCCTCCTTGAAGAGCGGTATCGAAGCGGGCTTGTCGCCGCTGGAGTTACGCGTCCGCCCGCGCTCGAGCAAGTAGCGAATGCGCACGCGCACGGGAACGGAGTCGAGCTTGACCGCGACTGCGTCGAGCGTGGCATCCGCGTCGGCGAACTTCCGTTGCAGGCTTTGCATGCGCGCGACCTGTGTCGCCGTTTCGAGCGCTTCGCGCGACCCGGCCGGATGCCTTGCGAGCTCGGCGCGAAAGCGCTCTTGCGATTCCGCGGACTTGTTGTAGTCCCAGAGCTTGTCCAGGCGCTCGGAGAAATCGGAAGGAGTGGTTTGGCCCATGGTAACGGAGACTTCGACGAGGAACGTGAATGCGACCAGCAAGGCGGACATGACCTTGGGCATGGCAGTCATGACTCCACCGGCGTGCCCGTCCCGCGGCGCGCCCGCGCCCGCGCCAGCGCTTCCGCGACGGCCGCCTGCCGCGTTACGCGATCGGTTGGCAAATGAGCACTCGCGGGAGCTGCGGTGACGGTGCGGCGCGCGACGCGTTCGTTGCGTGCGAGCCGGGCGGCGCGTCCCGCGAACCGCGCGCGTGCCGAGTTGGCGTCATCGTCGGTCCACGCGCGTCCAGCGGGCTGCAGCGTGATGCAGTCGACCGGGCAGGGTGCTACGCACAACTCGCATCCCGAGCACACCGACGGCAACACGGTATGCATCCGCTTTTGTGCGCCGACGATCGCATCGACGGGACAGGCCTGGATGCACAGCGTGCAACCGATGCATGTCGCCTCGTCGATCACAGCCGTAAGCAATGGCGTATGCGTGCCGCATTCGGGATCGAGAGGCTTCGCCGCGCGGCCGGTCAGCGCGGCGAGCGCCAGGATGATGCGCTCGCCGCCTGGCGGGCAGCGGTTGATGTCGGAGCCGCCGGCCGCGAGGGCTTCGGCATAGGGCCGGCACGCCGCAAAGCCGCAACGAGTGCATTGTGTCTGCGGCAACACCGCGTCGATGCGGTCGGCAAGGGAGGCTTGAACCATATCCACGGCGACATTTTACCGTTTGCTAGACTCTTAAGCGCGTCGAACGGGCTCGAAAGAAGCCCGCCTATCGTGCCCACCGACCTTCCACGCGCGCCCCACGTAGCTGCGCCGCTCGTGCGCGGCGTTTCCGCGCGTTTCGCGGCCGCGATGCTGCGCCTGGCCGGCTGGCGTGTCGTCCTGGCGCAACCGGTGCCTGGGCGCTGTGTCGTGGTGTTCTACCCGCACACGTCGAACTGGGATTTTCCGATTGGCCTCATGGCCAAGTGGATGCTCGGGATCCATTTCCGCTTCATTGCCAAGGACTCCCTTTTCTCCATGCCGCTGGCGTGGTGGTTGCGGCGGTGGGGCGGCATTCCGGTGGATCGCAGCGGAGGCACCGGCGTCATCGCGCGACTCGCGGCGGAATTTTCCGAACACGACGATTTCAAGCTGGTGATCGCGCCCGAGGGCACGCGCAGCGCTACCGAGCGATGGAAGAGCGGTTTCTATCATCTCGCGCGCGCCGCGCGCGTGCCCGTGGCGCTGGCATTCATCGATTACCGGCGGCGCGAAGTGGGCGTGGGCGGCTACATCGAACTCACCGGTGACGTCGCCGCCGACATGGCCCGCGTCGCCGCGTTTTACGCCGACAAGACGGCCCGGAAACCGGAAAATGCCGGTCCGGTCCGGCTGGACGAAGGACCGTAACCCCCGCTTGCCGGTCACGGGCTTAGCGCCCGCGCGATCCGAGAGAGGTGTCGTTGCCGCGCCGACGAAGGCACAATGGCAGTTTGCGAAAAGGCACTTTCAGTCAACAGCCAACCCATCATGGCCCGGCCCCGTCACTCGCCGCCACAACTGGATTTCCACGGTCACGACCAAGGCGAGCATCCGCACGTGCCCTCGGATGCCGCGGGGGGTCCGGCTGTGCGGCGGGCCCTGCTGCTGGCGCTGCTCCTCACCGCAGGCTTCGCCGTCATCGAGGCCATCGGCGGCTATCTGGCAGGCTCGCTGGCGCTGCTCTCCGATGCCGGACACATGGTTACCGATGCGGCGGCGCTGGGACTCGCGCTGTTCGCCAGCGCGATCGGGCGGCGCCCGCCGTCGCGGCGCGCCTCTTATGGTTACGGCCGCGCGGAAGTGCTGGCCGCCTTCGTCAACGCGATCGTGATGCTTGCCGTGGTGGCGGCGATTGTCATCGAGGCCGTGCGCAGGCTGCTCGATCCCACGCCGGTCGCCGGCGCGATGGTGCTGGGCATCGCGATCGCGGGTTTGACGATCAATTTCGCCTGCGCGTGGCTGCTGTCGCGCGCTTCGGGGTCGCTCAACGCGCGCGGCGCGATGATTCACGTGCTGGGCGACCTGCTGGGTTCGCTCGCCGCCATCATCGCCGGCGGGGTCATCGTTGCGACCGGGTGGATGTCGATCGACCCCATCCTTTCGATTGCTGTATCGTTGCTGATATTGCGTTCGACGCTGCAGTTGTTGAAGCAGTCGACGGGCGTCCTGATGGAGGGTGTTCCCACGCATCTCGATTACAACGCGATCGGCCAGGCCCTCGCGCGGCTTCCCGGAGTGACCGGCGTGCATGACCTTCACGTGTGGAATATGACTGCCGAGCGCGCGGCGCTGTCCGCGCATATCGGGTTGGCCGACGGCAGCGCGTGGCCACAGACGCTGGCCGCTGCGCAGAGGATGCTCTTGCGGGACTTCGCGATCGAACACGTGACGTTGCAACCGGATTGGCCCGCCGCGCCGCATGGCAGGAAGGTCATTCCGGTGACGGCCACGCCCCAGCCATCCAGGAAGGCAAGGGAAGGCAGCGCGTGATGCTACAACCCCGGCAAATTCCGCTTTCCACGCATCGCGACGAAAGGGGCGCGCTGACCGAAATCTTTCGCAAGGACTGGGTCGACGTTCCCGGGCTGGTGCAATGGAACTTCGTTCGGTCGGAAGCCAATGTCCTGCGTGGTGTGCATGTGCACGTCACGCACGTCGACTGCCTCGTTCCGCTGCATGGCCGAATGCTGGTCGGCTTGTACGATTTGCGCGCAGGCTCCGCCTTGCACAATCAAGGCGCGCTGGTCGAACTATCGGCGGACGACCCCTCGATGCTGGTGATTCCTCCCGGCGTGGCACATGGCTTCTACTTTGCCCGACCGGCTTCGTTCGTCTACGGCGTTTCGCATGTACTGGGACCCGGTCAACGATGAGTTCGGCTGTCGCTGGGACGATTCGATGCATTGGAATTCCCTGGCCCGCCGAATGCGTTTCGCCCCGGTTGTCCGCCCGCGACGAGAAGGCCGGATCGCTCGACCTGCTTCTGACGACGCTGCGCAGCAGGGGGCATCACTCGTGGTGAACCGCGGGTGAGGGTGGGGCTCGCCGGCTGCGGCCGCTGGGGACGCCACATCCTGCGGGACCTGAAAACGCTGGGGTGTTGGGTGGCGGTTGCGGCGACGCATCCCGAGAGCCTGTCGAATGCGCGGGCAGGCGGAGCGGATGCGGTCGTTGCGTCCGTCGACGCCCTCCCCAACGTCGATGCGGCGATCGTGGCGGTGCCGACGCACCTGCACGGTGACGTGGTGCTGCGCCTGGCCGGCCGCGGTTGCCCGATATTCTGCGAAAAGCCGCTGACCAGCGATGTGGCATCCGCGCGGCGCATCGTCGAAACGGCCGGCGAACGCGTGTTCGTGATGGACAAATGGCGCTATCACCCGGGCGTGCACGCGCTGCGCGACATTGCCAACGCAGCGGCGAATTGGGCCCGTGCTGGGCATCGCCAGCGTCCGCGTGCAATGGGGGTCTCGCCCACGACGACGTCGACCTTGCGTGGATCCTGCTGCCGCACGATCTTTCCATCGCGCTGGAAATCCTGGGGTACCTGCCGACACCGTTGCATGCCGTCGCGGAAGCGGATGGCGAGGGCCTCGTCGCCCTGTCCGCCTGGCTTGCGGGGCCTGCGTGGCTGCAGTGCGAGGTGGGCATTCGGTCGCCGCAGCACCGGCGCAACATCGAATTGCGGTGTCGCGATGGCGTCGCGGTGCTGGGCGATGCCTACGATCAACATATCGCTGTGTTGCGCACGGACCGGGGCGCGCGGGGCCGTGCGCCGCCTTCGTGGGAGGCCCGTCCTTTCGCACCGCGCATGCCGCTGCTGGCGGAACTGGAGACGTTCGTCGCGTACATCGGCGGCGCGGGTCCGGCACCGAAGAGCACGGCCGCGGAAGGCTTGCGCGTGGTCGAGGCGATTGCCGAACTGCACCGGCTTGCCGGCGTCGTGGGCCAACACTGACAGCGGCGATGACGGCGTTTACCGTCGTGATCCCCACGCACGATCACGCCGATACGCTTCGCTACTCCGTGCGCAGCGTGCAGTGGCAGACGTGCCAGGATTTCGAACTCTTCATCGTTGGCGACGGCGTCCCCGACCGGACGCGGGCGATCGTCCGTGAATTGATCGCCGCGGATCTCGCGCATCCGATTCTTCGACTTTCCCAAGGGCGAACGGCTGGGCGAGCTTCACCGGCATAAAGCGCTCGCAGGAGGCGCGCGGGCGCTTCGTCGGCTACCAGGCCGACGACGATCTCTGGTTTCCCGAGCATCTGGAAGTCATGGCCGGCTTGCTCGAAGACCACGATCTCGCGCACTGCATGCAGATCGACGTGGCCGCCGACGGCGGCGTTTCGAGCTGGATGTTCGATGCGAAGGCCGATCCGCTCGCGCTGCAAAAGATGCGAGTCTGCGCGGCGGGATTCGGCCTGGCGAGCGGCGGCCATCGACTGGATGCGTACCGGCGGCTGCCGACGAGGATGGAATCCGGCGCCGCGCCGGCATCAATTCCGACCTGCACTTCTGGCTGCAGTTTCTCGAGCAGCCGTGGTGCCGCTACGTCTCGTCCAAGTGGCCGCGCGTCGTCCACTTGTCGTCGGTGACCGAGAAAGCAGTGGGACCTGACGCGTCGCGTCGATGAACTGGCCGACTGGTGGGACCGGATCCAGGCGCCGGCGCAGCGGGAGCGCCTGGCGAGGGAATGTCTGCTGCCGCTGCACGACAAGCTGGTTCGCGATGCCTTTCGCATCCACGTCCAGCACCGGATTGGCGCGCGAAATCGCGCGGCTTACCAAGGCGCTTGGCCGCGACCCTCTGGAATCGCGCACGCAGAATCGTGGACGCGATGACCGGGACCGCCTTCAGAGCCACTTCACTTTCTTGAAATTGAAGTAGAGCCAGATGTCGCCCAGGAGCATGACCGCCAGTGCGAGCGGATATCCGAGGGCCCAGTCGAGTTCGGGCATGTACTTGAAGTTCATGCCGTAGATGCCCGCGACCATCGTCGGCACCGCGATGATGGCGGCCCACGCCGCGAGCTTCTTCGTCACCTCGCTTTCCGAGAGCGAAATCATGCCGAGGTTGACCTGTATGGCGGTCGTCAGCATGTCGCGGATGCCCTCGATCGTCAGGTGGATGCGGTGCAGGTGGTCGTAGACGTCGCGGAAATATTCGCCCATGCCGCTGCAAATCTGCGGCACGCGGCCGCCGTACAGCCTGCCTACCGCTTCCATCAGCGGGTCCACCGCGTGCTTCAGCACCATCAGCTTCTGCTTCAACGCGTACAGCGCCTCGATGTTCGAGCGCGCGGCATTGCGCACGAAGATCTGTTCCTCGATTTTTTCCAGCTCGGTCTCCAGCCCGTCGAGGATCGGGAAAGTAGCGGTCGACGACGTTGTCCATCAGCGCATACAGCACATAGCCCGACCCGTATTGCAGCAATTCGGGCTCGCGTTCGGCGCGCGCGCGCACGGCGGAGAATCCGACCTGCGTTCGTTGGCGCACCGAGAGGACATAATTGCGTCCGACGAAGACGTCGACCTCGCCCGACAGCAGCACTTCGTCGCCGTCCGGCGTTTTCGCCTCTTCGACCGTGTGCAGCACGCGAACAGCGAATCGCCGTATTCCTCGATCTTGGGCCGCTGGTGGCCGTGCCGGGCGTCGTCGACCGCCAGTTCGTGCAGGCCGAACTCCGCGGCCATTTCGTCCAGTTCGTCCGTCGTCGGCTCGAACATTGCGACCCAGACGAAGCAATCCGGCCGGCCCACGTACTCGCTGATGTCCTCGATCGGGATATCGGCGAGCTTGCGGCCGTTCTGGTAGGCGACACAGCTGATGAGCATGGCGGAGCGGACGAGCGAGGAGCAGTGTCGGTCGACGCATGATAGCCGCGCGCGTCCCCTGCAGCTACCTTGCGGCAAGCCCTTTGGCGCGGCCGCCGCCACTCGATGCCACAAATGACCCGTAGTCAGTTACGGCGAAGCGGCAACCGGGTAACATCGTCGCCTTCGTTGCCTAGCTTCGCACCCGCCGATGATCATCACGTCACTGCTCGACACCGACCTCTACAAGTTCACGATGATGCAGGTGGTCCTGCATCATTTCCCGGAGGCGCAGGTCGAGTACCGCTTTCGTTGCCGCGACGACGCCGTCGATCTTTCGCCGTACATCGGGGAGATCGAGGCCGAGATCCGCGCGCTCTGCGACGTGAGGTTCACGCGGCGCGAGCTGGACTACCTGCGCAGCTGGCGCTTTTTCAAGAGCGACTTCGTCGACCTGCTCGGCCTTTTCAACCTGGACGAGCGATTCGTCAAGGTGTCGCGGATTCCCGGGTCGCCGCGCGAGATCGACATCACGATCAAGGGGCCGTGGCTGCACACGATCCTGTTCGAGGTGCCGGTGCTGGCGATCGTGTCCGAGGTCTACAACCGCAGCGTGACGCCGCACCCGGACCTCAATGAAGGGCGCCGGCGCCTCGCGGCGAAGATTGCGCAGGCGAATACCGTGCGCGACGGCGAGTTCCGCATCGCCGATTACGGCACGCGACGCAGGTTTTCACGCGCCTGGCAGGACGAGGTCGTGCGCACGCTGAAGTCCGATCTCCCGCTTCACTTCGTCGGCACGAGCAACGTGCGCTGCGCGATGGAGAACGGGCTGACGCCTCTGGGCACGATGGCGCACGAATACCTGCAGGCATGCCAGGCGGTGGGGCCGCGACTGCGCGACTCGCAGGTGTTCGCCTTCAACATGTGGGCGCGCGAATACCGCGGCGACCTGGGCATAGCGCTGTCGGACGTTTGCGGCATGGACGCATTCCTGCGCGACTTCGACCTTTTCTTCTGCAAGCTGTTCGACGGCGTCCGCCATGATTCCGGCGACCCGTTCGAATGGGGCGAAAAGCTGATCGCGCACTACGAAAAGATGCGCATCGATCCGCGCACCAAGACCATGGTGTTCTCCGACAGCCTCAACATTCCACTTGCGATGCGGCTGTTCGAGTACTTCAAGGGACGCAGCCGGACATCGTTCGGCATCGGCACCAATCTGACCAACGACCTGGGCTACGCGCCGCTGCCGATCGTGATCAAGATGACCCGCTGTAATGGGCAGCCGGTGGCGAAGATCAGCGACGAGCCGTCGAAGGCGATGGACTACGACCCGTCCTACGTCGCGTATTTGCGCGAGGTCTTTCAGGTGCCGGAAGCGCCGGCCGTTTCGCGTCAGGTGGCCAACGCGCGTTCGTAGGCGGCCAGGGCCACGCGGCCGAAGCAGGCGAAAATGATTTGCTCGAACGCTGCGCATTCGCGAATGAACGTGCGCACCTCGCGCACGGCAACGGCGACCGCAGACTCGAGCGGGTAACCGTAGACGCCACAGCTGATGGCCGGGAACGCGATCGATTCGAGCCCGTGATCGCGGGCGAGCGCGAGTGAGCGCCGGTAGCACGAGGCCAGCAATTCCGGTTCGCCCCGATTTCCACCCGACCAGACCGGGCCCACGGTGTGGATTACAAATCGTGCCGGCAACAGGTAGCCGCGCGTGAGCTTGGCGTCGCCGACCGCGCATCCTTGAAGCGTCCGGCATGCGGCAAGGAGGGCAGGACCGGCGGCGCGATGGATGGCGCCGTCGACCCCGCCCCCACCCAGCAGCGACGAATTGGCGGCATTGACGATCGCATCGACGGCGAGCGTCGTGATATCGGCATCGAGAGCGGACAGCCGCGTCGGCATGGGTGCTCCGCCACTGTTGCGAATGCGTCAATGAGTATAGCGCCGGAGGGCGGTGCGACGGCGCGGACGATGTGGGCGTGAGGGCTTGGGTGTAGAGTTATCCGATGGCTACGCCACTTACCGGTGTCAAGAAGCCGCCGCCCGCCGGCGGCGCCACGGCTGCGTCCTCTGGCAACAAGCCGCAGGACCGCCGGCTGCGGCTGGACGACATCCTCAAGCTGATGGTGGCCGACGGGCTGGTCCCGGCCGCCGACGCCGAAGTGCTCGCGCGCTCGCGCACGCACCGGTTCGACCATCCGCTGGAGGCGATTGCGGACCGGAAATGGAAATCGGCCAAGGCGCCCCAACGGCTGATGACGCTCGAGTGGCTTGTCGAATGGCTTTCCGGAAAGCTCGGAATTTCTTACTTTCACATCGACCCGCTGAAAATCGACCTGGGCGCGGTGACGGCGACGATGTCCAACGCCTACGCCGAGCGCTACCGCATCCTGCCGGTGGCGGTGGATCGCCAGACCCTCACCGTCGCCACGAGCGAGCCGTTCATTCGCTCCTGGGCCGATGAGTTGGCCGAGATCCTCAAGCTCGAAGTGAAGTTCGTGTTTGCGAACCCGGACGACATCAAGCGCTACGTCGGCGAGTTCTTCAACCTCGCGCGCTCGATGAAGCGCGCGCAGGCGGCGTCGAAGGGCCAGTTGGCGGTCGGCAATTTCGAGCAGCTGGTCGAACTGGGCAAGCACGGGCACCTCGACGCGAACGACCAGCACGTCGTCCATATCGTCGACTGGCTGTGGCAATACGCGTTCGAGCAGCGCGCGTCCGACATCCACATCGAGCCGCGGCGCGACGTGGGGCTGGTGCGCTTCCGGATCGACGGTGTGCTGCACCAGGTTTACACCATTCCCGCGCCGGTCCTGATCGCGATGACGTCGCGCATCAAGCTGCTTGCGCGGATGGAGATCGTCGAGAAGCGCCGGCCGCAGGATGGCCGCATCAAAACCCTGGCGCCGGATGGTCAGGAAGTCGAGCTGCGGATCTCGACGATGCCCACGGCGTTCGGCGAAAAGGTTGTGATGCGGATCTTCACGCCGGAAGTGCTCGTGCGCGATTATGCCGACTTGGGCTTCACCGACGACGACCGCGAGCGCTGGCAGAAGATGATCAAGGAGCCGCACGGGATCATCCTCGTCACCGGCCCTACCGGCTCCGGCAAGACGACCACGCTCTACTCGTCGCTGAAGCAGCTGGCCGTACCCGAGGTGAACGTCTGCACGGTCGAGGATCCGATCGAAATGATCGAGCCCCTGTTCAACCAGATGCAGGTGCATCCGGCGATCGGCGTCGACTTCGCCAACGGCGTGCGCACGCTGCTGCGGCAGGATCCGGACATCATCATGGTCGGGGAAATCCGCGACCGCGACACCGCCGACATGGCAGTGCAGGCCGCGCTCACAGGCCACCTCGTATTCTCCACGCTGCATACGAACGACGCACCGACGGCGGTCACGCGACTGCTCGATCTTGCCGTGCCGCCGTACCTGCTCAATTCCACGTTGCTGGGCGTCATGGCGCAGCGCCTCGTGCGCACGTTGTGTCCGCACTGCAAGAAGCCGGGCGAGCCGCCGGACGACGAGATGTGGCGCGCGATCACGTCGCCGTGGCGCGGCGAAAAACCCACGTCGGTGATGGCGCCGGAGGGGTGTCTGGAATGCCGGATGACCGGCTATCTCGGGCGCATCGGCCTGTACGAGATCATGCTCATGACGCCGGCGCTGCGCCGGCTGATGAACCACGAGGCGGACGATCGCGCCATTCGCGACCAGGCGTTCAAGGACGGGATGAAGCCGCTCCGCGTCTCCGGCGCGATGAAAGTCGCGGCCGGGTTCACGACCGCGGAGGAAGTGGTGAAGGTCGCGCCGCTGGCGTAGTACGGAGCCGCCGTAATACGAATCGTTATGCGGGAATGAACTTCAACACGGCGCCGTTGCTGCAATAGCGCAACCCGGTAGGCGCGGGCCCGTCGTTGAAGATGTGCCCGTGATGGCCGCCGCAGCGCGCGCAGTGCATCTCGGTGTACTGCATCCGGCTCTTGAAGGTCTTGGGGTCGGTTTCAGACGCCATGTGGCCCGGAATGGCTTCGTAGAAACTCGGCCAGCCCGTGCCGCTGTCGAACTTGGCCGTGGACGAGTAAAGAACCAGGTCGCACCCGACGCAGGCGTAGGTCCCCTTGCGCTTTTCCTTGTTGAGTGGGCTCGAGCCCGCCCACTCCGTGCCTTCCTCGCGCAGGATATGAAATTGCTCCGGCGTGAGAATCTTGCGCCATTCGGCTTCGGTTTTCTCCACTTTGCCGACCGATGTCGACTGGGCAAGAATGCGTCCGGCCAGGAGGCCTGTGGCGGACGCCGCGGCGAATTGCAGGAAGAGTCGTCGTTTCATGGTGATATTGGTCGGGCGCAAGCCCAGAATATTACAAACGGTCGACAAATGGGCCACCGCGGATCTAGCTCGGCGCGCACATGATCAGCAAAAGACAGGGCAGCGTGCGCCAAGTTCCTTTGCGGCGCCTGGTTTCCGCTCATTTTGGGCGGCGCATTGCCTACGCGGCCCAGTCCAGGATCACCTTCCCGCTCTGTCCGGAGAGCATCTTGGCGAACGCGGCCTCGTATTGGTCCGCGAGAAAGTGGTGCGTGATGATCGGCGAGAGGTCGAGCCCGCTTTGCAGCATCGCAGCCATCTTGTACCAGGTCTCGAACATTTCGCGGCCGTAGATACCCTTGATTTCGAGCCCTTTGAAGATCACCTGGTTCCAGTCGATCGCCATGTTCGCCGGCGGAATGCCTAGCAGGGCCACCTTGCCGCCGTGATTCATGTGCAGCAGCATGTCCGAGAACGCCTGCGGCACGCCGGACATTTCGAGGCCGACGTCGAAGCCCTCGCTCATGTGCAGCTCTTCCATCACGTCGCGCAGGTTCTCGCGCCCGACGTTCACGGCGCGCGTCGCGCCCATTTTCGTGGCCAGCGCCAGCCGATAGTCGTTGACATCGGTGATGACCACGTAACGCGCGCCGACATGCCGCGCGATCGCCGCGGCCATGATGCCGATCGGTCCGGCGCCTGTGATGAGCACGTCCTCGCCGACCAGGTTGAACGACAGCGCCGTATGCGTGGCGTTGCCGAAGGGATCGAAGATCGCCGCCAGGTCGTCGGAAATGTCGTCGGGAATGCGAAACGCGTTGAAGGCCGGGATGACGAGGAACTCGGCAAACGCCCCCTCGCGATTGACGCCCACCCCCACCGTGTTGCGGCAAAGGTGGCGGCGCCCGGCACGGCAATTGCGACAGAATCCGCAGGTGATGTGGCCTTCGCCGGACACGCGGTCGCCCACGGCGAAGCCGCGCACTTCCTGCCCGATCTCGACGATCTCGCCGACATACTCGTGGCCCACGTGCATCGGCACCGGGATCGTCTTCTGCGCCCACTCGTCCCAGTTCCAGATGTGGATGTCAGTGCCGCAGATCGCGGTCTTGCGGATGCGGATCAGAATGTCGTTGTGGCCCACTTCCGGCTTTTTCACCTGCGTCAGCGTGAGGCCTGGCGCGCGTTCCAGTTTCGCGAGAGCTTTCATCGTGTGCTCGGTCCTGATTTCATGAATTACCGCAGGGCGCCCAGCCGCTTGCCCACTTTCGCAAACGCCGTCACCGCCCGGTCGATCTGCTCCGCCGTGTGCGCGGCGCTCATCTGCGTGCGGATCCGCGCCTTGCCCTTCGGCACCACCGGAAACGAAAACCCGATCACGTAAACGCCTTCCGCGAGCAGCGCGTCCGCCATGCGCGTCGCGAGCGCGGCATCGCCGAGCATCACGGGAATGATGGGATGCTGCCCCGGCACCAGGTCGAAACCCAGCGCCGACATGGCACTCCTGAATCGCTCGCCGTTCTCGCGTACCCTGCCGCGCAGCTGCGCCCCTTCATCGCTTTGCAGAAGTCTCAGCACTTCGAGCGACGCTGCGGCGATGCATGGTGCCAGCGTGTTGGAGAACAGATACGGGCGCGAACGCTGCCGCAGCAGCTCCACAATTTCGCGCCTGCCTGCAGTATAGCCGCCCGACGCTCCGCCCAGCGCCTTGCCCAGCGTGCCGGTGACGATGTCGACACGTCCTTCGACGCCGCAGAACTCGGGCGTGCCCCTGCCGCCTGCACCGACAAAGCCAACGGCGTGCGAGTCGTCGACCATCACCAGCGCGCGGTGGCGGTCGGCGAGGGCGCAAATCGACTTCAGGTCGGCGATGATTCCATCCATCGAGAACACGCCGTCGGTCGCGATCAACTTGAAGCGGGCGCCCTCGGCATCGGCCTGTGCGAGCTTGGCCGCGAGGTCCGCCATGTCGTTGTTGCGGTAACGAAAGCGCTTCGCCTTGCACAGGCGAATGCCGTCGACGATGCTCGCGTGGTTCAGTTCGTCGCTGATGACGGCGTCCTCCTCCGACAGCAGCGTCTCGAACAGGCCGCCGTTGGCATCGAAGCAGCTCGTGTAGAGAATGCTGTCATCAGTGCGCAGGAATGCGCTGAGCGCGGTTTCGAGTTCCTTGTGTACGCTCTGCGTGCCGCAGATGAAGCGCACGGAGGCCATGCCGAATCCCCATGCATCGAGGCCCGCCTTGGCGGCTTGAACGAGCCGCGGATCGTTGGCCAGCCCCAGGTAATTGTTCGCGCAGAAATTGAGGACCTCAGTTGGCAAATTAGACCCGCCCGCGATGCCGATCTGGGTAGATTGCGGGGTCGCGATCACCCGCTCGGACTTGTAGAAGCCGTCCGCGCGAATCCGGTCGAGCGTTGCGCGCACGTGCGCGAGGTAGCTGTCAACCATGGGCAAAGATCCCTTGTCCCGCCGAACCAGGTGGAGGACCAGCACCATTCTATCGGGTCGCGGTGTGGACGAACCATCACGCTGTCCAGCGATACTCGACGTCGGGTTCCAGCTCGGGCGCCGGGCTTACACCGAATGCCACGGCAGAAAAGCCATGCCGCTCGTAGAATGCGCGGGCAGGCGCGTTGCGCTGAAAGGTGAACAGGCGCAGTTCGGCCGGCGAGCGATCTTGCGCCTTGCGTAGCAGCGCGGTTCCGACCCCCTGCCGCCGATATCCGGGAAATACCGCGAGCTGCCTGATCCAGGGCGCGCGAGGCACCAATGCAGCACAGCACCCGGGCGGCTCTAGGGATAGCGGTCTCACGTCGGCCTCCGTCGACGTGCATCGTCGCGCGCATCGGTTATCCCGCTGTTTCAAAGCGCAGCGGCGGCTGTTTCAGTTGAAACAGGAGGTCGACGAACGCCGTTCAGTGGCACAATGATCGTGGTTCGCGGTCTCATCGAGCACCGCTTCACTGCCTTTGCCGCAGTAGCTGCCAAAAAATCAGCCCATGCAAAACGAGTAGCACCGGGACAACGACTGTCGGGATGAAAAATGCAGCTCCCAGCGATCCAGGGTCTATGCCCACGCCGATCTGCCCGTCGTAGATTGCGTGCAAGAGGTCGAGTGTTCCCCACACGTTGAACACCCACACCATCGGGATGGCCCAGGATGCGCGAGCGGCAAGCGCCAATGTCGCGACGCCTGCAAGAATGGCTGCAACCAGATCACCATACGCTGCCGGAATTGCGAATGCGGGCGAAAGCGAGGGGGACACCACCCCGGGGACAAGAAAGCTGAGCCCAAGAAACCGAAATGTGTTGGGAATGACCAATGCAATAAGGGCTTCCGTTCGCGTCATGACGCGAAGTCGCGGCCACAGGTATACCTTCGTGACGATGCCCAAAGCAAGAAAGTTCATCAGGATGCTGAGTCCAAATAACGCGTTGCTACTCATGCATGACCTCTCGATTCATTGCTTGGCCTCCTTGAGAAGGAGGCGATTGACGGCAACACCGATCGATCGCGGCGATAGCCGGCCGGAGAACGCAAGGAGCTTCGTGAGGAAGCCGGGCACCACGCTCGCGGTCCCAGCTTTCATCCCTTCGATTCCCGCGCGGGCGACCCTGCTCGGATCCGCCTTGGGAAGGTAGTGATAGATATTCGAACGGGCGGCGCCCGAGCGTTCTTCGAACGACGACTCGGTGGGACCCGGCGAAAGCGTCGTCACGGTGACTCCGCTTTCTTCGAGCTCCGCGGCGAGGCCGCGGGAAAATGATTCGACGAATGCCTTGCTCGCGTAGTACGCCGCCATGCGAGGTCCGGCAGGCTGGTAGCCGACCAGCGACCCCAGGTTGAGGATGCGACCGCGGCGCCGCGACACCATTCCCGGCAGCGCCAAGCGTGTGAGCGTGGCGAGCGCGACGACGTTGAGCTGCAACATGCACTCGAGCGCGGCCGGATCCTGGTCGTGAACGTTTCCATAAAAGCCCGAGCCGGCGTTGTTCACCAGGATGTCGACCTCGATCGAGGCCGAGGCGATGCGCGACCACAACGTTTCGACGGCACCAGGGACCGACAGATCGATCGCCTCGCACCGAACCGTCACCCCGCGCTGCGCACCTAGCTCTTGGGCGAGTTCGTAAAGGCCGCCGCTGTCGCGGCCGACGAGCACCAGGTTGCATCCGTCCGCGGCGAGCTGCCGCGCGAGCTCGCGCCCTATTCCTCGAGATGCCCCAGTCACTAATGCGGTGCTGTGCTCGAATTTCATGGTCACTCTCCTTACCTGTGGCGAATCACCGAAGAAGCCGGTACCATCGAGTACCATGAAGCAAATCTTATGGTACTATCGGGTACCATGTCAAGAGGGTGGCCAATGACGTCGAAAAAGAAGCCTCGACTCGCAGCGAAAGGCCTCGATCCAGTTCGCGAACGGATCCTGAGCGCTGCCATGCGGACCTTCATGGAACACGGGTTTGCCGCGGCGACGACCTTGGAGATCGCGACGCGGGCGAGGGTGTCCAAGCGTGAGCTCTACGCGCTCGTGGGGAACAAGGAACAGATGCTGGCCGCGTGCGTGGCGAGGCGCGGGCAGCGCATGCGCCTTCCTGAGGGGTTCCCGGCGCCGGACGACCTGGCGAGCCTGGAGTCGGCGCTGCGCCATTACGGGATCATTCTGCTGAAGGAGCTCATGGATCGCGACGTCCTAGCGGTATTCCGGCTCGGCATCGCGGAATCCAAGCGATCGCCCGGCATCGCGGCTTCGATCGACGAGCAAGGTCACAAGCCCGCGAACGCTGCGCTGGAGTCGTTGCTGCGCTCGGCCAACACGGCGAAGCTGCTTGTGGGCGACGACTTTCATTCGATGGTCGCGCACTATCGAGGGCTGCTGCTGGCAGACCGGATGGTCTATGTCCTGCTCGGCACGGTGCCGCCTCCGACAACCAGGGAAATCGACCATCGGGCACAGGAGGCGGCGCGCCTCTTCCTCAAGCTCTATGCAAGGGGGACCAGCACCGTTACGACGCAGTAGCCGCAGCGGACGCTACGGGGCAGCGTCGAAACCCAGCTTGAACGCATCTTCTTCGCGCAGCACCGCGCCTTCGGCGGCGAACCGCGTGCGCTCGTCGACTGAAAGGCCGGCGGCCAGCAACGAGTCGAGGCGCCCATGGAGCAGTGGGGCGACGATGCTCGCGTTCTCGCCGCTACGCACCTGAACCGCATTGTCGAACCCAGCGATGCGCGCGGCAGCGCCCAGCCGTCCACCCAACGCGCTGATTAACGCCAGCGGTAACAACAGCCGGTAATGGTCGCCCTCGCGCGCCAGCCGTGGATATGCATTGCGCGCGGCCGCGAGCGCCTCCTCTGACCGATTCAATACCAGCTGGGCGATGATCTCGCTGAAATAGAGGTGGCCCGAGCCTAGGTCGGCGTCGAGCTCGCGGAGACGGGCAATCGCCGTGCGCGCGTGCTCGATGGCTTCCTGCGGACGACCGAGCAGCGCTTCCATGAACGTGACATTAGACATGGCAAACAGTGCAGCGACTTCGACGCCGTCGTCGCGGCAGATTGCGACCTGTCGCTTCGCACTCTCGAGCGCCTCGTCGAACCGACCCTGGCGGGCGAACCAGAAATAGCGGGCGAATTGCAATTTGGCGCGCTGGCGCGCGGGCCATTCGGGCCGCTCGAGCCGCGATGCCCCCTGGATCTGTGCTTCCATTTCGGCCACGGTCGCGAAACGCGTGCCCTGTGCAGCAGCGAGGGTAAGCGCCTCGAACCATCGCTGATCGTCGTCGAGCTCGCCGTACAGCGCGGCGGCCCGCAGCGCAGCGTCGTAGCTTTCGCGTCGGATCGAATAGATGCCCAGCTTCGCGGTCGTGAGCCAGAATCGTGCCGCGGCCGTCGCCGACACGCCGGCATCGATGTGCCGGCGCAACTCGAGACAGCGGGCGAGGCCCTCGGCCAGCAGGGACGAAGACCACCAGACGCTGTGCGACACCGCAGCGAGCGCCACGGCCAGCTGGCCGTCTGCGGCCGAATCCGCCCACTCGAGCGCCGCGCGCAGGTTGTCGAGCTCGACCTTCGCAGCGGGAACGACGCCGGCGCTTGCCGGCCAGCGCCGTTCGTACTGCTCGAACGGTTCCAGCAGGGCAAGCACCGCGTGCGCGTGGCGGCGCAGAGTCGCGTCCATCTCCCCCGATTCGGCGAGACGCTCGAGCGCATACACGCGCGCGGTTTCCAGCATCCGGTACCGCGGGACCGGGTCGCCCTCGGCCAACACCAGCGACTTGTCCACGAGCGCGCCGAGGTGATCGAGCGTCGTCCACTGATCGATGCGCTCGTCGCTCGCCACATGCTGGGCCGCTTCAAGCGTGAAGCCGCCCGCAAAGACGCCCAGCCGCCGGAACACTGTCTGCTCATCGGGCGTAAGGAGCGCGTGGCTCCATTCCAGCGTCGCGCGCAACGTTTGATGGCGACGCAGAACGACCCGCGCACCGCCGGTGAGCAGGTTGAAACGCTCACACAGGCGCGTGCGCAATCCCTCCACGCCGAGCAACGGCAGTCGCGCAGCCGCGAGCTCGATGGCGAGTGGAATGCCGTCCAGACGCCTGCAAATCTCGATCACTGCCGGCAAGTTGGTCGCCGTCAGCGCAAAGCGCGGATCGACGGCTTGTGCGCGCGCGAGGAACAGCTCGACCGCACCGGACTCCGAGGCGGTTGCCACGTCGGCAACGTCGGGAATCGCAAGTCCGCCCAGGCGATAGACATGCTCGTCGGAGGCCCTGAGAGTCTCCTGGCTCGTCACCAGAACGCTGACGCGCGGCGCGCCCGCCGTCACAGCGTCGACCAGCGCCGCCACGGCGTCGGCCAGATGCTCGCAATTGTCGAGCACCAGCAATGCGCGTTTCGTGGCGAGCTCCGATTGCAGCGCCAGCGCCGTAGGGGGGTCGACTGCCAATTGGACCCCCATCGCTTGAGCCACGGCCGATGGCACGAGCGCGGGATCGGCGAGCGAGGCGAACTCCACCCACCACACGCCATCCGGGTAGCCCGCTGCGGCTTGATTTGCAACGGCCTGCGCAACGCGTGTCTTGCCGATGCCGCCGGAGCCGGTGATCGTGACCACCGAATGCTCGCGCAGCAACGCCGCAATCGCGGCGAGATCGTCGGCGCGGCCGTAAAGCACCGGCAGCCGCGAAGGTATGTTGGTGCGCGCTTTCGATCTTTGCGTTTCGGGGAACCCAACGGCCGCGGGCCGATCGTCGACAGGTGGCACAAGGACGTCAGCGGGCGTCACGGTCAAATTGAATCGATAGCCGCGGCCCGGTATGGTGGCAACGGCGCTCTGGCCAAGGATTTTGCGCAGCGTGGACACCTGCACCTGCAGGTTGTTCTCCTCCACGACGAGTCCCGGCCATACGGTGGCGAGGAGAGCATCCTTCGTGATCAGCGTGCCGGGACGATCCACGAATGCGGCGAGCAGATCGAACGCGCGAGCACCCAGCGTGACCGGCACACCGTCTGCGAGCAAGACGCCCTCGCTCGGGCGCAATTCGAAGCGACCGAAGCGGCGGGGTGGGGTGGACGCGGACTCGGGAGCGGTGCGCATGTTCGGATACGAGCCGAAAGAGCCTTGCCTAACCGCGCACAGGTTCAGCGGCTCGCGATGTGTCGATCATAGGCCCTGGCAAGGAACGAGCGCATGCATGCCTCTCGCTCGGATACAAACGCCAAATTGTTGCAGGCGCGCTCCGCGATGATTACATTTTGCAACGGAGTACCCTCGCGCAGCATAAGGACGGTGACGCCGGAGAAAAGGCCAATCGTGATCAGAAATGATAAGGCCGCGGCGACAACGGTTGTGCCGAGGGGCCGAGGCAGAATGGGCTGGGTGTTCATCAGGATCTCCTTGCGGTCGTGCTTCAGTCCCGGAAGGACTGATGCTGGGACGGAGTTTGCGACGCGCAGGGAGCTGCTGTCCTTGAGTGGGCCTTAAACGTTCTGAAAAGTAACACCTGCCAGACAACTCAGGCAGCCCGAGCGTTACAGAAGCTCGACGTGGAAGACGCAGCCTATCTTTCCGGATATCTGAGCGAGGCTATTCGTCAGTTGCGCGAGTATGGACGACGAGCTGTGGGCGCACGCGCGCCGGCTGGCCCGCAATGGGTGCGGGAATCGCGCCAACGCGCTCCGCACCGCAGGCCAGATAGAACGATTCAGCGTTCGGATCGGCATCGATTGTGACCAACAACGCGCCGCGTGCATGAGCTGTTGCCAGCGCGTGCTCGAATAAGGCGCGGCCGATGCCAGCGCGCATGAAACGGGGCCGCACCCAAAGATGGTCGAGCTCCCACGCTGCGGTGCCCGGGACCAGCGAATAGAAGCCTGCGACCTCCTCTCCGATTCCGGCGACGAAAGTCGGATTTGTAGCCTCGATGTTTTCTCCGGACAGGCGCAGGGTCTCGCGCCAGTCTTCCATCTGATCGCCGCTATACCCCCAGTATCGCTTCGCTTCGAGCGCAAGGTCGCAGAGAAGGCGTGCCTCACTCGGCAAGGCTCGCCGAATCTGCACAACTGGCGAATCAGACATCGTCATCACCCTCGCTGTCGGGTTGCCCGGTCCGTCGATGTACCGCGCGGGGCGGTCCCGGCTGTCGCGCTGCCCGTTACGACGGCTTCGGACGGTGAAGAGTCGCCTTGGTTGGTTCTTGTTGGCCGACGGCCGACCACGACGTCGCTGCGAAGCAGAACTCGGCCACAGCGCAGGTTGGCATATCGGTGATCTCGCTCGACAGTCGATGCGCGAGCTCGGTGAGCTCAGGGTTGTGACCAACGAGCATCACGCGTTTCGGCTTGTCGCTGAGCTTGTGGATAACCTCGAGCAGATCGTTGGCCGTGGTGGCATATAGCCGCTTCTCCACCACGATATCCTTGGTCTTGTAATCGAGTTTCTTGGCGATGAGTTCCGCCGTGGCAAGTGCGCGAATAGCCGGACTCGACAGAACGAGGTCGGGCTTCACATCTAACTTCGCCAGTCGCTCACCCATCTTCGGCGCGTCACGCTTGCCGCGATCGTTCAAGGGTCGCTCCTTGTCGGGGAGCGTGGGATCATCCCGACTCGACTTGGCGTGGCGAACCAAGTACAGTGTTTTCATCCTTCGCCCTGTCTGCAGACGTTATAGCGTCCCCGGCACGATATCCGAGGCGTGGATCGGCAGTTTGCGCAGGCGCTTGCCGGTCGCATGCCAGACTGTGTTTGCGATTGCCGCAGAAACGCCGGTCGCTCCGAGCTCGCCAATCCCCCTTACGCCGATCGCCGAAGCATGGGGATCGTGCTCTTCGGCGAAAAAGATTTCGATGTTCGCGGGGATCTATGCCCGCTACCTCGCGCAATGCGAGCTGGCTGGCATTAAGCCGACGGAACAAAATGCGGCGCGTGCGCCGCTGGCCGGAGTCCGGCACCGAACGTGCGCCTCTGATCATGAGGTGGTGGACCAAATGGTATAAAGAATTAGCAAAACACATGTAAGTCATTGATAACGTTCAATGACATGGCGGATGGGGTGGGATTCGAACCCACGAAGGACTTGCGCCCTTGCCGGATTTCAAGTCCGGTGCATTCGACCACTCTGCCACCCATCCCGGCGACGTTCCGCGGCGCGCGCGATCGCGCGGCGACCGCCTTGAAACGGCTGCAAGGCGGCCAAATATAGCACCGGCGCTTCTGGACGCTAACCAGCAAGGCCTTTGCGGTGAAACCCGTTGCCTTTCTGTTAGTCTAAGCGTGCGCATGGCCCGCTTGGGCCGCTTGTAGGAGGGAACATGGATCCGAAATTCGAACCGGTCATGTCGGGACAGCCGACGCCGCCACGCAATCGCGTTTTCGACGGCACCGTTGCGCCGCCGGTGGCGCAGAACAACGTCCTGCGCAATACATACTGGCTCCTGGCGCTGTCGATGCTGCCCACGGTTGCAGGAGCGTTCTTCGGCGCGCAGCTCAACCTGTTCGCGCAATTCGCCGCCCACCCGATCGCGACACCGCTGCTGATGTTCGGCGCGATGCTGGGGATGCTGTTCGTGGTCACTGTCCTGCGCAACAGCGCGTGGGGCGTCGTCGCGTTGTTCGGCTTCACGTTCGTCGCGGGGCTGATGCTGACGCCGATACTCACGGTGGCGGCGGGATTCCGCAACGGCTGGCAATTGGTGGGTCTGGCGGGTGTGATGACCGCGGCGATCTTCTTCACGATGGCGGTCGTCGCCACGGTGAGCAAGCGCGACTTCTCGTCCATGGGCAAATTCCTCATGGTCGGAACGGTCGTCCTGATCGTCGCCATGCTCGCCAATATTTTCTTGCAGATTCCAGCGCTGACGGTCACGTTGTCGGCGATTACCGTTGTGCTCTTTTCCGCCTGGCTGCTGCACGACTTAAGCAACCTCGTCCGCGGCGGCGAGACCAACTACATCATGGCGACGATGAACCTGTTCCTGAACCTGTTCAACATCTTCATAAGCCTGCTCAATCTGCTCCTCGCGTTTACGGGGCAGCGCGACTGAAGCGAAAACCGGCAGTACTTTCCCGGGCGCCAGAACGGCGCCCGTTTTTGCCTGTATGCGATGCCGGCGCTTATCTTTCGCTCATTTTTCAAACAGCGCGATGGATTCGACGTGGGCGGTGTGGGGGAACATGTTCACGACGCCCGCGGCGGCGACCCGGTACCCGCGCTCGTGCACCAAAACCTCGGCATCGCGCGCGAGCGTGCCCGGATTGCACGAAACGTAGACGATGCGGGTCAGCCCGCCGGCGTCATCGCGCGCAGGCAGCGCCTTGACGACCTCGATCGCACCTTCGCGCGGCGGGTCGATCAGCACACGGTCGAGGCGCCCCAATCCGGCAATGCTCTCCCGGGTGGCCGCGAAAAGGTTGGCGACGACGAAGCGCGCCCGATCCGCGAGTCCGTTATGGCGTGCATTGGCTTCCGCGCGCTGCACCAAGGTTGCGCTGGCTTCGATGCCGACGACGCTCGCACCCGTACGCGCGATCGGCAGCGTGAAGTTGCCCAGGCCGCAGAAGAAATCGGCGATGGCCTCGCCGGGTTGCGGATCCAACAGTGTCAGAGCGCGCCGCACCAGGACGCGGTTGACGGCATTGTTGACCTGCGTGAAATCCGTGGGGGCGAATGGCATGGCGATACCGAATTCGGGCAAGAAGTAGGTCAGTGAGGCGGCGCGAGGATGGAACGGCGCCACGGTGCCCGGCCCCCCCGTCTGCAGCCAGAACGAGATCGCGTGGCGGTCCGCGAATTCGCGCAGCTTGGCCTCGTCCTCCGGCGTGAGCGGCGCCAGGATGCGCAATACGAGCGCGTACTCCAGCGTGTCATTGCGTTCACCGACCGCGAGCTCGATCTGCGGCAGGCGGTCCCGGATCGTCAACGCGCCGATCAGTTGCCGCAGCGCAGGAAGCAGATCGGAAATCTTCTTCGGCACCACGTGGCACTCGGTCATGTCGGCGACGAAACTCGACTTGCGCTCGTGGAAGCCGACCAGCACGCCGCCTTTCTTGGCCACGTGGCGCACGGTCAGGCGCGCCCGGTAACGATAGCCCCACGCGGGACCTTCGATCGGCGGCAGCATGCGTTCCGGACGCACGCGGCCGATCCGCGCCAGCGCCTCTTCCAGCGCGCGCTGCTTGGCCGCCACCTGCAGCGACGGATGCGCGTGTTGCAGCGTGCAGCCGCCGCAAACGCCGAAATGCGGACACCGTGGCGTGACGCGCGAGGCGCTCGCCTTGACGACGGTGGTGACGCGGGCGATTTCGAACGTCGGCTTGGTCCGCACCGGGAGCGCATGGACCCGTTCGCCCGGGAGCGCGCCTTCGACGAATATCGCCTTGCCGCCGACGTGCGCGATGCCGCGCCCTTCCTGGTCCAGCGATTCGATGGTCAGGAGCGTGGTGGGGGTCAGGGCGGAGGTGGCAGCCATGCGGTGCGGTGACAAAAGAGCGCGGAAAAGGACGAAGGCGGCGAATTGTATCGTTGCGAAGACGTAATGATGCTCGCTCCGGTAAAATTCGATTCATGAAGCTCCTCGCGTTCGACACGTCCACGCACTGGGTTTCCGTCGCCTGCGGCGGGGACGAGGCGTGGTACGTCCGGGGGGAGCTCGCCGGTCAGGCGCACTCGGAACGCTTGTTGCCCCTCGTGCATGCCGTGCTGGCGGAGGCCGGATGTTCGCTGCGCTCGCTCGACGGCATTGCCTTTGGCGCCGGTCCCGGGTCTTTTACCGGAGTTCGTATTGCCTGTGGCGTCGCGCAGGGACTCGCGTTGGGCGCCGACCTCCCGCTCGTCCCGGTGTCGACGCTGGAGGCGCTCGCGCAGGGGGCGTGGCGTGAACACTCCGTGACGCATGTACTCGCGTGCCTCGATGCCCGGATGCGCGAGGTCTACGTCGCTGCCTACACCCGCGAAGAGGGGCGCTGGAGCGAAAAGCTCGCGCCGGCGGTTGTGCATCCGGACGATGTCGCATCGCTGCCGCGGGGCCGCGCGGCGTGGTTTGGCGTCGGCAGCGGCTTTGCGGCCTACCCCTCGCTGCAGGCTCGACTCGCGCTCGAGCGCGTCGATGCCGATGCCGTGCCTGACGCGCGCGCGGTCGGCGCGCTCGCGCAACCGCGCTTTGCCGCCGGCGAAGGCGTTGCCGCTGCGCAGGCCTTGCCGCTCTACGTCCGTCACCGCGTGGCCCTGACGACCGCGGAACGCGCCGCGGGCGCGCACCTCTGATAGCGCTTGCCACGAATGGCCACGCTTCCCCGATTCGTTCCGCAACCTTCGGTGCTCTGGCGCCCGCTCGAGACGAGGGACATCGCGTACGTCGCCGCGCTCGAGGCGCACATCCATGCCGCGCCGTGGACGGCCGCGAATTTTCGCGAGGCGCTCGCCGCCGGCTACCGCGCGCGCGTAGGTGAGCGCGAAGGCCGCATCGTCGCCTACGGGGTCCTGATGCTGGCGCCGGGCGAGGCGCAGTTGTTGAATCTCTCGGTCGTGCCCGACGCGCGGCGCGGTGGACTTGGCAGCGCGCTGCTCGCGCAATTCCTGGTCGATGCGCGCAGCCTCGGCGCCGAACAGGTATTCCTGGAGGTTCGCGCGTCGAATGCGCCGGCGATTGCGCTGTACGAGCGCGCCGGGTTCGAAGTCATTGCTCGCCGCGCGTCCTATTACCCGGCCGGCGGCATCGGCGGCACGCGCGAGGATGCGCTGGTCATGCGACGCGGGCTGGGAGCATGAACGGCAGTATGGCGACGCGCGACGACATCCTGGTCGAACTTGGGCTGACGCCGACGTGGCGGCGCCGCGGTATCGTCGAGGAAAAAGGCCGCGAATCCACCGCGCTCTCGGCGCCGGCCGGTCGCACATTGCGCGAACCGGCGCCGCAAACCGCGCCGCATCCGGCAGCGCTCGAAGATGGTTCAGCACGGCGCGCGCGAATTGCCGCGCTGTCCTGGGATGAATTCGCCGCCGACGTCGACGCCTGCGTCGCATGCGGACTGTGCAAGACGCGCAACAAGTCGGTACCCGGCGTGGGCGACGTCAACGCCGAATGGCTGTTCGTGGGTGAGGCGCCCGGCGCGGAAGAAGACGCGAAGGGCGAACCCTTCGTCGGCCAGGCCGGACGCCTGCTCGACAACATGCTCGCGGCGCTGGGTCTCGCGCGCGGCCGCAACGTCTACATCGCCAACGTCCTCAAATGCCGGCCGCCCAACAATCGCACGCCCGAGCCGCGGGAATCCGACGCGTGCCGGCCGTATCTCGAGCGCCAGGTCGAACTGATCCGGCCCAAGCTCATCGTGGCGCTGGGCAAGAGCGCGGCGTCATTGCTGCTCGACACGGACGCAACCATCGCGAGCCTGCGGGGCAGGGTCCACCGGTATCGCGGCGTCCCGCTGATCGTCACCTACCATCCGGCCTACCTGCTGCGCAACCTGCCGGACAAGGCGAAGGCGTGGGAAGATATGCTTCTCGCGCGGCGCACCGTTGCGACGTCCGAGCGCGCCGTCGTCACGATGGCGCCGCCGGTGGCATGAGACCCTTGCGCCGGCGGCAATCGCGCCCCATATTGCAGCTTGCTTGGCTGACTCCCGTTCCACATCCGCCTGGAGGAAAAACATGCTGAGAAGAATCGCCGTCCTGTGCGCCGCGATCGTCACCATGACGCTTGCCGGCTGCGGTTACAACGACTTGCAACGGCAGGACGAGGGCATCAAGGCCGCATGGTCCGAAGTGCTGAATCAATACCAGCGCCGTGCCGATCTCGTGCCCAACCTCGTCAACACGGTGAAGGGCTATGCGGCGCAGGAACAGACGGTGCTGACGGAAGTGACCAATGCGCGCGCGAATGTCGGCGCCATCAAGGCCACGCCCGAACTGGTCAACGACCCGGTGGCGTTCCAGAAATTCATCGCGGCGCAAAGCCAGCTGACCGGCGCGCTGTCGCGGCTTCTCGTCGTCGCCGAAAACTATCCGCAGTTGAAATCCGACGCGCTCTTCCGCGACCTGCAATCGCAGCTCGAAGGCACCGAGAACCGGATCACCGTGGCGCGCAAGCGCTACATCGATTCCGTGCAGACGTTCAATTCGACGGTGCGCTCGTTCCCGACGAACCTCACCGCCATGGTCTTCAAGATGGACGTGAAGCCCAATTTCACCGTCGAGAACGAAGCCGCGATCAGCGCGCCGCCGAAGGTCGACTTCGGCAAGCAGCCGGGGGCCCCCGCGGCTTCGCCGCCCGCAGCTCCGCCCAAGACCTCCGCCGCGCCGACCGGCAAGACGGCGGAAGCCGCGCCCGACCAGGCGGCAGAACTGATGAAGAAGGGTTATTGATTGCAGCGCCACGCTCGGCCCTCGGTTTACTTTGGGCTGCGCGTGGCGCCGCGCGCAGCGCGATTGGCGCGGCGCTGAACCGGACATGATCCAAGCGTTGCTGCCGCCGTTTGCCGCTGCGCGCGCACTGGCGCTGGCGCTACTGGTGTTCGCGTTCGCGCTGCCGGCGAGCGCCGCCGACGATCTGGCGAAGATTCCTCCGCTGAGCGCGCGGGTCACGGATCTCACCAATACGCTGTCCGCAGCCGACCGCCAGGCACTCGAGGCCAAGCTCGCGGCGTGGGAATCGCAAACCAGCAACCAGCTCGTCGTGCTGATGGTGCCCTCGACGCAGCCCGAAGCCATCGCGTCCTATTCAATCCGGGTGGCGGAAGCATGGAAGATCGGGCGCAAGGGGAAGGATAATGGCGCCATCTTCATCGTCGCCAAGGACGACCACAAGAGCCGCATCGAGGTCGGCTACGGGCTCGAGGGCGTGCTGACCGACGTCACGTGCCGGCGCATCCTTGCGGAGACCGTCGCGCCGTTCTTCCGCGACAGCCAGTTCGCGCAAGGCATCAATGCGGGCGTCGATCAGATCATTTCGGTCGTCGGCAAGGGGGAGCCGCTGCCGGACGCGCCTGCCGCGCCTGCGCAGCGCCGCTCCAGCGGCGGGATCTCGTTCGACACGATCTTCATCGTCCTCTTTGTCGTCGTGCCGGTGCTCGGCGGAATCCTGCGGAGAATTTTCGGCAAGGCAATCGGGTCCACGGTCGGCGCCGGCGTCATCGGCGCGGCCGCGTGGTTCGTCGTCGGTTCGCTCGCCATCGCGCTGATCGCGGCGGTAGTCGCCTTCATCGTGATGCTCACCTTCGGCATGGGGAGCGGTCTCGTCGGCCGTGGCGGCGGCGTATTCATTCCCGGTGGCGGGGGTGGCGGCTTTGGTGGTGGCGGTGGTGGCGGCGGTGGCTTCTCAGGCGGCGGCGGGGGCTTCGGCGGCGGCGGCGCGTCGGGAGACTGGTGATGACGCGAGTTTTCAAGCGGCTCTGGCGGCACTTCGTCACCGATCGCGGCGACGTGCATCGCGCGCTTCCCAAAGACGAACTCGATCGTATCGGACGTGCCGTTGCGGACGGCGAAACGCACCATACCGGCCAGGTCCGCTTTGTCATCGAAGCGGCGCTCCCGCTGCCGCGCCTCTGGCGCAAGGTCAAGCCGCGCGAGCGCGCGCTGGAGGTGTTCGGACTGCTGCGCGTCTGGGACACCGAGGCCAACAACGGAGTCCTACTCTACGTCCTGCTCGCGGATCGCGCCGTGGAGATCGTCGCCGATCGCGGCATCGACGCGCGTGTGGGAGACGCCGCATGGCAAGCGACCTGCAGGAAGATTGAAGCCGCGTTTCGGGCCGGCCGCTATGGCGACGGCGTGGAGCAGGGAATTGTCGAGATTTCGGCGCTGCTGGCCAAGCACTGGCCACGCACCAGTCCCGGCCGCAACGAGATTCCCGACACACCGGTCGTTCTGTAGCGCGAACGCAGAGAACCCGGAGGGTTCTAGTGCCGGCGGTCTTCCTCGGCGATGAGGTGCAGCGAGTCGCCGCGGCTCTGGTTGTGTTGATGGCGCCACATGACGAGCAGCATCGCGCTCGACAGGAAAAGCCCGAACAGCACAACGGCGCGATTGACCGAGATTCCCTGCTGGACCATCAGCGTGTACAGGCCGACCATGAGCAGGATGCCGATGTTCTCGTTGAAGTTCTGCACGGCGATCGAGTGGCCCGCGCCCATCAGCACGTGGCCGCGATGCTGCAGAAGGGCGTTCATCGGCACCACGAAGAAGCCGCCGCAGCCGCCGATGACGATCATCAGCGCCACGGCGAGGGGCAGCTGGGTGACGAAGATCATGGTGATCACGATGAGACCCATCGCGGTGCCGACCGGCAGTACGTTGACGGCGTTGCGCAGCGAGACGAAACGCGCCGCGAGGACCGCGCCCAACGCGATTCCTACCGCCACCACGCCCTGCAGATACGACGCCTGCGACAGGTCGTAGCCCAGCGCGCTCGCCGCCCATGCGAGCACGATGAACTTGAGTGTCGCGCCGGCCCCCCAGAACAGCGTCGTCGTCGCGAGCGAAATCTGGCCCAGCTTGTCGCGCCAGAGCAGCGTAACGCAATGAGTGAATTCGCGGATCAGGTAGAAGGGGTTCTTGCTCGGCATGCGGTGATCGACGCCGGTGTCCGGAATGAACCAGTTGATGATCGCCGCAATGAGGTACAACGCCGCGATGACGCAGATGGCGGCCTCGGGCGGGGTGGTGATGCCCGTATCGAGGACGGGGAGGTCGTAGCCCAGCAGCATGAATGACACTTTGTTGCTGACCAGCACGCCGCCGAGCAGGACGCCCAGGATGATCGAACCCACCGTGGTTCCCTCGATCCAGCCGTTGGCCACCACGAGCTGGTGCGGCGGCAGCAATTCGGTGAGGATTCCATATTTGGCCGGCGAATAGGCCGCCGCGCCGAAGCCGACCACCGCATAGGCCATCAGCGGATGAACCGAGAACAGCATCAGGATGCAGCCGACGACCTTGATGGCGTTAGTGATCAGCATCACCTTGCCCTTGGGCATCGAATCGGCAAATGCGCCGACGAGCGGCGCCAGCACGACGTAGGACACGACGAAGGACTGCTGCAGCGAAGGCTGCATCCAATCCGGTTCCTGCAATTCCTGCAGTAGCCGGATGGCCGCGATCAGCAACGCGTTGTCGGCGAGCGAGCTGAAAAACTGCGCCGCCATGATCGTGTAAAAGCCTGCCTTCATTTCCTCGTGACTGCTCGTCCTCGCGCTGGCGCTTTCCGCGTGCCTTTGTCGGCATCGGGGCGCGCGGGCGGGTTGGTTATAATGTCCGCAACAGCGCGGCCCGCGTTTATACCATGTTTGCGAAAGCGTCTGTCTTGCCGGGCGTCGACGGCGAATCGACGGCCGCGCGTTTCGCGTCGACCCCTTAAGGCGACACTATCTCCTCCCCAGGCATGGCCCGACCGCTCTACGCTCAGATCAACTTAGCCGCGCTGCGCGGAAACCTGGCGCGCGTGCGCGAAAAGGCGCCCGGCACGCAGGTCCTGGCGGTGGTCAAGGCCAACGCCTACGGCCACGGTCTGCGCGCGTCCTGCCCGCGCTCGAGGATGCCGACGGCCTGGCGCTCGTCGAGCTGGATGCCGCGGTGGCGCTGCGCGAGCAGCATTTCATGCGCCGCATCCTGTTGCTCGAGGGGTTTTTCACCGAGGGCGAATTGGATGAAGTTGCCCAGCGCCGCCTGGCCATCGTTGTGTACGACATCGAGCAGGTGAAGATGCTCGAGGCGGCAACGCTTGCGCGGCCGCTGGAAGTGTTCGTGAAGGTCAACACCGGCATGAACCGGTTGGGCTTCCGGCCGGCCGAGGTCGCGGGAATCTGCGAGCGACTCACCAAGGCGCCGGGCGTGGCGGCATTGCGACTGATGACACACCTGGCGAGGGCGGATGAGGAGGACGGCCTCGAGGAGCCGCTCGCACTGTTCGATTCCGCGTGCCGTGGCCTGCCGTATCCGCGCTCCATCGCAAATTCCGCCGGCATCATCCGCTTCCCCGAAGTCGGCGGCGATTTCGTGCGTCCGGGAATCATGCTGTATGGCGCAACGCCGCTGCCTTACGACACACCCGACATGCTCGGGCTGCGCCCGGTGATGACGTTGCGCTCGCAGATCATCGCCGTGCAGGACCTGAAGGCCAACGAGAGCGTCGGATACGGCGCGCAATACACGGCGTCGCGGCCGCACCGAATCGGCGTGATCGCCTGCGGCTATGCGGACGGCTATCCGCGCCATGCGCCGAACGGCACGCCGGTGCGCGTCCTCGGGACGAAGGTGCGGCTTGCCGGCCGCGTGTCGATGGACATGATCACGGTGGACCTGACCGACGTCCCCGAGGCGCGTGTCGGCAGCCCCGTGGTGCTGTGGGGCGAAGGGATGCCGGTCGACGACGTTGCCGCCGCCGCAGCGACCGTGGGCTACGAATTGCTGTGCGCGGTCGCACCCAGGGTGCCGTTCGTGACCAGCGAACTGGGCAGCATCGACCTCGATCTGTGACATCGCCAGGCAGGACATCGGCGCCCTTGTGCGTCAGCTAAACGCGGAGCGGATAACGTGTACATCGTCGTCACCGGCGCCGCCGGGTTCATCGGATCCAACCTGGTCCGCGCGCTCAACGCACGCGGCGAAACCGACATCATCGCCGTCGACAACCTCCGCGACGCCGACAAGTTCCGCAATCTGGCCGACTGCGACATTGCCCACTACCTCGACCAGGACGAATTCATCTCGCGGATCACTGCGGGCGAATTCGAGGACGACCTTGCCGCAATGCTCCACCAGGGCGCGTGTTCGGACACGATGGAGACCGATGGCCGCTTCATGCTGCGCAACAACTACCGCTACTCGGTAACGTTGCTCGATCATTGCCAGGACAACGACATTCCGTTCCTGTACGCGTCGAGCGCCTCCGTCTACGGCGCGGGCACCGAGTTCTCGGAAAAGCGTGCGAACGAGGCGCCGCTCAACGTGTACGGATACTCGAAATTCCTCTTCGACCAGTACGTCCGGCGCATGCTCGCGGAGCGTACCGCGCAGGTGGCGGGCTTTCGCTATTTCAACGTCTATGGTCCGCGCGAACAGCACAAGGGCTCGATGGCCTCCGTCGCGTTCCATCTCTTTCATCAGTACCGCAATGGCGGGCGGGTCAAGCTCTTCGAAGGTTCGGGCGGTTTCGCGGCCGGCGAGCAGCGCCGCGATTTCGTGTCCGTCGACGATGTGGTCAAGGTCAATCTCGACTTCCTCGACCATCCGGGGCGTTCCGGAATTTTCAATGTGGGCACCGGACGTGCCGAGACTTTCAACGAGGTGGCCCTGGCGACCGTCAACAGTTGCCGCGCGAGCGATGGCAAGCCGGCGCTCACGTTGCCCGAATTGGCTCAGCAGGGCGTAATCGAGTACATCCCGTTTCCGCCCAAACTCGTCGGGAAATACCAAAATTTCACTCAGGCGGACCTCACCGCCTTGCGTGCGGCGGGTTACCAGGCGCCGATGACGACGGTGGCGCAGGGTGTCGCCCGCTACGTCGAAAGTCTGATTTCGGAAGGCGCTTCCTCCCCGTAACGTGAGCGAACGTCGTTGGCATCCGCGCCTTGGACGCGTGGGATCCGGCGACGACCTTTGCCCATCACGTACGGAGGAACATCATGCAACGTTTGTTCATGGCGCTCTCGCTTGCGGCGCTTGCCTCGCTTGCGACACCGGCGCTTGCCGCCGTCAATATCAACACCGCATCGCAGGACGAGTTCGTCGCGTTGAAAAAGGGGCTCGGACCCGCGAAAGCCCAGGCCATCATCGATTACCGCAAGGCCAACGGCCCGTTCAAGTCGGTGGACGATCTGAAGCATGTAAAAGGAATCGGCGCCAAGCGGCTGGAGAAGCTGCGTCCAGACTTGACGGTCGGTCCTCCGGCCAAATTGGCCACAGCAAGCGCGGCCAAGGCCGATCCCAAGGCGACCGGCTCCGCTGCCAAGGGCGACATCCGGCCCGCCGCTGACGCCGGCCGCAAATAGACGAAGACAGAGTTTTCCCGGCCCGGGGACGCCGCGGCGCGGCATTCCCGGAGCGGCCCCATTCTCCTTGCTCCGGCAAGGGTCAACCCGTAGTATGCGTGGCGCGTTAATGCCTACCGCTCGATTTCAGAACGAGAGCGGCGGCCCACGATCATCCACTACTGGGGGACCCTTAATGAAACGCTTCTTGCTGGCGCTCGCGCTGCTCGTGATGTCGAGCATCGCCTTCGCGGACGTCAATATCAATTCGGCGACCTTGGAACAACTCGAGGCGCTGCCCGGCATCGGGCCGGTCAAGGCTCAGGCCATCATCGACTATCGCAAGGCCAACGGCCCGTTCAAATCGATCGACGACCTGAAGAACGTCAAGGGGATCGGCGACGCGACGCTGGAAAAGGTGAAGCAGAGCGGCGTGTCGTTGACCGGCAGGACCACACTGCCGGCCGGCGCCGAAGGCAAGAAGGCCGAGACGGCCAAACCTGCGGCGGCGGCGGAGGCTGCGAAGCCCGCGGCAGCGCCCGCAGCTGCACCGGCTCCCGCCAAGGCTGCCGCTACGCCTGCTCCTGCCAAGGTCGAGCCTGCGGCGGCCCCCGCGAAGGTTGCTGCACCGACGAAGGATGACGCCAAGCCCGACAAGGCTGCGCTGGACAAGGAAACCAAAGCGAAGGCTGCGGCGGACAAGGAAGCCAAGGCTGCGGCCGACAAGGACGCCAAGGCGAAGGCTGCGGCGGACAAGGAAGCCAAGGCCAAAGCCGACAAGGACGCCAAGGCGAAGGCTGCGGCGGACAAGGAGGCCAAGGCCAAAGCCGACAAGGACGCCAAGGCCAAGGCTGCGGCGGACAAGGAGGCCAAGGCCAAAGCCGACAAGGACGCCAAGGCCAAGGCAAACAAGGCGGCCAGCCCGCCCAGTGCTGACAAGGACGCACCGCCGAAGAAGTGATCGTGCTTTCCGAACGATGAAAACCCCGCCCGCGTGGCGGGGTTTTTCTCATGCGCGTCCCATTCCGAAAGGCGTCACGAATCCCCATCTACCCCTCCGCTACAATGAGGACGATCATCGGTGTGGTTCGTTGGAGTGATCCGCTTGGCGTGCGCCTTGCGTCCCGCGTCGACCACCGATCTCCGTCATGACCGACCAACCCAACTACATGACCCTCGCCGACACCGTTGGCAAGACGCCCCTCGTCCGCCTGCAGCGAATGCCGGGCGCGACGAGCAACGTCATCCTAGCCAAGCTGGAGGGCAACAATCCCGCGGGCTCGGTGAAAGATCGGCCCGCGCTGTCGATGATCGTCGAGGCCGAACGCCGCGGCGATATCCGATCCGGCGATACGCTGATCGAGGCCACGTCCGGCAATACGGGCATCGCGCTCGCGATGGTGGCCGCGATCAAGGGCTATCGGCTCATCCTGGTGATGCCCGACAACCAGTCGCAGGAGCGCGTGCAGACGATGCGCGCGTACGGCGCCGAACTGGTGTTGGTCACCAAGGCCGCGGGCATGGAAGGTGCGCGCGACCTGGCCGACCGGATGCGGGCCGAAGGCAAGGGATACATCCTCAATCAATTCGCCAATCCCGATAATCCGCTCGCGCATTACCGCGCCACGGGGCCGGAGATCTGGCGCGACACCGGCGGACGCATCACCCACTTCGTGTCCGCCATGGGCACCACCGGCACGATCATGGGCGTGTCGAAATTCCTGAAGGAACAGAACCCGGCGATCGCGATCATCGGTGCGCAACCGGCGGAAGGCGCGTCCATTCCAGGCATCCGGAAGTGGCCGCCGGAATACCTGCCGAAAATTTTCGATGGCAAGCGCGTCGACCGCACCGAATCCGTCACGCAACACGAAGCCGAAGACACTGCACGGCGGTTGGCGCGCGAGGAGGGCATCTTCGGCGGCATCTCGTCGGGCGGCGCGTGCGCCGTGGCGTTGCGCATTTCGCCCGAAGTCCGCGATGCGACCATCGTGTTCGTCGTCTGCGACCGCGGTGATCGTTACCTGTCGACCGGGGTGTTTCCCGCGTGACGCCGATCCTCGCCTTCGACATCGAGACGGTTCCCGACCTGCCGGGAATCCGGCGCATCAACGAGATGCCCGCGGACCTGCCCGACGCCGCAGTCCTCGAGTGGTTCAACCAGAAACGGCGCGCGGCCAGCGGCAACGACTTCGCGCCGCATTACCTGCAACAGGTGGTCGCCATCGCCTGCGCATTGCGCAACCAGGACGGCCTCAAGATATGGTCGGTTGGTGAAATCGACGAACCGGAACCGGAAATCATCCGCAGGTTCTTCAGCGGCATCGAGCAACTCTCGCCGCAACTCGTGTCGTGGAACGGCGGCGGATTCGACCTGCCCGTGCTCAATCATCGCGCACTGATCCACGGCATCGCTGCGGAGAAATACTGGGATTGGGGCGACCAGGACCGCGAGTTCAAGTTCAACAATTACCTGAGCCGCTACCACTCGCGCCACCTCGATCTCATGGACGTGCTGGCGATGTACCAACCGCGTGCCAGCGCGGGGCTCGACGCCATTGCGCGGCTCTGCGGCTTTCCCGGCAAACTCGGAATGGAGGGCAGCGAGGTCGCTGCGGCCGTCGCGGCGGGCAAGCTCGCCGACGTGCGCAACTATTGCGAGTGCGATGTGTTGAACACTTATCTTATCTACCAGCGCTTTCGCCTGATGCGCGGCGAAGCGAGCGCCGGCGAATACGCGAAGGAAATTGCCCTCGCGCGCGAGCGCGTTGCGGCGTCGAGTGCGCCGCACTGGCAGGCCTTCATGGCCGCCTGGACCCAAAAATAGCTGCGCGCCCCGATTACTTTGTCGTGCTCAGTTGGCAAATTAGGCTCGCCCCTCGCTGTACCTCTATGCGCTATCTCGGGGCTCGCTGTGGGCCCTCATTTGGCAACTGCGGTACTCGAGGCTGCTCGCGGGATTTTTGAGATGCGCTTTCCCTAATCACGCCTTCAGGAACGGCACCGCCGCGAAGCGGCCTCCGAGGGCGGCGCGCGCATCCACGCTCCACCACTGGTCCAGCACTGTCGTATACACACCGCGGAAATCGAGCGCGTAGGCGGGATTTCCGTCGGACAACTGCCCGAGGTCCGGGGCCTTACCGTAGATTCCGCCCGCCACGCGTCCGCCCAGCGCGAAATGAACATTGGCGGTACCGTGATCGGTGCCGGCGGAGACGTTCTCCTTCGGCCGGCGTCCGAATTCGGCGTACGTAAGAACCACCGCGTCGTCCCACTTGCCGAGTTCGTCGAGCGCGCTTCTCAACGCCACGAGCCCGTGGGCGACTTCCTTCAGCAACCGCGCCTGTGTTCCCGCCTGATTTGTGTGCGTGTCGAATCCGGAGAGCGTGACGCGCACGGCGGCGATACCGGACGGGTTTGCCACGACCTGGCACGCCGTGTGGATCGCGTTGCCGAAGTTGCCGGACGGGAATTCAGTCTTGAAGGCGAAGCGCGCGCCTAAATTCGTAGCGGCCTGCACGATGTCGGCCTCGACTTTCAGCACATGCGCGAGCGCGGGATTGCCTTCGATTGGCGCAGGCTGCGCAAGTTTCGCGCGCCGCAGGAACTGCTCGGTATTGGCAAGCGCGACGGCACGCGTTCTGCCTCCGGCGAGGGGGCCTAGATCGCTCGAGCCGATGATGACACCGTCCGCGGCAAAGGTTCGCGGCGGGGGTTGCGCGGCAAACGCGCGGGTCAGCCAGCCGTCCTGCAGGTATTCCGTGCTCTTCGACGCCGTGTCCCAGATCTCGATCGAGCGGAAGTGCGAGAGGTTGGGCTCGGGATAGCCGACGCCTTGCAACACCGCCAGTTGCCGATCCTTCCAGAGAATGGTGAGTGGCTCGAGTGATGGATGCAGCCCGGCGCGGTCGGTAAGCTGCACGACGACGTCGCGCTTGATCGCCAGTTTCGGGCGCAGCGCGTAATAGGCCGGGTCGGTGTAGGGGACGAGCGTGTTCAGTCCGTCGTTGCCCCCCTTCAATTCCACGAGGATGAGGACGCGCTTGTAATTGGCGCCCGCAGGCGCGGCCGCGAACGCGACTTGCGCATTCCCGAAGATCGCCGTGGTTCCTGCGAGCGGCAACGCGGCGGCGGCGCGAAGGAAGGTTCGACGGTCCATGAGGGTGTCCCGACGCGTTAGTCCGCCGTCACTTGAGTTGGTAGACCGGGTCCTGCAGCGTCGCGCGGACAAAGGCGATCGCATCATCTCCGGGCGGCGGTGCTGTTTGCGGCGGCAACGCCAGCAGCAGGGCTTGCGCCGCGCGCTCCTTGTCCTCCGGCGTGCTCCCGGCTCGCGTCGCCATCCATCTCGTCGCATCGAATTGCAGATTACGCATGCCGCGATCGGCTACGAGCGCGAGGCGCCGTGCTCGCGCCTTTTCCGGATTCTCCGCTTTTTCGTCCGCTTGCGGTGTCGCCGCCATAGGCTGCGGCGCTTCATCGGCGCGCGCCAGGCGATCGACGAACTGCTTCCGCGCGAGGAGCGTATTCGTGTCAATCCAGGCGTTGCCTCCGGGCCAGCCCTTGACGTTGGGCGGCGAGTACAGGTTCTGGCCCATGCCGGCGGACAGAAGCGCAAAGGGTAATCCGGATTGCGGCTGAACCTCGAGCTGCCGCAGCGTGCCGACGACGAATTCGATCGGGCTCTTGACCAGCGTCCCGCGATTCTCGCGCGCCCAAAATGCGTCGCAGAGAAGCAGCGCGCGCAGAGCCGTCTTGATGTCGTAGTTGGAGCCGCGAAACATCTGAGCAATGCGCTTGACCTCGCGCGGATCCGGGTCCGGCGAGACGAATTCGCGCCAAAGCTTGGTGGTGACGTATTCCGCCGCCGCGGTCTGCGCCAGCAGGATATCGAGCACGGCATCGCCGTCGAAGCGGCCCGACTTTCCGAGCACGGTCTTGACGTCGCGATCGTGGACGCCCGGCCGGAACAGGTATTCGCCGGTTTCGCGGTCGAGGCTCCAGCCCGTGAACGCGCGCGCCGCTTCCTTGACGTCCTGTTCCGTGTAGTGGCCTTCGCCGAGCGTGAACAGCTCCATCGCCTCGCGCGCGAAGTTCTCGTTTGGCTGGCCTTTGCGGTTCTGCACGGTGTCGAGATAGACGAGCATCGCCGGGTCCTTGGACGCGGCGTGCAGCAGCGCGCCGAAGTTGCCGAGCGCATGGGCGCGCAGCATCGCGTTCTGCCCATACATGAGCCGGGCGATCCGCACTTTCTGCTGGCTGGACACGAAGTGGTTGTGCCAGAAGAGCGTCATCCGCTCCGTCAGCGGCGACGGCGTCGCGAGCATTTCCTGCACCCACCACGCGCGCAGTTCGAGGCCTTTGCGGATCTGGTCCTGCAGGAAGGCCTTGCGGTCGTCTTCGGAGGCGCTGGTTCCCGGGCGTCGCAGCGGACCCGTCTCAATAGCGAATGCGGGCGGTGCCGTGATCGACGTTGTGCGCGTCGTCCCCAGCAGCCGCGCGACGGCCTCGTCTCGCGGCAATGCGGCGTACGCCTTCACTTCGGCATCGGTGGGGCCGAATCCGGTGCGTGCCAAAAGGTGTCGCGCGTCGTCGTAGCCCATCGCCTCCGGGGCCGCTTGCGCGAAGGTTGCGACCGCGGTCAGCGTGGCCAGCGCCAGCACTTGGACGACAGTGAAATGACGTGTGCGCGTGGAAGCCATTGAGGGCATCATGCCGGCCGCGGCCGTGCTGCAGCGGCCCGCCGTTCCTGCCATGAACGCGCGAGTGTGTGCGCCTGTTGACGGGGCGTGGTGTGTCTACCTGTAACAGGCTGTCACGCTTTGAGGCGAAAGAGGCCCGACGTGCGCTACAACGTCACGGTGCCGCGCGCGAGCTCGATGACGCGTCCGGAGACGAGGATGCGCCTGTCCGCGGTCACCTCGAGACCCAGCCGGCACGGGCGGCCCACCGCGTCCCCTTGATCGAGCGTGAGTTTCTGCGGGAGCTTGGCGCCGGTCGCGAGCAACCATCCGCCGAGGTTGGCGCAGGCCGAGCCCGTGCCCGGGTCTTCGATGACCGAGCCATGCTTGGGGAAGAAGAAGCGCGCCAGCACATGATCGGCCTCCCGCGCGAACACGTAGGCCATCGCGCGCTGGCCGTTGCTGGCATGCGCGAGGATTGCATCGGCGCGCGGCGCTGCACGGCGCACCGCGGCGAACGATGCGAGCGGAATGACGAGCTGGTCCGACCCCGTGTCCACCCACAACGGCGGCGCCTCGGCGAGGTCGGCCGCATCAAGACCGAGCATCGATGCCAGCTCGCTGCGTGACGCGGTTGGCGCGCGATGCGTCGGCGCGTTGGCCGAGAGCGTCCACACGTCGCCGCGGGCGGTGACGGGAATGACGCCGGCTTTCATTTCCAGCGTCAGCGCATCGCCTGTGGAAAGCAGGTCACGCACGACGTGCGCCGTGCCCAGCGTCGGATGTCCGGCAAAGGGCATCTCGAACGTCGGCGTAAAAATGCGCACGCGTGACGTGGCCGCCGCGGAAGGAAAGACGAACGTCGTCTCCGACAAGTTGAATTGCAACGCCAGCGCCTGCATCGTGGCGTCCTCCAGGTCGCGCGCGTCCTCGAACACGCATAGTGGATTGCCGGCCAGCGGACTTTCGGCAAAGACGTTGACCAGCCGGAAATCGAATTGGCGCATGGTCAGGCCGGAACCGAAAGCGACGAAGTGATCCGGGCGTCGATATCCCGGGCTAGTTCCCGAAATGTCGCCATGCCGATGTCGCGGGGCGTCACGCGAATCGCTTCGGCATGACGGGGGAAGTTGCGCAGGATCGACCGGCCGTACGTCGGATCGTAATGCGTGACCAGCAGTTCATCGATGAGCGTCTCGAAATCGCCCGCGGCCGCGGCCGATATCCAGCGCTCGATCACCTTGCGCCCGTGCAGCGGCACCAGCGGCGCGAGCTTGTCGGCGATCGATGCGGGATCGGCGATGAAGTGACTGTATTCATCCTTGAGCAATGCCACGCGCAATAGCTGAGACGTTTCCAGACGTATACAAGTCGCAGCGCGCATTGCTTCGAGCAATGCGTCGGGGACCTGCACGGCACCGATCTTACGGCTCTCCGATTCCACATAGACGGGACGCGCGGCGTCGAAGCGCGCAAAGGTGGTGACGAGATCGGTATCGAAGGCCTTCTGCGACGGCTGCGGCGCGAAGGGCAGGTCGCCCAGCAGCGAACCGCGGTGCCGCGCGAGCTGTTCCAGGTCCAGCACTTGCGCACCCTCATCGTGCAGCGCGTTGAGGAGGCGGCTCTTGCCTGAACCCGTCAGGCCGCACACGACGACGTAATGGAACCTGCCTGGCACGGTCGCAAGCGCGGCGACGACGTGTCGCCGCCACGTCCGGTAACCACCATCCAACTGCACGGCGCGCCAGCCGATTTCGTTCAGGACGTGCACGAGCGCCGCGCTGCGCTTGCCGCCGCGCCAGCAATAGACCACGGGCGCCCAGTCGCGCGGCTTCGAGGCGCAATGGGTCTCGACGATGCCGGCGATGTTGCGCGCGACCAGCGCCGCGCCCTGCTTGCGCGCTGTGAATGCGGAGACCTGCGAGTGCAGCGTGCCGATCTCCGCGCGCTCCGCGTCGGTCAGGACCGGCAGGTTGATGGCGCCTGGAATGTGATCGACGGCGAACTCGGCCGGGCTGCGGACATCGATGCGCTCGGGGTACGCCGGCAACAGCGCGATCCCGATTTTCGTGCCCGGACCATGCCGTGGAGGCGGATAGGTCATTTGCGCAGAAGTGGCTGCAATATGGGCCACACGTTGTCGAGCAGCCTGGGCTGTGCGGCTGCCGTAGGGTGAATGAGGTCGTTCTGGAAGAGTGTGAAGTCGTCGCCGAAGCCCGCGAACGCAGTGGGTACGATTGGCACCCGCTGCGCCTTCGCCACTTCGCCGAACAAGGCGTTGAAATCGCGCACATAGATCAGCCCGTAGTTCGGCGGCAATTGCATGCCGATGATTACCACCTTGGCTCTTGCATTCTGCGCGGCGGCAACCATCGCTTCGAGATTATTGCGCGTGGCGGAGAGATTTCCGCCGCGCAGCGCGTCGTTGCCTCCCAATTCCACGATCACGATCGCGGGCTTGTGCTGCGACAGGAGCGCCGGCAAACGGGCGCGTCCTCCCGCCGTGGTGTCGCCGCTGATGGATGCGTTGACGACCGCATAGCGATAGCCCTGGGTCTGGAGTCGTTGTGCGAGCAATGTCACCCACCCCTTGCCATTGGGGAGGCCGTAACCGGCAGAGATCGAATCGCCGAGCACCAGCAGTACCGGCGGCTCGCCGGGAGTTGCCGCAATTGCTTGCGCAGGACCGCCCAGCACGAGACCGGTCAGCAATAGACCTGGTGCGAGAAACTTCAGGATCAGGCGACGGATGCTGCGTACGATCATGGCGACATGATTTGTTACGGATTCCGGGATTGTAGCGTGCGGCCGTGTCTCAACCTTCTCGAGGGAGTGTCGCAGGCTACAATTCCCTTCATGCCCGAACCCATCATCCGTGCCGAAGCGCTGACCAAGATCGTCCGCAGCGGCGATGAGCCATTGACCATTCTCGACGGTGCTACGTTCGCGGTCGAGGCGGGAGCGTCGATTGCCGTCGTCGGTGCGTCCGGTTCCGGCAAGACCACGCTGCTCGGTTTGCTGGCGGGCCTCGACCGTCCGACGTCGGGAGAGATCCACATCGATGGCGAGGCGCTGTCGGCGCTCGATGAAGACGCGCTGGCTGCCATGCGCCAGCGGCTGCTCGGCTTCGTATTCCAGTCGTTCCAATTGCTGCCGGCGCTGACCGCGCTGGAAAACGTGATGCTGCCGCTGGAACTCGCAGGAGCGCCCGATGCGTTGGCGCAACGCCCGCGTCTGGCTCGACCGCGTCGGGTTGGCCAGGCGGACAACGCACTATCCGCGCCAGCTTTCGGGCGGCGAACAGCAGCGCGTCGCGATTGCGCGCGCCTTCGCGGGCGAACCCAAGATGCTGATGGCCGACGAGCCGACCGGCAACCTGGACGGCGGCACGGGCGTGGAGGTCGCGGACCTCATGTTCCGGCTCAATCGCGAACACGGCACGACGCTCGTGCTCGTCACGCACGACTTGAGCCTGGCCGCGCGCTGTGGACGCAGGCTCTCGCTTGCCGCGGGGCGGCTTGTCGGCGATGAACAGAGCGCCTCGCGGGCAAATTGATCGATGAACACGTTGCGCCTGGCCTTCCGCCTTCTGCGCCGCGATTGGCGCGCCGGCGAGCTGCGCGTCCTGGTGGCGGCATTGGTCCTCGCCGTCGGGAGCGTCGGTACGGTGGGATTTTTTGCCGACCGCGTGAAGGGCGCGCTCACGCGGCAGGCCAATTTCCTGTTGGGCGCCGACGTGATGATTTCCGGCGATCGCCCGTTGCCGCCGGCGTTCGCAGACGATGCGCGCGCGATGGGACTCGCCACGTCGCCCGTCATTCGCTTCAACAGCATGGTGCAGCCCAATGCGACGGCCGAAGCCGACGCCGTCGCGGTGCTGACGGACGTCAAGGCCGTGGGCGCCGGCTATCCGCTGCGCGGTGTAATCACGCTTGCGGACCCGGTCACTCCGGAAGGTGTGCGGACCGAGCGCATCCCGGGGCGCGGTGAAGCGTGGCCCGATGTGCGCCTCGCGCAGCGGCTGGGCCTGAAAGTGGGCGATCCGCTCGGGGTCGGCGAGGCCACGTTGAAGGTCGGCGCGATCTTGCAGGATGAGCCGGAAGTCGCCGGCGTGATGTTCGCGCTCGGCCCCAAGCTGCTGCTCAACATCGACGACGTTCCGGCGACGAATCTCCTGCAGCCCGGCAATCGCGCGACATGGCGGCTGCTGGTCGCGGATCGCGAGAGCCGCGGGACGCTCGATAAATACCGTGAAGCATTGTCGTCGCAATTGAAGGCAGGCCAGCGGATGGAAACCGTTCGCGACTTGCGGCCGGAAGTGCGGCAGACGCTCGACCGCGCGGAAAAATTTCTGGGACTCGCGGCGCTGGTGGCGGTGCTGCTGGCCGCGGTTGCGGTGGCGCTGGCCGCCTCGCGTTATCTGCGACGGCACCTCGATGCGGCGGCGATGTTTCGCTGTTTTGGCGCGAAAGTGATGCAGACACTGTCGCTCTTTTTCGTGCAGTTCCTGGCCTTGGGAGTGGCCGCCAGCGCAGCGGGTGTGTTGCTGGCGCTTGCCGGCCAGCAAGTGCTGGTGATGCTGCTGCGCTCCGTGGTCGTCAGCGATTTGCCGCCGCCTGCGTGGGCGCCGGGCCTCGCAGCGTTCTCTGCGGGCTTGCTTCTCCTTTTCGGCTTCGCGTTGCCGCCGCTGGTCGCGCTCGCGCGCGTGCCGCCGCTGCGCGTATTGCGGCGCGATCTTCCGCGCCCGCGTGCCCTCGGCGTGCTGGCATATGGGCTGGGCGCCTCGACCATCGCGTTCCTGATCGGCTGGCAGGCCGGCGAGGTACAGGCAGGCCTCATCATGGTCGGCGGCGTTGCCGCGCTTCTCTTGCTGGCGGCATTGGCGGCCTGGTCCCTCCTTGCGTTGTTGAAGCGCCTGCCGCAACAGGGCGTGACCTGGCGCTTCGGCCTGGCCAACCTGCGCCGCCGCGCGCTGGCGTCGAGCCTGCAGATCGGTGCGCTGGCGCTCGGTCTGATGGCTCTCTTGTTGTTGACGATCGTTCGCGGGGATCTCATGCGCGATTGGCGCGCGAGCCTGCCGCCCGACGCGCCCAACCAGTTCCTCGTCAACGTCCTGCCCGAGCAGGTGGCCGATGCGCGCGCGCAGCTTGCCAAGGGAATCGGCGCCGATGTGCCGTTTCGCCCGATGGTGCGCGGCCGGCTCGTCGCGGTGAACGATGCCGCGGTCGACACGGCCAAGTTCACCGATATCCGGGCACGCCGGCTGGCCGAGCGCGAGTTCAATCTGTCGTGGACGGATTCGCTGCCGAAGGGCAATCGCATCGCGCAGGGCGAATTCTGGAAGTCGGGCGCCGCGGGTATCGACGCCGGCATGTCGCTCGAGGAAGGCATTGCGGAGACGCTCGGCGTGAAACTCGGCGATCTCCTGACATTCGATGTCGCCGGGACCAAGGTGTCGACCCGGGTTACCAGCCTGCGCAAGGTCGACTGGGACAGCTTCCGCGTCAATTTCTTCGCGCTCTTTCCGCCCGGTCCGCTCGACGCGCTGCCCGCGACCTACATCGCCGCGTTTCGCGCGCCGGCTGGAAGCAATGCCTGGCTGCCTCCGTTGCTCCAGAAGAATCCGAACATTCTCGCCATCGATATCGGGGAGATCGTGCGGCAGGTGCAGGGCATCGTCGACAGCGTGTCGCGCGCGATCGAGTTCGTGTTCCTGTTCACGCTGGCAGGGGGTCTACTCGTGTTGCAGGCCGCCATCGCCGCGACCCAGGATGAGCGCCAATTCGATGCGGCGATCCTGCGTACGCTGGGCGCATCGCAGCGGCAACTGGTGAGCGCGCAGATCGCCGAATTCCTTATGCTGGGCGCCCTGGCCGGCCTCGTCGCGGCCGCGGGCGCCACGGTGATCGGCTGGGCACTGGCCGAGAACGTGTTCAAGTTCCGGTTCGAGCCGAGCGCGCTGGTCTGGGTCTATGGCATTTTCGGCGGCGCGCTGGCGGTCACGCTGGCCGGATGGCTCGGCACGCGCGGCACGGCGCGCACGTCGCCGCTCGCCGTCATACGCCAGTTGGGCTGAACTCCCCACGGGGCTGATCCGTGCCCGCCTTCAGGAGGAGGGCAATCGGCCTGCCTGATTTCCGTCGTGATGTAAAGATTGCCTGTTTTTGCAGTCCTGGTGCACACTTTGCACCAAAATGAATACCCTGTCCGAAAGCCTAGTCCTTGCCGGGGGCTTGGTCACGCACTTCGACGCGCAATTGGTCGACATCGTGGCGCTATCCCTGCGTGTCAGCCTGACGGCGACATTTTTCGCCGCCTATTTCGGCTTGCCACTAGGCGCGGCCATTGCGGTGGGCCGATTCCCCGGCCGGCCGACACTCGTCGTCGTGCTCAACGCACTGATGGGGTTGCCGCCGGTTGTCGTGGGGCTCATCGTCTACCTGCTGCTCTCGCGTGCGGGGCCGTTGGGTCCGTTCGGCCTGCTGTTCACGCCGGGAGCGATGATCGTTGCGCAGACCATTCTCATCACACCGATCATTGCCGCACTGACCGGGCAGATCGTCGCTGACGCCTGGGCGGAGTACCGCGAACAGCTCACGTCGCTGGGCGCGGGCACGAGCCGCGCCGCCATGACGCTGTTGTGGGACACACGGTATTCGCTCGCAACGGTGCTGCTTGCGGGCTTCGGCCGCGCCATCGCGGAAGTCGGCGCCGTGATGATCGTCGGCGGGAACATCGCCGGTGTCACGCGCGTGATGACGACGACCATCGCGCTGGAAACCAGCAAGGGTGACCTGCCGTTGGCGCTTGCGTTGGGCATGGTGCTGATCGCGATCGTGCTGCTGCTCAATGCCGCCGCGCACGCGACCCGCGAGTGGGCGAGGGCGCGCTATGGCTGAATGCGCCACGGGCCTGCCGATCCGCCTCGATCGGGTCTTCGCTGCGCCGGGAGGGGTGCCGGTTCTTGAAGGCATCGACCTCGTTGTCGAAGCGGGTGGCCGCACGGTATTGCTCGGGCCCAATGGCGCGGGCAAGAGCACGCTGTTGCGCGTGCTGCACGGACTGATTCCCCCCAGCGCCGGTTCCGTCGTGTGGGGCTATGCAAGCACCCGACCGCAGGGACAGGCGATGGTGTTTCAGAGGCCCGTGCTGTTGCGCCGTTCGGCTGCCGATAACGTTCGCTACGCACTCGACCTGGCCGGCGTTAACGGCTCCGAAGCCGATGCGCGCATCGCCGAGGCATTGGACGAGGTGGGCTTGCGCGCGCTGGCGGCACGTCCTGCGCGGGTACTCTCGGGCGGCGAGCAGCAGAAACTTGCCTTTGCGCGGGTGTGGGCGTTGCGGCCGGAGGTCCTCTTCCTGGACGAGCCGACGGTGAGCCTCGACCCGGCCGCCGCGCGCTCGGTGGAACAGATCATCTCCGACATCCACGCCCGCGGCACGACCATCGTGATGACCACGCACAACCTCGTGCAAGCCAAGCGCCTCGCCGACGATGTCTTGTTCCTGCATGCGGGACGCATCACCGAGCGCACGCCCGCGCGCGAATTCTTTGCCGCGCCGCACTCGCCCGAGGCGGTCGCCTTTCTAGAGGGTGAGCGGATATGAAACGTCGCAACGCCGTTGTCGCGCTGTTGTTTTCCTGCCTGCCACTGCTCCCTGTTGCCGCGCAGGAGAAGTTCATCGTCGTCGCCTCGACGACGTCGACCGAGCAGTCGGGACTCTTCGGCTACCTGTTGCCGCTGTTCGAGAAGGACACCGGCATCAGTGTTCGTGTCGTGGCGCTGGGCACCGGGCAAGCACTCGACGTGGCACGGCGGGGCGATGCGGACGTTGCGTTCGTGCACGACACGGCGGCTGAGGAGAAGTTTATCGCGGAAGGCTCGGGGGTGAAGCGATTTAGCGTCATGTACAACGACTTTGTGCTGATCGGACCGAAGAGCGACCCGGCGAAGATTGCCGGCGGCAAGGACATCCTCGCCGCGATGGTCAAGATCCAGGAGGCGCAGGCGCCGTTCGTCTCGCGCGGCGACAAGAGCGGGACGCATGTCGCCGAGCTGCGCTACTGGAAGGACGCCGGCATCGACCTCGACGCGAAGAAGGGCGCCTGGTACCGCGACACGGGCTCGGGCATGGGCCCCACGCTCAACACGGCGTCGTCGATGAACGCCTACGTCCTGGCCGATCGCGGCACCTGGCTGTCGTTCAAGAACCGCGGCGATCTCACGATTCTCGTCGAAGGCGACAAGCGCCTCTTCAATCAATACGGTGTGATGCTCGTGAATCCCGCCAGGCATCCGCACGTCAAGGCTGCACTGGGTGAGCAGTTCATTGACTGGCTGATCTCGCCGCAAGGACAGGACGCGATCGCCGGCTACAAGATCGGCGGAGAGCAGTTGTTCTTCCCCGACGCGAAATCGTGAACGTTGCCAGGCGCAGCTGCTGATGACGCTGGTTTCCTCAATCGGTCTGGGCCGCGCCTTCGCGGCTGAAACGGTTGTGGTCTTCGCCGCCGGCAGCCTCAAGGCGCCGCTGACCGCGATCGGCCGCGGCTATGAAGAGCTGACGGGCGCGCAGGTAGCGTTCGTGTTTGGCGCCTCCGGCTTGCTGCGCGATCGCATCAAGGCAGGTGAGGCCGTTGACGTCTTCGCGTCGGCCAACATGGAGCATCCTCGCGGGTTGATGGGGGCAGGCTGGACAACGGATGTCAGCCGCTTCGCACGCAACAGTCTGTGCATGCTCGCGGGGCCGGGGATTGCCGTCACCCCTGAGACCGCGCTCGATGCCCTGCTCGGTCCCGCCGTCACGCTCGGTACGTCCACGCCGGGCGCGGACCCGTCTGGCGACTATGCCTGGGAACTTTTTCGTCGCGCCGAACTGGTCAGGCCTGGCGCATTCGCTGCGCTGTCGGCCAAGGCGCGGCAACTCACCGGAGGCCCGCAATCGCCGGTACCGCGGCCCGACCGCAATGTCTACGCCGACCTGGTCATGCGTGGCGAAGCGGACATCTTTCTCACCTATTGCACCAATGCGCGGCTGGCCGTCGACGAGGTTCCGGCGTTGCAGGTCGTGAGCTTGCCGGACAACTTGGCAGTGAGCGCAGCCTATGGCGTCGCCGTACGCCGCGACGCGACATCCGCAGCACGCGAATTTGGGACCTACCTTCGATCGGCCGACGGGCAGCGGCAGATGGCCGCATTCGGATTCGATCCTCCATGAGCAGGGTGCGTCGGCGTCAGGCGTTGAACACGACGCGCCCGGTCGCGGCGACGTCGTAGCCGCCCAGCGATCCAGCCTGCGCCCTGAATGCGTCCGTACCCGCCAACGCAAGCAACGCTTGCACCGGCGGCTCGAAGTAGTCGCGGCGCCGCAAGACGAGATCGAGGCGCTCGACGGCGAGCGGAATGAACGCGAGCCCCATCGCACGTGCGGCAGCCTCGATGGCCACGCCTGCGTCGGCGTGTCCGTCATGGATTGCCACCGCAAGATCGGTTTCCGCGAGAGACGGCCGGGACAGCCAGTTGAGCCCTTCGGGGTCGACCTTGGCGCGGGCGAGCAGATGCGCGAACAGGCGGTGGCTTCCCGACTCCGCTTGGCGTGGTGCGACGCGGGCGCGCTTCTTCGCGAGATCGGCGAGCGACTTGATCCGAAGCGGGTTGCCTCCGGCGAGCAACAGCCCCTGAGTCCGCCGCGCCCATTCGAGGACCACCACATCGTTCGAGCCAAGGCGTTCGCGCACCAGCGGCACGTTGTAGTCGCCCGTTGCGCTGTCCAGCCAGTGCATCGCCGCGATCGTGGCCCTGCCTTGCGCCAGCCGCTCCAGTCCCGCGCTGCTGCCGCACGCCAGCACGGCGAGCCCGCACCTTGAATCGCGCACCGCCCACTCCAGCAACGGATCGTGGCTGCCCGCGACGATCGGCGGTGCGCGCGTGTTGAGGCTCGCCGGCGCGCTCTCCTTGCTCGCCAGCCACGCGTCGATCAGCGCCTTGGGAAAGAGCAGCTTGCCGGTCGCGCGGATGTGCGGCAGCGCGTTCTTGCGCACCAGGTCGTACACACGCCGCTCGTGGAGCCGCAGATAAGCCGCCACCTCGCGCGTATCCATCATTGCGGCGGACGGCGCGTGCGACGGGGGCGATGCTTTGCGGGGTCTTGTTCGCGGCACGTCGCGATTTTGCCACGGCCGCGTCACTTGCCGGCGAGGATCGACTCGCGCGACAACATGCGCGTCACCAGCAGCAGTACACCGACCGCCAGGGCGAAGGGCACGGCATAGGACATGGCGAGTTGGGTAAGCGGGATGCTCTCACCCCGCAACACCTGGCCCATCAGCGAAAACTGGCCGGAAATCGGGACCCAGGCGATCCAATCGGGATCCTTTTTCTGCTGCACCAATTGCACGACCGGGATGACGGACACGACAAAAAATACCAGTGAGACGCTGGCTTGTGCTTCCTTGAAAGTCCGGCCGCGGGCGCCCATGAACAGCATCACCGCCGGCAGCAGCGCGATCAGCGGCACCAGCACGATCAGGAACCACGCCAGCTCGCGCGCGCTGAACAGGAACGGAATGCCGACCGCGGGCAATGGCGCGAACCGCAACGTCAGGTAGTAGCCCGTCAGCGTGATGACGACGACGAGGGCATCGAAAAATGCCACGGCCAGCCACTTGCCGGTGACAAGCTCGGCCGGCCGCGCCGGCGTCATGAGCAGGGGCTCGAGCGATTGGCGCTCGCGTTCACCCGCCGTGGCGTCGAGCGCGACCGCCATCCCACCCATGAGCGCCGCGAACAGGCCGTAGTAGGCGAGGAAGAACAGCAGGAACGCGCCGCTTTGCTGAGGCGTGGCGAGGTCGATGCCCTGCACGTCGAGCGGATTGCCGACGGTGGGCGCGATGCCGCGCAGCAACAGCCGCTGCGATCCCCATTGCCGGTTGTAGGCCCGGAGCAGCGATTCGACTTCCCGGATAGCCGCCTGCGCGCGGTCGCGCGAGCGGTCGTAGATCAGCTGGACGGTGCCGGCCTTGCCCTCGGCCACGTCGGCTTCGTATCCTTCGTCGACCACGAGCACGACATCGACTTCGCCGCCACGAATTTTCGCTTCGTAGTCGGCGGGCGCGCGGGTCAGCGTGACCTGCTGCCGTTCGAGGAACGCGACCAGCGCCGGGGCGCGCTCCATGCCTTGGGTCGGCAACTTCAATTCGCGCACCTTGTCGATCTGGTTCGCGATCACCGAAAACATCAGCAACAGCACGAGCGGGCCCGCCGCCAACGCAGGCAGCAGCGTGACCAGCATCGTGCGGCGGTCGCGGAAAGTGTCGAGCAGTTCCTTGTGCGCGACTGCGAGAATGCGCCCGAGAGAAGATGCCGTACGCGGGGACATGATAGTCGGCTACGCCGCCAAGCCTTCGCCGGTCCCAAGCAGCGACACGAAGGCGTCCTCGAGCGTCGCCGCCCCGGACTGCGCGATCAATTCCGCCGACGTTCCCTGCGCGATAACCCGGCCTTCACCCAGAATGACGATACGGTCGCACAGCGCGGCGACTTCCTGCATCACGTGCGACGAGAAGAGCAGGCACTTGCCGGCGCTGCGCAACTGCCGCAACTGCTCGCGCAACGCACGCACGCTCATGATGTCGAGGCCGTTGGTGGGCTCGTCGAGCAGCACGGTCGCCGGTCCGTGGACGAGCGCCCTGGCTATGGCGACCTTCATCTTCTCGCCCTGCGAAAATCCCTGGGTGCGCCGGTCGGCAAGGGCGGTCAAGCCCAGTGTTTCGATGAGCGCGGCGATGCGTGCCTCGAGTTCGGTTCCCGATTGCCCGTGCAGCGCGCCGTAGTAGCGGATGTTTTCGCGTGCGGTGAGGCGCGGATAGAGGCCGCGCGCGTCCGACAGTACGCCAATGCCCTCGCGCACGGCGTAGCGATCGCGCACGACATCGAGGCCGCCGATCGATGCGCTGCCTTGATCCGGAACGATGAGCGTGGCAAGCATGCGCAGTAGCGTCGTCTTGCCTGCACCGTTTGGGCCGAGCAGGCCGGTGATCTCACCGTCCGGCGCCGCAAACGAGACCTCGCGCACCGCGTGCACCTCGCCATGCTTGCCGAAGGACTTGGATAGGCCATCGATGCGAATCATGGCTGCGGCTCCAGGCGGTCCGGCCACAGCGGCGGCGCCGCGCTCCGCTCGAAATAGGCGATGCACGACGCCGGCAAAGCGCCGAATGCAGCGCTATCGACGAAGGCCGCGATGAGGCGCGGCCCGCATGCATTGGGCGAGACGATATGGCCGTAGCCTTTGGCGACGACATGCCTGCTGTTGGAAAGGGTCGTTGCCACCAGCGTGCCGTTGGCGGGCGGGGTGACCGGATCGATACCGCCTGAAAAGAGGAGGACCGGCTTGTCGCTCGTCACGGGTAGCGCGAAGTCGACAGGTGCGCTGCCGTGCGGCCACACGTCGCATACCGCGATGACGTTGGCGGCGATACCTCGTGCAGGCAAGCCGGCCAGTAACTTTGCCGCCTGCTCCTTCGTGATGCGGGGAACGTCTTCGGCGCAGGTGACCGAGTAGTGCAACGCGGCGTTCGTCTGGTCGGCAAGATTGGAGGTGAACGATTGCGTGCTCGCGAACAGCGGGCCGTAGTCGCCAGCCGCAGCCAGGCTCAGCATTTCCGGCAACATGCTCGACAATTCCGGCGCGTAGGTCAAAAGCTGCAGCACCGCGAGCACGATATCGAACGTCACATGCATCCGCCGGGTCGCGCCAGTGCGCGGATCGACGGCGTCGATGTCGCGCCCGTTCGGTCCCAGCGATTTTTCTATCGCGGCGAGTGTTGCGGCAGAATCCGGATGGGCCTTGCGGCACGCCTCCGTCGCGCCACAGGCGCGGAAAATCGTGTCGAGAACGTCCTGCCGCGTGCGCCAGACGTCGAGCGTGACGATCATCGACGGCGGAACGATGCTGTCGAGGGTCAGCGTGCGAATGCGATTGGGATAGCGGCGCAGGTATTCCTGTGCGACGCGCGTCCCGTAACTGCCGGCCCAGAGGTTCCACTGCGCATAGCCCAGCGCCTCGCGCATCGCCTCCAGGTCGTCGATCCACGCGGTCGTCGTGTACTGTGCCGCGTCCACCCCTTGCGCGCGCAGCTGCTCCGCGCATTGCCGGGCACGCGGAACCGGGTCCGTTTCGAGCGCTTCATCATCCCTCGGCTTGAAGGCGTCGCAGGTGAGCGGCGACGAACGCCCGGTGCCGCGTTGATCGATGAGCACGACATCGCGAGCCCGTCGCACCTCGTTCAATCGCGACACGAAGGGCGCCAGCGTCGAGGCCGCCTGTCCCGGTCCTCCGGCCAGGATCAGCAGCGGGTCCTCCTTCGGCGACAGCGTGTTCGCCGGCAGTATGGCCGCGAAAATATTGACCTTGCGACCGGCGGGTTGACGCCGGTCTTCCGGAACGTCGATCGCGCCGCATTGCGCCGGGCTCGACAGATTCGGCAGCCGGCATTCGCCGAGCTTCAATGTGCGCGTCGGAGGCGCGTTGTTGCCGCAGCCGGTCACCGTGATGGCCACGCCCAGGGCGACCAGCACGCGGCAGCGGGCAGCAAAGGATCCGTGGCGCATGGCGTCGGATGGTAACAAACAGGAGCGGCAATGCTCGTCGTGGCCGCCGCGTATACTTTCCGCTCATGAGCACGCGGGACTTCGAACCTGGCATCGTCACGGACCTGGCCGGCCGCCTCTCCTACGGCGATTACCTGCGCCTCGATCACTTGCTGAGCGCGCAGGAACCTCTTTCAGGGAGTCCCGGATCGCCGCCGCGTCACGACGAGATGCTGTTCATCATCCAGCATCAGGTTTCCGAACTGTGGATGAAGCTCATGATCCACGAGTTGAAGGCCGCGATCGGCCACGTCCGCGCGGATGCGCTTTCCGCCACCTTCAAGATCCTGGCGCGCGTGAAGCTCATCCAGAAGCAGCTGTTCGAGCAATGGGCGGTTCTGGAGACGCTCACACCCTCCGAGTACGATGCGTTTCGCCCGACGCTGGCGAGTTCCAGCGGCTTCCAGTCCGCGCAATATCGCGCGATCGAATTCCTTCTGGGCAACAAGAGCGTCAAGATGCTCGAGGTGTTCCGGCACGATGCGGTCGCGAGCGCCGAGCTGGGCGCGCTGCTGAGGGCGCCATCGCTGTACGACGAATTCCTGCGTCACCTCGCGCGCCGCGGCCTTCCCGTGCCGGCGGCATGTGTCGAGCGCGATTTCACCGAACCGTATGTGCGCCACCCCGACCTTGTCCCGGTCTTCAAGACGATCTACGAGGACCCGAAACGGTGGTGGGACGCCTACGACATGTGCGAGAAGCTCGTGGACATCGAAGAGGGCTTCCAGCTCTGGCGCTTCCGGCACATGAAGACCGTCGAGCGGATCATCGGGCACAAGACCGGCACCGGCGGCTCGTCGGGCGTGACCTTTCTCAAGAAGGTTCTCGACCAGACATTCTTCCCGGAGTTGATCGACGTGCGAACCGTCATCGGCGAAACAAAGGCGAATGAACGCGCCTGACGAGCGTCCCGATTCCGGAATCGAGGCGGCCGTGGCCGCGCTGGGGCCCGGGCCACTGCCCGAGGCGGGGCTGCAGCGCGATATCGCGCCGCTTTTTTCGCGCGTGCGTGCCGCGTTTCGCGATCGCATCTATCTCGCCAACCATTCGCTCGGGCGTCCGCTCGACGCGGTCGACGACGATGTGCGCGCCGGCACGGCAGAGTGGTATCTGCGCATGGGTGATGCCTGGGACGCCTGGGACGCGGAAATGCGCGCCTACCGCGGCCGCCTGGCGCAACTGCTGCATGCGCCGCGCGCCGATTGCGTCGTCCCCAAGACCAGCGCTGGCCAGGGATTGCGCGCAATCCTCAACAGTTTCGATGCTGTGCCACGCGTCGTCGCCACGAAGGGCGAGTTCGACTCGCTGGATGTGATCCTGCGTGAATATGCGCGACGCGGACGCATCACGCTGACGCTGGTCGAGCCGCGCGGCGATGGCCGCTTCGACACGGCCGACATCGTGGCGGCGATCGGTGGCCGTGCCGATCTCGTCGTGGTCTCGCAAGTCATGTTCAACTCAGGACAGCGCGTGGCCGACCTGCCCAGTATCGTCGAGGCGACGCACCGGGCAGGCGGACGCATCATGCTCGATGTCTACCACGCGCTCGCCGTGTTTCCGGTCGACGTCGCGGCCCTCGACGTCGATTTTGCCGTGGGCGGCAGCTACAAGTATCTGCGCGGTGGTCCCGGCGCGTGCTTCCTCTACCTCCACCCGCGCCACCTTGACGGTTCGCTGCGCACGCTGGATACGGGCTGGTTCGCCAAGCGCGAACCTTTCGCGTATTTGCGTCCCGATCCGCCGCAATACGCGCAAGGGGGTGACGCGTTCCTCGAATCTACGCCGCCGGTGCTGCCGTTCTACCAGGCGCGCGCGGGCCAGCGCTTCACGTTGGCGATGGGGGTCCACCGCCTGCGCGCACATTCGCTCGCCCTGCAGGCGCGCGTAGTCGGATTGCTGCGCGACCGTGGCTTTGCGCCGCAGGGCGGCAGCGAAGACCGCGGCGCGTTCGTGGTGGTCGTCGATGACCGCGCGGAAGACTGGGCGCGAGCCCTCGAGGCAGATGGGGTGATCGCGGATGCGCGCGGCCGCTACCTGCGGTTATGCCCGGACGTACTGACGACAGACGCCGAACTCGTGGCCGCGGCGGACAAACTCGCTGTCATTAAGGGCCGACGATAGCGGATCGGCTAGTGCGCGTGCTGGTGGTGCGACCGCAGCTCGTCGTCCACCGGCGAGCGCATGCGGGCCTCCGCCAGCAGCGGAATGTCCTGGCGGGCGCCGTCGGACCCTTCGATGGTCAGCGTGACCGCGATGCGTTCGCCCAGCTTCACGGTGCGCGCGAGCTTGATCACCAGAAAGTGGGTCTTGCCGGGGGCGAGCGCGACCTCGGCGTTAGCCGGCAGCGGAAGCGCGTCCAGCGTGCGCGCGCCCTTGCCCGGGCCGCGGATCATGATCGCGGCGGCCTCGTCAGTGCGCGCCGCCACCAGCGTCGCGCCGTCGGTGCTGGTGAGGTTCATGTACATTTCGGTCGACTGCCCGGACTTGGCCGGCCGCAGCCAGGGCTGATTGACGATGAACAGCGCGCAGGCATCCGCCGCCAGAACGCACAGACCCAAGCCGCACGCCAGGGCCCCGGCGCGTACACTGACGAAGTGGCAGTTCATGGCATCATTCTCTACGGGAATCGGCCAAGTTTCCCTAACACGCGACGGCCGCGAATCATTCCTCCCCGGGATGCGAAGCAGGAATATCCTGTGGCGGCGCGCTGTTTAGGGGAAGAGAGGATATCGCGACCGCAAAGGCCGGCCCGTGTTGGCCGCGCAATCCGCCCGGGAGGACACCATGATGCGCTTGCTGCGTTGGTCGTCCGCGCCGCTGCTGGCGCTCTTTGCCGCCGCTGCGACAGCGGAGTTCCACACTTTCAAGATCGAGGAACTGTATTCGAACGCTGACGGATCGGTGCAGTTCGTGGTGCTCCACGAGTCGCAGAATATGGATGGCGAGAGCTTTCTGACCGGAGTGCCGTTGATCAGCACCTCCGCGGGCGGAACCAATTCCTTCGTCTTCGAGAAGGATCTGGGCAGGCACGACGAGATGTGCGGCGGCTATTACGACATGTGTATGCCGACCGCGACCGCCAACAAACGGGTGCTGATTGGAAGCGTGGGGTTCGCGGCGCTGGGCCTCATCAAGGCAGACTATGTCATCCCCAACGGGTTCCTCGCCACGGACGGCGGCACCGTCAATTATGGCGGCGTCGACAGCATTACTTACGTGGCGCTTCCGACCGACGGCGCCAACGCGCTGTACCGGGACGGGACGACGCACCAGAATCTGGCCACCAATTTCGGCGGCGCGGCGGCGTCGGTGGGAGCCGCGGCGCCGGCGGTCACCGTGGTCGAGTATCACCATGCCAGCTTCGATCACTACTTCATCACGCCGAAGGCGCGACGAAATAGCCCTGCTCGACGCCCACGCGCCGCCGTTCCAGGACTGGTCGCGGACCGGGTTTACGTTCAATGCCTATGTCAACGCCACCGCGCCAGCGGGGTCAGTCGCTATCTGCCGCTTCTTCAACGACACCTTCGCGCCGAAGAGTTCCCATTTCTACGGGCCGCGTGGCTGGCAGCTGCGATGTCACGCTCGCGATGTTTCCCGACTGGGGCCTGGAAGACGACAAGCTCTTCAACGCAATGCTTTCGGACATGAGCGGCGGCTGCCCGGCGGGGACCATCCCGGTCTATCGCCTGTTCAACAACGGCATGGGTGGCGCGCCGAACCATCGTTTCGTGACCAGCCTCGCCGAGCAACAGAACATGCGTAACCAGGGCTGGACACCCGAAGGCAACGGCATCGGCGTGGAGACCTGCGTGCCGGGCTGAGCGGCCCCTGCGCAGGCTCACGGGTCATCAGCGAAACAGTGCCTGCTGCGTTGGCGGATTGGCCTGCTGCAGCGCGTGTACCCATTTGCCGAACGGCAGGCCGTAGCGCTCGCGCAGTCTCGCGGCGCGATCGCGCAAGCGGGCCATGCTGACCGGCGCGGGTGGATCCGCGAACGCGGTCACCAGGACATTCTTCGAGTCCGTGGAGGGGAGCAGCACCAGCCCGTTCCCAAAAACGTCGCGGAGGTGACGCTTGGTCTGGCCGTGTCCGCGTACGCGGCCGAAGACATTGGCGACCAGCACGCCCTGCGGCGCCAGCCGGGCGTGGCAGGCCCGATAGAATTCGAGCGACTCGAGCTTGCCCGGCCGAGCGCGGTGGTCGTAGCCGTCGACGAAGATCGCGTCGTACCGGGCGGATGTGCGCTGTACGTACCGAAACCCGTCGCCGGCCTCCACCACGAGCCGCGCATCATCGTCGGGCAGCTTGAAGAACTGGTGCGCGACCTGGATCACGTCGCGATTGATCTCGATCACCGTGAGGTGTGCGTCGGGCATCCTGTGGCGCAGGAAGCGCACCAGCGATCCCGCGCCCAGCCCTATCATCAGAACGCTTCGCGGCCGCGCGCGGAACAGCAGGAACGACAGCATCGCCTGCGTGTAGACGAGTACCAGGCGGTTCGGCTGCGATAGCCGCATGGCGCCTTGCACCCAGTCCGTGCCGAAGTGCAGGTACCGGATCCCCGCTTCTTCCCGGATGTCGATGCTGTGACCCATCGGAGGCTTCTTCCCGCGACCGGCGACCCGCGTCACGCTCCGGCGGCTTTGATGATGAAGCGAACCAAGAGGATCAACGACCCGACCAGGAGGAGGGCGCCGACGATCCCGGCGACGATCAAATGCTGCGGCTTGAGGCTCGAGGCGTCGGCGGCGAGGTCGCGGCCTTTGCGGACGCCGAAGAAGCTCCAGAACACGGCGAGGACAACGCGCAGGAAGCCCGGCGGGCGGCGCGTGGATTCGTGGTTCGGCGGGGGTCCGGGATCGGTTTCGGTCATGACGTGAGGAGCTTACCAGCCGGCGACGAGGCGCCTCATATCCATTGAATCCGCAGGGTTTTACCCCCATTTGGCGGATAATTCCGTATTGAGGGGCTTTCCATGCGCTTCGACAAACTGACGACCAAGTTCCAGCAGGCGTTCGCGGACGCCCAGAGCCTGGCGCTCGGCCACGATAACGGCTTCATCGAGCCGCAACACCTGCTTGCCGCGCTACTCGCGCAGGAGGACGGCGGCACGGCCTCGCTGCTGGCGCGCGCAGGCGTGCAGGTTCCGAAAATGCAGGCGGCGTTGAAAGCCTCCATCGATCGGCTGCCCAAGGTGGAGGGCCAGGGCGGCGAGATCACCGTCTCGCGCGATCTCAACAACCTGCTCAACCTGACGGACAAGGAAGCGACCAAGCGTGGCGACCAGTTCATCGCCAGCGAACTCTTCCTCCTCGCGCTTACCGGCGACAAGGGCGACACCGGCCGCATCGCGAAGGACGCGGGACTCAACCGCAAGGCGCTCGAAGCCGCGATCGAAACGGTGCGCGGCGGCGCGGGCGTGGATTCGCAGGAAGCCGAAGGCCAGCGCGAGGCGCTGACCAAGTACACGATCGACCTCACGGCGCGGGCGCGCGAAGGCAAGCTCGACCCGGTGATCGGCCGCGACGACGAAATCCGCCGCACGATCCAGATCCTGCAGCGGCGCACCAAGAACAATCCGGTGCTGATCGGCGAGCCCGGGGTCGGCAAGACGGCGATCGTCGAGGGCCTGGCGCAGCGCATCATCAACGGCGAAGTGCCGGAAACGCTCAAGAACAAGCGCGTGCTGTCGCTCGACATGGCGGCGCTTTTGGCCGGCACCAAGTATCGCGGCGAATTCGAGGAGCGCCTGAAGGCGGTGCTGAAGGACATCGCCGCCGACGAAGGCCAGACGATCGTCTTCATCGACGAACTGCACACGATGGTCGGCGCCGGCAAGGCCGAGGGCGCGATGGATGCCGGCAACATGCTGAAGCCCGCGCTCGCCCGCGGCGAATTGCATTGTGTCGGCGCCACCACGCTCGACGAATACCGCAAGTACGTCGAGAAGGACGCGGCCCTCGAGCGGCGCTTCCAGAAGGTCATGGTCGACGAGCCCTCGGTGGAGAGCACGATCGCGATCCTGCGCGGCTTGCAGGAGCGATACGAGATCCACCACGGCGTGGAGATCACCGACCCGGCGATCGTCGCCGCCGCGGAGCTTTCGCACCGCTACATCACCGATCGTTTCCTGCCGGACAAGGCCATCGACTTGATCGACGAGGCCGCGGCGCGGATTCGCATGGAAATCGACTCCAAGCCGGAGGCGATGGACAAACTCGACCGGCGGCTGATTCAGTTCAAGATCGAGCGCGAGGCGGTGAAGAAGGAAAAAGACGAAGCGTCGAAGAAGCGCCTCGAAGTGATCGACGGCGAAATCGCGCGCCTCGAGCGCGAGTACGCGGACTTAGAAGAGGTCTGGAAGGCGGAAAAGGCCGACGTCGTCGGGACGCAGCACATCAAGGAGGAGATCGACCGTATCCGGCTGCAGATGGACGAGGCGAAGCGCAAGGGCGACTGGCAGAAGATGTCCGAGCTGCAGTACGGCAAATTGCCGCAACTCGAAGCGCAGCTGAAGAAGGCGGACTCGGCACTGCACAAGGAGGAAAAGAAGAAGCCGCGCCTGTTGCGCACGCAGGTCGGGGCGGAAGAAATCGCCGAAGTCGTGTCGCGCGCGACCGGCATCCCGGTATCGAAGATGATGCAGGGCGAGCGCGACAAGCTCCTGACGATGGAGGACAAGATCCACTCGCGCGTCGTGGGCCAGGACGAGGCGGTGCGGCTCGTGTCCGACGCGATCCGCCGTTCGCGCTCGGGTCTGTCCGATCCCAATCGGCCGTATGGTTCGTTCCTCTTCCTCGGTCCAACCGGCGTGGGCAAGACGGAGCTGACCAAGGCGCTGGCGGAATTCCTGTTCGATTCCGACCACGCGCTGATCCGCATCGACATGTCCGAGTTCATGGAAAAGCACTCGGTCGCGCGGATGATCGGCGCGCCGCCGGGATACGTCGGCTACGAGGAAGGCGGCTACTTGACCGAAGCGGTGCGCCGCAAGCCGTATTCGGTGATCCTGTTAGACGAGATCGAGAAGGCGCATCCGGACGTGTTCAACGTCCTGCTGCAGGTGCTGGACGACGGCCGGCTGACCGATGGCCAGGGCCGCACGGTGGACTTCAAGAACACGGTCATCGTGATGACGTCGAACCTGGGATCGCAAAGGATCCAGCAGATGACCGATGCCGGCGACGACGTGGCGATGATCAAGATGGCGGTGCTGGCGGAAGTGAAGACGGGCTTCCGGCCGGAATTCGTCAACCGGATCGACGAAATCGTCGTGTTTACTCCCCTGGACGAAGCACAGATCGCGAGCATCGCTAAGATCCAGCTGAAAGCGCTCGAAGCGCGCCTTGCGAAGATGGAGATCAAGCTGGTGGCGACCGACGCAGCGCTGAAGGTCGTGGCGGAGGCCGGGTTCGATCCGGTCTATGGCGCGCGGCCGCTGAAACGCGCGGTCCAGCAGCAGATCGAGAATCCGCTAGCCAAAGAGATCCTGTCAGGGAACTATGGGCCCGGCGACACGGTCCATGTCCGCGAGAAGGGCGGCCAGATCATCTTTGCCAAGGCGTAATCGCGGCGTAATATAGCGGCGACGGTATGCGTCGTCTCTCGGGTGCACGAGACAGCGCACCGGAGTTGTGGCGCGGCGCGACATTCCACCATGGGAATGCGCGCCGCGCGGGCGGGCAAAGGATCGGACGGCGCGGAGCGACCCGCGCCGTTTTGTTTGCGCGTTGACAGGAATACGCGCAGCGGGAGGGCTGTTCACCGCATGTACGGGAAATCTGAAGGAGCCGAGATGCGAATCCTGCGTGCGTTACTGTTCATCCTTGCCGCGGTCTTGGCATTTCCCGCGGCGGCAACGTTCCACTTATGGGTGTTCAACGAGCTTTATTCCAATGCCGATGGCTCGATCCAGTTCGTCGTTGTGCAGTCTCCGGCGGACTTCGAGGATCAGCTGGCTGGTCGGCAATTGATGTCCACCGATGGGACTACGACCCACACGATCGTTTTCCCGAACAACGTTCCGAGCAGCAGCACGGCTGGGCGATCGGTGCTCATCGCGACACCAGGCTTTGCCGCGCTGGGAATCATCACTCCGGATTACACAATGCCGGAGGGGTTCTTGTTCACGAACGGTGGGAGGGTCGTCTGGGCTACTTCCTTTGACCAGTGGACTTACGCGGCGCTGCCGACGGATGGCGTAAACGCGCTTTACCGGGACGGTACGACGCACCAGAATCTGGCCATCAATTTCGCCGGCGCCATGGCCTCGGTAGTGGCCCCACCGCTAACCGTCACCGCGGTCGAGTACCACCACGCCATCTTCGATCACTACTTCATCACGCCGAAGGCGGACGAAATAGCCCTGCTCGACGCCCACGCGCCGCCGTTCCAGGACTGGTCGCGGACCGGGTTCACGTTCAATGTCTATGTCAACGCCACGGCCCCCGCCGGATCCGTAGCCATCTGCCGCTTCTTCAACGACCACTTCGCGCCGAAGAGTTCCCATTTCTACGGGCCGCGTGGCGGCAGTTGCGATGTCACGCTCGTGAAGTTTCCCGACTGGAAGTTGGAGGAGGACAAGCTCTTCAACGCGATGCTGTCGGACATGACCGGCGCCTGCCCGGCGGGGACCATTCCGGTCTATCGCCTCTACAACAACGGGATGGGCGGCGCGCCGAACCATCGTTTCGTCACCAGCCTGGCCGAGCAACAGAACATGCGTAACCAGGGCTGGACACCCGAAGGCAACGGCATCGGCGTGGAGACCTGCGTGCCGGGCTGATGCGGGGTCCGCGCATCGCGCGCCGCCGCTGCGCGGCAGGTCATACCCGCGGCATCGCGCCGCGGCGGGTCACACGTAAGGCACCGGGCCCCGTTTCGGTGACGCAAAGAATGCGGCCATCGCGTCGCGTGCCCACGACAATGCCGTCGGCGCGGAAGGACGGTGCTTGCGGCCGGTGATCAGCGCTTCAATGCGCCGACCCACGACGCACAACGTAACGTCGGCTCTGTGCCTCGAGGATGGTCAAGCCGTTGCGTTCGACCGTCCACGTGTCGCCAGGGCGCAGCACTGTGTCCCTGGTGTCGTTTTCCTGCGTGATCCACACCGTCCCCCGCGTGATGCGCAGTGTCGCGCCCCGCACGTCGGGTAGGGTCACCGTTTCCCGCGGTGCCAGGTCAATCAGCGTTCCGTATTCGAAGCAGGACATGGTCGTTCTCCGTTGACATGCGTACAATGCATTCCTGACCAGCCGGCCCCGGTCGCGCTCCAGCACCGGGAAATTGCGGTTCTTTACTGCTGGCCTGGATCAAATTGTCGGTTGCCGGCGCGCTTTCTTCAAACGCCCAATGGGAATGTGTTGCATGAATTGTAGGAATGCATAAGACGCTGCGGCGCCTGCCATCGCTGGACTTCCTGCGGGGCTTCGAGGCGGCGGGAAGGCGGCTCTCCTTCACGCTGGCGGCGGAGGAGCTGTTCCTCACGCAGTCGGCGCTCTCGCGCCAGGTGAAGGCGCTGGAAGATGCGCTGGGCGTCGCGTTGTTCGAGCGCCGGCATCGCGCGCTGGTGCTGACGCCGGCCGGCGCGGCTTTCCACCGCAGCGTCGCGACGCAGTTGCGCGAAATCGCCGTCGCCGCCGAATCCGTGCGCGGACACGAGCGCGAACCCGGCCTCACCGTGTCAACGACGGTTTCCTTCGCCTCGTTGTGGCTCATTCCGCGGCTGGCAGCGTTCCGCGCCGCGCAGCCCGCCATCGAGGTCTACGTATCCGCGGACGACCGCATGGTCGATTTGAATCGCGGCGACGTCGACGTAGCCGTACGCTACCTTGCGGATGCCGGCGCGCCTTCCGGAGCGGTGCGACTCTTCGGGGAGCGCCTGCTGCCCGTGGCCAGTCCGGCGCTGCAAAAAGGCGCCGGAGCGCCACTCCGGCAACCGGCCGATCTCGCGCACCATGTGCTCATTCACTTGGACGACCCGGCCGGCTTTATGCCTTGGCTCAATTGGCCGGCGTGGCTCACGTCGAACGGCTTGCCGAACCTGAAGCCCGTCGGATCCCTTCGCTTCTCGCTGTACGACCAGGTGATCCAGGCCACGCTGGGCGGGCAGGGCGTGGCGCTCGGACGCATTCCGCTGATCTCCGAGTTCTTGCGCGACGGACGTCTGGTTGCGCCGTTTCCGAAGCGCTACGATTCGCCGCGCGGCTATTTCGTCGTCGTCGCACCGCATGCGGCAGAGCGCCCGGACGTCGCGGCGTTCGCAGCCTGGCTTTCGCGCGAGGCCGCCGCGCAGACGCACGCGGACAGCGGGCTCGAAAAGCAGGCTCGCCCATCCACGACGAAACGGGTTACGAAAATGAGCCCGCCGCGTAAAGCCCGCCCGTGAACACGCCGTCCAATCCGCACGCCCGCCTCGCGCCGTCGCCCTGGATCACGCGCTTTGCCCATCTCGTCCGCGCCCGCGCGCGAGTGCTGGACGTCGCGTGCGGTTACGGCCGCCACGCGCTGTACTTCGCCGCGCGGGACGCGCGTGTCCTCGCGATCGACCGCGACGGGACGGCGCTGGCGACATTGTCCGGAATGGCGGGCATCGAGACCCGCGAGGTCGACCTCGAGGGCGCGCCATGGCCATTCGCCGGCGAGCGTTTCGATGCGATCGTGGTCACCCACTATCTGCATCGGCCGCTGTTCCCCCATCTGCGCGGCGCCCTCGCGGCCGATGGCGTGTTGCTGTATGAAACGTTTGCGCTGGGTAACGAAGTGTATGGGCGGCCGGCGAACCCGGCGTTCCTGCTGCGGCCCGGCGAACTGCTCGAATTTGCCGCGGCCCCGCCGCGGCCGCTGACGGTCGTCGCCTTCGAGCAGGGTTTGACGGTCGTCGCCGACCGCCCGGCGATCTTGCAACGGCTGGCCGCGCTCGGGCCCGAGCGCGCTTGGCCGCCCCCAATGGAGTAAAATGCGCAATTTTCTTGGCGTAACACAATGCTGACCGGAAGCCTTGTCGCGATCGCGACGCCGATGCAGGAGGGCGGTGCGCTCGACCTGCCTGCGCTGCGCAAGCTCATCGATTTCCACATCGCGAACGGCACGTCCGGCATCGTGATCGTCGGCACGACCGGAGAGTCGCCCACCGTCGACGCCGACGAGCATTGCCTGCTCATCAAGACCGCTGTCGACCACGCCGCGCGCCGCATCCCGGTGGTGGCCGGCACTGGGGCGAATTCGACCGCGGAAGCCATTTACTTTGCCGAGTACGCGGCCAAGGTCGGCGCCGATTGCCACCTGTCCGTCGTTCCGTATTACAACAAGCCCACGCAAGAGGGCATGTACCGGCACTTCCGCGCGATCGCGGAAAAGGTCGCCCTGCCGATGGTGCTCTACAACGTTCCCAGCCGCACGGTTGCGGATCTTTCGAATGAAACCACGCTGCGCCTGGCCGAAGTCCCCGGCATCGTCGGCCTCAAGGACGCCACCGGCGACCTCGGGCGCGGCAGTGAACTTCTGAAGGCGCTTGCAGCGGCGGGCCATCGCGAGTTCGGGATCTACGGCGGCGACGACATTACCGCGCTGCCGCTGATGTTCATGGGGGGCCGCGGCGTCATCTCGGTTACCGCCAACGTGGCGCCGAAGCTGATGGCGCAGATGTGCGCCGCCGCGCTCGCCGGCGACGTCGTTACTGCCCGCGAATGCAACAACCGCCTGCTCAACCTGCATCGCAAACTGTTCGTCGAGGCGAATCCGATCCCGACCAAGTGGGCGCTCGCGGAAATGGGCTATATCCACAACGAACTTCGGCTGCCGCTCGTGCAGTTGTCGCCGCAGTATCACCAGACAGTCCGCGCCGCGTTGCGCGAAGCCGGCTGTCTCGCCTGAGGCTCCATCGATGAAACTTATTTTCCGCAAATCCGTTCCCGCGATACCCGGTTCCGTTCCCGTGCTGATCGCGTCGCTTGCGCTGCTTCTTGCCGGCTGCGAATCGGGCAATCTATCGCTCACGAAGCGCATCGATTACAAGTCGGCGTCGAGCGCGCCGTCGCTCGAGTTGCCGCCCGATCTCACGACGCCGCGCTACGATGATCGCTACCAGATCAACTCGGCGTCCGGTCTCGCGGCGCAAAATGCCGGCAAGAGCGGCCGCGGCGACCTGCTGCCGACCAATCCCGACGCGAAGATCGTCAGGGCCGGCAGCGAACGCTGGCTCGTGGTCAAGGCCACGCCGGAGCAATCGTGGAACACCGTCCGCGCCTTCTGGCAGGAGAATGGCTTCAACATTGCCGTCGACCAGCCTGCGGCCGGCGTGATGGAAACCGACTGGGCCGAAAATCGCGTCAACGCCCCGCAGGATTTCCTGCAGCGCACGCTGGGCAAGGTCGCGGACGTCTTCGGCGGAACGTACAAGCGCGACAAGTTCCGCACGCGCATCGAGCGCGGTGTGGAGCCCGGCACCGTGGAGATCTTCATTTCTGCGCGCGCGATGGAACAGGTGCCGACCACGACCATCGATCACGCGGGCGCGGCGTTCGTATGGGCCGTCGTGCCACCCAGCCCCGAGACCGAAGCGGAAATGCTGACCCGTCTCATGATGAAGTTCGGCGCGCCCGAGCCCGCGGCGCGCATGGCGGTGGCCCAGGCCGTGAATTTGCCGGAGAAGGCGCGGGTCGAAAAAAATTCGGACGGATCCTACAAGCTGACCGTCGACGATCAGTTCGATCGCGCGTGGCGCAGGGTCGGCCTGGCACTCGACCGCATCGGATTCACAGTGGTCGACCGCGACCGGTCGCGGGGCGTGTACTTCGTCCGGTTCGGCGACCCGGACAGCGGCAAGGGAGCCAGTGCCGATAGTTGGTGGTCCAAGCTGAAATTCTGGAGCACCGACGATAAGGACAAGCCGGAGCAATACCAGATCGTGGTCGCCGAGACGGCGCAGACCAGCGTGGTCAGCGTGCAGGACCCGGGCGGGACGCCCGATCGTACCGCCACGGGCGAAAAGATCCTTTCGCTGCTCAAAGACCAGCTCAAGTAACCCTGCGGTGCGTTTCGCTTCGATCGGCAGCGGCAGCGAGGGAAATGGCCTCGTTGTCGAAGCGGGTCGCACCCGCGTCATGATCGACTGCGGCTTCGGCGTGCGTGATACCGCGGCGCGGCTGGCCCGTATCGGCGTCGCGCCCGAATCGCTCGACGCAATCCTCGTCACGCACGAGCATTCCGATCACGTCGGCGGCGTGCCGGCGTTCGCTGCGCGCTACGGCATTCCGGTGTGGCTCACCTTCGGCACGCTGACGACCGTCGGCGAGCGCTTCGCCGACGTCCCGCACGTGTATGGCTTCGACAGCCACGACAGCTTCGCCATCGGCGATCTCGAGGTGTTGCCGTTTCCGGTTCCGCACGATGCGCGTGAGCCGGTGCAGTTCGTGGTCACCGACGGCGAATGGAAACTGGGGGTGCTGACCGACCTCGGAACGTCCACGGCTTACGTCGAGGCGAGCCTCACGAGGTGCGATGCGCTGGTGCTCGAATGCAACCACGATCTCGGGATGCTCGAGGCGAGCGACTATCCGCGCGCGTTGAAGGAGCGGATCGCGGGGCGGCTCGGACATTTGCACAACGAGGGCGCGGCGGCGCTGTTGTCGGCACTCGACAACAGTCGCCTTCAGCACATCATGGCGGCACATCTGTCGAAGCAAAACAATACGCCGGACCTGGCGCGGGCGGCGCTCGCGGCGGCGCTGTGCTGCGCCGTCGACTGGATCGGCATCGCCAACCAGGCGGAAGGCTTCGGCTGGCGCGAACTGTCATGACCAATGGAAACGTGGGAGCGAGGATGGAACAGCCAGTGATGGAAAAACGGGATGAACTGTACCGGGGCAAGGCCAAGACGGTGTACTCGACCGATGACCCGCACCTGCTCGTCATGCATTATCGCGACGACGTTTCGGCGTTCGACGGCGCCAAGCTCGCCAAGCTCGATGGGAAGGGTGAGGCGAACAACAGGATCAACGCGTACGTGATGGAGAAACTTGCGGCGGCGGGCGTGAAGACGCATTTCATCCGCATGCTGAACGAGCGCGAATCGCTGGTGAAGGCGATGACGATGATCCCCATCGAGTGCGTCGTGCGCAACATCTGCGCGGGATCGATGGCCAAGCGCTACGGAATCGTCGAGGGGCTGAAGCTGCCGGAGCCGATTTTCGAATTCTTCCTCAAGAGCGACGCGTTGCACGATCCGTTGTGCAACGACGACCACATCCGCGTGCTGGCCTGGGCCAGCGTTGCCGAGATTGCGCAGATGAAGGCATTGACGCATCGGGTCAACGCTGTGCTAAAACCGCTTTTCGCCACCGCGGGCATGGACCTCGTCGACTATAAGCTCGAGTTCGGCCATCCGGCGAACGACCCCGACGGTGAACTCGTGCTGGGGGACGAATTCACGCCGGACGGCTGCAGGCTGTGGGATGCGAAGACCGGAGAAAAACTCGACAAGGACCGCTTCCGGCGCGATCTCGGCGGCGTGATCGAGCACTATCGCGAGGTCGCGACGCGGATCGGCGTTCCTCTCTGAGCTCAGTTGCGTTTCCTAGGACAAAGAAAAAGCCGACCCGCGGGTCGGCTTTTTCTTTGCGGCGACTCGGAAACGACTTGAAGGATTATTTCTTGTCCTTGTCCTTGGTCGTGTCGGACTTCATTGCGTCGCCGGCGGGCGCGGCCTTCATCGCATCGCCGGCGGGCGCGTCCTTCGTTGCGTCGGCTGCCGGAGCGGGCGCTGGCGCGGGCGTCGGCGCAGGAGCAGCGCGCGGGCGCGGGCGCCGGCGCAGGAGCCGGCTTTTTGTCTTCACTGCATGCCGTCAATGCGACTGCGACCATGGCGGCGACTAGGATCGATTTGTTCATTGTGCGGGTCCTTAAGACGGTACGAGGTTATGGGGCAGCGCGTTACACCAAGCGCGATCTGGAGCCCGATTTGGTCCGGTCCAGCATTGCAACCACTGGGCTGTTGATTCTACGCTAATCACCATTCAATTCAAAGGGGTGGCGCACGCCGCGGCGACGCTGCGGCGCAAATAATTCATAGCCCCAGCACCGTGCCCGCCACACCGGGCTCGCCGGTGGCCCATATCTCCTCGAACCGGGTAACGAGCGGCATCGCCTGCTGGGGATTCTCGATGACCAGCGCCGCTCCCGGCTGATCGATGTGGAAGCGATGCAGGTAATGCCGGCCATCGACGATGATGAGCGGGTCCATCGCCATCCGCGCCTCCGGCCCGGTCCTGTAGACGGTCATCGCGGTGGAATAGAGCTTCAGCAGGTTGAGGAGCCGAGGGCAGGACGCTTCCATCCAGCGCGTGTCGTGGACGATGAGCTCGAACTTCGCCGACGGCGTGCGACGCAGGAACGCCGCCAGGTTCGCCGCGCGCGCCGCGGTGTTCCAGCCCGTTTGCGACAGGTCGACGTCGAACACCTGCAATTTCTGTTGCGCCAGTCCGATCAATTCGTCGGTGGCGGCCGCCTGCGCGGCGACGGTGTCGAGGCGGACTTCGCGTGGGGCGGGGTGCGTGGCGGTGTCAGGCGATGTGGAGGAATCCATGGCTGTATCCGTCGTGGAGGAATCGGAGGGCGGCAGGGGCAAGGGATGCGGCCTGGCGGGCCGTGAGCGCGCGCGCGTTGGCCAGCGCAACGAGCGCGGGACGGGCGCCGGCGGGCCACTCCATTGCTTCGCCGTTCAGATAGATCGAATCGTCATCGTAGAGCCATTGCGTGCGCCGGTCGAGCGTAACGCCTCGCCTGGCAATGGCCTTGGCAAATGCGGCGCGCGATTTCGGCGCAGCCGGCGGAATGAAGTAGACATCGGGCTTCGGGTCGGAGAGGAAGGCACCGAGGAAACGCGCCGTCGTCGCGCGATTCCACTGGATGCTCCGCAACAGGATCGCCACGCGGCGTTGCATGACCTTGCCGATGCGGGCGGGCTCATCGGTGGGCCCGAGGTCGGGATCGGCGTAGCGTCCGTCGAGGTTCAACTCGTCGCGCAGATGGTCGAGGAACGCTTGCGCGATTTCGTTGTGGGACGCGGCGCGAAAACCGATCGAACAGGTGATGCATGCGTCCACGGCCACGCCGTCGTGCGCATAAGAGGGCGGCAGGTACAGCATGTCGCCGGGTGCCAGCACGGCGTCGTGCTCCGGAGTGAATTTGCGCAGGATCTTGACCGGAAGGCCGGGCTTGAGCGTCAGGTCGTCCTGGCGCCCATACCGCCAGCGGCGACGGCCCTTGCCTTGGAGCAGGAACACGTCGTAGGAATCGAAATGCGGGCCGACGCCGCCGCCGGGCGCGGCGAAGCTCACCATCAGGTCGTCGAGACGCGCGTAGGGAAGGAACGCAAAGCGCCGCAACATTGCGTCGGCGGCATCCGAATGCAGGTTGGCGCCTTGAATGAGCAGCGTCCAGCCGGTCGTGGGCAGTGTCTTGAGCCGGGTTCCGCGAAACGGGCCGTGATCGAGTGTCCATTGGCCGCGGCTGCGCACGACAAGTCGCGACTCGACGTCGTCGCGACTGGCCAGTTTGAACAACGCCTCGCGCGTGAAAATGCCGGTGAATCCCGGTACCGCGCCGCGCACAAGGTGCGCCTCCTTCTGCCAGAAGCGGCGCAGGAATTGTCCCGGCGCTGCTGGCCGCCCAGCAGGGTCTTTGTGGAGGTGTGCACGGACGGAATCAGCCTGTTTGGCAAACGATGTTGGCAAGTGACGGGGAGGTTAGCACCCGGCGCCGCCCTTTAGAACGATCCGGTTACAATCGTGTGCCATTCCTTCCATCCTTCAAGCCGCGAGCCCGCCGATGAACATAGCCGACAACATGGTGGTCACCATTTCGTTCAAGCTTTTCGACGCAGCGAACACATTGCTCGAAGAGTCGCCGGAGCCGATGGTCTACCTGCATGGAACGCATTCGGGCATGTTCCCGAAGATCGAGGAGAAGCTCAACGGGAAGAAGGTCGGCGACTCGATCTCCGTCACGCTGGAACCGGCTGACGCGTTCGGCGAATACGATGCCAAGATGATCCGCGTCGAACCGGTGTCCGAACTGCCGCCCGACATCGCGATCGGCGGCTATCTGCTGGCCGAACTCGACGGCAACGAGGTTGTCTGGCGCGTCACCGGGATCGCGGACGGCAAGGCGGTGCTCGACGGCAACCACGAACTCGCGGGCCAGCGCCTGCGCTTCGATTGCGATGTGCTCGACGTTCGTCCCGCATCGCAGGACGAAATCGCGCACGGGCACGCGCACGGGGCTGGCGGCCACCACCACTGATCGCCGTCGTCGGGCGGCCGCACGGCTGCTGCGAACGTTCAGCCCTCCGAGAGCTTCTTCAACGCGTACAGCGCCTCGAGCGCCTCGCGCGGCGACAGCGCATCCGGATCGAGCGCAATCAGCTTTTCCAGCACGTCGGTCGCGCGCGGATCGGGCGCCGGCGCGTTGGGCGTTCCTCGCGGAGCTGCCGCGCCGAACAAATCGTCCTGTGCCGCGTTGCGCGCGGAAAACTGGTCGAGCCGCGCCAGATAGGCCTTCGCCTGCCTGACCGTCTCCGCCGGAACACCGGCCAATTTGGCCACCTGCAAACCGTAGCTGCGATTGGCGGGACCTTCCGCCACGGCGTGCAGGAACACGATGCCGTCCTTGTGCTCGGCAGCGTCGAAATGCACGTTGGCGCAGCCGTCGAGCTCGGCCCCGAGCGCGGTCAGCTCGAAGTAGTGCGTCGCGAAGAGCGAAAGACAGCGATTGCGCTCCGCCAAGCCGGTGCGCGATCGCCCACGCCAGCGCCAGGCCATCGAACGTGGACGTGCCGCGGCCGATTTCGTCGATCAGCACGAGGCTCTCTTGCGTCGCGCGATTCAGGATGTACGCGGCCTCGGTCATCTCGACCATGAAAGTCGACCGCCCGCCGGCCAGATCGTCCGCCGCGCCGATGCGCGTGTAGATCGCGTCGAGCGGCCCCAAAACCGCCGAGTCGGCCGGCACGCCGATGCCGCAGTAGGCGAGCAGCGCCACCACGGCCGTCTGGCGCATGTACGTCGACTTGCCGCCCATGTTGGGACCGGTGACGATCAGCAGCCGGCGGTCCTGCGCCAGCGTCACGTCGTTGGGAATGAAACTCTCGACCTGCTGCTCGACTACCGGATGCCGGCCGCCGCGGATCGCGATGCCCGGCTCCGCGGCAAACGACGGGCGCGCGAGACGCAGCGCGTCCGCGCGTTCCGCGAGATTGGCCAGGACGTCGAGCGTGGCGAGTGCGGCCGCCGCCCTCTGCAACGACGGAATCGCCGGCGCGAGTTGGTCGAGCAGCTTCTCGAACAGCGACTTCTCCCGTGCGAGCGCGCGCTCCTGCGCGGAGAGCGCCTTGTCTTCGAAGGCTCTCAACTCGGGGGTGATGTAGCGCTCCGCATTCTTGAGCGTCTGCCGGCGGCGATAATCGTCGGGAATCTTTTCGACATGCGTGTTGGTGACTTCGATGTAGAAGCCATGCACGCGGTTGTACTCGACCTTGAGGTTGGCGATGCCGGTGCGCTCGCGCTCACGCGCCTCCAGCGCGACCAGGAACGCGCCGCAGTTGGCGTCGATCGCGCGCAATTCGTCCAACTCGGCGTCGAATCCCGCCGCGATGACGCCGCCATCGCGTACCAGTGCCGCGGGCTCGGCCGCGATCGCGCGTTCAAGCAATGTTCCCCACTGTCCGTCTACGTCGAGGTCGGCGGTCGCCGCGTCGACCAGAGGGGAGGCGACGGATGCCGCCATCGCGCGCAGAGCCGGCAGGCGCGCCAATGTGTCGCGCAGGCCGGCCAGGTCGCGCGGGCGCGCGTTGCGCAACGCGACACGACCGACGACGCGTTCTACGTCGATGGTTTTCTTCAAACCGGCCACGAGCGCGCGTGCGGTGGAGGCATTGGTGCGCAATGCTTCAGTGGCGTCGTGCCGCGCGGCGGCCTTCGCCTGCGACCGGAGCGGCTGCGTCAGCCACACCCGCAGCAGGCGGCTGCCGGCCGCCGTGGCGCAGCCATCGAGCAGCGAGAAGAGCGTGGGCGCGCTGTCGCCCGACAATGTCGCCGTGATTTCGAGGTTGCGGCGCGATGCGCGGGTCCAGCGCCACGAATTCGCTCGCCGTTTCGACGCTCAAGCGTGCGGATATGCGCGAGCGCCGATTGCTGCGTCGCCCCCGCGTAATCCAGCAGCGCACCCGCTGCGCCGACGGCCAGTGGAGACTCGTCGACGCCATAGGCCGCAAGATCGAGAGTGCCGAGCTGCTTGGCCAGCGCGCGCACGGCGGCGCTGGTATCGAATTTCCACGCCGCGAGCGAGCGGACCGGCGGCATGCCGCCGCGCAATCGCGGGCGCGGGTGTTTCATCCGGCACCAGCAATTCCGCTGGCGCGATGCGCTCCAGCACGCCTGCGGCTTCGGACATGCGGCACTTCGGTCAGCGTAAATGCGCCGGACGCGAGATTGAGCCACGCGATGCCGGCGCGCTTCGCCCGCGGCAGGAATGCGGCGAGCAGGCAGTCGCGCTTCGCATCGAGGAGGTTCGCGTCCGTCAGCGTGCCCGGCGTCACGATGCGCGCCACGCGGCGCTCGACCGGCCCCTTGCTCGTCGCCGGATCGCCGAATTGCTCGACGATGACCACCGACTCGCCGTTCTTCATGAGCTTGGCGAGGTGCGGCTCCAGCGCGTGATAAGGCACGCCCGCCATCGGGATGGGCGCGCCGGCGGATTGCCCGCGCGAGGTCAGCGTGATGTCGAGCAGCCGCGACGCATGCTCGGCGTCGGCGTAGAACAGTTCGTAGAAATCGCCCATCCGGTAGAAGACGAGCTTGTCCGGATGCTCCGCCTTCGCGCGCAGGTACTGCTGCATCATCGGCGTGTGGGCGGACAGCGGCGCTTCGCTGGGCATGCGGACGTTCATTAGTTCGGATTATAAGGAATGCCACCGGGCATGACTGTCATTTCTGCCAGTTGACCGACAACGTCGATCACAACTACGGTGCGAAGGACGTTCAAGGCGCGCAGGAGACGGGGCCCAAATGTTCGCGAAAGGTGTGGTTTGCGCAATCGTGGGCCTCATGCTGGCGTCCAATCCGTCCTGGGGTCAGTCGCAATCCCAATTCCAATACGTCTACGACGCGGCGGGGAACCTGATCCAGGTCACCAAGTCCGCCGTTACGCCGAAGCCAGACCTGACGATCAGTAATTTGGCAGTGGGCGTAATCAGCTTGAACGGCAATGGCTCGTTCAACATTCCGGTCACTTTCAGGGTCAACAATATTGGTTCCAGTTCCGCGCTCGCGACCTGGTACGACCGCGGTTACCTGTCCGCGAATGCTCTGTTGCACGATAGCGACCAGGCATTGGGCGGATACAGCACACGGGCGACCAATTTGGCAGTGGGGGCGAACTATTCGGTCAGCACCACGTTCACGACCAGCACAACGACCCCGGCCGGAAACTACACCCTCATTGTCAAAGCCGACGGCGGAGCCGGTACGGGGCAATACAGTCCCACGGGCGCCAATTACGTACCGGAGTCGAATGAAACGAATAACTCGCAGTCTATCGCCATCAACCTGCCGGCTAATCCTCATCCCGACCTGGCGATCAGTAATGCCAGTGTGGGCGCAATCACGGTAAGTCAGGGCGGTGCCTATAACGTGCCGGTGACCTACACGATTAGCAACGCAGGTGCTCTGTCGGCCAGTCCACCCTGGTACGACTTGGTGTACCTGTCGGCCGACTCGGCGCTGGACAACAGCGACCAGAACCTGTTGGGCTACAGCACACGCAACACGGCGCTTGCGCCGGGCGCGAGCTACACGGTGACCACCACTTTCATCACCACGCCGACAACCGCGCCGGGCAGCTATACGCTTTTCATCAAAGTCGATGGGCATGGCGCTACGGTTGGCGCGGGCACCAACACCGATGGCGGCAGCCTGGTGGAAGCTAACGAGGCCAACAACCTGCGGTCATTGGCGCTGACGCTGCCCGCCAAGCCCGACCTGGCGGTGAGCAGCGCGATTGTGGGCGCAATCACGGTAAGTCAGGGCGGTGCCTATAACGTGCCGGTGACCTACACGATTAGCAACGCAGGTGCTCTGTCGGCCAGTCCACCCTGGTACGACTTGGTGTACCTGTCGGCCGATTCGGCGCTGGACAACAGCGACCAGAACCTGTTGGGCTACAGCACACGCAACACGGCGCTTGCGCCGGGCGCGAGCTACACGGTGACCACCACTTTCATCACCACGCCGACAACCGCGCCGGGCAGCTATACGCTTTTCATCAAAGTCGATGGGCATGGCGCTACGGTTGGCGCGGGCACCAACACCGATGGCGGCAGCCTGGTGGAAGCTAACGAGGCCAACAACATACGTTCGTTGGCGCTGGCACTGCCGACCAAGCCAGATCTGGTCGTCAGCAATGTGAGCGTTGGAACCATTGTTCTGAATGCCAACAGTTCGAAGAGCATTCCAGTGACCTACAGCGTAACCAACGCCGGCGGGGCGGCAGCGCAGCCCGACTGGTACGACCAGGCTTACCTGTCGGCCGATGCGGTGCTCGATACCGCTGATCAAAACCTGTCCGGCTACGCCTACCGCAGCACCGCGCTGGCAGCGGGTGCCAGCTATACCGTTACCGCTACCTTTACGACCAGAACCACGACCGCGCCGGGCAATTACACACTGTTCATCAAGGCCGATGGCCACGGTCCCACGCTGGGCGTGGGCACCAATACTGATGCCGGGGGAATTGTGGAGAGTAGCGAGTCCAACAATGTGGTGGCAGTTTCGGTGGTGCTGCCGTGATGCCGATCGCCGAACTTGTAGCTCGCATGTACCGCATCGCGATGATTTCGATCGCCATCGTGGTTTGCACGACGGCCCACGCGGACTGGACTTTCGGTTGGGTAGATACGATCAGTGCGGAGGGGGTCGCTGGATTCGGTGCTGCCGGCTACCGCTCCGACGAAGCCGCATTGCAAGCCGCGCGCGCGGGTTATGCCAGCGACTACGGGCTGGCCTGGAAGCACCTCCGGCACGCCCACGATCCCGGTTTGTTGCTCAGTCCGGAGCTCCCGACCGTGGGTTACATTGCGGGCAGTCCGCCGAATGCGACCACGGGAAACAGCGTTGCAGCCGTATGCACAACTCTCGTTGGAATTGCCAACTCCCAGGCCGTTGCCGGTTGCTCCCTCACCAGTGCGGGCTTCACTGCCGCCACCGGGATGCTCGACGCTTGGGTTTGTTGGGCTAACTTTACATGTGACGACGGTAGCCATGGACAAGTCTCGGTGGGTGGGCTTCGGCCTAATTGCCCCGAGGATGGGTACGGTTACACATCGTTTGGCGGAGGGACCGACTCTTTCGGACGCGGTATCCCGGCTCACGCCTGCATCAATGGCCATCCGGGCCAAGTTTCCGGAAGCAGCTTCGATCCTGGTAAATGCAATGATTGCGGCGTCGGCAATCCAATCTCGCCGGCGCTGGGGATCAAGAGTCAGCAGGAGCCGTTGATCGCACCCAGCGGCCCATCATCCGGCCTCGAGTGGACGTGGTTCTACAGCACCAAGATGTATGACACGGTGGTCAAGCAGTCGGGCTGGAGCCACACCTATAGCCGAAGGTTGGCCATGGCACCGGCCAATCTCGGCCCGGTGGCGAACAGCGGGCGGGTGTGGGTTTATCGTCCGGACGGAATGATTCTAACTTTCAATGTGCAAGCTAGTGTTTATGTGAGCGATGCCGACATCGCCGATCGCCTGACCCGGCAGGTGGACGGCAGTGGCAACACATCGGGGTGGACGTATTACGTTGCCAGTACCGACGACATCGAAACCTATGATTCCCTCGGTCGCATCACGAGCTTGCGGCGGCGCGGTGGTACGACACTGACCTTCACCTACAGTGACACGTCCACCCCAACGGCGGTTGCCCCCTCTCCCGGATTGTTGATTCGGGTCACCGATGCCCTGGGCCGCCAACTCAACCAAACCTACAATTCGCTCCGTCAATTGACCACCGTTGTCGATTCGGCGGGGAACACGTATGCGATGACCTATGACTCACTCGGCAACCTGCAGTCCGTGCGCTACCCCGTGCTCAACTCGCACGGCCAACCGAGCGTGCGTACGTTCCTGTACGAGAATCCGACCTACGCGAATGCCCTGACTGGGATTGTCGATGAAGAAGGCGTGCGGTTCTCGACCTACACCTACGATTCGCAGGGACGGGCTATTCGTACCGAACACAGCGGCGGCGTCGAAGCCTACTCGCTGGCGTTCAACGCCGATGGCTCATCCACTGTCACCGATCCCTTGGGCACGGTGCGCAGTTTCAGCTACACGTTGGTCGCCAACACGATCAGAGGTATCGGGATCAGCCAGCCGTGCACGACGTGCGGGGACGGCGCGAAGACGAAGACCTACGACACCAACGGCAACGTAACCTCGCGCTCTGACTTCAACAATAAGAAGGTCTGCTACGCATACGACACGACACGCAACTTGGAGACGGCGCGGGTCGACGGCATCCTGTCGACCGAGACGTGCGCCACGGTTTTGACCACCCCGCCCATCCGCCCCGATGTCCGCAAGGTCACGACCACCTGGAACGCGAATTGGCGCCTCCCGGCGACGATCGTCGAGCCCGCTCCCGGCGGCACGAAGACGACCACCTTCACGTATGACGCATCCGGCAATCGCACGCAAAAGTCCACCGTCGCGCCAAAGAATGACGGCACCGCGAACACCGTAACCCGCACCTGGAACTGGACCTACGGCACGCTCGGGCGTGTCGCGACCGCGACCGATCCGAACGGCAAGGTCACGACCTACGCCTACTACGCCGACAACGACGCCAACTTGGGCAAGCGTGGCAACGTGAAAACGGTCACGAATCCGCTCGCACACGTCACGCAGATCACCGCCTATGATGCCAACGCGCGGCCGCTGACGATCATCGATCCGAACGGGTTGACCACGTCACTCACGTACGACACGCGCGGGCGGCTCATCAACCGTAACGTTGGCGGCGAACAGACGACCTACACCTACGACGGCGTCGGCCAATTGACGCTGGTCACGATGCCCGATTTTTCGACATTGGCCTATACCTACGATGGCGCCCACCGCCTGACGCGGATCCAGGATGGTCTGGGCAACAGGATCGTGTACACGCTGGATGCGATGGGCAACCGCACGAGGGACCAGGCCTTCGACCCGAGCAACGCGCTTGCGCGCACGCGCACCCGCGCCTACGACGCGCTGAACCGGCTGGCGCAGGACATCGGTGCGCAGGCGCAGACCACCACCTACGGCTACGACAGCAATGGCAACGTCACATCGGTGAGCGATCCGCTGAGTCACGCGACCGGCAATTCCTACGACGCGCTGAATCGGCTCGTCCAGATGCTCGACCCGGCGAACGGCGTCACCCAGTACGCGTACGACGGTGCCGGCAATCTCTCCCAGGTCACCGACCCGCGCGGTCTGGCCACGGTCTACACCTACGACGGCCTCAACAATCTAACCAAACTGGTGAGTCCGGACACGGGCACCACGACGAACACGTACGATGCGGCGGGCAACCTGCTGACGAAGACCGACGCCCGTGGAGTGACCGCGACGTACGCCTACGATTGGCTGAACCGCGTCACCTCGGTCGTGTACAGCAAGAGCGGCACGCCGAGCGAGACGCACACCTACACCTACGACAGTGGCGCCAACGCCAAGGGCCGGCTCACGCAACTCGTCGACCCGGCGGCCACCACGACGTGGACTTACACCGCGCAAGGTCGGGTGGCGAGCAAGACGCAGACGGCGGGCGGCATCACGCACACGCTGACCTACGGCTACAACGCGGCCGGCCAGCTCACGAGCGCTCACCACGCCCTCGGGCCAGGTGATCGGGTATGGCTACGCCAACAACCGCGTGGCCAGCGTCACGGTCAACGGCGCCGCACTGGCGTCGGGGATTACCGCGTTCCCGTTCGGTCCGGCGGAAGGTTGGCAGTGGGGCAACGCGGAGTTCACCTTCCGCCGTTTCGACACCGATGGCCGGCTGGCGTCCTGGGAGTTCCGCAATGGGGCGAGCGTGCTGCGCAATGACCTCTCCTTCGATTCGGCCAGCCGAATCACGGCCGTGGCCGATCCCAACCTGCCGGTCAACAGTGGCGCCTACCAGTACGACGTCCTGGATCGGCTCACCGTGGCGCAGCAGGGCAACCCGGCCACGCACACGCAACAGTTCACCTACGACGCGCTGGGCAATCGCCAGAACGCCACCGCTCGACGGGTCGCTGGCCAACCTGTACTACGCGCCCAATGCCAACCAACTGCAGTCGATGGTGGGGATTGTCAGCCCGACGTATCTGGCTGGCGCGACCGCGCTCACTTATGCCTACAACAACGCCAATCGGATGGTGCAGACGCAGAGCAGTGGCGTGACGCTCGCCACCTACGCGGTGAACGGCCTGGGTCAGCGCGTGCAGAAGGTCGTGGGGGCGGCCACCACCAAGTTCATGTACGACGAGCAGGGGCGCCTCTTGGGCGAGTACGATGCCACCGGCAAAGCTCATCCAGGAGACGGTGTGGCTGGACGATCTGCCCATCGCCACGCTACGCCCGACCGGGGCTACCGGCACGCCGACGCCAATCAACGCGTACTACATGCACGCCGACCATCTGGGCAGCCCGCGGGCGGTGACGCGGCCGAGCGACAATGCGATCATGTGGCGGTGGGACAACACCGATCCGTTCGGGGCGAATCCAGCGAACGAGAATCCCGCGGGGCAGGGCACGTTCAAGTATGCGCTGCGGTTTCCTGGGCAGTACTTCGATGCCGAGACGGGGACGCACTACAACTACTTTAGGGACTACGATCCTGGAGTGGGTAGATATGAGCAGAGTGATCCGATTGGCCTCGCTGGCGGTGTCAACACGTACAAATACGTGATGAATAGCCCGATTCGCTATTACGACCCTTCAGGCCTTGTCGCCGAGGTCTGTAGCCGACCCGTCCGGGTTCCAGGGGTTCCGGGCCAGCATTGCTTCATTCGCTTCAATGGAGACAACAACAATACGAGTAGTTATGACACCGGTGGTGTCCATTCGGACCCGCATCCACAAAACGCAAGTTGCAAGCCAGTCAAGGGGCCCGACGATGATGACTGCGTCAAGCGGGAAATGGCCAAGTGCCAGGGAAGCGATTATGACTACTTCAAGAACAATTGCTGTCATTGTGCAGAGCGCGCGCTAAGCGCATGTCGAATGTCGTTTCCTGTTAGGGATTGGCCGAATTGGCCCATCAATCCGGGGCCTCAACCCGGCGAACCGGGTCGTCCACGATGACTCAACAAACAACAACGAAGGCAGTCCTGATCGGAGTAGCGGTGCTGGTCCTGGCGAACGTATTGTGGCTAGCGGTTTTGTTGGAAGTAAAATTCCACGAATTGCTGCGGATAGCGCTATTTGCCTTCCCGAGTCTTGCCGCGTTCCTAGTTGCCTACCTTGCTCCGCGAGGGAAAATAGTATTAGGAATATCGATGGCATTGTGGGGCGCAATCATCGGAGTGCTATCGACGTCCATCTATGATCATCTTGGCGTCCCTATCGATCACATTGGCGGACCAGTGGCGATATTCCTCACCCTTCTCGCATATCAACTTGTATATTGCACCGTCGGAAGCGTGATTGGATATTCGTTCTGGCGTTTCACGAATGGGACACGAAACGGGGTGTCCACCGAAGACTAGGCCCTTGGACTTCGAATCGTGTCGCTTGTTATCAATTTAACGGACGCAAAGCGACTGCACCGATTCGACGTATGGCCGATTGACCACGCCTTCAGCGAAGCGGCTGCGACGCCCGCTTCGATCCTCGCTTTCCGGCGAGGAATTGTGCATTATTCGTGACACGTCGCAACACGCTTGGTCCCCATTGAAAACGCTCCCGGTTCTCCTATCTGCAATCATCCTCCTCGGCTGCGCGACTGGCGGAGACATCGTCCGCATCGGCGACAACGCCTGGCGACTCACGGCCATCGACTACACGCAGTCCGAAGCGGCGGCGAGGGTCGCTACCGCCAAGGCCAATGAATTTTGCGCGCAGCGGGGACAAGTGCCGTTCGTTGCGATGGTGCGGACGGCGAACGACATGCCTGCGCGCTATACAACCACGATGGAATTTCAATGCACGGCCCGCGGAACGTCGCCGGAGGCGCAAACCGAGGCGCGCATGCACGGCTACCAACGCGATTGCGCGATCGCCGGATTTGACTTGGGATCGCCGGAAAATATCAAATGCGCAGCGGAAGTGGCCGCTAAGGCCAATCCGAAGGCCGTCCCCGGTCGCTGACGCCCAGACAAGAAAAACGCCACGATCCATGTCGCGGCGTCGCGGCGCTTCGTTCGTTCCGGTCAACGCTTAACCGTTGAATCTGAAGTAAAATCGGTCGCCATGCCCGCTGCCTTGAAGCTTCGCCCCTCCGGTCTCACGTTGTCTGACCTGCGCCGCATCTGGTCCGAGCGTCCGATGCTCGAGGTCGATGCCGCGGCCAAGCCCGCCGTTGATGCTGCGGCTGCGACTGTGGCGCAGGTCGTCTCCGAAGGCCGCACCGTTTACGGCATCAATACCGGATTTGGATTGCTGGCGCGCACGCGCATCGACAGCGATCGGCTCCTCGAATTGCAGCGTGCGCTGGTGCGCTCGCACAGTGCGGGCACGGGGGCGCTGCTCGACGACGAGGTCGTGGCCCTGATCATCGCGCTCAAGGTGGCGTCGCTCGGCCAGGGCTACTCGGGCGTGCGCTGGGAGGTGATCGAGCTGCTGGTCAATCTCGCGAACGCCGGCATCGTGCCGTGCATTCCCGGTCAGGGATCGGTCGGTGCTTCGGGTGACTTGTCGCCGCTCGCGCATTTGTCCGCAGTGCTGATCGGCGAGGGCGAAGCGCGAATCAAGGGCGACATCGTGCCGGGCGCGCAAGGCTTTGGCGTTAGCTGGGCTGCATCCCATCGAACTCGCGCCGAAAGAAGGGTTGGCGCTCCTCAATGGCACGCAGGTGTCGACGGCGTTGGCACTCGCGGGGCTGTTTGCCGCTGAGCGCGCGATGGCCGCGGCGTTCGTCGCCGGTGCGATGACGGTCGATGCGTGCCTCGCCAGCGACACGCCGTTCGATCCCCGCATTCATGCCGTGCGCCGCCACGCCGGCCAGATCGACGCTGCGCGAATTTATCGAGAGCTCCTCGCCGGCAGCGCGATTCGCGCGTCGCACGTCGATTGCAGCCGCGTCCAGGATCCCTACAGCCTGCGCTGCCAGCCGCAAGTCATGGGCGCCTGTCTCGACCAGTGGCGGCACGTGGCCGGCCTGCTGCTCACCGAAGCCAATGCCGTGTCCGACAATCCGCTCGTGTTCGCCGACGCCAACGAAATCCTGTCCGGCGGCAACTTCCACGCCGAACCGGTCGCGTTCGCCGCCGACAACCTGGCGCTGGTACTCGCGGAAACCGGTGCGCTGTCCGAGCGCCGCATCGCATTGCTGATGGACACGAATCTCTCAGACCTGCCGCCCTTCCTGGTCGAAGACGGCGGTGTCAACTCCGGCTTCATGATCGCGCAGGTCACGGCCGCCGCGCTGGCCTCCGAGAACAAGTCACTCGCACACCCGGCATCTGTCGATTCGCTTCCCACGTCCGCCAACCAGGAGGATCACGTCAGCATGGCGACGTTCGCCGCGCGGCGGCTGACGCCGATGGCGGGCAACACGGCGGCGATCGTCGCGATCGAGTTGCTGGCGGCCGCGCAGGGCATCGAATTGCGTGAGCCGCTCAAGACGTCATCGAAGTTGGCTGAAGCGTTTGACATCGTCCGTACCGAGGCGGCGTTCTGGGATCGCGACCGGGCGTTCGCGCCTGACCTTGCGGCCATGCGGCGCCGCGTGGAAGCAGGCGACTTCCTACCCTTCGTCGGTGACTTGTTCGCGGGCGGCTGAACGTTCATGGTTCCCAATGCCGACGCGGCCATGGACGCCGCGTTCATCCGCGGCATTCCCAAGGCGGAACTGCATATCCACATCGAAGGTTCGCTCGAACCTGAGTTGGTGTTCGCATTGGCCGCGAAACACAAGGTCGCGCTGCCGTACCCATCGGTGGAAGCGTTGCGGCGTGCTTACGATTTTCACAATCTCCAGTCGTTCCTCGACATCTACTATGCGGGCGCGGACGTGCTGCGCGACGAAGATGACTTCCATGCGATGACATGGGCGTACCTTCAGCGCGCGCACGCCGACGGCGTCGTGCACGCCGAGATCTTTTTCGACCCGCAGACGCACACGCAACGCGGCATCGCCTTAGGCACCGTGATCGCGGGCATTACGCGCGCGCTCGCGCAGGGTGAGCGCGAGCTGGGGCTCACCAGTCGCCTCATCCTCTGCTTTCTGCGCCACTTGCCGGCGGACGACGCCCTGCGCACATTGCAGGAGGCGCTGCCCTATAAGACGGCCATCCACGGTGTCGGACTCGATTCCTCCGAGGTCGGGCATCCGCCGTCGAAAGTTCACCGACGTCTTTCGCGCAGCGAGGAAGGCCGGCTTCCACGCCGTCGCGCATGCGGGGGAGGAGGGTCCGCCCGCGTACATCTGGGAAGCGCTGGACCTGCTGCACGTCGAGCGCATCGACCACGGCGTGCGCTGCGAAAGCGACGATGACCTGTGCCGGCGGCTGGCGGCAGAGCACATCCCGCTCACCGTGTGCCCGTTGTCGAACGTCAAGCTAGGCGTGTTCCGGCGCATGGAGGACCATAACCTGAAGCGTTTGCTGGATCGCGGGTTGCGCATCACGATCAACTCGGACGACCCCGCCTATTTTGGAGGCTATATCGTCGACAACTACGTAGCCGCGCAGAAGGCACTGGGCCTGACCCGTAAGGACATCGTAATGCTGGCCCGCAATTCGTTCGCGGCATCCTTCCTGCCGGAACGGGATAAAATCGCCTGGATCGCGAAGGTCGATGCGTACCCAGCGAGCGCATAGTCCGGAGAATCCTCATGCATCGTGACGACCCGAAATCCCTTGCCGCCGCGCAGCAGGGCACGCGCCGCGCCGACCGCGTGATCCGCGCGCCCCGCGGGTCCAAGCGCACCGCCAAGAGCTGGCTCACCGAGGCGCCGCTGCGGATGCTGATGAACAACCTCGATCCGGAGGTCGCCGAGAATCCGCAGGAACTCGTCGTTTACGGTGGCATCGGCCGCGCGGCACGCAACTGGGAATGTTTCGACGCGATCGTCGCGGCACTGCGCGAATTGAACGACGACGAATCGCTGCTGATCCAATCGGGCAAGCCGGTCGGTGTGTTCAAGACGCATGCCGATGCGCCGCGCGTGCTCATCGCCAACTCCAACCTGGTGCCCAAGTGGGCGACGTGGGAGCACTTCAACGAACTCGACCGCAAGGGCCTCATGATGTTCGGCCAGATGACGGCGGGATCGTGGATTTACATCGGCAGCCAGGGCATCGTGCAGGGCACGTACGAGACTTTCGCGGAGGCCGGCCGCCAGCATTGCGGCGGCAAACTCGCGGACAAATGGATCCTGACTGCGGGATTGGGCGGCATGGGCGGCGCGCAGCCGCTCGCCGCGACGATGGCCGGTGCGTCGATGCTCGCGATCGAATGCCAGCCTTCGCGCATCGAGATGCGGCTGCGAACGCGCTATCTCGACCTGCAGGCAAAGGATCTCGATGACGCGCTGGCGATCATTGCCAAAGCCTGCGCCGAGCAGAAGCCGGTGAGCGTCGGGCTCGTCGGCAACGCGGCGGAGATCCTGCCGGAGCTCGTGCGACGGAAGGTGAAGCCGCACATGGTCACGGACCAGACATCTGCGCACGATCTCGTGTACGGCTACCTACCCGCGGGTTGGACCATCGAGCAATGGGGCGCAGCGCAGCAGGATCCCTCGAAACATGCGGGGCTGGTTGCGGCGGCCGCGCGTTCCTGCAAAGTGCACGTCGAGGCGATGCTCGCCTTTCACACGCAAGGAATTCCGACGTTCGACTACGGCAACAACATCCGGCAGGTCGCGTACGACGAAGGCGTGGCCAACGCGTTCGACTTTCCGGGGTTCGTTCCCGCGTACATCCGGCCGCTGTTCTGCGAGGGCAAGGGACCGTTCCGCTGGGTCGCGCTCTCGGGCGATCCGGAAGACATCTACAAGACGGATCGCAAGGTGAAGGAACTTTTCCCGGACGATGCCCATCTGCACCGCTGGCTCGACATGGCGCGTTCGCGCATCGCGTTCCAGGGGCTGCCCGCGCGCATCTGCTGGCTGGGGTTGGGCGAGCGTCATCGCGCCGGACTTGCGTTCAACGAGATGGTGGCCAGCGGCGAATTGAAAGCGCCAATCGTGATCGGACGCGATCACCTCGATACGGGCAGTGTCGCGAGCCCCAACCGCGAAACGGAATCGATGCGGGACGGTTCCGACGCGGTCTCTGATTGGCCGCTGCTCAATGCGCTGCTCAACACGGCCGGCGGCGCGACGTGGGTCTCTTTGCACCACGGCGGCGGCGTTGGCATGGGCTACTCGCAGCACGCGGGGGTGGTGATCGTCTGCGACGGCACCGATGCCGCGGCGAAGCGCATCGCGCGCGTGCTGTGGAACGATCCCGCGACCGGCGTGATGCGGCACGCAGACGCCGGTTATCCGAAAGCTATCGAAGTCGCCAAAGCAAAAGGGCTCAACTTGCCGATGCAAGGCGGGTGACGAGAGGCGCAATGCGACGCGCATCGCTCGCATTCGCGGTACTCGCTTCGGGTTTGTCCATCGCAGCGGCTGCCGACGAACTCAGGATCCTGAGCGCGGGCGCGGTGCAGGTTCCGCTTACCGAGGTCGCGGCGCAATTTACGCACGATACTGGACACCACATCGCATTCGAGTTCGCGACGGCGGGGCAGGTGGACGAAGAACTGGCTGCCGGTGCGCGGCCCGGCATCGTCATCAACAGCGGCGGCCGCATCGCGGCCCGCACGAGTGCGGGCGAAGCATTCGTCCGGGACCTGGGCACCGTCCGCATCGGCGTCGCGGTGCGCAAGGGCGCCGCGCGGCCCGATCTGTCGAGCGTCGCGAAATTCCGTGAGGCACTGATCAGCGCGGAATCGGTCGCCTACGGGGATCCCGCGAAGGGCGCGACGACAGGAATCCACTTTTCGCGGGTCGTCGACCAATTGGACTTGCGATCGGCGCTGGCGACGAAGACGCGCTTTGCGCCCAACGGCCTCGGCGTGGTGCAACTTGTAGTGAGCGGCGACGCGGAGCTCGGCATCACGCAGGCGAGCGAAATCCTGCACGTCGACGCGTCGACCTACGCCGGCCCGTTGCCCGACGCGCTGCAACTGGCGACAACCTACACGGCGTGGGTTCCGGATCGCGCCAACAAGGTTGCCCGCGAATTCGTCGAAGCGCTGACGAGTGCGGCAGGCCGAGGGCGATTCCGCGCCGCGGGATTCGACTGACACGCCAGGACGCCGCGACCTAAATGGCGGTCATTGCGCACCTGGGCAAATGAGCCTATACCGAACGTGGCCTCATCGTTCGGCCAACCAAGGACCAAGCCATGAAATACACCAGGCAATTCCGTTGGATAGCAGGACCTATCGCGTTGGCGTCTCTGCTTTGGGGGGCGACAGCGGCCGCCGACGTGGTCACCGAATGGAATATTATTGCCAACGACATCATTGTCGCCGCCGGCATGCCGCCACCGCCAGCCAACCGGACGCTCGCAATGGTGCAGACCGCCGTCTATGAGGCCGTCAACGCTATCTCCAAGCGATATCCCCCCGATCGCGCTACGCCCAATGCCGCGCCCGATGCGTCGGTCGCTGCAGCCGTCGCGGCGGCCAACCGCGCGGTTCTGTCCCGCCTGGTACCCTCGCAGCAGTCCGCGATAGACAAAGCCTACGGAACCGCGCTTGCGGCGATCGCCGATGGCCCTTCGAAGACGGCGGGTATTGCCGTGGGCGAACAGGCCGCCGCGGCTGTTTTCGCGTGGCGCACCGACGACAACGCGGCTGCGCCGGAACGCTATCGGCCCGCCACGACCGCCGGCGTATACGTCCCCACACCCATTCCCGCGGTTCCGCAGTGGACGCAGCGCAAGCCCTGGGTCATGACGTCGTGTGACCAATTTCGACCCGGGCCACCTCCAGCGCTTACGAGTGACATTTGGGCGCGCGACTATAACGAGATCAAGGCGATCGGCGCCAAGAACAGTACGACCAGAACCCCAGCACAGACCGAGACCGCCCGCTTCTGGGAAGCCAACGGACCGATTGTCTACTATCCGGTCGTGCGTTCAGTCGCCAATTTGCCCGGCCGGGAGGTCACGCAGAACGCGCGGCTGTTCGCGCTGACCGCCGAGGCGATCGACGACGCGCTGATCGCGGTCTTCGATGCCAAGTACCAATACAACTTCTGGCGACCCATTACCGCAATTCGCAATGGGGACATCGACGGCAACGATGCGACCGAGCGGGACGCGGGTTGGCTGCCGTTCGTCGACGCGCCCATGCACCCGGAATATCCGTGCGCCCATTGCATCGTCTCGGGGGCGGTCGCCGGCGTGCTTGTGGCAGAGATCGGCGCCGGACCTACGCCGAAACTGACCACCACCAGCCCGACGGCGCCAGGAATCGTCCACAGTTGGACGAGCATCGATGACTTCGTAGTCGAAGTCGCCAACGGTCGCATCTACGAGGGCGTGCATTACCGCAACTCAGCCGAAGTGGGAACGGCGATGGGCAAGAAGATTGGGGCATTGACGGCAGCGAATGCGCTGCGCCCCGGCAACTAGAAAACCCAGAGACTCTCGCGCGGGACATGCAGCCAATGCGAGCCGCTCGCGAGCGGCTTGTCGCCGTAGGCGCGCAGCCGCGACTCGCCGATGGCAAACAGGTGCTCCCATTTGTCGCCCAGGTACATCGACGTCGTAAGGCCGGCCTCGAGGCGGTTGTCGCCGGGACCGTCGGTCAGGCGAATGCGCTCGAGGCGGATCATCGCGGTGCCGTCCGCTCCTGCCTTGGCGCTTTGCCGCGCCGCACCCCATAGCTTCCAGCCGTCGCCTTCCAGCAGCGCTGCGCCGTCGCGTACTTCGGTCACGCGCCCGGTGAGCTTGTTGTTGCTGCCCATGAAATCGGCCGTGAACAGCGTCACGGGGTCGCTATACATCTGCTCCGGCGTGCCTTGCTGCTCGATGCGGCCGTTGTTGAGGAGCAGGATGCGATCCGACATCGCGAGCGCCTCGCTCTGGTCGTGCGTCACGCACAGCGCGGAGAGTTGCATGCGGACGATGAGTTCGCGCAGCCACGCGCGCGCCTCTTCGCGCAGCTTGGCGTCCAGGTTCGACAGCGGCTCGTCCAGCAGGATTACCGGCGGGTTGTAGACGAGCGCACGCGCCAGTGCGACACGCTGTTGCTGGCCACCGGAGAGCTGGTGCGGAAAGCGCTCGCCGAGGTGCCCCAGCGACAGTTGCCCGAGCGCTGCCGTGACACGTGTCTTGACTTCGGCACCGCCGATCTTGCGCAGCTTGAGGCCGTAGGCGACGTTGTCGAACACGGTCTTGTGCGGCCACAGCGCATAGGACTGGAACACCAGGCCCAGGTTGCGCCCCTCGGCGGGAATGTCGGTGCCGCCGGCGCCATCGAACACGGATTTCTCGCCGATCTTGATCGTGCCCTCGTGCGGCGTTTCCAGGCCGGCGACGGCGCGCAGCAGCGTCGTCTTGCCGCTGCCGGAAGGGCCGAGCAGCGACACGACCTCGCCGCGATTCAGCGTCAGTGAAACGCCCTTGAGGATCGGGTTGTCGCCGTAGGCGAGATGCAGGTTGTCGACGGTGAGCTCGGCCATGGGGTATTTCCTCTTGTAACATCAATCACGCAACTTAACGCCGAAGCGCAACGCGAGTGCCAATCCGACACCGACCAGCACGACATTGATGAGCGACAGCGCCGCGACCACGTCGATGGCGCCGCCCTGCCACAGCGAAACCAGTTGCGCGCCGATCACTTCGGTGCCGGGTGCCAACAGATAGACGCCGGTCGAGTATTCGCGCTCGAAGATCATGAACACGAGCAGCCACGAGGCGATCAGTCCGGGGCGGATGAGCGGCAGCGTGATCTGGCGCGAAATCTGGCCGCGAGTCGCACCGACGGTGCGCGCGGCCTCTTCCAGTTCCGTCGAGACCTGCATCAGCGACGACGAGATGAGCCGCATGCCGTAGGCCAGCCACACCACGGTGTAGGCGAGCCACATGCTGAAGATCGTCGTGCGCAACGGCTGCAGCGGCGGGAAGAACAGGAACACCCAGAGGAACGCGAGACCGGCCAGCAGACCCGGAATGGCGCGGGGTACGAGCACCAGGTAGTCGACGAAGCGCGACCAGCCGTCGTTGCGGCGATGCGTGGCGAAACCGATGGCGGTGTAGCACATGACGGCAATCGCGCCGCCGACGGTGCCGATCAAGATCGTGTTCCAGATCGCGCGCACGAGGATCGGCTCGTCCCACACCGACTGGAAGTGTTCGAACGTCAACACTTCGGCCAATTTGGCGCCGTATCCCCAATTGGTCACGAACGCGCGCAGCGCAATGCCCGACAGTGGCACGATCACGCCGACGAAAAGCCAGAGTCCGATCAGCGCGGCCGCGACCCATTTCCACTTGCCGAGCGGCAGTTCGCGCATCCGTCCCGCCTTGCCCTTGATCGTCGCGTACTTGCGCGCGTTCTGCAGCAGGTAGCGCTGCAAGAGCACGAGCGGAAACGTCACCGCGACGATGCACATCGCCACCGCCGCCATCAAGTGGTAGGACGGCGTGCCCAGCTTGTTGGTCAGCTTGTAGAGATACGTCGACAGCACGAGGTGGCCCTCGGGATCGCCCAATACCAGCGGCAGGCCGAACAGTTCGAAGCCCAGGAAGAACACGAGGACCGCGGCGAACAGCATCGCCGGCATGATCAATGGGAGACTGACCGTAGCGGCAACGCGAAACGGCGATGCGCCCGCGACTCGCGCAGCTTCTTCGACGTCCGACCCCAGGCTCTTCAACGCCGCCGATGCGTACACGTAGACGTTGGGCACGTGCAGCAGACCGGCAATGATGCCGATGGCCGTGAGCGAATAGATTCCCCACGGCGCGCCGCCGAGCCATTCGGTCGCCCAGACGGTATAGAAGCCGACGGGTCCCGCGGCAACCACAAAGCCGAACGCCAGCACCATCGGCGACACGAAGCTGGGGACGAGAATCAGCGGCTCGATCCAGCGCTTGGCCGGCAAGTCCGTGCGTTCCATGACGAAGGCGAGAAGTCCGCCCAGCGGCACGGCGATGATCACCATCGCAGCGGCGATGACCACCGAATTGAGCGACGCCTGCCAGAAATCCGGATCGGCGAAGATGAATTCGTAGGCACCGATACCAACCGTCTTGCGCGCGTCGAAGAACGGCGCTGTCAGTATGCTTTGGTAGAGAATCAGGAACAGCGGCGCGAGTACCGCCGCGGCCGTCACCAGGATCGTGAGGCTGCGCGGGACGGCCGCTAGAGTGGCTGTGCGCATGCCGGATCTGCCGGGGCGCCGCGTGATCGGCGCCCCTTTCGGCGTGTCGCGTTACTTGCCCGCGGCGCCCGCAGCGAGCGCGGCCTTCCAGGCGTTCAGGAAATCCAGGCGTTTCTTCTGGTCGAGATAGGTGACGATTTCGGCGTTGACGGGGATGGGCTTCACGTTGTTCGCGCCGAGCTGCTTGGTAGCGATGCGGCAGTGTATTCGGCATCGACGTCGTTGCGGATCGAGAACAGCTCCACGTCGCTGCCGATCAGTTTTTGTCCGCGCTGCGACAGGATGTAGTCGACCCACAGCTTCGCGGCATTCGGATTTTTTGCCTGCTTGCCGATGAAGAGCACGCGCGACAACACGAGCGTGTAGTCCTTGGGCAGCACGACGCCCAGCGCCTGGTCTTTCTTGGCGCGAACCAGCGCGTAGGAGCCGAGCACGTTGTACCCCAGCAGATGTTCGCCCGAGGAAACTTTCTCCAGCATGTTGCCGGTGCTGCCGTAGACGCGGTAACTGGAAGCGCCGAATCCGTGTTCGAGGTCCTTCATGCCGGGGAAGAACTTGGTGTCCTGCACGACGAACATGAAGCCCACGCCGCTTTTCTCGATATCGTAGGTCGTGACCTTGCCCTTGAACTTGTCGACCTTGGTATTGATCAGTTTGGCGAAGGCCGCGTGATCCTGCGGGACTTCATCGGCCGTCACCAGGCGCTTGTTGTAGATGAACACCGCCGGCTCGTACGTCGTGCCGTAGGCCTGGTTCTTGTACACGGCCCAGGCCGGCAACTTGGCGGCTTCCGGCGACTGGTATGTCAGCGCGTGGCCCTCGTCGACCAGCTTGACCTGGAGGTCCATCGCCGAACTCCACATCACGTCGGCCGAACCCTGGCCCGAGGCCGATTCCGCGATGAAGCGGTTGTAGAGCTCGGTCGAATTGAGATCGCTGTACTCGACCTTGACGTTGGATAGAGCGCGTTGAAGTCCTTGATCAACGGCTGCGCGGCCTTGGTGTCGAGCGCGCTATAGATGACGAGCTTGCCTTCCTTGTTGGCGGCGGCAATGGTCTGCGCATAATCGGCCGGATAGCCAGCGGAGGAGTTTGCGCCAAGGCGGCGAATGGGATTGCGGTCAGCATCAACGCCAACAGGTGAGCATTCATGGAAGACTCCTCCGTTCGGGCAGCCTCGGTC